>CAVQIP010000083.1:0-71721 GCA_963712565.1 uncultured Alphaproteobacteria bacterium | reverse complement strand
TCCTGGGCGCTGGCGGCGGTGCCGATTGTCGCGATAGCGCAAATCGCAAGCAGGTGAACAGCACGCATGACAAGTCCTCCTGGTATGAGCCTATTGCTCGGTGGCGCCCCCAGTCCCTTGACCGCTCGTCGTTTGAACAAGCAGTCGCTCCACATTGTTCCAGCGAATGACGTCCATGAAGGCATCGACGTAGGACGCGGCCTTGGCGCCGAAGTCCAGGTGATAAGAGTGCTCGTACATATCGAGCGCGAGAACGGGCGTGCCGCCCGCCAATGTGTGACAATGGTCCGACGCCCATTGGTTGACGAGCTTGCGGTCGCGCGGCGACCACGATAGCAGCACCCATCCGGAGCCGCCCCCGAGCGCTTTGCCCATCGCCACGAACTCTGACCGCCAGCGCTCGTACGACCCGAAATCATGGGCGAGCGCGTCGCGCAGCGCAGGGCCGGGTTCGCCCTGGGCCCCGAGGCCGTCGAAGAACAGCTCGTGCAGGATCATCGAGTTCATCGCAACGAGCTGTTCGCGCTTGAGGCCGTTGACGAGGAAACCGGCAGCGTGCGCGTAATCGAGCTCGGCGAGCCGCTCGTCGATCAGGTTGAGGCGCTTGACCGCGCCGCCGTAGTTGTTCTCGTAGTGGCTGACGATCAGCCGCTCGGACATGCCATTGATGTGGGCGGGGTCACAGGACAAAGGCTTCATGCGGTACGGCATCAGCGCTCCTCCGCCCAGGGCAGCGCCGTGATCTCGAGTTGATCGAATCGCGTGACGTTGTCCTCCTCGGTCCAGAGACCGATGCGGCCTTCCTTCAAGAAGGTGCGATCCCAAATCGTGAAGAGCGGCTCATTATCAAGCGACACTGTGAATTGATCGCCGTCGGCGACCAGCCCGAGCATGTGCCAATGATTGAGCACGACCTCGGCGTCCGTTCCGCCGATCAGCTCCAACTTACCCCCCAGACAGCGGTAGAGGTCGATCCGTCCTTCCCGAGCATTCGCACTGACGACGTAGTAATTATCGGCATCCAGAAAACGGAAAGCGATACCGGCGCTTTGCATTGTTCCCGCAATCACCTCGAAGCGAGTGCTCAGCGCGACGTTCTTGAGCGAAAGCGGCTTGTAGATCGCGAGCAGGAACCGATGCTCGCTCTGGTCCTTGCTGACTTGCTCGATGGCGGCGCCCGTGATCGCTGTCGGATCGCGCACCACCGTCCATTGTCCTTTCCCGCCTTCACCCGTTCGCAAAAATTCGAAATCGGCGGGTGGCACTCCGATTTGGCTTTTTTTTGCGATGTCGATTTTCGTTGTTTCGGCCTGAGCCCGGCTGCCAGCCACGGTGCACGCCAGACAAGAGGCCGTGCCGACGGCCGCCGCAAGCGTGACAACGCGGTTCATGACAGCACCCCCAACAGGAACAAGATGATGCCGGCGCCACAGCACCCGGCGAGGGTCGGAATCATCCCGACCTTGAAGCGGAAAATGGCTATCGCGGCGGCGACCGATAGTGCGAGCGCGAACCAGTCCACGCTCGCCAGCCGCGGCGCGTCGAACGCCAGCGGGAACGCGCGCACCGGCACCGTTTCGTGAAACACCGTGTGGATCGCGAACCAGATCGCGAGGTTCAAGACCACGCCGACCACGGCGGCGGTGATAGCGGACAGCGCGGCGTTGAGCGCCTTGTTGTCGCGCAAGGTCTCGATGAACGGAGCGCCGAGGAAGATCCAGAGAAAGCAAGGCGTGAACGTGACCCAGGTCGCGAGCAGGCCGCCCAGGGTCCCGGCCAGCATCGGCGACAGCGTGCCCGGATCGCGGTAGGCCGCCATGAAGCCCACGAATTGCAGCACCATGATCAACGGGCCGGGCGTGGTCTCGGCCATGCCGAGGCCGTCGAGCATCTCGCCGGGCTTGAGCCAGCCGTAGTTCTCGACCGCCTGCTGGGCGACATAGGCGAGCACCGCGTAGGCGCCGCCGAACGTCACCACCGCCATCTTGCTGAAGAACACGGCGATCTGGCTGAAGACATTGGCGCCGCCGAGTGTCGCGAGCAGCGCAACGACCGGAACGAGCCAGAGCGCGAGCCAAACCGCTGCGACGGCCGAGGCGTGGCGCACGCTCGGTCGGGCGTGTTCGGGCAGACCCTCGCCGAGCACGCTATCGACCACGCCCGGCGTGCCCTTGCCGCTCGCGCCGTGTCCGCCGCCGTTGCCAAATGCGGCAAGGCCGAGCATGCCGCCGACGAAGCCGATGCAAGCCGCGCCGAAAACGATGACGGGAAACGGGATGTCGAGGAAAAATATTGCAATGAAGGCAATCGCCGCAATCGCAATCATGACGCGGTTCTTGAGCGCGCGCTTGCCGATGCGAAACACCGCTTCGAGCACGATCGCGAGAACCGCGGCCTTGAGCCCGAAGAACAGCGCCACGACGATCGGCACATTGCCCCAGGCGGCGTAGACGTAGCTGAGCGCCATGATGGCGACGATGCCGGGGATGATGAACAGCCCACCGGCGATGATGCCGCCCAGCGTGCGATGCATCAGCCAGCCGATATAGGTCGCCAGTTGCTGCGCTTCGGGCCCCGGCAGCAGCATGCAGTAGTTGAGCGCATGCAGGAAACGTTGCTCGGAAACCCAGCGCTTCTCCTCGACCAGGATGCGATGCATGACCGCGATCTGGCCGGCGGGGCCTCCGAAGCTCAGCGCCGCGACGCGAAGCCAGGTCAGGAACGCCTCGCGGAGCGATACCCCGTGGTGGAATTCCGAACCGTCTCGCGCGGCGACCGCAAGCTCAGCCATGGCGGGCCCGCTTCAGGCTCGCGGCCGGCCAGTTGTGCGTTTCCGCCTGGAGCTTGCGACACCAGGTATAGAGCGCGTCGTACATCACCATGCCGTGGGCGAGCATTTCGTGGTCGTTCGCAAAGTTCGCGGAGAGGCCCAAGGAAATGGCGAACAGGCCGCCGCACTGCGGCGACAGATCGTGACGCGAGGTGTCGGCGCCCCTGACGATGGTCGCCAGATGGTCAAGCGCGGGGTCCTTGATGCCGTAGATGCGCAGGATCGTATCGAACGAGCAGCGCTCGCCTTCATGCGCGAATTCGACGCCGTCGATGTCGTAAGGCGTTCCGCCTGTCTCTTTCGCGACGGTGAGAACGTCCTTGGGCGGGACGTAGATGAATTCCGCCTGCGGATCGATGAAGCGCCGGATCAGCCACGGACAGGCGATGCGGTCGATTTTCGGCCGCTCGCGCGTGACCCACTTGCCGGGCGTGGCGCCGATCGGCCGGTAGGTCGGGAGACCCTCGGCGATCCAGCCGGCGATGCCACCCTGCAAATAGCTGGCGTCGATGCCTGCTGCGCGCAATGCGGCAGCTACGCCTTGGCTGACCTGACGCCCATGAGCGCAGTGCACGACGACTTGGCGTCCGCTGGGCAGATCCGTTCGCCACTGCTCCACCTCATCCGGGGCGCGATGAAAGGCCGAGATAATGAGCTCGCCCGCGGTGGCAAAATCGGCGGGACGCCGAACGTCCACCACCGTGGGCGCCGTGGCGGTGCCAAGCCGACCATAGAGATCCGTCGTTGAGATCAAGGAAAGAACCTGCTCCATGACAATGCACCTCGCTGCTCTCGCGGATTGTTGACGATCGCTGTTATCGCCGTTTCTTGTTGAAATATTCGTAGAGGTTGTTGAACACCTCGGTGCCGCGCGCGATCCGCTCCAAGTCGTCCTTCGTGGTGACGCTGATGCCTTCGATCAGCGTCCTGATGCCGGCGACTTCGGTGCGGCCGAACTTGTCGTCCTTGAGATCGATGTCGTGGACAATCTCCGCGATGGCGCGCAACGCGGGATCGTTGAGCGCGCCGCGCTCCAACAGCACCTCGAACGTGCATTTGTCGCCCTCGTGGGTGAACTCGGCCTCGAACATGTCGAAGCGCAGCTCGCCCGCTTGCGGGCGATAGCCCTTGCCGGACACGAATTTGAAACGAGCGTCTGGGTCGATGAAGCGACGGATCAGCCAGGCGCTGGCGATCCGATCGACGTATATCCCTTGTCGCGTGACCCACGTTCTGTTGCGCAGCGTGCCAACGACGCTTGCCCTGGAATCGGCTGTCGCTTTGTCCGTCACGGCCTCATCCTCGCTTAATCGAGCCTCCAGGCTCGTGAGCAAACCTTCCGCCGTTTCGCGGCCGATGGCGCCGAAGAAATCGATCGCAACGATCTCGGCGAGGCGCTTGCGCAATCGCGCAACCTGAATGCGAAAGTCGCTGGTCGCCTCGGGCTTCGCATTGGGACGCAACAGCTTTGCGATCGCGCGTGCGTCCTCGACGACGGTCTTGTAGTCGGCGTCGCGCGCCTGGTCGAAGAGCGCCCGGACCTTCTCGTCCGTCAGGCCGTCGATCAGGCGGGCTTCGCAGACGAACGCCTCACCGCCGCCTTCGGCGATCTCGCGCAGCAGCCACTCGAAGTCCTCCTGCGTCTCCTCGTTCATCGGCAGCGCATGCACGGCGTTCTTGACCGCGATCGCGCCGATCCCCTGCAGCCGGCGCCAAATCTTGACGCGCAGGTATGCAGGCTTTGCCGGAAGTTGGTGGACGAGCAGCAGCCAGCTGTGGGCCAGGACCCTGGGCGTTCCGGCATTCATGGGATTGATACCGTATCAAAGCTCAAGTCGCGATGCAACACATGTATCACCGACTATCACGATGGGTTGATTGCGTGACGTGGTGAGTCGCCTGCTCAAATCCGAGCTTTGGTTGCGGTGAAACGAATTCGCTTGCGGCGGCGGTCATCGCGTCGTCAGTCGCGGCAGGGGCACGGCGCGATGGCGCCGATCGAATATGCGAGCACGGCTTCATCCGCCCAGAAATCCACCGATACCTCGATCTCCCCGGGACCCCAGGTAAAGTGCTCGGTGAATGGCAGGTCGGGCGCCGTTTCCTTGAGCCGGATGAAGTTGATGTCGAAACGACCGGAGCTGGTTGCGCAGCGGGATGCGTCGACATCGAGGCGCGCCGTCCATATCCGTTGCAACTGCTGAATCGGTGAAAATCGGATCTCCTTGACCGTTAACACGGGTTTGCACGCGCTCTCTGCGACAGCTTGCGTGGCGCCGCAGAGAGCGATGAGGCCGGCCACTAGTGCGCAGAGATGCGATGGCCGTACTCCGGGTCTTGCAACATTTTTGCTCATGAGGTGCTCCGCACTGATGTTTGCTCGATACCGGGCGCGAATAGCGGTTTCGATCGCGCGGACGCAAAGCATCCTTTCTCGCACCTGGCCTAATTTTTCTCATGAGCCGCGCTGCGCCGGGTTGCGCGATCGGGAACAAGTTCGGATTCACCCGAGTTTTGGCAATGGGGAGAGTCGAACCGCGAGGACTTCAATGCGCAAACTTCTGGTCCTGACCGCAATCCTGCAATTTGTAATCTCGCCCGCGGTAGCGCAAACATCGTCGCAATCCGCGGCGACGAAGGCTGACCGCCTGTCGCTCGAGCAAAAGACGGCGATCTCCAAGCTGATCACCAAGCAAACCGAACCGCTCGCAGCTTCCTTTTCGGTTGCGGTCGACGGCATCGTGCCCGCGGAAATCCAGGTTCATTCGCTTCCGGCCGAAGCGGAAAAATTGGCGCCGCAGCTGCGCGGCTTCGGTTACGTGGTGGTCGAGGAGCTGGTCGCCATCGTCGAGCCGCGCACTCGTAAGATCGAAGTTGTATTTCCGAGATGGGGTGGGGAGTGAGCCGAGCTCGTTTTCGACAGCCGCGATAGTCGGAGATTGCCAGGATCGAGCAAGCGTTTATGGATAGAAGTTGCGCTGCCAGCGGAACATCGCGGACCAGACGTTCTGGTCATCGATCAAGGCAACCGCGGGCCGCGGCATGTTCGCTGAATAGTTCCCCGGTCCCCGGTACGCGGTGTTGAGGTGCGAGTAGAGGAGTTCGAAGCCGACATCGAGCTGCGGCGCCGGGTTCCACTGCGTGCGTGAGCCGATTTCGTAGAAGCTGAAACTGGGATTGCAGCTGTTGCCTCCTCCCCCCGGGGGAAGCGTGATAGGCAGGGATGCGGCCCCTGAGACGGCTACCCCGCACACGACGGCACCGCCCGCACCCGGCAAGTGCGAGTTGATGATGCTTTTGGCGGTGTCGTTGTAGCTGACGTTGACGTAGCCGCCGAACCAGGACGTCCGCCACCTCGGGTTCCACAGGTGCTCATAGGCTGCGACGGCGCTCCACACCCGTGTCAGCTGGACATCAGTCCCGATATCGAAGACGCCGTCGGTCAGCCAGCCGACGCCAACACTGGACGAGGCGTTGTAGATCTGCGCGCCGCTGCCGATGCTGGTGCAGAAGCCGACAGCGCCCTCCGTGTAGCAGGCGTTGGCGCCGACCATGTCGCCGCCCGCAAGATTCAACTTGCCCCCGACCGCGACCACCCAGCCCAGCTTGTCCGCCGGATGGCCGTTGTCGACGAGGTTGGGATTCAGGTAGTAGGCGCCGCTGGCTTCGTGAACTGCGCCGCTGACGCCGGCGAAGCCCCAGGCCTGGTCGACGCGCAGGTTGGCGACCACGTCGGGCAGCCGGAAGCCATTGCCGGCGGCATTGACCGCGAAGGCGGTATCGCCGACGACCGCGGCATTGACGCCGAAAGAGGCGGCGTTGGCCGCGTCAACAACCGCGGCGCGGTTGTGGCCAAGCGGGCTCTCCGCCGAGAGCGTGCCGGAGAAGCCGTTGCCGAACTCGGCGGTATAGGCCCATACAGTGACTCCGTTCGCGCTGGTGTCGGCCCCGACCGTCACGGTGTGGTAGCTGTAGGCGCCGTCGTAGGTGAAGAGATCGAAGAACGACTGCGTCTTTCCCACCGCGAAGCCGGCGAACTGCATGAACGCCCGATTCCAGAACACGACGCCGGCCTCGGTAACCGCCGGAGTGGTGACCTGGACGCCGAGGCGGATAAAGGTGCGCAGCGTGCCGTATTCGGTCTCCTGGCGCACGTCCCACGACAGCGCGGCACGGGTACGGTAGTTGACGTCGTTGGTGACGTCGCGGGCGAAACGGGCTTGCGCCGCTTCGGTCGCGCCCGAGCCGGCCGCGGTTCCGCCGGCGCCGGCATTGTATTCGGCCTGGACACGTAGATACCCGCCCAGCTTGAGGCAGGTGTCGGTGCCGGGAATGTAGTAGAAGCTGTCCCCGTAAGAACCGCAGACCTTCACATACGGCACCGGCTTGGCCTTCGCAGGAATGTCAGCGGCCTGCGCGCCAGCGGTCGCGACTAGTCCCGCGACGGTAACGACAAGAAGACCTTTGACCATCTTCTCACCAGCTTCGTACAGGTCGTCGCCTTCGTACTAACCTGAACCTCCGAAATTGGCGGTGCAACGAACACCGAAAGCCACGGGCAAAATTTTCTTGCCTGTTGCAAGAAAGTCGGTTTTTGGCCTGACTCGGAGAAGTGCCGTCGGTAATTGCATGGCCGGCACCGAATCGGTTGGCAACATCAAATTTCGCCCGACCTGTCGGAATGTCGAGCGGAATCGCGATGACCGACTTCGCGTTCAGTGTGAGCGGACGGAGCACTCCGTCGCCGCTTGAAGCGGATCCGCTCGGCGCAGTGCATGCCGAGCTCGGCGGTTGATCGAGCGCCGGGATGACGCGGGCCAGCTCTGCAGGCGTTCAGGAATATTGGCCGTTTGGCCCGCCGGTGCGAATAACGAGCAAACAGCGGTGTTTGTCGGGGTGGTGGGACCTGCCGCGTCGCGCGACGGGCACTATCGGGACATCAATATCAATACAGACAAGGAGAGGGACGCCATGACATTCGGTCGCCGTGATTTCTTGCAGCTCGCGGCTTCTGCAGCCGCCGTACCTGTTGGGACGAAAATCGTATTGGCTCAGGCCCCGCAAGGGGGGCCGAAACTCACGCAAATCTTGCGCAGCGATCTGACGAGCCAGGACGAGAAAGTTCAAGAAACCGTGGTCAACGTCCTGGAAATGCCGCCCGGTGCTGCGGCCCCCTGGCACATGCATCCCGGCGCCCAGGAGCTGTTGCAGGTCATCGACGGAAACCTGACGGTCGAAATCGAAGGGCGGCCAACAACGGTCCTCAAGGCCGGCGAGGCCGGAATCATCCCCGCCGAGTTGGTCCATTTGGCGCGCAACGAGAGTGCAAGCGCGAGCGCGAGAGCGTTCGTCGTTCACAGCCGGGCGGCAAAGGACAAGCCGCTGATCGTCGTGGTCAAGAAATAGCCGCCACAGAACGGGCTCGCCGGGCTCGATCTGGCGGCATTTGCGTGCCGCAAGCTTTAGACCGGCGAGTCGGGTGGGGTCGACCTTTCGACTTTCGGCGGCGGGTGCCTTTTCAGCGCTGCCCGCGTTAAGGGACGCCCCTGGGCGACGCGGAGCGCATGGCCGACCGCAGCCTCAAAAACCCTTGAGCGCAGGGGCCGGGCAGGCGACGCGAGATCCTCCGGGCGCCCTCGACATGAATAAATCTAAGGCAGGCGAGAGAAAGAATGCTTTGCCGGGCAGGAGCGATTGTCCCTATTTGGCTTGCAAGCGCCTTTCGGGCGCGACGGCATTAGTTCCGGATGAGTGAAAAAATGCGTGGAAGTCAGGCACAGCTCGACATCATCGACTTTCACACCCACCACGTCCCAGCGCGCTTCGCGCTGACCGCGGTGCAGGCCGCCCCGCCGAACCAGCGTGCACGCTGGCAAGCGCTCGCACCGAAGCTGGCGGACGAGGGCCTTTTGCTGAAAGACATCCGCGAGGACGACAAAAGCGCGCGTGTCGTCAATATTCCGGCCGCTTTGATCGCGGACGCGGAAGGCCGCGTGCCGCACGAAACCATCATGGCCATGAACGACGAGCTTGCGGGGCTGGTCGCGCGCTACCCGGGCCGCATTCATGGTCTGGCGTCGGTTGACGCCTATGACGGCGACAGGGCCGCGCGTGAGGCCGAGCGTGCCATCCGCGATCTTGGACTGCGCGGTCTCTTCGTCGATTGCGCGCGCGGCGATCTCATGATCGATGCGCCGCAGGCGCGCCCTACGCTTGCAGTCGCCGCGACGCTCGGCGTGCCGGTGTTCGCACACCCGGTGGCCCCGCAGCCGCTCACACGACAGATGGCGGCCTACGGGCTGATCGGGACGCTGTTCGCGCGCGGCACGGTGAATTCAGCCTCGCTTATCGCTCTGGTCGAAGGCGGGGTGTTTGCGCAGTTGCCGGGATTGCGCGTCGTCGTGACCGCGCATGCGATTGGCGGCCTGGCCATGGCCGCCGGCCTGTCGAGCCCGAGTCTCCTGCCCTCCGGCACCATCGACGTCATGCGCAAACATGTCTTCATCGACACGACGCTCTTTCATCCGGCGTTGATCCGCACATCGGTCGATCTGCTGGGCGCCGACAATGTGGTCGCCGGCAGCGACTGGCCGATCGCCGGTGACGGGCCTCTTCGTGGCAAGCTGACGGATACGATGCGACACGCAGGACTTTCCGACGATGAGCAGAGCGCGATTACCGCCTGCAATTGCCTCCGCCTGCTGGGCATGGGCTGAAGATCGGCTGATCGCTGACGGGCGCGATAATGCCAAACGAGATTATCCTGTTATCTCGCCGCGACATCGAAAGCTTGATGCCGTTTGCCGAGTACGTTGCGGCAATCGCCAACGGGTTCCGTCTCCATGCCGAGGGGCAAACGGCCACCCCGGCACCGCTTCACATCCCGGTGGAAGGCGGAGGTTTTCACGTCAAGTCGGCGAGCCTGACGCTCGGGCGTCGCTATGTCGCGATCAAGACCAACGCCAATTTCCCGCAAAACCGCCGCCTGCGGGATCTGCCGACCATCCAGGGCGCAATCCTGCTCCTCGACGGCGAAGACGGAAGACCCCTGGCCTTCCTCGATTCCATCGAAATCACTATCAAGCGCACCGGCGCCGCCACGGCGGTCGCCGCCCGCTACCTTGCGCGTCCGGAATCCCGAACCGCGACGATTTGCGGCTGCGGCGAGCAGGGCCGCGTTCAGCTCGCTGCGCTCCGCCATGTCCTCGACATCCGGCGGGTTTTTGCATGGGACAAGGATGCCGCCGCCGCGGCCGGATTTGCAGCCGCGATGTCGAAACAACACGGCGTCGACATTGCGACGCCGGCAAATCTGCGCGCCGCCACCCTCGAAAGCGATGTCATCGTGACATGCACCCCGTCGCATGAGCCCTATCTGGGAGTTGGCGACGTGCGGGCCGGTACCTTCATCGCGGCCGTTGGCGCGGACAATCCGCAAAAGAGCGAAATTCATCCCGACCTGATGACGCAGGCGACCGTGGTCACGGATATCCTCGCGCAATGCGCGACCATGGGCGATTTGCACCATGCCATCAGCGCTGGGCGGATGACGCCTGAGGCCGTTCACGCCGAACTCGGGGACCTCGTCATCGGCCGGCGCCGTGGACGGTCGAGGGTGGACGAGATCACGATCTTCGACAGCTCGGGCACCGGCATTCAGGACGTAGCCGCCGCGGCACGCGCGTTTGAGCTTGCGCGCGAGCGGGGCGTTGGTACCAGGTTTCGGTTAGCCTGACTGATGTGGGTTTTTTCGCGTCCTTGGCCTCGGCGTAACTGTCTTCACTTCGTATTTATTTTACGCTCGGATATTTCCGGCACCCCTCAATGCGAACCGTAGCTTCTTCTCGATAATCTGCCGCTATCGCAACCGGATACCGTTCGCGCAAAAATTTCCGGCGCACGGACTCCCGAAGCTGTGCAACCGGTGCTAGTGTAATTGCCATCGTGCATCGCCCGGATAGTCAGCCCGCGGGTTCCTTACCCGCGGAGATCGGAGGCGAACATGGCCACGAGCAGCACGCCACAATTCACCGATTTCAGCCGAGACATCCTCGGCCGCTACATGTGCAATGGGTTCGACGAGGCCATGCGGAGCATGGACAAGAACGGCCAACGGCCGGACGGAAGTCCCCAGAGCGATGCGCGACCTTTCAATGCCATCATCGTCGGCGGCGGAAGCTTCGGCGGCGTGCTGGCGCAGCATCTGCTGTTCGCCGACGACACCAACAGCTACCGAATTCTGGTGCTCGAGGCCGGACAGCATTCTCTGCCGGAGCATTTTCAGAACCTTCCGTTGCAGGGGCAGCCGACCGAAATGTTTGGCCTTCCATGGGAAGCCCCCAATGTCGCCGGTGGATTTCCCGGCCTGGCATACACTGTGGGCGGCCGTTCCCTATTTTTTGGTGGCTGGTCGCCGCGGCTTCTCGATGAAGAGATGGCGCCGCCGACGTGGCCGACAACCGTCGTCAATGAACTCAAGCAAAAATACTTTGACCAAGCCGCAAGCCAGATCGGAACCGACAGCTCGAACGACTTCATCCATGGACCATTGCACGATGCGTTGCGCCAACTGCTCGCGAGCGGGATCAAGAACAACAAGGTGCGTCACGCCATTCCGCTCGATCAGCTGCCGATTCACTTGAAGGACGTCGGCGCAAATGCGCCGGAGGAATTGAAGCTGGAGGCTCCGCTCGCGGTGCACGCCAAGCCGCCGCTCCCGGGCTTTTTCCCGATCAACAAGTTCAGCTCCGCGCCGCTGCTGATGGAAGCTGCGCGCGTGGCGCAGACGCGGTCCGCGGGCGACGACGTCAAGAAGCGTCTGATGATCGTTCCGAGTGCGCATGTGACCCGCCTGGTCACGACGCCGAGCAATGGTACGACCGTCGTAACCGCGGTGCTGCTCAAGCAGAGCCCATCCGGGCCGGAGCAGGCCGTTCCCGTCCCGGACGATGGCGTCGTGATCATCGCCTTGGGCACGATCGAGAGCACGCGCTTGGCGCTGATCTCGTTCCCGAATCTTCCGAACACGGGTTTGATCGGCCAGAACCTCATGGCGCATCTGCGCTCGAACCTCACCATCCGCATTCCGCGCAGCGCGCTGCCGGCGGGCTTGCCCGCCGCGCTCGCAACGTCGGCGCTGTTCGTGAAGGGGAAGTTCAAACACGCGGCCAATGATTTTGGCTACTTTCACCTGCAGATCACGGCGTCGGGCCTCGATAAACCGACCACGGATTCGGAAGCTGAACTCTTCAAGAAGATTCCCGAAGTCGATCTGATCGACGCCTTGCGGCAGTCGAACGACGACAACGTCGTCATCACCATCCGCGGCATTGGTGAAATGACGCCGCACAATCCCGGTAGCACAATCCGCCTGTCAGCCAATCTCGACTTCGGAGTTCCGAAGGCGCTGGTCGAAATCACGCGCACGCCGCGCGACGAGGCGCTTTGGAACGCCATGGATGAGGCGGCCGATGACGTCGCCAAGATCTTCGCCAACGGTCAGCCCTACGAAGTGTTCGAGCCGCCGCAAGGGCCACCGAAGACAGATCCACAAGATGCAGCCGAACGAGGCGCCATCGAGCAAACTCCCGTTCCAAAAGCGGAGAGACACGATGGGCACCACCCATCACGAAGCGGGGCCGCTGTGGATGGGAGCGAGCCCGAACAATTCCGTCACCGACGAGAACGCACGCTTTCACCACGTCGGCAACGCCTATGTCGCGGGTCCGGCGCTGTTCCCGACGCTGGGCTCGCCCAATCCCATGCTCACAGGTACCGCGCTGGCGCGGCGGCTCGGCGATTTTCTCAAGCGGCCGAAGCCGCAGCCGAGCCCCGGCTTTCAGCTGCTGTTCGACGGCGCTTCTACCGCAAGCTGGAAGATGTCGACGATCAAGAATCAGCCCGGGCACGATAATCCCGGTCGCTTCCACGTCATCGGAGCAGGTCTCGAGTCGGCGCCGGGTAGCGATCTGGGTCTCTTCTACACCAAAATCAATTTCGTGAACTACGTGCTCAAGCTGCGATGGCTGACTTGGCGCGAGGATGACAATTCCGGCATCTTTGTCCGCTTTCCCGATCCGACCACCGTCGATTACAACAACACGGCATTCGTCGCCGTCGACTTCGGCTTTGAAGTGCAGATCGATGCGCTCGGGCGTGGATCGCCTCCCCCCGGGCAGAACGTGGACCAGAAATTTCGCACTACCGGGGCGATTTATAACATTGCCGACCAGAATCTGAACGAGAGCGTCACGCCGAATGGCCCCGGCCAATGGAACGATTTCGAAATTCGCGTCAAAGACAACCGCTATACGGTTTTCTTGAACGGCGTGCAGAAGACCGACTTTGTGAACACCGACCCCACGCGCGGGAAGCCCGACGCAACGACGAAATTTATCGGTTTGCAAACTCATACGGGGCGCGTGGTCTTCCGCAATATCGAGATCAAGGAGCTTACGTAAACCTGGGCGACCAATCCTGCGGAGGAGGGGATATCGCCATCCGGGGTTTCCACCTAACTGCGGACCGCGCAGGTCAGCGGGCGCTTCGGTCGGGGAGCGCGGCCCGTGCTTAACCCGCAGGCCAGGGCGGCAATTCGCGAGCTGCGCGAAAAGGCGAACCGGCCGGCGGCGCCGACCCCAAGCGACGCACCGTTCGAACCTGAAATGATCGAAATCGCGCTCGGCGCCGATGCATTGATCCACCGAGTCGGGTACGCAGTTCATCTTCAGCCCGCTACCGCTTGGCACCACCTCGTGGTCGGTCTCAAGGATTGCCCTGATCGGCTACCGAGCCCGGTTGTGATTTTGGACCTGATGGAGGCGTTCGAGTTTGTGTGGAGGCTGCGTTTTCCGCCGGAAGTCCCCCCGATCATGACTGCCGGCAGCTACGCCATGATACGCAGCGCACGAGAATTGCCGTTGCTGTATCGCACCGCCGAGGCTCCCGCTGTCGTCAATATCGTCGAACCATTGATCGAAAACCGGCCAACGCCGGGACATGCTTAAGTTGCTGACCCCGTCCGCCGCGGCGACAACCATCGAAGCCAACAATCTCGCCTGGGGCGCTAACGAGTGCCTCCGACTACAATGTGACTACGCTATTGACTACGTAACGTGGTTGGGGCATGATTCGCAAATCCCGCTCATCGAGGGGCGTCTCCGGAGACTATCCTGACGGCGGAGCGGGGTGTGGCGTCGACCGCGGTTCGTAACCCGCGGATACGGGACGCCCGGGACCGCAGCCAGGCACGAGCGCCTGGCGGCGATGAGCCTTCGCGCCGGATCCGGCGATGCCGGAGACGGAGGCGGGCCCCTGGGCCGACAACGCCACGGTGGAGCGCCGAGAGGCGGCGTCCCGGTTGCGCGGGACGGCCCACGCCTCGCAAGCGTGGCGTCGCGCCTTACGAGCGCGACACGTTAAGGCAATTCGCCTCCCGGCGCTCCGCCCACCCCTCGCTTCGGGGGCAGGCCGCTGGAAGAGGAAGTAAGAGAACCCGGGCGCAGAAACGCGCTGCGGGAACGAAGAAACTGCGCCGTTTGACATCGTGAGACGTGACTAAGGCGAGCCGTTCGCCTTGGCGCCCATTGCGTCCACCCGGCGCAGTCGCTACATCGGCACCGATGTTGAGATTGCCCGGGCGGATAAGCCATGCGCGCGGAAGTGCAGAATATCGTCGACGAGATCAAGCAGTCGGTCGGGCTGCTGAGGAGGCATCTTTGACTTCGACAAGGCGCGCGCGCGCCTGGCGGAGCTCAACAAGCAGGCCGAAGACCCCACGCTCTGGAACGACCAGCAGCGCGCGCAACGCGTGATGCAGGAACGCACCGCGCTCGAGGATCAGCTCACCGCCATCGGACGCATCGAGCAGGAGCTCGACGACCAGCTCACCATGATCGAGCTCGGCGAGGCGGAGAACGACCGCGCCGCCGTCGCCGACGCCGAAGTCGCGCTCAAGAAGCTCAAGGCCGAGGTGGCCCGGCGCGAGCTCGAGGCGCTGCTTTCGGGCGAGGCTGATGCCAACGATTCCTATCTCGAGGTTCACGCCGGCGCGGGCGGCACCGAGAGCCAGGACTGGGCCAACATGCTGCTTCGCATGTATGCGCGCTGGGCCGAGCAGCACGGCTACAAGGTCGAATATCTGGAAGAGACCCCGGGGGAAGAGGCGGGCATCAAATCGGCGACCATCCAGGTCAAGGGTCGCAACGCGTTCGGCTGGCTCAAGACCGAGAACGGCGTGCACCGCCTGGTTCGCATCTCGCCGTTCGATTCCAACGCGCGCCGGCACACCTCGTTCGCGAGCGTCAACGTCTATCCGGTCGTCGATGACCGCATCAACATCGATATCAAGGAAGCCGACGTCAGGGTCGACACGATGCGCGCAGGTGGCGCCGGCGGCCAGCACGTCAACAAGACCGAGTCGGCGGTCCGGCTCACCCACATCCCGACCAATATCGCGGTGGTGTGCCAGAACGACCGCTCGCAGCATCGCAACCGGGCGCAGGCGTGGCAGATGCTGCGCGCGCGCCTCTACCAGCGCGAACTCAAGCGGCGCGAGGAAAAAGCCGCCGCCGAGCAGGCCGCCAAGACCGACATCGGCTGGGGCCATCAGATCCGGTCCTACGTGCTGCAGCCCTACCAGATGGTGAAGGACCTGCGCACCGGCGTGTCCACCTCCAGCACCGGCGCCGTGCTCGATGGCGAGCTCGATGAGTTCATGGCGGCGGCGCTCGCGCAGAAGGCGTTCGGCACCGCGCCGAAGGAAGTCGAGGACGTGGAGTAGCGCATGTTCCGACGGGGATTGCGCGGTCAGACGCCGCCGTCGAGTCTTTGTCCCGCGCGCAGGAATTTCTGCGGATCGACCGCCTCGCCCCGCACCCGCGTCTCGTAGTGCAGGTGCGGACCGGTCGAGCGTCCGGTCGAGCCGACCCTGCCGATGATCTGCCCGCTCCTGATGGACTGCCCTACGCGCGCGTCGATCGACGAGAGATGGCCATAGCGCGTTGACAATCCGTTGCCGTGGTCGATGTCGACGACCCGGCCGTAGCCGCCGCTCCAGCCAGCGGCGGTGACGTTGCCGCTCGCGGTCGCGCGCACCGCGTCCCCGGTCTCGCCGTGCAGGTCGAGCCCGGTGTGCCACGCCGGCGAGCTGGTGAACGGATCCATACGAACGCCGAAGCCCGAGGCCAGGTCCACTTCGCCGTCGACCGGCTTGCGCACGGGCACGGTGCCGAGCGTGCGCGTGAGCCGGGTGACCTGGGCGCGCGCGATGCTGATGCGTTGTAGCTGCCGTTCGAAAGCGATCGCATCCTTGGGAACCCGCGCCGGGACGAATGGGCCGCCCATGGCGCCGGCACTGTCGGCAGCGGCGCCCTTGCCGACGTGCAGCCCGAGCTCCGCGAGCACGCCCCGCATCCGCTGCGCTTTCGAATCATAACTGTCCGCGATCGAACTCACCGTCACCGCCTGGCGCTGCTCGACCCGATCGAGCGAAGCCTGCAGGCTGGCGATGGCCGCACCGATGCCGCTGGCGCTGGCGATGGCCACGCCCGCGCGCGGATCGGCTGCCGCGTATCGCTCGGGCGTCGCGAAGAAGGCGCCCTTGTCGTTGAGCAGGGACGACTTGCGCGGGATCGTGCGCGGCTCGGCGGCGCCGCCGCGCGCCGGCGGCTTGATCGCGCCGGTGATATCGGCGAGGCCGTTGAGCGCGTTCGCGCGCGATTCCAGCGCCGCTTGCCGGCGTAGAATCTGCTCGAGCTTCTGCTCGTACTGCTCCTGATCGAGCAATTGGCGGCTCGAAAAGCGATCGATCCGGGCGCGCAGCTCGGCGATGCGGTCCTCGTAGCCGGATTGCAGGTCGGCCTGCCGCGCGATGAGCCTGGTGAGCACGTCGTCGCGAAAGGCAAAGTAGGTTGCGGTCGTGACGGTCCACGCCGCCATGATCACCAGCGTGCCGACCACGATCCAAAAGGCGATGGGACCGAGGCGCAACTGGCGCCCGGCATGGACGAGCGTGTAGCCCGCTGCCCATCCCCGCGCGCGGGCGGAATGCGGCCGGCCATTGCCGGAACGGCTGGAATGATGGCCGTGGTACTGCGACGGCGACCGTCGAGGCATTCAACGCACCCCCCGCCGGTCGCCTACATCGGATGACCTTACGCCGGCGCTAACTCGCGCAATTCGCACCGGCTGCAGTTAATTTTCCGGAAATGATTTGTGGATGACTGGAGTCGGGAGCGGCCGCTCGGCGCGGATTGGGGGCTGCCCCGCTATCAGCGGCGACTCAGTCCGCGAGCGCCTTTGCCGCGGCAAGGACCGCGCCGGCGTGGCCGTCGACCTTGACCCGCGGCCAGATGCGGGCGATCCGCCCGTCCGCGCCGATCAGGAAGGTGGTTCGGACAATCCCCATGAAGGTCCTGCCGTACATGGATTTTTTGCCCCAGACGCCATAGGCCTCGAGCATCGCATGGGCCTCGTCGGAGAGGAGGGCGATCCCCAGATCGTGCTTTTTCTTGAACCTGTCCTGGGCCGCGACCGGGTCGGCCGACACCCCCAGAATGTCCGTGCCGGCCTTCTGGAACTCAGGGCAAAGTCTCGAAAAATCAATGGCTTCGCGCGTGCAACCGGAGGTATCGGCCTTGGGGTAGAAATAAATGACCAGCTTGCGGCCCTTGAAATCGGCAAGCGACACGGTGCCGCCGCCATCCCGGGCCAGCCTGAAGGCGGGAGCCTTTGATCCCACGACCAGTTCCGTCGCCATGCGCCTTCCTTTCGTCCCTATTTCGGGCTCAATAAGCGGGTAAATAATACGCGCGAGAGTGCGGCCGGGTCGACGTGCGCTGGGGATAGTCGACCGCGGCAAAGGGGGCCGGTTCGCCGCGGGCGTGATGTCGAAAACGGACGTCGTTTCGACAGACGTTTGGCGGAATCGGTGGTCGAGGGGACGCCAAGTCGGGGCATGGCGGTTCAGCAATCTCATTCGAGTCTGGAGGCCCTCCGTAAGCTGGAGGCGAGCCTCCATCTGCATTTGTGCCAGCGCGATGCGCCGACCTCCGCCGACGACGAGGTGCAGGCGGCACCACGCGCGCGGCTGATCTCCCCGATAGCGCGGCTTTGCGCCTTCGACTGGCGAATGCGACGCTGGCCGCGCCTGCGCAAGCTCGTGCTTGGCGGCGCCACGCTCGGCGGTCTGGTCCTGCTCGCGATGGTCGCGCTGTGGTGGCGCCTGTCCAGCGGCCCGATCGAGCTCGATGTCGCGACGCCGTGGCTGACCGCGGCGATCAAGGAAAATCTCGGCGGCGGCCACGAGGTCGAGCTTGGCGGCACCCAGCTCGAGCGCGATGCCAACGGCCGCGTGTCGCTGCGCATTCGCGACATCGTGGTGCGCGACGCGGACGGCACCGTCGTCGCCAGCGCGCCGAAAGCCGAGGTTGGCGTCTCCGGCTGGGGCCTGTTCACGGGTCGTATTCGCGCCGAACGGCTGAGCCTGGTCGGTGCCGAGATGGCGGTGCGCATCGAATCGGACAGCACCGTCACGATTTTTGCGGGCGGCGACAAGCGTCCGTTCGTCACCGCTTCGGCCGCTTCCAATCCCGCCGTCGCCGCGTCCGCGCGCGCGTCGGCAAACCGCGAACGGGCGGCCGCGATCACTCGGGTGGTGCCGGCCGCCACCCTCGTCCCAGCCGCGGCGGCTCCCACCATGCGCGGCGGCGTTCCCGATCTCGCCGCGCTGCTCGCCTGGATCGAGAGTCTCGACGCCGGCGCCCTCGATGGCCGCGACCTCACCGAGATCGGCCTCAAGGGCGGCAATCTCACCGTCGATGACGAGCGCAACGGCAAGCAGTGGACGTTCACCAACATCGATCTGAGCGTGACGCGGCCCAGGGACGGCGGCATTGCCGTCACGCTGGGCTCGGAAGGCGTCGAACGGCCTTGGCAGATGCGCGCGGCGATGACGCCGAGCCGGCAGGGCCACCGCATCATCGACATCGAGACGCAAAAAGTCTCGGCCAAGGATCTGATCCTCGCCATGCGATGGGGGGAGGGCCAATACCAGCCCGATCTGCCGCTGTCGGCGCGCATCCGAGCCGAAATCGGGCCGGACGGAATTCCGCATATGCTCGACGGCCGCATCGTGGTGGAGAAGGGCGTCATCATCGATCTCGACGACCCGCTCGCCCGCATTCCGATCGATCGTGCCGAGATCAGCCTTGATTGGGACGCCAAGCGCCAGGGCCTGGTGATGCCGTTCCAAGTGGTGTCGGGCGGCAACCGCATCACCCTGCTGGCGCAGTTCGACGCGCCGCGCGAAGGCAGCAGCGTTTGGGGCCTCCAGGTCTCCGGCGGCACCGTGGTGCTGGCCTCCGCCGCGCCGGTAGATCCGGCGCCGCTCATCCTCGACCGCATTCTGCTCCGGCTGCGCATCGATCCCACCAAGCAGCGCGTCGATCTCGAACCGAGCGAGTTGGGCAACGCCCAACTCGGCCTCGCGCTCACCGGCAGCCTCGATTTTTCCAGCGACGATCCCCGGCTGGCGCTCGGAATTGCCAGCACGCCCATGTCGGTCGCGGCCATGAAGCGGCTGTGGCCGGTGGTGACCGCGCCCAAGGTGCGCGCCTGGGTCGAAGACCATCTTCAGGCCGGTACGATCGAGCGGCTCGACATCTCGACCAATGCACCGTGGTCCACGCTCAAGTCGAGCGGCCCGCCGGTCCCCGATGACGGCTTGTTGATCCAGATTGCCGGCCACGACGCTGAAATCCGGCCGGTCGAAGGCTTGCCGGCGATCCGCGACGCCGACGTCAACGTGCGCATTTCCGGCCGCACGGCGGTGATCAATGTCGGCCGCGGCAACGTGGACATCTCGCCCGGCCGCAAGCTCTCGATCACCAACGGGGTGTTCGAGGTGCCCGATACCTTCCCCAAGGCGCCGCCGGCGAAGGCGCGTTTTCGCCTCGACGGATCGGTGCCGGCCGCCGCCGAACTCCTGGGGTTGGAGCGGCTGCGCGACTATTCGGGCGCGCCGTTGGATCCGGCAACGAGCCGCGGAACGCTCACCGCGCAGGTGACGCTGTCGCTGCCGCTCAAGGAAGATCTCGCCCCCGGCTCCTCGATCTACATGATCCACATGGACGTCGCGAACTTCGCCGCCGAACGCATGGTCATGGGTCAGAAGGTCGAGGCGGCGCTGCTCAAGGTGAGCGCCAACAACCAAGGCCACTGGATCAGGGGCGACGTCAAGATCAACGGCGTTCCGGCCGCGCTCGATTACCGCAAGCCGCGCGACGGCGATGCCGATATCCGCGTCCAGGCCACCCTCGACGAAAACGCGCGCAGCAAGTTCGGTTTCGATCTCGGCGGCTTTCTCACCGGCCCGGTGCCGATCAAGCTGAGTGGGCGCGTGCCGGCCAACGACGGTGACAGCCGCTTTGCCGTCGACGCCGATCTTACCCAGGCCAAGGTCGACAATCTGCTGCCGGGATGGTCGAAGGCTCCCGGCCGCTCCGGTCGCGCGACGTTCACGCTCGTGAGCAAGGCCGCCGTGAGCCGGTTCGAGGACTTGGTCATCGAAGCGCCCGGCGGCTTGGTCAAAGGCACGGTCGAGGTCGACTCCGGCGGCGAGGTCCTGTCGGCGAATTTCCCCGTCTTCAGCCTTTCGGACGGCGACAAGGCCACGCTCAAGGCCGATCGCGGCGCCGACGGCACGCTGCGCGTGACCTTGCGCGGCGACGTCTATGACGGGCGCGGCTTCATCAAATCGACCTTGAGCGGGTCGGCCAGCAGCAAGCAGAAGCACGACAAGGACGTCGATCTCGACGTCAAGGTCGGCACCGTCATCGGCTTTCACGGCGAGACTCTGCGCGGCCTCGATCTGCGGGCGTCGCGCCGCAGCGGTGTCATCATGAGCCTCGCTTTGAACGCCAAGCTCGGCCGCGATGCACCGCTGAGCGGCGATGTGCGCGGACGCGGCAATAACGGCCGCCAGGTTGTCTTCATCGAGACCAGCGACGCCGGCGCCTTTTTCCGCTTCAACGACATCTACCCCAAGATCGTCGGCGGCGAGATGTGGATCGCGCTCGATCCGCAGAGCGCCGATCTGGCGCCGCAGGAAGGCATCCTCAACATTCGCGATTTCGCGGTGCGCGGAGAAGCCGCGCTCGATCGCGTCGCGGCCGCCCCGCAACAGCCCGGCGGGCCCTCGCCGGGCGTGGAGTTCTCGCGCCTGCGGGTCGACTTCACCCGCTCGCTCGGCCGGTTCACCGTCCGTGACGGGCTCTTGAAGGGTCCTGCGATCGGCGGCACGGTCGATGGCTACATCGATTACAATCGCAACGACGTGCGCATGCGCGGCACCTTCGTTCCGCTCTACGGCCTCAACAACATGTTCGGCCAGATCCCGATCGTGGGACTCTTCCTCGGCGGCAGCAACGAGGGCCTGCTCGGCGTCACTTACGAGGTGGTCGGTCCGCCGAGCGCGCCGGTCCTGCGCGTCAATCCGATTTCCGCGGTGGCGCCCGGCCTGTTGCGCAAGTTCTTCGAGTTCCCGAGCGGCAACGGCACCATGCCGCAAAGCTATGCCGAGCCGAACAGGTAGGGCGGTCGGTCCTTCGAATCATACCGGCTTCAGCAATACGTGCCGTTTCTTGCCGAGCGAAAGCTTGATGACGCCTTCCGGCGTGAGGTCGCGCGCGGTGAGCACCATCTTTTCGTCGGTGACCGTGACATCGTTGACCTTGAGCCCGCCGCCCTTGATCTGCCGGCGGGCCTCGCCATTCGACGACACCAAGCCAGCCTCCACGAAGGCAGCGAGCACGCCGAGGCCGGCGTCGAGTTTCGCGCGCGGAATCTCAACGGTCGGAAGCGTTTCGGCGAGCCCACCTTCCTCGAAGGTGCGCCGCGCGGTTTCGGCAGCTTGCGCGGCGGCCTCGCGGCCGTGCAACAGCGCGGTCGCCTCGGTTGCCAGGACCTTCTTCGCTTCGTTGAGCTCTTGCCCCCTGAGGGCGGTAAGCCGCGCGATCTCATCGAGCGGCAGCTCGGTGAACAGCTTGAGCAGGCGGCCGACATCGCCGTCCTCGCAATTGCGCCAGAACTGCCAGTAATCGTACGGGCTCATCATGTCGGCGTTGAGCCAGACCGCGCCGGTCTCGGTCTTGCCCATCTTGACGCCCGAGGAGGTCGTCAACAGCGGCGTGGTCAACGCGAACAGCTCGGCGTTGAGCAGGCGGCGGCCGAGATCGATGCCGTTGACGATGTTGCCCCACTGGTCCGAACCGCCCATCTGCAGGATGCAGCCGTGGCGCTTGTGCAGCTCGACGAAATCATAGGCTTGCAGGATCATGTAGTTGAATTCGAGAAACGTCAGCGGCTGCTCGCGGTCGAGGCGCAGCTTCACCGAGTCGAATGTGAGCATCTTGTTGATGGTGAAGTGGCGTCCGACGTCGCGCAGGAAAGGAATGTAACGCAGCTGGTCAAGCCAGTCGGCGTTGTCCGCCATGATCGCGCCCCGATCGAAATCGAGAAAACGCGCGAATACCGTGCGGATCGAGGCGATGTTGGCGTCGATCTGCGCAGCTGTCAGCAATGCGCGACTGGTATCCTTGCCGGAGGGATCGCCGATCTTGCTGGTGCCGCCGCCCATCAGCGCGATCGGGCGATGGCCGGTTTTCTGCAACCACCGCAGCATCATGATCGTCAACAGATTGCCGATATGGAGGCTCGGCGCGGTGGCGTCGAAACCGACATAGGCGGTGATCGGGCCCGCCGCCGCCTTGGCGTCGAGGCCTTCGGCGTCCGAGACCTGATGAATGAAGCCGCGCTCCGCGAGAACCTGCAGAAATTCGGACTTGTAGGCGCTCATGCCGTATCGCCTGTTGTTGTCGCCTCTTTTCGGCCGGTGGTGTAACAGGTCCGGCACGGGTTTTAAACCGAGGACGTTTCCATGCCGCGCGTTACTGCCATCGGCCTGATGAGCGGCACCTCCTATGACGGGGTGGACGTGGCGCTCATCGAGACCGATGGCGAAGAGATCGGCCGCGTCGGCCCGACCGGCTACCGGCCCTACAGCGATCAGGAGCGTGACTTTCTGCGGCGTGCGATGGCGGTTGCCGCCAATCTCGCGGACCGCGCCGCGCGGCCGAAGCTTTTGGCCGAGGTCGAAGAGCTGGTGACCGACATCCATGCCGAGGCGGTCGAAGCCTTCCTGGCCGCGAACGGAATGCCGGCGAGCGCGGTCGGGGTGGTCGGCTTCCATGGCCAGACCGTCCTGCACCGGCCCGATCGCGGGCTCACTGTCCAGCTCGGCAATGGGGGCGCGCTCGCCGGGAGGCTCGGCATCCCGGTGGTTTTTGACTTCCGCGCCGCCGATGTCGCCGCCGGCGGGCAGGGCGCGCCGGTGGTGCCGGTGTTTCATCGTGCCCTGGTGCGCCTGCTCAAGCGCGCGCATCCGGTCGCCGTTCTCAATGTCGGCGGCGTCGCCAACGTGACATTCATCGACGGCAATGCCGACCTCATCGCGTTCGACACCGGGCCGGGCAACGCATTGATCGACGATTTCGTCCGCCTGCGGACCGGACAGCCACAGGACGACGGGGGACGTGCCGCGGCCGCCGGCAATGTCGACGAGTCCGCGGTCGCGCGCGTGCTGGCGCATCCGTTTTTCGCCAAGCCGCCGCCAAAATCGCTCGACCGCAATGCCTTCCGGCATTGGGTGGCGGAGGAGGGGCGACTGGCCAGCAAGAGCACGCAGGACGGGGCGGCGACGATCACGGCGATCACGGCGGCGGCGGTCGCCCGCGCGATCCCGGTGCTGCCGCGCCCACCCGCAGGCTGGATCGTCGCCGGCGGCGGTACCCGCAATCCGACCTTGATGCGGATGTTGGCCGAGCGGCTGGCTCCAGCACCCGTCGAGACTGCCAGCGCCGTGGGATGGGCGGCCGATGCGCTCGAAGCACAGGCGTTCGCCTATCTTGCGGTGCGCGCCCTCAAGGGCATGCCGCTGACCTTTCCGACCACGACCGGAGTACCGCGGCCGCTCACCGGCGGTGTGCTGGCGCGCGCTGGCTGATCCCGGCAGCGAATTGGCCGGCAGGGCGCAAGCGCGTCTGCATGCGCGCGGCCGCCCGCCTTGCGACATCCGTCTCAGCGCGCGAGGTCCCGCACCACGCGCTCGATGCCTTTTACCACCCGCGCCAAGCTCTCGACGTCGACCTTGTCCGGCGTGTCGCTTGGGCGATGGTAATGGGGATAGCGGAAGGGCGCGGTGTCCGTGATCATCACGGCCGGAAAACCCTGCGCCGCGAACGCCCAGTGATCCGACCAGGCGATGCCGGGAATGAAGCTTGGCGCCACCCCGCCGATGGTCGGGAACGCGGTGTGCGCGCGGAACGATCGTATCGTCCGTTGCACCAGCGCACGCGAGCGCAGCAGGCCGACGAAGGCCACGAAGTCGCCGCGGTCGGGAAACATGAGCCCGAACGGCGCAGGATAGAGCTGGCTGCCCGGCTCGCGCGAATAGAAGCCGATGGTCTCGAGCGAATACATCGCCACCACCCGCTCGTTGCGTTGGGCGAGCGCGCGCGCGTAGTTGAGGCTGCCCATGGCCTCGGTCCTGAAATAGGGCGGCTCCTCGTTGACGAACAGCACGAGGCGGATGCGCTTGCCGCTCCTGCCGTCGAGATCGTGCAGCAGCCGCGCAAGTTCGAGCACCGCCGCCGTGCCGCTGGCATTGTCATTGGCGCCGGGGCTGCCCAGCACGCTGTCGTAATGGGCTCCCACGACGATGACCTCGGGATCGGAAATTCCGGAGGGCTCGATCGTCGCGTCGATATTGCGGACCGGCTTGCCATCGGCGAGAAATTCCTGGCGGCCGGGGACATAGCCGAACGATGCGAGCGTCGCCTCGAGGTAGCGGGCGACGTTCTCGAGCTCATCATAGTGAGCGACGTTGTGCTCGCGCGCGGCGATGGTCGCGATGTGCCGCTTGAGCGAGGCCGCCAGCGCCGCCTCCTCGGCGGTGAGCGGCGGCAGCGGGCCACGATGGGGCGTGCCGGGGACGGCCGTCATGTAGTGCAGCGCGCCGTAACCGGCGGCGGCGAGAGCGAGCAAAACGAGAATTGCGAGCAATGCCATCCATCGCGCCATCGCGCGTATCCCGCGGCGAGCGGAGGCGCTAGCGTTTTCTGATTTTGCGCATGTTCTATTCGGAAAACCGGTTCCCACTTTTCCGGAACATGCGCGTGAGCCTCAGGCCGCGCTCGGCTTGCGCTCGTTCTTGAGCCGCTTGTCGAGATAGGCGCTGATCGCCTGCATCAGCGGTTCGACCTTGCCGTCGAAGAAATGGTTGGCGCCCGGGATCACCTTCTGCTCGATCACGATGCCCTTCTGGGTCTTGAGCTTGTCGACCAGGCCGGTCACGTCCTTGTGCGGCACGACCGCGTCCTTGTCGCCGTGAACGATCATGCCGGAGGACGGGCAGGGGGCCAGAAACGAAAAGTCGTAGAGGTTGGCGGGCGGAGCGATCGAGATGAACCCCTCGATTTCAGGCCGCCGCATCAGCAGCTGCATGCCGATCCAGGCGCCGAAGGAGAAGCCGGCGATCCAGCAGCTGCGGGCCTCCGGGTTGATCGACTGCGCCCAATCGAGCGCCGAGGCCGCGTCCGAGAGTTCCCCCTGGCCGTGGTCGAACGAGCCCTGGCTCCTCCCGACGCCGCGAAAGTTGAAGCGCAGCACGGAAAAGTTCCGGTGCACGAAGGCATAATAGAGTTGGTAGATGATCTGATGGTTCATCGTGCCCCCGAACTGCGGATGGGGATGCAGCACGATTCCGATCGGCGCGTTCTTCTGCCGCGCCGGGTGATAACGGCCCTCGATGCGCCCGGCCGCGCCGGTGAAGATGACCTCGGGCATGAAGTTCGAACCTCGGCTGGATGGTTGATTCGTCAGCCCCCGCCGCGCACCGGTGACGGCGCGCTTGACGGCGGTGGTGGGGGCACGTAAGTATCTAGAACCATTCTAGATTTTGGCAAGCCGGCGGCGCCGCACGGCGGCGGCGGGCGCTCGCGGCGGCGCTTTCTAGCACGGGTGCGGGGGCAAAAAGCAAGGATTTCGAAGGCTATTGGGCGAGCCACCGGCTTTGGCTACAACCGTGCCGCACCGCGATCGAAGGCCATGACTGAGCGGATCTATCTCGATTGGAACGCCACCGCCCCGCTGCGGCCGCAGGCGCGCGCCGCCACGCTGGCGGCGCTGGGTGCGGTCGGCAACCCATCCTCGGTCCATGCCGAGGGCCGCGCCGCGCGGCGCGTGATCGAGGAGGCGCGGCGAACAAGTGGCTGCGCTCGTGGGCGCCGAGCCGCGCAACGTCGTGTTCACCTCGGGCGGCACCGAAGCCAACATGCTGGCCCTGGCGCCGCTGCCCGCCGACGGCGCCACGCACGGACGGCTCTTGGTTTCGGCCATCGAACATCCCTCGGTGCTCGCGGGTGGACGGTTCCCGCCGGCGGCGGTCGAACGGGTGCCGGTGACCGGCCATGGACGGATCGACCTGACCGCGCTCGAGCATCGTCTCGCCGCGCTCCACGGGCGAGCGCTGGTTTCGCTCATGCTCGCCAACAATGAGACCGGCGTGGTTCAACCGGTTTCGCAGGCGGCGCGCCTGACCCATGAAGCGGGCGGCGTCCTGCACGTCGACGCGGTCCAGGCGGCCGGCCGAATTCGCGTGTGATATCAACGCGCTCGGCGCCGACTTTCTCACGCTTTCCGGGCACAAGATCGGCGCTCCCAAGGGCGTGGGCGCGCTGGTCCGGCGCGACGCCGCCGTCCCGTTCCCCGAACCGCTGATCAAGGGCGGCGGTCAGGAGCGCGGATTGCGGGCCGGAACCGAGAACGTGGCAGGCATTGCCGGCTTCGGTGCGGCGGCCGCGGCAGCCCTTGCGGGCTTGGCAGCGGACGGCGCGCGCATGGCCGGGCTCCGCGACCGGCTCGAATTGGGCCTCAGGGCCGCCTGCCCCGAGGTCGTCATCTTCGGCGCCGGCGCCGAACGGCTGCCCAACACCACGCTGTTTGCGGTTGCGGGCATGAAGGCGGAGACCGCGATCATTGCCTTCGATCTGGAAGGGGTTGCCGTGTCTTCCGGGCGCGGCCTGTTCCTCCGGCAAGGTCCAGCCCTCGCACGTGCTGGCCGCCATGGGAGTTCCCCCGCCGCTTGCGCGCGCCGCGGTGCGCGTGAGCCTCGGGCCGACCACCACCGAATCCGAGATCGATTGCCTGATTCGAGCTTGGATTAAGGTGTCCGTAGCATTACTTAAGGAAACACGAGGCATCGCCGCCTGAAGCAACAGCGGAGGGTGAAGGCAAGCCAGACGACCACGACCATAACCGACTGTCCAACCCGCGGTCCTTGAAACCGCAGCGGAGGGAAGAATGCCGGCCGTACGCGAGACCGTCGACCAGGTCCGTCGCATCGACGTTGACCAGTATAAGTACGGATTCGTCACCGACATCGAATCCGACAAGGCCCCCAAGGGCCTGTCCGAGGATATCGTCCGCTTCATTTCGGCGAAGAAGAACGAGCCCGAGTGGATGCTCGCTTGGCGGCTCGACGCCTATCGCCGCTGGCTGACCATGCGCGAGCCCCGTTGGGCGCGCGTGAGCTACGGGCCGATCGATTACCAGGACCTCTATTACTATTCCGCGCCGAAGAAAAAGGACGGGCCGAAATCGCTCGACGAGATCGACCCCGAGATCCTCAAGACCTACGAGAAGCTCGGCATTCCGCTGCGCGAGCGCGAAGCGCTGCTCGGCATCCAGAAGCCCCAGGGCAATGGTGAAGACGAGGGTGGGACCGAGGGCGAAGGCGGCAACGGCTACGGCCGCGTCGCGGTCGATGCGGTGTTCGATTCGGTCTCGGTCGCGACCACGTTCCAGGCGGAGCTTGCCAAGGCCGGCGTCCTCTTCATGCCGATCTCCGAGGCGCTGCAGAAGCATCCCGATCTGGTGAAGAAATATCTCGGCACCGTGGTGCCGATCTCCGACAATTTCTTCGCCACGCTCAACGCGGCGGTGTTCTCCGACGGCTCCTTCGTCTACGTGCCGCCGGGCGTGCGCTGCCCGATGGAGCTCTCGACCTATTTCCGCATCAACGAGCGCAATACCGGCCAGTTCGAGCGCACCCTCATCATCGCCGACAAGGGCTCCTATGTGAGCTATCTCGAAGGCTGCACCGCGCCGATGCGCGACGAGAACCAGCTGCATGCCGCGGTGGTCGAGCTCGTCGCGCTCGATGACGCGGAGATCAAGTATTCGACCATCCAGAACTGGTATCCGGGCGACGCCAACGGCCGCGGCGGGGTCTACAATTTCGTCACCAAGCGCGGCGACTGCCGCGGCAAGAGCTCGAAGATTTCCTGGACCCAGCTCGAGACCGGCTCGGCCATCACCTGGAAGTATCCGAGCTGCATCCTGCGCGGCGACAATTCGCGCGGCGAGTTCTATTCGATCGCGATCTCCAACGCGCACCAGCAGGTCGATTCCGGTACCAAGATGCTGCATCTCGGCAAGAACACGACCAGCCGCATCATCTCCAAGGGCATCGCGGCGGGCCACTCCAACAACACCTATCGCGGGCTGGTCATGGCGCACCGCAGAGCGAAAGGCGCCCGCAACTTCACCAATTGCAATTCGCTCCTGATCGGCGACCAATGCGGCGCGCACACCGTGCCCTATATCGAGGCGAAGAATGCCTCGGCTGTGTTCGAGCACGAGGCGACCACCTCGAAAATCTCCGAGGACACGCTGTTCTACTGCCGGCAGCGCGGCCTCTCCGCGGAGGATGCGGTGGCGCTGGTCGTCAACGGCTTCGTCAAGGACGTGCTGCAGCAGCTGCCCATGGAATTCGCGGTCGAGGCGCAGAAGCTCATTTCGGTCAGCCTGGAGGGCAGCGTGGGCTAGGCCGGTATAGCCCTCATCCTGAGGAGGCCGCGAAGCGGCCGTCTCGAACGATGGGGGCGAACGGGAAAACTCGGTGCTCTCGTCCTTCGAGATGCTGCTTTCAGCGGCTCCGCAGGACGAGGATCAACGTAAGGAAATCGTTCGAATGCACCTGCTGGAAGTGAAGAATCTGCACGTCGAGGTCGACGGCAAGCAAATCCTCAACGGGCTCGAGCTGTCCGTGAGCAAGGGTACCGTGCACGCCATCATGGGTCCGAACGGCTCAGGCAAGTCGACGCTCGCGCACGTGCTCGCCGGCAAGGCGGACTACGTCGTCACCCGAGGCGAGGTGCTGCTCGACGGCGAGGACATTCTCGCCCTTGCGCCCGACGAACGCGCCGCCAAGGGGCTTTTTCTCGCCTTCCAATATCCGCTCGAAATCCCGGGCGTCGCCACCATGACCTTCCTGCGCACCGCGCTCAATGCGCAGCGCAAGAAACGCGGCGAAGCCGAGCTCTTGGTGCCCCAATTCGTCAAGCGCGTGAACGAGGTCGCGGGCAGGCTCGGCATCGACCGGGACATGCTGCGCCGCGGGGTCAATGTCGGCTTTTCCGGCGGCGAGAAGAAGCGCAACGAGATCCTGCAGATGGCGCTGCTGGAGCCGCGGCTGTGCGTGCTCGACGAGACCGATTCCGGCCTCGACATCGACGCGCTCAAGGTCGTCGCCGACGGCGTCAACCGGCTGCGCTCGCCCGAACGCGCTTTCGTGGTGATCACGCACTACCAACGCCTGCTCAACTACATCGTGCCGGACGTGGTGCACGTGCTCTCGAAGGGCCGCATCGTGAAGACCGGCGGCAAGGAGCTGGCGCTCGAGCTCGAGGCCACGGGCTACGCACAATACCGGGACGAGGCGGCGTGAGGTTGTGATGAACGCCGAGATCCACCCGATCAAGACCGCGGCCGAGACCGCGCTGGCGGCGAGTTTCGCCACCGCCAAGCGCGCGCTTCCGGGCGCGGCCGCGGTCGCGGCGCTGCGCGAGCATGCCTTCCGCCGCTTCGAGACCGAAGGCCTGCCGCACCGCCGTGTCGAAGAGTGGAAATACACCGACCTGCGCGCGCTCATGCGCGACGCCAAGCCGCTCGCGGGCGTGCCCGACGCAGCGGCGAGGGCGCGCGCCGAGCGAGCCAGCGCCATGCTCGACTCGATCGAGGCGCGCCGCATCGTCTTCGTCGATGGCGCCTTCGTGCCGGAACTCTCCGATCTCGCCCGCCTGGAAGCGGGGCTCACCGTCCGCTCGACGGCGCAGATGCTGGCGGCCGGCGATCCGCAACTCCTGGCGCATCTCGGCCAGGTCGTGCCCACCGACGACGTCGCCGTGGCGCTCAACACGGCGTTCATGGGCGACGGCGCGGTGATCCATGTCGCGGACGGCGCAACCCTCGCGCGGCCGATCCATCTCGTTTTCGTGAATGCCGGCAGCGCGGCAGCTGCGGTGTTCGTTCGCTCGCTCGTCGTCATCGGCAAGGGCGCGCGCGCAATGCTGGTCGAAAGCCATGTCGGCCAGGACGCCAGCGAGGACCAGGTGAACGCGGTGCTCGAGCTCAAGGTCGGCGACGAGGCTCACGTCGATCACATCAAGATCACCGGCGAAGGCGCCGGCGCGCTGCATGTCTCCACCCTGATGGCGGCGATCGGGGCGCACGCCCGCTTCAACGAATTCCTGTTCACGACCGGGGCGGCGGTCGCGCGCAACCAGCTGTTCGTGCGTTTCGACGGCGAAGGCACCATCGCCGGCATCCGCGGCGCGACCCTGCTCAAGGGCCGCCAGCACACCGACACCACGCTGGTCGCCGATCACGCGGTGGCGGGCTGCACCAGCCGCGAAGTGTTCAAATCGGTGCTCGACGACGAGGGCCGCAGCGTGTTCCAGGGCAAGATCATCGTGCGGCCGCACGCGCAGCAGACCGACGCCAAGATGGCGACGCACGCGCTGCTGCTGTCGGAGACGGCCGAGGCCGACAACAAGCCCGAGCTCGAAATCTTCGCCGATGACGTGCAGTGCGGCCATGGCGCGACCTCGGGCGATCTCGACGAGGATCTATTGTTCTACCTCAGGGCGCGCGGCATTCCCGCCAAGGAGGCCGAGGCGCTGCTGATCCAGGCCTTCGTCGGCGAGGCGGTCGAAGGCATCGAACATGCCGGGCTGCGCGACGCGCTGATGGACCAAGTCGTCGCCTGGCTCGGGACGCGGAAGTGACGAACGATGCACCCGGCGGTGAGCAACGGCGCGTATGACGTGAACCGCATCCGCGAGGATTTTCCGATCCTCGCGCTGCAGGTCTACGGCAAGCCGCTCGTCTATCTCGACAATGCCGCCTCGGCGCAGAAGCCGAAGGCCGTGCTCGATCGCCTGCAGCACGCCTATACCGCCGAATACGCCAACGTGCACCGCGGGCTGCACTATCTCGCCAATGCCGCGACCGAAGCCTACGAGGATGCGCGCGAGAAGGTGCGCGCCTTCCTCAACGCGGCCCGCAAGGAAGAGATCATCTTCACCCGCAACGCCACCGAGGCCATCAACCTGGTGGCCTACACGTTCGGCCGCGAGCGCATCAAGGCCGGCGACGAGATCGTGCTCTCGATCATGGAGCACCATTCCAACATCGTGCCGTGGCACTTCCTGCGCGAGCGCCAGGGCGCGGTGATCAAATGGGCTCCGGTCGATGACGAGGGAAATTTCCTCATCGACGAATTCGAGAAGCTGCTTTCGCCGCGCACCAGGATGGTCGCGGTCACCCATATGTCGAACATGCTCGGCACCTTGGTGCCGGTGAAGGAGGTGGTGCGGCGTGCGCATGCCCGCGGCATTCCGGTGCTGCTCGACGGCGCCCAGGCCGCCGTCCACCTCGATGTCGACGTGCAGGACATCGGCTGCGACTTCTACGCCGTCACCGGCCACAAGCTCTACGGGCCGACCGGCATCGGCGTGCTCTACGGCAAGCACGCAGCATCTCGAGGCCATGCCGCCGTTCAACGGCGGCGGCGAGATGATCCGCGAAGTGTTCGAGGACCGCATCACCTACGGCGAGCCGCCGCACAAGTTCGAAGCCGGCACGCCGCCGATCGTGCAGGCGATCGGGCTGGGCGCCGCCATCGACTACATCAACTCGGTCGGCAAGGCGCGGATCAGGACGCACGAGGCTGCGCTCCTCGACTATGCGCACGAGCGGCTGCGCGAGATCAATTCGCTGCGCATCTTCGGCACCGCCAAAGACAAGGGCCCGATCGTCTCGTTCGAGATCAAGGGCGCCCATCCGCACGATGTCGCGACCATCATCGACCGCGCGGGCGTCGCGGTGCGCGCCGGCACCCATTGCGTGATGCCGCTGTTGGCCCGCTTCGGCGTGAGCGCGACCTGCCGGGCGTCGTTCGGCCTTTACAACACGCGCGCGGAGGTGGACGGGCTTGCACAAGCGCTGATCAAGGCGCAGGGTTTCTTCGCATGACCGACGACCCGACCAAGGTTCCTCCGGCGGCGGCCGCCCCCTCGGCCGAGGCGCCGCTCGCGCCCGACACCGGCGCCGGCACGCCTTCGGCGCTGCCGGAAGAGGAGTTGGCGCGGCTGACCGACGGGATCATCGCCGCGCTCAAGACCGTCTACGATCCGGAAATTCCCTCCGATATCTACGAGCTCGGCCTGATCTACAAGATCGACGTCGGCGATGATCGCGCGGTCGCGGTCGAGATGACGCTAACCACGCCCAATTGTCCTTCCGCGCAGGAACTGCCCACCATGGTGGAGAACGCGGTCGCGAGCGTCCCCGGTGTCGGCGCGGTCAAGGTCGATATCGTGTGGGATCCGCCCTGGGATCCGAGCCGGATGTCGGACGAGGCCCGCGCCGTGCTCAACATGTGGTGAGGCGTGCAGCTCGACCGCGTGATCGAGACCTGCCTCTATGTCGACGACCTCGACCGTGCGGCGAGCTTCTACGAAAGGGTGCTGGGACTTAAGGCGCTGACCAGCGACGCGCGCTTTCGCGCCTACGACGTCGGCGGCCAGAGCGTGCTGCTGCTGTTTCGCCGTGGCGCCACGCTGGAGACCGTGCGCATGCCCGGCGGCACCATTCCTCCGCACGATGGCCATGGGCCGCTGCATCTGGCGTTTGCGATCACGGTCGATGCGTTGCCGCAATGGGAACAGAAGCTGCGCGAGCAAGGCGTCGCCATCGAAGGCCGTACCGACTGGTCGCGCGGCGGCCACAGTATCTATTTCCGCGATCCGGACGGACACCTCCTGGAACTGGCGACCCCGGGGCTGTGGGCGATCTATTGAGGCATTCCGATCGAAAACTCCGCGCCGATCCTCGAACGCCGGTCTCTCCTCGTCATTGACCCGGCAATCCATCTTCTTGCGAAGAGGATGGACCCCCGGGTCGAAGCCCGGGGGTGACGCGTGTGGTGACCGTTCTGGAATTGCTGCAATGATCGCTCGAGCGCCCCGACTTGGCCTTCACAACGGCAAATTCGTTGTTATTTTAACACCATAACGGATTCCGCTGCCGGGCCTTGAACCCGGCGAGAGGAGAGATGCGAATGGCCACCCCCCGGCCCAGGCTGCAGGCGATCCGGCTCACGGATGCTGCCGCCGAGCGGATCAAATACGTGATGGCGAACGCGGCGCAGCCGATCGTCGGCGTGCGCGTCGGCGTCAAGAACGGCGGCTGCGCCGGCATGGCCTACACCATGGAGTATGCCGAGCGGGTGGAGGCGGCGGACGAGGTGGTCGAGGACAAGGGCGTGTGCGTTCTGATCGACCCCAAGGCGGTGCTGTTCCTGATCGGCACCGAGATGGACTACAAGGCCGACAAGCTGTCCGCGCAATTCGTGTTCAACAATCCGAACCAGACCTCGGCCTGCGGCTGCGGCGAATCGGTCAACCTCAAGCCCGCGGCCGAGACGCACTAGGTTTTCTGGTTACACTTCCCCTGGAAGCCTGCACGAACTTGATGCATGCGCTCGCCGTGGCGGAGCGGATCGAGACGTCGGTCGGCTTAAGGGTCAGGCCTTGACGCGCACCGGACGCAGCAGAAACGCCGGCAAATGATCGCCGCCGCTCTCCTCGGCATGGGCCGGTTGCGGCGCTGGCTTGTGCGTGCGGCGGGGCCGCGCCTCGTCGAGGCGAGCAACCGGCGCCGGTGTATTTTCGCGCCGAGCCGGCCGTTCCCGTCCGTGCCGGCGGCGGCCGCCATTGCGGTTTTCGCCGCCTTGCGGAGCCTCATCGGCCGCCGCGCGCGGCGCATCGCCCATCCACGGGATGGTCTGGCCGATCAGCTTCTCGATCGCCGCGACGTTCTTGTGATCGGAGGGCGCGACCACGGTAATGGCGGTGCCGCTCCTGCCGGCGCGCCCGGTGCGGCCGATGCGGTGGACGTAATCGTCGGGATGATGCGGGACGTCGAAGTTGAAGATGTGGCTGACCGCCGGAATATCGAGGCCGCGCGCGGCGACGTCGGAGGCGACCAGCAACGTCACTTCGTTCTTGCGGAATTGGTCGAGCGCGGCGGTGCGCGCCGACTGGTCCATGTCGCCGTGCAGCGCGATCGCGGAAAAGCCGTGACGGACCAGCGAACGATGCAGCGCCGCCACCTCGCGCTTGCGATTGCAGAAGATGATCGCATTGGTCAGGCCCTCGGCCGAGCGGATGAGGCGGCGTAGCGTCTCGCGCTTGTCCTGCGGCTCGCGGCCGGTCCTGACCAGTAATTGCGTGGTGGTGGCGAGCGGGGTGGCCGGGCGCGAGACCTCCACTCTCACCGGATTGTGCAGGAACTGCTCGGTGATGCGCCGGATCTCCGGCGGCATGGTGGCGGTGAAGAACAGGGTCTGGCGCGTGAACGGCACCAGCTTGCAGATGCGCTCGATGTCGGGAATGAAGCCCATGTCGAGCATGCGGTCGGCCTCGTCGATCACCAACAGCTCGACGCCGGTGAGCAACAGCCGTCCGCGCTCGAAATGGTCGAGCAACCGACCGGGCGTCGCGATGAGGACGTCGACGCCGCGGGTGAGCTTCGAATCCTGGTCGTCGAACGACACCCCGCCGATCACCAGCGCGACGTTGAGCTTCTGCCCGGCGCCGTATCGTTCGAAGCTTTCCTGCACCTGGGCGGCGAGTTCGCGCGTCGGCTCGAGGATGAGCGTGCGCGGCATTCTGGCGCGGGCGCGGCCGTGCTCGAGCATGGTCAGCATCGGCAGCGTGAAGGCCGCGGTCTTGCCGGTGCCGGTCTGCGCGATGCCGAGCACGTCGCGCCGCGCGAGCACGTGCGGTATGGCTTGTTCTTGAATGGGCGTGGGGGTGGTGTAGCCGGCCGCTTGTACCGCGGCGAGAACTTTTTCGGACAAGCCGAGCTGCGAAAAGGACATAAAACCTCGAGTCGGGACCGTCCGGAGCCTAGCCGCGCCGGATGACGGAACAACGACTAAAGGTGCGCGGGGACGGACGGTCGAGTGTGACGGATCAAACCGTTTCGCGCGGAACATAGTCATTCGCGGCGCAAAGTCAATCCTGCTGCACTGCAATAAGTCGAGTTAAGGCCTGATTTTTTCAGCTTGAGCCCAAGAGAAAGGGCCGCCGATGCCAGAACCGCTCCCCGTCCTGCTGGTGCCCGGATTGAACTGTTCGGCGCGGCTCTATGGCGATCAGATCCCCGCGCTCTGGCGATTCGGACCCGTGACGGTCGCCGACCACACCCGCGACGAGCACATGGACGCGATCGCCGCGCGCATCCTTGCCGCCGCGCCGCCGCGCTTTGCGCTCGCGGGTCTTTCCATGGGCGGCTACATCGCGCTCGCCATCGCGCGTCAGGCGCCCGAGCGCGTGTGCAAGCTCGCCCTGCTCGACACCTCGGCGCGGCCCGAAACGCCGGAGCAGACCGCGCGGCGCCAGCCGCAGATCGCGCTCGCCGAAGCCGGCCGGTTCGCCGAGGTGCCGGCGCTGCAGTTTCCATTCTTCGTCCATCGCAACCGGCAGGACGACGGCAAGCTGCGGCGGCGCGTGCGCATGATGGCGGAGGAAACGGGCGCGCAGGCTTTCCTGCGCCAGCAGAAGGCGATCATGACGCGGTTCGACGCGCGGCCGCTGCTGCCGTCGATCAAATGTCCGACCCTGGTGCTGGTCGGCGACGGCGACGCGCTCACCCCGCCGCCGCTCGCCGAGGAGATCGCGGCCGCCATCACCGGATCGCGCCTGGTCGTCGTTCCCGATTGCGGGCATCTGTCGACCATGGAACAGCCGGAAGCGGTGAACAGGGCGCTGGTCGAATGGATGACGGGCTGACGATCGGCGCGGAGTCCCGGCTGCGGCCGCGCGGTGCTATAGACCCATCATGGCCTCGGTGCTCGATCTCATCGGCGAAACGCCTCTCATCGAGGTCACGCGCATCGACCGTGGTCCTTGCCGGCTGTTTCTCAAGCTCGAGAGCGCGAATCCGTCCGGCTCGATCAAGGACCGCCCGGCGCGCACCATGATCGAGGCGGCGGAGGCCGACGGACGCCTCAAGCCCGGCGGCACCATCGTCGAAGCGACCGCCGGCAATACCGGCCTCGGTCTCGCCCTGGTCGGCGGCCGCAAGGGCTATCGCACGTTGCTCGTCGTGCCCGACAAGATGGCGCGCGAGAAGGTGCTGCACGCCAAGGCCATGGGCGCCGAGGTGGTCATGACGCGCTCGGACGTGGGCAAGGGCCATCCCGACTACTACCAGGAACTCGCCGAGGCGATCACGCGGCGCACGCCCGGCGCCTTCTTCGTCAATCAGTTCGCCAATCCCGCCAATCCGCGCGCGCACGAGGCGACCACCGGCCCCGAAATCCTGCGCCAGATGGAGTGGCGACGTCGACGCGATCGTGGTCGGTGTCGGCTCCGGCGGCACGCTCACCGGCATCGGCCGATTCATGCGGCAGGCATCGCCCAGGACCGCCATGATCCTGGCCGACCCCGCCGGTTCCGTGCTCGCGCCTTATGTCGAGACCGGCCGGATGACGCCGGCCGGAAGCTGGGCGGTCGAAGGCATCGGCGAGGATTTCGTGCCGCCGAATGCCGATCTCGCGCTCGTCTCGCAAGCGTTCTCCATCCCCGATCCGGAGAGCTTCGCCAGCGCGCGCGAGCTCTTGCGCGCCGAGGGCGTTCTCGCCGGCTCCTCGTCGGGCACGCTGCTGGCGGCGGCGCTGCATTATTGCCGCGCGCAGTCCGCGCCGAAGCGCGTGGTGAGCCTGGTTTGCGATTCCGGCGCCAAATATCTGTCCAAGGTGTTCAATCCCACATTCCTGGCGCAGGAAGGCTGGACCCATCCGCATCGGCACGGCACCGTCCGTGACGTCGTCGTCAGCCGCTACAGCGAGGGCACCGCTGTCGTGGTGCGGCCGCAGGACAATCTGCGCACCGTGTTTGCGCGCATGCGCTCGGCCGATGTCTCGCAGTTGCCGGTGGTCGACGAGCGCGGGCACGTGGTCGGCCTGGTCGACGAGAGCGACGTGCTCGCCGCCCTGCTGACCGAGCCGGACGATGCCAACAAGGTGTTTGCGCGCCCGGTCGAAGAGGTGATGGTGACGCGGCTCGAGACGATCTCCGCCGATGCGCCGATCGCCGAGCTCGTGCCGCTGTTTCGAAAGGATTACATCGCCATCGTCATGGACGGCGATCGCTTCCTCGGCGTGGCGACCCGTCTCGATCTCATCAACCATTTCCGGATCACGCCGTAACCCCCGCGGTCGTGGCCGCGGCAGCCCGGTGTTTGCCGGACCGCCGCCTTCGCGAATGATCACGGCGCAAACATGAGGCCTCAATGACGCAAAAGAACCAGCTCGACTTCTTCACCCGCTGCGTGCACGCGGGGCAGGAGCCCGACCCGACCACCGGCGCGGTCATGATGCCGATCTACACCACCTCCACTTACGTCCAGCAATCGCCGGGCGTGCACAAGGGCTACGACTACGCCCGCACCAAGAACCCCACGCGCATGGCATTCGAACGCTGCATCGCCGATCTCGAAGGCGGCAGCGCGGCCTTCGCCTTCGCGTCCGGCCTGGCCGCGATATCGACCACGCTCGAATGCCTCGATCACGGCTCCCACATCGTGGCGGTCGATGACCTCTATGGCGGATCGCGGCGCCTGTTCGAGCGCGTGCGCAAGCGCTCGATGGGCCTCGAGGTGAGCTATCTCGATCTCACCGACGCCGATGCGCTCGACGCCGCGATCCGGCCGAACACGCGCCTGGTGTGGGTCGAAACCCCGACCAATCCGCTGCTCAAGCTGGTCGATCTCGAACGCGTCGCGGCGATCGCGAAGAAGCGCGGCATCTGGGCCGCCGCCGACAACACCTTCGCCAGCCCCTATGTCCAGCGCCCGCTCGAACACGGCTTCGACCTCGTCGTGCATTCGACCACGAAATATCTCAACGGCCATTCCGACATGGTCGGCGGCGTGGCCATCGCCGGCGACAACGCCGATTTGCGCGAACGCCTCAAGTTCCTGCAGAACGCCGTCGGCGCCATTCAAGGCCCGTTCGATTCGTTCCTTGCGCTGCGCGGCCTCAAGACGCTGGCGCTGCGCATGGAGCGGCATTGCGCTTCGGCGCTGAAGATCGCCGCCTGGCTCGAGCGCCACCCCAAGGTGCGCCGCGTGTTCTATCCCGGGCTCGCGAGCCATCCCCAGCATGCGCTCGCCAAGAAGCAGATGCGCGCCTTCGGCGGCATGATCGCGGCCGAGCTCGCCGGCACGCTCGACGACGCGCGCCGCTTTCTCGAGCGCTGCCGGCTGTTTGCGCTGGCGGAAAGCCTCGGCGGCGTCGAAAGCCTGATCGAGCATCCCGCGCTGATGACCCACGGCTCGGTGCCCGCCGAGGTGCGCGCGACGCTCGGCATCGGCGACACCCTGGTGCGGCTCTCGGTCGGCATCGAGGATGCCGACGACCTCATCGCCGATCTCGCGGCGGCGCTGGGGTGAGACCCCGCGGGCGGACCACCACGCCGGCGATCCGCCGAAAAGTGCAAGGCAATCCCAGGGCTGTCTCTTCTCGCTCCGCCATTGCTATACCAATGAGCGCGGCGGAACGGGCAAGCGGAGAGCGGCATGCGCACGCAAGTCGGTATCGTCGGCGCCGGTCCGGCCGGGCTGATGCTGTCGCACCTCCTCCACCGCGAGGGCATCGAGTCCGTCGTGCTGGAAAACCGCAGCCGCGACTACATCGAGAGCCGTATCCGCGCCGGCCTGATCGAGCAATGGGCGAGCGACCTCCTCATCGAAACCGGCGTCGGCGCGCGCATGCAGCGCGAAGGCATGTTCCACGACGGCGTCTATTTCGGCTTCGGCGGCGCGCTGCACTACATCAATTTCCGCGCGCTCGTCGGCAAGGGCGTGACCATCTACGGCCAGCAGGAGGTGGTGAAGGACCTGATCGACCGGCGGCTGGCCGACGGCGGGCAAATCCTGTTCGAGGCCGCCGACGTCAGCGTGCTCGATTTCGGCGGGCGGGCGCCGAAAATCCGCTTTCGGCATGACGGCAAGGACCACGAGCTGGCCTGCGACTTCATCGGCGGCTGCGACGGCTTCCACGGCATTTGCCGGCCGAGCATTCCGGCGACCGCGCTCACGGCCTACGATCGCGAATATCCGTTCGGCTGGGTCGGCATCCTGTCCGAATCGCCGCCGCCCGAAAATGAGTTGATCTATGCCTATCACGAGCGCGGCTTTGCGCTTTACACCATGCGATCGCCGGTCCTGGCGCGGCTCTACCTGCAATGCGCGCCCGATGACGACATCGAGAACTGGCCGGATGCGCGCATCTGGCAGGAACTGCATGCGCGCATCGGCGGCACGCGGCCGCTGGCCGAAGGCGCCATGCTGCAGAAGGGCATCACGCCCATGCGCAGCTTCGTGGTCGAGCCGATGCAATACGGCCGGCTGTTTCTCGCCGGCAATTCCGCCCACATCCAGCCGCCGACCGGCGCCAAGGGCATGAATCTCGCGCTCGCCGACGTGCTGGTGCTCGCGCGCGCGATCGCCGAGTTCTATCGCGCCGGCCGCAGCGACCTGCTCGAGCGCTATTCGGCGACCTGCCTGCGGCGGGTATGGAAGGCGCAGCGCTTCTCCTGGTGGATGACGCAGCTGTTCCACCTCGACCCCAGCCACAATGCCTTCGATCGCAAGCGCCAGCTCGCCGAGCTCGACTACGTGACCAGCTCGGAGGCGGCGAGCCGCTCCCTGGCCGAGAACTATGTCGGGCTGCCGGTCGAGGTATAGTGAGTACTAGGAGCGGGCAGGGATCGCGATGCAGGTCCTGGTGGTCGGAGCGGGCGTGGTCGGGCTTGCGGTCGCCCGCGCGGCGGCGCTCGCCGGGCACGAGGTGGTGGTCGCGGAGGGAGCCTCCGCCATCGGCACCGGCATTTCCTCGCGCAACAGCGAGGTCATCCACGCCGGCCTCTACTATCCGACCGGATCGTCGCGCGCCCGTCACTGCACGCGTGCCCGGCGGCTGCTCTACGAGTACTGCGCCTCGCACGGCGTGCCGCACCGCAAATGCGGCAAGCTCGTCGTCGCCACCAACGCGAGCGAGCTCGAGCGGCTGGCGGCGGTCCACAAGCAGGCGCAGCTCAACGGCGTCGAGGGCGTCGACATCATCGACGGCGCGGCGGCCAAGCGGCTCGAGCCGGAACTTGCCTGCCTCGCCGCGATGCGTTCGCCCGAAACCGGCATCATCGACAGCCACCGCTTCATGCTGGCGCTGCGCGGCGACCTTGAGGATCACGGCGGCATGGTGGCGTTCGCAAGCCCGATCGAGCGGCTCAAGCTCGCGAACGGCGGCTGGGACGCCGCCGTCGGCGGCAGCGAGCCGCAGTGGCTCAGCTTCGATGCGGTCGTCAATTGCGCCGGGCTCGGTGCCCAGCGGCTGGCGCGGGCGACGGAGGGCTATCCGGCCGAGCGGGTGCCGCGGCTCGTCCTCGCCAAAGGCAATTACTTCGGCTTTGCCGGGCGGCCGGCGTTCTCGCGCCTGATCTATCCGGTGCCGGTGCCGGGCGGGCTCGGCGTGCACGTGACGCTCGACCTCGCCGGCCGCATGCGCTTCGGACCCGACGTCGAATGGATCGAGCAGGAGAACTACGACGTCGATCCCACGCGTGCGCGCGCGTTCTATGCGCGCATCCGCGACTATTGGCCGAGGCTGCCGGACAACTCGCTCGCCGCGGATTACGCCGGCATCCGGCCGAAACTGACGGGACCGGGAGAGGCGGCCGCGGATTTCGTGATTGAGGGTCCGCGCCAGCATGGGCTGCCCCGGCTGGTGCATCTGTTCGGGATCGAATCGCCGGGCCTGACCTCGGCGCTCTCGCTCGCCGAAGAGGTTGTCGTCGGCCTGTCGAGTTGATCAGCCGTCCGCGGCGTGGATTATCTCGCCTTGGGATCGGCGGCAGGCGCTGCGGGCTTCAACGCCGGCACGACGTGGGTCTGGACGAGCTTGCGGCGCAGCTCCGCCGGCAGGCCTGCATGGGCGACGGGAGTGAAGTTCTGCCGCGTGCTGCCGCCGTTGTAGACCATCAGGCCGCGGTGGGTGGCGACGATGTCGCCGGCGCGCAGCGTCGGGTCGTGTTTGATGGGAGCATTGACGACCCCGAGCGCGTCCTTGCCGTTGCAGGTGCAGCCCTCGAGGATCTTCGCGCGATAGACGAAGGCCGTGCCGAGGTCGGCATAGCGCCTGCCGTCGAGGGCGACCGCTTGCTCGATGCTGCTGCCGCTATAGATCCTGGTCGGGCTGGCCGGGCAGAACGAGGCGCAGGTCTGCTCCGGGCTGATGCCGCCCTGGCGTTCGATCGGAAAAAAGCGGCCGTCGCAGAGCCGCACGCAATAGGCGACCGCGCCGTAGGCAGCCGATCCGTCGAGCTCGCTGCGGGGGACTACCGGACCGCGTGACCCGAACAATGGGTTCCACGTCGAGGAGGGGTCGGCATAGGCGGTCGCGGGCGTGGCGGGCGGACGCCGCCCGAGGATGGTATCGAATATGCCGTTCTGGGCCGCGGCGGACCCGGCCGCGAGCCCGAGCGCCAGCACGGCGACGCCCGCAAGCACGATCGCTTTGGCGATGTACCGCGCCGGGCGACATCCCAAGCTGTTCTGGCGCTGGCACTGCACGGCTGATCCCCCCTGGACATGCGCGACCATCGCGGGCGCACGCTGCTTGACCCGTCGGGGGTGAAAAAATTGCTGGACCACCCCCGCTCCCACCTATTGGTCGCGCCAGCAGGGAAAAAGGTTCACGATTTCATGCGGCTAGCGCGGCGTCACCCGTCCGGGCGCCTGCCGGCCTCAGAAATAGCGCCACCAGACATAGACATGGCTGATGGCGATCGAGACCACCATCATCGGCATGCCGTAGAAGAGATAGGTCATAAAACGAAACGGGACCCCGTTGCGCTCGGCGATTCCGGCGACCGTGAGGTTCGCCGACGCGCCGATGAGCGTGCCGTTGCCGCCGAGGCAGGCCCCGAGCGAGAGACACCACCACAGCGGCTCGATCTTGTCGGCGCCGCCGAAGGCTGGCGCCATGCTCTTGATCAGGGGGATCATCGTGGCCACGAACGGGATGTTGTCGACGATCGCGGACAGGAAGGCCGAGGCCCATAGGATGGCGAAGCCGGCGGTCGCCATATCGCCGCCGGTCGCCGCTACCAGGGCGTTGGCGAGAAGGGTAAGCAGGCCGCCGACCTCGACGCCGTGCACCACGATGAACAGGCCGACGAAGAAGAAGATCGTGATCCATTCGACGTCGCCGAAGGTCTTGTGCACGTTCTGCGACTGCTTCTCGTTGTGATGCTGCCAATTGTCGAGAAACATCAGCATCGCCGCGCCGGCCAGCGCGATGGTCGCGGGTTCGAGATGCAGCGGGCGGGCGAGCACGAAGGCGACGATCACCGCGGTCAGCACCGCGAGCGACTGCTTGAGCAGGGTCCAGTCGAGGATCGTCTCGGTCGCGCTCATGCCCATGACCAGCGCGCGCCGCGCCGGGGTCGATTTGAGCGCGCGTCCCCAGACGAGATGGATCATCAGCGCTTGCGCCGCCATGACCACGATGATCACCGGCGTGAGGTGGATGATGAAGGCATTGAAGTCGAGGCCGACCATGGAGCCGATCAGGATGTTGGGCGGATCGCCGATCAGGGTCGCGGTGCCGCCGATATTGGAGGCGAACACCTCGGCGAACAGGAACGGATAGGGCGGAACGTCGAGCTCCCGGGTGATGGCGAGCGTCACCGGCACCACCAGCAGCACGGTCGTGACGTTGTCGAGCAGCGCGGACACGACCGCGGTGGTGATCTGCAGCAGCAGCAGGATTCCGGCGGGACTGGCCTTGGCTTTCTGCGCCGACCAGATAGCCAGGTATTCGAACATGCCGGAGCGGCGCGAGATCGACACCAGGATCATCATCCCGGTGAGGAGGCCGATGGTGTTCCAGTCGATGCCTTTGAGCGCCTCGTTCTGGTCGAGCGCGCCGACGATGACCATCACCGACGCGCCGAGCAGCGCGACGATCGCCCGGTTGAGCTTGTCCCAGATGATGACGCCATAGGTGACGCACAGGATGACGGTGGACACCATCATCGGGTCGAGGCCGAAAAAGATGTGCGGCACGAAGTGTTGTGAAGGCACGCCAATTCCCCCAACGCGCCCGGCAGGCTCGGGGAAGCTGCCGGTACTGTCAAGCCGGCAATGACGTGGACGGGGTCAATGCCAAGGCCCATCGCCATTAGACTCTCGACGCAAGGGGCCGCATGATCGGGCGGTGACCCCACAAGAGGAGGAGGACGCCGTGAGCCAGACCCGTTTCATCAATCCCGACGCGCTGTCGAAGCCGCCCGGCTACACCCATGTGGTCGAGGCCACCGCGCCGGCTCGCATCGTCTACATCGCCGGCCAGCTCGGGATCGACCGCGACGGCAAGGTCGCCGGCGACTTCCGCCAGCAGGCGGTGCAGACGTTCGAGAATCTGAAGAACGCGCTGGCCGCGGTCGGGGGCCAGTTCCGGCACGTCGTGAAGCTCAACAACTACCTCGTCGACCTGACCGACCTGCCGACCTTCCGCCAGGTGCGCGACGGCTATCTGGGCGCCTCGGATCGTCCGGCGAGCACGACCATCGCGATTTCGGGCCTGGCGCGCGAGGGCGCGCGCCTCGAGGTCGAGGCGGTCGCGGTGCTGCCGGCCGCCGCGCGATCCAAGGCCGTATCCAAGGCCGCCGGCAAAGGAAGCAAAGGGCGCCGGGCTAAGACGACTGCGCGGCCAAAACGAAGGTGAGGATTGCAAACACCGGCAGCAGCACCGCCGCCGACCATGCCATGTAGCCGAAGAAGCTCGGCATTTTCACGCCGCGCTCGACGGCGATCGCATAGATCATGAAATTCGGCGCATTGCCGATATAGGTCATGGCGCCCATGAAGACCGCGCCCATGGAGATCGCCTTGAGCGTCGAGGCGAGCGGTCCCATCAGCTCGCGGGCGTCGCCGCCGGCGAGTTGGAAGAACACGATATAGGTCGGCGCGTTGTCGAGAAAGGCCGAGAGCGCGCCGGTCAGCCAGAAATAAGCGACGTCGTGCGGACTGCCGTCGTGCGCGGTGACGGCGGCCAGCAGCCAGGAGAAGACGCCTTCTTTGCCGGCATCGAGCACGGCGAGCACCGGAATGATGCAGATGAAGATGCCGGCGAACAGGATGGCCACTTCCACGATCGGCTCCCAGGTGAAGTCGTTTGCCTCGCGGTGTTCGTTCGGCGTGAGCGCGAGCGACAGGATTGCGATCAGCAGCAAGGCTACGTCGCGCACGATGTTCTGCAACTCGATCTCGGTGCCGTAGAGGTCGAAGCTGACGCCGGGCTGCCACGCCGCCGCGCCGAGAATGGCCGCGATGATGCCGGCGATCAGCAGGAGGTTGACGCTGCCGCTGACGCCGAGCTTCATCGGCGGCTTGGCTTCGCCGACCGTCGTGACCAGGCGATCCCTGCGGTAGTACCAGATATCGACCGCGATGAAGGCCGCGAGCACGAGGCCGGCGACCAGCGCCGTTTCGAACCACAGGTGCCGCGTCGTCCAGAAGAAGTCGACGCCGCGCAGGAAGCCGACGAAGAGCGGCGGATCGCCGAGCGGCGAAAGCGCGCCGCCGATATTGCCGACCAGGAAGATGAAGAACACCACCACGTGGACGTTGTTGAGCCGCGCCGCGTTCGCGCGGATGAGCGGGCGAACGAGGATCATGGCCGCGCCGGTGGTGCCGACGACGCTGGCGATCAAGGTGCCGAAGGCGAGCACCGCGGCGTTGACAGGGGGCGTGCCGCGCAGGTTGCCGGTCACCAAAATGCCGCCGGCGACGACGTAGAGCGCGAACAAAAGGACGATGAAGCTCAGGTATTCGGCGAACACAACGTGCACGAGGGCCGCGAGCGCGGTCGGCGCGCCATAAAGCGCGGCGAGCGGAGCGAGCGTCAGCGCGCTCCAGAGGAAGGCGAGCTTGCCATAATGGCGATGCCAGATGCGCGGAAACAGCAACGGGCCGATGGCGATGGTGAGCAGGATGCCGATGAACGGCAATGCCCACGGCCAGCGCAGCGCCGTGCCGTCGAGGGCGGCGGCGTGCGCAGGGCCGGGGATGACCAGGACAAGCAGCGTGGCTTGTGCGATGAGAAATTGCCGCATGATGCGAATTGTCATGCCGCGAAAGCGGGCATCCCAGTCACTGCCGGCAGGCGTCGTGCAATATGGCCCTGCCGCAGGCAAGGCCGGTGTTTACTGGATCATCCGCTTGCGCGGATGATGACGGCCGAGTGATGCGGCCGAAACGCGCTTCTCTCAATGCGCCTCGTCCCAATTGTGGGCGGCGCGCGCGTCGACCGCGAGCGGCACGGCGAGCGAGAGCGCCGGCATCGGCGCCTCCTCCATCACCTTCTTCACCACCGGCAACGTCTTTTCGACCTCGGCATCGGGCACCTCGAACACCAGCTCGTCGTGGACCTGCAGCAGCATCTGCGCGGAAAGTTTCTGCTTCGCCAGCGCCGCGTCCATGCGCACCATGGCGCGGCGGATGATGTCGGCGGCGGTGCCTTGCAGCCGCGCGTTGATCGCGGCGCGCTCGTTGAAGGCGCGGATCGAGGGATTCGGGTTGGCGATGTCGGGGTAGTGGCACTTGCGGCCGAACAGGGTGAGCACGTAGCCGTTCTTCTTGGCGAACGCCTTGGTCTCGTCCATGTAGGCGCGGATGCCGGGGAAGCGCTCGAAATATTTCTTGATGTAGGCGCCGGCCTCCTCGCGCTCGATGCCGAGCTGATTGGCAAGCCCGAAGGCCGAGATGCCGTAGATGATGCCGAAGTTGATCGCCTTGGCGCGGCGGCGGATTTCCCCCGGCATGCCCTTCACCGGCACGCCGAACATTTCGGATGCGGTCAGGGCATGGATGTCGAGGCCGTCGCGAAAGGCTTTCCTGAGCTGCGCGATGTCGGCGATTTCGGCCAACAGCCGCAGCTCGATCTGCGAGTAGTCGGCGGAGACGAGCTTGCGGCCTTCGCTCGCGATGAAGGCGCGCCTGATCTTGCGGCCTTCCTCGGTGCGGATCGGAATGTTCTGCAGGTTCGGTTCGGAGGAGGACAGCCGGCCGGTCGGCGTCGCCGCCAGCGCGTAGCTGGTGTGGACGCGGTGGGTGCGGGGATCGACGTAGCCGGGCAGCGCATCGGTATAGGTCGATTTGAGCTTGGAGACCTGTCGCCAGTCGAGAATCTTCCGGGGCAACGGATGACCCTGCTCTGCCAGGTCGTCGAGCACGCGCGCGCCGGTCGACCACTGCCCGGTCCTGGTCTTGACGCCGCCCTCGAGCTTGAGCTTGCCGAACAGGATGTCGCCGAGTTGCTTCGGGCTGCCCGGATTGAGCGGCTCGCCGGCCAGCGCCTGGATCTCGGCCTCGAGCGCGCCGGCGCGCTGCGCGAATTCCCCGGACAGGCGCGAGAGCACTTGCCGGTCGATCGAGATGCCGCGCCGCTCCATGCGCGCGAGCACCGGCACCAGCGGACGCTCCAGCGTCTCGTACACCGTCGCCGTGTGCTCGGCGGCCATCCGCGGCTTGAGCACATGCCAGAGCCGCAACGCCATGTCGGCTTGCTCGGCGGCGTATTCCACGGCCTTGTCGATCTGGACGCAGTCGAAGGTGACGCGTGATTTCCCCGATCCCGCGATTTCGTCGAAATCGATCGTGGCGTGATCGAAGTAGCGCTTCGACAGCGCATCGATGCCGTGATCGGCGCGTCCGGCATCGAGCACGTAGGACATCAGCATGGTGTCGTCGTAGGGCGTGAGCTCGATGTCGCGCAGCGCAAAAATCTGCAGTGCGTATTTCAGGTCGTTGCCGAGTTTGAGCACGCCCGGGTCTTCCAGCAGCGGCTTCATTGCCGCGAGCGCCGCGCGCTCCTCGATCTGATCGGGCGCGATCGGCCCGGCGAACAGCCCGCCGTCGCCGCCGTCGCCGCCCTTGCGATGGGCGAGCGGGACGTAACAGGCTTCGTTCGGCGCGAGCGCGAGCGCGAACCCGCAGAGCGTGGCCTGCATCGGGTCGAGACGGGTGGTGCGGATGTCGAGCGCGACCACGCCGAGGTCGCGCGCACGTTCGATCCAGGCGGCGAGCCGATCGAGGCTGCGCACGACCTCGTAGCGGGAACGGTCGACCTTGGCATTGTGCGCGGCTTCGACGCGGGCGGCGGCGAGCGCCTGCGGCGTGAACTCGCCCTGCGTCGAGGGCGCGGCGGCGCGGCTCGCGGGCGAGGGCGGCAACGGCAATAGCGCTTGCCGCGCTTGCGCGGGCTTGGCCGCTTGCGGCTCGCCGCGGTCCGGCGGGGAGGCGGCGCCGGTGCCCGCCTTGAGTTTGCCGTCGGCTTCGATCTGCGCGGGATCGAGGCCGGAGAATTCCGCCACCCGGCGCGTGAGCGTGGTGAATTCCATGGCCTTGAGGAAGCCAATCAGGCGCTTGTAGTCGGGCTCGTGCACGGCCAAGGCGGCAAGCGGCACGTCGAGCGCGACATGGGCGTCGAGAGTGACGAGCCGCTTCGACAGCCGCGCCTTTTCCGCATTCTCGATCAGCGACTGGCGCCGCTTCTCCTGCTTGATCTCGGCGGCCCGCGACAGCAGCGTTTCGAGATCGCCGTATTCGGCGATGAGCTGCGCGGCGGTCTTCACGCCGATGCCCGGCACGCCCGGCACGTTGTCGGTCGAATCCCCGATCAACGCCTGTACCTCGATGACCTTCTCCGGCGGCACGCCGAATTTCTCGATCACCTCGGGGATGCCGATCTTGCGGTCCTTCATGGTGTCGTACATGACGACGCAGTCGTTGATGAGCTGCATCAAGTCCTTGTCCGACGCCACGATGGTCGCAGTGGCGCCCGCTTCGCAGGCCTGACGCACATAGGTCGCGATCAGGTCATCGGCCTCGAAGCCGATCTGCTCCAAGCACGGCAGGTCGAAGGCGCGCACCGCTTCGCGGATGAAAGCAAATTGTGGGCGCAGGTCGTCGGGCGGCTCGGTGCGGTTGGCCTTGTAGTCGGCATACATTTCGTTGCGGAACGTCCGCTCCGACTTGTCGAACACGACCGCCAGGTGGGTCGGCCGCTCCTCCGGTTTCATGTCGCGCATGAGCTTCCACAGCATGTTGCAGAAGCCGAGCACGGCATTGACCTGCAGGCCATCCGACTTGCGGGTCAGCGGCGGCAGCGCGTGATAGGCGCGGAAAATGTAGGAGGAGCCGTCGACCAGGAAGACGTGGTCGCCCTGCTTCGGCGGCCGGGCCGGGGCGGCAGATGGGTCAGCTGTGGCGCTCTCGGCGCGCTTTGCGGCTTTGGCTGGCATGGGCCGGACTTAACACTTGAGCGCCGATTTCGCCACCGATTCCGCCGCGCTATTCACTTGTCTTCACAGCGCGAACCACGGCCTTTGCTCACGCCCACGGGAGGGGTAGCACAGTAGCTGCGATGACCGAGCACGCACCAGCGCTGCCGATCGATCCGGCGCTGCCGGAGCTGACCGCGGCCTTGCGGACCCACAACGCGGCCGTCCTGCTCGCCCCGCCCGGCGCCGGCAAGACCACGCGGGTGCCGCTCGTGCTCGCCCGCGAGGCGTGGGCGCGGGGACGGAAGATCCTCGTGCTCGAGCCGCGCCGGCTTGCCGCCCGCGCCGCGGCGGGGCGCATGGCGGCGACGCTGGGCGAGGCGGTCGGCGCGACCGTGGGCTACCGCGTCCGGTTCGGCTCCAAAATCTCGGCGGCGACGCGCATCGAAGTGGTGACCGAAGGCGTGTTCACGCGCCTCATCCTCGCCGATCCCGCGCTCGGCGGCATCGCCGCGGTGCTGTTCGACGAGTTCCACGAGCGCTCGCTCGACGCCGACCTCGGCCTTGCGCTCGCCCGCGACGCGCAGCAGGGGCTGCGCGAGGACCTCAAGCTCCTGGTCATGTCGGCGACGCTCGATGGCGCGCCCGTCGGCAAGCTTCTGGGCGACGCGCCCGTGATCGAGAGCCCCGGCCGAGCCTTCCCGGTCGAGACCCGCTATCTCGGGCGCGACGCGCGCGTTCCGATCGAACGGCAGGTCGCCGACGCGGTCCTGCGCGCCGTGCGCGCCGAGGCCGGATCGCTGCTGGTCTTTCTTCCCGGCGCCGCCGAGATCCGCCGCACCGAGACGTTGCTGCGCGAGCGCGTCCACGATGGAGCCGTCGATATCGTGGCGCTCTATGGCGCGCTCGAAGCCGACGTTCAGGACCGGGCAATCGCGCCGGCGCCGCCCGGCCGCCGCAAAATCGTGCTCGCGACCTCGATCGCGGAGACCTCGCTCACGATCGAGGGCGTGCGCGTCGTGATCGACTGCGGGCTCGCCCGCGTGCCGCGTTACGAGCCCGAGGTGGGGCTCACCCGGCTGGAGACCGTGCGCGTGTCGCGCGCCTCCGCCGACCAACGGCGCGGCCGCGCCGGACGCACCGAGCCGGGCGTCTGTTATCGACTCTGGGACGAGCCGCAGACCGCCGCGCTCGAGCCCGCCAACAAGCCGGAAATTCTCGCCGCCGATCTGTCCGGCTTCGTGCTCGACCTTGCCTATTGGGGCGTCGCCGATCCGGCCTCGCTTGCCTTTCTCGATCCGCCGCCGCCGCCGGCGCTGGCGGAAGCAAAAGTGCTGCTGGGCGAGCTCGTCGCGATCGACCGCGAGGGACGCATCACCGCCGAGGGACGCCGGCTGCGCGACCTGCCGCTGCCGCCGCGCCTGGCGCGCATGGTGGTCGATGCGGCAGCCGACGGGCGCGGGCGAGCGCGCGGCCGAGATCGCCGTCGTGCTCACCGAGCGCGGTCTCGGCGGCAACGATGTCGATCTCGCGCACCGTCTCGATGCCTTGCATCGCGACCGTTCGCGGCGGGCGGGAGATGCGCGCGCGATGGCGAAGCGGTGGGCAGAGACTGTGAGCACTACCTTGCCACGCGAAAGGTCTGCTCCCTCCCCCCTTGCGGGGGAGGGGTGGGGAGGGGGGTGGCGCGGTGAGACGTCGCCGGCGCCAACTGCGAACAACCGAACCACCCCCACCCCCGACCCCTCCCCGCAAGGGGGAGGGGAGCGGAGAGAGCCGTCGCGTGGAAGGGAGCGGAAAGAGCCGTCGCGGGCAGAAATGCCGTCGGTCGGCGCGCTGCTCGCGCTCGCCTATCCCGACCGCGTCGCCAAGAACCGCGGCGCCGATGGCGCGTTCCTGCTGGCCAATGGCCGTGGCGCCAATGTCGATCCGGCATCGCCCTTGGCGCGCGAGCCGTTCCTCGCCGTCGCCGAGATTGCCGGCACTGCCGCCCAAGGCCGCATCGTGCTGGCGGCGCCGCTCACCCTCGGCGAGATCGAAACGCAATTCTCCGATCGCATCGCCAGCCGCGACGAAGTCACCTTCGACGACGCGAGTGTGAGCCTGCGCGCGCGCCGTCTGCGCCGTCTCGGCGCGATCGCGCTGGTCGAGCAGCCGATCCAGGTCCAGCCCGGCGACGACAGCGGCCGGATGCTCGCCGCCGGCATCGGCCGGCGCGGCATCGACCGGCTGCCGTGGACCAAGTCGCTACGGCAATGGCGCGACCGGATCATGTTCTTGCGCCGCCTCGATCTCCCCTCGACCCGAGATCGGAAGGCCGGCGAGGAATGGCCCGACCTCTCGGACGCCGCGCTGGCGGCGACCGCCGCGGACTGGCTCGCCCCCGCGCTCGCCGGCAAGACCGCGCTGTCCGGTCTGCAAAGCGAGGAGCTCGCGCAGGCTCTGCACGCGCTGCTGCCATGGAATTTGCGTCGCCGGCTCGAAGCCGAGGCTCCCACCCATTTCATCGCGCCGTCGGGCTCGGCGGTGCCGATCGACTACGCGGCGGAAGAGGGGCCCAAGCTTTCGATCCGGGTGCAGGAGCTGTTCGGCCTCGGCCGCCACCCCGCCATTGCCGAGGGACGGGTGCCGCTGGTGGTCGAGCTGCTCTCACCGGCGCAGCGGCCGGTGCAGGTGACGCGCGACCTGCCCGGGTTTTGGCGCGGCAGCTATGCCGCGGTCAAAGCCGAGATGAAGGGCCGCTATCCGCGTCATCCCTGGCCCGACGATCCTGCGGCCGCGATGCCCACCCGCCGCGCCAAGCCGCGCCTTTCGTAGCCGCCACCTACGCCGGGCGCGCGCGATCGTCGCAGCGACGGCGCGACGGATTTGACGACGGCATCGGATGGCGCGATGTAGTCTCGGGCACCCTCCCTCCCGGCCCGCTCCCCCGGAGTTCGTCGATGCTGCGAGCTGCAAGGAATGTGCCTGCCGCCGTCGTCACGTTGTTCCAACGCAACCCCTGGATCGGCTGGATCGGCTGGGGAATTTTCGTCGTCACCGCGCTGGCGCGGACGCACCCGCGCCGTTTCGGGTCGACCTTTTCGGCCTATCTCGACGCCGCGCAGCGGTTGTGGACCGGCGGGCAGGCCTACGATCCGACGACGCTCGGAGACTTTCTCTATTTTCCCCTCACATTGCTGATCTACGTTCCGTTCACGCTGCTCGATCGGGTGACGGCCGCCGCGCTCGCATTGACGATCGACGTGGTGTTCTTCACCTGGGCCTGCACCGCGCTGATGGTGGCGCTGACCTCCCCGGAGCGGCGTCCCATCGAGGCGATCGCGCTCACCGGCGTCCCGCTGCTGATCAATATTCCGGCAGCGTGGTTCAACTTCAAAGGCGTGCAAGCGCAGGTGCCGATGGCGGCGGCGATGATGGCGGCCAGCGCCGCGATGATTGGATCGCGCTGGCTCGCCGCCTCGCTCTGGCTGTTCGTCGCCATCGCCATGAAGCCGCTGGCGATCGTGATGGTCTTGCTGTGCGGTGTGCTGGTGCGTGAGATGCGGTTGCTGCTGGTCGGCGCCGTCGCGGCGGTGGTGCTCATTCCGTTCGCGATTCTGGATTGGAGCTATCTCGCCGGTCAATACGAGGCGATGGGGCTCAAGCTCTGGCACATCGCCACCGCGCCGCCGGCGCAATGGATCTACCAGGCCGATTTCTCCACCTTGGTTCGGGCGCTGGGCGTGGAACTGCCGGCCGGAGCGGCGCTCGCGATCCGCATCGCCGCCGCCCTCGGCACGCTCGCGCTGGCGTGGCGCGTCAGGCGCCATGGCGGTTCACGCAGCTTCGCGTTCGCCGTGCTCATACTCTCCGGCTGCTATCTCACGCTGTTCGGCCCGCGCAACGAATTTCTGTCGTTCATCGTGCTGACGCCGTCGCTCGCGGTGCTGGCTGGGCCGATCGTGGTCCGCAACCCCGCCGACTATCGCGGCTGGTTGCTGATCGTGGCGACCTTGCTGCTGGGATTCGCCTTCGAGCTCTCGGTCGACGTCACGCTCAAGCCTGCGATCGTCAGCGCGATCTATCTCTGGCTGGCGTGGATGATGGCGGTCCCGCAACGTTGGCGCGAGCTGGTGGAGGGCAACGGGACGGTTCCCTCAAGCGCAAGCGAGCCTGCGGGGGCGGGTGCCGTCGCCGGCAGGTCTGGCCTCGCTGAGACTTGAAGGAGGTCATCGGTGGCAAGGCGGCCGAATTTTCTGTTCTTCATCACCGATCAGCATCGCGTCGATTATCTCGGCTGCTACGGCCATCCGGTGCTCAAGACGCCGAACATCGATTCGATCGCGGCCCGCGGTACGCGCTTTACCCGTTTCTACGTGGCGACGCCGGTCTGCATGCCCAACCGCGCCACATTGATGACCGGACGCATGCCGTCGCTGCACGGCGTGCGCAGCAATGGCTCGCCGCTGCCGCTGCAGTCCAACACCTTCGTCGATGCGCTGCGCGCCGCCGGCTATGCCACCGCGCTGGTCGGCAAGAGCCATCTGCAGAATTTTTCCGATGGCGCGGCGATCCTCAGGCGGCCGCCGGCGCGCCCGGGCGACCAAGTGCTCGACCGTGAATTTGCGGAAGCGAGAAAGCCGGATGCGTCGGACGGCGGCTATGACCAGGAACATCCCGGGCGCTGGCAGGCTGGGCGTGATTTCGACATGCGGCTGCCGTTCTACGGCTTCGAGCACGTCGATTTGTGCACGGCGCACGGCGACCTGGTCGGCGGTCACTACTACGTCTGGCTCAAGTCGCAACGCAGCGACGCCGACGCGCTGCGCGACCGCAACAACCAGCTGCCGCACGACTACGTCTGTCCGCAGGCCTTTCGCACGCCGATCCCGGAGGAGCTCTATCCGACCGCCTACATCGCCGGCAAAACCTGCGATTGGCTCGACCGCTACGCCGCCGGCGACCGCAACCGCCCGTTCTTCCTGATGGCGTCCTTTCCCGACCCGCATCATCCGTTCACGCCGCCCGGCCGCTACTGGTCCATGTACCGGCCGCAGGACATGGCGCTGCCGCCGAGCTTCCACCACGGCAACCGCCCGCTGGCGCGGCCGGTCGCCTGGGCGCTGGCGCAGCGCGAGAGCGGCAAGGCGGTCGTCACCGAGCAGGCCGCCTTCGCCGTCGACGAGCGCGAGGCGCGCGAGGCGATGGCGCTGAGCTGTGGCATGATCGCGATGATCGACGACGCCGTCGGCGCGCGTGCTCGCGCGGCTGGCGGCGCGCGGGCTCGCCGACGACACCGTCGTGATCTTCACCACCGACCACGGCGATTTTCTCGGCGATCATCGGCTGCTGCTGAAAGGCCCGGCGCACTACGAAGGCATCACGCACGTGCCGTTCATCTGGGCCGAGCCGGGCGCGCGGCCGCCGGGCGCGACCGACATGCTCGGCGGCACGCTCGATATCGCCGCAACCGTGCTCGACCGCGCCCGTATCCAACCCTACAACGGCATCCAGGGTGAAAGCCTGCTGCCGGCGATCGACGGCAAGGCCACCACGACGCGCGATTCGATGGTGATCGAAGACGACCAGCAGCGCGCCATCCTCGGTTATCAGGCACCGTCGCGCATGCGCACCCTGGTCACGCCGCGCTGGCGCATGACCATCGCCCATGGCGACCCGTGGGGCGAGCTCTACGACCTGGCGAACGACCCGCACGAGATGGACAACCTGTTCGAGGATCCCGGCCATCGCGGCGTGCGCGCCGAGCTGATGGAGAAGCTCGCCTACCGGGAGATGGAACTTGCCGATCGCAGCCCATTGCCCATGGGCCGCGCCTGACGCGTTTGCGAACCGTGATCGGCTTTTCCCGGTGCGGCGCTTGCGCTATGTGACGGACGCGCATCGCCGCGTTCTCAGGAATTCATGATGTTTCCCAAGCCGAAGCCCGCGCTCACGCCCAATACCTATGCCTATGAATCCGAGCCGCTGGTGAAGCCCACCGGATTCCGCGAGTACGACGCGCGCTGGCTGCTGGGGAAGGAGATCAACCTGATGGGCGTGCAGGCGCTCGGGCTGGGCCTCGGCACGCTCATCCACCAGCTCGGCGTCGAGCCGCGGATCGTGACCGGCCACGATTTTCGCGCCTATTCGGCGTCGGTGAAGACCGCCCTGGTTTCCGGGCTGATGGCGGCGGGCTGCCAGGTGCACGACATCGGCCTCGCCGTCACGCCCATGGCCTACTTCGCCCAGTTCGACCTCGATGTGCCCTGCGTGGCGATGGTCACCGCCTCCCACAACGACAATGGCTGGACCGGCGTGAAGATGGGCGCCAATCGCCCGCTCACCTTCGGACCCGACGAGATGGCGAGGCTCAAGGAGATCGTGCTCGACGCCCGCTTCGACCTGCGCGGCGGCGGCGGCTATGTCTTCGTCGAGAACTTCCCGGCCCGCTACATCGCCGACCTCACCCGGCGGCCGAAGCTCAAGCGCCGCCTCAAGGTGGTTTGCGCCTGCGGCAACGGCACCGCCGGCGCGTTCTCGCCGCAGGTCCTCGCCGCGGTCGGCTGCGAGGTCGTTCGCCTCGACTGCGAGCTCGACCACACCTTCCCGAAATACAATCCCAACACCGAGGACATGAAGATGCTGCACGCCATGCGCGACGAGGTGTTGCGCGTGCAGGCGGACGTGGCGCTCGGCTTCGACGGCGACGGCGACCGCTGCGGCGTGGTCGACAACGAGGGCGAGGAGATTTTCGCCGACAAGGTCGGCGTGATGCTCGCGCGCGAGCTCTCGGCGCAGCACAAGGGCGCGATCTTCGTCGCCGACGTGAAGTCGACCGGCCTGTTCACGACCGATCCGGTGCTGCGCGCCAACGGGGCCAGGACCGACTACTGGAAGACCGGCCATTCCTACATGAAGCGCCGCGTCAACGAGATCGGCGCGCTGGCGGGCTTCGAGAAGTCAGGCCACTTCTTCTTCAACCAGCCGCTCGGCCGCGGCTACGATGACGGGCTGATCTTTGCGCTCGCGGTCTGTGACATGCTCGACCGCAATCCGCAAAAAAGCATGTCCGATCTCAAGAACGCGCTGCCGAAGACGTGGTCGTCGCCGACCATGTCGCCGCATTGCGCCGACGAGATCAAATACCGCGTCGTCGACGAGGTGGTGAAGCATTTCCAGCAGGCGAAAGCGAAGGGCGAGGCGGTCGCGGGCCAGCCGATCCGCGACCTCGTGACCGTCAACGGCGTGCGCGTCACCGTCGCGGACGGCACCTGGGGACTCGTTCGCGCCTCGTCCAACAAACCGGAGCTGGTGGTGGTGGTGGAGAGCCCGGCCTCGGAAGCGCGCATGCGCGACATGTTCAAGGCGGTCGACGGCGTGCTGCGCACGCATCCCGAAGTCGGCGAGTACAATCAGACGATTTGAGGTCGCGACCGAGAGAGCGCCGCGTCCGTTCGTTGTGCGCTACGAGCGAGCGGAGCCGGCGGCAACGGCCCGAACACCGCGGCCGTTCGCCCGCCGTCCCTGCGGCTTCAGCGCGATATTGGAGCGTTCGAGCAAGATCTCCATGAGCGCGCGCACCTTGGGCGAGAGCGCCCCCTTGCGCCAGATCAGCAGGGTCGGAATCCGGTCCGAATCCGCGCGGCAGCGGATGGACGCTGACCAGCTTGGCGTCCGGGAACGTGGTCAGCACGTTGCGCGGCAAGAGCGAGATGCCCATGCCGGCGACGGTGCATCCGAGCATGGCGTGGTACGAGGTGATCTCGACGATCTTGTCCGGCATTTCCCCGTGGTGGGCGAACCAATCCTCGAGCCGCTGGCGGTAGGAGCATCCGAATTCGAATGCGAGCACGGTTTGCGGCCTGGCATCGCGCGGCGAGCGGATCGGGGGGTGATTGGCGGCGGCGACGATGACCAGCTCCTCGTCGAAGATCGGCACCTTGTCGAACGGCGCGTCCGCGACCGGGGCGGCGAGCAAAGCCGCATCCAGTTCGCCCGCTAGCACCGCGGTTGCCAGCGTCTTGGTATTGCCGGTGCGCAGCTCGAGCGTGACGTCCGGATAGCGGCAGAGATATTCGTTCATCGGCGGGGGCAGGCGCGTGGCGGCGGTGGCTTCGCCGGTGCCGAACCGCAGCAGCCCGCGCGGCTTGGCGTCGTGCACCGCCTCGCGCGCCTCCTGCGCCAGGTCGAGCAGCCGGTCGGCATAGTCGAGCAACAGCTTGCCCGCGGGCGAAAGATGAAGCCGCTTGCCGGCGCGGATGAAGAGCTCGACGCCGAGATCGGTTTCGAGCTGGCGCACGCGCGTGGTGACGTTGGACTGCACGCGGTTGAGCTTTTCCGCCGCGCGCGTGACGCCGCCGGCTTGCACCACGGAGCGGAAGATATGCAGATCGGCGAGGTCCATCGTCGTCGTCCATCGTTCTTATTAAGAGATCATTATCATCATATTTATTCATTTTACGTGATGTTTCGACCCGTGTAAAGCCTATCGTGAAAGACCTGATTTGATGGAGCTGACCATGTGCAAGCGCAATGAAATTGATTTCGCGAGATTCGAGGCACGAAAGCTCACCCCCGAGCAGTGGGAGCGCCTGCAACGCGGCTTGCTGCTGCGGGCGCACGCCGCCCGCGCGCAGGCGCTGCGCGATCTGCCGGGTGGGGTGGTGAGGTGGTTGCGGGCGGTTGCGGGCGGCGGGCGGGACGTGGTCCGCCTGCTCGCCGAGCGCGCCGTCACGACCGCGCGCCGTTGCTGGGCCGCCTACCTGGTCGGGCGCGAACGCCGGGCGGCGATCCGCGAGCTCGGCGCGCTCGACGACCGCTCGCTCAAGGACCTCGGGCTGCACCGCTCGGAGATCGAATTGGTGGTCTACAATTCGCCGATGCCAGCGATGCCGCGAGAATTTTCCGCCCCGCGTCGGCATCAGTGCGAGACCAGATCGGTGCCGCGCGCCGCGCCCGTGAGCAAGCCATCGGCCGGCCGGCGGTTGCTCGACAAGAGCGCCGCCTAGACTAGGCGGCGATGCCCGCCGCCGGTCCCGGACGCGCGCCCGCCCGCCGGCAACGCCGGAGGGCGGGCCTACGCGACTGTTTCCTCGAACGTCGCGCGGAACGGATGCGCGGGATAGACGCCGAGGATCTTCATCTCCTTGGAGTAGAACGCGAGCTCCTCGAATGCGAACACCAGGTTGCGGTCCTCGGGGTGGCCCTCGACGTCGGCGTAGAACTGGGTGGCGAAGAAATTGCCCTCGATCATGTAGCTTTCGAGCTTGGTCATGTTGACGCCGTTGGTGGCAAAACCGCCGAGCGCCTTGTAGAGCGCGGCCGGGACATTGCGCACCCGGAACAGGAAGGTGGTGATGACCGGGCCGTCGTCGTTCTTCGCCCACCTGGCGTCGCGCGAAAGCACGATGAAGCGCGTGGTGTTGTGGTCCTCGTCCTCGATGTCCGCGGCCAGGATGTCGAGGCCGTAGATTTCGGCGGCGAGCCGCGAGGCGATGGCGGCGCGCGTCTTGTCCCTCGCCTCGGCGACCTCGCGCGCCGAGCCCGCGGTATCGGCGGCGACCACGGTCTTGACGCCGAGCTTGCGGATCACTTTGCGGCACTGACCGAGCGCGTGGACGTGGCTTTCGACCGTCTTGATGTCCTTGAGCGCCGCCCCCTTCGGCGCCAGGAGCTGATGGCGCACCGGCATGAAATGCTCGGCGACGATGTGCAGGCCCGAGTCCGGCATGAGATGGTGGATGTCGGCGACGCGGCCGGCGACCGAGTTTTCGATCGGAATCATGCCGAGCGCGGCTTCGCCGCCGCTGATCGCGGCAAACGCATCCTCGAAGGTCGCGCACGGCACCGGCTCGTAGTCCGGATAAACTTCGCGCGAGGCGAGGTGGGAATTCGCTCCCGGCTCGCCCTGGAATACGATCTTCTTGGCCGCCGTCATGGTCGTTCCGGTACGCACGCCGCCGCTCCAAGTCAACCGGCCCAACTAGCTTCATCCTGAAGAGGCGCCCAGCGGCCGTCTGGAAGGGTGAGACAACCGCGTCTCGCGTCCTTCGAGACGCAGGCCTGCGGGCGGCTCCTCAGGACGAGGATGGGCCGATGATTTCGCGCGCCCGCTCCAGGTCTTCGGCGGTGTCGACGCCGAGCGGCACGCTCGCGACGAGGGTCACGTCGATGCGCATCCCGGCTTCGAGCGCGCGCAATTGCTCGAGCCTTTCGCGCCGTTCGAGCGGCGAGGGCGGGAAGCGCGACGAAGCGGGCGAGCGCCGCGCGGCGAAAGGCGTAGACGCCGATATGGTGATAGAGCGGACCCTCGCCCGCCGGCGCGGTAGCGCGCGTGAAATAGAGCGCACGCAGTCTCCCCGCCGCGACCGGGGTGCCGACGACCTTCACCACGTTCGGGTCGGTGCGCTCGTCGGTTCGGGTGATTTCGGCCGCCAGCGTGGCGATGTCGACCGCGGGATCGGCGAGCGGGCCGATCGCAGCGGCGATGTCGCCTGGCGCCAGCGTGGGCAGGTCGCCCTGGACATTGACGATGACGGCGGCGCGGCGCCGCGGATCGGCCACGTCCAGGGCCTCGAAGATGCGGTCGGACCCCGACACATGATCCGCGCGCGTCATCACCGCGCGACCGCCGGCCTTCTCGACGCAGGCCGCGATCGCCTCCGAATTGGTCGCGACCACGACCGGACCGAGCTGCGCCGCTTGCGCCCGACGCATGACGTGCAGGACCATCGGCTCGCCCGCGATGTCGGCGAGCGGCTTGCCGGGAAGCCTGCTCGAGGCCATGCGCGCCGGGATGAGGATGAGAATGTCGGCCATCGGTCTGTCTTGGCCGGCTCAGGCCCGCACCCGATAAGTATCGTGGGTCGGCCGGTTATACGGGTTGCCAGAGACGAGGCAAACCGGCTATTTGTGCGCCGCCGCAACCCCCGCGGCGGGCGTCCCCCATCACCTTGCTTGCGCGCGTGGACCTCAGACGATGGATTCCTTCGAGCTGAACAAGATACTCGGCGCCATTCTCGGCACCTGTCTCGGGGTGTTGTCGATCAACATCGCCGCCGGCGCCATCTTCGCACCCACCAAGCCGGCCAAGCCCGGCTACGAGATCGTGGTGCCGGAACAGGCGCCGGGTGGTCAGGCCAAACCGGCGGAGCCGGAGAAGCAGGAATCGATCGAGCAACTGCTCGCCAAGGCCGATGTCGGCCGCGGCGAGAACTCCGCCAAGAAATGCGCGGCCTGCCACACCTTCAACAAGGGCGGCCGAAACCTGGTCGGGCCCAATCTGTGGGGCGTCGTCGGGCGTCCGAAGGCGTCGGAGGCGGGGTTCAACTACTCGGCCGCGATGAAGGCGAAGGGCGGCAATTGGACCATCGACGAACTCAACCAGTTCATTAACAATCCGCGAGGCTATGTTCCCGGCACCAACATGACCTTCGCCGGCGTTCAGCGCGGGAGCGAGCGGGCGGACGTTATCGCCTACCTCAACACGCTCTCCGACAATCCGGCGCCGCTTCCGAAGGCGGCCGAGGCTGCCGGCGCCCCGAAGGCGCAGTGACCGGCCGATTCGGGTGATCGCGGCCGGCCCGCGCTCCGCCTTACGTGCTGTCGCGCTTGAGTGGAATCCAGGGTGAGCCGTCGCAAAGCGCGTTCACTTTAACATTTGGTAATGAACCGGCTGAGCCGGCTGGTTCCGTGGCGTCGGCGCCGGCGCGGTCCTACTTATGTCCTACTTATAAAGTGATGGTCCGGTCGCGCACATGTCAGCGCGCAGCCATCCAAAATCGGTCATAATGCCGCAAACACCTGCGTCATCTGGCCTTGTGTCCCCGGAGGTTTTCGTGCGCCTGACCCGTCGCTCCGTCGTTCGCACCGGCGTGCTTGCAGCTTTATCTCCCATTCTCGACCGATTTGGCGTGCCGCTCCTCGCCGGCGCGGCGCGCGCGCAAGAGCCCAATCCGCAGCACGCCTGGCGGCACGGATTGTCGCTGTTCGGAGAACTCAAATACCCGCCCGGGTTCAAGCATTTCGACTACGTCAATCCGACCGCGCCGAAAGGCGGCACGGTGCGCATGATCGCGTTCGGCACCTTCGACAATTTCAACGAGGTCGTGGCCGGGCTGAAGGGCTCGATCGCGATGGGAGCCGGAACGCTGACCGACACCTTGATGGTGCCCTCGCTCGACGAAGTGTCGACCGACTATGGGCTCATTGCCGAAGCGGTCAGGCACCCCCCTGACTTCGCCTGGGCCAGCTTCCGCTTGCGCGCCGCCGCGCGTCACCACGACGGCAAGCCGATCACGGTCGACGACGTGATCTTCTCCATGGAAATGTTCAAGAAGTACAGCCCGATGATGGCGGCCTACTATCGCCATGTCGCGAAAGTGGAGCGGAGCGGCGAGCGCGAGGTCACCTTCATCTTCGACGCCCCGGGCAACCGGGAAATGCCGGTGATCCTCGGGCAGCTCAACGTGCTGCCCAAGCACTGGTGGGAGGGCACCGACGCCTCGGGCAAGAAGCGCGACATCGCCTCGACCACGCTCGAACCGCCGCTCGGCAACGGCGCCTACCGCATCAAGGAGTTCGTTGCCGGCCGCACCGTCGTCTACGAGCGCGTGAAGGACTATTGGGCCAAGGATCTCAACGTCAATATCGGGCGCGACAATTTCGACGAGATGCGGTTCGAGTATTTTCGCGACGCCACGGTCGCCATCGAGGCGTTCAAGGCCGATGTCGTCGACTGGCGCACGGAGAACAGCGCCAAGAACTGGGCGACCGCCTACGATTTCCCCGCCGTCAAGGACAAACGGGTGGTTCTCGAAGAATTCGTCCAGCGCAACCGCGGGATCATGCAGGCTTTCGCCTTCAACACCCGGCGCGACAAATTCAAAGATCCGCGGGTGCGCCGCGCGTTCAACTTCGCCTTCGATTTCGAGGAGATGAACAAGCAGATGTTCTTCGGCCAATACAAGCGGATCAGCAGCTATTTCGACGGCACGGAACTCGCCTCGTCGGGGCTCCCGCAAGGCCAGGAACTCGCGATCCTCGAGCAAGTCCGCGACCAGGTCCCGCCGGAAGTCTTCACCACGCCCTACGCCAATCCGGTCGGCGGCAGCCCCGAGAAGGTGCGCGCCAATCTGCGCGAGGCGGTGCGAATTTTGAAGGACGCGGGATACGAGGTCCGCAATCAGAAGCTGGTCAATGTCAAGACCGGCGAGGCCATGAGCGTCGAGATCCTGACCGAAGATCCGAACGTCGAGCGCTTCATCCTGTTCTACAAGCCGTCGCTCGAGCGCCTCGGCATCAGCGTGACGGTGCGGACCGTCGATGATCCGCAATACGAGAATCGGCTGCGCAACTGGGACTTCGACATCATCATCGCCTCGTGGCCGGAATCGCTTTCGCCCGGCAACGAGCAGCGCGACTTCTGGAGCTCGCAAGCCGCCGACACGCCGGGATCGCGCAACTATATCGGGATCAAGAACCCGGCCGTCGATGCGCTCATCGAGCGGGTGATCTTCGCCAAGGATCGCGCCGAGCTGGTCGCTGCCACCAGGGCGCTCGACCGGGTTCTGCTCTGGAACCACTACGTCGTGCCGCAATTCACCTCCGACAAGAGCCGCACCGCACGCTGGGACCGCTTCGGTCGTCCCGATCCGTTGCCGAAATACGCCGCCGCCGCATTTCCGACGGTGTGGTGGTGGGACGCCGAGAAGGCGGCGAAGATAGGGACGCGCCAGTGAGCAGCTCCATCTGCGAGCTCACCCGCCGCGACACGCTCGTTCTTGGGGCCGGTGCCGTCACGAACCTGATGGCGCGGCCCGTGGCGGCGCAGGCGGAGCCCGAACGGCACGGCATTTCCGCGTTCGGCGACCTCAAATATCCGCCCGACTTCAAGCATTTCGACTACGTCAATCCGAACGCGCCCAAGGGCGGCATCTTTTCGCAGATCGGGCCGACGCGAGCGTTCAACCAGAACTTCCTCACCTTCAATTCGCTCAACACCTTCATCCTCAAGGGCGACGGCGCGCAGGGCATGGAGCTCACCTTCGCGAGCCTGATGGTGCGCGCGCGAGGACGAGCCGGACGCCCTGTACGGGCTCGCCGCGCGCGCGGTGCGCGATCTCGCCCGACGGGCTCACCTATCGCTTTCTGCTGCGGCCGCAGGCCAAGTTCCACGACGGCAGCAAGCTCACGGCCCACGACGTCGCCTTCTCGCTGAAGATCCTGAAGGACAAGGGGCATCCGATCATCCAGCAACTGCTGCGCGACTTCGTCGGCGTCGAGGCGGCCGACGACGCGACCGTGGTCGTGCGGTTTGCGCCGAAGCGCGGGCGCGACGTGCCGCTGTTCGTTGCCGCACTGCCGATCTTCTCGCGTGCCTACTATTCGACCAGAGCCGTTCGACGAGACCACGCTCGAACGTGCCGCTCGGCTGCGGCGCCTACAAGGTCGGGCGCTTCGAGGCCGGGCCGCTTCATCGAATACGAGCGGGTCAAGGACTGGTGGGGCGCCGATCTGCCGGTCGTCGCGCGGCCAGCAACAATTTCGACGTCGTGCGCTACGAGTTCTACCGCGACCGCGATGTCGCCTTCGAAGGCTTCACCGGCAAGAGCTACCTGTTCCGCGAGGAGTTCACCTCGCGCATCTGGGCGACGCGCTACGACTTCCCGGCGATGCGCGACGGGCGCGTGAAGCGCGACGTCTTGCCCGACGATACGCCGTCGGGCGCGCAGGGCTGGTTCTTCAACACGCGGCGGGAAAAATTCAAGGACAAGCGGCTGCGCGAGGCGTTGATCTACGCCTTCGATTTCGAATGGACCAACAAGACCATCATGTACGGGTCCTACGAGCGCACCCATTCCGTGTTCCAGAACTCGACATGATGGCGGTCGGCAAGCCGAGCGCGGACGAGCTTGCCCTGCTCGAGCCGTTCCGCGGCAAGGTCGCCGACGAGGTGTTCGGCGAGCCGTTCGTGCCGCCGGTCTCCGACGGCTCGGGACAGGACCGCGCGCTGCTGCGCAAGGCGAGCGCGCTGCTGCAGGAGGCGGGCTTCGTCGTCAAGGACGGCAAGCGGGTGACGCCGCGACGGGCGAACCGATCAGCGTCGAATTCCTGCTCGACGAGCCGTCGTTCCAGCCGCACCACATGCCGTTCATCAAGAATCTCGGCGATGCTCGGCATCGACGCGACCTTGCGCATCGTCGATCCCGTGCAGTATCGCAAGCGCGTCGATGATTTCGACTTCGATCTCGTGGTGCAGCGCTTCAGTTTCTCCAGCACGCCCGGCGATTCGCTGCGCAACTATTTCTCCTCGCAGGCCGCCGCCATCAAGGGCTCGCAGAATCTCGCCGGCATCGCCGATCCGGTCGATCGATGCGCTGGTCGACAAGATCATCGCCGCCGAGAACCGCGGCCGGAGCTGGTGACCGCCTGCAAGGCGCTCGACCGGGTGTTCCGCGCCGGCCGCTACTGGATTCCGCACTGGTACAAGGCCTCGCACTGGATGGCCTATTGGGACGTGTTCGGCCGGCCCGCGACAAAACCGCGCTATGGGCGCGGCATCCCCGAGACCTGGTGGTACGATCGCGACAAGGCGGCCCGAACTCGAGCAGCGGGGCTAGAGCGCGAACGCGAGGCACGACATGACCGCCTACATCATTCGCCGCATCCTGTTCATGATCCCGACGCTGTTCGGGATCATGCTGGTGTCGTTCGTCGTGGTGCAGTTCGCGCCCGGCGGGCCGGTCGAGCGCGTGATCGCGCAGCTCTCCGGCTCCGATACCGGCGCGACCTCGCGCATCTCGGGCTCGCCGGGCGGCGATTTCGGCGCGCGCGGACAGCCGGGAGGCGCCTCCGGCGTCGATGCGGTGAACTCGCAAATATCGCGGCGCCCAGGGCCTCGATCCCGAGTTCATCAAGAACCTGGAGAAGCAGTTCGGCTTCGACAAGCCGGCCTACGAGCGCTTCTTCCTGATGCTGTGGAACTATCTGCGGTTCGATTTCGGCAAGAGCTATTTCCGCGACACCACCGTGCTGCAGCTCATCAAGGAGAAGCTGCCGGTCTCGATCTCGCTCGGCATCTGGCTGACGCTGCTGACCTATCTGATCTCGATCCCGCTCGGCATCCGCAAGGCGATCCAGGACGGCTCGCAGTTCGACGTCTGGACGTCGGGCGTCATCATCGTCGGCTATGCGATCCCGGGCTTCCTGTTCGCGATCCTGCTCATCATCCTGTTCGCCGGCGGCTCGTTCTTCAACATTTTCCCGCTGCGCGGGCTGACCTCCGACTATTGGGCGCAGTTGTCGCTGGTGGCAGAAGATCCTCGACTATTTCTGGCATCTGGTGCTGCCGATCATCTCGATGGGGCTTGCCGCCTTCGCCACCATGACGCTGCTCACCAAGAACTCGTTTCTCGACGAAATCCGCAAGCAATACGTGCTCACGGCCCGCGCCAAGGGCTGCGCCGAGCGCCAGGTGCTCTACGGGCACGTCTTCCGCAACGCCATGCTGATCGTCATCGCGGGCTTTCCCGGCGCGTTCGTGCACGCCTTCTTTTCCGGCTCGCTGCTGATCGAGACCATCTTCTCGCTCGACGGCCTCGGTCTGCTCAGCTTCGAGAGCGTGCTCAACCGCGACTACCCGGTGGTGTTCGCCACGCTCTACATCTTCGTCGCTGGTCGGGCTTGCTGGTGAACCTGATTTCCGACCTCACCTACACCTGGGTCGATCCGCGCATCGACTTCGAGACGCGGGAGGTGTGAGGTGGACGACCGCACCACGATCGACGGTCCCGGAGACCACGGCGCAGACGCCGATGGGGCTCGGCGTGCTGCCGGAGCGGCATCGCCTCGCGATCTCGCCGATCAATCGGCGGCGCTGGCAGAACTTCAAGGCGAACCGGCGCGGCTACTGGTCGTTCTGGATTTTCATGGTCCTGTTCGTGCGTCTCGCTGTTCGCCGAGTTCATCGCCAACGACAAGCCGTTCTATGTGCAGCTACGATGGCAAATCCTATTTCCCGGTCTTCGTCACCTATCCGGAGACGGCGTTCGGCGGCGACTTCGAGACCGCGGCCGACTATCGCGATCCCTATCTGCAGAAGCTGATCGCCGAGAAGGGCGGCTTCATGCTCTGGCCGCCGATCCGCTACTCCTACAACACCCACAATCTCGATCTGCCGACGCCGGCGCCGTCGAAGCCGACCTGGATGCTGACCGAGGAGCAATGCAAGGCGGTGGTCGAGCGCAAGGGCCTCTCCGGCTGCCGCGACCTCGAATACAACTGGCTCGGCACCGACGACCAGGGCCGCGACGTGGTGGCGCGGCTGATCTACGGCTTCCGCCTCTCCGTGCTGTTCGGACTGGTGCTGACCATCATCTCCTCGGTCATCGGCGTCGCGGCCGGCGCCGTGCAGGGCTATTTCGGCGGCTGGATCGATCTCCTGTTCCAGCGCTTCATCGAGATCTGGACCGTCGATCCCCTCGCTCTATCTGCTGCTGATCATCTCGTCGGTGCTGGTGCCGAGCTTCTTCGTGCTGCTCGGGATTCTGCTGCTGTTCTCCTGGGTGTCGCTGGTCGGGCTGGTGCGCGCCGAGTTCCTGCGCGGGCGCAATTTCGAATATATCCAGGCCGCGCGCGCGCTCGGCGTGTCGAACGGCACCATCATGTTCCGGCACCTGCTGCCCAACGCCATGGTGGCGACCATGACGTTCCTGCCGTTCATCCTCTCGTCCTCGGTGATGACGCTGACCGCGCTCGACTTCCTCGGCTTCGGCCTGCCGCCGGGCTCGCCCTCGCTCGGCGAGATGCTGTCGCAGGGCAAGGCCAACATCCAGGCGCCCTGGCTCGGCCTCGCGGGCTTCCTGACCGTTGCGACCATGCTCTCGCTGCTGATCTTCATCGGCGAAGCGGTGCGCGACGCCTTCGACCCGCGCAAGACCTTCGGGTGAGCATGATGGACGCGCCGTACCGAAAAACTGCTCGAGGTCGACGACCTCTCCGTCGCCTTCCGCCAGGGTGACGCGCGAGACGCTCGCGGTCGATCGCGTCTCCTTCGACATCAAGAAGGGCGAGACCGTCGCGCTGGTCGGCGAATCGGGCTCCGGCAAGTCGGTGACGGCGCTGTCGGTGATGAAGCTCCTGCCGTATCCGGCCGCGCGCCATCCGTCCGGCTCGATCCGCTTCAAGGGCCAGGACCTGCTGCGCCTGCGCGAAGACGAGATCCGCCACGTGCGCGGCAACGACATCACCATCATCTTCCAGGAGCCGATGACCTCGCTCAATCCGCTGCACACCATCGAGAAGCAGATCGGCGAGATTCTGCTGCTGCATCAGGGCCTGACCGGCGCAGGCCGCGCGCGCGCGCACGTCGAGCTGCTGACCCAGGTCGGCATTCCCGAGCCGGAGACGCGGCTCGCAGAGCTATCCGCATCAGCTGTCCGGCGGCCAGCGCCAGCGCGTGATGATCGCCATGGCGCTCGCCAACGAGCCCGACCTCCTCATCGCCGACGAGCCGACGACCGCGCTCGACGTCACCGTGCAGGCGCAGATCCTGGCGCTGCTGAAGGAGCTGCAGACGCGGCTCGGCATGGCGATGCTGTTCATCACCCACGACCTCGGCATCGTGCGCAAGCTCGCCGACACGGTGTGCGTGATGAAGGAGGGCAAGATCGTCGAGCAGGGACCGGTCGAGCGCGTCTTCACCGCGCCCGAGCATCCCTATACCCGCGCGCTGCTGGCGGCCGAGCCGAAGCCCGATCCGGCGCCGATCATGCCGGCGCCCCGGTCGTGGTCGAGACCAAGGACCTCAAGGTCTGGTTCCCGATCAAGCGCGGCGTGCTGCGCCGGGTGGTCGGCCACATCAAGGCGGTCGACGGCGTCAGCATCGCGGTGCGCCAGGGCGAGACGCTCGGCATCGTCGGCGAATCCGGCTCCGGCAAGACCACGCTCGGGCTCGCCATTCTGCGGCTGATCTCGTCGCGAGGGCCGATCGCGTTTCTCGGCAAGCACGATCGCCGGGCCTGACGTTCCGGCAAATGCGGCCGTTCCGCCATCACATGCAGATCGTGTTCCAGGATCCCTACGGCTCGCTCTCGCCGCGCATGTCGGTCGTCCGACATCATCGAGGAGGGCCTGTGGGTGCATCACCCGAAGCTGACGCAGCGCGCAGCGCGAGGCAGCGCGTGATCCGGGCGCTGCGCGACGTCGGCCTCGATCCCGACACGCGGTTTCGCTATCCGCACGAATTCTCCGGCGGCCAGCGCCAGCGCATCGCGGTCGCGCGCGCGATCGTGCTGGAGCCGACCTTCGTCGTGCTCGACGAGCCGACGAGCGCGCTCGACATGCTGATCCAGGCGCAGATCGTCGATCTTTTGCGCGACGCTGCAGAAGCGGCGCAATCTCACCTACCTGTTCATCTCGCACGATCTGCGGGTGGTGGCGGCGCTGGCGAGCCGCCTCGTCGTCATGCGCCACGGCAAGGTGGTGGAGGAGGGGCCCGCCGCCGAACTGTTCGCGCGCCCCAAGAGCGACTATACCCGCGCGCTGTTCGCCGCCGCCTTCAACCTGGAGACGGCGCCCGAGGGCGTCGTCGCGCAGTGAGCACGCCGCGATGGGCGCGTCCAGAGTGCCGACGCGGTCCGATCGCCGATCGCCGCCGATGTCGCGGTCTTGGCGCCGGAAGTTCTCGCCGAGGGTTTCCGGCCCTATGAGCGTTTCCGCTTTGCGCCCGCGCACCGGCTGCGGCGCGGACCCACGATATCCTGCGCGCGGGACCCGTGGCGGCGGTCCTGCCGGTCGACCTCGCCCGCGACGAGGTCGTCCTGCTCCGGCAGTTTCGCCTGGCGGCGCACCTCGCCAACGGCGACGGAAGTCTCGTCGAGATCGTCGCCGGTCACGTCGAGGCGAACGAGCAGCCGGTCGCGACCGCGCGGCGCGAATGCGTCGAGGAAATCGGGGTGGCCCCGGACCGCTGATCGAGCTGTTCAGCTATCTGACCACGCCGGGCATCTGCGACGAGGAGATCACGCTGTTTCTCGGCATCGTCGATGCGGCGCGCGTGCCGGAGCGCGCGGGCGCCGCGGCCGAGCACGAGGAGACCGTGCTGATGCGGGTGCCGATCGACGCGGCGCTGGCGGCGCTCGCCGCCGGCATCATCCGCAACGGCCCGCTCATCATCGCGCTGCAGTGGCTCGCGCTCAATCGCGGCCGTCTCCCCGAGATCGTGCGGACGGGCTCCGCCTCGCCCTGATGGGTGCGATCCTTCTCGCCGTGACCGGGATCGATCCGAACGCCTGGGAGGAGCGCTTCCGCGCGCTCGCGCCGCAGCGCGACGTCCGGCTGTGGCCGGAGCGGCTCGGCGACCCGGCCGAGATCGCCTATGCCTGCGTCTGGCAGCCGCCGCGCGGCCTGTTCGCCGCTTTGCCGCGTCTGCAGGCGATCTTTTCGCTCGGCGCCGGCGTCGACCATCTCCTGGCCGATCCCGCCCTGCCGACTGTGCCGGTCGTGCGCATCGTCGATCCCGATCTCACCATGCGGATGACCGAATACGTCGTGCTGCACGTGCTGATGCATCACCGCCGCCAGCGCCGCTACGACGCGCAGCAACGCGAGCGCATCTGGCACGAGCACGAGCAACCGCCGGCCAGCGCGGTCGCGGTCGGCGTGATGGGCCTCGGCGTGCTCGGCCGCGACGCCGCGTTCGCGCTGCGCCGGCTCGGCTTTCGCGTCGCCGGCTGGAGCCGGACGCCGAAGGTGCTGCCCGGGATCGAGACCTTTCACGGCGCGACGGGCTCGATGCCTTTCTCCGCCGCACCGAGATTCTGGTCTGCCTGCTGCCGGCGACGCCGGCGACGCAAGGCATCCTGCGGCTCGAGCTGCTGCGCAAGCTCAAGCGCGACGGCGCCGCCGGAGGCGCCTACCTGATCAATGCCGGACGCGGCGCGCTCCAGGTCGACGCCGACATCCTGGCGGCGCTGGACGAAGGATCGCTCGCGGGCGCAACGCTCGACGTCTTTCCGACCGAGCCGCTGCCGGCGACGAGCCCGCTCTGGACGCATCCGAAGGTGACCGTCACGCCGCACAACGCCGCCGCGTCCGACCCGCGCGCGCTCGTCGCCAATATGCTGCGCCAGATCGACCGCTTCGAGGCCGGGCTGCCGCTCGAGCACGTGGTCGACCGCGCGGTGGGCTATTAGGCTGCTTCGGCAACCGGCGCCACCCGCGCCGTTTCCGCTTGCGTGCGGCCAGGGGCCGGCACCCGCCTGGCGTCTGGCCTGTCAACATCGGCCGCCGGCTGGTGTAGGATGGTCGACAGTTGCCCTTGAACGGAGTGTGCCGAAATATCCGCCGGGACCGGTGGGCAACGAGGCTGCCGTCGGCAGGCGCAATCCCTCCGAGACCGCCGTTTTTCCGGCGTCTCCACCGCCGCTCACGCTCACGCAGTTTGTGCGCGCGTTCGTACACAGCGGTCGGCAATCTTTGTGAACAACCACACGGAGGACCACATGCCGACGTTCATACTGTCGCTCACCTGGACCGATCAGGGAATTCGCAAGGTCAAGGACGCCCCGCAACGGAACAAAGCCGCCAAGGAGCTCGCCAAGAAACTCAAGATCGACATCAAGCATGTCTATCTGACCTCCGGCGACGACGACCTCCTTCTCATTGTTGAGACCCCGAATGGAGACAACGTCGCCAAATTCGCGCTCGCGATCGGCGCGCTGGGGAACGTGCGCACCCGAACTGCCAGGGCTTGGCCCGAAACCGAATATCTCAAGATGATTTCCGAACTGCCATAGCAGCACCCGGACCGCGTCGCGGATACGCGCCGGGGTGAAGACGATGGCGGCGTTTACGCGAGGGGGCGGCTGCGGCCGCCTCCTCGGGACGCCATCGGGCCGAGGCCCGCGGCTTCAGCTCGGCCTCGCCTTCGCGGTTCTCGCGACAGGCCCGCTCCGCCGCGTCAACTCTGACGCGCCCGCCAGGCCAGACTGCCGAGAGCAACCCCCTCGCAGATGAGCTCTATGCCGAGCAGCACGCCGAGCAGCCAGACCGCCGTAAGCGGAATGCTGGCCCAAAGATAGAAAGCCAGCAGGATCCCGATGACGCCGCTGACGAACACCCAACCCCAGTTCGGAAGAGGTCGTATCGTCAGCGAAAAAATAACTTTCGAAATGCCTTCGACCATGAAGAACACGATCACCAGCAGCGTGAGGGTGAGCAGGCTTTCCCCCGGATTGCGAAGGAACAGGGCGCCGACGATCAAAAACAGCACGACGGAAACAAGCTGCAGCCAGAAATGCGGCACGGCGCGCGCGCCGATCAGGCTGATGCCTTGCACGATGCCGCTGATGATCAACAGCCATCCGAGAAAAAAGACCACCGCGACCGTCGATAATACCGGATAGACCAAGGCCACAATACCGGCGATGATCATCAGAGCACTTTGCACGAGATACCAAAGCGAATGCCGCTTGACGGTTTCGCGCATTGCCTCGCGCATCACCTGGGCGGCCTCTTCGAGTGACGTGGGCATGGTCCGTCTCCTTCGATGTGTTCACCAGTTCGAAGGCCTCCGCCGGCAATCTTAGCGCAATGGCTCGGCATTTGAACCGGGCCGCGATGAGCGGGTCAGCGTTGCTGACGGAAATAGGGCTTGTCCTTGATCAGGAGCAGGATCACCGGGGTCGCCATCAGCAGCGCGCCAAGGATGAGCGAGCCGATCAGTGCCGTGGCGCTCAGTCTTCCGTCGCTGGCCGCGCGCCAGTAGCAGGCGATCGCGACCGGGAAGAACAGCACGATGGCGGTGATCAAGCCGGGCGAGAAGCGGCCCTTCATGCGAACGACCGGGAGAACATGGAAGAAGGTGGCGTTGATCAGCATCAGCGCGGGAAAGGCGAGTGCTACCGCCGGCCAGGCGGCGAGGTTGGCGGCGACGATGCCAAGAACGATCACCAGCGCGTTGACGACGTAGAAGTCGCTCCACTCGACCGGCAGCTTGAGCGCCGTGCGCGCCCAATCGCGCCAATTGAGCTGATACTCCTCGAGAATGTGAATGCCGTAGCAGGCGGTAGCGAGCCAAAGCAGAGCGGT
>CAVQIP010000082.1:0-22828 GCA_963712565.1 uncultured Alphaproteobacteria bacterium | reverse complement strand
GTCGTCACTGAAATGCGCGGCTCCGCCTCATGGCAAAACCCGAGGCGCCGACTGCTCGTCGCGCCACACGATGGGGCATTGCGAATCGGCTCGTGTCCCACGCCCCGCCGGCCCGACCTCGGGTCTACCCGGGTTCGGCACCGTCAGAGTAGCGCAACGAGGAAGCCGCGATGACCGCCCAAGACAAGCAAGGACGGGACCAGCAAGGACCGGACCCGGCGCGCCGACCGGCACCCGACTTGCGCCCGGCGCAAATCATCGGCAGCGGCGGCACCGCTGCGCTGCATCTCACGCTCGCGGTCTGCGACTACGAGCACGTGCGCGAGATCGTGCAGGGCCTGGTGCGCGCGGACGGCATCACGCTTACCCCGCTGATCTTTCCGTCGATCGAGGAGATCACCTTCCGCTTCACCCGCAGCCTCGAATGGGACGTCTCGGAGCTCTCCTTCGGCAAATATATCGCGCTGACCTCGCAGGGCGCGGCGCCGATGGTCGCGATCCCGGTGTTCCCGTCGCGGGTGCACCGCCATTCCGCGATCTATGTGCGCGCCGACCGCGGCATCCGCACGCCCAAGGACCTCGAGGGCCGCGCCGTCGGCATTCCGGAATGGGCGCAGACCGCCGGCATCTACGTACGCGGGATTCTCGCCGAGGAATACGGCGTCGACCTCGCAAAGATCCGCTGGCTGCAGGCCGGCGTCAACGAGCCCGGCCGCGCGGAGAAGGTCGAACTCAAGCTCCCGGCCGGCATCGACTATCGGCCGCGGCCGCAGACGAGCCTCTCGGCCATGCTTGCGAGCGGCGAGGTCGACGCGGTGATCTCCGCGCGCGCGCCCGATGCGTTCGCGCCCGGTGGCACGGTGGTGCGGCTATATCCCAACTATCGCGCCGAGGAGGAGCGCTTCTTCAAGAAGACCGGCATCTTCCCGATCATGCATCTCATGACCATCCGCCGGGCGGTGTTCGAGCAGCATCCCTGGGTCGCGATGAACCTCACCAAGATGTTCGAGGAGGCCAAGCGCCGCTGCCTCGCGCGGCTCACCGATTTCACCTGCGCGCGCATCCCGCTCCCTTGGGCGGCGGCGATCGCCGACGAGCTCGCCGCGGGCTATGGACCGGATCTGTATCCCTACGGCATCGAGGCGAGCCGGCCCACGATCGAGGCGTTCTGCCGCTACGCCCACGACCAGGGCGTGACCCACCGGCGGATGACCGTCGACGATCTGTTCCCGCGCGAGGTGCGGGCGATGGCGAGGGTGTGAACCGCGCGCTTCGGTCGTGTCGATAGGGAACGGCGAACGCCTCAATGCAGGGCGTTCTCGAGCTGCTGCTTGGTCATTTTCGATCGACCGGGGATGGAGCGCGCCTTGGCCCGCTTGTAAAGCTGCTGCTTCGTCGCCGATCCACCCTTGCGGGCGCGTGCCCGCGCCGCCTTGCGCCCGCGCGCCGTTCTCCTCCTGGCGTTTCTGCCGCCCATGGCGCGGCTGCTTTCCCGCCGTCCGCGCGCACCCACGTGCGACTTGCCCTCGCGCTCCTGTTGGTAGGTCTCGCCGCGGGCTTCCTTGCGCTCGGATTTGGCGAGATTGCGTTTGTTCTCCCGCTCGCTCTCGTATTTCGATGCGCCGGCTTCCTTGAGCGCGATGGCAATGGCTTGGCGGCGGCTCTTGACCTTGCCGGCCTTTCCCCCGGAGCCGCTCTTCAACTCACCATGCTTGAACTCGTGCATGACGCGACCCAGGGTCTTGCGCTGTCGGGGTGATGGTCTGGGCATGGCAACCTCGCTGTGGATTTGGGCATCCCTCCGCAGTGATATAATTGTTGATCGGTTGCCGGGTTCCAGCCGGCCGGGTTCGCTGCCCGCGGCATTGAAGTCGGCGACCTCGAAACACGAGCAGAGCATCAGATGCCGCCGGAACGGTCAGACAAATCGCGGACTATCGTCGCGCTTCAGCCCTTCGTTCCGGCCAGGGATTTCGACCTGAGCAAGGCGTTTTATATCGACCTCGGGTTTCAGGCCCGGCTGCTGGGAGACGGGCTCGTCGAGATGCGGCTGCGCGGTCATTTGCTCCTGCTGCAGGACTATTATGTCAAGGAATGGGCCAGCAATTTCGTCATGCATGCAATGGTGGAAGGCTTGCCCGATTGGTGGGCCATATCGCGTCGCTGAATCTTTCCTCGCGGTATGGGGTCGAGAGTCCGCGCGCGCCGAAGCCGGAACCTTGGGACTGACGGTTGCCTACGTGTTCGATCCCAGCGGCGTCTTGTGGCACTTCGCAGAGCCGACGGCGCGCCCAGCGGGGTGAGAAGATCATCACCCACGCGCATTTGTGATTCGAAGTTCTCCCCGCCGACTCAGTTCGACCTCGGGTTTGCCGGAGGCATCCCATTCAGTCGCTCCAGTCGTTCACCCGCGCTCCGATGTCGGGCGGCAGCATCAGGCCGAGAAGCCCGGCACGTTGCGCCGGGCGCGACCGGATCAGCGGAATCCGCTTCGGTATTGCGCCCTGCTGCGTGCCGCTGTTCCGCTCTCAATGGCTGGTGACCGCACGAGTGAGCGCGCGGCTCGAACCAATCTTGTCGCCGCCAGGGCCGGCGTCCCAGGCCACCAAGCGGGGCAAGCGTTCATCCGGTCGAAGGCATCGCGCTCGATCGAGAATGCGTCTCCCATATCATTCACCTGGCGACGAAACCGATCCGTGACCCATTCGTGAAGCCGGCGGTCGAGACTGAATTTGTCGTCGATTAGCCGCCTGACATCGACCGGGATTTGGGACAGGGGCGGCCGCGTCTTGGTGACGTTCTTGCGCGTGAATTGAATCATCTTCGTCGGCCAATCGAAGGTCAAACGTAGGAGCACGAGCAGATCGGTGAAGCGATCGAGCGGCGCGGCGGCCAGGAAATGCCGCTCGATGTTGCGCTTGGCGGCCTCCAGATGCTCCGGCTTCACCGCTTCGGCACACAAGGGTCTGCTGCCATCCCACTGCGGTCCCAATTCCTGGCAGCCACTCAAGGCTCTGACCTGTGAATTGTCGACACAAAGGTCGCTGGCGACGTAATCTCGGAAGGTCATGTGTTTCAGATGCGGATGAAACAGCGGCTCTGCGGGCGTTTCCAGCAAATAATAGAAGTTGGACACGGCACGGTCTGCCGGCTCGCGCACGAGCGTAATGTACTTGGCGCTTTGCTCGAATATCGCATGCACGCCGAACGGCACATGCCCATTGAGCAGTGCAAATGACCGGCGCTTCTTGCGCGGCAGGCGATCGTAACATTCCTTTATTGCCGAGAAGCGGTAAAGGCCGAGCACGGAATACGATTCAGTCGACCAGCCGCTGAACCTTCGAGATTTGGGAAAGTTACGCACAAGCACGTCGCTGAGCGTCGTGCCCCCGGTCTTTCCCATGTGGAGAAAGATCAACAAATCTGGCTCGTGCAAGATACATCACCCAGCGCCCCCGGAGTTGCCCTGCCGCAAACTATGGCGGGTGGCTGCGTTCGCAAGCACAATGTGCCGATATTTAGGTTTAGTTTACTGGGGCCGGTATCTAATTTAGGTCTCGTTTACCTGCGATGGCAGGCGGCCTTGGCGCCGTTGGCTCATTCGTCGGCCCGGTCGTCGCGGGCCGCCGTCGCGCACGCATATAAGAGAACGATCGTGCAAGCGAGGCGGACATGACGGCGACACCCGGACTGGCATTCATCGCCGTGGCGGGGACGCTCGCCTATCTCGGGCTCGCGATCCTCGGCTGGGGCGGGTTTGCGCCTTTCTTCTCGCATCCGGCCCTGGTCGCACTCACCGTCGTGCTGTTCGCGCTGACCGCCGTCGCGCTGTTCAGCGGCGGAAATCTCAGCCCCGGCGAGCGCGAGGATCGCGGCAACCGCTGGGTGCTCGCGGCCTTCGGTGTGCTCGGGCTTTTGGCCGCCTATCTGCCTGCCTATACCGACCGCAGGGAGTTCTGGACCCTCGACGGCGACGCCGTGCGCTGGCTCGGCGTCGTTCTGTTCGCCGCCGGTGGCGCACTGCGGATCTGGCCGGTGTTCGTGCTCGGCCATCGCTTCAGCGGGCTGGTCGCCATCCAGCCCGGGCACACCCTGGTCACCGGCGGGGTCTACGGCGTCATACGCCACCCCAGCTATCTTGGCTTGCTCATCGGCTCGCTCGGTTGGGCGCTGGCGTTTCGTTCGGGCGTCGGCGTGCTGCTCACGGTGCTGCTGATCCCGCCGCTCCTCGCGCGCATCCGCGCGGAAGAGGCGCTGCTGCGCACGCAGTTCGGCGACGCTTACAATGCCTACCGCCGCCGCACGTCGCGGCTCATTCCCGGCATTTATTAGCGCGCATTCCGGTTATTCTTGATCCGTACGCATTGCGCTTCTCGATTCCTGCGCCGGCATGCACGCGTCTCAACGCACCTGGAAGACGAGCTTGCCCCTGAAATGCCGTGACTCGCTCAGCCGATGGGCCTCGCCGGCCTCGGACAGACGATAGAGCTTGATTTCCGGAGGCCGTATGGCCCCCGCCTGAAACAGCTGGGCGATGCGATCGAGGTGCCGGCGCGCGCGTCCGACCGGAGGCCGCAGCGACGCTACGTCGCCGCGATCAGGCTTGGGCGCCTGCGCGCCGGACGCGATGAAGGCCGCGCGGCCGCCCGGCCTGAGCACCGCGAACGACCGCTGGGCGACGTCGCCGCCGACGGTATCGAAGACGGCGTCGCAACCGGCCACGACCCGCGTGAAATCGCTGGCGTTGTAGTCGATGATCTCGTCGGCCCCGAGGTCGCGTACATAGGCGCGATTGGCCGCGCTCGTGGTCGTGATCACGCGGGCGCCGATATGCTTGGCGAGCTGAATGCCGAAGCTCGCCACCCCGCCCGCTCCGCCTTGGATCAGGATCGTCTCGCCCCGCTGCAGCTTCAACGTGTCCTCGATGGCACTCAATGCCGTAAGGCCGGTGAGCGCCAGGGCGGCGGCGTGGACGTGCGACAGCCCGTCGGGCTTCCTGGCGACGATAGCCGCCTTGACCGCGATCTTCTCGGCGTAGGCGCCCTCCTGGCCGGCTTCGCAAACGCCGAACACCGCATCGCCGACCTTGAGATCCGTGACGCCTTGGCCGACGGCGCCGATCAAGCCGGAAAAATCCCGGCCCAGGGCAAACGGAAACTTCGATTGCTTGTACTGGCCGACGCGCACCTTCCAATCGGCGCCGTTGACGCTGGCGGCGACCACGTCGACCACCACCTCGCCCGGCCCGGCGACGGGATCCGGCAAGTCGCCGTACTGCAAGACTTCCGGCCCACCATATCGTTCAATGAAAGCAGCTTTCATCGTGTTCCTGCCTCTGGCTTCGGAGCAGATGCGTTGATTGCCGGGCGAAGCGTCGGCCGAATGGTACATCGGGCCAGCGATCGGGCAACGGCCGCATCGTGAGGGTTTCCGCAACCAAGCGTCAACACATCCCTAGAGCATCGGCGTGGATACGAAGCTACCGACCCCGCCGGTGGGCGCCAGCAGCCACTCGGCGGTCGCGCCGGTGAGCGCGTTCTGCCACATCAAGTCGATTGTGGCATCGCCGTTGAGATGGCCGGTGGCCACCACGTCCCATCCCGGGGCTGGCGGGGTGAATGGGTTTCTGGCCACGCTGCCGCCCGCCATCAGCCATTCGCTGGTGGCGCCGGCTGCGTTCTGCCACAGCAGGTCGTCGGTGCCGTCGCCGTTGAAATCGCCGCTCGCGATCAGGCTCCATCCCCCGGCCGGCGGCGTGCTGAGCATGCTGCCGGCCCCACCGGTGGGCGCCATGAGCCATTCGGCGGTCGCGCCCGAGGACGCGTGCTGCCACAACAGGTCGCTGACGTGGTCGCCGTTGAAATCGCCGGTGGCGACCACGTTCCATCCCGGGGCGGCCGGCGTGCCGAGCATGCTGCCGACCCCACCGGTGGGCGCCATCAGCCATTCGGCGGTCGCGCCGGTGGAGGCGTGCTGCCACATCAGGTCCATGATGTGGTCGCCGTTGAAATCGCCGCTGGCGACCACGTTCCATCCCCCGGCTGCCGGCGTGCCGAGCATGCTGCCGACCCCACCGGTGGGCGCCATCAGCCATTCGGCGGTCGCGCCCGAGGACGCGTGCTGCCACATGAGGTCGGCGATGTGGTCGCCGTTGAAATCGCCGGTGGCGACCACGTTCCATCCCGGGGCGGCCGGCGTGCCGAGCAAAGTGGCGGCCCCGCCCGTGGGCGCCATCAGCCATTCCGCGGTCGCGCCCGAGGCGTGCTGCCACAACAGGTCGGTGATCCCGTCGCCGTTGAAATCACCGCTGGCGATCACGTTCCATCCCGGGGCGGCCGGCGTGTCGAGCATGGCGGCGACGCCGCCATTGGGCGACATCAGCCATTCCTGGGTGACGCCAGTCGCTGCGTCCTTCCACAACAGGTCGGCGACGCCATCGCCGTTGAAATCGCCGCTGGCGACGGCATCCCAGCCGGTTCCGGTCGAAGCCAGATGCTGCACCAGAATGGTCATTTGCGGCTTGTCGACGCCGTTCTGCGGCTCGATCGAGAACATGTAGTTCCCCCACCACGGGCCGCCCGCCCAGTAGGTCACGCCTTCCCACGCGTTGGCATGCTGTTGCATGTAGGTCAGCATCCCGTCGAACGCGGTCAGGCTCGTCTGGTCGGTGGTGACGCCGACCTCTCCGAGAAACAAATGATTTCCGGTCGCTTCCGCCCATTGCGTGATCGCGGTCAACCGCTCCACGCCGATCGTTGCCGAAACGGCGCCCGGGTGGCTGCCGCTGCCGTCGGCGTCGAGATACTGATGCACCTCGAACGCGAAATTATGCGCCGAGTCTTGCACGCCGGTGCCGATGACCGTGTCGTTATCCGTGCTCGTCCACGTCCATGCCCCGTCCCAATAGCTGCCGGGCACCAGGATTTCCTGCGACACGGCGCCGGCGCTCCGGATCGCCGCGATCGCGGCGTTTGCCGAGCCAAGCCATGCGCTCGCAGATTGGTCATGCGGCTCGTTCATCAGCCCGAACACGACATTGGAATTGGACTGGAAGTGCAGCGCGAGCTTGCTCCAGAAATCCGCGAACGCCGAATTGGGCGTTTGCGCGCTTCCGATCAGTGCGCCAAAGCCGTAGCCGAAGTTATGCGGCTCGATTTCGATCTTCAGGCCCTTGCCGGTCGCATAGTTCACGACGTCGTCGAGGCGGCCGAGCTCGGTGGCATCGAGTGCCGCGAACTCGGCGCGTTGCATGCGCTCCCACAAGAATGGAAGCCTGATCACGCCCATGCCTTTGGACGCGTAGTAGTCGATCTCGGTGTGCGTAGGATAGGTATAGTCGGTGCCGAAAACTCCCGGCACGTTCGAACCGAATTCAGCTCCGGCGAGATTGACTCCGAGCAGAAACGAGCTTGCCATGGATTGCTCCGCAGGCGTTTCGATCAAATTCGTCCAAATCATCGCGCATGATCTCTCCCGAAAACCGGTTTCCGGTTCTTGGGATCATGCTTCAGCCGAATGCACCGACCGAGCTCTCGGCCGTCAACGTCCTCGAATCGCCCCGCGAGGTTCTCGCTGTCCTTGGTGGCCAGCCCTGGTCGCCTCCATGCTGAAATGCGGGCCTATGGACGCGGGCACCGCCCCTATTTCGTACCGGGACTTGCGGCCGAAATGTGGACCCGCGTATCGTCGCATTGTAATGCGCGATCAGGCGTACAGGGAAATGCGTGCGAAATCATTGAGCAGCGGCCACGCCGTCTGCTGCACGCCGCCGCCGACGTTCTCGAAATAGACGTCGATGCCCGTGGGACAGGCGCTGCGCGGCGAAATCGCCCGCGCGGTGATCGACGCAGGCGTCGAAGCCCTGGCAGTCGAAAGGTCGTCAGGGCGTGCAAATGTGGCGAGGCGAGGTGTGACCGGACGGGGTGTCTCGTCTGCCACTTGGCGCGCAGCGGGCGGCAAGCCTGCGCACCTCGGACGGGGCGGAACCTCGCGATTTGGGCCATCGCGGCCGAAAGTGAACAAAGGCCGCCGCCTCGCGTTAATGGCGTGGGAGAGATCCGCCATGGCCAGCACCCGCAACCGCGTTCCCGCCCATACCAGCCCGGAAATCAACCGCCGCATCCGGCGCGCCATCGCCGACAACGTCCGCTATTACAGCGAGCACCGCCGGGAGATCGCGGAACGCCTGCGCGAGCTCGACGCGGAGTGGGACATCGAGCGTGCCATCCAGGCGAACGCCGCGGCGCTTGCGTTTGCCGGCGTGGCGCTGGGCGTGCTGCGCGACCGGCGCTGGCTCGTCCTGCCCGCGCTGGTGACCGGCTTCCTGTTCCAGCACGCCGTCCAGGGCTGGTGCCCGCCGATCCCGATCCTGCGACGGCTGGGCTTCCGCACCGCCTACGAGATCGAGGAGGAGCGCCAGGCGCTCAAGGCAGTGCGCGGCGATTTCGAGGAGGTGTCCGAGAAGTCCGGCGATGCCGCCGCCGCCGCGCTGCGGGCGGCGCGGGCCTAGCGGGCATCCGCGGCCCGTTCCTGCGCCTTCGTGTCGACGTGACGGCAGCGCGGGCACAGGAAAACCAGCAGTTCCGGCAGCGCCCCCAAGGGCGGAACCGTGCGGGCGAGCGTCATCGGCTCGCGGCAATGGGCGCACAACGGGGGCGCGGGGTGATCGCTCGGCATGTCCGTGACATAGCGGCGATCACGCCGCCCGCAATTCAGGGAATCTCCTTAGGTTCGCGCACGGGAACCCTCGGGCCCCGCCGATGCCGGCGAGTTGTCGGTGCTGGGTGGAGGAGCAACGCTTGGTCGATGTCCGCCTGGAAGGCCGGGCACGAGGGCGGACGTCGCCCCCGAAGTCCGGGAAGCGCCACGAGCGGATCTTCGTTGCGACCCTATCCTGCGCACTGCATTATTGCCTGATGCAAATCCGAGAAGCCCGAATGGAGGATGCGGTTGAAGCGTGCCAGATGGTGCGACGTTCAATTAAGGAGCTTTGCTTCGCCGACCATCACGACGACCCGGCCATCCTGCAAAAATGGCTCGCCAACAAGACACCGGAAAACCTGCGTTCCTGGATCGCAGTGCCCGACAACCACATGTTCGTTGCGACGGACGGCGAGGCCATTCTCGGGGTCGCGTCCGTAACCACGTCGGGCGAGGTCATCCTCAACTACGTATCGCCCGATGCCCGCTTCCGAGGCATCAGCAAGGCTCTCTTGCAACGCCTCGAGGCGAAGGCCGCAGAGCTCGGCAACGAGACGTGCGTCCTCACCAGCACGGGCACGGCTCGCTTGTTCTATCTTTCGGCCGGATATGAGGAGCGAGGATTGCCGACGAGTGGCTTTTTCACCAGCGTCAGTTGCCGGATGGCAAAACGGCTTGTCGGTGACGACCGACCGCCATGACCAACGCCGTCGCCTGCTGCGCGCGCATCGCTTCGGCTGGGTCAATGCCACAAAACATCAGGCCGCCGGTCACGGCGCTTCTCACCTCGGGGCCTTTAGCCACGCCCGTTCCGGGGCAGCCGGTAACGGATGGTCAATGCCGCGCCCTCCCCTGGCGGCGGGCTCGTCAGCACGTCGTCGCCCTCTCTTTTCGCCAGAAGCATCGCCCGACAGCAACTCGGCATCTGCGGCGCGGGGCCGGGATAGCCTCCAACCCGGCGGTGAAGCTCGCCGGCATTGATTTCGACATGGGACGCGCCACAGTCTTCGGCGCGCCTGAGTTGAGCGCTTAGTTCCAAGCGAAAATCGTCAATTCTGGCCATGATCCCCTACCACCGGACACTTCCGGTTCCCCATGACAAGTGACGAGACCGCCACTCGCTCTATTCTTCCTACTCCGGCTGAATTTGCTGCTGCTGCTGCTGCTGCTGTTGCATCGCGGGCTCCGCGCCGACCTGGGGTTCGGTGCCGCTCATCTGCCCGTCATCGAACTCCCGCACGACGCCCTCGAAATTCCCGCCCGGACCGCTCTCGGCCAGGTCGTACAGCTTCTGTGCATGTAGAGCAGGGCGACCCGGGTCTGCGGATCAGTCGTGGTTCGAGCCAACGCCAAGCACTGCGCCGCCGTGGTCCTCAGATTGTCGCTGCGTGGCGTCATAGCTGCGCTAACCGCAGATCCGGCCAGCGTCAGACTTGCTCTATGCGGCCCCACATCCTGGGCACCAGGAAGGGCATTCCGAGCCCGACTGCGGCGATTGCGAAAGCCAATGTAGGCATGACCATTCTCCCCTCGGGGCCGGAGACGCCCGGCTCCTCCACGGGAACAATATGCCGACAAACCACATCGGCCGCTGTGATGGCGATCACGCAAAGGTCGATTTGTGGGCGCGCAAGGCGGGGGCGCGAGGACGCGGAAAGGCCCCGGCGAACGCTACTGCAGAGGGCCAAGAGCCGTGAGCCCGTCCGCGGGACGGACTGATGGTCGTCAGCGCGGAGCTACCGCCATTCCCGTGGTGCCAGCGTCAAAAGGCCACTCGGGAGCTTAGCCGAGTGGCCTTTGAGAGGAACTGCCGGTTCTTCCGGTTCCGTTCCTCGTAGAAAGACAACGAACAGAGACGGCGGTGGTTCCGCGCGAGGAGCGGGAAATGCCGCCGCGTCGCCCAGAGCCAAGGTGAGCTCGCGCCGCCGCGCTCGATCACCTCGTCGGCGCGGGCAAGCGGCTGCGTCGGCACGTAAGGCCGAGCATCCGGGCCCTCTCGGCGTGACTGACCTTCACATTACGGCCTTGTCGGGGAGATGATCTCGCTGCGCCTGCGCCTGGGTAATTGCAGTAAGGATAGCGTTCAGACCCTTCATCAATTCGACGGCGCAGGATGGAGAAAGCGCCAGGCGGGTCGTGACGTGAACGACGGCGTTCGGACCTTCTTTCGGCCCCTCATCGGTCTTTTCGGGGCTGAAACGAGTTGTTCCGAACGTGAGCATGACCGCACCGCCGTCGAAGGATGAGCCGATAAACTTGTTCGCGTAGGTTTCAACGACGGTGGAGTTGTCCTGGATTCGAAATTTCTGTTTCTGTTCAGCCATGGCTGAAACTCCTGTGGAACAGGTCAAGCTGGATGTTTCATCCCTCAGACCGCTGGGAGGTTGCAATCTTGCGGCGCCGTATTGACACGGCGGCTCGCGCGGATCGCCGCCGGTCGTTATGCCACCTAGCTTCAAGCGGCGACGCCGCCACGCCGCCGCCGAGGAGCGCGATGGGCTCGTGGTGTCTCATTCGATCACCTCGTCGGCGATGGCGAGCACCGGCGCCGGCACTTCGAAGCCAATTGCCTTGGCCGTCCTTAAGTTGATCAGCAGCTCGAACTTCGTCGGTTGGGCCACCGGCAGGTCCCCGGGTTTGGCGCCTTTGAAAATCTTGTCGATATATGCCGCGGCGCTGCGCCACAACTCGATCTGGTCGGGAGCGTAGGACATGAGGGCGCCAGCCTCGGCAAAAGGCCTGAACTCCCCGACCACGGGCAGGCGTTGTTGCATTGCAAATGCGACGATGCGTGTCCGATTCGATTGGATCATCGGATCATCCATTGTGACGATGACCTGGGCGTTCGCTTCCGCTGCGGCTTGCAGCGCCGCATCGATGTCAGTGGGGTTGTGTGTCGGGCGGGATTGCAGAGCGATGCCCAGGACTGGAGACGCGGTCTCCATCGCCTCCATCTGCAGGCGATGGCCCGCAGCGTTTCCGTTCCAAAGGATCGCGGCACGAAGCAGCCCCGGATACATTTTTTTGATCAGGTCCAGCCGCTTGCTGGCCTGTTCGGTTGCGACGAGCGTTTGCCCGGTAACGTTGCCCCCGGGCCGCCCCAGGCTGGCGATAACGCCCGACCCCAGCGCGTCGCCATGAGCGGCCATGACGATGGGAATTGTACTGGTCGCTTTTCTAGCGGCTTCGACGGGCTGCGCTGCTTGCGTAATGATCAGATCAACATTTGCCTCGACCAGCTCTTTGGCAAGTGCGGGCAGGCGTTGCGGCCCGCCATCGGCATATCGCACTTCAAACGCAATATTGTGCCCCTCGGACCAGCCCATCTTTCGGAGCGCTTCTGCGAGCGCGGCTATGCGGCGCTGCCCTTCCCGATCGCTCTCCGGAAGCGGCATCAGCACACCCACCCGCCGCAAGTGGATGGGTCTCTGCGCGCGCGCGGCGAGCGGCCAAGGCGGCGAAGACGCGACCGCCGCGCCGCCGAGAGCCAGGATGAACGCGCGCCGCTTCATTCGATCACCTCGTCGGCGCGGGCGATGAGCGTCGGCGGCACCTCGAGGCCGAGCGCCTTGGCGGTCTTGAGGTTGAGGACGAGTTCGATCTTCGTGGGCCGCTCGATGGGCAGGTCGCCGGGCTTGGCGCCCTTGAGGATCCTGTCGACATAGCTGGCCGCGCGGCGATAGTTCTCGACCGGATTGGGACCATAGCTCATCAAGCCGCCATCCTCGACCGACTGCCGGGCGAAGTAGATCGCCGGAAGATGCGCGGTCGCGGCGAGCGCGGCAATACGCCGGCGGTGGGTCGTGAACGTCACATCCGGCGGAACCAGGAGCGCGTCGACCTTTTCACGCGCGAATGCGGCAAAAGCCGCCCCCAATTGATCCGCGTCGTGGATCTCGAACGGCACCAGCGCGAGGTTCGCCTGCGCCGCAGCAGCCTTCGTTTCGCGCCATTGCGGTACGTGCAGCGGGTTGCCGACGTTGACCAGCGCGGCGAGCCGCGCCAGACGCGGCAACAGTTCGCGCATCACGTCGATCTGCTTCGACGCCAGCTCCTCGGCAAAATTGGTGAGTCCGGTGACGTTGCCGCCGGGGCGTGCCAGGGTCTTGACCAGGCCGAAGCCGACGGGGTCGGCGCCCGAGGCCATCACGATCGGAATCGTATCGGTCGCCCGGCGCGCCGCCAGGTTGGCCGGCACCGGCGCGGAGACGATCACGCTCGGTTTGAGCTCGACCAACTCGGCGACCAGGCCCGGAAGGCGCTCGAGTTGGCCGTCGGCGAGCCGGTACGCGTAGCGGATATGCGTCCCCTCGACATAGCCGAGCGCGCGCATGGCGCCGCGAAACGCTTCCAATTGCGGCACGAGCGCCGCGGCCGAGCTGGCGTTCAAGACAGCGATGAGGGCGGGCGCGGGCTGCTGCGCACGCGCCGCTAGCGGCCAAGCAAGCAGGGGTGCGGCGGCCGCGCCGCCGAGAGTTAAGATGAACTCCCGCCGTCTCATTCGATCACCTCGTCGGCCAATACGAGCACAGCGGGGGACAGTTCAATCCCAAGTGCGTTCGCCGTCTTGAGGTTGATCACGAACTGGTATTTCGTCGGCTGCTGGAACGGCAGATCGCCGGGTTTTTCCCCCCGGAGAATACGCGCGACGTAGCCGGCGGTTCGACGGAACATGTCGATGCGGTCAGCGCCGTAAAACGCCAAGCCACCGATCTTTGGAAAGACCGGGTCGGAATAGATCGCAGGCAAGCGGTGCCGTTGCACCAGCGCGATGATCTCCTGACGCAACGCCTGAATCGTAATATCGGGTGGAAAGAAAACCGCGGTGTTCCGTCGGTCGGCCACACCCGCGATGGCGCGGTCGATGTGTTCGAGGCTGTGAACGCGGATACTGACGGGTTCGACCGCCAGCAGACCGGCGGCGGCCTCGAATGCGCCCCGGAAGAGCACCGTGTGGGGATTGTCCGGATTGTAGATGAACGCGACGCGAGCGGTGGCCGGTGCAATCTGCATCAACATCTCGAGCATCTTGCCGAAGATCGAAAGCTCGAAGAACGTAAAGCCGGTGACATTACCGCCGGGCCGAGCCAGGCCCTCGACCCAACCCGTGCCCACTGGATCGGTCGCGCCCGGGACGATGATCGGAATCGAGCGGGAGATTTGCATCAGGATCGGGACGACCCGCCCGCCGATGGCGACAACGACGTCCGGATTCGATGCCAACAGGCTTGCCGCATCGGCGCGCAGCCGCTCCATATCGTCCGTGGTCCAACGCTCGTCGAATTGAACATTGCCGCCGTCGGTCCATCCCAGCTTTGCGAGCTCTTGCCGCAATGCCCGAACGCGGCCTTCGTATTCGGAATCGCCCTCGACGTAGGGCATCAAAATTCCGACCCGCCGCACGCGCGCGCCCCGCTGCGCGCGCGCCGCGCGCGGCCAAGGAAGCAAAGGCGCGGCCGCCGCGCCGCCGATGAGGGTGATGAACTCGCGCCGTCTCATGCCGGACCTTTTTGCCGCCAGGAATGACCAGCAACAAGGCCCCGCCTGTCGGTCTCCCGCACGCTCAGCCTGCCGCAGCGGGGCCGGCTCGTCCTTGGGGCTGACCTGAATCGTTCTGAATTGACCGGTGTTACGGGCGGCCCCTGCCGCGGCTGGGGCCGTGATCAGGCGAGAAATACCACATCGCGGTGCGCCGGTTCGTCCAAAAACCGGCCCGCAGGCCTATCCGATCCGGATCATGTGACGACGACATGGAGCGTGTTCGTCGGCGCGTCACGGAATACCGAGCAGGCGCGCTTTGAGGTCCCAAAGCGCCGCGTCCAGGGCCGAAATCGCGCAAGCGCAAACCCCGCGCCATCCGATATTGCGCACCGCCTGCACCATTGCCGATTACAGTCTTCGGCGAATGACTCGGTCGGCGCGGACGCCGACCGCCGCCGCAGAATCCGGGATGGCATTCCCGGCCGCTCATGCTAGAAACCCCGCGGGGGAGCGGAGTTGGAGATCGTCGGATGACGAACAACGCTCTCGGCGCGGCCGTCGTGACCGCCGCGCTTGCCATAGCCAGCCCGGCCTCGGCGCGCGCGCCCGCGCCGCTCGTTCCCACCGCGCTGGTGGAGGACGTCAACAGCGCGTCCGCCGATATCGCATTCATGGACTATGTTGGCACCGGCCAGGTCATCAAGCTCGCGCCGAGCGACGTTCTGGTGCTGAGCTATCTGAGGTCGTGCGAGCACGAGACCATCACCGGCGGAACGGTTCGCGTCGGAGCGGACAAGAGCGACGTGGAAGGCGGCACGATCGTCCGCGCCAAAGTGCCCTGCAACGGCGGCAACATGAAGCTCAGCCGCGAACAGGCCAACGCCAGCGGTGCATCGTCGTTCCGCCTGCAGAACGCCGCGTTCGAGCCAACGGTCTACGCGCTGCCTCCGGTCATCGAGATTCCCAAGATGCGCAGCGGTGACAGCCGCACCCTCGTCATCGCGCGCACGAGACGCCCGAGCGAGCGCTTCGCGGTCGAGCTCGACGAATCGCTGGCCAACGGCGGCTTCTACGATCTCGCCAAGACATCGGCGCGGCTGCGGCGCGGCACGCTCTACACCGCGACGCTCGGAAGCCGCACGCTCATCTTCAAGGTCGACGCCAAGGCCAAAACCGGGAAGACGCCGGTCGTCAGCCGGCTGCTGCGCTTCTCGCCAGGCTGAGCGCCCGCGGCGCGCTCATGGACGGATCCCGGCTGCGCGCTGCATTCGCAGCCTTCGTGATCGCCCTCGCCGCGACCCTCGTTGCCGTCGCACCGGCGCTCGATACGCTGCGCGGCTTCTCCATCGATGTCCTCACCGAACTGCGCTGGCGCATTTTCGGCAATTCTCACCCGCCGGAAACCTCCCCCGCGGTCGTCGTCGCGCTCGACGAGGAGACCTTCCGCACGCCGCCCTTCGACGGCACACCGAGCGTCACCTGGACGCGCGAGATCGGCCAGGTCCTGACCGCGATCATCGAGGGCGGCGCCCGGGTCGTCGGCTTCGACATCGTGTTTCCCACCTCGATCGAGCAGTCCGCGGTGCCGTTTGGCGAGGAAACGCTGGGCACACGGCTGCGCGGCTTCGACCGCGACTACCTGCGCGCGCTGGCGCTCGGCGCGCGCCCCGGCAAGGTCGTGCTCGGCCAAGTCCAGCATCAGGACCGTCCGCTGCTGCCTTCGCCCGGCCAGCGCGCCGCCGTCGGATTCGGGCGCAACATCCGCCCGCTCAATGTCCACAGCGATCCCGATGACGTGATTCGCCGCGTGCCGATGAGCTTCGAGGTGGACGGCGAGAGCGTGCCCTCGATGGCGGCCGAGCTGGTCGCCCGCGCCAGCGCGCCGAGCTCCGACGCTGCGCGGCCGCCGCGCCAAACGCCGAGGATGCTCACGCTCAACTTTGAAGGCGGCGCCGACGACATCCCGACCTATTCGCTCGCCGACCTCTATGCCTGCGCGTCGAAAGGCGACAAGGAGTTCTTCCAGCGCCATTTCGGCGGCAAGATCGTGCTGATCGGCACGGTGCTGGATCTCGAAGACCGCAAGATCACCTCGAAGCGGTTCGCGACCGCACCCGAAGGCGCGCGGGCGGAGCGCTGCGCGCTGCCGATCCCGGCCGCCAGCCAGAAGTTCGCCCGCGACTCGATCGCGGGGGTCTATATCCACGCGACCGCGGTGAACAACCTCGTCCGCAACGATGGCCTGATCGACTTCGGCCGCATCGGCGCCGCGATCTCTTCATTTGCGTTCGCGGCGCTCGCCGCCACGGCGGCGCTGGCCTTCGGTCCGATAGCGGCGGCCGCCGCTACGATCGGCCTCGCCATCGCCTGGATCGCGGGCGCCACGCTCGCATTCCGGCACGCGCTGGCGCTGCCGCTCATCGAACCTGTGACCGCCGGCCTGGCGGCGCTGCTGGCAACCATCGGCTACCGCTTCATGGTCGCGGACAAGGGCAAGCGGCTGCTGCGCCAGAGCTTCGGGCTCTATCTCGCGCCGGCGGTAATCGAAAAAATGCTGTCGTCCAACAAGCCGCCCGCGCTCGGCGGCGAGATGCGCAACGTCACCGTCTATTTCTCCGACATTGCCGACTTCTCCTCGATCGCGGAAAAAATCCCGCCGGCCGAGCTGGTGGCGGCGATGAATGAATATCTGTCGGCCATGACCGAGGTGATCGAGGCGCATGGCGGCTTCGTCGACAAGTATTTCGGCGACGCCATCGTGGCGGTGTTCGGGGCGCCGCTCGACGATCCGGATCACGCCATCCGCGCCGTGCAGGCGGCGCTGCGCTGCGCCGCGTTGCTCGGCACGCTCGATCGCGTGAACGCCGCATTCGGCAGCACGGTGCGCCAGCGCATCGGGCTCAACTCCGGCGAGGCGCTGGTCGGCAATATCGGCTCGCGGCGGCGCTTCAACTACACGGTGATGGGCGACATGGTGAACCTCGCCTCCCGGCTCGAAGGCGCCAACAAGCTTTACGGCACCACGGTGGTCGCCTCGGAGGCCACGATGGCGCTGACCGGCCCGGCGTTCGTCTGGCGCGAGCTCGACGCGATCCGGGTCAAGGGCCGCAGCCAGGCGGTGCGGATCTTCGAGCCGCTCGGCGCAGCCGGCGCGGTCGGGGCGGACCTCATGTCGCGCGCGCACGCCTATGGCGAGGGCCTGACCCGCTATCGTGCGCGCGATTTCGCCGGCGCGGCCGAGCAGTTCGCCCTTGCTGCGGGCGACGATCGGCCGTCGGCGCTGTTCCTGCAGCGGACCTGGCGGCTCGCGCACCATCCGCCCGGTGCGGACTGGGAGCCGGTCACTGCGCCGGAGGAGAAATAGCGCCGGGCGCCATCGAAAGGGCTAGCGCGTGGCCGGCACACTGTCCCGTCGCATGTGGTAAGTCTCTGGTAACAGGACGATCCGGGCCCCCCGCCCGCGCCCCAAATTCAGAACGATTCAGGTCCGGCCCAAGGACTTGCCGGGCCCGCGGCGGCAGGCTGAGGGTGCGGTAAACCGACCACGGCGGCTGCAAGGCGGGAGGAAGCCCGATGTTCGGCATGCGGCGGCGGGAGTTCATCACGCTTCTTGGCGCGGGGGCGGCTTGGCCACTGGTTGCACGTGCGCAGCAGACCGCGATTCCGGTGATCGGCTTCCTTCGCGGCAGCACGGCCGAGGGTTCCGAGCTTCTCGTGGCCGCGCTGCGCCAAGGACTGCGCGAAACCGGCTATGTCGAAGGGCAGAATGTTGCGGTCGAATATCGCTGGGGCGACGGTCACCCCGAACGGCTTCCGGCTCTAGCAGCCGATCTGGTCCGCCGCCAAGTCTCAGTCATCGTTGGAAGCGCATCGACCGGCGCGTCCGCGGCGAAGGCTGCGACCTCCACGATCCCAATCGTGTTCGTGACCACCGTCGACCCGGTCAAGGCCGGCCTAGTCGAAAGCTTCAATCGCCCCGGCGGCAACGCCACCGGAATGGCCTATCTCACCTCGGCGCTCGGGGCAAAGCGGCTCGAATTTCTTCGGCAGCTCGTTCCCGCCGCCAAGTCCGTTGCCGTGCTCGTCCACGCCGACAATCCCGCGACCGAACCGCTCCTGCGCGATCTGCAGGTCGGGGCGGCGGTGCTTGGACTGCAAATCATCGTATTCTCCGTCAAGAGCGAGGATGATTTCGAAAGCGCCTTTGCGGCTCTTGCCCAGCACCGCGCGGAGGCGTTGGTCGTCGGCGCCGATCCACTCCTCACCTCACGTTCCGCGCGGATCGCCGCGCTCACCATGCGCCACAGACTGCCCGCGATCTACACGACCTCGGATTGGGCCAGGGTCGGGGGGCTGATGGCCTGGGGCGTGAGCTTGACCGACCAATATCGCTGGGCCGGCATCTACGTCGGAAAGATTCTCAAGGGAGCCAAACCTGGAGATCTGCCGGTATTGCAGCCGATCAAGTACGAGCTCGTCATCAATCTCAAGACCGCCAAGGCGCTCGGTCTGGACATACCGGCGAACTTGCTCGCGCTCGCCGACGAGGTGATCGAATGAAGCGGCGCGAGTTCATCACGCTGTTCGGCGGCGCGGCGGCCGTGCCGTCGCTGCTGTGGCCGCCCGCCGCGCGCGCGCAGCAGCCGGCGATGCCGGTGATCGGTTTCATGTCCGGCGTGTCGCCTGGGGACTCCGACGATTCGCTTGCCGCGCTGCGCCGAGGCTTGGGCGAAACCGGCTATGTCGAGGGACGCAATGTGGCGATCGAATACCGCTATGCCGGCTACCAGACCGATCGGCTGCCGGAGCTGGCGGCCGATCTGGTGCGCCGGCGGGTGGACGTCATCGTCACGCCGGGAAGCCCGCCTGCGACATTCGCCGCCAAAGCGGCGACGGCGACGATTCCGATCGTCTTCTTCGTCAGCGCGGCCGATCCGGTCGCGAGCGGGCTGGTCGCCAGCCTCAACCGGCCGGGCGGCAACCTCACGGGCGTGACCACGCTGGGCGCGGAGCTCGGGCCGAAACGGCTCGAGCTGCTGCACGAGCTGGTCCCAGCGGCGACCCGCATTGCCGTGCTGGTCAATCCCAAGGGCTCCAATGCCGAGGCGTTTGTGAAAAACGTGCAGGCCGGGGCCCGCACCCTCGGGCTTGCGATCGAGGTGGTGCACGCGAGCGCCGACCGCGACCTCGAGCCGGTGTTCGCGACCTTGGCCGGACTGCGAGCCGGCGGCCTCGTGATCGCCCCCGATCAATTCCTCACCACCCGGAGCGGACCGATCGCCGCCCTGGCGGTCCGACACGGGCTGCCGACGATCTTCCAGTATCGCCCGTCCGCCGCGGCCGGCGGCCTGATGAGCTACGGCGGCGATCTTCGGGACGCGTGGCGTCTGGTCGGCACCTATGCCGGCCGCATTCTCAAGGGCGAGAAGCCCGCCGAGCTGCCGGTGCACCAGTCCACCAAGATCGAGCTGGTCATCAACATGAAGACCGCCAAGGCGCTCGGCCTTGCCATGCCGGCGACGCTCCTCGCCGCCGCCGACGAGGTGATCGAATGAAACGACGGGAGCTCATCACGCTCATCGGCGGCGCGGCATTGTGGCCGCTGGCCGCGCGCGCGCAGCAGCCAGGGATGCCGGTGATCGGGTATCTCAGCGCGACTGGAGCAAATGAACGGCTGATGACGGTATTCCGTCAGGCTCTGGCCGAGGCCGGCTACGTCGAGGGACGCAACGTCGCGATCGAATATCGCTGGGCCGAAGGTCGATACGAGCGCATGCCGACGATGGCGGCCGAGCTGGTGCGCCGCCAGGTGACCGTGCTCGTGGCAAGCCCCACGCCCCCGGCACTGGTGGCCAAGGCCGCGACCGCGACCGTTCCCATCGTCTTCGGCGTGACCGACGATCCGGTCAAGCTAGGTCTCGTTGCGAGCCTCGCCCGGCCGGACGGTAACGCTACCGGCGTGTACTTCTTCCTGTCTGATCTGGCGGTGAAGCAACTCGGGCTTCTGAGTGAGCTTGCTCCCACTGCTACGCGCATCGGTCTACTGGTCAATCCCGACAATGCAAACGCCGAGGCCGTGATACGAGAAATGGCGGCAGCGGCATCCACCATCGGGGTGCAGATCGAGGTCATGCGGGCGAATGACAGCCCAGCGATCGATGCCGCGTTCGTGGCCCTTGTCCGCAACAAGACCGGTGCACTCGTCGTCGGCGCCGATCCCTTTTTCTTCAACCGGCGGGCTCAGCTCGCTACATTGGCGACGCGTCATGCGATTCCCGCCGTCTATACCGTGCGCGAGTTCCCTGAAGCCGGCGGCCTGATGAGCTACGGCACGAGCCTCACCGAGGTGTTCCGGCAGATCGGCCTCTACGCCGGCCGTATCCTCAAGGGCGCCAAGCCCACCGACCTGCCGGTCGTGCAGTCGACCAAGTTCGATTTCGTCATCAATCTGACCACCGCCAAGGCGCTCGGCCTCGAAGTGCCGCCGACGCTGCTCGCGCGCGCCGACGAGGTGATCGAATGAGCAACTGTGTTGTTGGCTCAGGCGGATCGGGGCTGCCATGCAGCATTATCGCGGAGCATAGCGTTGAGGGTTGTGATCATTTTTCGCATGACGGCGACGATGATGACCTTGGATTTCTTGTCGGCGTCGGCGAGGCGATTGGAGAAGGCCTTGAGGGCGGGATTGTATCGGCTTGCGCTAAGGGCCGCCATGTAGAGGACATTACGGATCGGCATCCGACCACCGTAGATACTGCGGTGTCCCCTGAGCTTGCCGCTGTCGAAGTCATATGGTGCGAGACCGACGAGGGCGGCGATCTGCTTGCGGCTCATCTTCCCGAGTTCTGGCAGCAGGGCGATGAGCGTGAAGGCCAGCACCGGGCCGACGCCTGGCATCGAGGTCAGCAGCTCATAGAGCTGAGCGAAAGCAGCATTGGTGGCGACCATCTCGGCCAGGCGCTTGTCGAGGAGGCGGATATCGGCCTCCAGTCGGATCAGGCGGCGTTTGCTGAGCCGCCTGAGCATGGCATCTTCGAGATGGGCGGCCTGGTTCTCGACGGCGACATGCTCATCACACAGCTGTCGCCGCATGGTGACGATCTCGGCGAGCCTTTCAACCGCGTCGTCCCGTTGCACAACTCGTGTCGGCATGATGGCGACATACTCTGCGATCAGTCGTGCATCGAGGCGATCGTTCTTGGCCAGGACGCCGCGGGCGCGGGCGAACTGACGAAGCTTGTTCGGGTTGATACGTCGCACCGACAATCCGGCCGCGAGCAAGGCACGGATGATGCCACGCTCGTAACCGCCGCTCGGCTCAAGGCCAATTGCGGAGACCGCGAGCGGGCGCAACCTTGCGACCAGCTCGGCCCAGCCGGCCGTGTTGTTACTCACCGAAAAGAACCAGCCCTCAGGCAGCACCACCACGTCCAGGCGGTCCTTCGACACATCAATGCCGCCATAGGAAAGCTTTTCCATCTTCGTATCCCATCCTTGCTGATGCGGGCTCGTGCCCAGGCAACTGTCCGGGTATGGAAGAATCGACTGGAGCACCAAGCTCATTCGCGGTCTAACTTCCGAGGCGCCTGCGGGCTTCCAGTCGCGACGGGGGCAGGGTCATGAATTGGCCCCCGTCACTCTTCACTATGCTGCTTTCCCGACATACAAGACGCCGCGAGTTCATCACGCTCATCGGCGGCGCGGCATTGTGGCCACTGGCCGCGCGCGCGCAGCAGCCAGCGATGCCGGTGATCGGGTTCCTCAGCAGCGGAACGCCCGCGGGGTTCGCGTACCTGACGGCTGCGTTTCGCCAAGGCCTGAACGAAGCCGGCTATGTCGAGGGTAGCAACGTGACGATCGAGAACCGCTGGGCGGAGGGACAATACGAGCGGCTGCCGACGCTGGCCGCCGACCTTGTTCGCCGCCAGGTGAGCGTGATCGCCGCGACCACCACGCCGGGGGCGCTGGCCGCCAAAGCGGCGACTTCAACCATTCCGATCGTATTCACGATCGGCGCCGACCCGATCGCGATCGGCCTGGTCGACAGTCTGAGCCGGCCGAGCGGCAACGCAACCGGCGTGAACAACTATCTCAGCGGTCTCGGGGCAAAACGACTGGAACTGCTGCGCGAGCTGGTTCCGAACGCCGCCATGATCGGCGTGCTGGTAAATCCGAATTTTCCGGACGCCGCGTCCCAGTCGAAAGACGTGAAAGAAGCCGGAAGCAAGCTCGGGCAACAAGTCCAGGTCGTGAACGCCGGCAGCGAAGCCGATTTCGACAGCGCCTTCGCGACCCTTGTGCAACGCAAGGCTGGTGCCTTGATCGTCACCGTCGACCCCGTCTTCAATAGCCGCCGCGAACACCTCATCGCCCTCGCCGCGCGCCACAAGATTCCCGCGATGTATTTCGGGCGCGAATTTGTCTCGTCCGGTGGCCTCATGAGCTATGCAGCCGATCTCGCCGACGGCTATCGCCAAGCCGGCATCTACGTCGGCCGGGTTCTCAAGGGCGCCAAGCCGGGCGACTTGCCGGTGGTGCAGCCGACCAAGTTCGAGCTCAGCATCAACCTCAAGACCGCCAAGGCACTCAATCTCGACGTGCCGGCAAACCTGCTCGCCCGCGCCGACGAGGTGATCGAATGAACCGT
>CAVQIP010000081.1:0-191831 GCA_963712565.1 uncultured Alphaproteobacteria bacterium | reverse complement strand
AAAAGGGAGTAATAGTACGCCCCATTCGCTCCCCGCCCCAGAGAAGCCCGCTGGTGCGCTAAAACCAACCCCACACCCCCACATAGCCCCCACCCCCTCCAAACCAAACCCAGCCTACAGCCCCAGCCAGCGCCACCCACCCCCCGCCAGCCGTCGGGCACCAAAAAAATCCACCACCACACCCCAAAGCAAAAATGGTCCCTCTCGCAGCCGCGGCCCTGGTAACGGTCGACGTCGCGGATTTTGCCCGGCCGGCCTCGCGTGACGAGCGCGGGGAAGTTCGAGCCCCCGGCCTTCATGTCGGCGCCGGGCTCGAGGTTTAATCGCCAGCAGGAGAGCGAGCTGCCCGCGGTGATCGAGCTCGACGTGACCGGCAGGCGCGAGCGTGCTCGAAAGCGATGCTGCAGCGCGATGGCTCCCCGGTCGCTCCCCGGCAGCCAGCAGCCCGATAATGTTGCCGGGGTGCCCCCGGCGATTCTGCCGCCGATCCATCACTTGCATCAGGTGCTAGTCGGACGGTTGCCGCGACTTTGCGCCGCGTTCGCGCTGGCGACGCTCGCTCAGCGCTTGCGCCTCGCTTGATGCCGGGCGAGCGCCTCGCTGAATCCGTCGGGCAGCACCTCCGGCTCATCGGGCTCGACCGGCGGCTGCCACAGCTCGACCGGCGCCGGCATGAGCTTGCTACCGGACCGCGGCTCGTTCTCGGGCAGGCAGTCGCGTGCCGGCCCTACGAAATGCACTTGATCCGCAACACTCGACCCAATGTCGATCACATATCCGGCCCGAACATCGACTGAAACGCTCACTCGCGCGTCATCGGCGGGCTTAACGCCCTCGATCGCCAAGGCCAGCCTGGAAGCATCCAGGGAAAGCATGCTCGCTGTTCGCGTCGATCAACTCGACGACGCGGCGCGCGCCTCTTAATGAACCTTCGGTGATGGTTTTCGCCCTTTCGCGGGCTAAATACTCCCGTCCCACCGGGCCCGCCAGGTAGCCGCTCAGATAGTTTGGATGAAGGCCGACCCTGATGGCGCTAGCTTTTATGGTTGTGACCTCGCCGGAGAGAATTAGCCTTACCGCCTCAGCAACTCGTCTTGAAACCTTGCGAGGTTTGCCGTTCCTGCCGTCGACCATGCGTGGGTCGATGGCTGCCGGTGTGATTTCGGTGTTTGGCATGGCTCGACCGTACTGCTGTTGTGGCTGGATTGTCTAATCGCTTTGCTGCCGGGGGAGCACGCGGGGAGAGGTGGCAAGGGTTTTGAGGCTTGCGGATTGTGCATGGGTGTGTGGGAGCGATCCTGACAAACTGGATACGCGGGCGCGAGCGTGCCCATGGTCAGGAGCTAAGAGAGAGAGGTTTTAAATGCTTACGTGCGTATATCAGGATTGACATGTTTTTCCGACCGTGGGTGTGTTTTGCGAGAGGATTTCAACGGGTGCGAGCTATTCCTATTTTTCATGGCTGGCGTGGTTTACGTGGTGAGTGCATGAGGGATGCGATGGCGGCTTTGCGGTGTTCCTCGGTGGCGCAGCGTTGGGCGAATTGGGTTGCGACGTTGGGATTGACTTGCCAGGCGCGACAGAGCGGGCCCAGCGCGGTGGGTTTGAGCCAATCGGCGGCGACGAGTGGGGCGACCCGTTCATTGACCTCGCGCAAGCCGAGGCCGCGGAAGTCGCGGACATTGGTGGCGAGATCGGAGGCGACGAAGCGCGTGACGCCGGAGGTGATGATCCAAGAGGCGAGCCGTTGCAAGCGGTCGCCATCGGTGACGGTTTCGGCATTGCGATAGAAGGCGAAGCTATGGGGCAACAGAAAATCGATCAGCAGATCGTGGACCTGCTCGACGGTGATGGGTTCGACGGGCAGCACGGCGCCGAGGCCGGGGTTCCAGACCATGTGAAGGATGAGCGCGAGACTGCCGGCGATGCCGGACAGCTTGCCGACGAAAGCCTGGAAGCCGGCGGCGAAGCCGGCGCTCGCCTGTTCGAGTTCGTGCAGGTAGACGTGGAGTTGGTGCATGGCGACGAGTGCATCATCGGCCAGCATTAGGCGCTTCGGTGGGGTGAGAATGAGTTCCTTAATCAGCTTGGCGTAGGCTTCCTCGCCGCCAGGCATGTCCTGTGGGACGCTTGGCGCCCGCACCATGACCGGCAGGAAGCGCTGCAGCAGGCCGTCCGATGTGAGGCCATGCAGCTCGGCGAGACGGGCGGGTTGAATGCCGCCGAGCAAACTGACCGACAAATTTTTGATATAGGTTTCACCGCGGCCGATGCGATCTTGAGCGAATGGTCCGCCATCGAAGGCTTGCAGCCAGAAGCCGCGATCGGCGCCGGCGCCGCGGCCGCTCGTTCCGTAGCGTTCCATGCTCCCGATCCAGCCGGTGACTTCATCGCGCTTGACCAGCAGACCGCGCTCGCTGTGAGACAGAATTTCGCCGAGCTTTTCGGTGGTCGTGTCCCACATCACGAAGCGCGCCGGCGCGCGCGGGGCCTGCTCCGGTTTGCCGCCGCTGTCGACATGGTCCTGCAGTTCGCGCTGGTGGTTCTCGCGCAGCCAGGTTTGATGCTGCTCGAGCGGCAGGGTCGCGGCATTGATGATCGGTGTTTTGCGGGAAGATGGATCGCCGACCAGCAATAGCCACAGCCGCGGATGCGCCCACCACGTTCCATGTCGCATGAGTTTCAATGCGAAGCGATGGTCAAGCGCACCGCTCAGCGCGCCGAGCGCGGCCATGGCGAGCGCCGACCGATCAGCACCGAGCACAACGCTTTGCGTATCGACGAAATGTCGCAGCACCGGCGGCAGAATATCGAGCGGGAAGGCGGGTACGACGTAGTGGTCCCACGGGTCGAACAGCGGCGTCGCCGTATCGGGACCCTGCCCGCTGTTGGACTTAAACTTGCGCGCGTTCGCATGGCGCTTGCGAACCGCTTCCGGTCCTTCCTGGCGCAGGGTGTCATTGACGTCGGCGCGGGCTTTCATGGCTCGAGCCCCTCAATGCGAACCTCGAAGCCACGGCGGTCGAGTGCGGTGGCGAGCTTGAGGCATTCGCGCTCGCCGGTCGGGTCGTCGTGCGCATAGATGGTGATGGTTTCGATGTGGTCGGGCACCGTATCAGCGAGTGCAGGCATGAACGGTGCCGCCCCTGCCGCCCAGGTGCCGAACTGCGTTGCCGCGTAGACTGACAGCCCGTCCTCGATGCCTTCGGTAATGACCAGGCCGCCCAAATCATTTGCCGACGCGAGTGCGATGGGGCGACCAAGCGGCCGACCGATCGTGAGCTTGTTGGCCTCGATATCGGCCTTGCCGCTCCCGTCGGCGCGCAGCAACGTGAGATGTACGGCGTCGACGTCAACCGGATCCCCAAGCACGCCGGGTTCCGGTTCCGCGCAAATCGAAAATGGTGCGATCAGTGCCGGATGATGATTGCTCTTGCGCGGCGGCAGAAAGGCGAGGGTTTCCGGTATAGGTCCGAAATAGCCACGCGCTTGTCGGAGATACCTTTCAGCCGGCGAGCCTGCAATTGGCTGGCGTTGCGACCATAACCAATTAGCTTTCTGAGCCTGTCGCCGCTGATAATTGTTAGTATCGTGCTGTTTCAACTCATGTGGCGGGGCTTGCAGACACTGCTCGCCGACGAGATGCGCAACAGCGTCGCGGAACGAGCAACCATGGAGAAACATCGCGAGCGCAATGACGTCGCCGCCAGTCTCGCAGCCACGGCACAAGAAAACTTGCTTCACTTTGTTAATGGCGAAGCGGTCAGTGCCGCCGCAGATTGGACATGGGCCACATCGCTCGTTGCCGCGTCCGCGCAGCTTGATGTTGTTCTCAGCCGCGAGGCTTTCAATCCGGGTCGCACGCGCACAATCGACGACGTCGCGCTCGATCATGATCTCCCCACTTCAATGCTCAGTTGGTGGAAGCGTGATCTGTAGATTTGTGAGATCGATTCCGCCGTCCTCGGTGGTGTCGATGATTGCAATGCCGCCACCGAGCAAGCGCGCCACTTCGGTCATGAACTCGCCACGCGCTGCCTTATAGGCTTCAAAAAACTTTCGCCGAGCTCGGGCTTTTTTAATGCGCGGAGGGGCCGGTTCCCATGCAGCGTGCAATCCGCCGCTAGTCCAGGCGAACGTCGCGGTATAGCCGAAGGGAAGCTCGTAGACGCGGCTGATTTCCGACGGAACATAACCAGGCGGTGTGTCGATGATGCCGCGCTCGCGGTATTCCTCAAGACACTGCGCGCGCAGTTTGAGCGAGCGTTCCCCCGGCCACGAAGCGGCGATAAGATCGCCGAGCTCCTTTTCGTTCGTTGCTTGAAACATCAGCGCGCCGCGCTCGGCGACGACTTTGCGGATCAGGTTGACGATCTGCAGATACAGCTCATCGCGCTCGCGGTCGGGCGGCATGAAGGCGTCGACGTTAAAATCCGGCTCGCCGCCGCGGCCGGTCACAATTACGAAATGCCAGGTTTTCTCCCCATTGTTGCCTGGTAGCCAGACCAGCGGGCCGACAACCGTTATTGTGGTGCCGTCAGGAATCAGGTCTTGCACAATGGCGCGCACCTCATCCATGGCAATCATTCGGGCGTTTCCTCTGTCGCATGAACGGCCACACCAAAGCCGCGTGCGAGCTCTGCGGCCTCGAGCTCCGCGTCTTGGCGAGCGCTGTGCAGCCAGGCGTGCCAGCGCGCAACGACGAGCCAACCCGGCATGTCGCGCTGCCGCTCGATGCGAACGGCGAAAGGGCCGCGCGCCGGAAATGGGAGAATGCGCGCGCTCACGGCCGGTCCCCATCGCCGTCGGCGTCGACGAGCCCCAGCCGGCGCGCCTTCTCCATCGCCGCGTTGACGGCGGCCGCCAAGCGCGTGCGTTGGACGTCGCGCGCCGGGGAGTTATAACAACGGCAGTTCGGCCCCATCCGAACACTTCCCTCTTTGACAACCGAATGCGGACGCCGCCCATGCCAGGCGGCGTTCGTGCGTTTGTCAGGCGCGGCGCTGCTTGGCCTGCGCGGCCTGATCGCGCTCCTTGATCCAGACGAGCAGCGTACCAAGTCGCCAGACCACCTTGCTCGACGTGAGCCTGATGGCGCGCGGCAAGGTGCCGGCGGCCTCCATATTGCGGACTGTCTTGACGTTGCAGTCGAGCAGCTCGGCGACAAATCTGACGTCGACCAGCCTGTTGATCTCGCTCTCGGTCAGCGGCTCGGGCTCGGATGGCGGTGCCGGTGGGATGGCTCCCGCCAGATAATCACGAAAGCGAACGATGGCCTCGGCGACGGCCTTAACCAGTTCGGGGTCCGCGGCGGAGGTTACGTTTTGGGTGTCGGGCATCGGGGTCTCCCTCGGTCAAAGGGAGATCTGCACCCGTTTTTCAAAATCGTCTCGCGTCAAATTAATCTGACGCGTCAGCTGACGAAATTCTTTTGATGTACTCCCGTCTGGCGCGCAGCGCGGTGCTGTCACTGACGTCGAGCGGCTGAAGGAGCGTGCGAATGCGTTTTGCGCTCAGGCTGGTCGGCTTGCCCTGAAGTACCTCGAACAAGCGTTGTGTTGCGCGGACTACCTGCGTTGCTCGCTCCGGCTTCGGCTCCGGCTCCGGCTCGGGCTTGACGAGCAAGTCCTTCTGTTCCGGCGACGGCTGACCGAGGTGGCGGTCGAGCAGCCCTTGCGCCGTGGTCCAATCGACGCGGGTGTCGGGATAGAAGATGCGGCCAGCGCCGCGCAGGTCGTTATGGTCGAAAGCCGCGCCGGCGATGTGGGCGGGAGGGACCGGACGGCCGCGAGACGCCAGCATCACGTCCCCGGCGGCGAGCCATTGCAGCAGAAGCTTGTGTGCGGCCGGCCAGGGCAGCCCGCGCTGCTCCATCCGCCATAGCGCGTTGGTGGGTGTGTCCCATATAATCTTGCCAGCCGGTGCCATGGTCGGAATCTCCCCGTGGCAATGGTTAGGGCCCGGCGGACGTGGCAGTTTCGCCGGGCCTGCACATTTCAGGCGGTCGCGAGCGGCACGACATTCGACGGCTGGCCGCTGACCAGGCCCATCAGATGTGCGCACCACTGCAGGATCGCCTGCCTCTTTTCCTTCTCGTAGCTGTAGCGCGCATAGACCGCGGTCGCGCCGCGCGCCGTGCGATGCGACAGACAAGCCGCGATGACATGCGGTGGGGTGCCAAGCTTGCCGAGCCCGGAGGCAACCGCCCGCCGCAGATCATGAATGCGCCAATTGCTGACACCGCTGCGCTCGTCGAGCTCGGCCTTGGCCTTTGACCAGTGCATGACAGGAAACACCCGCTCGCGGTGACGCGGGATGCCCGCGAGGATGCGCACCGCTTCGTCGCACAGGGCAATCCGGTGTTCCCTGCGGTTTTTCATGCGCGTGCCGGGGATGACAATGACGCGTTCCTCGAGGTCGACTTCGCCCCACGCCAAATCGCCGAGTTCGCTGCGGCGCGTGCCGGTCAAAAGCAGCAGCCGGATGATCTGACCGAAGGCGCCGTCGCCGTCGCAGGCGTTCCAGATCGCCGCGAGATCGCGGTCGGACGGCACATGCTCGCGGCTCGCGGTCTTGGCCGTGCGCACGCCGATGCACGGGTTGCTATCGACCAGCAGGGCGTCGAGCGCCCACGCAAAGAACGATGATAGCGACACGACTGCCGACCGGGCGCCATGTGCGCCCGAAGTCTCGACCAGCTCCTGCGCCCGCCGGCGAACCATCCGATTGTCGATCGCGGTGACCGGCAGTCGATCGAACGGTGCCCACAGCTTGGTGAGATGTCCGACGCGATTGTTGCGGCTGCGGTAGGAGAATCGCCCGGCCTCGACCTCGCGCTGCAGCCAAGCGAGGTAGCGCGTCACGCAATGCTCGAATGCCGGAGCCTCCGACTTGACGGCCGGCCGCGTATAGGTACCGAGCGTGACGGCGGAGATGATTTCGCGCGCCTTTCGGCGAGCCGCGTCGACCGAGACGTCGCCCACCGGCCCGATGCGCTTCTTGAACGGGCGGCCCTCGAGCCGGAGCTTGCCGACATAGAACGCCGGCGGGGAATCAGGGCGGAGGCGGACGCCGAATTGTCGGACGGCATCGTCCCAAACCCAAGCCTCGCCCTTGTCCGTAGGCACGGCGAGGGCGGCAATCGTCTTGCTGGTGAGGTGCATCGGGGAATCTCCGGGGAGCAGGCAGAGGGTCGTGGCAACCCCGCGTTCGCCTGTCCGAGGTGATAGATTTTCACAGAAACGGGAGACTTGCAAGACCCCAGGGTGCGCAATTCCCTGCCTGTCCCCCGGTCACAGCACCTTGCCCGGATTGAGAATGGCTTTGGGATCGAGCGTGCGCTTGAGCGTCCGCATCAGCTCGAACGCCACCGGGTCCTTCACCTTCGGCAACAGATCGCGCTTCAGCACGCCGATGCCGTGTTCGGCCGAGATCGACCCGCCATGCTTCGCGACCACCGCGAACACGGCCGCGTTGACCTCGTCCCAGCGTTTGAGGAACTGAGCTTTGTCGGCCCCCAGGGGCTGGGCGACGTTGTAGTGGATATTGCCGTCGCCGAGATGCCCGAACGGGAGCGGCCGGGCGCCCGGGATCAGCTTGGTGACGGCGGCGTCGGCCTCCGCGATGAACGCCGGCACCGCCGCGACCGGGACCGATACATCGTGCTTGATCGAGCCGCCTTCGTGGCGCTGTACCTCGCCGAACATTTCGCGGATGCGCCAGAACATCGCGGCCTGCTCGAGGCTTTCCGCGATCGTGGCGTCCTCGACCAGGCCGCGCTCGAGACCTTCGGCCAGAATTTCCTCCAGCACCGCGCGCAAGCCGGAGCGGGCCTGGGACGAGAGCTCGATCAGCACGTACCAGGGATGCACCTGCGGCAGCGGATCGCGGCAGCCCGAACCGTGCCGCAGCACCAGCTCAACGCCCAGGCGCAGCATCAACTCGAAGCTGGTCACGCCGCCGGCGGTGCGCTCGGTCGCGAGCCCGAGCAGGTCGAGGGCGGCCGCCGGCGACGGCACGCCGACGAAGGCGGTCTCCACCGAACGCGGCCGCGGCACCAGTCGCAACACCGCGGCGGTGATAACCCCGAGCGTGCCCTCGGCGCCGATGAACAGGTCCTTGAGATCGTAGCCGGTATTGTCCTTCTTGAGCTTGTTGAGATTGTTCAACACGCGCCCGTCCGCGAGCACGACCTCGATGCCGAGCGCGTGCGAGCGCGCAATGCCGTAGGCGAGGGCGGCGGTGCCGCCGGCATTGGTGGAGAGATTGCCGCCGATCGTGCAGGTGCCCTCCGACGGCAGCAATTGCGGATAGAGCCGGTCCACGGCCGCCGCCGCCTCGCGCGCCCGCAGCAGCGTCACGCCGGCCTCGCAGGTCATCGTATTGGAGACCGGATCGACCTCGCGGATGCGGTCCAGGCGGTTGAGCGACAGGACGATCTCGCCGTGGTGCGGGATTTGCCCACCGACCAGGCCGGTATTGCCGCCCTGGGGAACGACCGCGGTCGAGGTGGCGTTCGCAAGCTTGAGGATTTCGACGACCTCGGCGACCGAGCCCGGCCGCAGCACCACCGGGGTATGTCCGTGAAACATGTCGCGCATCTCGATGAGATACGGCGCCTGCGCCTGCGGATCGGTGATGGCGTTTTTTTCCCCCACGATCGCGACGAAGCGAGCCAAGAGATCGGTCGAGGGAAACGTGACGGGTGGCTCGGCAATGTTCATTAATTTGCGCTCGATCAGGCCGCGGATGTCGGCGACTATAGCGCGCCGGCCAGGCGATTTCCTACCTCATGAACGCGGCGCTGCGGCCCGTTCCAGGCGGTCGTTGATCGCCTCGCCCAGACCCTCGCGCGGTACCGGCATCACCGCGATGGTGGTAACGCCCGCGGCATCGAGCGCGCGCAGGTGCGAAAACAGATTGGCCGCGGCCTCGATCAGGTCGCCGCTCGGCGACAGGTTGAGCGCCAGAGCCGCGCGCTCGGTGCCCGGCGCCGGCACCGGGCCGAAGGCGAGCAGCGCCTCGCCGGCTCGTATATTTTGCGCGTCGAGCCGAAGCCGCGCCCGCGGGGCATAGTGCGAGGCGAGCTGTCCGGGCGCAATCGGCGCTTCATTCTCATCCGGCGACGAGAGCGCGGCGCGCGGCGGCTCGGCGAGCGCAAGCAGCCGCTCGATGTCGGCGCGCGGCAGGGCTCCCGGTCGCAGCAGCACCGCTCCGTCGAGGCAGGCGACAATGGTCGATTCGAGTCCCATCGGCGTCTGGCCGCCGTCAACGATCAGCTCGATGCGCCCGCGCAGGTCGGCGAGCACGTGCTGCGCGGTCGTGGGCGACACGTGTCCGGAACGATTGGCGGAGGGCGCCACGACCGGCCGGCCGAAGGCGAGAAGAATGTCCCGCGTGACCGGATGGCTTGGCACGCGCACGGCAATGCTGTCGAGACCCGCGGTGGCAAGCTCGGCGACGGGGCAATCCGCAAGCTTGGGCAGCACCAGCGTGAGCGGTCCCGGCCAGAATGCGGCGGCGAGCCGCTCGGCGGCAAAGTCGAACCGCGCGAGCGCCCGTGCCGCGCTGGCGTCGGCAACGTGAGCGATGAGTGGATTGAACGACGGCCGGCCTTTGGCGTCGTAGAGACGCGCGACCGCCGCGCCGTTGGTGGCGTCGGCGCCCAGTCCGTAGACCGTCTCGGTCGGAAAGGCGACGAGGCCGCCCGCCGCCAGCACGCGCGCGGCATGTTCGACGGCCGCTCGGCCGGCCCTGATCACTTGCGTCGCCGGCGGCGCGGTCATCCGGTCACCCATGCTTGCGGCGCTGCGGGGACGTAGTTATAAGACCGGCCACCAGTCGGAGTGTAGCGCAGTCTGGTAGCGCACCTCGTTCGGGACGAGGGGGTCGCAGGTTCAAATCCTGCCACTCCGACCAGCTTTATCCACCGTTTTGCGCAAATGGCCTTTTCTCGTTCGTGCGCGCCGAAATGAGCAGCGAAAACGGGTTTTTGAGGTGGCGGACGACGTGCCGCTTGCTCAGTGTAGCGCCGGGTGATCATGCTTCCGCCAAGCGTCTGGTCATGCCCGCCGGAACGTACAGCGGCGGCGTTGCCGTACTTCCGCCGTGAATGGAAATTGAGAACTCCTCCGGCTCAGTCGCTGCACCCATGAGATCGGTGGTCCAAGGTTCTGGAAACATGCGCCTCGCTGCAGTCACCATGGTTCGCAGCGAGTGCGACATCATTGAATCCTTCGTTCGGCACAACGCGGCATTTTTCGACCGCCTTTACATTCTGGACCATCGCAGCACCGATACGACCTCCGACATCCTCCGGAAATTGGCGGAGGAAGGATTGCCCTTGGTGCTGAGCCGCGAAGACTACGGCATCTTCTACCAAGCTCCCAACATGACGCACCTCATCAAGCGTGCGTTTGACGACTATCCCTGGGACTTCATAGTTCCCTTGGACTGCGACGAGTTCCTCCGCATTCGCGACCGGGCCGCGTTCGAGGCCGCGCTCGCCGATTTGGACGGGGAAAGCATCGGACTGTCGGACATCATCAACTACGTGCCCACCGAGATCGACGATTTCAGCGAGATCGACGCGTTGCGCCGGATCGTGCATCGCGCCAAGACAATTCCGGATGCCAGCTGCAAAATAGGCAAAGTCATCATTCCCGGCGCGGTAATCCAGCAACCGGGCTTTTCGCTCAATGAAGGTCATCACGGAGTTTGTATCGACGGCCAGCAGGTTCCCGAGCGCCGGCTCGAAGGGCTGAGCCTTGCCCATTTTCCCGTACGCTCGATCGATCAGTTCATCTTGCGCACCATCCTGTGCCGGCTCGCGTGGACCGCGCGATCGGACTACGATCCGAGTTGGGGTTGGCATTACGGAACGTTTTTCAAGCAGCTGCAGGTCAAGCCCGCGGTCTCGGCTGCCGACCTCACCGCAGCGGCGCTATTGTACGCCGATATTTACACTCAGCCGGGACAAATACCGCATCAGAAGGTGCTGGTGCGCGACCCGGTGACGCCGACATACGAGCAGTTGCGCTACACAAACCTCATCGATATTGCAGCGCTGCCGCCGGTCTTGGACATGATGGATTTTCTCCTCGGCGAGCTGCGTGCAGCACGCATGGCGTCTGCTGCCTTTACGCTTCCCACCGCTGCGGAATCGGAGACGTCGGACACCGTCCTCAATCGGCTGGAAGCACGCACGATCACGCACGAGAACCGCCCTGCCGAACATGAGAACCGCTTTGCCGAGCATGGGAACCGCCCAGCCCAGCACCGATTCCAGTCATTCTGGCATGGCGAGGCCCTCTCCCCCTATGAACTCTTCTGTCTGAAATCCTTCATCGACTGCGGATATGCCGTCGACCTCTACACTTATGATGCAGACCTTGTTGTTCCGGCCGGCGTGCGGGTGTGCGACGCCGCCCGGCTTGTCGACCGGGATGAGGTCTTCGTTTATCAGGCCGAGGGTTTCGGGAAGGGGTCGCCGTCGGCGTTTTCAAACTTTTTCAGGTACAAGCTGCTGGCCGAAAAAGGCGGTTGGTGGATCGATACCGACGTGGTGTGCCTTACCGACCGCATTCCCGTCTTCACCGACTTCTTCGCCCGCCAGGATACGGACTTCGTCGCTTGCGGGACCATGTATTTCGAGCCCCGTCACCCGGTCATGCTGCGATGCCTGGAGCAAGCGATGAAGCTCGGCCACGCGGTCAAATGGGGCGATACCGGCCCGCGCCTGCTGACGCGAGTGCTAAGCGAATTGGGCTATCTGGACCGGGCGGTTCCGGCTGCGGCCTGTTATCCCATCCACTACAGCCAGGCATTGGACCTCCTGCGTCCGTCGAAAACGGCGGTCTTGGCGCCCAAGGCGGAATCCGCCCTGTTCCTGCACGTCTGGAATTCGATGCTAGTTCATCGCGGCGTTCATAAAGCTTTTCGTCCCCCGAAAGGATCATTGCTGCGCAAGTGGACGGACAAGCACCCGGTCGAGGGATGGATCGGAGAGTACGACGAGCGGACGCTCGAGCATGGCCTGAATTTGAAATCTCAGCTCGATGCGGCCGCTGCAGAGAAGGCGCAACTGCTCGATGCGTCCGCTGCAGAGAAGGCGCAACTGCAGGCCGCGCTCGAATTGCAGGCGGCCGAGAACGAGCGCGAGCGCGAACGCGAACGCGAACGTTTTACGGCCGAATTGAATGCGCAGATTGAGGAGAAAAACGGGTTGCAGGCGGCTCTTGAGCTGCGGGCCAGGGAGAATGAACAGTCGCAGACGCAGATCGACGCCATGCTGTCGTCGACCAGCTGGCGGCTCACCGCACCCTTGCGAGCCGGCGGCCAGCGTTTCCCGGCGCTGCGGTTTCTCGGCCGGCGGCGATAGAGTCGGCCAATACAGGAACGAACCCGACCGTGATCGGTCATCTGGATTTTGCCGCCGGTGCTGGCGTGCTGAGCTCGCTCCTGGCCGCGGTACTGTTTCCGGCCGTGCTGGCCGTGCTGTCGCGGCTGCCGGCGTTGCGGAGCCGCAACGCGTTGCAATTTCTCGCGAGCAGCGTGATCGTCGTCGCGCTCTGGGCGATCGCGGCTGCGCTTCGCCGGCGGTCCTGCGCTGACCGCGCCGGAATTGGCGACGTCGATCATGATCTTGGCCGGCGCGCTGCTCGTCTACCTCGAGGCGTGGGCGCTGCTCTCGAGGGGCTATACGCTCGGGCTGTTGTTGACGCTGTTCCGCGGCGCAGGTCCGATGACTGACGCGGCGCTGGCGGCGAGCTACCGGCAAGGACAGGGCCTGGGCTGGATCATGCGTCACCGGCTCGGCGGACTCATCTCGACGCGGCTCGTGCGCCGGCAAGGTGATTTAATCGTCCTCACGCTTCCCGGCGCGATCATCGCGCTGCTCTATCGTGCGGCGATCGCCGTGCTCGGGCTGAAGGTCACGGGATGAGCGCTGCATTCGTGTTGGCGGCGGCGGGCGTGCTCCTTTGGCTTGCGGTCTTGCTGGTTCTGCTGCGCGTCGTCAGCCGATCGCCCGCCGTCATCGTGATCGGTGCCGCGGCAGCGATCTATGTCGCCCTGCTCGTGGTATCGGCCGCGATGCCCATGCGCGTGGCGTTCTGGCCATTGTCGGCCGCGTACGGCTTTTTGACGTTGTCCCTGCTGATGGTGTTCGGTGCGCTCTACAAGTCGGTGTCGTTGCGGATGCTGGGCGACCTGTCGAAAGCCGCCGATCATGCCCTGCCGGAGCGGGAACTGCTCGCGCGCTACATCGAAGAAGACAGCTTCGGACGACGGGTGGCAATACTGCTCGAGCAGGACATGGCCGAGCGGGGAGGCGACGGGCTCAGGCTTTCGAGCAAAGGTCGCCGCATCGCCGCCGGCATCCACCTGTTGCAACGGGCGTTCGGCATTCGGGCAAGCGGCTGATTTGAGCGCCCGCAGGCCGCAGCGCGGGCAAGGGCAGGGCCCCTCGGCATAACGAAATCCAAGAGTGCCGGACGCGTGGTTGCATTCGACTATAGTCGACGTTCGCGCTTCCAAAGCCTGCCGGCGAGCCGCGCAAATACTCTTGTGCGAGGCCATTGATGCCGCGTACCTTTCGTCAGAATTGAGAACAACGCGTCACCCAGGCAACAGCAAAAGCCGGCCATATCCGGCTCATCACGCAGAGGGAACGTCATGAAATCGAATATGAAAGCTACCACCCTAAGCTTTGGCCTCGCGCTCGCGCTTGCAGGTCCTGCGCAAGCGGTCGATCTCAAACTCATGACCGGGCCGCAGGGCGGATCGTGGATTCCTCTCGGCGGACAGCTCAAGGACATGTGGGAAAAGGCCGTGCCGGGGTTAGCGGTACAGGTGCTCCCGGGAGCCGGCATCGCCAATGTGCGCGGCGTCGAGGAGGCCAAGGCCGATGTCGGCTTCGGTAATTCGATCTCGACGGTCGATGCCATGTCCGGCAAGCCGCCGTTCAACAAGCCGCATGACAACGTCTGCAATGTCGCGACGCTGTATCCGCAATACTTCCACTTCATCGTGCTGGCCAATGCCGGCATCGACAAGGCCGCAGACCTCAAAGGCAAGAGCATCACGACCCAGCAACGCGGCAATACCGGCGAACAGATCACGCGCCAGTTCCTCGAAGTGAACGGCATCACCTATAACGACCTGAAAGTGAGCTTGGTCGGTTATACGGATTCCGTCACCCAAATGCAGGACGGCCACGCCGTCGCCTTCGGCCTCACGACCCAGATCCCTGCCGGCGCAGTCATGGACCTCGCGGCGGCTCGCGATGGGCAAGGCTGTCCGAACGGCGGACAGCATTCGTCATCGAGAACAAGGCGAGAGCGGGCAACAATATCGGCACCGAGGCCGACATCCACGCCGCCCCGACGGATACACGCTGCTGCTGGTCCATCCGGCCAACGCGATCAATACGACGCTCTATCGGAAGCTGTCCTTCAACTTCCTCCAGGACATCGTGCCGGTTGCCGGCATCATGCGGGTGCTGAACGTGATGGAGGTGAACCCGTCGGTCCCGGGCAAGACGGTTGCCGAGTTCATTGCCTATGCCAAGGCCAATCCGGGCAAGATCAATTGGGCGACCTCGGGGAACGGCACGTCGGTCCATCTCTCCGGCGAGCTGTTCAAGATGATGACCGGCGTCCAGCTCACCAATATTCCATACAAGGGTGCGGCGCCCGCGCTGACCGACATGATCAGCGGTACGGTGCAGGTGATCTTCGACAACATGCCGCCTTCGCTGCCGCATATTCGGGCTGGCAAGCTGCGCGCCCTCGCTGTGACGACGAATGTGCGGTCTGATGCGCTCCCGGACGTTCCGACCGTCGCCGAGACGGTGCCGGGTTACGAGGCCAGCGCGTTCTACGGCGTGGGCGTGCCGAAGGGTACGCCGCCGGAGATCATCGACAAGCTCAGCTAGGAGATCAACGCCGGTCTCGCCGACCCGCAGAGCAAGGTTCGCCTTTCGGAGCTCGGCGGCATGCTGATCCCGGGCACCCCGGCCGACTTCGGGAAACTGGTCGCCTCCGAAACCGACAAATGGGCCAAGGTGATCAAGGAGGGCGGCGTGTCGCTGGAATAGGCGCAGGAGCTTGGCGCCGCCGCAGTCCGGCCGCCTCCGGCTTTGCCGCTGCTGGCGCCCAGTGCTCCCGATAGGTGGGCAGGGGTTATCGCGAGCCAGTATCATGCGCCGAGAACGCGGAGAAAGTCATCCCGGCTCTAGCCGTACGGTTCCGCGGCTTGCGACCGGCGCCGTTCCATGACGGATGACGTCGTCCGCGCGATGATCCAGGCGGCGCCGGCGGAAAACGGGCCGATCAAGATGAGATTGTAACGCGTGTAATGGTTGGCGACCGCGGCGTGCAGTCCGAGCATCACCACGGCGGGCGCGGCGTAAAGCAGGAACAGGGGTTTCGACCGGCGTAGCGCGGCGATGCAGGCGCACGCGAACAGCGGCACCAGCACGAGCCCGAGCAGTCCTCCGACCCACATTCCGCACCAGGCCAAGGGCAGGCTGACCAGAAGGTAGCGCCACCCCCTCTGCCGCATCTCGTCGCGGATCAAGTCATTGATCAGCGGATCGAGCCGGCCGTGAGCCTCGACCAGCTTGTCGCGATGCAAACGGCCGACGTGGAAAAAGCTGTTCGGCGTGTAATAGACGAACCTTGCCATGGCCTCGGGGCCGAACACCCGGTTGACCACGGGCGCGCCGATCGCCGGCAGGCAATACGGGAATGCCAGCAGGAATTCCCGCGCGCTCATGTCGTCGAAAGCGAAACGTTCGATCAGCGTGGCGGAGCCGTATTCCTCCGTCAGTTCCCACTTTCCGACCGAGACGCCGTTGCGAACGATCCACGGCCCGACGACCAACAGCCATGCGAGCGCGAACGCGAGCGCCTGGCTCAAGATCGATCGCCAGGGCGCAGGCGACAGCCATCTGCCGTTGACCACGATCAATCCGACCCCGAGTGGCGCCAGCACGACGAAAGATGCCCGCGTGAGGCACAGCAGCCCGAACAGGCCTCCCGCAAGCACGACGTTGCGGATGCGCGGCGCCTTCAATGCCAATACCAGCGCCAGCGCCGCGATGCTGTAGAGCGAAAACGTGATGCTCTCGGTCATTACGAACGAGAACAAATCGGCGTCGGGCAGAAGCGCAAGCGTCGCGAGAATGCCCGCGAGCCAGAACACCGCACTGCTCGAGAATATGAGCTCGGCGGCAAGCGCAATTGCGAGCACGCCGAGGGCAAGAAATGCGGCGTGCAGGAGGTGCATGGGTCGCGCGTAGACCTCGCATTCGGCGCCGTCCCGCACCTTGTGATTGGCCTCCACGCTGCAATCGACCGCCGCGGCGAAACGGTCGTCGATCTTGGCCGCACCGACGATGAGCCAAGGGTAGAGCGGCGCAAAGAAAGTACCCGGCGGCGGCGTTGCGACCGTGCTATCGACCGCGTCGAACATGCCATTGCTGAACACACCGTGATGCGCGAGATCATAGGCAATGGTCAGATAGAACGATTGATCGAAGTCGCTGAGCCATTTCGGCGGCCGCAGCAGAATCGCCGTGACCAGAATCGAAAAGACGAGCAAACCGAAAACGATCCTGGCGCCGCCGGAGAATAGTTTTCGCCGCATCGCCGCGGGTGCTGCCGCAGCAGAGGAAATGGTCCTGCCGAGCGCGCCCGGGATGGAGGTCCTCCAGCTTCGTGCAGCAGGCTCGCGGCGTTCGCCGGGGATCATCGTCGTCCTCTTCATGTTTGGCGCGGGGCAGGGTAGAGTGCGCCGCCCACCCCCGGATCGTCTCCATGAGCCGTAAGCGTCCCGAAGAGTTGCGCAGCCATCGCTGGCTCGGCGTCAGTGATCTGCGCTCGTTCGGTCATCGTTCGCGCCTGCGCCAGTTCGGGTACGATGCCGAAGACTGGGCCGGCCGCCCAGTCATCGGCATCATCAATACCTGGAGCGAGATCAACTCCTGCCACGCGCACCTGCGCGCGCGCGCCGAGAACGTCAAGCGCGGCGTGCTGCAGGCCGGCGGCTTTCCGATCGAGTTGCCGGCGATGTCGCTGGCGGAACCCTTCGTCAAGCCCTCGACCATGCTCTACCGTAATTTTCTCGCCATGGAGGCGGAAGAGCTCTTGCGCAGCCACCCGCTCGATGGCGCGGTGCTGCTCGGCGGTTGCGACAAGACCACGCCCGGGTTGGTCATGGGCGCGATCAGCATGGGGATACCTGCGATCTACGTGCCGGCGGGTCCCATGCTGCGCGGCAACTGGCGCGGCGAGTACCTCGGCTCCGGCTCCGACGTGTGGAAATACTGGACCGAGAAGCGCGCAGGCAACATCACGGAAGAGCAGTGGAACGAGATGGAAAGCGGCATCGCCCGCTCCTTCGGTACCTGCATGGTCATGGGCACCGCAGCGACCATGATGGCGATCGCGGAAGCGCTCGGACTGACGCTGCCCGGCGCGTCCTCGATCCCGGCGGCCGATTCGAGCCATCCGCGCATGTGCGGCGTCGCCGGCCGCCGCATCGTCGACATGGTGTGGGAGGATCTCACCCTCGATCGCATCCTGACGCCGGCCGCGTTCGACAACGCGATCAAGGTCCACATGGCCATGGGCGGCTCGACCAACGCCATCATCCATGTGATCGCGATGGCGCGCCGCGCCGGCGTTGCCCTCGACATGCAGCGTTTCGACCAGATCTCGCGCGAGATTCCCGTGCTCGCCAATGTGCGGCCGTCCGGAAAATACTTGATGGAGGATTTCTTCTATGCCGGGGGCTTGCGCGCCTTGATGCGGCAACTGAAGGACCGGCTCGATCTCTCCTGTGTAACGGTGACGGGAAAGACACTGGGCGAAAATATCGCCGGGGCGGAAGTCTATCTGCCCGACGTCATCCATTCGCTGGCCGATCCGATCTATGCCGAAGGCGCGACCGCCGTCCTCACCGGCAACCTGGCGCCGCGCGGTTGCGTGATGAAGCCGGCAGCGGCGGATCAGCGATTTCTCAAACACAGCGGCCCGGCGCTTGCATTCGAGGACTACAATCACATGGCGCGGGAAATCGAGCGCGACGATCTCGCGGTCACGCCGGACCACGTCATTGTGCTCAAGAATGCCGGCCCCAAGGGCGGCCCCGGCATGCCGGAATGGGGCATGCTGCCGATCCCGAAAAAGCTGGTGCAGGCGGGCGTGCGCGACATGGTGCGCATCTCCGACGGACGCATGAGCGGCACCAGCTATGGCGCCTGCATTTTGCACGTGGCGCCGGAGAGCTTCGTCGGCGGCCCATTGGCATTCGTGCACAGCGGCGACGGCATCGAAGTGGACGTGGCGGCGCGCCGCATCCACCTGCATGTCGGAGAGGAGGAGCTCAACCGCCGGCGCGCGGCCTGGAAACAACCTGCGCCAAGGTATGTTCGCGGCTACGGCGCCATGTTCTCCGCCCATATCGGCCAAGCCGACGAGGGCTGCGACTTCGATTTCCTCGCCGGCAAGGGACAGGTTCCCGAGCCGGAAATTCATTGAGAGCCTGCAACCCGCCCGCCGAGGACCCATGAAAATCGGACTTTTCGACCACGTCGAGCACGGCGAGCGTCCGCTCTCGACCCTGTTCGACGAGCGGCTCACCTTCGTCCAGGCCGCCGACCAGGCCGGCATCTATTGTCTGCACGTGGCGGAGCACCACGCCACGCCGCTCAACATGGTGCCGGTGCCCGGCGTCTATCTCGGCGCGGTCGCGCGCGCGACCACGCGCATGCGGCTCGGCCCGCTGGTTTACCTGCTCCCGCTCTATTCGCCGCTGCGGCTGATCGAGGAGATTTGCATCCTCGACCATCTCAGCCACGGGCGCTTGGAAGTAGGCGTCGGCCGTGGCGTGTCGCCCTACGAGCTCAAATATCACAAGATCGAGCATGACGATTCCCGCGACATCTTCATCGACGCATTCAATTGCGTCAGCGCGGGGCTGACCACCGACAGCCTCAGCTATTCCGGCAGGCATTACCAATATGAGAACGTGCCGATCGCCTTGCGGCCGCTGCAGCGGCCGCATCCCGCCTTCTGGTACGGCTCCTCCAACACCACCGGCGCCACTTGGGCCGGTGAGCACGGCATGCATTTCGTCAGCCTCGGGCCTACCCCGTTCGCCAAGACCAATATCGATGCGTTCAAGCAGGCGCTGGCAAAACGCGGTGGCCCGGCCCAGCCCAAGGCCGAGTTTCCCGGCGGCGCCGCGATCGGCGTGCTCCGCCATATCTTCGTCGCCGATACCGACGCGGAAGCCACCCGCTTCGGCAAGCCGGCGATGGAGCTTCACCTCGCGCAATTGAACTGGCTGCGCGACAAGCATGGCGTCACCGGCCTCACCTCGCGGCTCAACGTGCCGCGCGGGGCGACCTTCGAGGAGTGCGTGGCTGACGGATCGGTGATCGCCGGAACGCCGCAGCGGGTGCGGGAGGAGATCGAACGGCAGGTGGCCGAGCTCGGAGTGAACTATCTGCTCACTTATCTCTTTCTCGGGGCGATGTCGCTTGCGGACGCGCTGCGTTCGCTGCAGCTGTTCTCGACCGAGGTGATGCCCAAGCTGGCGCGGCTGTGATTGCTGCTGCTTTCGAGCGCCGGTTGCCGCTGGCCCTTGGCGACGGACTGTGCGAAATTCAGCCCAGGCAAGGGCGAGAGGTCACCAGCGATGATCAATAGCAGGGTCACCGGCGTCCGCAGCATCGAGCTCGGCGTTCGCGATCTCCACCAATCGGCGGAGTTCTACACCAAGATCTGGGCGCTCGAAGAGGTGTCGTCGGGCGGCGACAGCGTTCACTTCCGGGCCACCGGCGGCGAGCACCATGTGCTGACCATCCGCGAGCGGCCGAAGCCCGCGCTGCTCGGCGTGCACTTCGCCGCCGTCGATCGGGCCGCGGTCGATCAGCTTTGCGCTAAGGCCAAGGGCTACGGCGTCGCGGTCGCGGGCGAGCCCGCCCCGCTCGACCGCAGCGCCGGCGGCGGCTACGGATTCCGGTTCAGCACTCCTGATGGGCTGCCAATGAGCATCTCGTCGGATAGCGTACAGCACCCGAACCTCGTTCTCGACCGCTCGCGGCCCACGAAGATCAGCCACGTCGTCCTCAACAGCGCGCGCACTGAGGATCAGGTACCGTTTTTCATCGACGTTCTCGGCTTCAGGCTTTCCGACAGCACGCACATGATGGAGTTCCTGCGCTGCAGCGCCGATCACCACAGCGTGGCGATCTTCCGCAACAACGGACCTTCGCTAAACCACGTGGCATACGAGCTGCCGAACATCGACGGATTGATGCGTGGCGCCGGTCGTGTCAAGCAAAGCGGTTTCGACATCGCGTGGGGCATTGGGCGTCACGGACCGGGCAGCAACGTATTCTCCTATTTCATCGAGCCGAATGGATTCGTGGCGGAGTACACGACCGAGCTCGACCAGCTTGATGATGCCACGCACGTTCCCCAGAATGCCGAGTACTGGCAGAAAGTGATGCCCACGCCGGACCGCTGGGGAACGGCCGGACCGCCCTCGAACCGGATGCGCGCCGCCATGTCGGGCGCGCTCTATCTCGACGAGCAACCCGGCGATGCGCGCTGCGAGGACATCATCGGCCGCAAGCTTGGCTGACCGGCCGATCGGCGGAGCTCGGCTCGAACCCTGACGCACGCTGACGGCATGGGAGCCCGCCCCCTGTGCCGTCACGGCCGATCGACATGAGCGACGACATTCCCTTCGACAGGAGCTTCGACCTGGCGCCCGAAACCGTGGCGGAGGCCGCGCCGGGCGTGCGGCGGGTACTCGCCAACAACCCCGGACCATTCACGTTCAAAGGAACGGTGTCCTACATCGTCGGCCGCGGCCAGGTCGCGATCATCGATCCCGGGCCGCTCGACGAGACGCACATCGCCGCCCTGCTCGACGCCGTGCGCGGTGAAACCGTCACCCATATTTTCGTGACGCACACTCACCGCGATCATTCCCCCGCGGTCCCCCGGATCAAGGCGGCGACCGGGGCCTTGGTTCTGGCCGAAGGACCGCACCGCGCCGCGCGTCCCCTCAATATCGGCGAGGCGCCGCGCCTCGATGCCAGCAACGACACCGAGTTCCGGCCCGATCGCGCGCTGGCCGATGGCGAGGTCGTTGCCGGCAGGGGCTTCACCATCGAGGCGGTCACGACGCCCGGCCACACCGCAAACCACATGGCTTTCGCGTTCAAGGAGGCCAATCTGCTGTTCTCGGGCGATCACGTCATGGCGTGGTCCACGCCGGTCGTCGCGCCGCCGGACGGGGCGATGAGCGATTACATGGCTTCGCTGCAAAAGCTCGCGCGCCGCTCGGAACAGATCTATCTGCCGGGCCATGGCGGCGCGGTACGCGAGGCGCCACGCTTCGTGCAGCACTACATCCGCCATCGCCAAGGCCGCGAGGCCGCGATCCTGCACCGGTTGGCCAAGGGCGAAACCGATATCCCCAGCCTCGTGCGAGCGATCTATATCGGGCTCGATCCACGCCTGGTGAAGGCCGCGGGCCTTTCCGTTCTCGCCCATCTCGAGGACTTGGTGGCACGCGGGCTGGTCACGACCGAGGGCCGGCCCGCGATCGCGGGCCGCTACCGCTTGCGCTAATCGTCGTACCGGATCCACTCGATCGATTGGGACGCAGGCGACGCGAGCTGATCAGCGGATATCAGCGTCACCTCTTGACCGCTTGGGCTGATCTTTCTTGCCCGGCGTCGATTTCTTCGCCGGCGGCTGCGGCGGCGGTCGTTCCGGTTTTTGGGCCCGGATGGCGTCTTCGATTTCGTTCATTACGCTGCGCACACGCGCTGCATTGGTGCCGAAATCGAAAGCGCCGTAACGCGAGGATGAACGCGCGTCGATGCGCGTGCCGTCGGTTTCCGCCCGCACGCGGATCGCGATGTCATCGCGAAATCCCATGATCGGGGTACGTGCGACCGCCTCGATGTGTCCCTCGCGCCGGCCGGCCTGGGGAGCGCGCGCGTCGACGACCCGCCACTTGCGCCTGTTGACCACCGCGAGTGCCGCATCGTAGGCAGCCTGCGGGCTCGCATTGGTGCCCAGCGGTCCGACATCCGGGTAGGTCTTGCGTTGTTGTTCGGCGGCATAAAGGCCCGCATAGGCGACCGGGTTGGCGTCGCGCGGACGCACGCGCGCCAGCGCCTCGTAGCGCGGCGGATCGATCGGGTCGGTGGTGATGTCGTAGATCCACGGCAGCCGGTAGGCCTTGATGCCGAGATAGGCCGGGTAGGCCAAGAGCATGAGCGAGACCGCCATCGCCGACAACGCGGCGCCAATGCCCGCCAATCCCTCCATCCAGATCGCGACCAAGGCGGCGAATGCGAGCAGGAGCGCAATGACCGCAATGGCGAGCGCGCCGGCAAAGGTCGCGAGCGCCGGCCGGATTTCGAGCAGGCCGGAGCGCACGATGATGACCGCGAGAAATGAGGCCAAGAAAGCAAAACCGGCCATGCGCCGCGCCCAGATGGCGAGGCGCGATGTGGGCTCCGAGTGGATGTAGCGGCGCGCCATCGTCTACCTCACGAGCCGGAGCAGATATTCTTGAGCGCCGCCCATTCCGCCGGCTCGAGCAGCGGCCGCGTCGGCGCGGATCCCGCAGCCGCTTCGATGCGGGCGACGCGGTCGCTGGTCTCGGGATGATCAAGCAGAATCTTCGGTCCGGCATGGGTGGTTCCCGCAATTCGCGACAGCATCCTGGCAAGGGCGCGCGCGTCGGCGCCGATCCTGGCCGTGAGCGCCACACCATAGGCGTCCGCGGTGGTCTCGACGGCGCGGCTGTAGCTCGTTTGCAGAATGGTCTTGGCCGCGAACACGACGGCGCCGCCGCCGACAAAATCGCCGAGCAGCATGCCGAAGAGCAACGAGAGTCCCGCCGCCTGCAGCACCGTGCGGGTCCCGTCGCGGTTCGCGACGTGCCCGACTTCGTGCGCAATCACCCCGGCGAGCTCGTCGGGTGTTTCGGCCTTATCGAGCAGGCCCCGGAACACGTAGATGTATCCGCCCGGAAGCGTGATGGCGTTGTTTTCAGGTTGCCGCACGACCACCGCGTCGAGCGGGATCGGCAACTCGGCCGCTGTTTCGATCTGACGCATGAGCTTGTCGAACGCCGCGCGGCCTTCCTTCTCGCTGGCGGCATTTCCACATTCGAAAGCGGCGTTGGCGTGGCGGGTGTCCAGGCTCGCGCGCACCTGCCTTTCGATTGCCGCCCCGAGCTTGCGCTCGACCGAGTAGGGAATGAGCGGCGTGAGCTTGGTGGCGATCCGCGGCACGCCCCAGACCGCGACAAGAATGAGCGAAGCTGTAGCGGTCAGGCTCCAGACGATCACCTTGGTCTGCATGCGCCGTTCGTTGCGGCCGCTGCGGTCGATTGGCAGCGACAGGTCGTCGATCGCGGCGGCCAATTGCGGGTCGTGGACCTCGAGCCGTGCGAGCACCGAATTGCCGTCCTTGCCGAGGCGCAAGACGCCATCGGGCGCCGACAGCTTCTCGAGCTGGTCGTAAGACCATTCGGCGAGAACGGTTCCGTCGCGGCCGCGGATTCCCAGCGCTTGCGGCTCGAGCTCGACGGTGACCTCGCGGCGCACGCTGGTCATGCCGTCGAAAAAGATGGCTCGGCCCGAAGTCGTCATGGCGCGTTCAGATCCCGCCTACGCTGAGGGCATCGGCGAGGCCCTCACCGACCGGGGACGCTGGCTGCCCGGCAGCGGAGACCTGATCGAGCACCGCAGGATTTAAGATGTCGAGAGATTCCACGGCGCACCGCCACAGCCCCAGCCGGACGGTCGCTTGGTAGATGGTGGAATAGCCGAGCGCGATCGCGACGTAGGTAGCAAGGCCCGCCCCGGTCGTGACGATTTCCTTCGGCATCGAGTTCGAGCTCTCCCGTGAGTCGCGCGAGCACCAGCGCGCCGGGTACGACGATTACGCCCGCCGCCAAGGTGAACAGGAAGGCATACAGCAGAAAGCGGGCATAGACGCGAAAGACCTGCGCGGTGCGCAGGCGCGATATCACGATCACTTCGCCGAAGCGCAATCCGGACGTCCACCAGCGCAGCACCATGGCCTGGAAGATAGGGTAGAGGATGGCAAACGAGAGCACGAGCCAGGTGCCGGTCAATGCGGCATAGACCGCAGCGCCGGCAAGCCCGCTCGCCTCGAGCCAATTCGACAGATCGTCGCGGTTCGGCGCGGCCGCCAGCGTGCTCCAGTCGATGGCTCGCAGCGTGGCAACAAGGCCGGCGACAAACGGTACCACGGCGAGAAACCACAAGATGGAACCGCGCAGGAGGAGGCTGACACCCGAGCCCACGAAGCGGCCCTGCAAATTGCCGAAGAAAGTGTTGCGCATCTTGAAGCGTTCGAGCCGCGACTGGGCGAACGGATAGGCGAGCCCCACGGTCAGCGCGATCAAGCTCCACCACAACAGTGCGCAGACGGCATAGCGCCACGCCGAGCCGCTCTGGTGGAAGCGCACCCCGCGGTAGACCGTCCGAGTGAGGCGGTAGCGCCGCGCCCGATAGACCGCGTATTGACCGAGCAAGGCGAGGGTCAGGAGGCCGATCAAGCTCGAGAGCTCGCCGAGACCGAGCGCGAGCAGGAACAAGGCCGCATAGAGCGGAACCAGGATCGCGATCGCAATCAAGAAACCGAGCAGAAGCTCGCGGGCGGTTCCGGTATATTCGAAGCTCTCGCCCGCGAGCTCGGTGTTGGACCATAGGTATCTACGAATATCGGTCGTGAGCCAGAACCGGTAGATGCCGAGCGTGAACATCAGGAATACGGCGCCGTGGACGAGCAACCGCCAAAAGGCTTGCGGGCGACCACGAAAGCGGACAACGGCGTCCGCGGGCGCGACAACGCCGGCTGGTGCCGCGGCGACGGTCGCATCGAAACTGATCATGCGCGGACTTCCTGGAGGGGAGATCGCCGTGGTTGTGCCAACGTTACCGCATCGGACCGCGACGGTGGAAAGGGTCCGGAACTGACGACCGCGAGCGACGAAATACTCTCCGGGCGCCGATCCACGCAAGCGTCGCGCCTTCTGCCTGGTCCGGCGTCATGGCGACAATGCGGTCTCAGCGCATCGCCGCCGCGCTCGGCAGCACAAAACCCTTGAATCGCTCCCGCAGCACTGTTTTCTGGATTTTGCCGGTTGCGGTATGCGGGATCTCATCGACGAAAACGACCTCGTCGGGCATCCACCATTTGGCGACCTTGCCCTGCATGAACTTCAACATCTCGTCCTTGGTCGCGGACTGGTCCTTTTTGAGAACGATGACGAGCAAAGGACGTTCATCCCACTTCGGATGCTTCACGCCGATTACGGCTGCTTCCGCCACCTTGGGATGGCCGATGGCGAGATTTTCGAGGTCGATCGAGGAAATCCACTCGCCGCCTGATTTGATCACGTCCTTAGCGCGGTCGGTGACCTGCATGTAGCCGTGGCGGTCGATGGTCGACACGTCACCGGTATCGAAGAAACCTTCCTCGTCGAGAATGTCGCTGTCGTCCTTGAAATAGCCCTTGGCGACCGCCGGTCCTCGCACCTTGAGACGACCGAAAGTTTTGCCGTCCCAGGGCAGCCGCTTGCCAGCGTCGTCGGTGATCTTCATCTCGACCATGAACGGCGACTGCCCCTGCTTCTGCTGGATATCGAGCCGCGCGTCGCCGCCGAGCGCAGCGTATTCAGGCTTCAGGGTGCAGGCGGTGCCGAGCGGGCTCATCTCGGTCATGCCCCAGGCGTGGATCACCTCCACGCCGTAGAGGTCTTGGAAGGTCTTCGCCATGGCGCGCGGGCAGGCAGAGCCGCCGATGATGACTTTCTTGAGGTGGGGCAGCTTGCTGCCGGTCGCTTCGAGGTGCTGGAGAAGCGCGAGCCAAACGGTGGGCACCGCGGCGGTGCAGGTGACGTGGTAACGGTCGAGCAATTCGAAGATCGACGCGCCGTCGAGCTTGGCACCCGGCATGATCATGGACGCGCCGGCAATCGGAGCCGCGAACGCCATCGCCCAGCAATTCGCATGGAACATGGGGACCACCGGCATCACCACGTCGCGCGACGAATAGCCCTTCATGTCGCAGTTATTCGCCATCAATCCGTGCAGGACATTCGAGCGGTGCGAGTACAGCACCCCTTTTGGGTGGCCGGTGGTGCCGGAGGTGTAGCACATGCCGGCGGCGGTGTTTTCGTCGAACGTCTTCCAGGCAAAGTCGCCGTCGACCTCCCCGAGCCACTCCTCATATGGCACGGCATTCTTGAGCGAGGTTTGCGGCATGTGTGCGCGGTCGCTCAGCACGACATAGCGCTCGATCGTCGTAAGCTTATCGGCGAGCTTTTCCAACAGCGGGATGAAGGTCAGATCGGCCAGCAACACGCGATCCTCGGCGTGATTGACGATCCACGCGATCTGATCGGGAAACAGCCGCGGATTGACCGTGTGATAGATGGCGCCGATTCCCATGATGCCGTACCAGGCCTCCAGATGACGCCACGTGTTCCAGGCCAGCGTCGCCACGCGGTCGCCCGACCGGATACCGTCCTTGTCCAGGCGTTGCGCCAGGCGCAGCGCCCGCCTGCGGATTTCGGCGTAGGTCGTGCGGTGCATCGCGCCTTCCACCGAGCGCGTCACGATCGGCCGCTCGGCGTGGTTGATCGCGGCGTGGTCGATGATGCGATGGCAGAGCAGCGGCCAGTCCTGCATCAGCCCGAGCATGGCGGTTCCTCGCGGTGCTTTTCTGTTGCCGCTGAGTGTAATACGGACGCCTGCCGGCTGCGCAACCGGAGAATTGCTCGGGCAGCGACGGGTCGGGCTGATATGCAGCCAAGCTCACAAGAACCGCCGGATGGAAAACCGCGTGATGTCATGGGCCGTGGCGCCGGCGGTCGCGAGATCGGCCAGAATCTCCCCGATCACCGGGGCGAACTTGAAGCCGTGACCCGAGCAGGGCGACGCGACAATGACGTGGGGAGCACCGGGCAGGCGATCGATGAGGAAATCGCCGTCGGGGGTCATGGTGTAGAGGCACGTTTTGGCGGCGATGAGCCGCCCGTTCGCCGCCGGGATGTGATCGGCGACCACGGCACGGATCAACGCCTCGTCGTCCGCCAACACCTTTCGCTCATAGGCGTCGGGGTCGACCGTTTCATCGCGGTGGTGGTGCTTGGCGACTTTGACACCCGCGCCGCCATGAGGCGGGACGCCGTAATGCATGCCGTGCCGGCTGGCGAGGATAAACACCGGGAAGCGGTCGGCCGAAAATAGGCTCGCGTCGACTGGATCGAACCAGCCCGTCACCTCGCGGGTCACTCGCAACGTGGCGGCAAGCTCGGGCAGCAGCGATTTGGTCCAGGCCCCGGCCGCGACAATGGCTGCCCCGGCCTCGACGGTACCGCGATCGGTCACGATGCGCACGGTGCTGGCGCCCGGCTCGATTGCCTGGGCCGATTCGCCGCTGCGAATTTCCGCCCCCGCCGCGGTCGCGAGCGCAAGCTGCGCTGCGATCGATGGCTCGACGTCGAGAAAGCCGCCCTCCGGCTGGATGACGCCGATATAATCCCGCGGCACGTCGAAGGCGGGAAAGCGCCGCATCAGCTCGGGCGCCGCGAGGACCTCGTGGCGCAAGCCATGGAGCCGCGCGCAGGCGAGCGTTCCCTTGACCAAGGTGCTCGCGGGTGACCCGATTTCGGCGATGCCGGTGACATGGAGAAGCCGTCGCCCGACGGCGCCTTCGAGTTCACGCCACAGCGCATAGGCGCGCCGCAGCAGCGGGACATAGGAGAGATTCTCGAAATATCCAAGCCGAATGACGCGGGTCAAGCCATGGGAGGAGCCGCGGTCATGACCGGGGGTGTAGCGCTCGATTCCCAGCACGCGCTGCCCCCGCCGCGCCAAGTGATGGACCGCCGCGCTGCCCATGACGCCGAGGCCGCAGACGACGACATCGAAATGAGCCATGCTATCGGCCTGCCATCGGCTCTCCGACTTCAGCTTATTGTGTTAGCGCGTTTCCGTGGCGTGGCGGAGTCCGCTTCGTCGCGAAAACCGGCGATGATTGATTGCCGGGATAGGCTGTCCGATGCCGATCGGCCGCTATAAGGTCGCAATTCTCACGGAGATCGCGCCGGTGAAGATCTTCCCAACGCTCCTGGTATTTGCGGCGCTTGGCGCCCTGGCCGTTTGCGATTTGGCGGCCGCGCAGGCCGTTCCATTGCCGCGGCCTCGACCGGCGCAGCCTGAGGCGGCATCGGCTGCGGAGACGTCCGAGCCGGAGGAGCCGGCGCCGCCGTCCGCCTGCCGGCTGCGGCTGACGACTGAATTGGCGCTTGCTCCGTCGCTGCCTCGGCTTGCCGGACCCGGCGAATGCGGCGCGGACGACGTGGTGCGGCTCGAAATGGTCATGCTGGCCGATAGGACGAAAGTGGCGGTGACGCCGCCGGCGATCCTTCGCTGCACGTTTGCCGAAGCGATCGTACATTGGGTGCGCGAGGACGTGGCGCCTTCCTTGCGCTCCCTCGGGGGGGCCCTCAAGACGATCGACAATTTCGCTGCCTATGATTGCCGCGGCCGCAACCGGATCGTCGGCGCGCAGCTCTCGGAGCACGGCAAGGCCAATGCGCTCGATGTCCGTTCGCTCAAGCTCGCCAATGGCGTGGTGGTGGGGTTGACCGACCCGCACGTGGCCAAGAATTTTCGCGAGGGCCTGCGCAGAAGTACCTGCGCGCGTTTCAGCACCGTGCTCGGTCCCGGCTCGGATGGTTATCATGAAACCCACGTCCACGTGGACCTTGCCGAGCGCAGAGGCGGCTACCGTCTCTGCCAGTGGGAAGTGCGCGAGCCCGGCGAGGAGGATGCAACCGTGGCCGAACACGTGCCGTTGCCGCGGCCGCGGCCGGAATCCATCGGGCCATGACGACCGCAGCCAATCGACCGTAGACCCGGAGCGCATCGCTCACCGCCCGCGTTGAACGACGATTGCTGTGATTAGAATGCGAGCGCGGCCTTTCATGCAGCTTCCGTCGACCCCCCGTGTCACAAACCGAAAGCCAAACCATGCCCCCGCTCAGCAACCTCGCCGTCCGCGACATCGAGACCTTGGTTCATCCCTACACCAATCTCGCGGCGCTGCGCGAGACCGGGCCGCTGGTGCTCGAGCGCGGGCAGGGCGTGTTCGTCTACGACAGCGAGGGCAAGCCCTATATCGAAGGCATGGCGGGGTTGTGGTGCACCGCGCTCGGCTACGGCAACGAAGAGTTGGTCGAGGCCGCGGCGGCGCAGATGCGCAAACTCCCGTTCAGTCACCTTTTTACCGGCAAGAGCCATGACCCTGCGATCGAGCTCGCCGAAAGGCTCAAGGAGATCGCGCCGGTACCGACGTCGAAGGTGTTTTTCTGTTCTTCCGGCTCGGAGGCCAACGATACGCAGGTCAAGCTGGTCTGGTACATGAACAATGCCCTTGGCCGGCCGAGAAAAAAGAAGATCATCAGTCGTCTTAAAGCCTATCACGGCGTGACCGTCGTGGCGGCCTCGCTCACGGGGCTGCCCAACAATCACCTGGATTTCGATTTGCCGATCGCCGGCATTTTGCACGCGGGCTGTCCGCACCATTACCGCTTCGCCCATGCCGGGGAGAGCGAAGAGGAGTTCGCGCGTCGGCTCGCCGTCGAACTCGAAGGACTGATCTGCGCGCAGGACCCCGACACGGTCGCTGCCTTCATCGCCGAGCCGGTGATGGGTGCCGGCGGCGTGATCGTGCCGCCGAAAGCCTATTTCGCCGAGATGATGAAAGTCTGCCGGAAGTACGATGTTTACATGATCTCGGACGAGGTGATCTGCGGCTTCGGCCGGCTCGGAGCAATGTTCGGCTGCACGGTATTGGGTTTCGAGCCGCACTCGGTCACGGTCGCGAAGGCCTTGACCTCGGCCTATGTCCCGATGGCGGCCTTGACGGTCCCGGAGCCGATGTACCAAGCGCTCCTCGATGAGAGCCGCAAGATCGGCACCTTCGGCCACGGCTTCACCTATTCGGGCCATCCGGTTGCCGCGGCAGTCGCGCTCAAGGCGCTCGACATCTACGCCCGCGAACGCATCGCTGAACAGGCGGCGCGCAAGGCGCCGCATTTCCAGGCCCGGCTGGCCGCGCTCGGCCAGCACCCGCTGGTCGGGGAGGCGCGTGGCCTCGGGCTCATCGGGGCGGTCGAGCTTGTCGCCGACAAGGCTGCCAAACGCTCCTTCGAGGCCAAGGCTGCCGTTGGCCCGCGCGCGGTCCGTTTCGCCGAAGAGGAAGGGTTGATCGTGCGCTTCATCGTCGGCGATATCGTGTCGGTGTGTCCTCCGCTCATCATCGCGCCGGCGGAGATCGACGAGTTGTTCGACCGTCTCGGCCGCGCGCTCGATCGCACCCTGGACTGGGCCAAACGCGAGCGTCTGATGTGAACCTGGGGTATATGGCGACGCGCTTTTCTACGGCGAAGCGTCACTCCCTGACCGGGGCCGCGCGCCAGCGCAAATGAAGCGGCGTCGGGCTGTGCCCGACGCCGCTCCCAGCCCCCTCGAAGTCCTAGTTGTAGCGCGGGTCGGCCGACGCGATCTGTGGGTTGACCGGCGAGTTACCCGATTTCGGCCCCAGCACTACGACGATCGAGCCCATCTTGACGTGATTGTAGAGGTCGATCACGTCCTCGTTGGTCATGCGGATGCAGCCCGACGAGATCGCATGTCCGATCCATTCCGGCTGATTGGTGCCGTGGATGCGGTAGAGCGTATCCCTGCCGCTGGAATAGAGGTAAATGCCCCGGGCGCCCATCGGGTTGTGGGGCCCGCCTTCGACGTAATTGGGAAGCGGGCCGAGGCGCCTCTTCTCGCCCTCGGTTGGTGTCCATCCCGGCCATTCTTCCTTGCGGCCGACCTTGGCGACCCCGGACCAAGCCTGCGCGTCTTCGCCCACGATCACGCCGTAGCGGATCGCCCTGCCCTCCGGCAGCACATAGTAGAGGTAGCGCGCATCGCTATCGATGACGATCGAGCCCGGCGCTTCCTTCCGATGAAATTGGACGATGGCGCGTTGGTAAGCGGCCGGAATGGTCACTTTCGCATAAGGCGCATTGGCGAGCAGCTTTTTATCGCGCGCGGTCATGCTGGCTTCGGACGCCGGCTCAAACTGCGTGTGCACGCATCCGCCGAGCAAGAGCCCGGTCAGAAGGAGTGCGATTCCCCGTACTGCCATACCTGCCCCTCGCGCTGTTTGGCGCACCCCTGCGATCAGGTCTCCCCGAGTCCTTCGCTCTCTATTAGCTAGCCAAAAGGACTCCCCAGTTCCAGGGCGACGACGGCCCCGATTCGATAGTCTTCTGAACCTGTTGCAGGAATGCCGCAGTTTGATCCCGCGCTGTGGAAAGTTTCCTTTCCGCCCGAATGGAATCGATTTGCCGACCCCGCGCACAGCCTAACGCGCAATCTCTTAACCCGAGGTTTACCATGCCATCTCACAGCGGCGTGGCGGGATCGGGTTCATTGATCTCGGATTAATCCCAAGTCGATAAGCAACAGGTTCCAACCGGTTACGGTCCGCCCGAAATGTCATGATAGGACACGATTTGTTGCGTATTTCGGCCGCACTCCGCGGTCATCTCAGTGAACCGCAAGGCGTTGCAAGAAGACCAAAGAAGCGTCGCAAGAATTAAGAGTTCCACGGAGAAGAAAATGACCAAGAACAATGCGGCCCAATCCAACGAAAACGTCCGCCGCGACGAGCCAAATCTCGACAGCCGCTATGGGGAGATCGGAATATCTGCGGTTGCCGCTGCGTTGCAGTACCAGAGCGAGGTCAAGAACCCCGCCTATGCGCCGGTTGTCCACCAATTGGACAAGCGGCTCGCCGAGATGGCGGCCTGAGCTCCCCGCGCCGGCACCGTCGGCGGGTCTCTAAAGTATCCCCTCGTCCCCCTAAAGTCTGCCCGCGGCCGTTTCGGCCTTCGCGCCAGCGCTGGCATCCGCACGCTCATTGCTCTTGCAACCGCGGCCGTGATTAGGCCATCACTGGCTCAAATCGGGTCGCTGGCGGCGCCCCCGCGCTCGCCAACGGGTATGTGCGGGCCGGCGGAGGCGTCATGCTGTGGGTCTACGTTCCGCGCGGCCCTTCGCTCGACCGCCTTCCTGTCACCTCAGATGCCGACGTGCCTGAAAACGCGGTCTGGTTCGATCTCGTCAATCCGAACTTGCAGGAGGACAAGATCGTCGAGCGTCAAGTCGGCATCGCCGTGCCCGACGCGGGAGGAAATGCAGGAAATCGAGGTCACCAGCCGGCTGTACGTCGAGAACGGCGCGCGCTACATGACTGCGACCCTGATGTGTCAGTCCGACACGGACACGCCGAAGACGACCCCTGTCACCTTCATCCTCTCCGGCCACCGGCTCATCACCGTGCGTTACGACGAGCCGCGTCCGTTCATGATCGTCGGCAACAAGCTCGCGCGCGTCTGCTCGCCGACGGTAACCGGGGAATCGGTGCTGATGGACCTGCTCGACGCGGTGATCGACCGCGCCGCCGATATTCTGGAGCGCATCGGCACCGAGGTCGATCAGGTCTCGCATGACATCTTCGAGCCGGAAGCCGACCATGCCAGGAGTCACCAGGAGATCCTCAAGGTCATCGGCCGCAAGGGCGACCTCACCTCGAAGGTGCGCGAGAGCCTGGTCTCGATCGGCCGCGTGCTCCTCTACCTCGCCCACGAAGCCGACAACATGCGCTGGGCCAAGGAAACGCGCTCGCAGCTTCGGGGCATGCAGCGCGACGTGCAGTCGCTGTCCGACCACGCGACCTATCTTTCCAACAAGATCACCTTCACGCTCGACGCCATGCTCGGCGTCGTATTCATCGAGCAGAACAACATCATCAAGATCTTCTCGATTGCCGCGGTCGTGCTGATGCCGCCGACGCTGGTGGCGTCGATCTACGGCATGAACTTCAAGCACATGCCGGAACTCGACTGGACCCTGGGCTATCCGCTGGCCATCGCGTTGATGCTGATCGCGGCCGCGCTGCCTTATTTCATTTTCAAATGGAAGAAATGGCTGTGACCGAAGATCAGACGCCAGCGATCAAAGCGCTAGACATGCTGCCCGCCGTTGATGTGGATCTCGGCGCCGTTCACGTAGGACGACGTCTCCGTGCACAAGACGTAGATGATCTTGGCAACCTCGTCGGGGGTGCCCAGCCGGTGCATGGGAATTTGATGCGCCACGATCTCCTCGGTCCCCGGTGAGAGCATCGCGGTATCGATTTCACCCGGAGCGATGGCGTTGACGCGGATGCCCAGCGGACCGAAATCGGCCGCCATCTCGCGTGTAAGCGCCGCCAGTGCCGCCTTCGAGGTCGAGTAGGCGGCACCGGCAAAGGGATGAACGCGCGAGCCGGCAATTGAGGTCACGTTGACAACGGAGCCCTTGGCCGCCTTGAGTTCTTCCAAGAGGCCGCGCGCCAGCATGATCGGCGCAAGGAAATTGACCCGGAAGACGTGATCCCAAACATCGACGGTAGTGTCGATGGAGGAAAGCCGCTTGCCGCCCTCGGTCTTGGGCGAGATCGCGGCATTGTTGACCAGGGCGTGCAACTCGTTGTTCTCGAGCCGCTGCTTGATCTCAGCAATGGCCGCGAGTGTGCCGTCGGGATCGGCGAGGTCGACCTGGATGTGATCCTCAGGCCCCATCTCCCAGGGGCAGTTTTCCGGGAACGCGTGGCGCGAGCAGGTAATGACCCGCCAACCGGCGGCCGAAAATCGTTTCACGGTGGCGTGGCCGATGCCGCGGCTTGCTCCGGTGAGCAGCAAGGCGCGGCGCGGCTGGTTCGAATGCACCATCAATGCCAGATCCCAAAAACCCGATGCATGCTAGTGCGGTTTGCGTTCTGGTGGAATCGGAAACCGAGCTGGCGCATTACCTTCGGCGCGTTCGCAAGAGCGCACTCAGCAACAGCAGCCTGATGGCGCCGTAAAGCTTGCATTCGCGGGGAAACGCCGCGGTTCACGGATAAAGGCGCGTCTTGCGCCACGGTTGGTCGAGCGTCTCGCGCCGGAACTCGACACGATCATGCAGCCGGAACGGCCGGTCCTGCCAGAATTCGATCAGGAGCGGCCGGAGCCGATAGCCGGTCCAATTCGGCGGTCGTGGAACCGCTCCGACGGCGAATTTCGCGGCGTAAAACGCGATCGCCTTCTCGAAGGCGTGGCGGCTCTCTACCGGCGCCGACTGCTTGCTGGCCCAGGCCCCGATCTGGGTAAGACGCGGGCGCGTCGCGAAATAGGCGTCGGCTTCCGCGTCTTCAACCCTTTCCACCGGTCCCCGCAGCCGAACCTGCCGATTGAGGGACTTCCAGTGAAACAGCAGCGCCCCCTTGCGCTCCCGATCCAGCTCCTGCCCCTTTTGGCTGTCCGTATTGGTGAAGAACACGAATCCGCGCTCATCGAAGCTTTTCATCAGCACCATGCGGACATTGGGCAGGCCGTCGGCGTCGACGGTGGCGAGCGACATGGCGGTGGGATCGCGTGGCTCGCTTCGGGTCGCCTCCTCGAACCAGGCGGCAAACAGCCGCAACGGCTCGTCGGCCTCGGTGAAATCACCACTCGTTAACCGGCTCGGGTGTTCTATCGGGGCTGATTCGGACATCCTGCGGAGCACCCAGGTCGTGGCATCGGCGCCAGAATCCGTGTCCCGGCGGCCCCGTTATAGAGGAAGGTGGAGCCGATGGCACGCCACGCTGCGGCCGTTGCCGGCGGGGGCGTGTTTGCTGACGCTGGGGCTCGCAGCGGGCGGCTGCAGCTTCTCCTATCAACTCGACACCCTGCTCGGGAAAAATGACGCTGCGACCGGCCAAGCCGGGGCGTCGACACCCGCCGTGCCGACGGCGACGACGAAGGCGCCAGCCGAGGGGGACCTTGCCGTCGCCCGCGCCGCCGTGAGCGAGGTGCTCGCCAAGGGCGGCAAGGACACCAGCATGCCCTGGGAAAACCCGCAGACCGGTGCCCGCGGCACCGTCACGCCGCTGGCCTTCGCCTCCAACCAGGACGGGACTGTCTGCCGTGATTTTCTCGCCAGCTATGTCAAGAACGGTAGTGAGTCGTGGCTGCAGGGCGAGGCCTGCCGCGCCGCGCGCGGGAAGTGGGAAGTCCGCAATTTGCGGCCTTGGAAGAACACCTAGTCGCGCCACGCCATCCGTAGGTCGAGGAACAGTGCGGCGCGGCCCCGGCCGTCATCTCCGGTTTCCGATCGCGGCCGACGAGACCATCACACTTTGACCGAGGTCATGATACCTCTCGGGAAGATCTCTTCGGGCTCGACATGGCGGTGCGCGATGCCCTGCTCGCGGGTGTAGCGCAGAAATTGCTCCAACGTCGGCCGGTTCTCTTCGATGCCATACGGGAACGGATCGCCGTCGAAAAGGTCGCGCATCTTGCGCGCGTAGGTGGGCAGCCAAGCCAGCGGATAGCGCGACACGGCCGGATCGAGCAGGCGTTCGAGGCTCCGGCGCTTCGACTCGACGAAAGCATTGTAGAGGTTGCGCGCGACCCAGGGATGCTCGTCCAGCACCCGCTTCTGTATCGCGATGATGTGCATGATCGGCCAGACCTTCGTGCGCTCGTAATAGCTCTGCTCCATCTCCAGATAGTTCGGAAACAGCCGGACCACATCCGGATGGCCCTGCAAGAACGAATTAGGCGGACGTGCAATCAGCGCGCAGTCGATCTCACCCGACGCGACCATCTCGCTCAAGGACTTGTCGTTGACACGCGTGAGCTTGACACCCTTCGGAAGGTTGAGCTCGACCTTCTCGACGCGGCCCGCCTCATTGGCGCCCGCCTGATACCAGTGGATATCGGTGAGTCCGATGCCGTGCTCGTCGTTGAGCCAGCCGCGCATATAGACGGCAGCCGTATGTGCCCATTCGGGCGAGCCGATGGTCTTGCCCTTGAGGTCGGCAGCCGTTTTGATCTTGCTGTTCTTGTTTACGTAGAACGACGAGAATCGGAAAAGGCGCGAACAGACGACCGGGAGACCGATGATGTCCGGTGTCTTCCGTGTCGCTTGCGCACAGAATTTCGCAAACGACAGCTCGCTTACATCCCACTCGCGGTTGAAGGTGAAACGCGCGAACACCTCGTGGTGGCCGAGAGTAAGCCAGAGATGGTCGATGCCTTCGGCATTGACGAGGCCGAGGCGGAAGTCGCGGAAGTGATCGTAGTCGGTGGTGGCGATGGTGAGTTTGACGCGCGACATGCACCTTCCCTTTAGAGCCCCTGCCAGCGCCCATTGCCGCGCTCGGCCAGGCAAATAGTCAAGACGCGGGAGGGCTCCGATCGCTAGCCGGCCCAGCCCGGGAAGGCCTTGTGTCTACGGTGTTTTCTACGTTGCGGTCGGCGGCCGCACTCCCCACATTGGGACAGGTGCGTTTGGGGCGACTGCCCGGCATGACCAGTAGCGAGCTGCCTTGGAGGGATTGAGGATGCGCGACCCCTATGACGTCCTGGGGGTATCGAAGAACGCGAGCGCTGCGGACATCAAGAGCGCTTTCCGGCGGCAGGCCAAGAAGCTGCACCCGGATGCCAACAAGCACGACCCTAAGGCGGCTACCCGCTTCGCCGAGTTGAACGCGGCTTACGAGATCCTGGGCGAGGAAGACAAGCGCAAGGCTTTCGATCGTGGCGAGATCGACGGCGAGGGCAAGCCGCGTTTTCAGGGTTTTGAGGGCTTCGGGGGCGGACCGGGCGGCTTTGGCCGCGACGGCCATTTCGAAACCTTCAGCTGGGGGCGAGAGGGCTTTCAGCGCGCAGGCGGACGCGCCGGCGGCGGATTTCGCGGCTTCAGCGGCTTCGACGATATCCTGCGACAGGCATTCGGTGGCGCGGCGCGTTCCGCGCGGTCGTCCGCGGGCTTCCAGTTCGAGGAGGACTTCGGTGGCGCCGGCCAGGACGTCACGGCCGCGCTGACCATCTCCTTGCCGGAGGCGGCCAAAGGCGTCAGGAAGCGTGTGCAACTCCCGAACGGCAAAGAGGTCGACGTGAAGATTCCGGCCGGGCTGAATGACGGTCAGACCATCCGGCTGAAAGGCCAGGGGCTCGCCGGGCCTGGCGGCCGCACCGGCGATCTCCTGATCACGGTCTCGATCGCGCCGCATCCGCTGTTCACGCGCGAGGGCGCCGATTTGCGGCTCGAGCTTCCGATTGCACTCTACGAGGCGGTGCTGGGCGCCAAGGTGCGGGTACCGACCCTCGACGGCGCGGTCGAGCTCGCAATTCCCCCCGGCACCAATTCGGGGCGCACATTCCGTCTCAAGGGCAAGGGCTTTCCGGCCAAGAACGGCAGAGGCGATCTGCTCGCCGCCGTGCGCATCATGTTGCCCGAAGGCGGCGATGCGGAGCTTGATGAACTGATGCGCAAGTGGCGGGCAACGAAGCCCTTTGATCCCCGGACGGATATGGGGTGAGCGATTCGCCTCCGATCGGCGTCGGCATGCCGCCCTTGCTTCCAAACAGGAACCGGTTTTCCGGGTAGAACATGGCAGAGCAACTAGAGCGCATCACGATCCGACCGGCTCGCGATGCGCTCCAGGCGAAACGATGCCTCACGGCCTCGTCTGCGGTGCGGCCTTCTCGATCTGGTCATAGGCCGCCTGAGCGACGGCGAGCAAACGCTCGCGCTCGGGCGGTCCGCTGACGACATAACCGAGCCCGCGATCGACCCAATACAAGGCGGCGAAGCGCTCACCTGCGCGATAGCGCATCGCGGTCTGCGGCGAATCCGTGCGCGCATAATAGATCGTGAAGCGCTCGCCGGACGGGCCTTCATACATGCAGAAGGCCGCCGGACCGAACGGACCCGGCAGCAGGCGTCCGCCCACCAGCTTCAATCCGCTCGGTTCAAGGTCGGGTATCCGCAGCTCGTAGTCGAGGCGCCTCGACAGCCATTGCACCAAATGCGGGCGCTCGGCGCCGGTAACCTCGACCGGATGGCGAACCTCGACCACATATACCCTGTGCGCATCGAGCGCCTGCGTCGTGAAGATGTCGAAACGGCTCGGGGCTGCCGCCGAGGCCCCGTGCGCCATCCAGCCGACCACGCCGCCGGCGAGAAACGCCGCGATCACCGCCGCCGCGGCGACCGCACGCCAGGACCGCGCGTCACGGGCGAGCTTGTCGACATCGAAGCGCGCCGCTACCGGCTCCGACGCGACCGCGCCGTAGCGCGTGCGGATCGCATCGGCCTGGGCCTGCCAATGAGCGACGCGGGCGGCATCCTCCGGATGGGAGGCGAGCCACGCCTCGACTGCGCCGCGGCGATCGGCTGGAATCTCGCCGTCGACAAAGGCGTGAAGCTCGTCCTCGGTCACGGGTGAATCTCGATCGATCATCGTCTTCGTCCTTGACTTACTTGATGCGGCGAAGCGCGGGGCGCTCGCCGTCGAGATAGGCCTTGATCTGCATGCGTGCGCGCGCGAGCCGCGACATCACGGTTCCGATCGGCACGCCCTGCACTTCGGCGACCTCACGGTAGGTGAGGCCCTCGAGCACGACCAGCAGGAGCGCCGAGCGTTGATCCTCCACCAACGACGCTAGTGCCCGCTCGATGTCACGCGCCCCGGCTTCCGGCCCCGCCATGTCCGGCGCATCGTTGTCGTCGATGGCCTGCACCGCGGGACGCCGCGCCAATGAACGCAGACGGTTGCGGTTGAGGTTGGTCAGGATCGTGTAGAGCCAACTCCGGATGTCGCCGCCGTGGAACAGATGCTCCGACCGCAACGCCCGCACCAGCGTGTCCTGGACCAGATCGTCCGCAAGTTCGACGTTGCGCGTGAGCGCCCGCGCGTAGCGTCGCAATGCCGGAACCGCAGCCTCGATCCCTTGCCGGAATCCGCTCAACATGCTCTCCCTTCGACCGGGTCACAGTGCATCGCCCACGCGGACGATTCAACGAGCGCCTCAACGTTTCGTTCGTCACTCCCTGCATCTCAACCACATCATCCGGACAAACACTCTTGCCGCAGCGATATTCCCGCGGTTCGACGTGCAGGCGCGCAAACCGCGGCTCCTTGTGGGGCCTTCCCCCCTGTGCCATAGGAGGCCAGCGGTCTGCGACGCAGCGAGGAAGATCATGCCGGAAGCCTCGGGTCTGTTGCGTGGCAAGCGCGGCCTGATCCTGGGGGTGGCCAACAACCGGTCGATCGCGTGGGGTATCGCGAAGGCCTGTCACGGGCAGGGTGCCGAACTCGCCTTCACCTATCAAGGCGAGGCGCTGAAGAAGCGGGTCGAGCCGCTGGCACACGAGCTGGACGGGCTGGTGGTCGGTCATTGCGACGTCGTCGAGCCCACCACCATCGATAGCGCTTTCGCGGCGGTGCAGGCAAAGTGGGGGACGCTTGATTTTCTCGTGCACGCTGTGGCTTTTTCCGACAAGGATCAGCTTTCCGGGCGTTATGTCGATACGACTGCGGACAACTTTGCCAAGACGATGATGGTGAGCTGCTACTCGTTCACGGCGCTCGCCCAACGCGCGGAGAAGCTGATGCCGCGGGGCGGCTCGCTCCTGACGCTCACCTACTACGGCGCCGAGAAGTGGATGCCCCACTACAACGTGATGGGCGTGGCCAAGGCGGCGCTCGAGGCTTCCGTGCGCTATCTCGCCGCGGATTTCGGCGCAAAGAACATCCGCGTCAACGCCATCTCTTCGGGTCCGATCAAGACGCTGGCGGCATCGGGGATCGGCGATTTCCGCTACATCCTCAAGTGGAACGAGCACAATGCACCGCTTCGGCGCAGCGTGACGATCGAGGAAGTCGGCGACACCGCGGTCTATTTCCTCTCTGATCTTTCTCGCGGCGTCACCGGCGAGATTCAACATGTCGATGCCGGCTATCATATCGTCGGGATGAAGCACCCCGATGCGCCCGACATCGTGGTCGGCAAGGACTAGATGCGCGGGCTTTCCACAGGTATCCCGGATGCGCTGCATCGCCCGGTAGACTGGTGGTGCGGCGCTGCACCCCCGACACGCCGGCGCAGATCGTGACGCCGCCGGTTATCTATTACGTCCGCCACGGCCTCACCGACTGGAACGTCGACCAACGGCTGCAGGGCCGGCACGACGTGCCGCTCAACCAGCAGGGTTGCGCGCAGGCGGTTCGCTGCGCCGGAATCCTGCAAGATCTGTTCGTCCGCGACGGCCGGGCGCCGGAGAGCCTCGCCTATGTGTCGAGTCCGCTCGTGCGCGCGCGCAAGACCATGGAAATCATGCGGGCGACGCTTGGCCTCGAGCCCACCGGCTACGCCGTCGATCCGCGGCTCGCGGAAATCGCGTTCGGCGAGTGGGAAGGCCTGACCTACGCCGACGTGCTGGCGCGGGACGAAGACATCATCGCCAAACGCGAATGCGACAAATGGGGTTTTCTGCCGCCCGGCGGTGAAAGCTACGCGCAGGTAACCGTGCGAATACGCGAATGGTACCAGTCCGTCGACCGCGACACCGTGGTTGCCGCCCATGGCGGCACCGCGCGCGCGCTGATCGCGCATCTCGCGCTCGCGCCGCCGCAGGATGCCACGCACTATTCCATCGATCATGGCGTGGTCTATATTTTCGCGGGCAACCGGCTCGCGCGCTACGCGTGACGGATGCGGGCGCCAGCAGGCGGCAGCCAGTGATCAAAGCAGCAGGCGGGCCGCCACTGATTCCCGATCGCTGAGCCGCCATTTGACCCCGGCCGGAACGCGGGCTACCACACCGCTGCGGGTGGAACCTTATGTCGTTCAATACTTTCGGCCACTTGTTCCGGGTCACGACCTTCGGCGAAAGCCATGGGCCCGCGATCGGCTGCGTGGTCGACGGCTGCCCGCCTCGTATTGCCCTGACCGAAGCCGACATCCAGCCCTATCTCGACAAGAGACGCCCGGGGCAATCCCGGTTCACCACGCAGCGGCGCGAGCCAGACGCGGTAAAAATCCTCTCCGGCGTGTTCACCGACGAGGCGACGGGCGCGCAAGTGACGACGGGCACGCCGATTGCGTTGGTTATCGAGAACGTCGACCAACGCTCCAAGGATTATTCCGACATCAAGGACAAGTATCGGCCCGGGCATGCCGACTACACCTACGACGCCAAATACGGCATTCGCGATTATCGCGGCGGCGGCCGGCAATCCGCGCGCGAGACCGCCATGCGAGTTGCCGCCGGCGCGATCGCGCGCAAGATCGTGCCCGGCATGACGGTGCGCGGCGCGCTGATCCAGATGGGGGAGCACAAGATCGAGCCCGCGCGCTGGAACTGGGACGAGGTCGAACGCAATCCGTTCTTCTGCCCGGACGCGGAGCAAGTCAGGGTGTTCGAGGGTTATCTCGACGATATCCGCAAGCGCGGCTCCTCCGTCGGCGCGGTGATCGAGGTCGTTGCCGAGGGCGTTCCCGCCGGGCTCGGCGCGCCGATCTACGGCAAGCTCGACGGCGACCTCGCCGCGGCTCTCATGGGCATCAATGCCGTCAAGGGCGTGGAGATCGGCGCCGGCTTTGCGGCAGCGGCGCTGAGCGGCGAGGAGAACGCCGACGAGATGCGCATGGGCAACGACGGCAAGCCGGTATTTCTTTCAAACCATGCGGGCGGCATTTTGGGCGGCATTTCGACCGGGCAGCCCGTCGTCTGCCGTTTCGTGGTCAAGCCGACCTCGTCGATTCTGACGCCGCGGCGCACGGTCGATCGTTACGGGGCCGAAACTGAGATCAGCACCAAAGGGCGCCATGACCCCTGTGTCGGCATTCGCGCGGTGCCGATCGGTGAGGCCATGGTGGCGTGCGTGATCGCCGATCACTATCTGCGTCATCGCGGGCAGCTCGGCGAGCCGCCCGCATGGCCGTTCGCCCCCATTGGAAGGGAGTCGGGGAAACGTGATCGATAGCTACCAGCGCGTCGAAACGGTGCTTGCAGCCTTTACCGCCGGTGAGATCGTGGTCGTCACCGACGATGATGACCGCGAGAACGAGGGCGATCTGTTTGTCGCGGCGTCGCTATGTACGCCCGAAAAGATGGCCTTCATCATCCGCAATACTTCGGGCATCGTCTGCGCGCCGCTTTCAGCCGAGGAGGCGAAGCGTCTGCATCTCGATCCCATGGTGGCGGCGAACGATGCGCCGCTCGGCACCGCCTTCACGGTCTCGGTCGACGTCCGTCACGGGCTTACCACCGGCATCTCGGCGGAGGAGCGGACCAACACCGTGCGCGCGCTCGCCAATGGCAATACCGGCGCCGCCGACTTCGTGCGCCCTGGCCACGTCTTTCCGCTGGTTGCCAAGGATGGCGGCGTGTTGATGCGCTCCGGCCACACCGAAGCCTGTGTGGACCTCTGCCGGCTCGCCCGGCTGCCGCCGGTCGGCGTCCTGGCCGAGCTGATGAACGACGACGGCACGGTGATGCGCGGGCCGGCGGTGACCGCGTTCGCCGAGCATCACAAGCTCAAACAGATCTCGATCGCCGATCTCATCGCCTACCGGCAGGCGCGCGACAAGCTGGTCAAGCGCATCGGTGAATTCCCGGTGCAAAGCAAGATCGGCACGCTTGCCGGCTACGCCTATGTGACGCCGTTCGATGCCATCCAGCACATGGCCTTCGTCTATGGGCGCATCGGCGACGGCCGGGACATGCTGGCGCGATTGCATCGCGCCGATATCATCCGCGACGTCTTCGGCGGCGCCAACCCGATTCACGCCTCGTTACAGCGCATCAAGCAGGAGGGCCGCGGCGTCATCGTCTTCCTGCGCGACGGCGCGGCCGGCGTGCCCACCCATGCCATACCGCAGTCGGGCTCGACCGGTTCGGAGGTCGCGCGCTCGCGGCAATGGCGCGAGGTCGGGCTCGGTGCCCAGATTCTCAAGGATTTGGGCATCAGCTCGATCCGTCTGCTCACCTCGGCCAGGCTCACCTATGTCGGTCTTGCCGGCTTCGGCATCGAGATCGCCTCGACCGAAATCATCGAGGATAGGACCCCGCGGAACTAATCTCGTCACGCCGTCGCCTGCTTTTCCTGGCACGGTGCCCGTGCCACCATGTCGGGAACCTTGCGCTCATGGAGGAAAAGGATGCGGATGCGCGCAGCGCTGGTTTCGATCCTGACGGCGGGCGCCGCCGCGGCGCTCGTGGCCACGGGATGGACCTTCGCGGCGCCGGCCCCGGCACCATTCTTCGCCGACACCAGCCCGAATGCCCTCGCCGTTGATGTCGAGCTGGTGCTCGCCGTCGACGTGTCCTACTCGATGGATCCGGAGGAGCAGGCGCTGCAGCGCGAGGGCTACGTCACGGGCATCACCTCGCGCGACTTCATGCAGGCGCTGCGCAGCGGCATGAACGGCAAAATCGCGATGACCTATTTCGAGTGGGCGGGGCCCTACGACCAGAAGATCGTCGTACCGTGGCGGCTGATCGACGGTCCAGAGGCCGCCGATGCGTTCGCAAACGAGATGGCGCGCGCACCCTATCGGCGCGCCTCGCGCACCTCGATTTCGGGCGCGCTCAATTTCAGCAAGACGCTGTTCGATGGCAGCGGCTATCGCGGGTTCCGGCGCGTCGTCGACGTCTCCGGCGACGGCGCCAACAACAGCGGTCCGTTCGTCACGATCGTACGCGACGACGTCCTCGCCGCCGGCATCACCATCAACGGTCTGCCGATCATGCTGAAACGACCGAGCTCGTTCACCATGGATATCGACAATCTCGACGTCTATTACGAGGATTGCGTGATCGGCGGCCCCGGTGCATTCGTCATCCCGATCCGTGATCGCGAGCAATTCAAGGAGGCGACCCGCACCAAGCTCGTGCTCGAGATCGCAGGCCGCACGCCCGAGCGAGCCATGGTGCCGGTGCAAGCCAGGGCGCCACGCGTGTCCTGCACCGTAGGCGAGCAGATGTGGCGCGATCGCTGGGGCAACTGACGACGGTCAGCCGGGGACAGACGACATGAGACGGCGCTATGACCGCGCACCTGTCCGGCCAGGTCCGTCGCTCGTCCGCTGAAAGCGCGCGACCAATTCCACGTGCGCCGAATACCGGAACTGATCGACCGGCGTCACGCGCGTGAGGCGATAGCCGCCGTCGACGAGGATGCGGGCGTCGCGCGCGAAGGTGGCGGGATTGCAGGAAACGGCGATAACCGTTGGTACGGCCGATGCCGCGAGCTCGCGCGCCTGCGCCTCAGCGCCTTGCCGCGGCGGATCGAACACCACGGCGTCGAACCGCTTGAGTTCGGCTGGCGCGAAAGGACGACGGAACAGGTCGCGCTCGAGCGTCTCGATCGGCTTGAGGCCTTTCGTTTCCGACGCGGCGCGCCGCAGCGCTGCGATCGCAGCCGCATCGCTGTCACCCGCGACGACGCGCACCCGCTCCGCGAGCCGCAACGCAAACGGTCCGACGCCGCAGAACAGATCGGCCACCGTCCTCGCACCGTTGCAGTGCGTCTCTACCAGCCGCGCCAGGGCGGCTTCGCCCGCTGCAGTCGCCTGCAGGAAGGCGCCAGGCGGCAGAACGAGTTCGGCGCGGCCGATCCGCAGCGTCGGCGCCGCGCGCTGCGCGACGATCTCGCCATGGCGAGTGAGGCGCACCAGACGGCAGCGTTCCGCGACCGAGGCGAGGTCACTCATGCGCGCGGCCGGCAATGGCCCCGATCCGCGCACGTCAACGTCGAGGCCGGCATCGGTAGCCGTGAACTGGATGTCGAGCGGTTTGCGCGCTCCGGCCAGCGCCTCGGCAATAGCCCAAGCCGTTTCGATCGCTCCGTCGAGCCCGGGCGCGAAGATCGGACAACGGTCGATTGCCACCAGGTGATGCGCTCTGAGCGCGGCGAACCCGACCTCCAGCACGTCGCGTGTGCCGCGCCGTGCGTGGAATACGGCGCGACGGCGACCCTCGCCGTGGGCGTCGATGAGATCATCCACCGGCGCGTCGAGCGCGGCTTGTGCCAGCGCCTGCGTGACCAGCCCGCGCTTCCAATCGCGATAACGCGCCGCGGCCAAGTGCTGGAGCGCGCAGCCGCCGCAAACGCCGAAATGCGGGCAGATCGGCGCAATGCGGGCGGGACTGGCGATGTCGACCTTGATGAGATGTGCGCGGTCGGGATGACCGGGCCAAGGATCGACCTCGACGGTTTCGCCCGGCAGCGTATAAGGCACGTAGAGCGCGCCCGCGGGCGTGTCTGCGATGCCGTCGCCACGCGAGCCGAGCCGGGCGATGACCAGGCGCTCCACCATGGCACCTTCGATAGCGACCGATCGGTGCTGCGTCCAGCGACGGAGGCGGAATGACCGAGTGTCTCTTATCCGTCCTCCACCTTATGGTCGGCGGTCGTCCGAAGTAAGCCTATGGAACCGCCAAACGAGCAGCGCGGCGAAGGTCCCGACGCCGATCGAGAATCCGATCCAAATGCCGACCGCGCCCAGATCGGCGGGGAAAGCCAGTCCGTAGGCGCAAGTAAAGCCGATCAGCCAGAAGCTGACTGCGGCGAACAACATCGGGACGCGGGTGTCGTTGAGCCCGCGCAACGCGCCCGCGGCGATCCCTTGCACCCCGTCGGTGACGAAGAAGCTCGCGCCGATCAGCAGCAGCGTGGCGGCAAGGCTCGCCGTTGCCGCGTCGCCGGACGCATCGCCGCCGAGAAAAAGCAGCGGGATCGTGCGACGAAGCGCGACGACGATCACCGTCGTTGCCGCCATGAAGCCGGCGCCCAGGGCGATCGCGCCGAAGCCGGCCCGGCGGGTTGCATCCGGATCACGCCGTCCGACCGCATGTCCGACCCGCACGGTCGCGGCGAGCGACAGGCCGAACGGAACCATGAACAAAATCGTCGCCACCTGCAATGCGATCTGATGGGCGGCGAGCGCCGTCGTGCCGATCCAGCCCATCAGGAGCGCAGCCGAGGAGAACAACCCCCATTCCAGCATGAAGGCGCCCGAGATCGGCAATCCGATCGCCATCAGCTTGCGCAGCAGCTCCCAGTCGGCCCGCCAGAAGCGGCCGAGCACGCGATACTTCTTGAACGGCCGGCACGTGTAGCAAATCCAGATTGCAGCGGCACACATGGCGACGTTCACGCATGTGGTCGCAAGCCCGGCGCCCAGCAGATCGAGGCGCGGCAGCAAGAACCGGCCGTGGATCAGGGCATAGGCGAGCAGAGCATTGACCGGGATCGCGGCGAGCGTGACCCACAGCGCCGGCTCAGGACGATTGACTGCGCCCATGAAGTTGCGCAGCGCGATGAAGCACCAAGCCGGGATCATCGACCAGGCGAGGCTGGACAGATAGCGGGCGGCGAGCGCCGCTGTTTCGGCTGATTGCCCCGCGGTGACGAGGATGTCCTCACCCCAAAGCTGCGCGACGTTGACCGGGATGCCGAGCATCACGGCGGCCCAAACTCCCACGCGCAGGGACCGCCGCACCATGCGGGGCTCGCGTGCGCCGAAGGCTTGTGCCGCCAGCGGCGCGACCGCGGAAACCGGCCCCATGCCCAGCACGAATCCGACGAATAGGATCAGGTGCGCGAGCCCGACGGCGGCGATGGCGCTGTCCCCGAGTCGGCCGATGAGCGCAAGATCGGTCGTCATCATGGCGATCTGACCGAGCTGGGTCAGCGCCATCGGCCAGGCGAGCTTGACCGTTTCCATGAGCTCGGCGCGCCACGCCGTGCGCTGCGGCGGCGCTGCGGATGGGCTCGCTGGGATGATTCCCGGCAATGTCATGGCGCGGCACCATACCGGATGCCGTGGCAGGAGAAAGGCGCAACGCCAGGGTTTCAGGCGCGCTGCGCCGCGATGAAGAACTCGCGGTTGCCGTCGCCGCCGGGAATAGGCGAGGGCATAATGCCGACGACGCGCCAGCCATGCGCCGTGACGAACGCCGCGATGTCGTCGCAGATCGCGGCGTGAACGAGCGGATCGCGTACGATCCCTTTCTTGGCATGACGTCGGCCTGCTTCGAATTGCGGCTTGATCAGCGCCAGCGCCTGCGCCGGCGTTCGTACGAGCTGGAACGTCGCCGGCAGGACGAGCTTGAGCGAGATAAAGCTTGCATCGACGACGGCGAAGTCAGGGCGCTCGGGGAGCCGGTCCGGCTCGAGGGCGCGAATGTCGGTCTGCTCCATGGATACGATTTCCGGGCGCTCGCGCAGCTTCGGGTGCAGCTGCCCGCGACCGACGTCCACGGCGTAGACCCGGCGGGCGCCGCGTGCGAGCAGGACTTCGCTGAAGCCGCCGGCTGCGGCGCCGACATCGAGGCAGATGCGGCCGCGCGGATCGAACATGGGATCGAAGCGAAAATGATCGAGCGCGGCGGCGAGCTTCACCCCGCCGCGCGACACGTAAGGATGCGCGGGCCGCGTGCGCAGGATCGCGTCGGCCGAGACTTGCTCGGACGGCTTGGCGAGCACCACGTCATCTGCCGTCACCAACCCGGCCGCGATGGCGGCCTGCGCCTTGGCGCGGCTCTCGAACAGGCCGCGCTCGACAAGAAGGCGATCGATGCGGATGCGGGCGACCATGGATGGGCATGAATCCGAGGACAGGCTCGGCGCACGGCTCGTCCAATGTCGGCCGGACGTGCGCTGGAACAAGTAACGGCGTTACGCTGTTGTTTCTAGTCGGCTCGCTATGTCCCGAGCCGTGAAGCGGATGTTGTGTCGCAAATCTAGGTCCGACCAACAAAGGAATTGACACCATGGCACGACGATATTCACGTAGTGCTTCGAAGGACGTCGAGCGCGCGATGCGCAAGCGCAAGCGCGGAAAGCTCAAAAGCGGCAGAAGCGGCAAAACGGTCAAGAGCCGCAAACAGGCAATCGCTATCGGCCTTTCGGAGGCGCGTAAAAAGGGAAAGAAGGTTCCGAAGAAGCGAAAGGGCCGCAAGCACAAATAACCGGGCCGCGCCGATCGGGCTCACGCCCGGCCGAGCTTTATCGTCTCGCCGTGCAGGTTCTGGCCGAGCGCCTCGAACGCCTTGGCGACGATGCCCTTGGCATCGAGGCCGGCCTTGGCGTACATCGTCGCGGGCGAATCCTGATCGATGAAGACATCGGGCAGCACCATCGCGCGCACTTTGAGCCCGCCGTCGAGCGCACCGTTGTCGGCGAGTGCCTGAAACACATGGGCGGCGAAGCCGCCGATAGCGCCCTCTTCGATGGTGATGAGGACCTCGTGCTCGCGCGCAAGGCGAAGCAGGAGGTCGGTGTCGAGCGGCTTGGCAAAGCGCGCGTCCGCCACCGTGGTCGAAAGTCCGAGCGCCGCCAATTCGTCTGCTGCATTGAAGCATTCGGCAAGCCGGGCGCCGAAGCAAAACAGCGCGACTTTGGTGCCCTCTCGCAGCACCCGCCCCTTGCCGATCTCCAGGGGCTTGCCTTCCGTCGGCATCGGAACGCCCATCCCCTCACCGCGCGGGTAGCGTAGTGCCGAAGGACGGTCGTCGATGGCAGCCGCGGTCGCCACCATATGCACGAGATCCGCTTCATCCGCCGCCGCCATGACCACGAAGCCCGGCAGGCAGCCGAGATAAGCGACGTCGAAGGCACCCGCGTGGGTCGGGCCGTCGGCGCCGACCAGCCCGGCGCGGTCCATGGCAAAGCGCACCGGCAGCCGCTGGATCGCCACGTCGTGCACCACCTGATCGTAGGCGCGCTGCAGGAAAGTCGAGTAGATCGTGGCGAATGGTTTCAAACCTTCGGTCGCGAGCCCGGCGGCAAACGTTACCCCGTGCTGCTCGGCAATTCCAACGTCGAAACAGCGGTTAGGAAATTCCTTGGCGAAAAGGTCGAGCCCGGTTCCGGATGGCATCGCGGCGGTGATGGCCACGATCCTGTCATCCTTCCTCGCTTCCTTGATGAGGGCCTCGGCGTAGACCTTGGTATAGGCAGGCGCCGCCGCCTTCGACTTCGCCTGCGCACCCGTCGCCACGTCGAACTTGACGACGCCGTGATATTTGTCTGCGGATTTTTCGGCCGGTTCGTAGCCCTTGCCCTTCTGGGTGACGACGTGAACGAGAAACGGCCCGTTCTTGGCGTCACGCACGTTCTTGAGAACGGGCAAAAGATGTTCGATGTTGTGGCCGTCGATCGGACCGACGTAGAAGAATCCGAGCTCGTCGAACAAAGTCCCGCCGGTAACGAGACCACGGGCATACTCCTCCATCGCAACCGCGCGCTGCTCGAGAAAGGGCGGCAGCAATTTGGCGAGCTTTTTGACGGTATGGTGCACCGACCGGTAGGTCCGCCCCGAGACGAGACGGGCGAGATAACCTGAGAGCGCGCCGACCGGCGGCGCGATCGACATGTCGTTGTCGTTGAGGATGACGATCAGGCGCGAGTTCATCGCCCCGGCATTGTTCATCGCCTCATAGGCCATGCCGGCCGACATTGCGCCGTCGCCGATCACGGCGACGACGTTGTTGGCCTTGCCTCCCAGGTCGCGGGCGACCGCCATGCCGAGCCCGGCCGAGATCGAGGTGGAGGAATGCGCCGCCCCGAACGGGTCGTATTCGCTTTCCGCGCGCTTTGTGAAGCCGGAAAGGCCGCCGCCTTGCCGCAGCGTCCGAATGCGGTCGCGGCGGCCGGTCAGAATCTTGTGCGGATAGGCCTGGTGGCCGACATCCCAGATCAGGCGGTCCTCGGGGGTGTTGAAGACGTAATGCAGGGCAACCGTCAGCTCGATCACCCCCAGCCCGGCGCCGAGATGGCCGCCCGTGACCGCGACCGCGTCGACGGTCTCCTGGCGTAGCTCGTCGGCGAGCTGGCGAAGCTGCCCGCTCTCCAGGCGGCGCAGGTCGGCCGGCGTCTTGACGAGGTCAAGGAGGGGGGTCTTCGAGGGGTCGGACACGGAAAAGCTCCACGGAAAAGTAGAATGGTAACCTACCGGGTTGGTTCGAACTTAACCAGCTACGGCGGCGGGGGCAAACCGGGAACGCTGTGAAGTGCTTAACGCGTCTCGGTTTTTCTGCAATCTTCGGGGGGAACTTGCCGCTCAGCTGCGGCGTTTTTCTCTGTCATCTCCACGGGGAAAGAGTTGCGTCATGGCGCCACGCGCGAATTGGAAGGGTTACCTCAAACTGTCGCTCGTGTCCTGTGCCGTCGCCCTGTTTCCGGCCGCGACGACCCGGGAGCGCGTCCGGTTCAATATCATCAACCGCGCAACCGGAAATCGGGTCCACTACGACGTCGTCGATGCGGAGAGCGGGGAGGAGGTCCCCCAGGAGGATCGCGTCAAGGGCTACAAGGTGGACAGCGACAGCTATGTCCTGCTGGAGGAGAAGGAACTCGACGACGTCGCGCTCGAAAGCACGCACACGATTGAGATCGAGAGCTTCGTCGAGCGCGAGGACGTGGACGAGCTCTATCTCGACGAGTCCTATTACCTCGTGCCCGACGACAAGGTCGGATACGAGGCCTTCGCCGTCATCCGCGAGGCCATGCGCGAAGAGGGATTGGTCGGGATCGCGCGCGTGGTGCTCTACCGCCGCGAGCGGCTACTTATGCTGTCGCCACGCGGCAAGGGCATTGTCGGAACCACGTTGCGTTACAACAACGAAGTGCACGACGAACAGGACTATTTCGACGACATTCCGGACGTCAAAGTCTCGAAGGACATGCTCGAATTGGCCAAACACATTCTGCAGACCAAGAAGGCCAAGTTCGATCCGTCGAAGTTCGAGGATCGCTATGAAACCGCCCTCAAGGAACTGATCGCGGCAAAACAGGCCGGCAAGAAGCCACCGACCTTGCAGTCGCCGCAGCCGACCAATGTTGTCAGTCTGATGGACGCGCTACGCCGCAGCGTGCAGGCCGAGCGCCGCGGTTCATCGTCCGAGTCAGGCCGCGGGAAGGGGTACAAGCGCGCCGCGTCCAAACCGACGGCGCTCAGGCGTGCTCCGGCGAAACGCAAGAAACTCAGGCGCGCAAGCTAGAGGTCGCCAACCGTGGGTCTGCGGATATACCGAAAAAAGCGCAAGTTCGACGTCACCCCGGAGCCGCGCGGCCGTGCGGGCGGAGGGAAGGGAAATCAATTCGTCATTCAGAAACATGCAGCGCGGCGTCTGCATTACGACCTGCGGCTCGAGCTCGACGGCGTGATGAAGAGCTGGGCGGTCACCCGGGGCCCGAGCTTGGTTCCGGGTGAGAAGCGCCTCGCGATCCACGTGGAAGATCACCCGATCGAGTACAACGCATTCGAAGGGACCATTCCCCAGGGGGAGTACGGCGGCGGCACGGTCATGATCTGGGACCGCGGCCGTTGGCAGCCGGACGGGGACCCGCACTACGGCTACAGGAAAGGCCGCCTCGACTTCGCGCTCGAGGGAGAAAAGCTCCATGGCCGATGGCATCTCGTGCGCATGCACGGCCGGGCCGGAGAAAAAAAAGAACCTTGGCTGCTGATCAAGGCGAAGGACGAGGCAGCCCGCAGCGCCGACGACCCGGACGTTCTCGAGGACGAGCCGCTCTCCGTGGTCAGCGGCCGTTCGATTCCCGAAATCGCCGAAGGCAAGGGTCGCAAGCGCGTGTGGCATTCCACCAAGAGCGCGCAGGACAACGTCAAGGCCGGCGCCACCCGGAGCGCTCAGTCGCAGCGGGGCACCCCTGCGAACGAGGGTGCACAACGACGGGCACGCGGACGCCATCGCTCCCCGACCGTCAAGAAAGCCACCGGTAAGGGCGCCGGCAAAAACAAAGGCCAGGACAAGGCGTCGCGGCCGCAGGGCGCGCCGCTACCGGATTTCGTGCCGCCGTCGCTCGCCACCTTGCGCTCGACGGCACCGACCGGCGACGGCTGGGTGCACGAGATCAAATTCGACGGCTATCGCATCCAGGCCCGGCTCGACCAGGGCAAGGTCCGTCTGCTCACCCGCAAGGGTCTCGATTGGACCGAGAAGTTTCCCAACGTCGCCGCCGCCGCCGCCGAGCTTCCCGCGCAGGCGGCGTTGATCGACGGCGAGGTGGTAGTCGAGGACGCCAAAGGCATTTCGAGTTTTTCTGGGTTGCAGGCGGCGCTCAAAGCCGGCGATCGCGACCGCTTTGTCTACTACGTCTTCGATCTCCTCCATCTCGATGGGCGCGATCTGACCGATTTGCCCTTGATCGAGCGCAAAGCCGAATTGGCACGCCTCGTGGGGAAGGCACAGCGCGGACCTATCAGATACAGCGAGCACTTCGAGGACGCTGGTCCGGCTGTGCTGCGTCACGCCTGCCAACTGGCGCTCGAAGGAATTGTCTCGAAACGCAGCGATGCTCCCTACCGCAGCGGACGGTCGGAGATCTTCATCAAGATCAAATGCTCAAACTCGCAGGAGTTGGTGGTCGGCGGCTATTCGCCGTCGACCGTGCTGCCGCGGGCGATCGGCGCTTTGGTCGGCGGCTATTATGACGACGGCCGGTTGATCTATGCCGGCCGCATCGGCACCGGCTACACGCAGGCTGTGGCGCGGGATCTATGGAAGCGGCTGCATCCGATGGAGATAGTCCGGCCGCCCTTTGATCAAATTCCGCCGACGGAATCCCGCCGCCGCGACATACGCTGGGTAGAGCCCAAGATGGTGATCGAAGCGCAGTTCCGTGGCTGGACCGCGGACGCCCTGGTGCGCCAGGCGGCGTTCAAGGGGATACGCGAGGACAAGCCGTCCCGGGAAGTCGTTCGGGAGATGCCAGCCAATACAAAGGCGAGCGCCGGGTCAAAGGCCGTGCCGAAGATCGCAGCCGAAGCTGCGAAGGCGATGACCAAGACCACCCGAACAACAAGAACCAAGGCGCGATCGAGCGCCCGCAAGCCGCCCGCCGGCCGGACCAACGCGCGCACGGGCGGCGAGGTGCGCTTTACTCACCCCGACCGCGTCTATTGGATGGATGTCGGCGTCACCAAACAGGATTTGGCGGACTATTATCGTGCGGTCTGGGACTGGATGGCGCCGCATCTCGTCAACCGGCCGCTTGCGCTCGTGCGCTGTCCCGACGGAACGAAGGGCGAATGCTTCTTTCAAAAGCACGCGTCTGCCGGCTTGGATGAGAAATATCTCCGCACGGTGATCGACAGCAAGCGACGGCAGGTCATCGCGGTCGAAGACATCGATGGACTTCTTTCCATGGTGCAAGCCGGTGTGCTCGAACTGCATGTGCGCGGCTCGACGATCGATCGCCTGGATGTTTGCGATCGCATCGTCTTCGATATCGATCCCGGCGACGACGTCCCCTGGGCCGACGTCGTCGCCGCCGCGCGTGACGTGCGGCAACGGCTCGCCGCCATCGATCTTCGAAGCTTTGTCAAGCTTTCAGGCGGCAAAGGCCTGCACGTCGTCTTGCCGGTCGAAGGCTCCGATTGGGACACCACCAAGACCTTCGTCCAGGCGGTCGCGCTCGCCATGACCGCCGACGATCCCAAGCGCTACGTTGCCAAGATGACCAAATCGCTGCGCAGGGGAAAGATCTTCATCGACTACCTGCGCAACTCCTTGGAGCAGACTTCGGTTGCGGCCTATTCCACCCGCGCTCGCGCGGGCGCGCCGGTCTCGGCGCCGGTGACGTGGGAGGAACTGGGCCGTACCAAGGGCGGCAACCAATATACGCTGCTCACCCTGGGCAGGCGGCTCGCCGGCCTCAAGCAAGACCCGTGGCAAGACATCGCGCGGGTCAAGCAGAGGCTCCCGAATTTGCGGGCGCTGCGCAAATCGTGATGCCTGTGCGGGCGCAGCGCAGTCGGGATTTTTGCTAGCGATCACAAAGAATTTTATCCCCCGTCCCGAAGAATTCGCATAGACGTTGCCCTCCGCGCAGGACTGGCGCTGATCGCGGCCGGTTGCGCGGGTTGCCCATCTGGTGTCGCCGCTATCTTCGATCGCGAGGAGATGCGCCATGTCCGTTGTTCTGCCAATCATCGTTCTGGCGAGCGGCGCCGGCCTCGGGCTCGCCCTGCTGGCCGCCTCGGACTTGGCTGCCATAGAACGCCCACCGCGCGGCTCTAGCGCAAAGTCGCGTCGACCGCGGCTCGCCCGCAGGCGCCGGAAAACTTAGTCCGGCAGCGGGATGAACTCCTTGTCGTCCCCGGCACGGTGTCGAAGCGGGCGGATTTCCAGTCGGCCTTCGCCTGCTCGATGCGTTCCTTGCGCGAGGAGACGAAGTTCCACCAGATGTGGCGCGGCCCGTCCATCGCCGCGCCGCCGAGGAGCACGAGACGCGCATCGGTCACCGCCGTCACCGTGATCCGGTCGCCGGGACGAAACACCAGCAGCCGGCCGGCGGAGAACCTGTCGCCGGTGATGTCGACCTCGCCCGAAATGAGATAGACCGCGCGTTCTTCGGTCTCGGCATCGATCGGCAGCGCAGCGCCGGCGGCGAGCACGACATCGGCAAAGAGCGTATCGGAAAGCGTCGGCACCGGCGAGCGCTCGCCATAGACGCTGCCGGTGATGACGCGCACGGTCTTGCCCTCTTCGCATACGAGCGGCAGGGCCGCGCTGTCGTGGTGGGAAAAGCCGGGGGCACTTTCCTCCTCGGCCGCCGGCAACGCCACCCAGCATTGCAGACCGTGAATCGGCTCGCCGTCCTTTCGGTGTTCGGGCGCCGTGCGCTCGGAATGAACGATGCCGCGACCCGCGGTCATCCAATTGACCTCGCCCGGACGGATTGCCGCGGCAGTGCCGAGACTGTCACGATGCATGATCTCGCCGTCGAACAGGAAGGTGACGGTGGCGAGGCCGATATGGGGATGCGGCCGCACGTCGATGCCCTGGCCGGCGCGAAACTCAGCCGGTCCGAAATGGTCGAAGAAGATGAAGGGGCCGACCATGCGGCGGGTGGCGTGAGGGAGCGCGCGCCGCACTTCGAAATGACCCACGTCCACGCTGCGCGGCACGATCACCAGGTCGATGGCATCAGCGGCCCGGGCATCGCCGGGCGCCGGATCCTTGGCCGGAAAGAAGCTCATGGTGGTTCAATCCTTTGCCGAGCCCAACCCGACTTCGCTGCAGAAGACAACAACATCGTGTCACCAGCATGAACGCAAGTCGATGTGTCGACGATCGAGGAGTTTCTACAGCCGCCGCCTTGGCGGGCGCCGTTCGAGGTCGCGGCGGGACTAGGTGACGTCGAGCGGCTCGGTTCCGGTCGGCTTGCCGGCGGCATCGAGCGTGATCTTCTCCACTCGCGCCTCGGCCTGGCGCAACAGCTCCTCGCACCGGCGCTTGAGCGCCTCGCCGCGCTCGTAGATGGCGACCGACTCCTCGAGCGGCACCTTGCCCTCCTCGAGCCGCTTGACGATCGATTCAAGCTCCTCGATCGCCCGTTCGAACGGCAGGCTCTTGACGTCGGAATGGGACTTGTCGGCCATGATCGAATCCCGTGAGTTGCGCCCTATATAGGGTACCTTGCAGCAGGGGGCCACTCTCCCGACCGAACGCCCTGCGCCGTCAACCCTGCATGAGCGCAGCAACGTGGGTGGCGGCCGAATTGGCCAGGCCCTCGAGGTCATAGCCGCCTTCGAGCACCGAGACGACGCGGCCTCCGGCGCTCGCGTCCGCAATCTCCATGAGCTTGCGCGTGGCCCAGTCGAAATCGGCCTCCACCAGGTTGAGGTTGGCGAGCGGGTCGCGCATATGGGCGTCGAAGCCCGCCGAGATCACGATCAGATCCGGCCGGAAGTCCCGCAGCCGCGGCAGGATGACGGTCTCGAACGCGGCGCGGAACTGGTCGCCGCCGTCGCCTGGACGCAGCGGCGCGTTGACGATGGTGTTGTGCTCGCCCCGCTCGCCCACCGCCCCGGTGCCGGGATAGAGCGGCATCTGATGGGTCGAGCCGTACATCACCGTGCGGTCGGACCAGAAGATGTCCTGCGAGCCGTTGCCGTGGTGCACGTCGAAGTCGACGACGGCGGCGCGCTCGACACCGTGCTTGCTGCGGGCGTGGCGTGCGGCGATGGCGGCGTTGTTGAAGAGACAGAAGCCCATCGGCCGCGCGGTTTCGGTGTGGTGGCCGGGCGGTCGCGTCGCAACGAAGGCGTTCCTGGCCTTGCCGGCCATCACCTCGTCGACCGCATGCACCGCGCCGCCGGCCGCGCGCAAGGCGGCTTCGAAGCTTCCGGGCGACAAGGTGGTGTCGGCGTCGAGCCCGACCAGGCCGTCCTTTGGCGTCGCGTCGCGGATGGCGGTGACGTAGTCCATGGGATGGCAGAGCGCGATGGTCTCGAGCGCAGCGAGCGGCGCCTCGACGCGCGCCAGCGTCTGAAAGCGCTCGTGTTCGAGCGCCCGGTCGATGGCACGCAGCCGCTCCGGCCGCTCGGGATGGCCGGCCGGCGTGAGGTGCTCCAAACAGGCGGGATGGGTGATCAGAAGGGTGGACATCGGACTACCCGAACGTGGCATGGCCTCTTATAGCGCTTTTCGAAGCGCTGGAATCAGCGCGAGCGATGAATTCGGCCGGCGCGTTCGCCCGGAATGGCGCTCCACTCCATGCCGTTGCGGTCCTGCGAGAGGAGCGCGCACCGAGAGACTGCAGCCCCGTGCGGATCACATTCACCGTCAAGGACCGTTCACTCCCACCTCTTCCCCGTGACCAGGACGCCCGGCGGCGGCGCGCGATCGTCCGGCACGAAGAAGGTGGGCGCGAGCGGTTCGGCCGGATCAACCCGGTACGGCTCGAAGTCGGTGACACCCTCGGCCGCGAGGAACGTGTCGTCGATCAGGAAATTGCCGGTGAAGCTTCGCGACGGTTTCTGGAACACCAGATACGCCGCATCCGCCATGATCTCGGGCGTGCGCGACATGCGCAGCACCCGGTCGCCGCCGAGCAGGTTCTTGATTGCCGCGGTCGCGATGGTGGTTCGCGGCCACAGCGCATTGACCGCGATGCCGCGGTCGCGCAGCTCGCCGGCGAGACCGAGCACCACCAGACTCATGCCGTACTTGGCGATCGAATAGGCGGTGCTGCCGGAAAACCATTTTTCCCGCATGTCGAGCGGGGGCGAATTCATCAGGATGTGGGGATTTTCCGCCTTCTCGAGATGAGGAATGGCGTATTTCGACACCATGAAAGTGCCGCGCGTGTTGATCTGATACATCAGGTCGAAGCGTCGCATATCGGTGTCGGCGACCGGCGTTCGTTGGATGGCGCTCGCATTGTTGACCACGATGTCGAGGCCGCCAAAGGTCGCGACCGTTCGTTCGATCGCGCTTTTCACTTGTGCCTCGTCGCGAACGTCGACCACGAGCGGCAGCGCACGGCCGCCGGCCTTGGCGATCTCGTCGGCGGCGGTGAAGATGGTGCCGGGCAGCTTCGGATGCGGTTTTTCGGTCTTAGCCGCGATGGCGATGTTGGCACCGTCGCGCGCGGCGCGCAGCGCGATCGCCAAGCCGATGCCGCGCGAGGCGCCGGTGATGAACAGGGTACGGTTTTTGAGGGACATTGGTGACACCCGTCAGAGGCGTGGCGCGGCTATCATTGTCGCTCCGTGTCAGGCGAGCGCTGCATCCGCACGATTGACGCTGTCGGCGGCTTCGACCACGGTGCGCTCGAGCGCGCCCGCCTGCACCGCGAGATTTTCCGCAAAGAAGCGGGCCAGCGCGATGCGCGCCGCCGCATCGGAGCCATTCCCGGGGAGCCTCATTGCGGCGAGCGCCTCCTCGGCGAGCAGGGCGCCGCCGCCCGCGAGCGCGAATAGCCGCAGATAAGGCGTTGCTCCGGCCAGCGCCGTGTCGAGCTCGCCGTGCTGGGTGGCGAGGAGCCAATGGGTTGCGCGCTCCAGCGCGTCGACCGCGTCCTGCAGCCGCACGCCGGTCCAGCCCAAGGCCGGATCATTGGCGGCATTGACCGCCTCGACCGTACGCCTGATCTCGCCGATATAGGCGTTCACAGTTGCGCCGCCCGACAGCGGCAATTTGCGCGTCACCAGGTCGACCGCCTGAATGCCGTTGGTGCCTTCGTAGATCGCGGCGATGCGCGCGTCGCGGTAGTCTTGCGCGGCGCCGGTCTCCTCGACATAGCCCATGCCGCCGTGCACCTGCACGCCGAGAGAGGCGACTTCGTTGCCGATATCGGTGGAAAACGCCTTGGCGACCGGGGTGAGCAGCGAAGCGCGCTGGTGGGCGGCCGTGCGGCTTGCGTCGTCCGAGCTGCGCTGAGCGCGGTCGAGCGCAACGGCGGTGGCGTAGCAGATCGCGCGCGCGGCGCGGGTGAGCGCGCGCATGGTAAGCAGCATGCGCTTGACGTCGGGATGCGCGATGATGGGGCTCGAGCCCGAACGGGCGCCGGTGGCGCGGCCCTGCTTGCGCTCGCGGGCATAGGCGAGCGCCCGTTGAGTCGCGCGCTCGGCTATCGCTACGCCCTGCAGCGCAACCGAGAGCCGCGCCTGGTTCATCATGGTGAACATGCAGGCCATGCCGCGGTTCTCCTCACCGACGAGGAAGCCGGTGGCGCCGCCCTGATCGCCGTAGACCATCGTGCAGGTAGGGGAGGCGTGAATGCCGAGCTTGTGCTCGATCGAATGCGCGCGGGCGTCGTTGCGCGCGCCTAGCGAGCCGTCGGCATTGAGCAGGAATTTGGGGACAAGAAAGAGCGATATGCCCTTGGTTCCAGACGGTGCGTCCGGTAGCCGGGCCAGCACCAGGTGGATGATGTTGTCGGTGAGATCGTGCTCGCCGTAGGTGATGAAGATTTTCTGTCCGGTGATGCGATAGCTGCCGTCGGCGGCGCGCTCGGCCCGCGTGCGCAGACCGCCGACGTCGGATCCCGCCTGCGGCTCGGTAAGCTGCATCGTGCCCATCCATTCGCCCGAGACGAGCTTCGGCAGGTAGGCGCGCTTGAGTTCATCGCTGCCATGCGCGACTAACGCATCGACCCCCGCCATGGTCAGCAGCGGGCCGAGGCCGAAGGCCATGGCGGCCGAGTTCCACATTTCGATGCAGGCGGCGTTGATCGCGTGCGGCAGACCCTGACCGCCCCATTGCGTGGGGGCGGCGACGGCGTTCCAGCCCGCTTGCGTCCAGGCGCGATAGGCTTGCTTCCACCCGGGCGCCGTGGTGACGACACCGTCCTTGAACGGCGTGCCGTAACGGTCGCCGATCGGATTGAGCGGAGCGAGAATGTCGGTCGCGAACTTGCCCGCTTCCTCCAGGACGGCCGCGACCACGTCTTCGGCGAGGTCGTCGTAAAGCCCCTCGGCCAGCGCCGGCCCGAGACCGGCGTGCTTGAGCGCAAAGGCAATATCGGCAACCGGTGCCCGGTAGGTCATCGTCTGGTCTTCGGGTGAGAACGCTCGTGGTCCTGGTCGCGGCCCGCGGGTCGACGGCGATGCCGACGGGCGTCGCGTCGCGGTGCCCACGGCGCTCGATGGACGCCGCATGGTCCCGTCGCGCTAATCTAGTCCCGGCCCTTCCTCGGTCAACCGCACGAAAGCCACGCGTCGGCTTGAGCCGTTGATTGGCGCAGGTCCCGCCGCTATGGTCCGCGCGCCCAGGCGGCGGCTGAGCGGCGCGATGGGGCGTAGCCAAGTGGTAAGGCAGCGGATTTTGATTCCGCCATTCGGAGGTTCGAGTCCTCCCGCCCCAGCCAACCAGTCCGGTCTCTGTGGGGTATGTACTGGTTGCAGAAATACGTGCGATATTCCCGCGAGTTAGCGCGACGGTGCGCTGTCTCTTAGGCCCAAATTTTTGGATTTTTGACCGCAACCGCTCAATTTCGTGCACCAGTCTCTGGTCGCCAATTTTCAATTCTGATGCCAGAGACTCGGTTCGAACTCGCATGAGATCAGTTCGACTTTTATAGATGTGATCGTGCCCGCAAAAAACGGCGCCGAGAAATCTCGATGTTGGCCGTAGTCATGTCCACATTTAGCGCCGTAGCGGAAGTGCACCATCAGCCGAATGATGCGAATGACCCGACTCGGACATTGGCCGCTCCTGACGGGCAGGTTGTATAACGATGGGCGAAGCAGTGTTCCCGGCTGAGCACGAGATCCGATAAGTGGATGGGCTTAGGGAGGGTATCCCACAGGCACCGTCTGTTCGCGCGAGCGCGCCTGCTCTTCTATATGGTGTGATTTAGCGAGCGCCGCGGCGAGCTGGTCCCCGGTCAGGTCGACCGCGACGGGCTCGAGCGCGCCGCTGCGCGCGGTCACGAATCCGATGACGTCGGCGTCAGCATAGTTGGCCGCGCGCAGCGCGGCGACGCAACGCAACGCCTCATGCAGCGGGACCGCCGCTAGCAATCCCCCTGCTGTTTGCGGGTCAAACAGCAACGGGTAGAGCGGATGCCGGGCGACTGTTTCGACCTCCCTGATCGCGCGGCGCAAACGCACATTCTGCGGCTGGAGCGACGAGAAGATGCCAAGTGTCATGGTTTCTCGCGCGCCGTCGAGCACCGGCACGCGGCCGATGGCGAGGGTCACGTCCACTTCAGAGGCGCGCACCATCTCGACCAGATGGCCGAGGAGACCGAACCCGGTCACGTCGGTGGCGGCATGAACGCCATACCGCCGTAGGATTTCCGCCGCCCGACCGCTCGACTGAATCATGTGGGTGATCGCTGCCATTACCCAGCGGGCCTTTGCCTTGCCGCGCATATCGGCGGCGAGCAGCGTCCCGGTGCCGATCGGCTTGCTCAAGATGAGCGCGTCTCCCGGCCTGAGCCCATCCTTGCGGAGCGCCGCGGTTGACGCGACGAGCCCGTTGACGGCAAAGCCGAGTGCCAGCTCGGCGCCCTCGCTGGTGTGGCCACCGACGAGCGCACAGCCGGCCTGGCGCAGCACCTCGTTCGCCCCCGCCATCATCGCGGATAAGTCCGCCTCAACCTTGGCTTCCAGCCCGTAGGGCACGGTCGCGATCGCCAGCGCCGTTTGCGGCTCGCCGCCCATCGCGTAGACGTCGCCCAGAGAATGGTTGGCTGCGATCTTACCGAGCGTGTAAGGGTCGTCGACGATGGCGCGGAAATAGTCAACCGTCTGCACCGACAGCCGGTCGCCACCTACATCTACGAGCGCTGCGTCATCCGGCGCGTCGAGTCCGACGACGACATCGGTGCGTGCGACCGGCTCGATCCGACCGAGCGCGCGGGAAAGGATGGTTGCGCCGACCTTGGCGCCGCAGCCGCCGCAGCGCATCGCGATGGCGGAAATGTCGTGGAGCGCCTGCCGGTCAGCCAATGGCGGCAGCTCTGTCGTCCGAGTCGCCATTTCGGGCAGATCGTTGAACTTGCGCATAAAGCGACGGTCGATCCAGTCCTTCCAGCGCCACACCCAAGCGCCTTCGACGGTCAGACCATTGCGCGCGCCGAGCGCGTAACGCTCACCGGTCGAGATCAGACAGAGCGTCTCGCGCTGCGGCCGAAATGGTCGCAACGGTCGGCCGATCAGCGTGCGCCGGATATTGTCGGCTAGCACCGGACCGGCGCGCACGGCATAGACGCCCGACTTCGGCAGTTCGCGTGCCGGGAAGGCGATGGTGTCACCGGCGGCAAACACCTCATGAAACCCCGCCACTCGCAACGTGTCGTCGACCTTGAGGAAGCCGCGGGGATCGACCGGCAACCCGACCTGGGCCAGCCACCGCGCCGGCGCGGCCTGCGTTGTCCACAGAATCTCGTCGGCCTCGATTGGCGCGTGGCCGTCGACGACAAGCCGGCCGGCCTCAACCGCAGTTACCGGCGCGCCGGTGACGACTACGATGCCGCGCGCGGCAAGAATGGCGTGGAAGCGAGCGCGGAAAGCCGCTGGAAAGCCCGGCAGGATATCTGCAACATCGGAGACAAGAACGAACGACAGGTCACCGGCATCGAGTCCGGAACGCGCGACCTCCTGCCGCAATCGGCGCTCGACCGAGAGCAGAAGTTCGACACCGCCGGCGCCCGCGCCGACGAGGGCCACGCGCGTGCGCCCCTTGCGCGCGAGCACGCGGGCCTTAAGCGCCTCGAACCGGCTGAGGAATCCGTCAATCGGCTTGACGGGGATGGCGTGTTCGCTCGCGCCCGGCACGTCCGCGGTGTTCGGCGTCGATCCGATATTGAGCGAGAGCAAATCGTACGGAACCGGTGGGCGATGGCGGCAGACCACGCGCCGCGCGCTAAGATCGAGGTCGACGACCTCATCCTGGTAGAGCCGTGCCCCCGCGAGACGCGTCAGCGGACCGGTGTCGATATGGGCATCGTCGAGGCCGTAATAGCCCGCGATGAGACCGGGCAGCATGCCGGAATAGGGCGTGTGCACCTCGCGACTGATCAGCGTGAAGCGTACGCCCGGAATTGGCTTCATGCCGAACATGCGCAGCACCGTGACGTGCGAGTGGCCGGCCCCGACGAGCACGACGTCCTTGACCACGGGATGGGTCAGGCTTTGCATGCCAACCTCTCATCGCCGGCCGGTACTCGGCTCGGCGCCTCCGCTAGTCGCTTGCTTCGTCCCAAGGCCGCTCGCGATTTCGGCGTGACCTCGCTGATGAGCCGCTTCCACGCCGCTTTTTCCCGCGCCGGCCGAAAAAGATAGGCGCGCCGGGCCGCGGCACGACGCAAGCGCTGGAGAAATTTCGGATCGGTCTCGATCCGGTGCAGCAGTCGGGCAAGCGCTGCCGTGTCGCCAACTGCAAAATAGCCCGGGTAGTCGCTCCCGAGCAGACCGACCGAGCCATCAATACGCGAGGCTAGAACCGGGACACCCGCGGCGACGGCCTCGGATATGACGTTTGCCCCGCCCTCGCTCACCGACGACAATACCATGGCCCGTGCGCGACCGAGCAGGCGGCGAACGTCCGCGCGCGGCCGGTCGTCGCGCCAGAGGTAGCGCGGATTGGCCTTCATCTCGGCCTCAGCTCTGGCGCGCCACCGTGGAGTCTCGGCGGCGCCGAGGTGCACGATGCGAATCCGCGAAGTGGCCGGCAGCCGACGCGCCGCCTCGGCCGCGCGCAACGGGTCCTTCACCTCGCGCAGGTGCCCGATCACCGCCACGTCGAAGCCGCGCGTTGCCCTGCGCCCGGTAGCGCGCAGCGGCAGAGCCGATTGGTACAGGACGCGGACCTTGCGCCGGAATTGCGCTGGCACCCGACGTCGCGCGAGGTCCTGCAGCGCAACGAGGTGGTCGGCGCATGCGAGTGAATGCAAGGTCGGTGTCGGATCGCGATCGATATAATCGTAGATATCGGTGCCGCTCAAAGCCACGATTAGCGGGCGCTCCGGATAGCGCTCATGAAAATCTCGGATGCTGTCGGCGCTGCGCCACGCATGGAGCGCGATCATCAGATCCGCCGGTGCCCCATCGTAGCGGTTGGCAACGTGAACTTCGTGACCGAGCTGGCGCAGGATTCGCGTCCAGCGGCCGGTGGTGGTGCCATTCCCGGAGCGTGACGACGTGCGGACGGGTGTGATAATAGCGATCCGCATGAACGAGGCTTTCGTAAATCGACCGACGAGTGGTGCGACCGCAGACGAACTCGCGGCGCAGCTGCGCGATGTGCGCAGGCGTACCCGTCGCCTCACGGAAGACCTGTCAACCGACGAGTTAATGGGACCGATGCTGCCAATCGTCAATCCCGTGCTGTGGGAGATCGGGCACGTCGGCTGGTTCCACGAATACTGGACCCTTCGCCAGGCGCACGGCGAGGCACCGATTATCGACCGCGCCGACCTTGTGTGGAATTCGAGCACGGTCGCCCACGCAACGCGGTGGGAGCTGGACTTGCCCGATCGCGACGGCGTGTTCGGCTACCTGCAGGATGTTCTTGCACGCCAGCTCGACCGGCTGGGGGGTGGAGTCGATGCCCCTCGGCGGTATTTCTATGAGCTTTCGATCCGACACGAGGACATGCACGTCGAGGCGTTGGCCTATACCCGGCAGACGCTCGGCTATGCGCGGCCACAAGGTCTTGGCCATTCCGCAACTCGAGCCGCCGGCGCCTGGCCTGGCGATGTCGAAGTGCCCGGCGGCGTGTGGCGTCTCGGCTCGGCCCCCGCCGATGGCTTCATCTTCGATAACGAGAAGTGGGCGCACGAGGTCGCCATCGCGCCGTTTCGCATCGCCAGGGCGGCGGTGACCAATGCCGAGTTCGCGGCCTTTGTTGACGCCGGCGGATATCGCACCCGGGAATTCTGGAGCGCCGCGGGCTGGGCGTGGCGCGAGCGCGCTCGCGCCGAACAGCCGGTCTATTGGCGCGAGAAGTTCGGCGATAGCTGGACATGGCTTCGCTACGGGGTGGTCGAGGAACTCCCCGCGCATGCGCCAGTGACGTTCGTCAATTGGTACGAGGCCGAAGCCTGGTGCTCGTGGGCCAAACGCCGCCTCCCGACCGAGGCGGAATGGGAGGTCGCCGCGCTTGGCCAACCGATGCACAACTCGCTTGCCGAAACCCGGCGCCGTTGGCCGTGGGGCGAGGCGCCGGCGACCCGCGAACGCGCCAACCTCGAATTCGCCTTGAGCGGCCCGCTCGATGTCGCCGCCTGCGCGGCGGGCGACAGCGCTTTCGGCTGCAGGCAGATGATCGGCAACGTATGGGAATGGACGGCCTCGGATTTCGTGCCGTTTGCAGGCTTCAGCACGGACCCGTACGAAGATTATTCGCAGCCGTGGTTCAACACACGCAAGGTGCTGCGCGGGGGAAGCTGGGCCAGCAGCGCGCGCATCGCGCGCCCGGCCTACCGAAACTTCTTTACGCCCGAGCGCAACGACGTCATCGCCGGCTTCCGGACCTGCGCGCCGTGAGACCAGCTGCCGTCCCACCAGCGTCTCTGTGAGCTATGTTCGGTTTGCAAAAATGCGCGCGACATTCCCGACGAGGATAGCTACGGCCGAGCAGCCTGGACCTGCGTCGCGCGACCAGAATGGCCTATAATCAACGCGCCTAAAGCGCATGTTCCCGGAACAGTGAGATGGATGCGTTCATTTGCACCGCTTGCGGCACCCAATACACGCCGAGCAGTGCGCCCCCGCAGCATTGCGCAATTTGCGAAGAAGAGCGGCAATACGTTCCGCCGCGCGGACAAACTTGGACAACGCCGGCGGCCTTGGCGGTTGGACATTTCAACTCATACCGCCAGTACGAGCCTGGACTGATCGGCATTGGGACACAGCCGCCCTTCGCGATCGGCCAACGTGCGCTATTAGTTTGCACACCCAATGGAAATGTCTTGTGGGACTGCATTGCGATGCTGGACCAGGCGACCATCACCTTGATCAATAGGCTCGGTAGCCTGAGGGCTATCGGTATATCGCACCCGCACTTCTATACGACAATGGTGGAATGGAGCCGTGCGTTCGACGGCGTCCCGATCCACCTTCATGCCGATGACCAGCGCTGGATTATGCGTCCTGATCCGTCCATCCAATTATGGAATGGTGAGACTCTGAAGCTTCTGCCCGACATAACGCTGATCCGTTGTGGGGGGCATTTTCCGGGCGGCACCGTACTGCATTGGGCCAAGGGCGCCGACGGCCAAGGCGTATTGTGCTCATCGGACATCGCGACCGTAACGACAGACCGAAAATTCCTCAGTTTCATGCGAAGCTATCCGAATTTGATCCCGCTCTCCGCCAAACAAGTTACTGGAATCGCCGTTGCGCTGGAGCCTTTTCAGTTCGATACGGTCTATGGCCATTATTTCGATCGTGTCATTCCGACAGGTGGCAAACGTATTTTGGAAATGTCCGTCAAGCGTTATGTCGCTGCGATAAGCGGCGCATACAACCATGAGTGAGCTGTGAGGAGGCTCGACGGCCCGCCATCATCGGAATTGTTCCGCCCGCGTGGGAGAACAACCATTGATGTCGCGGTAGCGGCGCATGGCCCCGGCCGCGCTCATCCCTGAGCCGCCATCGTCGCCCCGTCTACGCCGCGCGTGGCCCATCCGGTCATCCGCCGTTCGACCACCTCGGCGACCAGATACATGCCGATTCCCATGATGCTCGTCACCAACAGGCCTGCAAATGCAAGCGGCACCTCGAAGCGCGACGAGGCTACCAGCATCAAGTGGCCGATACCTTTATTCGCGGCAACTGTCTCCGCGACGATGGATCCGACGAAGGCCACGGTGATTGCGACTTTGAGCGAGGCAAAGAAATAGGGCATCGATCGGGGCAGCCCGACCTTCTGGATGACTTGCCAGCGCGAGGCGCCAAGCGCCCGCAACACGTCTCGCAGTTCGGGTTCCACGGTCGCTATTCCGGTCGCGACGTTCACCAATATGGGAAAGAACGAAAGAAGGAACGCCGTGATGATGGCCGGAACGGTGCCGACGCCGAACCAAATCACCAGGATTGGAATCACCGCCACCTTTGGAATCGTATTGAACCCGATCAATGCAGGATAAAAACCGTCGTAAACCAGCGTGGATGAGCCGATCGCAATGCCGGCGAGCAGGCCAAAGACCACCGCGATGAAAAATCCGACTGCTGTGGTCAGGAACGTCTGCCATGCACTGTCGAGTATCGGCCAGCGCCATTGCCATCCGGCCGCGAAGATGGCGGAGGGCGCCGGCAGCAAGAACTGCTCGATGGCGAACAGGCGAACGACGACCTCCCACAACACGAACAGCAGGATGATCACCACCCAAGGCAGAACACGCCGCTGCGTCTTTCGCCGCAACAGAAAAGGCTTGCGGCGCCTAACTGGTGGATCGTCCACCAAACCGTTCGCGGCTACGTCCATTCCCTGTCTCATGCCGCGCTTGCTCGCGCCGAGCTGATATGTTCGCGAAGCTCATGTACGAGGGCTACCGAGTAACGATCGTACGTCATCTCCAGCGTGCGCGGTCTCGGTAGGTCGACGACACGCTCTGCGACGATCCGGCCAGGTCTGGCACTCATGACCAGCACACGATCGGAAAGGAGCGCCGCTTCGCGCAAATCGTGAGTCACGAGAATTACCGTCGGCTTTCGCGCCAGCCAAAGGTCCTGCAAAGCGAGCCACAGTTCTTCCCGGGTGAACATGTCGAGTGAGGCGAAAGGCTCATCTAGCATGAGTAGGGAGGGATCATGGATGAGCGCCCGGCAGAGCGAGGCGCGCTGCTGCATCCCCCCGGACAGTTGCCACGGAAAGTGATTCTCGAATCCCTTGAGGCCGACGAGGGCGAGAAGATCGCGCACCTTCGCCTCATAGGCCGCCCGTTCGCGCTTGAGTCGCGAACAATGTGGACGCACGATCTCCAGGGGTAGCATGACGTTTGCGAGCGTGGTCCTCCACGGCAACAACGTGGGATTTTGAAACGCCATGCCCACGATGTTCAGCGGCGCAACGACTTCCCTCCCGCTGACGCGGACCGTTCCGGCCGTGGCCGGCCAGAGCCCGGTAACGACCTTCATCAGGGTGGATTTGCCGCAGCCAGAGGGGCCGACGACAGCGACGAATTCCCCGTCACTGACCTGGAGCGTCGCCCGGTGCAGGGCGAGAGTGCCTTCGTCATCTTCGCCATAGCGCATCGAGACGCGATCGAGATCGACCAAGTTCATTCTAGGCCTCTGTCGCTCGTTCTGCCGATCAGGCACTGGTCGCGGCTTGGCGTCTGCACGCGATCGTAGCGTAGCACGCCCGCCCGTAGCCGTGACTCGCGAAAGCAAGTGTCACGCCGGCTTGCGCAGAATGCTCCGGTCGATCATAGCGTGCACCCCTTTGATGTTGTTGACCGTCTGGGTCACGTGTAGATCGACGGCAAAGCTGCTCAGGGAATAGGCTTCATCCTTAGAAATGCCGGTGAGCACCGTGATCCAATCGATCATCTCTCGCAGGGCCTGACGTGCGGCATCGTCGAGGTCGGTATCCAAGCCGAACGTGATGAGGTGCGTCGTCGTTTCCGAACGCGGCAGGCGCCAGCGCAAATCCTTGCGCACGTGGAATTCGAAGGTGCCCTTGAGCGCGGTCTCGATCGCGGTCCCGTTCACCTCTCCGTCGCCCTGGGCCGCATGGCCGTCGCCGGTCGAAAATAAAGCGCCTTCGTTCCACACCGGCAGATAGATTGTGCTACCCGCAGTGAGCTCCCTGCAGTCGAGGTTCCCGCCGAACTCGCGCGGCTCCTTGCTGTTCTGCCGCCCCACATCCTTCGGTGGGGCAACCGCGAGCTGGCCGAAGAACGGTCGCATCGGCACCTCCAGCCCGGAGGGCAGAACGGCCATGTTGCGCTTGTCATCGAGCGCGACGTGAATGATGCGGTAGTAGGGGAAGTCCTCCGGCAGCGTGCCCATATAGGCCCGGAACAGGTTGTAGCCCCAGTTCTGACGAAGCTCGATATCGAGGATTCTTACCTCGAGGACATCTCCGACCGCGGCGCCACGCACGAAAATCGGTCCGGTGAGGATGTGGTTGCCCGTGCCCCGCTTCGCGCGGAGATGGATATCCTTGAGTTCGGGCAGCACCTCGAATCCGGTCGACTTCGCCGGCATCCACTCGGGATTGCCCGACACGCACTCGACGATCACCCGATCACCGGAATCGATCGTCAGGACCGGTTCGAGCCCGCCATCGAAAAAACCCCAGTGAATCGTCTCCGGGCGCGATTGCAGCACATGCGCCTTGGCGGTCGTTCGGCCCTTGGCGAAAGGGACGTTCATCTATCCCTCTCTGCCCTATGGGTCGCATCTTTTGCCGAATTCGAACTGCCTGGAATCACCCCGGCCGGGAGCGAGAAGCAGTATTTCGCGATGTCCCCCGCCCGGGTGAACCAAACCTGGTCCTTGCGCTTGTGTTCGACGCAGTGCTTGATCGCCTGCCGCAGCGGTCGCAGCCGGAACGGCTGGCCGACGATGAAACCGTGCAGCGCCAGCGCGAAGACAAGCGGCTGGCGGTTAGACTGCTCCAACAGCTCCTCGAACTGGTCCACGATCATTTCGGCGAACTGGCGACCGGTATGGTCGCGGTGCACCAGGGTCCCGGCATCGTTCAGTTCCATCGGATAGGGGACGGACAGCAGCGGTCCGGACCTCGTCTGCATCCAGATCGGCTGGTCATCGACCGGCCAGTCGAGCAGGTGCGTATAGCCCGTCTCTTTCAAGAGGTCGGGAGTCACGTTGGACTCAAGCGCGCCCGGGCCCATCCATCCGGTAGGCCTCACGCCGACATGTTTTTCGATAATGTCGGTGCATTCCTGGATGGCGCGCGCTTCGTCGTGCTCCCACATCGGCCGCAGCAGTTCGGCATTGGTGCGGCCATGGCCGAGGACGTCGTCACCACGCTCCTTTATCTTTTCAACGATCTCTGGGTATTGATAGCAGACCATGCTGTTCAGAAGTATTGTCGCCGGCAATTTCAGTTCGTCGAGCATCTCGAACAGGCGCCAATTGCCGATGCGGTTGCCGTAGTCGCGCCAGGCATAATTTCGCGTCGTCTGCGGGCCGCTGCGGATGTTTGGGTCCATGCCGATCCCGGTGCCAAACGCAAAATGCTCGATGTTGAGCGCAATGTAGAAGGCAAGTCGCTTTCCCTCCGGCCAGCTATAGTCCGTCCGCTTCACGATCGGCGAGTAACTGTAGCGGGTGTGGCCCGGAAGTTTCAGCATCGGTCGTCCCCTTGTTCGGTCGTACCCCGCGCGATTTTTGCATCGATTATTAAGCCACAGTCGGTTCCAAGCGGCGGCTGCGGATCAAACGTGCTCAGTCGATCGGAATGGTGGGGCAATATTTGCGGCGGCATCGACATGGAAAGCTAGCAATCGTTGACCCCTCTGCCAAGCAGGCATACGCTGACATGCATGTAATAAGTCGACGATTGTTCTCGCTGGAGGGGACTAATGACTCGTCTTCGCGCTTGTTGCGACTGCCGGCATGGGATGAGTATTGGCGCCTCGGTTAGACTGTTTTTGTTATCGCTAACGGTCATCATGGTCTCTGCCGCAGCTTCTGCCGCCGAGACAAAGAACGTCAGGATCATGTTGGATTGGGTCATCCAGGGCACGCATGCGCCATTCTTCATCGCGCAGGAGAAGGGATACTATAAAACGGAGGGCGTCACCGTCGATACGATCGATGCCGGACGCGGTGCGACCAACGTCGCCGTCAGCGTGGCAGGGGGCGCCTACCACTTCGGTTGGGTCGATCTGCCCTCGCTGGTGAGGTTCAATGCGCAAAATCCCGCTGCGCCGCTGATCGCCGTCTATGTCAGCTTCGATGAGACGCCGCTCGCCGTCATCACGCGAAAGGCCGCAAACATCCGCAAGCCGGCCGATCTCGATGGCAAGAAAATTGCCGGCGGGCCGGGCACGGCGGTGCACGATACGATCTCGATCCTGCTCAAAGCCGCAAACGTGCCCCATGTGAAGATCAACTGGGTTGCAGTGCAGCCGCAGCTGTTCGGCCCGATGCTCCGGCGCGGGGAGGTCGACGGCACCGGCGGCTTCACCAATTCGAACATCCCGGCCGCGCTCGAGCTCGGATTCACGATGGACGATCTGTTCGTGATCAAGTACTCCGATTTCGGCGCCGATATGTACGGGCTCGCGCTGGTGACGCCGAAAAAATTCGCCGATGAGAACCCGGAAACGGTGCGCGGCGTCGTCAAGGCGCTCAACCAGGGGACCAAGGACACGATCGCGTCCCCGCAGAAGGCGCTGGAGCTTCTCAAGGCGCGCGACGCGATGATGAAGCTTGACATCGAGAAGGTGCGGCTCGACATCGCGCTCGGCCTGACCAATACCTCGCACGTGCAAAGGAATGGGCTGAGCTCGGTCACCCCGGAAAAGCTGAAACGGACGATCGACGCGGTCGTTACCGCATACCAGCTGCCGACCAGCCCGGACGCTGCGATGGTCTACACCGACCAATTCCTTCCTCCGGTTGCCGACCGGATGCCGCCGCGGGCAGGGAATTAGGAAGGAAGTACCGCGCTACCTGCGCGCACCTCAGGATGACGGTCAAAATTCACTGCTTATCGGTATCACTTCGCCGCCTGTTGCGCGCGCCAAGCGTCGATCAGGCGAGAGAGCTCGGGCGGTTGAGCGTCGTAATTCACGGCCTCGTCCGGAATGTCGAACCAGGACTGGGCGCTGCGGGTCCAGATGTGGCCGACCGGCTTCAACCAGCTGGTGTCGTCCAGCGTGCCCGGCTTGACGATCGAGACCTGCGGGTTGCGCTCCGGATGATGGACCAGCCGCACGCCGCATTCGCCGCAGAACACGCACCGGATGACGCGGCCGTTCTCGTTGACGCGGCGCCACTCTTTAGGCGTGCCGGCGACGATAACGATGGCATCGCGTGGCACAACCATAGAGAGACTAAACGCGCTTGCCGACTGGCGCTGGCATTCGGTGCAGTGGCAAGCATACAGGGTGAGCGGCTGCGTCCTGATTTCGTAACGCACGCCGCCGCACTGGCATCCACCGGTCAGTGGCAACTGCATTGTCCTCTCCAACCTATTCCGCTGCCACGTGTGCCTGCCTGCGCACGTCCATGTTGCCGAATTGCAGCCGCGGGGTGGGATGGCTGCGCTAGGTATCGTATGGCGCGTGTTTTCCAGCGTGCTGAGAAAAGAGCTGCCTCACCTCGCGATCTGGCGCTCCGCTGCCGGCGGCAGGAAGCTCGCATCGAACACCATCTCGGGTGACAATTTACGCGGCAGCTGGAATCCGTCGGTGACGACATCGATGTGCTTGCTAAGGCGCGTGGCGTCCACGTGTCCGATGCCGGTTTTGCGGACGCCGGGCGTGATGACGAACTCGAGCGCCCACTTGAGGCGGCCGAGCTCGACCGCCGGGTCGGAAAGTGGCTCGGCCCGCTTGAGTGCCGCGACCGAGGCATCCGGATCGGCAGCGGCACTCTGCCAGGACTGGACGGTCGCCTTGACGAAGCCGCGCACCGCATCCGGGTGCTGCTTGGCGAACGCCGGCGTGGTAAACACCGCGTTGGCGTACAGATCGAGCCCGTGATCGCGTAGCATCATGACGTTGATGTCGTCCTGCTTTACGCCAAGTCCAATCAACGAGGGCACGGCCGTCATCACCCAGGCGGCGGCGAAGTCGATCTCGCCACGAACGAGCAGCGGTTCGCGGACCTGTGGCTGCACCGTGGTCCACTGTACGCGCGCAGGATCGATCGCATTCACCCGCGCGAAGACGTTGAACAGGCGGTAGGTGGCATCGACTGTCGGCGCGCCACCCTTGCGTCCCATGAGGTCCGCGGGCTTCGTGATTCCGGACTTCTTGAGCGATATCAGGCTGAGCGGCGCCTGCTCATAGACCAAGAGAACAGCGATCAACTCGCGTCCAGGGTTCTTGGCGTTGAATTCGATGATGGCACTCAGGTCGCCGAAGCCGATGTCATGGGTGCCGCTTGCGACCTTCGTGATCGAGTCCGCACCGCCGCGGCCGGGATCGAAGGCGGCTAAGTTAACCTTCTGCGCCGTGTAATAGCCCCGCTCGCGGCCAAGCACGAATGCCGATTGCTGGCCCTGCAGCAGAAAATCGAGCACAAACCGAACATCGGTAGTCTGAGCGCGTGCCGGCGCCGTGCTGGCGAATGCTGTCGCGGCCAAGATGACGGTCGCGGCAAGCGTGTTGCGCATGGGCATGAGTGTCCCTCGTTTTCCAGCCCGACATTTTCCAGGTGATCGGGGATCGGACTAAACGTAGCATTCTGCTGAGATGCGCGGAAGCCAAACAGCGACGAGCCGGTTGCTATCGTTCGAACGCATGTTTCGCTAGAGTCGGTGCATCGAAATTTTCGAGCCTTAGGCAAACCTCCCGAAATCACGGAGCCGGGCAGCCTTGGAGGCTAGCGGTATCGGTTCAGGCAGAGCGACAGGCGGGATGTGCGGCTAAAGGATGCGTAATGACAACCAGTAGCAACGTTTGGACGACTTCGATTCACATGGCGAACCCTCAGCCGGGAAGCTGATGGAATTGCTTTGTGAAGATCACAATAGCAACAAGATGCTTCTTTCCCTGTCTTTGGGCTGACGGCTGTCCATGCCGGAAACTTACGCTCTGAAATATTGGTGATGCAGTCCGCCATAGACGCAATGCCGATCGGGAACGATATATTGCGGCGCCTGTTGCCAGCCGTGGGCTGCAATGCATCCGGGCGCTAAAGCGTTTTCGCCACGCCCGCGCGTTCGATAAGATTGCCCCATCGGTCGATTTCAGAGGCCAGGAACTTCTGGAGTTCGGCTGGCGAGGGGCTTTGCACTGGAATGGTACCAAGCTTCACGATCAGCGAATGGACTTCGGGCGTTTCGGCGGCTGCCGCAAGCTCTGCGCTCAGCCTGTCGACGATCGGCTTCGGTGTCGCCACGGGTGCGCAGATGAGCGTCCAGCCGACCGCATCGAAGCCAGGCACGCCGGCCTCCGCGATCGTCGGAAGATTAGGCAGGGCCGAAACGCGTATCGTCGAGCTCACGCCTAGTGCGCGCACCTTACCCGCATTGATCTGCCCGATTACGCTGCCGGCGTCGGCGAACATCAGCGCGACATGGCCCGCCATCACGTCGTTGAGGCCAAGTGGGGCGCCGCGGTAGGCCACGCCGTTCATCTTGGTGCCAGTCATGGTTTGGAACAGCTCGGCGGCGAGATGGATCGCCGACCCCGGACCGCCGTGTGCGAAGTTGATCTGGCCTGGCTTCTGCTTCAGCAGCGCGATCAGTTCTGCGACCGAGTTTACCGGCAGGCTGGGATCGACTACCAGCGCGAGTGGCGTGCGAAACACGAGCGAGACTGTTTGCAGGTCTTTGAGCGTGTCGAACGGCAGGGATTTGAACAGCTTGGCGTTGGCGGCGAGCGAACTCGCCGCGGCGAGCAGGGTGAGGCCGTCCGGCGATGCCTTGGCGACGGCGCCCGTCGCGAGCACGCCGCCGGCGCCGGCGCGGTTTTCGACGACGACCGGCTTGCCGAGCCGCTCCTGTAATTTCACCGCCATGGCGCGCATGACCACGTCGATGCTGCCCCCCGGAGGAAAGGATACGATGAAAGTGATTGGACCGGACGGATAGTCGTCCGCCAACGCCTCGAAGCTGGATGGCGCGAGCGCGCCAGCGAGCATCGGCAGCAGAAGCACGGATCGCCGCGTTAGCATTCAATCCTCCTCGGCGACCGCTTCGCCGGACCGGGCGAACATCCTGTTGCGAATGCCCGCCACCCGCGGCCCCTGGCGCCCGGAATCGCGGTGACTAGGCGCTTGCCATCGATTCCATTCAGGCTCGACTGGCTACTGAAACAACAATAGCGCTGATTTTTCGGTCAAGTGGAAGCCCCCATGCGCGTCGTCTCGACGAAGCGCTCGGTGGAATCGTCGATGCTGCGGCCGGCGCGCCCTCGGGGCGCATGAATATAGAGCTCGGAGGCTTTCGCTATCTGACCATTCGTCGCCGACCGCGGCGGCAATGGCAACTCGTAATGGACCGGCCTGGCATGGTCCGCCAGCATCTTCTCGGCATTGTAGACCTTGTTGTAGTTCATGATTCCACGCACGAAATTGGTCTGCCCGCGGACGAGATTGCGCGCGAGCACAGCGGCAAGCATAGGTGCCGTCCACCAGCTCATATGCTTGCGGTAGAGCACCCGTTGGGTGTGCAAGAGTTCGCGATAGAACGTCGCAAGCGGCAACTTTGTCGGCAGCACGGCATGCTGGATATCGAATAGGCGATAGTCTCGTGACTCCAATCGGCGTTGCTCGGTGATCCAGGTCTCGGTGCCCGGATAGGGCGTATTGATGCTGATGTTCACCACCTCCGGTACATTCATGCACCAATCACGCACGACACGGAACCGATCCTCATCCCAGTCCGGGTCGGCAATGATGTTGATTGCCACATCGATGCCCAGTGAGCGAGCGAACTCCAGCGCCTCGAAATTGCGCCCAAGGGGGATGCGTTTGCGAAACTTTCGCAAGCCATCCTCATCGATCGCCTCGATGCCGAGGAAGATGTAGGTGAGGCCGATCTTCTTCCAGAACTGGAACACCTCCTTGTTTCGAAGCAGCACGTCGCCGCGCGTTTCCAAATAGAAGTTCTTGCGGATTCCCTTGCGGGCAATCGCCTCGCCGACTGCAAAGCCGTGCCGTTCTTGAATGAACGCGACGTCGTCCACGATGAAAGCACCCGGCTCCGGAATGGAGGCGAGATCCTCGACCACACGTTCCGGACTGCGCAGCCGATAGCTGCGGCCATAAAAAGTCCAGGCGCTGCAGAACGAGCAGTCCCATGGGCATCCGCGCGAGAATTCGATCGAGGCGCAAGGATCGAGCACGCCGATGAAATATTTGCGGCGGTGCCGCACCAGGTCGCGCGCGGGCCTGATTTCGTCGAGGTGCTCGACGAAGCCCGGCCGAGGACCCTCGCCGTCAGCGGTGACGGCGCCGGGCACTTTGGCGATTGCGCTGCGGTCGCCCACGACGGCTTCAAGCAGCTTGACGATGGCCGGCTCGCCCTCGCCCTTGAGCACACAATCGATTGCGCCCTCGCCGTGTTCAAGAATGGCGCTCGCGGTGAAGGAGGCGCTGTGGCCGCCGACGCAGATGAAAGAGCGTGGCAAACCAAGCTTCGTCGCCTTCGCCAAATCGACGATCTCGGGCACATTGGCGAGGTAGTTGCAGGAAAAGGCGATGAAATCCGGTTGCCACTCGGCGATCATGCGGTGATAGGCGGCGTGGCTCTCCACCTGCAAGTCCATGAGTCGGACTGAGTGCCCGGCGCGGCGCGCGGCATCCGCCACCAGTTCGAGGCCTAACGGTTCAAGGCGCAGGAAAACATTCGTGTAGAGCAGCGGACCAGGATGAACGAAAAGAATTTTCATCGGGACCTGCGCAGCATGCCATTGAAACAGGCACAAGACCGGCACAACCAGCCTACTTCAAATCCCTAGTTTCAGCAAACGCGGGCGGCCCGCACGGGGGTCAAGTGGCTGCTGCCGCAATCCTGCGAGCATTGTGGTTTGTATTTTGGGTGGCGCGCGAGCTGGTATGGTGGTTTCCGCTGGGATCGCACGGGTTCGACGCAGCGCGGGACTTGCAGAGGGGTTTACGCACCGCGCGCTCTGTGCACATGCCGAGGTTGCCTGCGGCTTCTGATTCCCATTACGATGCATGCGGAGATCGCGAAGGCATGATCTCGGAATTCTTCGAAAATGGCCTTCCGCAAGGGAGTATTGCATGTCGCGAGACGTCACCGAGGTGCTGGCCGGCTTTGCGGCGTCGTTGCAATACGACGATCTTCCGGGACAGGTCCGAGACCACTTAAAGAATGTCCTGCTAGATACATTGGCATGCGCGGTGGCCGGACACCGCGGCGAGGAGACGCAACAGCTCGCCGCCCTGGCGGCAACGCTGGCGCAATCCCACGAGAGCAGCGTCATAGGCGGGGACCGCCTGTCGCTCGCCGGCGCGACGATTCTCAACGGCTATCTCGTCACTGCGGTCACCATGTGCGACGTGCACCGGCCGACGTTGACCCACGTGACGCCGGAAGTGATCCCGCCCGCTTTGGCGATCGCCGAACGCGACGGCTTGTCGGGCCGCGAGCTGATGGTTGCCATCGCCGCCGGATGCGAAGTGACGACCCGGGTCGGAATCGGCCTCGATTACCCCGTGTTCCGGGCCAAGGGCTGGCACGGCCCCGGTGTTCTGGGGCCGTTTGGCGCCGCCGCCGCGGTCGGCCGGCTTCGCCGGTTCGATGCCGAGACCATGGCCAAGGCGTTCGGCCTCGCCGGCAGCCAGGCGGCCGGCACCTTCGCGGCGTGGGGCACGCCGACGGTGAAGTTCCACCAGTGCCGCGGCGCGCTCTCGGGGTTGCTGGCGGCGCTGCTGGCCGAGCAGAAGTTTCTGGCGACGCGCGAATTTTTGACCGCCAAGGATGGCGGCCTCTACAACGTCTATGCCAATGGCGGCCGTCCCGAGGCCGTCACCGCCGATCTCGGAAAACGCTGGGAGCTCGAACAGATCGCGTTGCGCCTATGGCCATCCGCCTCGTCGATCCAGGGCATGAACACCGCGATGTTCGATCTCGTTGAACAGCACAAGATCGATCCCGCCCGGGTGAAAAAAGTCCGCGTGGCGTTGAGCCAGCCGGCATTCGATCTGCATGGCAAGCTCGCGCAGTACAAGGCGAAGTTCGACGCGCTGATTTCCGGCCATTACACCGCGGCGGTGATCCTGCACGATCAAGAGCTGACGCTCGCCCAGTTCGAGCCCGCCCGCTACGACGATCCGAAAATGCGGCGCGCGGCGGCCGAGCAGATCGAGATCCGGCCGGATGCGGCGCTGACCGGAGTGCAGGCGGTGGTCGAGATCGAAACCGACGGCACGACGCTCACGGCTCGCTGCGACCATCCGCGCGGTTCGGCGGAAAACCCGCTATCGCGCGGCCAGATCGAGAGCAAATTCCGCACCTACGCGGACGGCGTACTGCCCCCATCCGCGATCGCGGGGGTGATCGACGCCGTCGGTGATCTGGAAAATCTGGGCTCGGTGCGAAAGCTCATGGAGATGCTCCACGCGGCGCCGCGCCGCGGTCAAGCCGAGCACGCGACGCTCGCCGCGGTCGGCGGTTGACGACACCCGCCAGCCGGCGTCATTAGGCTGCCGCCGAAGGCGCTGGTACGCTGACGGCAACGATCCGCAGCCTAGCATGGCGCGGAAAAAACTTTGGGGAGGAGCGCCAATGAATAGAGGCACGCTATTTGCCGCGCTCACGAGCGTGGCAGTGCTCGCGGTCGCCGCCGGCGCTGCCGCGCAGACGCCGGACGATTTTCCCAACCGCCCGATCCGCATCATCGTGCCGCAAGCGGCCGGGTCCGGCGTAGACCTCCAGGCGCGGGTTCTCGCGCAGAAGATGGGCGAGCTCTGGGGCCAGCAGGGAGTCGTGGAGAATCGTCCGGGCGCCAACGCGATCATCGGAATGGAAACGGCCGCCAAGGCGAAGCCCGATGGCTACACGCTGGTCTATGCTCCGGTGAGTGCGGTGACGACCAACGCCTTCATCTACAAGAAACTGCCCTATGACGCGCTTCGCGACTTCGTCCCGATTACCCAGACGACCGCCAACCCGCTGGGCGCCGTGGTCAATCCCACTTCCGGGATCAAGTCGATCAAGGATGTCGTCGAGCGGGCGAAGGCGAGCCCCGGGCAGCTCAACTACGGCTCGTTCGGGATCGGCAACATGACCCACCTGATGGGCGTGCTGCTGTCGATCGCCGCCGATATCAAGATGACCCACGTGCCCTACCGCGGACAGACGCCGGCGATCACCGACGTGCTGGCCGGACAGATCCCGCTCGCGTTCACGACCACGGCCGGCGTGACGGATCACGTGGAGACGGGAAAGCTCAATCTGCTCGCCACGTTTGGCGAACAGCGCGACGAGCAGTTTCCCAACACGCCGACCGTGGTCGAATCGGGCTATCCGAGCGTGGTCGTGGTCGGATGGAGCGGGTTGCTCGCGCCCGCCGGCGTGCCGCCGCAGATCATCAGCCGATTGCATGGCGGCATGGTGCGGGCGCTTGCCATGGCCGACGTGAAGGACGCGATATTGCGCCAGGGTTCGAAGGCCGTGAGCAGCAGCAGCCCGGAAGAATTCGCGCGCTACATCAAGTCGGAGTCGGAAAAATTCCACGCCGTCATCAAGGCCGCCGGCCTTGAAGGGTCGCAGTGAGTGGGGCGCCGGACGTGGCCCATGTCGAAAGCACGCACCGCTTCGGTTTGTTGACGCCTTCGTCCAACACGACCCAGGAGCCGGAGTTCTCGGCGGCGTTGCCGCCGACCATCTCGCTGCATACCGGACGCGTCGCCTACCGCGATATCACGCCGCAAGAGCAGATGCGCTGCGTCCTCGAACTCGAAGCGGAGAGCCGCAAGCTCGCCGACGCTGAGGTCGATGCCATCGTGTTTGCGGCGACCGCTCCCACCCTTGCCAAAGGCAAGGGCTACGACCGCGAGCTGATCAAGCGCATGGAGGATGCCTCCAGCAAACCGGCGACCACGGCGGCGACCGCATTCGTCGATGCCCTCAGGCGGCTCGGTGCCCAGAAGATCGCCATCGGCGCGCCGTGGAGCAAAGCCATGGACAAGCCCATGGTGGACTTCATGGAGATGAGCGGTTTCGAGGTCGTCCATAGCGAGGTGGTGGGGTTCGTGGCTTCGATCGAGCTCGGCCGGGTCGGTTCGGAAAAAGCCTATGAACTCGGCCGCCGGGCCGACCGGCCGGACGCCGACGCCATTGTGATGCCCGGCGGCAACTGGCCTTCGATGAGGGTCGTCGAGCGGCTGGAGCGCGAACTCGGCAAGCCGGTCCTCGCGAACAATGCCGTCAGCCTGTGGGCGGGTTTGCGCCTGCTGAAAAGAGGCGACAGCATCCCCGGCTACGGCCGGCTGCTGCGCGACTACCCGCATGAATTGGCGAAGGCCTAAGCAGGCTTGCCTGCCCAACATCCGAGATGAGCGCTGGCCCCGATCACTCGTGAGTTAAGGCGACCCGCTGGATGAAAATCGTTATTCCGGATGATTATCAAGATATGGTCGATCAGCTTGAATGTTTTTCGCTGATTCGCCATCACGACGTCCTACGCCATCGTGAGCCGGCGCGCGATTTGGATCAACTCGTCGAGCGCCTTCGCGATGCCGACATCGTCGTTTCGATTCGCGAACGAGTCGAATTTTCCCGGGCTCTGCTCGAAAGACTGCCTAAGCTCAAGCTCATCGCGCTCGTCGGCCGCAATTCCAAAATGATCGACTTCGCTGCCTGCACCGAACTCGGGATTCCGGTCGCGACTGGCCAGAGCAATTCACCGGTTGCGCCGGCCGAACTCACCCTCGCATTGATCGTGGCGTCACGTCGCAACGTGGCGCTCGAAGCCGAACGCATGAAGCACGGAGAATGGCCCTGCACGCTGTCACATCGACTGCGCGGATCGACCCTCGGCATTTTCGGCCTAGGCGCGATCGGGCAGTTGGTCGCGGAGGGCGGCCGGGGGCTCGGAATGGATATTCTGGTCTGGGGTCAAAAGTCGTCCTTGCAGAAAGCCGCCGCTGCGGGCTACGCGCGGGCCGCAAGCAAGCAGGCACTGTTCGAGCGTTCCGACGTGTTGTCCTTGCATGTGCGGCTCACGCGCGAGACTGACGGCATCGTCGGCGCGAACGATCTCGATCGCATGAAGTCGACGGCGTTGCTCGTGAACACCGCGCGGGCCGAGCTCATACAGCCGGGAGCCTTGTTGGCCGCGCTGCGGAAGGGCCGACCCGGCTATGCTGCCGTCGACGTTTACGAACAGGAGCCGATCACCAACGGAAATCATCCATTCTTGTCGATGCCGAATGTTCTCTGCACGCCCCATCTTGGCTGGGCCGAATGGACCAACTTCGAACTGTATTTCCGCGAGGCGTTCGAGCAGATCGTCGCGTATCAGCAGGGGCTGCCGATGCGGCTCGCGAATCCCGGAGTGCAGCCTCGAAATTGAACATCAATTCGTCTGTGCAGCCGGGCACGCGCGGGATGCCTCTCCCCCCGCCCGGGCGAGCGGGGAGAGAGGCGAGCACACGCTTCATTCAGCGCATCTCGGGCAGCGCGAAGACGTAGATGGCGTTATGGCCTCGTACCGGTTTGAAGCTCTTGACGACATTAAGCAGTCCGGCGGTGCCCGACTGCGCATCGCCGGTCATCACCGCCACATACTGGCGTCCGTTGACCGTGTAGCTAATCGTGCTTGTCGAGATGATGCCTCCGAGCACGGTCTCCCAGAGAATCTTTCCTGTATCGGCATCGAAGGCGCGGAACCGGCGATCCATGTCCCCCCAGAATACCAGGTCACCGGCGGTCACCAGCGCCGATCCGTTTCCAGGCACCGGTTGGGAATGAATGATGTCGACCTTGCCGGTCGACAGATTGACTTTGGCGATTGAGGCGAATTTCTGCGGATCGGCGCCCGGGCGCATGACCTGTCGCCGCGGACCGAAGCCCGCCGGGTTGGCGTAGTTTTCGGTCATGTCAAGACAGGCATCGTGATGAGGGATGTAGAGAGAATTCTTCCCCGGATGGTAGGCCGTCGACCATAAGCTCCGGGTATTGTGGAAACAGACGAGTACGCGGTCCCCGTCTTTTTTCTTCACTTTGTCCCAGTTTATGTGGGTGCGGCCGGTATCGACGTCGATGTGGGAAATGTGGAAGTCGGGAACGTCGAGGGGGAATGGCGTGGCCCAAAGGAACTGCCCGGACTGCCGATCCAGAACCCAGATGCCGCCAGCCTCTGCGACCTCGACCACCACGTCGCGCTCCTGGCCACGTGGGATATTGGGATTGATCCATTTGACCAACGCCGGATCGGGATTGATGACCGTGCGAACGAGCGTTCGCTCGTGGATGTGATCGAGGTCCCAGTCGTCGCCGGGCAGATGCTGGTAGTACCAGACGAGCTTCCCGGTCTCGACATCAATGGCGACGGTGGAATTGCTATAGAGCTCGGACGGAGCGGCGCGCGGGACGGCGTCGACGTTGCCGTGGCGTTTCCAACGCGTCCATGGCTTTGGATTTGAGATCGCCCAGAAGAGAACCTTGCGCACTGGATCGTAGGAACCTGGCAGGCCCCAGCTGCTCGCAATCCGCCGCTCGAGCGGCACATCGCCCCATGAATCGCCACCCGGTTCGCCGGGCGCGGGCGTGTTGTAGAATTTCCAGAGTTCCTTGCCGGTCTTGGCGTCGTGCGCTGCAATGAAACAGCCGACACGTTTTTCGCAGGTGCGGCCGGTGATCACCTTGCCGTCGGCGACGATCGGTGCCGATGTGGACTGGGTCTGGTCCTTGTAGTCGTGAACCTTGGTCTCCCAGCGCACCTTACCCGTCTTTGCATCCAAGGCCACGATGAAGCCGTCCGGCGCATCGTAGAACACTAGGTCCTCGTAGATAGCGAGGCCTTTGGTTCTCGCGCGCTGCGCCCCGCCGATGATGTCAGCCATGTCCTTGGGAATGTCGCGCCAGTATTCCCAGATCTGATCGCCATTGATCGCATTGATCGCCAGCACGCCGGCGCCCGGGCTCACCACATACATGACGCCTTGGGCAACGATCGGCGTGGTTTCCGAGGTGCCGGCCGCGAGGCCACGCGTCCACGCCATCTTGAGCTGACTGACGTTGCCCTTGTTAACTTGATCGAGCGGACTGAAGCGCTGCTCGTCGTAGGTCCGGTTAAGCATCAGCCAGTCGCCCGGCGGCGGATTGACGAGCTGGTCGCGCGTAACCGGCTCGAATCCATTAGTCTGCGCGGCGGCCTGCATCGCGAAGGCGCAAAGCATCGCGGTTGCGATATAGAAAGAGCCCTTTATCATGCGTCGCTCCCTTGTGACTTCTTTTTCGGTCCGGTCTTCCAAGGAAGCCGGACTTCTGCCCTAAAACCGGTGTGCCGATTCCGAAGTTCGCAACCTCGGGCCGCGCTTTGATGCGAAACCGCGCTTTGATGCGAAACTTGGTATCAAAGTGACACTAGCAAATTTGCCATTCTTAGTGCGGTTCAGATTTGAAGTTTCTGAGCGAGCCGGCGGCGACAATGGTAGGAACTTCAAACCCACCAACTAGATCAAATGCGTACCCCCTTCGCAAGCGGACAACAGGCTGCGCGGACGATCAATTCCTCCGCTGGCACGGCCGCGGCTTGTACGCGGCTGACCATGAGGAAAAAATGCTTCGCGATTGATCCGCTGGTTGCCGTCTGGACATTGTTTTGCTTCTGTTCGGTCGCGCCGGCCCAGGATATGATTGCAGCCGGTGAACAGCTCTACGACGAACACTGCGCGTCTTGTCATGGTGAAAAGCTCAGGAGCACAGGCGCAATACCGGACCTGAAAGAGCAGCACGCCGACGGGCGTTCGCGCTTCGATCAGATGGTGATGAATGGCCGAGGGCAGATGCCGGCTTGGCAGGGCATCGTCGGCCCAGATGAACTCGACCAGCTCTGGGCCTACATACGCTCCCGCGCGCGCGAATAGCAAAACGGCGGTTGTCGAACGACGGAAGGCGTTCCCCGCCTTCCTAAAACTGCATACCCCATTTGCGCACGGTCGCGGCCTCGATGTTGCGGAAGATGAGGTTCTCCACGATCAAGCCGATCAGGATCACGGTAAACAGGCCCGCAAATACCGCGGGAATGTCGAGCATGTTCTTGTTTTCATAGATGTACCAGCCAAGGCCGCCCTTGCCGGACGAGACGCCGAACACCAGTTCGGCCGCGATCAACGTGCGCCAGGCAAACGCCCAGCCGATCTTCAGCCCAGTGAGAATCGAGGGGAAGGCCGCCGGAATCAAAATCTTGGCGACGAAGCGGACGCCCTTGAGTCCGTAGTTGCGCCCAACCATTCGCAGCGTGCTGGAAACCGACCGGAATCCGGAATGGGTATTAAGCGCCACCGCCCACAGCACGGAGTGCACCAGTACGAATATGATCGAGACATCGCCCAGCCCGAACCAGATGAGGGCGAGCGGCAACAGCGCGATAGCGGGCAATGGATTGAACGCGGACGTCAGCGTCTCCAGCAGATCGTTGCCGATCCGCGACATCATGGCGAGCGCGGTGAAGACCATGGCCAGAGCCAGCCCGATCGCGTAGCCCTTCAACAGCAATTGCACCGAGTTCGACACCTTCTGGGGGATGTCGCCGCTGAGCATGCCCGCCTCGAACGCCTCGAGCGTCGCCGTGAATGTCGGTACCAGCAGCGGATTGCCGAGCCGGCGGGCGTAGATCTCCCAGGCAGCCGCTATTGCGACCAAAATGAACGTCTTCCGGAGCCAGGCGTGGTTCGCGAGTTGCTGCCAGACTGTCAGGGGCTGTTGAACCACGCCGATGTCGTCGGCGGCGACGATTTCGCGCAGGTATTCCGGTCGCAGCGGCGGAGCCGCCGGCCAGAGCCCTACGGTCGTGCGAGCGTCAACCATGGCGGACCACCTCCTGTTCCTCGATGCGATCAGCGAACAGCAACTCGTGAATGCGATCGGACAGCTTACGCCCGCTTGCCGAATCGGCCCGATCGCTGCCGTCGCTGTTGAGCTCGCCCTTGACCTGACCCGGGTGCGGCGAGAGCAAGAGGATGCGATTGCCGAGCAGCACGGCTTCCGGGATCGAGTGGGTCACGAACAGCACGGTGAAGCGCGTTTCGGCCCACAGCTGGAGCAGCTCCTCCTGCATCTTTCGGCGCGTCAGCGCGTCGAGGGCGGCGAATGGTTCGTCCATCATGAGCACGTCCGGCTCCATCGCCAGCGCGCGCGCGATGGCAACGCGCTGCTTCATGCCGCCCGAAAGCGTGTGCGGATAGGCATTTGCGAACTTGGCGAGATTGACCTTCTCGATGTACCGCATCGCCTGCGCTTCAGCCGCTTTTCCGCGCATCTTGCGCGAGGACTCGAGCGCGAAAATCACGTTCTGCTTGACGGTCTTCCAGGGAAGCAACTGGTCGAATTCCTGGAACACGAAAACGCGGTCCGCGCCCGGCCCGCGGATCGGCACGCCCTTGAGCCGCATGCTGCCCTCGGTCGGCGCCATGTAGCCGCCGACCGCTTTGAGCAGGGTCGATTTCCCGCAACCCGATGGTCCGAGCAGGACGAAGCGGTCCGCCCCATAGACGTCGAAGCTGACGCGATAGGTGGCGGTGACCAGGTGCTGCTGGGTCTTGTATTGCAGGGTGACCCCGTGCACCTGCAGCAGGGGTGCGGGGCGTGCGGTCATCGCAGCTTCGGCCTTTGAGATGCCGGCCGCTTCCGTGAGGCGTGCCCCTTCATTCTTCAGCTGCCGGGCAGTCCATGCACTTCGGGGAAGAACAGTTCCCTCCAGTTCGCCGGGACGATCTTGATGGAGCCCACCGCGTGCATGAATTCGGCATATTTCATCGTGCTCTCCGGCACCATCGTCCATTTCACATCTTTGCCGGATGCTATTTCGGCCACCTTCTCGACGGTCATCTTCGATTTGACATTGTCGATCCAGTATTGCGCGGCTGGCTTGACGTCCTTGCCGAGCATTTCCGTCGCCTCTTGGAAGGCGGCAATCAGCGCCTTGTAAAGCGCAGGATTCTTGTCGCGGAATTGGCTGGAGGTCCATGCGACCGTGAACGTGTGCGGCCCGTCGAATACTTCGTAGGAGTTCAGCACGGTGTGGATGCCGGGCTTCTCCAGCTGCTGGTACTGGAACGGCGGCACGCTGAACACGCTGGCGATATCAGCCGAGTCACTCAGCAGCGCGATCGTCGCGTCCGGCGGCGACATGCCCACCGTCAGCGGGTCGAGCTTGGCGAAATTGGCCTGTCCCCATTGCTTGGCCGCCGCCATCTGCAGCATCATCGCCTGCACGGAGACCTTGACGGCCGGCACCGCAATCTTGTCCTTCTCGGTGAAGTCCTTGATGCCGTTGATCTTCGGATTGCGCGTATTGAGCAGGATCGGCTGCGAGGAAAATGCGGCTACACCCTTGACCGGGTTCGCTGTTCCGTTCGTGCGTGCCCAGATCGTCAGCAGGCCGGGAACGCCGCCGGAGACGATGTCGGTGGAGCCGGACAGTAGCGCGTCGTTCATGGCTGCCGGACTGTTGAATGTCGCCCACGTCACCTTGACCTCGGGAATGCCGAGGGCGCGGGCGTGCTTCTCGAGCAGATGGTGCTCCTCCATCACGTTGAACTGCAGGTAGCCCATCGAGAACTGCCGCGCGAAACGGATTTCCGGCACTTGCGCGGATGCCGTAGCCGCAAACACGATCAGCGCGAGTCCCGCAAATATCCATCCGCCCAGTTGCTGCATTGCCCGCACTACAGCTGTGCCCATCGCATGTCCTCCGTCTTGCATTTTCTTAGACTCGCTCAGGCGGCGAGGCGGGCGTAGTCCTTGGTGGCCATGATCTGCACGCGGCGCATATAGCGCGGCTCGTCCGGGCGGTAGTCGGGCACGGCGTTGTGAACGGTGCCGATGTTGTCCCACATCAGAACATCGCCCTCTGCCCATTTGTGCGCATGGAAATATTTCTCCTGCTCCTGGTGCTCGAACAGAAACCGTAGCAGTTCGGCGCTTTCGGTTTCCGGCATTCCATCGATGCGCGTGGCATAGCCCGGATTGCAGTAGAGGACGGTGCGTCCGGTGATCGGGTGGGTACGAAAGATCGGCTGCGACACCGGCGGCTTCTTGGCGCGCTGCTCCGGCGTGAGGGCCGAGCGCTGCGAGCCCACCCGCGTGCGCATCATGTCCCAGAACTTGGCAAAGTCGTGGGTGGCGGTGCGTCCTTCGAGCCGCGTCTTGATTTCGGTCGGCAGGTCCTCATAAGCGGCATGCATATTGCGGAATTGGGTATCGCCCAGCGACCTACCCTCGCGCATGGGCACCTTGATGGCGTGGAGCACGTTGGCGAGCGCGATCTCCTTGCTGTAGGACATATCGGTGTGCCAGCCCTGTCCGGCATCGCCGAGCCCGATCGGGTTGCCGTCGACGGTCATGTTGGACAGAACCATCACTTCGGGAAAGCCCGGTTCGTGGAATTGATTGGCGACGTTGATCTCGAGCTCGCCGAACATGCGCCCGAACCGCGCGAATTCCCCGGTCCCGAGGCGCTGCCTGGGGAAGCACAACACGCCGTGCTCGCCGAGCGCCCGCAGGATCTGCTTGAAGTCGCTATCCGAGACCGGTTGGGCCAGGTCGACATCCTCGATCCTGGCGCCCAATTCCTTGCTGTTGGAATGGATCTTCATGCCTTTGCCCTGAGCGCCTCCGGCTCGGATTATTTGTTGACGCAATGTAGAAGTCTATCATGAACTGTGCGAGCGTCGAAGTTGGCGCTGACGCAAAAAATAAAGACCAACCCGGAGACGAGACAATGCCAGGGATAAGCACGGTTGGGCTGGTGAGCCGCCGGCAAGCCGTCGTCACGTTGGCGGGCGGCGTAAGCCTGCTTGCCGCGCCCGCGATCGTTGGCGCGCAGACCCCGCTCAAGGTCAGTTTCGTGCAGCAACGCGGGCTACTCTATATCCCCGTCGACATCATGGTCAGCGGCGGCATCCTTCAGCAGGAGGCCACCAAGCTCGGCCTCGGCAAGATCGAAGCGACCGCGACCGCGCTGAGCGGTCCCGGTCCCATCATCGACGCCTTGCTGTCGGGAGCGGCGGACTATGGCACTGCGGCCCTGCCGTCACTGCTGACGCTCTGGGAAAAAACGCGCGGCACGGCGAACGAGATCAAAGCCGTTGGAGCCATGTCGAACGGAGCGATGACGCTCTACACCATCAATCCAAACATCAAAACGCTCGCCGATTTCACCGACAGGGACCGCATTGCCGTGCCGACGGTGCGGCTGTCGTTCAACGCCATGATGCTGCAGATGGCGGCGGAGCAGCAGTGGAACGAACCCCATCGCCTCGACCACCTGACCGTGGCGCTCGGCCATCCGGACGCGGTGACCGCGCTCTCTGCCGGCTACGGCAAGGCAACCGTGACCGCGCACATCGCCGTGCAGCCCTTCACCGACCGCGGCTTGAAGTTGCCGGGCGCCCACATCATCACCGATAGCCGCAAGGTATTCGGCGGGCCATTGACGCAGATCACGCTGCTGGCGACGAAGCAGACCAAGGAGAAGAATCCGGCCCTGTTCAAGGCGGTCGCCAACGCGTTGGGCGAATCGATCAAGGTCGCCAATGCGGACAAGCGCGCCGCCGCCGCGCTGTGGAAGGACGTCCAGAAGGCGCCCGAGAACATCGACGATCTTGTCGCCCAGCTCAACGACCCGAGCTTCGAGTTTACCGCACGGCCGCAGCGCATCGCGCATTTCACGGCGTTTCTCAACCGCATCGGCACCATGAAGGCAAAGGTCGGGGACTGGAAGGAGCTGTTCTGGGAGACGGCGCATCACCAGCAGGGCGACTGATGGCGCCGGGGCAGCGCACCGCTCGCGAGCGAGTTAACGAGCCGGCCATGCGTCAAGGGACAGATGCGGACTGCGCGGCAACAGGTAACCCCGCGATCTGGGCCGGCTTGTTCGAGGTCGGCGGCGCAATTCAAGCCGGCGCCTTGTCCTCGCGAACCAGTCTTCCAATCGCGCGGAATTCACTGCCCGCCACCGACCGCGCATGCGATTCGATGGCGCGGTAGAGGCCGACGATCCGCTGGCCGACGGGAGTGACGGCCGCCCCTCCGCCGCGGCGCCCACCGGTCTCCGCGGTCACGGCGGGCTCACGCAGCGCATGGTTGATCTCCTCGACCAGCAGCCATGCGCGCCGGTACGACATCCCTAGCGAGCGCGCGGCCGCCGAGATCGATCCGGTCGACCGGATCGCTTCCAGCAGGGCAATCTTGCCCGGACCGATACGATCTCCGCTCGCCAAGTCGATACGGATGGAAAGACGAGTGCCGGCCATGGTGCTTGGTTCCCGAGCGAATACTCCGGGCAGTCAGGCCGACGGCTGCCGGATCGTCAAGTGACACTTTCCCGCTCTCGCGCCGGCGCGCGCCAGCGGGAGTCCAACCCTGAAATGCAGCAGTGTCGGTCGCTAGGGCAAGCCGTTGCGCGCCGCAGGCCGGGCTGATGCCGCTCGCCCTCCGGACGACGCCACCAGGGATACAGCCTTGATCTGCGCGTACAGGTCCTGGCCTGGACCGAACCCGAGCACACGCTGCGCACGCCGCGTCACGCGGACCAGGAGCTTGCGGCCTCCTTCGCGGTGGCCGATGGTGACCACCACGTTTATCTGCCCTTGCTCCAGCGGCTGAATGTCCTTCACCCGAACCGGCACGATATTGAGAATTGTCGTCGGCGAGGGACGCTCGACAGAGAGGCTGACATCGCTGGCGGCGATCCGGACGCGGTGCGTGCTGCCCTCCTTCCCGATGCGTCCCGGAGACAGCAGCGTCTCGCCGTCGATGTCGAGGGCAGTCAGGCTGTCCTCCGCTGTGAATGCCCCCACGCATGCTTCCAGCACGGTCGCGGCCTGCGGACTGCGCGCGATCGGCAATCTGCTGTCGGCCAGCAGGTCGTTGAGCGGGCCAGTGGCGACAACCCGCCCGGCCTCGAGAAGGACCATGTGATCGGCGAGTCGCTCGACCTCGGAAATGTCGTGGCTCACATACAGTACCGGTATCGACAGTGCGGAATGAAGCGCCTCAAAATAAGGGAAGATTTCCTCCTTGGTCATTCGGTCGAGCGCCGATAGCGGCTCGTCCATCAGGAGTAGACGCGGCTGTGCGAGCAAGGCTCGGCCGAGCGCAACGCGCTGGCGCTCGCCGCCCGACAGCGCCCCGGTCGCGCGATCGAGCAGATGCCCGACCCCCAGCAGCTCCACCACATCATCGAGCCGGATCTTTTCCCCCACGCCTTTCCTCAGCGCGCGCCGCCGACCGTACAGCAGGTTCCCGCGCACCGACAGGTGCGCGAACAGACTGGCCTCCTGGAAAACGTATCCAATCGGCCGCTCGTACGGTTCGCGAAATGCGCCGGTCTCGTCGTCCTGCCACAGCTCTCCGCCGACCGCGAGGCGGCCGGGCAGGCGACTGAGGCCTGCCACGCAGCGCAGGATGGTGGTCTTTCCGCACCCCGAGGGCCCGAACAGCGCCGTAATTCCCCGCATCGGGGCGTCGAACGCAACATCGATCTGGAAGCTTCCCAGCGCGCCGACGTATCGGGCCCTGATCGTCGCGTCGGAGTAACTCATGTCCGGGGTCGCGCGATCCGCTTCTCGATCATGATCATCGCGAGGATGACCACGAACGAAAATACCAGCATACCAGCCGCCAGGATATGAGCCTGCGTCCATTGCAAGGACTCTACGTAATCGTAGATGGCGACCGAGAGCACCTTCGTCTGACCCGGAATGTTCCCGCCGATCATCAGCACCACGCCGAATTCGCCGACCGTGTGAGCAAACCCAAGTACCGCACCGGTCATGAATCCCGGCCGCGCCAGCGGGACGGCCACCGTCCAGAATGCATCCCACGGAGAAGCGCGCAACGTCGCAGCGACTTCAAGCGGCCGCTCGCCAAAGGCCTCGAAGGCGATCCGGATCGGCTGAACCACGAACGGCATCGAGTAGATGACCGATCCGATGACCAGCGCCTCGAAGGTGAACGCAAGGGATCGCAAGCCGAAAAGGCTTGCGATCCAGCCGCCCGGCCCGCTCGGGCCCAATGCGATGAGAAGATAAAAGCCGAGGACGGTCGGCGGTAGCACGAGCGGCAGTGCCACGACTGCGGCGATCGCCTCTTTCCACCGCGCCTTCGAGCGCGCAAGCCACCATGCGATCGGCGTTCCGATGACGAGCAAAAGAACCGTCGTGATCGACGCGAGGGCGAGCGTCAGCCGTATCGGTGACCAGAGATCCGCCAATCCGGGCATTGCCTCGACGTCCTGTCGTTCACTTTGTCCCGTATCCGTATTTCTCGATCACGGCGGCGGCTTCGGAGCCTTTCAGGAAGGCGACGAATGCCCGCGCCGCCTGGTTGCCGGCGCCGCTCTTCAGAAGGACAGCGTCCTGGCGAATGGGACGGTAGAGATTCTCCGCGACGAGCCATTGCGAGCCACCCTCGCGGCCCGTGACCTGAGATAACGCAACGAATCCCAGTTCGGCGTTGCCGGTATCCACGAACTGGAAGGTCTGCGCGATATTGCTGCCTTGCACGGTCTTGCCGGCGAGCTTGTCGTAGACCCCGACCGCCTTCATCGCCTCAACGGCCGCAGTGCCATAGGGAGCAGTCGTGGGGTTGGCGATGGCGATCTTGTTGAACTTCGCGTCCCTCAATGTCTGCTCGCCCTTCACGAGACTGGCATCTCTGCTGAAAAGAACGAGCTTGCCGACAGCATAGGTGAACAGGCTGTCGCCGACGGCGAGACCGTCATCGACCAGCCTCTTTGGAGTGCTCTGATCGGCTGAAAGAAACACCTGGAACGGTGCCCCCTGGATGAGTTGCGCGTAGAACTGCCCGGTGGCGCCGAAACTCAAGATCGCTCTGTGGCCGGTGCTGTGCTCGAAACGTTGTGCGATTTCTTTGCCCGGCTCGGCGAAGTTCGCGGCAACGGCAACGTTGGTGTCGGCGGCTGCCACCGCGTGTGGGGCGCCGATCATGGCGACTGCAACGGATGCCGCCGCGAGGCGACCAAAGCGGGCTGACGACATGGCAGCTCTCCAGCGATATATTCAGCAGTACATAGCGATTTCTAACCGCTGGGCGGCCGTGGCCACAAGCGTTATTTTCATCCGAATATAACGAGAACAATTCCCGCACTCGCCCGGGCCCGGCCTGGGGCCCGTCAGCCGACACTCGGCGCTGCGCCTGAGATCGGGATTGTTGCCGTGCCGTGCCGCCGCGCCGCGCCCTGGAACATGAGCTGGGCGCGCAGGCACGGTCGGAACTCGATCAGGGCTGGGCGCCGGGAACGAGCTGGCCGATCAGCGCTGCAAACCCGACCCCGACGATTGCCGCCCCCGCAAGCCGCGGCGCGAGCGCGGAGACGCTGCCGCCTCGGCGTCGCGCCAACAGCGCGGTACCGATGGTGAGCACGCTCTGGATCAGAACCAGCCCCACGAGGTAGGCATAGCGCGGAGAAGCCTCGGCGCCGAAAATCGATTCGCCGTAGGCATAGCCGTGGAACAGCCCGGCGACGGCGAAGAGCACGGCCCATATCCAGATCGGGACGGTGCGTCCGCGTGCGATCAGGAAACCTAAAAGCAGGACGGAGACCGCGACCACGATCTCGGCGGCGGGCACGTTGATACCGTTCACGTGCAGCGTGACACCGATCGCAGAGGCAAGGACGAACAGCACGGGCAGTGCAAGATTGAGTCCGCCGTAGCCGACGGCGATGCCCACTCCCAGCAGGAAGGCGAGGTGATCGGGTCCGATGACCGGATGACCGAGGCCGGACAACAGGCCTTCGACGAATGTCGAGGGAGTCTTGCCGTCCATCACATGATGCGCGGATGCCGAGGTGGTTGCGAGCAGCAATGGTACCGCGACCAGCGCCGTGCGCCGAAGCAGATGTAGGCTCATGGTATTTGCCATCCCCGCCCTCGACGGGTCTCCTGACACGCGGATTCACCCATGCCCTCGTCCTTCCCGGAGCATCCCCGGTTCCGGTGGCTCGTCCAGTGAAGCTCGCCGTCTACAGTTGCGGGAATAACTGCGCTTCTGGAAGGCCGCCCGACTATAGCCGTCGCTCGATCGACGGCAAGCAGAACGGCACGTCGCTTGCATATGCTCGCTCGTTGGGCGGGCGGTGTCACTCGCCGGGGGAAGTTCGATGAACGACCGAAGCAAAGTCGCCTCCGTACGCGCCGATGCTCCCGTGCTGGCGCCGGGACACGTCTGGCTTGCCGGAGCGGGGCCGGGAGACCCGGGCCTGTTGACCCTCGATGCGTTCGCGGGGCTTTCACAGGCTGACGTCGTCGTTCACGATGCGCTCGTGGATGTCCGGGTGTTGGCGCTCGCACGCCCCCAGGCACGGCTCGAATTCGCTGGCAAGCGCGGCGGCAAGCCCTCCGCCGACCAGGCCGACATCTCGACCCGTCTCGTCGAACTGGCACGCGCCGGCAACCGCGTCTTGCGGCTCAAGGGTGGCGACCCTTGCGTATTCGGACGGGGCGGCGAGGAAGCGTTGGCGCTGGCAACCGCCGGCGTGCCGTATCGTATCATCCCAGGCGTGACGGCAGGGCTGGCCGGACTGACCGCGGCCGCGATACCGGCCACGTTCCGAGGGATCAACCGGGCCATCATCCTGGCCGTCGGTTACGGCGCGGATGACGATTGCGCCGATTGGGCGGCACTCGCGCGAACCGGGCAGCCGATCGTGCTCTATATGGCGATGCGCAATCTTGCCAACGTCGCCGATGAATTGATGCGTGGCGGTTTAGCGCCGAGCACGCCGGCCGCGGTCATCGTCGGTGCGACCACGCTCGACGAGCGCATCGTGGTGTCCACGCTGGGTTGCCTCGCCGGCGATGCGCGAGACCATCAACTCGGGACTCCGGCGATCGTGGTTGTCGGGGAGATCGTGAACCTACGCGAACGCCTGCTCGGCGGTGTGCGCCCGGCGCAAGGCGAGGCGGCGCAATGAGCACCCGCGCGTCCGACGGTCTGGCCGCGCAACCTATTGCAAGATTTGATGAATTCATTAAGGGCCGGCGAGGCGATTAGCGCGTGCGGCCATGCGGTAAATCGCATAACCTCCGCTCCATGCCCCCTCCGCTGCGCACCGAAGCCGAGACCGGCCGAACATCGCCGGGCCGAAGATTTCGGCCACGGCCTGGTGGAGTTCCATCGCCGGGCGGATCGCCGCGGCGGACTATGGATTTTGAGCGCAAGCTCTGCGACGAACGGTCGCCGCTGTTGCGGCAGGACGGGACAGTGGTGCTAATAACCCAGGACGGCAGTCATCCCCGCGCGTTGGATCCCTGCGCTCTCCGGCTTCGCAGGGATGAGGGTCGTCTCGTCGGGCGGCATTCGATGGAGAATGGCTGATGAAAGCGTATCTCTGGTCGGTGGACGGGACGCCACCGCCGCCGACGACACGCTCCCGATGGTGGCGGTTCGTCGATCGCTATCTACCAGGTCTCGTGATCTACTTGATGGTCCTGACGCTCGTGGGCGTCGTGCTTTATCCTCACATGGTGGTGACGGTTCCGAGCGGCCATGTCGGCGTCCTGTGGAAACGTTTCGGCGGCGGCACCGTGCTCGATCCGCGTCAGCTGAGGGACGAGGGTCTACACCTCATTTTGCCGTGGGATGAATTGTTCCTGTACGATCTGCGGCTGCAATCCCTTACGGAATCCTACAACGCCATTTCCAGCGACGGCGTGAGCTTGACTGCCTCGATCAATGCTCGATTTCGGCTGCAGCGCGATGCAATACCTGTCCTCCATCAAGTGATCGGGCCGAATTACTTACAAGTGATAGCTCGGCCTGGAATCGGGAGTCTGACGCGCGAAGTCATTGCTCAGTACACCGCCGAACAGGTTTATTCGACGGCACGCCAGGAAATCCAGGAGAAAATCCGTCAGCTTACGTTGGAGAAGTCGAGCGAGAGGATGATGGAACGCGAAGGGGAAGCAGCGTATCGCGTGCCTCTCAGGGACCTGTTCACCCTTTATGACACACTTCTATACGGCATTGAGTTGCCGCAGTTCGTCGTCGCGGCCATCAATCGCAAGACCGAGCAGTACTACATTTCGGAGGAATACAAATTTCGCGTCGAGCGCGAGAAAAGGGAATCGGAACGCAAGCGGATCGAGGCCGAAGGCATCCGCGATTTTCAGCAAACCGTAAGCCAAGGGATCTCGGATTCCTACCTGCGTTGGCGCGGCATAGAGGCGACGCTGCAGCTCTCGCAGTCGACGAATGCGAAGACCGTGATCATCGGTGGCGGCAAAGACGGCTTGCCGATCATCCTCGGTAATGCCGATGCGCCCGCGCAGCCGGGCGGCGCACCGGCGGGCGAGCATGACGCGACGCCGAAGCAAACGACGACCGCTGCCGTTCCCGCAGTACCCTTGGAGAAAACTCCTGCCGCCGGCCTCGCGACCCCGTCCGAAACGATACCGCCCGCTGGGTCGGCAATGCCGGCCCAAAAGACCGCGCCGACCGGTCCCTCGGCGTCTCCCGCTGCCTCGGAACCGCCGCGGTCGTTATGGCCGCTCAGTCTGTCCGATATCGAAGCCTATCTGTCGCGGATCGTGCGCCCGAGCGAGCCGAAGACAGGACCGAAAACGGAGAAGGCGGAACCGCCCGCCAAGCAGCCGTCGGATCGGCCAGCAGCAGCGCAGCAGCCGCACTAGCATGGGCGGGCTTGAGCAACGTTGTCCTCCGCGCCGACTTTCGGCGCATGCTGGAGATTGCTTAAGACCAACGCTGTCATGACCTCGCTCGATTCCGTGTTGCCAAACGTCGCAACGGCCTCGACCGCCTTCGGCGAATTGTCGCAAAATCAGCAGGCCGAGATCTGGTCGCGGGCCAGAGTTCGCCACCTGCTCAGCGGCGAAACGCTGGTGTTGCAGAACACCGCGGCCGATGCGGTTTTTGTCGTCGTTTCCGGCCGATTCGAGGTGCGGGTCACAGGACAGCCGGTTCCCCTGGCCGAAATCGGCGTCGGCCAGCCGATCGGCGAAATCGCGTTTTTCGCTGGAGGATTACGTACCGCGACGGTCACTGCGGTGCGCGATTCGGTCGTGCTCGAACTTGATCGCGCCTCGTTCGAGGAGGTCGCGCGCCGCGTTCCAGCCATCTACGACCAGTTGCTGGCTACTATCGCGCGCAGGCTCGCCGATACCACCGCGCGTGTGATAGGCAGCGCTCGCGTCGTGGCGGCGCGAACCGTAACGATGGTTGCAGCTGGACACGGCGGCACTCCGGCCGAATTCTTTCGCCGCGTGCGATCCGTCTTCACCGGTTCAGGGAAATGTCTTTTTCTCACGCGCGCGGATCTTGAAGCGCGCTTTCCGAATCTGCCGCTCGATGACACGACAATCGTGAATTGGTTGAATGCGATCGAAAGCGAGTATGACCTAGTCGTCTATCTGGCGGACGATAAGCCCACGGATTGGACGCGGAAGACAATTCGGCAAGCGGACCAGCTCGTCCTCCTGGCATATGGGGCAGCGACCGCCGGGCTTAATCCTGTCGAGGAGATCGCGCTCGCGGTCCACCCTGCAAGCCGTCGGCGGCTCGTGCGCATTCACGATCGCCGGGTGTCGTTCACGACCGGTACTGCGGAGTGGCTGCGTGAGCGAGATGTCGCGATGCATCACCATGTTTCGCTCGAAGACGACCAGGACTTCAAGCGTCTGCATCGTTTCATCACCGGCCGGGCAGTGGGCTTCGTGGCAGGCGGCGGCGGCGGATTCGGTCCGGCGCACGTGGGCATCTACAAGGCCTTTCAGGAGCGGGGTGCCAAATTCGACATCCTGGGCGGCGCGAGTGTCGGGGCTGCGGTGCTCGCCGGGTTCGCCCTGCTTCTCACTCCCGCAGAGCTCGATCTCGCGCTCAAGGACATTTTCGTCTCCAGCCGCGGGTTCAAACGTCGGACGTTTCCCCGCTACGCGCTGCTCGATCACGTCGAATTCGACAAGGCGCTGCAGCGTCAATGCCGCGGCGCAAATATCGAGGACGTGTGGGTACCGTATTTCGCCGTCGCGACAGACGTCGATCGTGCCGGTGAGGGACTCTACCTCATGCGCCGAGGGCCGCTCTGGAAGGCGGTGCGGGCCTCCGGATCCATCCCGGCGGTCTTGCCGCCCATGTTCACGGACGATGGCCGCATGTTGGTCGACGGAGGAGTGGTCGACAATATTCCTCTGGTCCCGATGAAAACACTGAAGAGCGGACCCAACCTGGTCGTGCATTTCGGTGTGTCGCCGGCGCAAGCCTACACCGTTAAGTATGAGAGCATTCCCGGCCGTCGGCAGTTGGTGAGCAGGATGCTCAATCCGTTCGCGCGGGAGAAGCTGCCGGATGTACCCGGACCGGTTTCCGTGCTGCGGCGCTGCTTCGGCATTCATCAGAATCCCAACCTGCTTCCGATCGAGCCTCTTGACCTCGTTCTGGCCCCGCCGGCATTCCCGGGTTCGAGCTTCATCGATTTCGACCGCCACACCGAGGTCTACGAGGCGGCCTATCGATGGTGCAGCGCTCAACTCGACCAGCTCGCCGAAGAGCATAATCCGGCTCTCGAGGCAATTCTTGCGAGCAAGGACTAACGTAAACGAGCGCGGCGTCCCGATGCGCGCGTGTTCGGGCGAGGACCTGCCGACAAGCCGGGTCCGCTCGGACGGCGATGTCTGCCGGGCCGTGCCGCAGCCTGGAGGCGATGATGCAAGACGACTCGGCGGCGGATCATCCTTCCGTCATCGTGGTGATGGGGGTATCCGGTTGCGGCAAGAGCACGATCGCGTCGATGCTCGCCCAGCGGCTCCATTGGATCTACGAGGATGGCGACTGGTTCCATCCGCGCTCCAACATCGAGAAAATGCATGCCGGCAAGCCGCTCACCGACGAGGACCGCTGGCCTTGGCTGCATGCCATTGCCGCGTGGATCGACGCGACCCGCCGCGCCGGCAATCATGGTGTGGTCGCCTGCTCAGCCCTGAAACGCTGCTACCGCGATGTTTTGGTCGGAGAACGGCGCGACGTCAGGATCGTCTTTCTGAAGGGCGAGCGCGACCTCATCGCACGTCGGCTTGCGGCGCGCGACGGCCACTTCATGCCGCCCTCGCTGCTCGACAGTCAATTCGCCGCACTCGAGGAACCACTGGCCGAGGAACGTCCGATCGTGGTCTCAATCGTCCCGCACCCTCGCGAGATCGTCGAGGCGATCGTTCAGAACCTCGGCAAAGGCGCGAGCCCACTTTCCGCCGGGGATGCGCAGGGCCGACGCATATAGGCCGAGCGGCTCCCGGCATTTGACCGCATCTCGGCTACGCGACCTGACACCAGTCGGCTCGTCGGTGATCTGGACAGGCGCGAGCCTGCGCCGTGGATGTCAACTACAGCGCTGAACTTTTACGCCGGGAGAATTCGGCTCGCTGGCTTCCGCGACCTCGACCGTGCTGACGTTGGTGAAGACATTGGCGGCGAGGTCATTAGGCACCTCGTGCGTCAGCGGGGTCAGCGGCCGGCCGTCGTCGCCACACTTGACCGAGATGCCGAAGCTCCAGGAGTGCAGCGACGCGCCGCCTTTGGCGCGAACGATCACGTTCAATTTTGCTTCGTCGGATGTGAGATAGCCGAGAGATGAAATATTGCAGGAGAACGTCATTTTCACCTGGCCACCGGTTTCACTACGGAGAAATGCGACAGAAACGTTGCCGATCTTGAATCGATCATCGCTGCCGCCTTCTTTGCCGCGCCAGATGAGCTCCTGACCTTTCTGCACGGTCTCCTTCAGGGTTCCCGTGTTCGGACGGATGTCGAAGACTATCGGCTGCGCCAATGCGGCAAATTCCTCGGCATCCGGGTTCGGCTTGCCCGCCGGAGCGGTTTGCGCCCGGACCGGCAGCGCGACGAGCGTCGAGAGGCCGGCGAGTGCGGCACGGCGCGTAAGCTGGGGTACCATTGCTGTTCTCCACCTCCCAAGCCGGTCGACCAGCGTGCTCACATGTCTCGGAAAGCTAAGCTGCACCGTTCTTTCCTTGCCAGCAAGGGGCCGACGGGAATGCGAGCGGTTCAGACGATTGTTGGGAAGGTGTGTTCGGCTAGCCTGGGCCGATTGAAAAAAAACTCTCGCTGAAAACCGCGTCGCCGGATGCGACCAGCGGCGGATGATCAACCGCTTGGCCGCTTCGTCGGTTCCTTGGACGAGGTCGTGATAATGTGGGGGAGTCTTGGAACTTTCGTCCGCTGCTCGCGGTTGACCAGATCGACCCCAGCAAGGGAGAGGGAGCATGACAGCCGCCGCAGCCCAAACATAGGCGGCGGACCGCAACGTGCGCAAGGCGCGAGGCAGACGGCGATGATCCGCAAGCTCAAATCGGGAGGCTACCGCCTCTATTCGCGCAAAGTGAACCCAAAGACGGCCCGCCGCCGCAACCTCGGTACGTTCAAGACGCGTGCGGCGGCCGAAAGGCACGAACGCGCCGTGCAGTATTTCAAGCGACATTGAAACTGCGACGGTCCCGGCGCGATCTTTTCTCGTACGGCACAAGAATTTGCGGGTTCAAACAGGCCTGATCCATTCGAGCGGAACTCGCGCGAGCGATGACGACCGGAACCGCTCGGCGAATCCGCGCGTTGGAACCATGACTCAGAGCAAGGATCGGCCTATGCGTTCGATCGCAATCGTCATCGCGGCAGCCGCCGTGGTGGGCACCGCGGCAGCACAGCCCAGCGCCGAGCAATCGACAAAACCTCCGGCCGGGTTTGATCCGCCAACTGTCACTGGGCAAACAGATGGTCGCCGGCAGGCGCCTATCGGCCATCGGCAACCGAAGGCCAAAGACTTGCCGCCGGGGGTTGGGCAAGGTGCTGGAATGAGATCACCGGAGGATGAGGCGGTCGATAGGAAACTGCGCATCTGCCGCGACTGTTAGAGCAGTGTTCGACGGCGTCCGGGCGAGACCACGATGCCGCCATGGCGCATTCTTTCTTCACGATCGGACATTCGACTCGGCCGGTGGCTGAGTTCGTGGATTTGTTGAGATCGGTGGAGATCGGGCTCGTTGTCGATGTTCGGACCATTCCACGCTCGCGTACGAATCCGCAGTACAACCAGGACGTCTTTCCCCAAACGTTGGCACGCTTTGACATCGGATATGAACACATCGTTGCCCTCGGTGGTCTGCGCGGACGGACACCGGATGTTTCACCGAGCGTGAACGCGTTCTGGCAGAACCAGAGCTTTCACAACTATGCCGACTACACCCTGAGCGAAACGTTCCATGCCGGCCTCGCCCGGCTGCGCGCGCTGGGGCGCGAACGGCGATGCGCGATCATGTGCGCGGAGGCCGTCTGGTGGCGATGTCATCGCCGGATCGTCGCGGATTATCTGATCGCCGCAGGCGAGGCCGTGTTTCATATCCTAGCGAAGGATCACGTCGTACCGGCGCATTTGACCACTGCCGCCCAGCCCGGGACGGACGGGTCACTCACCTATCCCGCGGAGGAGGAGAGCTGAGAGATATTGCCGCAAGCTGGATCAATCCGCTTGCGATGCAGCTTGCGCCTCGCACCTATAGTGGTTAGCTGCGGCCCTATTCAACCAGGAGAACGAGATGCGGCGATCGATCGGGTTCATCTTCCTGGCCTTGTTGGCCGTTGGTCCCGAGCGAGCTTGGGCGCTCGCGAATCCGGCGTCGGTATTCTGCGTCCAGAGCGGCGGCAAAAGCGAGATTCGCAAGGGCCCCCGCGGCCAGTACGGCGTATGCCGGCTTCCCGATGGCCGGGTGGTGGAGGAGTGGGCCTACTTCCGGCAGATGCACGGAAAGGGCGGCGGCGCCCGCTAGCGCATGTACCGGAAAAGCGGAGACCTATTTCCCGAATAGAACATGCGCAGAGTCGCGATTCGACCCAATCGTGATGCGCTCTAGCGGCGACGTTCCTCGATTCTAAGTCATTGCTTGGCGGCGACCAGACGCCTCACGCAGCAGACGATATGCGCCTGACGATGCGATTGCGCCGGCCCTGCTGGCGGCTCTCACTCGTCCGGCATGCTGGCGATCGGCACCGATTCCACGCGGTGCCCATGTTGGTCGACCACCGTGACAAACCAGTCCTCCCAGGTCCGGCCCGGCACGGCTTTGCCTTGTTTCAACTCGCGTGCCAGCAACACCGCTTCCTCGCGCGCCGCGGCGTTGCCCGGAAGGTCCATTCCCTTGGGATTCTTCAAGGTTTCTTGCCCGTTGGTGACATGAAAATAGTAACGAGGCATGGCGGGCTCCTGCTCAATGCGCGTCGGAAGTCCAGCCTGCGGTACACGCTTTCATTCGCGCGCGCAAACCGCGTCCCGCCGCCGCGAGGATGATATCGTCGCGGTCGTCGAGATCTATCTCCAGGCCGGCCCGGTGGCAAAATTTGAACTTCCGATGCTAGAATGCGTTTGAAGGTGAGACCCGGACGCACGGCGAGGGGTAGAGGCAGATGCGATGACCGCAGTCGATCCGAGAAACTGGATGTGGGCCGAAGCCTGCGCGATGATCGAGCGGGCGGAGCAGTTGCATCGTCGCTTCTTCGAGCCCGGGCTGGCGGCCGTGCCGGCAGCCAACTGGGAACCTCCGGTCGATGTGTTCGAGAGCGAACGCGAGCTGATGATCGTTGTGGCGCTTCCCGGGGTCGAGCCGGAGGATATCAAAGTCTCGATCGATCGCGATATCTTGCTCGTTGCCGGGGTGCGACGGCTGCCTGCGGCGGTAAGCGAGAGGGCGATCCATCGCTTGGAAATACCCCACGGTCGCTTCGAGCGCCACATACGGCTGCCGGGCGCACGCTGCGAACTCGGCCGATCGACGCTCGTGAACGGCTGCCTTCTTCTCAGCCTGACGAAGCAGCGGTGATATCGGGCGGCATGCACCATGGCGGACGAGGCCGAACAAAAAAAAGGCGATCAAAGTGATGGTCATCCGGCGCTCCCGCCGGACAGCATGATCATCCTACCGGTGCGCCAGACCGTGCTGTTTCCGGGCATCGTGCTGCCGTTGGCCATCGGTCGGAAAGCGTCCATCGCGGCCGCGCAGGAGGCGGTTCGCAGCGAGCGGATGCTCGGCGTCGTGCTGCAGATAGATCCGGCGGTCGAGGAGCCGACGCCGGAGCAGCTGCACGGGGTGGGGACCGCAGCGCAGATTCTTCGTTACGTCACCGCCCCCGACGGCACGCACCACGTGATCGCGCAAGGCGTGCGGCGTTTTCGCGTCATCGAGTACCTTCGCAGGTTGCCGTTCTTGGCGGCGCGCGTCGAGGAAATCGGCCTCGCCGACGTGATGACGCCTGAAATCGAGGCGCGCGTCCGCCTGGTCAGAAGTCGCGGCCGCGAAGCCGTCCAACTGCTGCCGAACGTTCCCACGGAAGTGGCCGGTGCGATCGAGAACCTGGACTCGGCATCGGCGCTGGCCGATTTCATAGCCGGCATTCTCGACGCGAAGCCTGCGGAAAAACAGGACGTGCTGGAGACGCTCGACATCAAGGAGCGGCTCGACAAGGTGCTAGCGCTCCTGGTGCAGCGCATCGAAGTTCTCAAGATCTCCAAGGAGATCGGCGAGCAGACCCAGCAGTCGCTGTCCTCGCAGCAGCGTGAGCATATCCTGCGCGAGCAGCTTCGCCACATTCAGAAGGAGCTGGGCGAAGGCGATGAAAAGTCGGTCGAGATCGCCGAGTTGCGCGAAGCGATCGACAAGGCCGGGATGCCGAAGGAGGCCGAGGATCAGGCCAAGAAGGAGCTCAAGCGGCTCGAGCGCATGCCCGAAGCCTCCCCCGAATACGGGATGATCCGAGCTTATTTGGACTGGCTCATCGAGCTTCCGTGGTCGAAGCTCGACCCCGACAATATCGACATCGCCGAGGCGCGGCGCACCCTGGACGAGGACCATTACGGGCTTCCCAAGATCAAGCGGCGCATTCTCGAATATCTCGCCGTGCGCAAGCTCAACCCTGAGGGCAAGAGCCCAATTCTGTGTTTCGTCGGCCCGCCCGGCGTCGGCAAGACCTCGCTCGGGCAGAGCATCGCGAGGGCGACCGGCCGCAAGTTCGCCCGGCTGAGCCTCGGCGGCGTGCACGACGAAGCTGAGATCAGGGGACACCGGCGCACCTATATCGGCGCGCTGCCGGGCAACATCATTCAAGCGATCCGCAAGGCCGGTACCCGCAACCCGGTGATGATGCTCGACGAGGTGGACAAGCTCGGCGCGGGATTTCAAGGCGATCCGTCGTCCGCACTGCTCGAGGTGCTGGACCCCGAGCAGAATTCGACGTTTCGCGACAACTATCTCGGCGTCGCCTTCGACCTCTCGAAAGTGATGTTCATCGCCACCGCCAACGTGCTCGATACCGTTCCCGGCCCCGTGCGCGACCGCATGGAAATCATCGAGCTTCCCGGTTACACCGAGGACGAAAAGGTCGAAATCGCCAAGCGCTACCTGCTCAAGCGCCAACTCGCAGCGAGCGGCCTTCGTCCCGACCAGTGCGAGATCACCGAAGACGCCATCCGCAGCATCATCCGCGACTACACGCGCGAAGCGGGTGTGCGCAATCTGGAGCGGCTGATCGGCGCGGTCTGCCGCCATGTCGCCATGCGCATCGCCGAGGGCGGTGTCGATCGCCTGCATGTCGACAGCGCGGCCCTTCCTTCCATTCTCGGGCCGCGGCGGTTCGAGAATGAGGTCGCCATGCGCACGAGCGTGCCAGGGGTTGCGACCGGGCTCGCTTGGACGGCAACCGGCGGCGATATCCTCTTCATCGAGGCGACGCGGGTTCCCGGTCGCGGCACGCTCATCCTCACCGGCCAGCTCGGCGAGGTGATGAAGGAAAGCGCGCAGGCCGCGCTCACGCTGGTGAAGGCGAGGTCGCCCGGGTTCGGCATCGATCTCGGGCTGTTCGAGAAGTCCGACGTGCACATCCACGTGCCGGCGGGCGCCATCCCGAAGGATGGTCCGAGCGCTGGCGTCGCCATGTTCGTGGCACTGGTTTCGTTGCTCACCGGTCGTACGGCGCGCAGCGACACGGCGATGACGGGAGAAATCTCGTTGCGCGGCCTCGTGCTTCCGATCGGGGGCGTGAAGGAGAAGGTGCTGGCGGCCACGCGCGCCGGCATCACCACGGTCTTGTTGCCGGCGCGCAACCAAAAGGACCTCGAGGACGTGCCGGAGTCAGCACGCCAGCAGGTCCGTTTCGTCTGGCTGGAAGGGGTCGACGACGCGGTCGCCGCGGCTTTGAATCCGCCCGACGAACGCGGCGACGCGGAAGCGTCCCCCGCTGCCCAAACGTCCGCCGGCCGGCGAGCGGCACGGTCGTTGTAACGACACTGCGAGCCTGCCGCCGATGCTCTCGATCGCATTCGGCAATCCCCGATAGGAACGCCGGGAGGAGGACAACCATGAGCGCAGATCGCAAGCGCCCGATCGTGCACCTCGTGGGCAGCATCCCGTTGCCGGACGCCGAGACCGTGTTCCGTACCTTGTCGGGCGCGGTCGGGCCACACGTCGTCCGCCTTCCGGACGGCGAGACCGGCATCCGCAAGACCTGGATCCGCTTCCTCCAGGACGTGCTCGCTTCGGACCCGGCGATCGAGCTCGCCAATGACGTGCCGCCGCTCAAGTTCACGCAATGGGACGGCAAGGTCGTGCGCGAAATCCCGCGCCTGCGCGTCAGGCCCGGCGCCATGCCACAGGCCAAATCCTTCAAGACCGGCTATGCCGACATGGCGATCGAGTCGTGGCACCTGTTCGAGCGCTTGCAGCGCGCGGGCGTCATCCCTGCCAAGGTGAAATTCCAGATCTCGCTTCCGACGCCAATTGCGCCGACCTACAACAATATGCTGCCCGCGGACCGGCCGAAGGTGCTGCCTGCGCTCATGCAGCACTTCGTCGGCGAGGTCGCCAAGATCGCGGACGCGCTTCCCAATGACCGCATCGCGCTGCAATGGGACGTATGCCAGGAGGTGCTGGCGTGGGAGGGCTATTACGAGCCGGGGCCGGTCGATTTCCGCACCGAGACCATCGACGTGCTCACGCAGGTCGGCGCCGCCGTGCCGACCGGGATCGAGCTCGGTTATCATCTCTGCTACGGCAGCCCGGCCGACGAGCACTTGGTGCAGCCCAAGGACATGGGCATCATGGTCGAGATCGCCAACGCCATTGCCGCCGGCGTCAAACGCCCGATCCAGTTCTTTCACATGCCGGTGCCGAAGGGGCGCAGCGACGACGCCTATTTCGCGCCGCTCAAGAGGCTCAAGCTCGTTCCCGAAACCGAGCTCTACCTCGGCTTGATCCACCACGACGACGCCGCGGGCGATGCCGCCCGTCTCGCCGCCGCCCGCCGCCATGCCCGCGTCGACGGCATCGGCACCGAGTGCGGCATGGCCCGCGGCGATCCCGCGCGGTTGCCGGCGCTGCTCGCCGCGCATGCGCGGGCGGCCGAGCTCCCCGCGTGAAAGAAAACCCGGTGTTGCCGCTGGCGCCGCGCACATGACCACGATGGGCTATCTTGCCATCGGCATCGGGCTCGTGCTGCTTGCCGCGATGGCGTGGTGGCTCGCCTCGCGACACGGTCCCTGCCCGGTGTGGCTGCGCTGGCTGGTCGAACTCGACAACCCGTTCACGCGAACCAACCGCGCGCATGTGATCATTGAGCACCTCAGTGTCGCGCCCGGCATGTACGTGCTCGACGTCGGCTGTGGTCCTGGTCGACTCACCATTCCCCTTGCCAGGGCCGTGGGCGAGAACGGATGCGTCGTGGCGATCGACGTTCAGGCCGGAATGCTCGAGCGCGCGCGGGAGCGGGCCGAAGCCGCGAAACTCACGAATATCCGCTTCGTTCGCGCTGCGATCGAGCGCGGGACGGTCGAGCGCGGCCGCGCCGATCGTGCGGTGCTCGTGACGGTGCTCGGGGAGATCCCGGACGGCGCAGCGCGCTGGCCGAGATCTTCGCCGGACTGAAGCCGGGCGGGATTCTGTCGGTGACCGAGGTCGTGTTCGACCCTCATTTCCAACGCCAAGCGACGGTGCGGCAGGTGGCGAGCGCGGCGGGTTTTCGTCACAAGGCGCTATTCGGCAACCGACTCGCCTACACCATGCATCTGGAGAAACCGCCGGAATAAGGAATCCGAGCACCCGTGATGATGCTTCGTGTTGGCCTGCATCCGTTTACGCCCGGACATGGCGCAGACTTCTCGTGCGCGGCGGGGGAGGGAGCAAGCAGGCCGGGATCGCCGCGCCTTCTTCCGCCTACCTCACCAACTTGTTGCTGTAATCGACCAGAAAGGCCTTGATCTCGGGCCTGATCTTGCCGAGCGCGCCCACGATCTCCTGCGCCTCTTCGCCGGAAACGAGTATGGGCTTGGTCTTGACCACGTTGGAGTAGTCGCGGATGAACTGCGGGTCCTTCCACAGGTCGACGAAGGCTGATCGCATCACGGTGACGGCCTCATCGGGACTCTTCGGCGGCATCAGCGCGGTGCGGAACATCGCGACCAGCGGGTCGCTGGTCGTGTGCAGGACCTCGTACAGCATGCCCGACGGCTTCTTTCCGCCGTGTACCGTGGCGTAGAATTCCTCGAATGTCGGCAAGTCCGGGAGGGCGACGCTGCGCGGATAGCTGCCGTCCTTGGCACGCGGCGCTAGTTGCCACAGCGGGATTACGATGTGGCCCATCGTCGGCTCGACCGAGCCGGTCCAGCCCGGGAGCGAGGTGTTCGCCAGTTGTCCCTGGTTCTGCAAGATCGCGGTTTCGACCTCCTTCAAGCCGCGATAGGCGGGAACCGCCTGGTATTTGACCCCGAGGAGGTCGAGCGAGAGGGCCTGGTTTATGGTGTTGCTGTTCTGAACATTGAGCGAGAGGGCCTTGAACTCTTTCGCTTTCATGATGTCGGTCGCAACTTTGATGCCTGGCGGCGTGTCCCGGCGCATGTAGACGACCAGCGGGTTCTCCACGCCGGCAATCATGACGAAATCCTGATAGTGGACGCGCAGCGCCGGGTTATCCAGGAGCTGGGCAACTACGTCCAAGGTGAAGAAGCCGATCGTTTCGCCGTTGGGGGTGGCGTCGCCGAGTTGATTGCTGCCGATCACGCCGCCGGCCCCGCCCACGTTTTTGATCACGATCGTCGGTTTGCCGGGAATGTGCGCGGGCAGATGCTGGGCGACGATGCGTCCCTCGATATCGGTGGGGCCGCCCGCCGGGTAGTTGATGATCATGGTGATCGTCTTGCCCTTGTAGAACTGGGCGAACGCGGTCTGCGCAAATGCGCCGGCGGCAAGCATGGCCATGCCGGCGACGAGCAGCATCCTTCGAGTCATGGATTCCTCCCTTGCGACGGGCGGGGCGTTATTTCTTCGCCGCCGGCTTCGCCCGCTGATCGGCCAACATCGTTCCGAGCTTGAACGGCTCGAAGGTTGGCTTGTAGGATTTCTCGTCGAGGAATTGCCGCAGGCCAGTGTTGTAGGAATCCTCGCGGTCGGCGACCTTGATGGCTTTGCCCTTTTCGGCCAGGTAGTCATAGGCCTGCGCCACGTCCATGGTGCGCACGTGCCGAATGGCCTGCTTGGTCGCGCGCAGCACGGCCGGCGATTTCTTCATCAATTTCCCGGCGAGTTCGGTGGTCGCAGCCTCGAGCTTTTCCGGCGGCACCGCATAATTCACCATACCGATGCGCGCGGCCTCGTTGCCGTCGAACGCCTCGCCCAAGCAGGCGTAGTAGAGCGCGTGACGCGGCAGCACCATGTCGGCCACCACCTTCGACACCAACGCACCAGGCAAGATTCCCCAGTTCACTTCGGACAGCGAAAACGTCGCATTCTCAGCGGCGATTGCGAAGTCGCAGGCGAGCAGCTGCATGAACGCGCCGCCGACACAATAGCCGTGCACCATGGCGATCGTAGGCTTGTCGTAGCCGTAAAGCCGCTCCCATCGCCAGCGATTGGCGGCGGCGGCGGCCTTCTTGCGTTCCGCAGGATCTCTCTCCAGCTCGCGGAAGAACTTCTTGAGGTCCTGTCCCGCGCTAAAATTGCCGCCCTCACCGGTCACTACCACGACCTTGACGTTGTCGTCGACTTCGAGACGCGCCAGCGCGTCGTCCATCTCGTAGTGCAGCGCAGGCGACATCGCGTTGCGCTTCTCCGGACGGTTGAGCGCTGCCCACGCGATGCCATCGTGCACCCTGACCTTGACGAACTCGTATTTGTAATCGGTCATCGGCTAGTTCTCCGGTTAGTGGCCGCGAAGACAGGCGCGCGCCCGAGGTCGCGCAGATATCCCAGCGCAAGCCCCTATCGGTAGAAGAACATTCCGCATTCGCGCCATCAAGCAGCAATTTCGGATGCGGGTCTCGGCCGGGCGACTTGAGGTCTGCGACGTCCGCATGCCGGAGACGCGTTCGGTATGGTATGCGGGATGATCGTCGTGGTTGTATCGCGCGGCACATGGACCTATATCAGCACGCCGGTCCTCGCTGCCCGACGGCCGGCGCGATGCGCCGAACAGGGAATTGTCCATGGGTGAGGTCATCGAACGGGAAACGGTCAACGAAACCATCGAGGCCACGGTCAACTACATTCTGGACAATGGCGAGAAGCTGTTCACCCAGACCGCGGGACCCGGCTCCACCGATGTGCGCACCGGCGGCACGGTCGACCCACGCCAGGTGACCATCCGCAGCGCCCGGCTGCATGCCGAGCCCTTCATCCTCGATCGCAACGGCTTCCGCTTCCTGCGCCACGACACCAAGGTCGTCGATTTTTTCGACGACGACGAGGTGCGCAGCGTCTATTACCCGGAAATGGAAGCGCTGGTGAAGGCCGAGAGCGGTGCCTCGCGTGTGCTGGTATTCGATCATACCTTGCGCACGGCCGATGACGAGCAGCGCGAGAAACGTAAGATCCGTGAGGTCGTGCGCCGCGTGCACAACGACTACACCGAATGGTCGGGCCCGCAACGCGTACGCGATCTTTTGCCGCAGGAAGCGGATGATCTGCTGTCCCGCCGCTTCGCCATCGTTCAGGTGTGGCGGCCGATCCGCCACCCGGTGGAGAGCTTCCCGCTCGCCATCTGCGATGCGCGCAGCATCTCGCCCGACGATTTTGTCGTGAACGAACGCCGCTATCCGAACCGCGTCGGTCAGACCTACGCCGTCACCTACAATCCCGCCCACCAGTGGTACTGGCTGCCGCGCATGCGACGCGAGGAGGCGCTCATCTTCAAGGTTTATGATTCGTCCAAGGACGGCCGCGCCCGCTGGTCCGCCCATACCGCGTTCGACGACCCGACCTCGCCACCTCAGGCTAAGCCGCGCGAGAGCATCGAGATCCGCACGCTGGCTTTCTTCTGAGCCGCGACTGTGGCCGCACAGTTGCGGAGTTCGATCGTATTGATTAACACGGGCTGCGGCCGCAGCTCGGTCGGCTGTCTTGTCGAACGCGATCTTGCGGCTGCCGGTCGTTCAGTCAACATCATTGGTCGATAATTCCGCAGAGGAGCGCTGATGCGCAAAATACTCATCATGGGGTTGCCAGGCGCGGGCAAAACCACGCTTGCGACTGCGCTCGCGCCGCTCCTCAATGCCGTCGTGTTCAACGCCGACGCGGTCCGCGCCAATCTCTCGCGCGATCTCGGCTTCGGCCATGCGGATCGCATCGAGCACGCGCGTCGGATGGGATGGATGTGCGACCGGGTGGTCGAGGCGGGCGGCACCGTGATCGCCGACTTCATCTGCCCGACCGAGGAAACCCGCGCCGCCTTCGGCGAAGCCTTTACCATTTGGCTTGATCGCATCGATGTGGGACGCTTCGAAGACACCAACCGCATGTTCGTTGCGCCAGCGCGCTTCGATATTCGCGTCGGTGGCGAAGGTACGCCGCAATACTGGGCCGAGCAGGCGCTGGCTCGGCTGCGTCCGGCGTTTGATCCGCAGAAGCCCACCGCATTGTTCCTCGGGCGCTATCAGCCTTTCCATCCCGGGCACCAGCGACTGATCGAGGAGGGCCTGCTGAGGGTCGGCCAGGCTTGCATCGCCGTCCGTGATACCCACGGCATCGACGAGAAAAATCCGCTGCCGTTCTTCGCCGTGAAGCAGCGCATTGAGGCGGCGCTTTCGGCCTACGCCGGCCGTTTCGTGGTGGTGCCGGTGCCCAACATCACCAATGTGTTTTACGGCCGCGATGTCGGTTACACGGTCGAGCGCATCAACCTGGACGAGGCCACCGAAGCGATCTCCGGTACGCGTGTGCGCCGACTCAGCACTGCGCCGTGAAGCTTGAGCATCGGCTCGTCTCGCCGCGCATGGCCACCGAACTCCACGCGCTGACGAAGCGGTGGTGATGGGTTTTCCGCAGGCGCCGTGAAGGCGGACCGTAAGCGGGTGCGGCTGCACAAAAAATGTGTTTGCAGCGAAAGCGCGAGCCGATACGCTTCAAGACCGAATTGGCGCGACCTCCAATGCCGGCTTGCCGAACGTGGCGAACAACGACTATCCGGCGATCGCTCGTGCCGTTGGTCTCGAGCGCATCTTCGAGTTCCGCACACTGGCTGCGCTCGAACGCGATTTTCCCACGCTCATGGCCGGCAACATGGCCGGCCATACCTTCGTGGTGCTCGAGGTCGAGCCATTCTCGGATGGGGAGCAGAAGCTCGAGCAGCCGCCATTCGACGGACCGGAGCTGAAATACCGCTTCGGCCGGCACATCGAAGCTCTCACCGATTGCGATATCTTCGGATATCGACTGTGAGCCGATGTGCGCTGGGCCGCCTACCCGCATTCATGCCGTGTCACACGAGGTAGAATATGGTGATCATGCCCTCCGGGGCTCCGGGCCTCGACGAAATCTTGATCCAGACCGATGCGCTGCCGTGGCGAGAGAAGTCCCTGAAAGGTGTGTCGGAGAAAATGCTCTGGCGCAACGAGGAGACCGGAGCCTCGATTGCGCTCATCAAATTCGACAAAGGCGCTGGGATTCCCGCGCCGCATTACCACGCGTCGAACCAATTCATGCTCTGCCTGAAGGGGCGCTACGAATATACCAGAACCGGCGTGACCCTCACGACGGGTTCATTCTACTGCAACCCGAAGGGCAACGTGCATGGGCCAGCCATAGCCCACGAGGAAACGATCGTGGTGGAAGTCTACGACGGCCCGCATTATCCGTTTAAGCCGGATTTCTATGCTGACGAGAAGGATGCACGCTGACCGGCGCTCGCCCAGCACGACGCACCAGAGCTTCGTCGTGGCAACGTCCGCCGCCATCTCGGTCCTCGGCTCCCTCGTCCAATCCGCCGGGCGGCTGCGTTTGCCCGGCTTCCCCAGGTCATGCCATCCGGGAGCAAGCGCATGCCGAAGAAGCAGATCACGTCGTCGAAAATCCGCCAGCCGTCCGGCCATTTCTCCCACGCCACCATGATCGAGGCGCGCGGCCGGATCGTCTTCATTTCCGGCATGACATCGCGGCGAGCCGATGGCACGATCGCCGGCATCGGCGATATCGAAGCGCAGACGCGACAGGTGTGCGAGAATTTGAAAGCAGCGGTCGAGGAGGCCGGCGGCGCTATGGATGACATCTGCCGGGTCGACGTCTATGTCCGCAACATGGAGCATTTCGATCAAATCCACAAAGTCCGGCGCGAATATTTCAAGCCGCCGGCGCCGGCCTCGACCATGGTCGAGATCTGCAAGATGACCTCGCCCGACTATCTCATCGAGATCAACGCCATCGCGGTGATCTCGGACTAGCGGGCCGGAACGGGATTGTGGAAGACTGCGCGCCGTCAGGGGTGAGAACATCGAGGTCGGTTGAACTCGCTAGCGCGTTCGGAGCGCAGCCGGTGCTCGCTCGCCCAGAAATCGTTAACGCTTTCAATCCTTGCGGAGATCAAAATGAAGCTGATGTACTTCGACGACTACAAGCTCGGCGTGCTCAAAGGCGACGCGGTAGTCGACGTCTCCGCCGTGGTGCAGAGCATTGCGCACACCGGCCCGCACGACTTAATCAGCGCTCTGATCGGGCATTTTGACGAATATCGGCCGCGGCTGGAGGAGGCGGCTGCGCGCGGCAAGGGCGTCCCGCTCGCCGAGGTCAGGATTCGCCCGCCGTTGCCGCGGCCCGGCAATATCGATTGCATGGCCGTCAACTACATGGAAGACGGCACGCGCGCCGAGCCCGCCCCGATCAACGCCTTCCATAAGTCGCCGAATGCGGTGATCGGCCCCGGCGACACCATGGTGCTGCCGGATGTCCCCGCCACGATCTTCGAGGGCGAGGCCGAGGTCGCGCTGGTCATCGGCAAGCGGACCAGAAACGTCAAAGCCGCCGACGCCATGCGCCACGTGTTCGGTTATGTGAACTTCATCGACGGATCGGCGCGCGGCTTGCCGCCGCCGGGCAATGTTTTTTACCAGATGAAGTCGCGCGATACCTTCGCTCCGCTGGGCCCTTACCTCGTCACCGCGGACGAAATTCCCGATCCGCACCGGCTGCAGGTGCGGCTTTGGGTCAACGGCGTGCTCAAGCAGAATTTCAATACCAGCGACATGGCCCACAAGATCCCCCGTTGCATCGAATGGGTCAGCTCCATCCACACGCTCGAACCCGGCGACGTGCTGGCGACCGGCACCAATCACCGCGGCCTGAGCGCCTTTCAGGACGGCGACGCGATCGAGCTCGAGACCGACGGCCTCGGCCGGCTGCGCATCCAGGTGCGTGACGAGCTCAAGCGCACATGGGGGCGGGAGACGCGGCTCGATATCGCGAACAAGGGTGGGAAAGAGGTAACGACCCCGCAGCTCACCGGGAAATACGCCGCCGCACGAGCGTGAGTTCGCGGAACCGTCATTGCCGGGCTTGACCCGGCAAGCCATCCTCTTATGGAAAAAGGCCGTTGAGGATTGCGAGGACGATGCACCCGCGGGTCAAGCCCGCGGGCGACCCGGCGGTTTGATATCGACTTGTGCTACAATCCTCTGGAACGGTCGGGCGAAATCGGGAGACGGAGATGGAGTTCGGATATTTCACGCTCAGCGACAATCACTACCAGAACAACACACGCTCGCCGAACCAGTTTGTCGAAGACATCACCGCCGAGGCGCTCTACGCCGATCAGCTCGGCATGCACTCGGCCTGGATCGGAGAGCATCATTTCAACTCGCTCGGCGTGCTCTCCTGTCCCGACCTGGTGCTCGCCCATATCGCCGCGCGCACCGAGCATATCCGTCTGGCGCCGGCGGTGACCGTGCTGCCGCTGCACCATCCGATCAGGGTCGCGGAGCAATGGGCAACACTCGATCTCCTGAGCAAGGGCCGGGTTGATTTCGCCGTCGGCCGCGGCTACGACAAGCGCGAATATTTGCCGTTCGACATCTCGTTCGAAGACAACCAGTCGATCTTCGAGGAGGGACTCGAGCTCGTGCGCAAGCTGTGGCAAGCGGACGGGCGCATGTCGTACCACGGCAAGCATTACCGGTTCGATGACGTCCGCATTACGCCGAAACCGGTTCAGCGGCCGATCCCGACCTACGTCGGGTCCTTCTCGCGGCCGTCCATCGAGCTGGCGGCGCGATTGGGATGCGGGCTGATCGTCGCGCCGTTCGCGGCTGCCATGAGTTTCGGCGGGCTCAAGCAAGTGGCCGACCTCTATCGCGAGACTTGCGCCAAACACGGCAACAAACCGGGCCGGCTGATGTGCAGCTACTTCACGCATTTTGCCGACAACAAGCGCCAGGAGGACGAGCAGCGCGCCCGCCAGGTCAGGTATTACAAGGAATGCGTGATCCCTGCGTTTCCCGGAGACCCGAAAACGGCGCCTCCGAGCTATCGCTACTTCATCGATATCGTCGATCGGCTGCAGAAGGTGAGGCCGGAGGATTTGACGGAAAACTCCGTTCTGCTCGGACAGGCCGCGCGCATCGTCGAGACGCTCAAGAAGGTCGAAGCCGCCGGCTTCGACGAAGTGATCCTGTACTTCAACGTCGGCCTCAAGCCGCACAGCCAAGTCAAGGAAGAAATGGCCCGTTTCATGCGCGAGGTCGCGCCGGCGTTTGCGGGCAAGCACCGAACGCGCGCGGCGTAATGCCGGCCTGCGGCGCGGATACTGCTAGCGAGCCACGGTCCGACCAGCTCCAGCGACCGGCGGTTTCGCGACGATCAAGGCGTCGACCACGACGCAGCCCTGTCCCTCCCGCAGCGCCTTGATTGGATTCAGATCGACCTCATCGACAACGCCCGCGTTCTGTTGAGCGAAATCCGCAAGCGCGTTGAGGCAAGCGGCGAGGCTCGCGACATCGGCCGCCGGCCGGCCGCGGATCGATCCCAGCATCGCGGCGCCACCCGTCTCGGCGATCATCGCCTCGGCATCGCCCTCGCGCAGCGGCAGCATGCGCAGCGCAAAGTCGCGGGTGACTTCGATCGCGGTGCCGCCCATGCCGAAAGCGAGCGTGAGGCCGAAATCCGGGTCGCGCGAGATGCCGGCGAACACTTCTATGCCGTCCTTGACGAATTCCTGCACCAGGAAGGCGCAGTCATGGGGCGACGGATCGACTCGGTCGAGACGATGGCGCAATTGGGCGAAGGCACGCACAAGCTCCGCGTCGTTCTCGAGGCCCACGGCGACGAGGCCGAGCTCGCTCTTGTGGGCGATGTCGTCCGATACCGCCTTGAGCACGACCGGATAGCCGAGCGCGCGGGCGGCCGTCGTCGCCTCCCCGATGGTGGCCACACGGTATTCCCGCGTGACCGGCACGCCGTATTCGGCCAAAAGCCGCTTGGCATCGTATTCGTTGATGCTGCGCCGACCTGGTGCAGGGGTGAGCAGATCAACGAGCCGCGCGCGCGGTTGGTTCGCGGCTGCGCGCAATGGCTTTGGCTCGGTCATGTAACGGCCGACGCGATCGATGGCGCCGAGACCCTGGCGCGTGCCGCCGATCTGCACCAGCCCCGCTTCGCGCAGGGATTTGACCTGCTGCGAGTTCATCACCCCCGGCCGCGAGCTCATCAGGTAATAAGGCTTGCGTGATCCCTTCGCGGCATCGACCAGCATCTTCACGTTTTCCAGCACCCGTCCGGGATGGCCGAGTTGGCCCTCGTTGCTGGTGTCGGCGCAATAGACGACGGCCGCAATGCGCTCGCTGTCGTCCACCACCGACATGGCATGCGGCAGATTGACGGCGTAGTTGCCGTTGCCCCAGGCGTCGAACGGATTGCCGTCGCCGGTGATGCGGCCGATCACGCGTTCCGCCTCGCTGCGTTCCTCAGCCGAGAGCGGTGGAAGGTCGAACCCGAGCGCGGTCGCGTTGTCGAGTATCATTTCGGCCAAGCCGCCGGAACCGGTAATGACCGAAATTGCCCTGCCGCGCGGCCAGCGCTCGCCCTGGCAGACCGCCAGGACCTCGGCCATCTCGTCGAGGTCGGTCACTTCGATCGCGCGATGGGCCTTCAGCACCTCGGAGAACACGCGCGATTCCCCGGCCAGTCCCCCGGTGTGGCTCGTGATCGCACGCCGGGTGCGTTCGCTGCGTCCGACCTTGAGCACCACGACCGGCTTGCCGGCGGCGGCCGCCCGGTCGAGCGCGGCAACGTAGCGTTCGGGCTCGCGTACCGTCTCGGTGAAGGTGGTGATCACCTTGGTCGCGGGATCGTCGATCAGATATTCGAGATAGTCGACCGTCCTGGTGACGGCCTCGTTGCCGGCCGAGACCGAGAGGCTGATGCCGTAGCGGCGGAGATCGGAGAGGATTGCGATGCAGACCGAACCGCTCTGCGAGACCAAGCCGACATTGCCGGCAAGCCCGGCCGTATCCATCACGGTCTGTTTGTAGGTGGTCACCCGCGCCGTCGGATTGAGGATGCCCATGCAGTTCGGCCCGCATACCGGCATGCCGGCCTCGCGGCATAGGCCGGCGATCTCGGCCTGCTGGCGCGCGCCGTCCTCGCCGAGCTCGGCGAAGCCGGCGTCGTAGATGACGGCGGCGCGTGCGCCGCGTTTCACCGCCAGTCGCACCTGCTCCGGCAGCAGGGGCTTGCGAATGCTGAAGACGACGACGTCCGGTGCTTCCGGCAGCTCGGTCAGGCTCGGATAGCAGACGTGGTTGAGCACGGTCTGGTATTTCGGGTTCACCGGATAGATCGGGCCGGTGAACCCGATGGCGCCGAGCGACTCGATGACGGAGCGCCCGGGACCGGCGCGATCGGTGGCACCGACGATCGCGACCGAACGCGGTTTGACCAACGCATCAAGCTGCATTTTCGTACCTTTGGGAGAATCTCGATCGGAACAACAGCGAGGCGAGCACGCCTACCAGCACCGCCGGTCTCATGTCATCCCTTGCCGAGAATCGAAATGTCCGAGCCGTCTCGATAGGCGGAGTGCCGCCAGCCGTCCTCGTCATAATCCGCCATGCACCGCTCGGCGAGCGCCTCCATCTCCTTGAGCGTGCCGGAGGCCTGCGCCTGCATAAGGGGAAAGATACGCACCAGCTCATGGCTTCCCGAGTAGTTCATCTCGTAGAGTTCGTGCCGGGCCCCGAACTCCGTCCCGACCGCATCCCAGAGCAGTTTCATGGTTTTGATTCGCTCCTTGTAGTCGATGTCGTTGGAGCCGCGCACGTAACGTGCAAGATACTTGTCGATGTTCGGGTTCTTGAAGTCGCGCGCATGGGAGGGCAGGTAGATAAGGCCCGAGGCAATCACCTTCTCGACGATCGCGCGCACCGCCGGATAGGCTTCGGTCATGAACAAGCGATAGGTGCTCGAAGCCCTAATATTGGGCAGCACGGCGCCGTCGACCCATGGCTCGGGATTGAATGCCATGGCGTCGGAGAGCGACCAGAACAAGTTCCTCCAGCCGATCACCTCGCCGATCTGTGCCTGCACGCCGCGAAACGCCTCAACGCCGGTTGCGCGCGCCGCCTTGTAGAGCAGACCCACGATGAAATCGAGCTTCACTGCCAGCCGAGTGCACCCCTGCAGGGTGAAGCCGTTGAAAAATCCCGAGCGCGAATAGAAGTTCTTGAGGCGCTCCACGTCCCGATGAATGAAGACATTCTCCCACGGAATGAATGCATTATCGAATACGAAGATGGCGTCGTTCTCGTCGAAGCGTGAGGTGAGCGGATAGTCCCAAGGCGAACCGGTGGCGGCGGCGGCGAACTCGTAGGACGCTCGGCAGATGAGCTTGATGCCGGGGGTGTTCATGGGCGCGATGAACATCACCACCATGCTCGGATCGGTAATCTCCTGGCCCATGTTTTGGCCGAGGAAGTTATAATGTGTCAGCGCCGAATTGGTGGCCACCACCTTGGCACCCGAGACGAAGATGCCGGCGTCTGTCTCTTTTTGAATGGTGATGTAAACGTCTTTGACCTGCTCGGCCGGCTTGTTGCGGTCTATCGGCGGATTGACAAGAGCGTGGTTGAGATAGAGCACCGCCTCTTGCGCCCGCTTGTGCCAGGCGCGGGCGTTGTCGGCGAACTTTCCGTAAAACTCGGCATTGGCACCGAGCGTATTGAGGAAGGCGGCCTTGTAGTCGGGGCTGCGGCCCATCCAGCCGTAACTCAGGCGGGCCCATGCCGCGATCGCATCGCGCTGCGCGATGACGTCCTCGCGCGAGCGAGCAGCCTTGAAGAACTTGTGCGTGTAGCCGCCTGAGCCAGTATCGGTCTTCGCGGTGAGCACGTCCTTGGTCTTGGCGTCATGCAGCGCGTCATAGAGCTGGGCGACGGACGCGGCAGCATTGCGGAAGGCCGCGTGCGTCGTGACGTCCTTGACCCGCTCGCCGTAGATATAAACCTCGCGCTCGTCGCGTAGCGACTCGAGAAACTCCGCGCCCGTGAAAGGGCGTTTCTTGCCTTCGACAATCGCTTCGGGGTGCTGCGGCATGGCGCGATCCAACTTCTCTCTCGTGGGATTGTTGCTATGATAACCCAGTGCTCGGGGTGGGTCTAATTACGAACACCACGCTTCGGCTGAAACGGGTAATCCGAAGCGGATTCCATATTGGCGGAAAAACGCTATAGTATCGACGATTGTCCTGCCATCGGACGCGATCCATGGACGTGATCAAACTGGGCATTGTCGGGCTTGGCCGCTGGGCCAAGGTGCTCGCGCGCGCCGCCGGCAAGTCGTCGGAGCTCAAAATCGTCTCGGCCTATAGCCGCTCGCTGGACAAGCGCCAGGCCTTCGCGCGCGAATTCGGCATCCCGGCCGCATCCGAGCTCGCCGCCATGCTGGCCGATCCCGCGATCGCGGGCGTGCTTCTGACGGTCCCCAACGAGCAGCATCTGCCGCTCGCGGTCGAGGTCGCGAAGGCCGGTAAGCACGTCTACACCGAGAAGCCGATCGCCAGCACGCTGGAGGAGGGCCTCGCGATCGCCAAGCTCGAGGCGAGCTGCGGCGTCACCGTGACGGTCGGCCACAGCGCGCGCCTGATGGCAGGGATCCGGGCGATCCGCGCCGCGATCGACGCCGGCGAACTCGGCCGCGTCGCCTTCATGGAGGCCAATTTTTCCAACGAGCGCGCGCTCGAGCTCACGCCGGAAACCTGGCGCTGGTACCGCAACCGGGCGCCCGGCGGGCCGCTGTCGCAGCTGGCAATCCATCAGTTCGACGTCCTGCATTATCTCGGAGGCGAGATCGTCGAGGCGAGTTCAATGGCGTCGAAACTCTCGCCGGTCGGTGCCGAAGTCGACGACCAGTCGATGACGCTGATCAAGTTCGCCGATGGCAAGATCGGCTACGTCGGGTCGTGCTGGACGTCGCCCGGCGTGTTTGCCGTCCGTGTGTTCGGTTCCAAGGGTCTGATGCATTACGAGATCGATTTCGGCACCTGGGACACGCCCGAGAAGCTGCATCAAAGCTCGACGCTCTACATCCAGCGCGGAAAGGATGGGTACGCCAAGCGGGAACAGCTCGCGGTGCCCGAGAGCGATATGTTCCGCGCCGAGCTCGATCTGTTCGCGCAGAGCTGCCGCAGCGGAAAGCGCAATGAGCTCAGCGCGGAAAACGGCAACGTCGCCCTCGCCGTCGTCTACGCCGCGCTGCGATCGATCGAGGACAACGGCCGCGGCGTTCGCATTGCCGATGTCCTCGAAGCCGCGCGCCGGCGCGCGGCGGACAGGAGCCGCAATGCTGCCTAGCCGATTTTTCTGCGAATTGACGCAGCCGGAGATCGCCGCCCAGTTCAAGAAGAATCCGCTGGTGATCCTGCCGGCTGGCAGCGTGGAGCAGCACGGGCCGCACCTGCCGACCGGCACCGATACGCTTGCGGCCAACCTCATCGCCGGTCGTGTCGCGGCGCTCATGGACGCCCTGGTGCTGCCGGCGACGCCGCTCGGCGTCACGCCCATGCACATGCCCTTCGAAGGCACGATCACGCTGAGCCCCGAGACTTACATGCGCCTTGTGATCGAGACTTGCGCATCGACGGCCAGGCACGGAGCCCGCTACCTGATGCTCATGAACTGGCACGAGGGCAACATTCCTTCGCTCGCCATTGCCGCGGAGGCGCTCCACCGCGAGCACGGCATGAGCGTGCTCACCGTGCAGGCGTGCTACGTCGCCGAGGAGCTTTACGGGGCAAGCTGCAACGGCCTCACCCACGGCGGTGAAATCGAGGCGCTCGCCGTGCTGGCGGACAAGCCCGAGCTCGTGCATCTCGATCGTATCGACTATTCCTCCGATCACGCGCATGGGCAACGCATGGACAAGCTGCGGCGCACACGCAGCTATCAGCCGGTGTTGACCGACATCCGCTCGATCGCGCCGACCGGCTGGTTCGGCAGCCCGCAACACGCTACGGCCGAAAAGGGTCGGCGCATGGTCGGCGATATCGCCGATGCGATCGCGCGCGAGGCGTCAGCCATCTTTCGTCAGCTCGACGCGGTGCAGGGCGGCACCGCCGAAATGAAGCAGCTTAGGCAGGTGGGTTGATGGCGCGTCTCATCAAGCAAGCGCAAGCCAAGCGCCTGGGACTCCCCGGGCGCACGTCGCTCGAGCCGGTATCGGGCGAGGTCGGATCGCGGGTGACCTGCCGGATCGCGCAAATCCCGGTGCCGAGGCCGGGCGACCCGCCGCGCGGCCCGCATCTTCACCGTGGCTTCGAGGAATGCATCTACGTGCTGGCGGGGGAGGGGACGACCCACGCCGAGAGCGGCGAGATCCCGATCAAGCCCGGCGACATCGTGCTCGTTCCGCCGGGCGAGAAGCACATGACCCGCAACACCGGAGACGTCCCGCTGGTGCTGTTGTGCTTCTTCCCGGTTCCCGACGTCACCGGCGAAACGGTGGAATTTCCGAGCTTTTGAGATCTCAGCGGCGATGGCCTTCGACGTTCTTTGCTTGCGGCCGGAGGCGGATTTCGCGCGCGTCGGCGTGCTGCCGCCGGCACCGCTTGAGGTGAGCTTCGCAAAGCCCGACGATCCGGCACTGCCCCAACGCATGCAGGCGGCGGCGGCGCTCGTCATTCCGGCGGTCGGACCGAAGCTCGCCGGGGCGCTGTTCGAGGGCTGCCGCCTCCAACTCGTCCAGGTCACGGGTGCCGGCATCGACCGGCTCGACGAGGCGGCGCTGCGACGGCTCGGCATCCCGGTCGCGAACGTCCCCGGCGGCAGCAACAACGCGGTTGCGGAATACGCCGTGTGTGCGGCCTCGATGCTGCTGCGCCGCTTCGGTTGGGCAGACGCTGAGCTCCGCCGGGGAAATTACGTGGACGCCCGGACCCGCATGCTGGCCGACAATCTCGCCGGGCTCGACGGTCTGCTGGTGGGCATCATCGGTTTCGGCACGATCGGGGCGGCGGTGGCAAGCGCCTTCCACCGCATGGGCTGCCGCATCTGCTTTCACGATCCCGCGCCGCGCGAGGTCGCAACGGCGCAAGCGGTCGACGCCCGCGCGATGTCGCTGCCGGACCTCCTCGCCGCCTCTGACGTGGTGACGCTGCACGTCCCGCTTGTCGCCCAGACGCGGGCGATGATCGGTGACCGCGAGCTTGCGATGATGAAGCCTGGCGCAATCCTCATTCAAGCATCGCGCGGCCGCGTCGTCGACGAAGCGGCGCTGGCGGCCCGTCTCGCCTCCGGCCATCTCGGCGGTGCGGCGGTCGACGTCTATTCGAGCGAGCCGCCCGCCGCCGATCATCCGCTGCTCGCTTTGGCGGGGGAGGGCGCATGCCGGCTGCTGCTGACGCCGCACATCGCCGGCGTCACCCGCCAGGCCTCGGCGCTCCTCTTCCGCTCGGCCTGGCAGAATGTCGAACGCGTCCTGGTGCGGGGCGAGCCGCCGCTGCATCGAGTTCTATTGAGACGGCTCAGCGAAGTTCGATTGTCGACGCACCGTTCGCCGCGGGCGGCATCGGCAATGCGCTAATTCATCGGCACATTGGCGCTCTTCACCACCTCGCGCCAGCGTTCGACATCGTGCTTCACCTGGGCGCCGAAGCCCTCCGGCGTGCTCGCGACCAGGTCGTAGCCCAGGGTCTTGATGCGCTCCTTCACCTCGGCGCTGGCGAGAATGTCGATGATCTCGCTATTGAGCTTTTTCACGATTGCAGGGTCGACGCCCGCCGGTCCCAGCAATCCAGCCCAATTGCCGACCGCAAAACCTTTCAGTCCCTGCTCGTCCATAGTCGGCAAATCCGGCAGCAGCGCCGAGCGCTTGCTTTCCGCCATCGCGATCGGACGCAGGCGCTCCGACCGTTCTGACAGCATGCCTGGCACGCTCGCGAACAAGGCCTGGACTTGGCCGCCCATGAGATCGATGAGAGCGGGATTCATGCCTTTGTTGGGGACGTGCACCATCTCGATGCCCGCCATGCTCTTGAGCAGTTCGGCGGCGAGATGCGATGCGCTGCCGACGCCGGCGGAGCTGTAGCTGAGCTTGCCAGGATTGGCCTTGGCGTAGGCGATGAATTCCTTGAGATCGCGCACCGGCAGCGACGGATGTACGACCAGCGCGTAGGGGCTCACCGCCACGTTGACGATCGGGGTGAGGTCTTTCGCAACGTCATAGGGCGGGGTTTTGTGCACGGCGACCGTCAGCGACAGGCTACTGGGCGTGTAGAGCAGCGTATAGCCGTCGCCGGGTGTCGCGATGACCGCCTTGGTGCCGATGACGCCGGCGGCGCCGGCGCGGTTTTCAACGATGAATTGCTGCCCGAGGCGCTCGCCAAGCTTTTGCGCCAACAGCCGTGCCATGACGTCGACGCCGCCGCCGGCGGCAACGGGGACGACGACGCGCACCGGCCTGTCAGGATAGTCGGCATTGGCATGGCTGACGGCGGCGAGCGACAACAGCAGCGTCAGAACTGAGCATCCACGGGTCATGAAGGCCATCCCGATCGAAGGTCGCGCGGCGCGATGCGCCATCGCGGCCGCGGGCTGTGGGGTCGTCGACTATGTAGACGAGGGCTCGACTGGGATCAATGCGACGATTTTCACGTCGCGAGACTCGTTCATCGTCCGAAGCTGACGCCGGCGGCTGCCGGCGGGCGTCATGGCTTATTCGGGTAGGCGCCGCAGGCGCGGGCGCCTTGGCGGAAGACCTCCTCGCATTCGTCGCGCATGACCCGTCCGCGGCCGATCACCTTGGCGAGGAGATGGTCGGCGATGGCCGCGCTTCGCGCGGCTGCAGCGTCGTGCTCGGGGGCGGGGCCGGCACTTGGGGGCCGAGCTCCGCTTCCGTCACGCCATAGCAGCGCTTGTCGGTGTAGGCGAGATCGTCGTAATGCGGCATCGGCGTCCCCGGCCGGCCGCACATGATCACCTCGATCAGCTGATCGCGGTTCAGGTAACTTTGCCGCAGGTCCGCTGCGCCGCCGTTGGATTGCGGCTCGCCCGCTCCATCGGCAGCCCAGCCGTGACAGAACGAGCATTGCGCCTTGTCCTGATAGAGCCTTCGCCCGTAGGCGAAGCTGTCGGCGGGCTGCGCCGCGAGCGGCGCGACGGTGGCGGCGAACGCGACGAAGGCGAGCAGCGCGCAGGTACGCAGGTGGGACGTCATTTCTTTCCTCGTTGCGCGGATCGTGCCGCCGACGGCGCGCATGGTCGCGCCGCCGACGTTGCTATATCATGGCGCGCATGCGTTGCCTTCCATCGCTGTGCGATTTCCCGACATGCGTTCGAGCGCTGCTGATCCCGGGATTCTTGCTGTCCGGCGCGCTCGTCCTCGCCGCGCAAGAACGGCCGCGGCGGGCCGAGGTGTGGGACCTTACGCTCGGCCTCGCCGCCGCGGCGCTGCCGGAGGGCTTCGCCGAATATGCCTGCGGGTCGAACGGCGGCCCGCCAGGAACGCCGCTCGGCGGTTGGCGCGATTTCCAGCGCTGCCGCCCCGAACCGGGCGGACGCTACGAAGTCTATTTCCGCTACGACGACGAACTGGAGTACTGGGCCAAGGCCAATAGCTTCACCACTGAGGTCGAGCAGTTCTCCGGCACCAAGGTCTATGGCTTCCCGGTGGTTCTCTCGGCGCTGTTCGATCCGGCCGGCGTGCTCGTGGGCCTGCGCATGGTCAGCGATCCGCGCGACGCCTCGCGGCGGCGGGAGGACGCGCACGCGCTGCGCAACTTCATCTCCGCCCGCTTCGGCCGCGACGGGTGGGACTGCACCGACCATCCACCGGCCGAGGGCGAGAGCCCGGTCTTGCGCAGCGTCATCAAGCAGGACTGCCGCAAGACCATCGACGGGGTCGGCGTTGCGACCCTGCAGACGCGCTATCTGCGCAAGAAGGGTCAGAGTCGGTTCGACCCCCGCACCGACCGCGAGACCGAAGGCCAGTTCGAAAGCTTGGTGCGATTCGAGCTGACGAAGTGACTTTGAGTGTCGGCGCGCCAGCCCGGGCAAGCGTCGATCGCGCGTGCCTGCGCTATAGCCCGAATACCCAGATCAGCGTAGCCTGCGTCGCGGTTCGCATCTCGGGCGAGCGCGATAACTTGTTCTTGGCGTTCCGCCACAGCCCCGACGCGATGGCAATATATTGCCTGCCGTCGACCGAATAGGTCATGGGCGGCGCATTGAAGCCGGAGCCGACGTTGATTCTCCACAATTCCTCGAGGGTCTGGTCGTCGAGCGCAACGATCGTGCCGTCGAGCAGCGCCGTGAGCGCGATGCCGCCGGCGGTCGTGAGCACCCCGGCCGAGTTGGGATAGGGCAGATCCTTGCGCGCCTTTTGCTCGCCGGTCGCCGGATCGACCAGCACGACGCTGCTGGTGAGCCGCTCCGGGTTGACGTAGCTGCCGCCCGCGAACTTCCCCTTCACGTGCGCGTCGTGATCGGGCGTGATGTCGGAGCAGCCTTCCACGCTGGGAATATAGAGCATCTTGGTCTTCGGGCTGTAGGATGCCGGCCAGTAGTTGTTGCCGCCGGACTGATCGGGGCAGACGCGCCGCGTCACCTTGTGCGCGTTCACGTTGGCGGGCTCGGCGTAGATCTGCAAATCCTTGGTCGGATCGTAGTCGACCGGCTTGCCGGTCTTGGGATCGATGCCCTTGGTCCACGTGACCTTGCCGACGTACTGGCCGGCTTTGAGAAATTGGCCGTTCAAGCGGTCGATGGTGTAGTTGAAACCGTTGCGGCCGGGATGGGTGACGATCTTGCGATCCTCGCCGTCGACCTTGGTATCGATGAGGATGTGCGTGCCGGTCTCGTCGTAGTCGCGGTTGTCATTGGGCGTGTACTGGAAGTACCACTCCATCTTTCCGTTGGCGACGTTGAACGCAATCGCGCTGCTGGTGAAGAGATTGTCCCCGGGACGATACGAGGCGTCATAGCCCGGCACCGGATTGCCCGATCCCCAGTAGGTCAGGTTGGTGGCCGGATCGTAGGAGCCGGTGACGTAGAAGGCGCCGCCGCCGGTCTGCCAGGCGTTGTTCTTGTCCTTCCAGGTCTCGCTGCCGGGCTCGCCGGGCGCGGGGATCGCGAACGTCTTCCATTTCACATCGCCGGTCTTCGGATCGAGCGAGACGATCCAGTTGCGCACCCCCTGGTCGCCGCCCGAGGCGCCGACGATGATATCGTCCTTCAGTGCGAGCGGCGCCGAGGACAGCTCCACCTCCGGCTGATCGTGCAGGTTCTTGTCCCAAACGATCTTGCCGCTGTCCTTGTCGGTCGCAATGACCCGCCCGTCCTTGCCGGTGGTCGAGATGACGAGGTTGCCCCACAGCGCGACGCCGCGGTGGCGGCCGTACTTCTGCTGGCCGGGATCCATCTTCCAGAGGATGCGCCCATGCGTACCAGAGCGCACGTCGATCTTGTACACGGCGCCCCAGCCATCGACCACGTACATGAAGCCGTCCTCGACCAGCGGCGTCGCCTCGAGCGCCTCGTTGGGCGAAGTGCCGCCGATCGCGACCGCGAACAAAAGCTTCAGGTTCTTGATGTTCGACTTGTTGATCCGGTCGAGCCGGGAGAACCGCTGGGCAGCGTAGTCGTGGTGAACCATGAGCCAATTGTGCGGCTCGGGATCGAGCAGCCGTTCGAACGTCACGTCGGCCGCAGCCGCCGGCGAGGCGCTCGCGAGCAGCGCGCATGCGAGCGCGCGCGGCGCGGCCGCGGATTTCATCGTCATCGTCGCCTCCCTGGGATCACAGCCCGAACACGAACAGCACAGTGGCGTTCGCCAGCGTCTTCATTTCCGGCGAACGTGCGAGCTTGGCGCGCCCGACCACGCCGATGCCGGACGCAATCGCGATGTATTGCTTGCCGTCGACCATGTAGGTCATCGGCGGGGCGACGAAGCCGGAGCCAACATTGATCTTCCACAGCTCCTCGAGCGTCTGATCGTCGTAGGCGAGGATCGTACCGTCGAGCAGCGCGGTGACCACGATGCCGCCGGCGGTCGCAAGCACGCCGCTGTGGTTGCCGTAGGGCAGTTCCTTGCGCAACTTGAGCTCGCCCGAGGCCGGATCGACCACCGCAAGCGAGCCGGTAATGCGTTGTTCGTTGGCGTAGTTGCCGCCGCCGAATTTGCCTTTCACGTGCGCCGTTGGGTCGGGCGTGATGTTGGCGCAGCCTTCGTTGCCGCCGATGTACAGCAGGCGCGTCTTCTGGCTGTAGGCCGGCGGCCAGAAATTGGTGCCGCCATGGACGTCGGGACAGGCGTTCTTGAGCACATCGGTGCCGCCCTTCCAGGGCAGGGCGAAATTCTGCACGTCTTTGGCAGGATCGTAGTCGACCGGGTTTCCGGTCTTGGGGTCGATGCCCTTCGTCCAGGTGACCTTGGCGGCGTATTGAACGGCCTTGAGGAACTGGCCGTTTTGCCGATCGAAGGTATAGTTGAAGCCGTTGCGGTTGGCGTGGGCGAGCAGCTTGCGATCCTCGTTGCCGACCTTGCCGTCGATGATGATCTGCGAGCCGCTGGAGTCGTAGTCGCGGTTGTCGTTCGCCGTTTGCTGGAAGTACCACGTCATCTTGCCGGTCGCGGCGTCGAATGCGATCGTGCTGTTGGTGAAGAGGTTGTCGCCCGGCCGGTAGGCGGAGTTGTAGCGCGGCGCGGGATTGCCGGATCCCCAATAGGTCAGATTGGTCGCCGGATCGTAGGAGCCGGTGACGTAGAAGGCGCCGCCGCCGGTTTGCCACGCATGGGCCTTGTCCTTCCAGGTTTCGCTGCCGGGCTCGCCGGGCGCCGGGACCGCGAAGGTCTTCCATTGCGGGTTGCCGGTCTTCGCATCGAGCGAGGCGAGCCAGCAGCGCACACCATTGTCTCCGCCGGAGCCGCCGATGATGATGGAGTCCTTGAGCGCGAGCGGCGCGGCGGTGATTTCCATGCCGTCCTGATCGCGCAGGTTGCGCTCCCACACGATCTTGCCGGTCTCCTTGTCGGTCGCGATCACGCGGCCGTCGAGACCGGTGACCGAGATCACGAGGTTGCCCCACAGCGCGACACCGCGATTCCGATCCGCCTTCTGCTGGCCGGGATCCATCTTCCACAGGATGCGGCCTTGCGTGCCCGAGCGCACGTCGATCTTGTAGACCACGCCCCAGACATCGGTGATGTACAAGAAGCCGTCGTCGACCAGTGGCGTCGCCTCGATGTATTCGTTGGGCGAGGTTCCGCCCAGCGCGACCGCGAAGGCGAGCTTGAGGTTCTTGACATTCGACTTGTTGATCCGGTCGAGCGCGGAGTAGCGCTGCGAATTGTAGTCGTGGTGGTTCATGAGCCAATTGTGCGGCTCGGGGTTGAGCAGCCGCTCGTAGGTGACATCAGCCGCGCGCGCGTTCGGGATGGCGGCAGTCGCCAACATCGCGCAGCCGAATACGGCAAGCGCGCGCCCCGCCCCGCGATGAAGCCGCGAATTGCCGACTGTGATTGATTTATTCATGGCGGCCTCCCTGTCGCGTCTTGATTGATTTGAGCTTAGCGTGATGAGCAGGCGCGTGACAATGGTCGAAGCGGTTGCGGCGTGCGGGTCAAGTTGCCGAAGACTTCGATCCGAGCGAATCCGTGGTGCTGGTTCGGCCCTGTCCTCGAAGCAGGACCTGACCGACTTGCACAGAACGGGCGCGGGGGGGCGCGGCGAGGTACCGGCATCGGCGGCGCTCACCCGGATCGTCTCAGGGGATCGGCAGCAGCGGCTTTTGTCCCGGGCGCAACTGCATGTCCACGGCGGTGAGCAACGCCGCGGTGCCGGCATAGTTGCCCATCAGCATCACCAGCTCGACGAGCTTGTGCGGCCCGAACAGCGCCTTCACCTTGGCGAAGGTTTCCGGCGTTACCTTGTGGTCGCGGAATATCTGCCGGCCGAGTTCGATCACGGTCGCGTCGGTTTCGTCGAGCCCCGTGGTAGCCTTGCGGTGCTTGATCACGTCGATCACCTTGGGCTCCACGCCTTCCTTCAACGCTTCCGGCTCGTGCGCACACCATTCGAACTGGCTGTCCATCTCGCGCGCGGTGGTGAGGATCGCGATCTCACGGACGCGGGGAGTGAAACCGGCTTCGTAGCGCAAATACCGGTTGAGCGCGCGTGCATGTTCTGCGGTCTTGAGGCTATAGAGTTGGATGCCACTGGGTCCTCGCAGCCCGGCGATCGTCGCGCCCGGTGCCGACGCGCGGTCATAATGCTGCTTGCCGGCTTCGTCCAAATCTTCGCGTCTGGGCAGGGGCAGGCGGAATCCCGATTGCGGATCGATGTCCGAAGGCATGTGACTTCCCCTGGTCGGCGGCAACGCCGGCTGCGCCGGGAACGCCCGCGCGCCGGGGCCGGCTGGGCCCATCGCCGCGCCGCGTCGCCGCGCGGCACCCAAAAATGATGGAGACGGCATTGAGCATGCCGTCCCCAGCGGACCTTACACGGGAAAGTGTCGCCTATCTAAAGGCAATACGCCAGGCGTTCTTGAATGCCGGCCAGGGCCTAAGCGGATACCGCCGGTATATTCCGTAGTGCAGCAAAAGTCGTTCCAGGAATCGCACGTTATCGGCTCCCAATTCTTGGCGTCCACCCAACGCCCGATTCGCCCGATGGTTCCGATCCTTTCCGAGTCGGCCGGGCCGGTCGAGACAATTGTGGTCCAGTCCGGTGGAGGCGGTCGCCGCCAAGCCCCTCCACCTGCCACCGCCCAGGCCGGCCTGATGTCATCACCCGCGATACTCTCCCGACCAGCCGAGCTTTGCGGATGTTGCGGCGTGCGGACAACTCTCCGAAGGCTTCGAGACGAAAACCCCCGAGGGCAGACCCGAGTTCTCGGCCCCGCAAAACGTCTAGACCGGCTGTGTTTCTCCGTGATGACGCCGATGCGACAATCTCCCATTCACGCCCGAGCGCGGATGCGGGCTTGAGGACAGATCGATGGGTTCGCGCCGGCCCGGGCCCCTCTGTCAGATCGCCGGCTCGATCGTTCCTCGGCATTCGCCGAAGCCGATCGTTGCGAAGCCCTCGCGTCGGCAATGCGCCCGCATGATGACGGTGTCGCCGTCTTCCAGGAAGCGGCGGGTCTCGCCGGACGTGAGCGCAACCGGCCGCCGCCCGCCGGCGGAGATTTCGAGCAGGCTCCCGAGCCCGTCTTCCCCGGGGGTGGAGATGGTGCCGGTCCCGAATAGGTCCCCCGCACGCAGGTTGCAGCCGCCGCTGGTGTGATGGGCGACGAGCTGGGCGACCGTCCAGTAGAGATGGCGCGCGCTGCCGGCGGAAAGGCGGTGGGCGGGGAGCCCTTGCGATTGCAGACCCTGGGTGAGCAGAAAGACCTCGAGCTCGATGTCGATAGCGCCGGCGGCTTGATCCGACGCGTCCAGGAGATACGGAAGCGGAGCCGGGTCGCCGGCGGGGCGCGCCGCCTGTGCCGTTCGGAACGGCGCCAATGCTTCGGGAGTGACGATCCACGGCGAGACGGTCGTGAGAAAGTTCTTGCCGAGGAATGGACCAAGCGGCTGGTATTCCCACGCCTGGATGTCGCGCGCGGACCAGTCGTTCAGGAGGCAGAACCCGGCGATGTGGCTTGCCGCCCCCGCGACGGCAATCGGGGCGCCGAGCTCGTTCCCCGGACCGATCCAAACCCCCAGCTCCAGCTCGTAGTCGAGATTGCGGCAAGGCCCGAAACTCGGAACCGTCTCCGCCGCCGGTTTGCGTTGGCCGCTCGGTCGGCGCACCTTCCCGCCCGACGCTCTGATGGATGAAGCACGGCCGTGATAGCCGATCGGCAGGTATTTGTAGTTGGGCAGCAGCGGATTGTCGGGGCGGAACAACTTTCCGGCATTGGTGGCGTGGTGGATGCCGGCAAAGAAGTCGGTGTAATCGCCGACCGTGGCTGGAAGCTCCAGGCGGCAGTCGGCGCCGCGATGAATGAGCCGGGAGCGCAGGGCTTCGATGCGGGCCCGGTCCCGGCCATCGGCGTCGAGGATCTCGACGACCCGATGCCGCAGGGCGAGCCGCGCCTCGCGGCCGAGCGCGAGCAGCGCGTTCAGGGTCGCGCCGGACGCGGCTTGCGCGGCCTGTGCGGCGCGGCCGTCGAACAGGCCGAGTTCCAACGCCGCCGCAAGGTCGAAGATGTCATCGCCGATCGCGACGCCACCGCGCGCGCCCCCGCTCGGCGGCGTGAACACGCCCAGCGGCAGGTTCTGGATCGGGAAGTCGACGTGATGGTTCGCCGAGGCGACCCAACTGCGCCGCCCGGGTGCATGGGTCTCATCGATCATGACTAGATCTTAAGGCGAGCCCGCCCGGTCAGCCTCCGGTTGCGTCATTTGATGAACTGGTTGGTGTAGAGGTCCTCTATCGGCGACTTACGCTGGATGATTCCCTTCGCCAGATAGAAGTCCTGCAGATTGCTGAGCCGTTCCACGTTGACTTCGCCGAGCGTCCGCTGGCCAGGATAGACGAGCGTGGCATAGTAGTTGAAAGTCGCCTTCACGGCGCCTTCCTTGCCTTTCCATTCCGGCACGAAACCGACGAAATCGTCGGCCGCCTTGTTCGGGTCGTCCATGATGTCCTTCATGCCGCGCAAGGCCGCCTTCACGAATTTGCCGACGAGCTCGGGCTTCTCCTTGATAACCTGGTCGGATACGCCGATCCCTTGCGCCATATGCGGAAAAAACTCGTCGGTCGGAATGACCTTCACTTTAACCCCGGCTGCCTGAACGGGCGGTATCCAATCGGGTACGCCGGCCATCCCCGCCGCCTTGCCGGTCGCGACGAATTCCCAAACTCCGCTCGGCCCGGCGGATTGAATGTTGAGATCGTCCTGCGTCAGTCCGACGCTCGCGAGCAATCCCAACAGCGCGTAATAGGTCGTGTCTTGAAACGACATGACCGAAATCGTTTTTCCCTTCAAGTCGGCGGGCTTTTGTATCGCCGAATCTTCGCGCACCACGAGCTGCATGAAGCCGCGGCCGCCGAATACCGCGACAATTTTGATGGGAACGCCGTTTTGCCGGACCATGATCGGCCCATCGGCGACGATGCCGCCGAGCGGCGCATTGCCGGCACCCACCTGCTTGGCAACGTCGACGCCGCCGCGGCCGACGGCGAAGTTCACGTCGATGCCGGCCTCCGCGAAATAGCCCTTGCCCTTGGCGAGCCGTATGGGCCCGAATGCCGGCAGGCTCGGTGGTGCCGGGAACAGGTAGGTGACGGTCTCGGCGGCGAACGCGGTGGATGCTGGCAAGAGCTGCACCCCCAACAAAACACCGGTCGCTATGATGCCCCTGCAGATGTCGCTTAACTTGCCCGCACACATGGTGGATTCTCCTTTGAGGTCCGCGCTCGCTAAGGTCGGCTCTAGGCGAAGTGGGTCGCTCGAGATTCAGAACGGCACGACCAAGCCTTCGTGTGGAGCATCGCAATTCACCAGATCGACCCGCTTCCAAGCGATCTGGATTCCATTGTCGCCCCGAACGAGACGATGAAAGCAGGTTCCGCCGAAGATGCGCTGGGTCTCTCGCCTATATTCCAGCAGCTGAAACTTGGAGCGAACGGTGCAGGCCATTTCGTCCGTCTCCTCGATCGTCAGATTGCCGATCATCCGGCTGGTGCGGGAACGCGGTTCCTGCGAGTAGATGCGGGGGCTGGCCAGCCGGCGCACGCGCGTTTCGAGCAGCCGCCGATCGTCGTAGATCAGGGAAATCGTGTCCCGTGGACTGGCTTGGTTCGGCTCCGAAGGCACCCAATACCAGGCATCCGCCGTGAACAGGCCCAGCCACTCGTCGAAGCGTGCGGCGTCGAGCAAGCGTGCCTCATGCACGAGAAACTGCTCGCATTCGGAGATAGTCCATACGCGGGCGCTGCGATGCGACGACAGAGTGGCGTCAGGCGTCCCGCGAGCGAGGGTCATCGCCTGGCCTCCGCAAGCCGCCGCGGGGCGGGCGTGCGCGCGGCCTTTGCGCCGCTCGGCGCCTGCGTATCTTTCGCCATGTAGTCGAGCCAGGCATCGAACATGTTGCGAATGTAGACTTCACTGGTCGAATTCTTGCCGCGCCGGCCGCCGTGATCGTCCGGTACATCGCCGGTATAACCACGGCCGATCTCGATCCACTCGGCGCCCGCGCTGGTGAGACCCAAGCCGATACGGTTGTAGATTTCGAGATCGTCGGTGAGCACCAGGGAGCCGGTGCCGTTCACGACATTGGCGAAACTGATCATGTTTTCGAACATCCGGGCGGGAGCGCCGCGCAGGCGGAAGGTGTAGGTGTGCACGACCGTCTCGTTCACCGAAATGGGGTGCACGATGCGCAGTTGCTGGAACTGGCTCATGAAAGAGAGGTTGGGGTAGACGTTGCTGTTCCAGCGCCGGACCTCGAGAATCTTCTTGGTTTTTTCTTTCCCCTTTTTTGATTCCATCGTCGCGATGTAGTCGCGGAACGCTGGATCGTTCATGGCAGCGACGAGCTTCGCGTCGTCGTGATAGTCGCCGAGAAAGCTGTGACCGTTGGGATAGGTCCAGATGCCGACGTTCGCTTCCCAAAAGCTGTAGGGCGCGCCGTTCTGGCGCATCTGCCGAAGGGCTATTTCGCCGGAGCCATCCGAGTGGACGTCGTCGGACTGCTCCCGGGCGGCATCGATCGAGGATTGATGCGTGAACAGCGGGTGGGCCGCGTCACACAGATTCTCGAGGTAGAGTTTCCAGTTGCCTTTGTAGCTATGCTTGAACACGCCGCCGGCCACATCGAGTTCCCCATCCGGGGCGCGATCGACCATGTCGTCGAACGACGTGGTCATGTGGCCGAGATAATCCTGCAGGCTCGGGCCGTCCGGCGCCAAGCTGCCGAAGACGAAGCCGCGGTAGCTGGCGACGCGCGGCACCGCAAGCATCGCGACCTTGGGGTTGTTCGGGTCGAAGCGGGACGGATATCCATGCAGGAGTGGCGCCGCTTTGAGGCGGCCGTCCAGGTGGTAGGTCCAGCCGTGATAACAGCAGCGAAATTCCGAGGTATGCCCTTGGCCGGACGCGACGACCAGCGAGCCGCGATGGGCGCACTGATTGTGCAAGAGCTGAATTCGTGCGTCGGCGTCGCGCACGAGCAAGAGCGGCTTTCGCCCGATCCTGGTCGCAAAAAAGTCGCCCGGATTTTTGATTTGGCTTTCGTGCCCGACATAGATCCACGCCGAACCGAAAATTCGTTCAAGCTCGAGGTCGAAGATGTCCGGATCGGTATAGAGCCGCCTGTTCACCCGGCCCGGTTCAATCAAAGCGCGAAGTTCTTCGCCGGTGATCGAGGTCATTCTTCATTTCCCTCCCAACGCGCTTTCCTTCCCGTGCGGTCCGTGCGATGACGCTGAAAGCCTCGGCAGGCTGACGATACTCACTGGTATCGATGCGATCAAGGAAGTTGCCAATGCGCTCGCGCGCCGATAATGGGCGGATGCTGTCGCCGCTCGAGCGCGCCAAAGTCATTCGTGCCAGTAAGGCCGCTTTCCGCAAGCGAGCCTCCGGCGCCGCCAGCCCGAACGAGATTGCCGCAGGCGCTTCCCCCTGGTCGTGCCCGACGACTTAACATTGACGAAAGCAAAGCATGCCAGCGAAGAGCGAATTGCACGTTGTTCGGAGCCGCGATCTCGAGCGCTTCGCGAGCGCGTTGTTTCAGGCCTGCGGCGTCGCGCGCACGATGGCGGACGAATGGGCGAAGGCGCTGGTGTGGGCAAATCTGCGCGGCGTCGATTCGCACGGTGTGTTGCGGATCCCGAGCTATCTCGATCGCCTCGGGAAGAAGCTCATCAACCCGAGGCCCGAAATGCGGGTGGAAAAGCGCGCCGGGGCGATATCGGTGCTGGAGGCCGACCGTGCCCCGGGGGCGGTCGCCATGTCGCGGGCAATGGAGGAAGCGATCGCGCGTGCGCGCGAGGTGCACGTCGGCTGGTGCGCGGCCCGCAACATCACCCATGCGGGCGCGGTCGGCTACTTCGCGCTGCAGGCGGCGAACGCGGGCATGGCCGGCATTGTCATGTCGGCCTCCGGGCCGATGATGGCTTATCACGGCGCCAGGGTCGCGGGCGTCTCGACTAATCCGCTCGCGATCGCCTTTCCGGCCAAGAACCGGCCGCCGTTCGTGCTCGACATGTCCACGTCTACGGTCGCCATGGGCAAGGTGATGAGCGCCCGCGACGCCGGCCGAGAGATTCCACCGGGATGGGGATTGGATGCGGCGGGACGTGATACCACCGATCCGCGCAAGGTCGCGACGCTGTTGCCGCTCGGCGGGCCTAAGGGTTCCGCCCTCTCCTTCATGATCGAATGCCTGTGCAGCCTGACCGTGGACAACCCCATCATTGCGCCCGCGCTGGCCGCGGGCGGCGCGTTGGACGCGCCGTTTCTCAACGGGGTGACGATCGCAGTCGACCTCGCCGCGTTCGGCGATCCCGAACACATCCTCGGCGAAGCGGGCGAATTGGGCCGCCGCATCCGTGCGCTGGCGCCCGACGAGCGCGTCGAACGCATCTACCTTCCGGGCGAGCGCGGCGATAGCATTCTGCACGAACGAATGCGTGACGGCATTCCGCTGCCCCAGGGAACGTGGGCGCGGCTGCTCAACTCGGCCAAGGAACTCGGCGTGACGCCTCCGTGATCCAGTGTGAATCTGGCCGCGCCTCAGCCCGCGCCTTTGCCCGCCCTACGGCGCTCGCTCGGACGCGCCGCTTTTCTCCCCGCACGCGACCTCGTGGCGCGGAGCTTGCTGGCCGCGCGCCGCGCTCCACCTCGGCGTGAACTCGGCATCTCGCCGCTCTTCTCGAGCCGCGCGGTCCAGTATTCCCAGGCCCGGGCCATGGGACGCGGCTGCAGCTGATGCGGACCGGTACGCTCGGCCTCGCCGCGGCTCAACGCACCGATCTTGCCGAGCAGCATCGAGCGCAGCTGAATTTCCGCGTTGGCGTGCGAATAGACGGTTCGGAACACGAGTTCACGCAGCGTGGTGCCGACAACCGTCGCGCCGTGCCGCCGCATCAAAACCATCCAGTGGGAGCCGAGCGCCTTCGCCAGCGATCGCCCTTCCTCCGGCTTGACCACCAGCATGTTGGTATCGCCGAAGTCGTCGCGGCTGTCCCAGAACGGCGCCGCGGTGCCGAGCACCGCGCCCATGTGGAACACCGGGACAAGCTCCACGCCGGTGATGCAGAACGGCAGCACCGAGGGCGAGTGGTGGTGGCACACCGCGTTGACGTCGGGACGCGCCTGGTAGATGCAACCGTGAATGACGCGCTCGCCATAAAGCGTCACGCCGGCTCCGTCGACCGGCTCGGAATCGAGCGTGAACTCCAAAATGTCGGAAGGATCGATCAGTTCCGGGCTGCGGGAACGGGCGAGGAGATAGCGGCCGCGATCGGTGGGATGGCGCATGCTGACATGGCCGAAGCCATCGAGCACGCCTTCGTGCGCGATGATGCGGTTGGCGAGGGCGAGTTCGGAGCAGGCTTCGTCGAGGCGGTTGGGCATGGGCTTCCTTTCCTAGCGCGCTCGGAGGCGTGGTCATGGTTGATGGCGCGGCATTTCTCTCGGCTGACAACTTGGTTCATATTCAATCCTATAACGGACAGAACGTAACGGGAAAAATCGACATGGATTTCGAGCTGCCCGAGGAGCTCAAGCTGCTCAAGAATACGGTCAGGAATTTCGTCGATCGCGAGCTCATCCCGATCGAGATGCATGCGATGGACGGTCCTGCCCTTCGGCCCGAAATCCGCGCCGATCTCGAGCGCAAGGCAAGGGAATTGGGTCTATGGCTCCTCGACGTGCCCGCTGAATACGGCGGTCAAGGCCTCGATCTCCTCGGTATGGCTGTAGTCTGGGAAGAGGTCTCGCGCACCGTTGCGCTGCCGCCGCGCGGACCGGGCGTGTTCGGTCCCGATGTGAGGCCGGTCCTGTTCACGCTCACTCCGGCGCAGAAGGAGAAATATCTTTTTCCGGTCCTGCGCGGCGAGAAGACGACCGCGTTCGCACAATCCGAGCCCGACGCCGGCTCCGATCCGGGAGCCATGCGCACGACCGCCGTGCGCAAGGGCGACCACTACGTCATCAACGGCTACAAGCGCTGGATCACGAAGGCGCAAGACGCCGATTTTCTCCAACTGGTCGCCGCCACCGACCGTTCGAAAGGGAGCCGCGGCGGCTTGAGCATGTTTCTGGTCGACACATCCAGCCCCGGGGTAAAAGTCGTCCGCCGCACGGCCACCATGATGAGCGACATGCCGTGCGAAATCGCATTGGACGACGTGATCGTCCCGGCCGAAAACCTGATCGGCAAGGAAGGGGAGGGCATGCGGCAGGCGCAGTCGTGGATCACGGCCGGGCGGCTGTATCAGGCGTGTCGCGGGCTGGGCGTCGCCAAGCGCTGCCTGGACCTCGCGATCAGCTACGCCAAGCAGCGCGTCACCTTCGGGGCGCCGCTCGCCGACCGCCAGGCCGTGCAATTCATGATCGCCGACAGCTTCACCGAGCACCACATGACGCAACTCATGGTGTACCAGCTGGCCGCGCGCACCGATGCCGGCGTCGCCAGCCGACACGAAAGCTACATGGCCAAGATTGCCGGCACCGAGCTCGGTTTCCGCGTAGCCGACCGCTGCATGCAGATTCACGGCGCCATGGGGCTCGCGACCGAAATGCCGATCTCGCAGATGTGGCGCGACGCGCGCAGCTTCATGATCACCGAGGGGCCGGTGGAAGTCATGCGCATGGTGCTGGCGCGGGAGATCCTGCGCGGCCACGCCTGAATGGCGGCCTCGGGAAGCGGCCGCGCCATCGCTTCTCGTCGCCGCTGAATTGGTCTAGAGCGGAACCGATCATGGGCTTGAACTACGAACGGATCATGGCCTATCGGCCGGCCGACATTGCCGTGCGCTACGGCAAGCGCGACTGCATCCTCTACGCGCTCGGCATCGGGCTCGGCATGGACCCGCTCGATCCGCGCCAGCTGAGATTCGTGTACGAGCGCGCGGGGCTGGAAGCGTTTCCCACCATGGCGGTGGTGCTGGGCTGGCCCGGCCGCATGACCGATCCGGCCTTCGGCATCGACGAGCGGCTCGTGGTGGCCGGCGACCTCAAGGTCGTCCTGCACCGTCCGTTGCCGCCGGACGGGCGGCTCATCAGCCGCCCGCGCGTCAGGGAGGTGATCGACAAGGGTCCCGGCAACGCCGCGATCATCCTCAATACCCGCGACCTCGTCGCCGAGGATGGAACGCTGGTCGCGACCGTCGACAACAGCGCCTTCGCCCGCAAGCACGGCGGCTTCGGCGGCAAAGCGACCCAAACGCCCGCGCAGCACGCAGTGCCACAAACCGCGCCGGAGACGATTTGCGATCTGCCCACGCCGCCCAATCTCGCGCTCCTGTATCGCCTCAACGGCGACGAGAATCCGCTGCACGCCGACCCGCAGCGGGCCAAGGAGGCGGGTTTCGATCGTCCCATCCTGCACGGCGCGGCGAGCTTCGGAGTCGCGGCGCACGCCATCCTGCGCGCCTGCGCCGATTATCAGCCGCAGCGGCTCAAGAGCATCGAGGCGCGGTTCTCGCGGCCGGTATTCCCGGGCGAGACGATCCGCACCGAAATGTGGTCCGCGGGCGAGCGCATCTCGTTCCAGTGCCGCGTGGTCGGGAGCGACGAGATCGTGCTCAGTAACGGGCTCGCGATTGTGCGGGCCTGACGAGGGTCCATGAGGGCGATCTAGCCCGCAAGCCGCCGCGTCGCTTTCATCCGTTGCACGCTGTCGCCGGCGAGATGGCTCCAGATGATGGCGTCGCGTACGAGCTTGTCGGCTCGGGGCGCAAGCACGCCCGCGCCGGCGTGCAGGGCGAGATTGAGCTCGGTCACCTCCTGGATGACGTCGGTCGAGAAATTCATGCACAGACCGGCGTTCGCCGAGTGCACCTTGTGGTCGTGCTCCCAGGCGATGCGCATCACGAACGAGCGCAGCGCCTCGGTGAGCAGGTGCATGCGGTTGAGTTTGAGCTGCACCAGTTGCTGTTCGAACAAATGATGACCGCCCTGCTTCTGCGTGCGCGCCAGCGTCAGCGCCATGCCGCAGGCATCGTCGCAGACCCCGAGCGCGTTGGCCGCGAGCTCCAAATCGCCGAACAGGTCTCCGCCGGTGCGGTCGCCGGCCTGGTGGGTCTTCATTTCGGAACCGTTCACCGCGCCGACGACGTTGGCGTGCGGCACGCGCGCGTTCTCGAAAATCATCTCGCCGTTCTGGTAGAAGCGCCAGCCGCTCTTGTTGAACACCTTGCCGATGCGGAAGCCGGGGGTGTCGCGCGGCACCAGGAACATGGTGGTACCCCGCTTGAGCGGGGCGTTGGGGTCGGTGCGCGCGTCGATGAAGAACAGCTTGCCGACGCTGGCATTGGCGATGAAGCATTTCTCGCCGTTGAGGATCCATTCGTCGCCGTGGCGCTCGGCGCGCAACTTGAGGCCGGCCTTGGGGTCGTCGGGCGGAAGCCGGTTGTCGGAGCCGGCGCTCGGCTCGCTGATGCCCTTGCCCAGGAGATAGGTGTCGTCCTCGAGGAATGGTTGCAAAAACCGCCGCTTCTGCTCCTCGGTGCAGGCGGCCGCGATCAGGTGGCTCCATTTCCAGCACTGGCTGAAGGTTTTCGAGATCGCGCTGTCGGCCTTGGCGAGCTCGGCCATGACCAAGGCTTGGGTCACGAAATCGGTGCCGTGGCCGCCCCATTCCTTCGGCACCGCCATGGTGCGAAAGCCGAGCTTGGAGCCCTTCTTGATGATCTCCCAGTCGAACGTCGCGCGCGGGTCGGCGATCTCGTCGCGCTCGAGCGAGATCGGGCGGATTTCCTCTTCCGCGAACTTGCGCGCCGTCATCTGCCAGGAGCGCTGTTCGTTGCTGAGCGTAAAATCCATGGATGCGCCCTCGATTGTTTCATTCGGCCGCGAGCACGGCGGCGGTGGCCGGCCGGCGATAGCCCGCGAGCGCCTCGGCGATGCGCAATTTCGCATCATCGTTGTTCAAACCGGAATTGAGGCAAACGAGCGCGTCATGCACGTATTTCTGCAACGGCAGGTCGCGCATCACGCCCATGGCGCCGAAACATTCCGCCGCGTCCTTGGTGGCGTGGTAGATCGCTTCCGATGAGAACACCTTGGCGATGCTTGCGAGCGGCAGGTCGGCGAGGCTGCGGTCGGCAACGGCTTCCGGATGGTCCGCGGCCCAGGCCGCCTGCCAAATCGCGGCGCGCGCGACCTCGAGCCTGATGGCGATCTCGGCGAGCTTTCCTCCGATTGCCTGGTGTTCGATGATGCGCCGCCCGCCTTGCACCCGAAGTTGCGCGTAGTCGAGCGCGGCCTCATAGGCGGCGCGGCCGATCCCGAGGTTGAGGGCGGCAGCTTGCGGCACGGCGCGGTCGGCGGCAGCCGCGAGCGGACTTTGCCCTTCCGCGCCGATAAGGTTCTCCACCGGCACCCGGCAATCGTCGAACACCACTTGGCCGTCGGCGCCGTGCTCCCAGCGCATGCCGTGGTCGTTCTCCCGCACGCTCAGTCCCGGAGTTTCGCGCGGAACCAGCAGCGCGCTCACGCCGTTGGCGCCGGTGTTCACCTGCACCGCCAACAGCCTGGCGAGCGGCGCGTTGGCGACACGCGCCGCGACGCCGTTGATGACCCAGGCATCGCCCGCGCGCACGGCGGTGCTGCTGCAGCCGGCTTCGCGGGTCTGCGGGCGGTGGTAGTTGATGCCGAGCGCGGCATCGCGATCATGCCCGGCGAGCGCCAGGTGGTAGCAGTTGTCCGCCAGGAACGGCGGCAGGAAGCGCGCGCGCTGTTCCGGGCTCATCAGGCGGTCGAACAGAGTGTGGGCGAGCGTCGAGGTACGGGCGAGCACGGCCGCCACATCGGGATCGCCGGCCGCGAGCTCCTCGGTGACGATGCAGCAGGTCAGAGTGTCGGCGCCGGCGCCGCCCGCTTGCTCGGACAGCGCGAGCGTGCGCAGCCCCATCTGCGAGGCCTTGTCGAGTATGTCCGTGAGCAGCGGTCGCGTGCGCGCCTCGAGCCGCTCGGGCTTGAGCGCGACCGGCTTGACGTCGTGCGTGACAAAATCGCGAACCGTGTCGCGGATTTCCAGCTGCTCCGGGCTGAGGCGAAGATCGTACATGCAGTTGCTCCGATTAGAGCATTTCCTAGAGCCCTCTCGACTTGCGTCGATCCAGCGGCATCGGCATTGCCGGGCTTGATCCGGCAATCCATCTTCCTCGCGAAAAGAGTTCTTGCGCAGAAGATGGCCCCGGGTCAGGTCCGGGGGTGACGACTGGGCGCACCGGTCTCGTCCAAGCCAATCCGAGCTTGCGCGAGATCAGGTCACTCCCCCTTGATGCCTGCGGTCTTGATCACGCCCGCCCACTTCTCCAGGTCCTTCCTGATGAGCTGGTCGAGTTGATCCGGGTCGAGCGCGAACGGCGTCACCTGCTGCTCGGTGAGTTGCTTGACCACTTGGGGGTCGCGCATGATCGCGAGGGTCTCCTTGGAAAGCCGGTCCACGATCTCCTTCGGCGTTCTGGCCGGCGCGATGATGCCGACCCACGGCGCCATTTCGAACCCTGGCACGGTCTCGGCGACCGCCGGCAGGTCGGGCAGCGCCGGCATGCGCTTCGGTTCGGCGACCGCCAAGGCCACCAATTGGCCGGATTGAACGGTCTGCAGCAGCGTCTGCACGTTGTTGAAGCCCATCTGCACCTCGCCGCCGATCAGCGCGAGCGACGCCGGCCCGGTGCCCTTGTACGGCACGTGCAGCAGCTTGACGCCGGTCGCCTGCGAGAACAGCTCCATCGCCAAGTGGCTGAAGTTGCCGATCCCCGCCGAGGCATAAGCAAGACCGCCGGGCTTGGCCTTCGCCAGCGCGATCAGCTCCGACACCGAACGCGCCGGCACGGACGGATGTACCGCCAGCATCCCCGGAAAGCGCACCATGGTCGCAACCGGCACGAAGTCCCGCAACGGAGCATAAGGCAGCTTCGGATAGAGCGCGGGATTGACCACCAGCGGCGTGTCGGAACATGCCGAGATCGTGTAGCCGTCCGCATCCGATTGCATCAGCGCCTGCAGGCCGACGGCGCCGTTCGCACCGCCGCGGTTCTCCACGAAGACCTGCTGGCCGAGCCGGTCCGACAGATGCTTGGCGGCCAGCCGCGCGATGAAGTCGGTGCCGCCGCCGGCCGGGAACGGCACGATCATCTTGATCGACCGTTGCGGCCATGTTTGCGCCGCTGCGAGCACCGGCACGGCGCAGGTGAGCGCGAGCGTTGCCGCGAGCCTGACCAGATGAATATGCATGTGCGTCCTCCCGATGAAGTTGCTTCGCACGAGAAGCGTGCGCCGTTGGTCCGGCGCAGCCGGTTGCAGCCATTCCGTCCTTATCCTCGCACGGCGGCAGCGACCGCGTCTCCCATTTCCACCGTGGTGGCTTGACCGCCCAGATCGCGGGTCAGGTGCCTGCGCTGCGCGATCACCGTGTTGACCGCGGTCTGGATGCGGTTCGCGGCGGCGGTCGCCTTCGGCTCGCCGCGCTTGCGGCCGAGCCAGGCGAGCAGCATCTGGCCCGAGACGATCATGGCATAGGGATTGGCGATGTTGCGGCCGGCGATGTCGGGTGCCGAGCCGTGGGTGGCCTGCGCCATGGCCTGCCGCTCGCCGACGCACAGGCCGGGCGCCAGGCCCAGTCCGCCCACCAGGCCCGCGCCGATGTCGGTGAGAATGTCGCCGAACTGGTTGGTCGTCACCACCACGTCGAACTGCTGCGGCGCCGTGACCAGCTTCATCGAGATCGAATCGATCATCATCTCCTCGAACGTCACGTCCGGATACTCGCGCGCGACCTTGCGGCATTCCTCGGCGAACATGCCGCAGGCGAGCCGGTAGACCGGCTCCTTGTGCGCCGCCGTGACTTTCTTGCGCTTGCGGGTGCGGGCGATCTCGAAGGCTTCGCGCGCGACCCGGTTGGAGCCTTTGCGCGTGATCACCCGCATGGCGACGGTGATGTCGTCGTTGGGCCGGAACTCCGGCAGGCCGGCGACGACGGTCTCGGAATAAAGCATGCCTTCCGTGAGTTCGCGCAGGAATACGATGTCGACGTCCTTATGGATCGATGGCACGGCGGCATGGGACAGCGAGGGCCGCACCGCCGCGAACAGGTCGAACTTCTTGCGCACCGGGGGCATCACCCAGGTGGCATCCCCGCGCGGATAGGCCGCGTGTCCGATCGGTCCCATCACCCAGCCGTCGAGCCCGCGCAGGGTCTGTTCGGTCACCGCCGGAAGCGTATTGCCGTGCTCTTCGTGTCCGCGCTGGCCGATCGGAAGCGGTCGCCAGTCGATTTCGAGGCGCTCGCGGGCGGCGGCGGCCTTCATCACCTTGATGCATTCCGGAACGACTTCGAGGCCGATGTCGTCGCCCAGCAGGATGCCGATCCGCAAGCTCATTCCTCCACGACGATGCCGATGTCCTCGACGTCGCGCTTCCAGCTCGCCATTTCGTCGCGCAGCCACCCTTTGGCATCGTCGAGCGAGGATTGGCGCGGTACGACCATTCCGCCGCGCCCATAGGCCTCCTGCATCTCGGGAACCGTCATGGCCTTGACGAACGCCTTGTGCAGCGTCCCGACGATCTCGGGCGGACACCGCCGCCGGCGCGAAAGCGGCGACCCATTGCGCGGCTCGCATGCCGGGGAACCCGACCTCGGCGAGGGTGGGGACGTCCGCATGCTGCGGCAGGCGCTGCTCCGCCGCGATTGCGAGCGCGCGCACCCGGCCCGCTTTCATCATTCCGACCGGATTGGTGATGTTGAACCACGACACGTGGATATCGCCGTTGGCGAGATCGCGGATGATCTCGGCGCCGCCGCCCTTGAACGGAATGTGCACGAGATCGAGCCCGGCGCGCCGGGCGAGAATTTCCGTATTGATCTGCTGATAGCTGCCGATACCGGCGCTGCCGTAGCGGACCTTGCCGGGATGTTCCTTGGCATAGGCGACGAAATCGGGGAACGTCTTGGGTGGAAAATTCGCCGTGGTGGCGAGAAAGAAGACCGGGACGTCCGCCAGCGGCGTGATGACCTGCACGTCGCGGTCATAGTCGATCTTCATCTTTTTCGCGAGCAGAACCGGCGTGAGCCCGTTGGTCGAGATATTGCCGATCATCAAGGTGTGGCCATCCGGCCGGGCGCGGGCCATCTCCTCGATCGCGATGATGCCCGAGGCGCCGGGCTTGTTCTCGACGACGACCCCTCGGCCGAAAGTTTGTCGCAACTGTTCGGAATAGAGCCGCGCCACCACGTCGGTCAAACCGCCGGGCGCATAGGGCACGATGATCCTGATCGGTTTCGATGGATAGGGAGACTGCGCCGGCGCTTGCGCGGCGATACTGCCGAGACAGAGGGCACACAGCAAGACCCGCCGGAAGCGCCGCATTCTCATCGTCCTCCGCCGGCGCTCGCGATCAAGCGCTTGCTGGTTGTCGACGGATTGTATGAACGGGCTGTCGGATCGCACAAGCCTGAACTGGGGGGAGGAGCATCCACCCGGCGCCCCGGCGCGAAAGCGGCCGGCGGGTGGGCCGGCCGCTACCTCGCAAGGCGAGGTCGGAAAGATCGATTAGCGGCGAGGCGAGGTCAAAGAGCCTTCGCTTCTTCCGGCGGCGCGCCGGAGCTGGGGCCTGGCTACCGCGCCGGCAGCGGCTTGACGCCAATGTCCATCGTCGCGCCGTCGGCTTCCACCCTTTGGCCGCGGCCGCCGACGTAGTCCTCCCGCAGGCATCGGTACATGGCACCGACGAGAAGCACGTGGCCGAGGACGACAATGATGATCCAGGCACCCAACGCCGCGGCTGCGATCAGCTCGATGAGCATACCGGACTCCTTGCGGATTGCTGAACGTGCGGGGTCTCGGAATTTGCCGACTGCACGTCGACCAGCGCCTGCGCGGCTTCGCGCGCGTGGTCGGCGTTTTGAGCGATCCGATTCAGATAGGGCCGGATGGCGTCGCCGAGCGCGGTGAGCGCGATGAGCGGCTTGCGTTGAAAAAGCGCTCCGCCCAGCTCACGTTCCAGCGCGATGATCGCATTGGTCAGCGAAGGCTGCGAGACGCCACTGCGTCTGGCCGCGCGAGTGAAGTTGCGCTCCTCGCACAGTGCCAGAAAGTAGCGGATCTGATGCATTTGCATGTTTCCACCTCGCCCATGAGTGGCCCTTGCATTGCGATGATGTCATCAAGGTTGCTTGTCGCCAGTGAGGTAGATCACATAGGAGAAAAAGTTTCCTCGTCCGACGTTGCCCGCGTCCGCCCAGCATTCGACGCGATCATCTAGTTCACGATTGCCCGCACATGAACCACCGACGTCTCTGGCGTCGTGTTTGATCGGCCGTGCAGGGAGAAACCGAACGCATCGCCGCCCTTGAATCCCGGAGACGGCCGGTAGACCACCCCGGTCCGGCCGCGCGAGGTCAGCGTTCCGCGTTCGGGCGGCGCGTTGACGGTGATGTCGTCGACAACGGCGCTGCCGGCGCGTACCAGGATCGTGCAGGGTGTGTTGGCCGGCAGCTCGATCGATACGTCGGAGTCCAGGCCGAGCGCGAACCGGATCGGCTCAACACGGCAATCATGGACGCCGAGGAAGCCCGCGACGATCATCGCGCAGACGCACACCGCCGAAAGCCCGACGAACAACCAGGCCGGCAGTCCGGGCCGTACGCCGATCGCCTCGGAAGCAGCTTGTCCGAGCGCAAGCGACGGCTGCACGCCCGACGCGGCTTGCGCAGCTGGTCTTGGTTCCCGTAAATCTGCTTCGGGCATATCGTCCACGCTCGACCGACCGACTTAAGTCCGCGTTGCGACATGACGACTTTAGTCGAATGCGAGTGACGGCCGTGTGAAGCGCTTCACACTTCGTCGAATATTGGCAGAGCGCCCGAGCTCGATGGGCAGGCGTGGCGGGTCGGCTGGAGAAGAGCCTGAAGCCCCCATGCCGAAGGCGCTACGGCTGCAGCTTGCGCACGTTGAACGCTTTGACCGGACGATGGAAGCCCTTGAGCTCCAGCTCGCCCACCGATTCCAAATCGGCCAGCGTTTCGATCTCCGCGTGCACCTTGGCGTCGACCAGAATCTGTCCGTTGCGCGCCTGATCGCAGAGACGGGAGGCGAGATTTGCGACTGTTCCGGTGGCCGAGTACTGGAATCGTCCCTCGAATCCGATGCATCCCAGGGTCGCGTAGCCGTGGGCGATGCCGATCCCGAAGCCCAGGTCGTGGCCGTGGGTGCGCCATTTTTCCGCCAGCTCGGCGATCCGATCGCGCATCTCGACCGCCATTCGCACGGCCTTGGCCGACGGCTCGGGACACGGCAGCGGATCGTTGAACAGCACCAGCAGACCGTCGCCGGCGAAGCGCTCGACGGTGCCTTCGAACTTGTCGATCAGCACGCCGAGCGCGCTGTGATACTCCCGCAAGACCGTCATCACTTCCTCGGGCTCGGCCGCTTCGGCAAACGCGGTGAAGCCGCGCAGGTCGCAGAAGACGACGGTGACCTCCCGGCGATGGCTTTCGAGCACGCGCTCGTCACCCGATGATACGAGTTGCGCAACCTGCGGCGAGAGAAAGCGCTTCAGGCGCCCGATCCGCTCGATCTCGGCCACCTGGTCTTTGACCCGCTGCTCCAGGGTCCGATTCCAGTTCGCGAGATCCGCCGCCTGTACCTGCACTTGATCGTGCAGAGCCTTGGCGCGCAGGACCGACCTCACCCGGGCCACGAGCGCTGCGTGGTCGATCGGCTTGGTCAGGTATTCGTCGGCGCCGGCATCGAGCCCCGCCACGATATCCTTGGTGTCCGTTTTTGCCGTCACCAGAATGACCGGCAGGAACGGAAGGGCGGCGTCGCTCTTGAGGCGACGGCACGCCTCGATGCCATCGAGGTTCGGCATCATCACGTCGAGCAGGACCAGATCGGGACGATGTTGCTTCACCGCGACGAGCGCCTCCTCGCCGTCGGCGGCCTGCAGGGTCTCGTAGCCATTCGCTTCCAGCCGCGCCACGATGATGTCGCGGTTGATCTCGTTGTCATCGACGACGAGGATGCGCGGGGGATCGTTCATCGTGGCGCCTGGGAGCGGACACTATGGCACATACTCTCGGATCTTCGCCAACAGCGCGCGGGTGCTATAGGGCTTCGTGACGTAGGCGTCGCAGCCCGCGGCGCGGGCCTTGTTCTCGTCGCCGCTCAAGGCGTAAGAGGTGACGACGATGACCGGAATAGCGCGCAACGCCGGATCGGCTTTAAGCCGGCGCGTGACCTCATAGCCGTCGAGCAGAGGAAGCTGGATGTCCATCAGGATCAGGTCCGGCTGCTGCGTCGCGGCGGCGGTCAAGGCTTCCCGGCCGTTTTCGGCTTGGATGATCTCGTATCCGGCATTCGTCAGCAGATCGCGCAGGATCTGCCGATTGTCCTCCTGATCTTCGACCACCAGGATGCGCTTGCTCATGCGTGGCCTTCCTCCTGCTCGACCCTGACCGGGAGGGTGAAGAAAAAGGTCGATCCCTTGCCGGGAGTTGATTCGACCCAGATCCGGCCTCGGTGCATCTCGATGATCCGCTTGGCGATCGACAATCCGAGCCCGGTGCCGCCCTTCTTGCGCGTGGACGAGCTGTCGGCCTGCTGGAACTCGTCGAAGATCCGCGCCTGGTCCGCCTCGCTGATGCCGGGGCCGGAGTCGCGAACCGCGACGGTGAACGACCCGTTGGTGGCGGAAGCGTTGATGGCGACCTCTCCCGCATCGGTGAACTTGATCGCGTTGCCCACGAGGTTGAGCAGGACCTGAGCGATGCGACGCTCATCGCCGTGCCCCTTGGGCAGCTGTGTCGGCAGGTCGGTCTTGAACGCGAGGTGCTTTTCGACCGCCAGCGGCTCCACCGCGTTGATCACGCCATCGACGACGTCCTTCATGGAATAGTCGGCGAGCGACAATGTCAGTTGCCCGGCCTCGATTTTTGCCAGGTCGAGCACGTCGTTGATGAGCCCGAGGAGGTGGCGGCCGTTGGCTTGGACGCGCTCGAGCACCTGGCGCATCCGCTCGGGAGCTTCGCCGTAGACTTGGTCGAGGGTGAGCTCGGTGTAGCCGAGAATGGCGTTCAACGGCGTGCGCAGTTCGTGACTCATATTGGCGAGGAATTGCGACTTGTGCTTGCTCTCGATCTCGAGTTGGCGACTCTTTTCATCGATCTCGCTGAACAGGCGCGCATTCTGGATCGCCAGCACCGACTGGGCGGCAAACGTCTTGAGGAGATCGACCGTCTCTCTTGGAAATAGCCCCGGTTCTCGGCGGCGAACGACCAGCAGTCCGACAATGTGATCCGGCCGCACCAACGGCGCGATCAGCAGCGCCCGATAACCGGCGCGGCGGACGATCCTCAAGGCCGCGCTTGGCGACTTCTCGGGAACGTCCGGGAGCTGAGCGGGTTCGCGTTGTTTGATCGTCGCAGCGAGGTATGGGTTGTCGAGACTGATGCGCTGCCCCTTCAATGCCTCGATCATCCCTTGCTCCATGCCGTAAGTCGCGCGCAGGTGAAACTCTCGTTTCGGATCGTCGTAAACATAGATCGCACCTGCGTCGGTGCCCGATAGCTCCACCGCCTTGGCGACGATGGTCGTCAGGACGTTTTCGAGGTCGAGCGTCGAGTTGACCGCCTGGCTGACGTCGCCGAGCGCGCGCAGCTCGCGCACCGATTGAGCGAGCTCGCGGGTGCGGGCTTCGATCTTTCTTTCCAAATCGGAATAGGCGTCCTGCAGCCTTCCGGCCATGTCGTTGAACTGATCGGCGAGCGTTTCGAGTTCGTCACCGGTCTTGATCGAGATGCGCTGGCCGAGGTCGCCGCTGCCGATGCGGGCAGCTCCGGCGCGCAACGCCTGGATCGGCACGACCATGGTGCGGGCGAGGAACATGCCGGCCAGGAATGCCAGGCCGAGGGCGGCCAACAGCAGCAGCACCATTCGACCGATCGTGGCGTAAAGCGGTTCATAGGCCTCGTTGATCGGCAGCTCGACGAATACCAGCCAACCGAGGAGAGGGATCGGCGCAGAGGTCGTCAACACTCGGTGGCCTTGAATGTCCTTGGCGACTTGCACCGGGTCGGGGGGCGTCGATCCATCGGCGGCGCGGGCGGCCCGCACCTGGGCAAGATCGGACAGGTCGATGTTGCGCAGCACGAGGCTGATGTCGGGATGAGCGATGAGGCGGCCCTGCGCGTCGACGACGTAGGCGCGTCCCTCCCGTCCGACCTTGATCTGGGACACCAGATCCCAGATGAATTTGAGATTGATCTCGGCAACGCTCACGCCGGCGTCGCGAAACGCGCCGGCGAGCGCGAGGGTCATGTACGGTTCGGATTCGCGGCGGAAGTAGACCGGCCCGTAATAGATCTTGTTCGCCATCGCGTTGATGAACTTGGGATCCTTGGAAAAGTCGGCGTCGCTGCCGATCGCGTCGACTGCAATCCGCGAAACGCGCATCTTCTCGCGGCCGTCGCCGTCGAGCTGCGCGACTTCCGTGATGGCAGGCACTTGGCGGAGCAGACGCAAAGCATCGAACTGCCGTTGCTCCGGCGTGCTCGCGGTCTGGGCCATCTGGATGGTCCAGCCGAGCTGGCCTTCGATCTCCTTGACGAACTGACCGATCTTGCCGGCGGCTGCCTCGGCCTGCTCGTGCTGGATGTCGATAAGCGCGGCTTTGTGATCTCGATAGTAAAACCAGATCTCGAACAGGCCATTGGTCAGCAGAGCCAGGCAGACCACGGCCACGAACAGCCCGACATATTTGCGGAAGAGGCGGCTTCGCACGATCACGGAGGTAGCCGCCGAGGAGGCCGTGAATCCTCGCGCCGCTGCCGGTATCCATGCCGTCACGGCGCCTAATGCCGAGTGCGGTGAAAGTCCGCGCCCCATTCGATCACCCGACGCGCAAGGTTGGGGGTTGAAAGCCGAGCTCATTTGCAATCTTGAGGTCACTGAGCAACTCGAATGTCGGGAAGGTCGCCGGGTTAGACATGCAGCTGGCCCCTGACGTGCGGGGCGCGATCTCCTCGAGAATCTCGGGCCATTGTCGACCCATCGACAATTCGAAATGGGTGAACCGGGTCACATTGCCGGAGAAAGTTGACGAAATCCCGCCGTTTCATGATTGTCACCTAGCCCGCGAACGTGCGGGCCCGCCCATCCCCGTACCAAGAACCTAAAAGCATAGCATACCGCTATTGGACGTTGTGTGAGCTTCCTCACACTCCTTAAAGCAGGTGTAAGGGGGCGCTGTGGCACTGTCCCGCATAAGGACGCCGTCGCCTTGCCGCTGCGCCACCGCGGCCAAGGCTCGCAAAATGCCCCAATCACGCAATCGGAGGCGTCGATGGGATGCGTCTGAAATCATGCCCACAAGGCGTCGAATGCGGGGGGCCTCCCCTTATTCGATCACCTCGGTGGCGAGGGCCAGCAGCGTTGGCGGGATTGCGAGACCGAGCGCCTTCGCGGTTTTGAGATTGATGACGAGCTCGAATCTCGTTGGCCGCATGACCGGCAGCTCGGCGATCGTGGCGCCCTTGAGAATGCGGCTCGCGTAGATGCCGGTCTGGTGATACGCGTCCGCGATGCTTGGTCCGTAGCTCATCAGGCCGCCGCCCACCGCGAAACCGCGCCATTGATAGATCGCTGGAATCGCATGACGCGCCGCGAGCGCGACCAGGTGCGCGCGCCGGCTGTTGAAGAACGGGTCGGCGGTGACGAGCAGCGTCTCGATCTTCTGCTGGGCGAGTTGCTCGAAGGCGGTATCGATATCGGGGTCGGTGCCGGCTTTCTCGACTACGAGTTGCCGCCCGATCGCCTCTGCAATCGCATGCAAATCGTTCGTCTGGCCCTCGACGCCCGGCCGGTTCGGGTTGATCAACACGCCGATCGCGCCACTTCTCGGCTTGAGCTGGTGCAGCAGCTCGAGCCGTTTCGCATCGAGCTCGGTGGTAAGGCCGGCGGTCCCGGTCGCGTTTCCCCCCGGCTGGTTGAGGCTCTTGACGAGGCCGCTCTTGACCGGATCGGTGACGGTCGTGAACACGATTGGAATGGTAGCGGTCGCCGCTTTTGCCGCCAGCGCGGAAACGGGGCCGCCGGCTGCGACGATCACCGCCACCCGCCGGCGGACCAGATCGGCGGCGAGACCGGGCAGACGATCGTAGTGGTTGTCCGCCGAGCGATATTCGATGGTGACGTTCTGGCCCTCGACGTAGCCGCCCTCCTTCAGGCCACGGTGGAAAGCGGGAAGCGTCTCGCTCAGCGATGCGATCGTGCCGCTGTTGAGGAGGCCGAGCACCGGGTTCGCCGACTGCTGCGCGACGAGCGGCAGCGGCCACATCGCCGCCGCGGCGGCGATGAGTGAAACCAACGCGCGCCGCCTCATGCGATCACCTCGTCGGCGCGGGCGAGCCGGGAGTTGGGATATCGATGCCAAGCGCTTTCGCGACCTTCGGGTCGATGTCAGCCTGCGTCTCGGTCGGCTGCGGGACGCGCCAATCTACCGGCTTTCACCGCGCAAGATCGCTTCGCCGGCCGCGTTGCCGATCCTCGTAATAAATAACAGAATAGCACATTCGATCTATGTGAAACACCTCATATTCTTCAACGAATGGCCCAAAATCCGTAACGCCGGACTTCGTCGCTTTCCGGTCAGTGACGGCGTAGCAGCGTGGCGCGGGCGATCAGCTTGGGCGGGATCGTCAGGCGCAGCTTCTCTGCGGTTTCGAGATTGATGACCAGTTCGAACTTGGTCGGCATCATCACCGGCAAGTCTTCCGGCTTGGCGCCGTCAAGAATGCGGCCGACGTAGACGCCCGCCTGGTGGTAGGCTTCGCCGATGCTCGGTCCATAGCTCATCAGGCCGCCCGCCACCGCGAACCCGCGCCATTGATAGATTGCCGGAAGCCCCTGCTGGGCCGCGAGCGCGACCACTTGGGCGCGCCGGCTGTTGAACAGCGGGTCGGCGGTGACCAGCACTGCCTTGACCTTCTGCTTGGCGAGCGCCTTGAAGGCGGTCGCGATATCGCCATTGGCGCCGGTCGGAAGGCGCACAAGCTTCACTCTCAGATCATCCGCCTTGGCCTTCAGGTCGTCGTTCAGCTGATCCCGCTCTCCCGGACGGTTCGGGTTGACAATGACGCCGATCGCGTCGGCCTTCGGACAGAGTTCGTGCAGCAGTTCCAGTCGTGCCGGGTCGAGCTCGGAGGTAAGTCCGGCGGTCCCGGTCAGTCGTCCGCCCGGCCTGTCGAGACTCTTGATCAGGCCGCTCTTGACCGGATCGGTGACGGTGGTGAACACGATCGGAGTGCGCCTGGCGGCGGCCTTCGCCGCCAGGGCGGAAACGGGACCGCCGGCTGCGACCAGCACCGCCACCGGAAGCTTGACCAACTCGGCGGCGAGCGCTTCCAGCTTTCTGCGGTCTCCCCGCTTGTAATCGTCGTAGCACCAGCGGTATTGCGTCGTGACGTTCTGGCCGTCGACGTATCCGGCTTCTTCCAGGCCGCGATGGAACGCAACGAACTGCTCGCCCAGCGTTTCCGGCGAGCCGCTATTGAGGATCCCTACGACTTTCATGATGATGACCCCTCGTTCGTCGTGTCAAATCGAACAGTGACGGCTCTCCCACCGCGACTCACTAAGGCACGACCAACATAGTGCAATGTGGTGAGAGGTCGCTCCGGTCCGCAATTATTGCCGCTCCCGTCCGGACGAATTGAGTGCAGCGCGTAATGACAGCGCGAGCGGCCAAATGCCAAAGGTGCGCTCGACCACCCACACCATTTTTCAACTGCGACAGGATATTTGCTTTTGAGGATCAAGTAAAGCGTGGCCTCTGAGGAGTAGATCGTGCTCCGGAAGCGCTGCTTCCTTGCCGATAGTCGTTGACTATACTGTCGAGGTCTTGAGAAATACGGCCTGTCAATTCGGTTGGGTTCGCGGCCGGCCGGCGCAAGGTATCGACGAAAGCCCACTTAATGGATCGCGCGGTCCGCGATATGCAAATTTCAGCCGCGCAGCTGGACCAGCCCATGCTCCGCAAGATCGCCAATGAGCTGGTCCAATTCCGGCGCTGAGCCGAACGCGCGGCGCTCGGTCCAATCGTCCAGAGCTGCGAGCAGATCAAAGACCGGAGAAGGCAGCTCGAATATCTTTGGATGCTCGGCATCAGGGGGAATGGCGATCGCGAGGGTCGTATCGCGCCGGACCGGAGCGGCTTCGCCGGTACCGCCTTCGAAAATTGGCCGGACATTGTAAGCGCAACGCTGGAGACCGACCCCGGGGTGTCGGCGGATGCTGGCTCGTGGCGCCGACACGTCCGCCGCTGGCTCCGATTCCCCAGCTTCGACACCGACACGGGCCTGCGCAAACGCAAATTCGCAGGCCGCGACGTCGCCCAGAAAAGCGGGGTCCGGGGGCTCGTGCCGCCAGCGCGTGCACAGAAAATTGTAGAACTGACGCGCATTCTCGACGCGACTGATGTCGACCGGTGGGCAGACCTCGACAAACTCCCGCACGATCCCGGCGTGACTGGCCCCCAGGATCTGGAACGTCCGCGGAAACACCGCAATGATCTTCTCCATACGCTTCTCGTGCGAAAAGCATGCCTCGAGGCGGAGCAATCCACGATCGATCCCCCGTAATGCGGGATTGATGGATTCATCCGCGCTGTCGCCAAATACGGCGCCGCTACTCGTCAAATAGTCGAGCAGGCTAACCTGTCGATCCAAGAGGCGCGTGGACATGATCATTCCCGGATTTCAGGCCGGCGACCCGCGAACGGATGCGGCCGACATCGTCAAGGATTTCGTCGACGGCGTGAAGCCGATCGTCGCGCTCGAGCACGATGGTTTCCGGAGTCTGGCGGGCGAGTACCCGATCGAGAAGATCGAGCGCCTGATCGGGCACCGGATGGGAGTGGGAATCGGCGAGAAAGGGACGCTCTAGAAAATCCTTGCTCACGCTCATGCCTCCCGCTACGTGCACTTCTTTCACCAGGTCGGCAGGCAGGGCGTCTAGAAATGCATACGGATCGAAGCCGTGGTTGTGAGCGTTCAAGAAAAGATTTTCCACGTCGAGGAGAATTCCAGCGCCGGTCTCGCGGCAGATCAAGTTGAGAAACTCTGCGTCCGACAAATCAGAAGTCCGGCCACTCGAACAGATAGCTGATGTTCTCGAGCAGGAATGGAACGGGGACCCGCGCCTGAACCGTCCGAACCTTCGTGATGATCGATTCGGCTACCGCTTCGGTTTTCGGCAACGGCAAGAGGTTGGCGAGATCGCGGCCGGGGGCGCGGGTGAAGGCAAGGTGCTCGCTATAGGCGGGCGCTTGCAGCCGCTCGACGATGGCCGCGACCTTATCCAAGTAGGCGAGGTCGAGGGGCGTATCGGTGCCGATCGAGAGTCCGATGCCGTGAGCGGTCAGGGGAATCCGACCGACCAGATCGAAAATCGCCTGCTCCATGGATTTGCTCGCACTAATGCAGTGGTCCACGGTGATCTCGAGCACGTCGAACGAGCCGAGATTCTCTCGTGTCCAATGACCAATGGCCGCGCGATACCCGATGCCGATCGCGGGCCTTGGCTTTCCACCGGTCATTCGCGCCATCATCCGCACCCTACGCCGTTAAGCGCGCGATAGAGTGATCGAAGATAAATCGTTGTTTGAGCAAGAACGCATCTCGAACGCTCGATCGAGCGGTCAGCTGCCTTGGATCACGACTGATCATCGGTGCTCGCATAAGTGATAGTGCGAAGCCCAGGTTTGGCTCGCGCAGTCGGTTTAAATCCAAATCGACGACAGTCGCTCATTCGATGACTTCGTCGATGCTCGCGATCACTGTGTCCGGCAGCTTCAGGCCGAGCGCCTTTACGGTCTTGAGGTTGATGACCAGCTCGAATTTCGGCGGCAGCTGAACCGGCAGCTCGCTCGGTTTCGCACCCTTGAGGATGCGGCCGGCATAGAGGCCGATCTGATGATACGCCCACGCAATGGTGGGACCATAGCTCATCAGGCCGCCGCCCTCGACATATATGCGCCACGGATAGACCGTAGGCAGTTCATGACGCGCCGCAAGCGCGACGATCTTGGCGTGCCGGGGCATGAAGAATGGATCGGCACTGACGGCAAGCGCGCCAGCCCCCTGTTGGGCGGCGGAGGCGAAGGCTGCCTCCAAGTCGCCTTCGACGCTGGTCTTCAGCACGAGGAGTTTCAGGCCGCGGTCGCGCGCGGCGTCCTCCATATTTTCTATCTCGAGTTCGCTCCCGTACGGGTTTGGATGCACGAGTACGGCGACCGTCTTGGCTTTGGGCACCACCCGGAGCAGCAGCTCCAAACGTTTCTGCAGCAACTCGATCGTGTAGACGCTCACTCCCGTGGCATTGCCGCTCGGACGGTTGATGCTCGTCACGAGGCCCATCTTGACCGGATCAAAGCCGGCAATAAAAAGAATTGGTATGCTCTGCGTGGCGGCCGTCGCGGCCTTGGCGGCTACGAAGCCTCCGCTCGCAACGATCAGAGCTACCCGGCGGCGAATCAGATCGGCCAGTAGCTCCGGCAGCCGGTCGGCTTGGCCTCCGGCCCAGCGGTACTCGATCGCTACATTACGTCCTTCGACGTAGCCGCCCTCTTTGAGACCCTGCAGAAATGGAGCCAGTAGGTTTGCGGCAGTGCCAGGCGAGGCGCCGGCGCCGCTGACGAAGCCGATCACCGGCGTCGTCTGGGCGCTGGCACCCAGCGGCCACGCCGCCGCTGTACCGCCGAGAAGGGTTATGAAGTCGCGCCGTCTCATGTCAGCTCGCCGGGAGGGATCGCCATTTGCAATGCCTGAATAGCACGCCGTGATTCTTCCGAGTATCCAATCAATGCCTGGCCAAAACAAGAACGTGTGACGATGCGCAACTCGCTTCCCATCTTGCGGACGAGCACGTATGATTGATTCAAGTTCGATAGTTTTCGGCTATCGCCATACTTGTCGTCAACACCATTGCGAGCGCCGAGCTTGTCCTCAACATCACCACGAGACAATATCCGCTCCTTTCATGCCGGGAATTCGATGAGGAGAGTCCGATGAAAACAGAACCCAAGGTGACGAAAGAACAGGCGCTGAGCTGGTGTCCCAAACCCCGCGGGGATCAGGAGCCCGGCAATCATGCCGAGATTCCCGCGATGCACTACGAGAATGCAAGCGCTGGGGGGAAGGATGCCGAGAACCGGGAGCTGGGCCGGCATATCATTGACACCTTCAAAACTTACAAGCCGGGCGATCGGTTCGTGCTGCAGTGGCGGATGTTCCCGAATGCATCAAATCCCGCCAACGACCGCCCTGACAGCTGCAGTTGCGGCTGCAGCTGCGGCTGCGGCTGATCCCACCCATTGGTGCGACATGCAATGCGACCCCGCCGTGCTGGCAAGCGGCGGGGTCGCGGCGCAATGGACGAGTTTGATCTGCGTCCGGATCGCGGCATCGGTGGCTGTCGGGGATCGCAGACGGCTTCGAGCACGGTCGCCATCGCGGGGAAGCGCGATCGCCTGCTGCTAAGGAAGCAGGGGCTTCAGCGGCAAGAACATGTGGCTCAGCTTGCCGTCGTTGAGATTCCCCAGGTGGCAGGTGAAGCAGTTCCTGCCCCGGTCGAACGTCTCCAATGTGGTGTTGGCCAATTGGTTGCTGCCCAGGCCGTTGCCCCAGGTTGCGCCGATCAGCAGATAATTTCTGCGCACATCGGCCATCGGCAGCATCCCGATGACGCTGCTGTTGATTGCAATGACTTGCGTGTTTTTTTCGGCGAGCCGGGGATCGTGGCCCCAGGCATTCTCTCGGCAGGTGTCGCTGGGCCCTATCGTCTTATCAGCAAGGGCCTCGATGACCGGCGCATTTGTCGCACGCATGCGTTCCTCATTGAACGGAGGCACGCAGTTGCGCGCAGAAAACAGCCATGTCCTCCCTGAGCTTGGGTCAACCCGTGTGCGTCCGTCACTGGTATTGATGTAAAAATAGGTTGCCATGGGCGCGTTATCGATGTGCTCGAAAGTCGCCCAGACCATTTCCGAATGCCCCTTTACGCTCCCGACGACATGCATGCCCACCAAGGCCAGTTGCACTTCTTTCGTCCCGTTCGGCGTCAACTTCTTATTCAACGCGTCTGGTGTGTAGCGCGGTATCGTCGCCGTCGTGGTGATGTATTTGTTGGCGTCAAGTCCTGTCGTCTCGACCCATGCCGACTTCACCGTGAGGACCAAGGCTTCCGGATGACGGAAATTGATTCCGCGAGATTGGGCGAAGGCGCTAATTCTCTCCAATTCTGGCTTCTCGATTGGAACGCGAGTCGGCGCCGGCGTTATCCCCCCAGTCTTTATTCCTGTTACAAAGAAGGCATAGACCTCGTTGACGTGGGTTGAGTAATACACAAGCGAGTTGTTTCCCGCCATCAATACGAGGCGTCTCATCGGCTGACCACCGGCCTCGACCGGCTTTGAGCCGCGAACAAAGAGGTCGCTCTTGCGAGGCGTATTGGGCATGAGATTGCGCATGCCATTCGCATCCGGGGCTGAAACACTGTAAAAATCCGACGATTGGAAAACCCTGTCGCCACCGGGTAGTGGAGAGGCCAGCCAAAGAAACATCTGTTCCGCCCATTTGTAGAAGTGGCAATGATTGTCGTTCGGAGAACTGAAGTTTAAGCTGTCTCTAGGTTTGACCGCGCCGTTGAGCGTGACGGCTCCGGTTGCGAACCAACCGGGAAGTTCGCCTGTTTCGAAAGAGCATAGTGGCTTGGCGTCAGTCGGCAGGACTTGCGCGCTTGCCAACTCGCTGCAGCCCGTGAGTGCCAAAGCGGCCAGCGCGAGACAGGAATTTTGAACGAGGGCGCGCATGGCATCCGCCTGGCGCGGAGTCTTCCTGCGGGCGACCTGCGTGCTGATGTTCATCGTTTTCTCCCTGAGTGGCCGTCCTCGACAAGCGCGAGGGACACGTCGGCACCTCGAAAAATAGCATGCTGCATTCGAGGCTGTGTGATCTGGCTCACATTCAGAAGGAGCTTGCGAAGAGTGGATGCGGCAAACAGCCGCGCCTAAGGACGTGATTGAGGGTTGGCCCTCGGGTGATTGGATTGACGCCTCTCCGGCGAAGAACGGGCGTGCAGACCGGGGACGACGTCGTTCGACAACGTCGGCGCCGCTGGGCCAAGGCGCTTGTCGTGTAGCGAAATCAATCCCTGCACAAAAAGGCTTTCTATCCACGCGAGGTTCTGCGATTCGGTCGGGCCTTCGCCCTGATGCTGCAATTCTCCGACCACCTCGGAAGCCGTCCGCGTGCCGTCGCTGAGCTTCAGGATCTGCGCCGTGATCCCGTCGACAACGAGTGGATTCCGCCGCTCGCCATGCGCGGACGCGAATGCGACGATGTAACTGCGCCGCGGCGTCGTAGACCGCGGAAGGTCGGCCACCGTCCGCGCCTGCATGAAATCAGACACATCGTAGTCGAACTCGAGCACACGCAGTCGCGCATCCCGCACCGGGACCAGTCCGCCGAGATCGTCTGCTGCCATCGCCCATCGCGCCATGTGCAGCCGAAACAGCGGGTCGCAACCGCCGGCGGGAATCGACGGCACCTCTTCATGCTCCGCGGTCGCGATGGCGATCTCGACCGCGATTGCCGCAACGAGCGGCTTCAGGTGTGGCTCGCCCTTGGCAATGCGTTGTTCGATCGCGACCAAGACTTCGCGCGCCCGCGCGAGATCGCCGACCGGTTCCGAACCAGCGGCGTGGCCGAATCCCCCGCTCCGATCCGGATCCGCGATCGCGGCCGCCGCGAGCCGGGTGAGGGAGAAGCGATGATCGCGGGCTGCGGCGGTCGTGTCATTGGCCGACCCACTGGCCTCCGGCGGCACTCGTTGGCGGGATGCCGCGGCCGCCAGACTGCGCTCCAGCGTCTCCGCGACGGGCATCTCCCGCTGCAGTTCGCGCGCAAAGCTGCGCCCCCGCGCCCCGACCGCTGCGGCTGACTTTGGATCCTGTACAATCGCCGCGAGCCGTTCCGTCAGCGCATCGATGTCGGTGACGTCCTCGATGGCGACGCAGCTATATCCGTGCACCACCCGCCGGTATTTCGGGAGCTTCCGGATCACCTCGGTCGAGCCGACCAGGCACGCTCCGCACAGCAGAACCTCGCGCGGAATAATCGGCGTGTGGAACACGATCGGGAAGTCTTGCTCGAGGCAGCATACGGCGAGACAGCCGCGCAGGAACTCGGGCACGCGCCAATGGGGCAGAAACGGAATTTGCAGGATGCGGTCGATAAGGCCGAGCCTGCGGGCGCGGGCTCGGAAGCTTTTTTCGATGGACGGTTGCCCGTGTGCGAGCGCGACGAGCCCGACCTCCACGCCGGCTCGTTTGAGCTGGTGCATTGCGGCGAGAAGCGCGAACGAGCCCTTGCTCTCGCCCAGCTTGCCGTAGACCCCGACATACGGTCTGTCGCCGGCGAACTCGCCCCATAGCAGGCTGCGCAGATCGGGATCGGACCTCACCTCGGCCCGCAGCGTCGCAAGATCGAGGGTCGGCCCATCGGGTGTAAACAAATCCTCGGGCACGACGAACCCGCCGCCAAAGGCGATGCGAGCGGGATCGACCCCACGCTGAGCAGCCCGCTCGGCGACTGCGCCCGTGGCGATCACGACCTCGGCCGACCGCAGCACGTGGTCGTAGAGCGCCTCCAATTGCGGGTGACGCCAGAGGCGGCCGGCATCGCTCCCGGCCATGCGGACGACATGCGGCACTCCGGCCATTCGTGCGGCCAGATGTCCCGCCACACCGTAGGGCTCCATGTAGTGGGAGTAGATGACATCGAACGGTCGTTCGCTGTGCACCCGGAGGGCGATGGCGGCGAGCTTTGAGACGAATGGGCTCGCCATCGGGATGTAGGATTGCGAGCCGTCGACGGGATCCGTCCAATGCACCGTGACCGAGCCGCTGCCATACGACGCCTCGCACCGTTTCCAATCCTGTGCCCGCATGTGCATGCGAAAAGGTGGCCGCGCCTCCTTGGCGTTGGTCACGACCTGAACGTCATGGCCCCGCATCGCGAGCGCGTGCGCAGCCCAGTAGGTGCGCATGCTGACGCCGCCCTGGATGGGCGGGAACTTGCCGATGACGCAAATTCTCACCTGCGCACCTCAAGCGCCCCGTGTTCGGCCAGTTCGCGAATGATCTGGTCCAACGCTGTTATCGCACCGAGGGTGGCGGGAGCGGTCGGATTGCCGAGCGCTGAAGCTCGATCGAAGATGACCGGGAGCGAATTCGGATTTTCACGGGTGATCGGCGCCGGACGAGGGGCGACGGCACTGCATAGCATTCGCGCTGACCCACCGTCGGCATCTACCGCAGCATCTCAATAAAGATGCGACAGTTCGCCAATACGTCGTTTCTGGTGTAATTTAAACTTCTTCAACCAGAAGATATTTCCTTTTTACTGACAAGTAAAGCCGGCTCGATAGCTTTGGGCTATACTGTGTAGCGAATCCGCTGCCGAGAGGACGGCCTGCCGTTCGCGCATGTTGAGGTATGCGCATCGAATGGCACGATCGGTTTGTTGTGAGGAGACATCGCTCATGTCCATTCCGAATAACAAGCGCCCGGCGGAGCGTGTGCGGGACCGGTTGTCCCTGCTCCGCAACCATCCTTTGTTTCGCGATCTTCCCCCGACCGTGATCGAGCAGCTCGGCTCGTACATGAAGACGCGGCGAGTGGCGCGCGGCACCACCATCTTCTCGAAGGGCGATCCCGGCAGCGGCCTCATGGGCGTCCTCTCCGGGACAGTGAAGATCAGCGTCGCGTCGGCCGACGGCAAGGACATCGTGCTCAACATTTTTCACGAGGGCGACGTTTTCGGGGAGATCGCCTTGCTTGATGGTCGTCCGCGCACCGCGGATGCCACGGCCATGTCCGACTGCGAGTTGATCGTCATCGAGCGGCGCGACTTCGTTCGGTTTCTGACCGGCAATCCCGAGGTGACCCTCAAATTCATCGAAATTCTCTGTTCGCGACTGCGCCGAACGAGCGAACAGGTCCAAGACGTGACGTTCCTGAATTTGCCGACCCGCCTGGCCAAGGCGCTGCTTCAGTTGACGGCAGCCGAGGAGGGGTCCGCCCCGAGAAGCAAAGTGACCATCACGCAACGCGAGATCAGCCAAATCATCGGCAGATCCCGGGAGAGCACCAACAAACAACTGCGCGCATGGGCGAAACGCGGCTGGATTCGGCTCGAACGAGGAAGCGTCAGCGTGGTGTCGCCGGAGAACCTGGTCGCCGTTGCCGCCGAGGGCTCGGAATTCGATCCGTCGTGAGCCCGCGCACGTCGAGGGCGCGCGGACGGGCGCTGGTCTAGCGAAGCTTTTCGCCGTCGCGCCGGGCGCGCCGCCGACCGCCGCCGGCCCTTGCGTCCGCTACGAGCATGCCCCCACGATACCTTCCGCCGCGAGCAGCTCGGATAATTTTCTGCGCGCGTAGAACATTCGGGTTTTGACGGTATTGCCGGGAACGCCGACGATCTCCGCCGCCTCCTGCACCGATTTTTCGTGGTAATAGACGAGATCGATGATCTCCCGATGTTCGCGGGACAAACGCGTCAGGCACCTGCGCAGGATTTCACCGCGATGCTTGATCTCGAAGACAGCTTCCGGGTGGCCGGTCGGATCGCCGGTTTCCTCCGGGCCCTGGTCGCATAGCCCCTCGGGGCGGCGCCTTAGCTCGGCCAGCGCTTTGTAGCGGGCGATCGCCAGGAGCCAGGTCGTGACGGCCGAGCGTGCTTCGAACCGATGAGCTTGCCGCCACACGCTCAGGAACACCTCGCTGGTCACGTCCTCGGCGAGCGCGTCATTGCCGACCAGGCGCAATACGAAACGGTAAACCCGCGCGTGATGGCGCGCGAACAAGACTTGCATCGCCAGTCTGTTGCCGGATGCGATCTTTTCGATCAGCGCTTCGTCCGAGTTCTCCCGCGCCTTCGGCGACGAGCGATTGGCTGAGATATCCGGGGTGGATCCGGCAAAATTGTTGCGCATGGGTAGCTCCCCTGTCTGAACTACCAACAGGCCTAGACTGGCGGCCGGAAACCATCTGTTAACCATTTCACAAAGGCGACCGGCTTTTCACATCCGCGGGCCGATCGAACGGAAAGAGCCGAGCCATGCCCGGCTCTGTCGCCGTTCGCCGAAAGTTTTAGGATCGCCGCTCTCCTGCTCGTATATTTTCCGCTCGCAATCCGTGCCTAACGGGGACAGCCGTCGTGAGTGAACAATATCCGCCCATTCGCCGTTTCGTGACCGGCCACGACGCCAACAATGTCGCCAAGGTCATCATGCAAGGGCCGGCCACGAACGCGAAGCATCCCGGTCCCGGCACCGTCTCGACGCTGGTATGGTCCACCGACCGGACGCCGGCCGACATTTCGATCGGCGAAGACGTCGAGGATCTGGGCGCGCGCATCATCGGCACCGCCCCGCCGGCGAACGGGACGCGCTTCGCCGTGATCGATTTTCCGCCCGGCAACCAGCCGCGCATGCACCGGACCGAGACCATCGATTACGTGATCGTGCTCGAGGGCGAAATCGAGATGGACATGGACGATTCCACGGTGAAGCTGAAGGCCGGCGACGTCATGGTGCAGCGCGGGACCAACCACGCCTGGGCCAACCGCGGTCACGAGCGCGCCCGCGTTGCCTTCGTACTGATCGACGCCACGTCGTTGGGGATCGGACATCCCATCACCGGACCGGCCAACGCGCGCTGAAATCAATCCTCGAAGTCCCAAGCCCCGTCATGCGCGGACTTGACCCGCGCATCCATCGAGAAAAACGTCTTGCACCAATTACGACGGATCGGGCGTCGAAGCGGATTGCGGGGGCGGCATCAGCCCTGACTTGCGCTCCGCCGCTCTAGTTTGATTGCGACGGTTGCTGATCGCTGTTTTCGCGCAGCCATTTGGCATAAGCCGGGTCGATGCCGTCCAAGCCGAACGTCTTGAGGCGACCGGCATTGAGCAGCAGCATCTTGTCCGACGGCCGCTGCATCATTTCCTTGAACAGCTTTTCCGGCATTCCCATGTGCGAAAGGTAGACCTGAACTTTTCTCGCCAAGGTCGCATTTGTTTGACCGGCGCGATCACGGGGCGGGCGCGCGGACTCCTTTGAGTCGAGCGACGGGCGGTAAATGCCGACCCGGTCCGGCGCGGGCGTTCGCCGCACGCCGGCCGCCAGAACCAGGACACAGGCGCCAAAACACTCCCCATCCTCATCCACGGCGGTCACGGCCCATTGCCTCCTGACTTCCTCCCCGATCTCGATTGCCGCAAGCACGTCTCCGCCCGGTGAGTTGAGATAGACCATCAGCTCGTCGACGTCGGGACGCACCGATTTGATCAACTCAATGGCTTGGCGCGCCACGGCTTTGTCGATGAAGCCGTCGATCGCCACGCCGCCGACGCGTGCGTTGCGATCCAGGTTGTAGATGCTGGCGTTGCCCTCGCCGGCTTGGTCGGCGGCCGATTGCGCGGCGGCAGGAGCAAGGAAAGCCAGGCTCGTCAGGCATACCGCGCAAACGGCTGCGGTTCTGAAAACATTCGGCATAAGCAATTCCGTTACCTGTGCAGGCGTCCGGCCGGCCAGAGCCTAGCAGGGCCACCAAGAGGACCGGAAGCGCGACGACCCGGCGCAGGCAGTGTCGCATCGGTGCGGCTGGCCGGACATGATCAGCCAGAGTCGAGAAGCGCCACCGACAGGCGGCCATTCTCCTCAAGGTGAGCACGAAAAACACGATTTCGTCCATAATAAGGACGACACCCCTGGGCAGCTATCCCCGCATCGAAGAACCGATCAAAGCCGCCCGCTGGAGGGTGGCCGCGCCTGGCGCCGCAAGGCGGACCCTGCGCGAGATCGAGCGCATCGCACCGGTTTCGCATCGCGCCGGGCCGCGTCGGGACGGCGAGGCGGTCGGTCGATTGCAAGGTTATGGTCCCGGACAACCCGCCCGCGGGGACGCGGGCAACGCCCGCGCGCCGCCACCGGTCCGTGGGTTGCGGTCGCGCGCAGGTGGCGGGGGTCAGCCATCGCCCGCGGGGAGCGACTTTGCGCCTACGCGCCGCCGGCCTAGACTACGCGCATAAGCAAACGCCGCCGCTTCCAGCAATACGGCGGCCGAGGGAGAGAAACACCATGACGACATCGAGCGTGATTGCGCGGCGAATATCGCGCCGCAAATTCATGGCCGGCACCGCCGGGGCAGGCGCCGCGCTCGCGTCCAATCTGGCGGCGCCAGGCATTTTGGCGCAGACGCGCGCGCCCATCCGGCTCGGCAATCTCAATTCCTTCACCGGTGCGATCGCCTACGCCGCCGAGAACAACGTCAACGGCATGGGTCTTTACTTCGACAGCATCGGCTGGACGATCGCGGGCCGCAAGATCGAGATCATCAAGGAGGACGACCAGTTCAATCCCCAGGTCGGATTGCAGAAGGCGAAGAAGCTGGTCGAAAGCGACAAGGTCGACATGATCCTCGGCGTGCAGGCGAGCAACGTCGCGCTCGCGGTGCTCAACTACGCCAAGCAGCAGAAGGCCTTCTACGTCGTCTCCGGCGCCGGCACCGACGCCATCACCTGGGACCGCTATCCCTACCTGTTCCGCACCTCGATCTCGGCCTATCAGCTGAGCACGCCGATGGCCAACTGGGTGTACGACAATCTCGGCAGGGAGATCGTCACCACCGCCTCCGACTATGCCGGCGGTCGCGACGTCATCGCCCAGTTCAAGGGGCCTTACGTCGCGCGCGGCGGCAAGGTGCTCAAGGAGATCTGGCCGCCCTTGGGGACCACCGACTTCAGCCCCTATCTCGTCGATATCAAATCGATCAATCCGCCGGTGACCTACGACTTCATGCCCGGCGCCGACGCCATTCGCTTCATCCAGCAATATACCGAGTTCGGGTTGAAGGAGAAAATCCCGCTCACCGGCTTCACCATCATCGATTCGCTGACCATGAGCGCGCTGGGCAAGACCGCGGTCGGCGTCATCTCCGCCACCACCTATACCGACACCGTCGACAACCCGGAGAGCCGGAAATTCGTCGCCGACTACCAGGCGAAGTACAAGGCCCTGCCCGACATCTTCTCCGACTACGGCTACGTCGCCGCGCGCGCCGTGCACGACGCCCTGCAGGCGACCGACGGCAACACCGCCGACAAGGACAAGCTCGCCGAGGCGATGACCAAGCTCAAATTCAACGCGCCGCGCGGGCCGTTCCGGATGGATCCGGTCACCCACAATCCCATCCAGGACATCCACATCTGCCAGGTGGTGGAGAAGGATGGCAAGGTCACCAGCAAGGTCATCACCACCGTCAAGGACGTGCAGGATCCGGGAAAGAAGATCTACTGATCGTGTTGTCCGTGACGCAGGTAGCCAATCGACTGACATCGATCTGCTGGCAATCAAACCCCGCCGCATAACGGCAAAGGCGGGCTGAGGGGCGGATGGAATTCCTGGTCGCCCAGCTCCTGAACGGGCTGGTCTACGGCGTGCTGCTGTTCCTCATGGCGGCGGGCCTCTCCCTCATCTTCGGATTGATGAACGTCGTGAGCCTGGCGCACGGCTCCTTCTTCATGCTGGGCGCGTTCTTCGGGCTCTCCATCCTGCAGCTGACCGGCAGCTTCTGGCTCGCGCTCGTGCTCGCACCCATTCCGGTGGCCGCGCTCGGGATCGTGATGGAACTCGTGTTCATGCGCCCGCTCTATCGTCGCGGTCACATGGACCAGGTGCTGCTGACCTTCGGTTTCACCTTCGTGTTCTTCGACCTCGTGCAATCGGTGTGGGGTCGCGTGGTCCTGCGTCTGCCGGCCCCGGACATCCTGCAGGGTGCGACCCAGATCGGGATCGGCGTGTTCTCGACCTACCGGCTGTTCCTGATCGCTCTCGGCTTCGCCATAGCGCTGCTGCTGTGGCTGTTCCTCGAACGCAGCCGCATCGGCGCCACGGTGCGGGCCGGCGTCGACGATGCCGCCATGGCGGCCGGACTCGGTGCCAACATCCCGCTTCTCTTCACCGCCATCTTCGGCGCCGGCGTCGCGCTCGCCGCGCTTGGCGGCGTGGCCGCCGGCCCGGTGCTCGGCCTCTACCCGGGCATGGACACCGAGATCCTCATCCCGGCCTTCATCGTGATCGTGATCGGCGGCATGGGCAGCCTACGAGGCGCCTTCGTCGGCAGCCTGCTGATCGGCGTGGCCGACACCTTCGGCAAGGCCTACTTTCCGAGCCTCGCGCTGTTCCTGATCTATCTGGTGATGGCCGCGGTTTTGCTGGTGCGGCCGCAGGGCTTGTTCGGCGTGAAATATATCGGCGTGGCGGCCGCGCCCGCGGTCACCACGGTGAGCATGCCGGCGACCCGGCAAGCGCGCGGGGCCGGGCTGCTGGTAATCCTGGCGATGCTCGTCTATCCGTTTTTGGTGGCGGACTATCCACGCGCCTTGATCGCGGAAATCTACATTTTCGCGATCTTCGCCATGAGCCTCGACCTGCTGCTCGGCTTTACCGGCTTGATGTCGCTCGGCCATGCCGCGTTCTTTGGTCTCGGCGCCTATGCGGTGGCGATTCTCGCGACGCTGTTCGGCGTGAACGCCTGGCTCGGGCTTGCGGCCGGCGTCGTCGTCGCCGCCGCAGGCGCGGCGCTCATCGGCTTCTTCTGCGTGCGCGTCAGCGGCATCCCGTTTCTCATGCTCACTTTGGCATTCTCCCAGCTCGTGTTCTCGGTCGCGCTGAAATGGCGCGACGTGACCGGCGGATCGGACGGCATGGCGATCGCCGAAAAGCCGGGTTTCCTGGGTTTCGACCTCTCGAATTCGCTCGCCATGTATTTCATGACGCTCATTTTCCTGCTGCTGTCCTACTGGGGGCTGCGGCGGCTCCTCAACGCACCGCTCGGGCACGTGTTCGTCGGCATTCGCGAGAACGAGCCGCGCATGCTCGCGATCGGCTATCACACCCGCGCCTACAAGCTTCTCTCCTTCACCATCGCCGGCGCGTTCGCCGGATTGTCGGGCGGGCTCTATGCGATCTTCAACAGCTTCATTTCGCCCGACGCCGTATACTGGACCGCGTCCGGCGACATCCTGATCATGACCATGCTCGGGGGTGCCGGCACGCTGATCGGCCCCGCGATCGGAGCGGGCGTGTTCCTGTTGATGAAGAACGTGGTGAGCTCCTACAGCGAGCATTGGCTCGCCATCATCGGTATCGTCTTCATCTGCTGCGTGCTGTTCTTCCCCGGCGGCATCTGGGGCACGCTGCGGCAGATCCGGTTGCGTGGGCAAAAATCATGAACGTGTTGCGCACCGATCATCTCTGCCGTTCCTTCGGCAGTCTCGTCGTCACCAACGACGTCAGCCTCACCGTCGCAGCGGGGGAGCGCCATGTCGTCATCGGCCCCAACGGCGCGGGCAAGACCAGCCTGGTCAACCAGATCGGCGGCCAGCTCGAGCCCAGCGCCGGCCGCATCTTCGTCAAGGACACCGACATCACCGGCTGGTCGCCGAACCGGGTGAGCCGGCTCGGCGTCGCGCGCACCTTCCAGCGCAACAACCTGTTCCAGAACCTCAGCGTGATCGAAAATTTGCGGCTCGCCGTCCAGGCGCGGCGCGGCCAGGCGCTCGATTTCTTCACGCCGGTGCGTCGCCTCTACGATCTGATCGCACGCGCCGAGGAGCTGATGCATCGTGTGCATCTGCGGGCGGACGGCAGTCGTCTCGCCCGCAATCTGTCCTACGGCGAGCAGCGCCAGCTTGAGATCGGGATTGCGCTCGCCGGTGAGCCCGACCTCCTGCTGCTCGACGAGCCGACCTCCGGCATGTCGCCGGCCGAGACCGGCCGCATGATCGAGCTGATCGGCAGCCTGCCGCGCTCGCTCTCGATCCTGATGATCGAGCACGACATGAAGGTGGTGTTCTCGGTCGCCGACCGCATCACCGTGCTGTATTACGGCGAGGTGCTCGCGACCGGCACTCCGGCTGAAATACAGGGCAACGATCGCGTGCGCGAGGTCTATCTCGGGATGACGCATTGATGCTCGCTCTCGACAACGTCAACGCCTATTACGGCGAAAGCCACATCCTGCGCGGCGTCTCGCTCGCCGTTAACGAGGGCGAGGTTGTTTGCCTGCTCGGCCGCAACGGCGCCGGCAAGACCACCACGATCCTCACCATCATGGGCTACCTCAAGCCGCGGCCCGGCCGCATCATCTACCGCGATCGTGACATCTCGGCGCTGCCGCCCTATGCGGTGGCGCGGCTCGGGTTCGGCTTCGTGCCGCAGGAGCGCGGCATTTTTCCGAGCCTCACCGTGCGTGAGAATCTCACGGTATTCGCGCGGGCAAGCGGCAAAAGCCAATGGACGCTCGAGCGGACCTTCGAGCTGTTTCCCAATTTGCGCGCGCGCGAGCGCAACCTCGGCTTTCAGCTCTCGGGCGGCGAGCAGCAAATGCTCGCGATAGCACGCGCGCTCATGCTCAATCCCTCGCTGCTGCTGCTCGACGAGCCGTCCGAGGGACTGGCGCCGATGATCGTGCAGGAGATCATCGTGGTGCTCAAGAATCTCAAGCGCGAGGGCTTGGCGATCCTGCTGGTCGAGCAGAACCTGCGCACCGCCCTGGCGGTCGGCGACCGTCACCACGTCATGAACAAGGGCGACATCTGCTTCACCGGCAGCTCGGCGGAACTCGAGACCAACGATTACGTGCTGCGCAACTATCTCAGTGTGTAGACCGAGACGCCGCGCTTTGGTTTTGCGCTCGTTCATTTCGGGAAAGATCGCCACCGTTCGCGAATGGAGCAGGAAAGAAGATGTCGGAGGCCAATCTCGTCGGCGGTTTGCAGCGTGACCGCGAGCAAATTCTCAAGCTGCATGCGGACTACATCGACGCCAACGCGCGCTTCGATCGAGAGCTGCTCGACCCGATCTGGAGCAGGGCGCCCGAGGCGCTGTTCTTCAATCTCAATGGCCACACCTACAAGGGGCGCGACCACTGGTTCCGTCTGTGGGAGTTCTACGGACGCAACGTGAAATCGAGCTACTGGACGCCTTTCGACATCGGAGGCGTCGTCTCGAGCGAGATGGCCGTGGTCTGGTGCCATCGCCGCACCCGGCGCAATTGGGTCGGCAAGGAGGCGCCGCCGCGGGACATCCATTACGGCGGCGACGAGTTCATCACCCGCTCGACCATGGTCTTCCGCAAGGAAGACGGCGACTGGCGCGTCGTGCACGCGCATTTCTCCGAAGCGAGCGCCGGCCCGCGTCCTGGCGGGGTGTGAACCCATGTCTTGAAAGAGTCGCGGATTTTCCTTGCTGTCGTTCCCGCGCAAGCGGGAACCCATAATCACCGGCTCTGGAATATGGATCCCCGCTTTCGCCGGGACGACAAGAACCGAGGGATGGACGTGCTCGATCTGCCCAAGCTCAGCATCCGTCTGCACGGCGGCATCGACCCTCGCCGCTGCATCGATCTCGCCAAGGCCGCGGAGGCGAACGGCTTTGCTTGCGCATGGCTCGCCGAGAACCCATTCAATCGAGGCGCGCTGCCGGCGGCGTCGGCGTGCGCGGCGGCGACCGGCAAGGTGGGCATCGGCATCGGCGTGTTCAATCCCTACAACCGGCATCCCACGCTGATCGCCATGGAGATCGGCGCGCTCGACGAGCTCTCGCGGGGTCGGGCGCGCCTGGGCATCGGCTCGGGCATCGCGGCGGCAACCGAGCGCATGGGCTTGCATGCCGATCGTCCGCTCGCGGCGGTGCGCGATGCGATCACGATCGTGCGCGCCATGCTGAGGGGCGAAGAAGTGAACTATACCGGGGGGATTTTCTCCGCGCACAAGGTCAAGCTCGAATACCAGGCCATCCGTCCGGACATGCCGCTGCTGATGGCGGCCAGAGGCGAGCAGGCGCTCGCGCTGTGCGGACGGATCGCGGACGGCCTGGTGATCTCGAACATGTGTCCGCCGCAGTTCACGCGACACGCGGTCGACCTCGTTCGCGAATCCGCACGAGCGGCCGGCCGCCGGCCGCCCACCGATGTCGTGCAATATGTTGCCTGCGCGGTAAGGCGCGATCGTGCCGAGGCTCATGAGCTCGCCAAGATAGCGATTGGCGACATGCTGCCGGGCTTCTGGTCGCTCGCCGAGCGGGTGCCTGCGGCAAAGGCGGCATTGCTGCGGGCGGGGGATTTGTCGGAATCCGACCTCGCCGCCGCGGTCGGACGCTTGCGCGCCGGCGAGAAGGCTGCGTACGCGCTCGATGCTCGGTTCATCGCGGCCTTTGCGATCGCCGGCACCGCGCAGGACGCCCTCGAGCAGGCACGGCGCTACGGCGAGGCCGGGGCCAGCGAGCTCGCGCTCACCTTCGCCGGCGCGCAGCCGGAAGCGGATATGGAATATCTGGCCGACGTGCTCGCCGGCAGCGCCTGAAGCAGCGGCACGGAGGAAGCGAGCTCACACGCCGGCGAACCAATTGTATCCGCGATCCTCCCAGAATCCTCCGGGAAAGCGGTTGGTCACGTACATCGCCGTGATCCATTTCGGGTTCTTGAACCCAAGCTTGGTCGCAACGCGAAGCTTGAGGGGATAGCCGTAGCGCGACGCCAGGATCTCGTCGGAAATCTTGAAGGTGAGCAGCGTCTGCGGATGCAGCGCCGATGCCATGTCAATGCTAGAGTAATATCCGTCGGCGCATTCGAAGCCCACATATTTGGCCGTCAAGTCCGCACCGATGCGCTCGAGGAAGGTGCGGAACGGCACGCCGGTCCATTTCCCGATCATGCTCCAGCCCTCGACGCAGACGTGGCGCGTCACCTGCGATTCCTGCGGCAGCTGATAGAGCTCCTGGAGTGTCCAGGGTCTTCGGCTTTCGATCAGGCCGGACAGGTCGAGCTTGAAGCTCTCGCCGTCGATCTTCGGGATTTGGTCCTGGCCGAAATAGGCATTGTAACGGAAATCCTTGACCGCCCGGCTTTCGGGATAGGTCGGCATCAGCCGCCGCGAATTGAAGATCGCGGCCTGGGCGCGGTCATTCCATCGTGAAATGCCGTTGAGCACGCTCTGCACCGCGCTGGTATCGGTGACGTCGCAGCCGGTGAGCAGGGTCAGCGCACCGAGGCTGAGACCCTGCTTGAGAAACAGCCGGCGTTCGATCTGTCGCGCCGCGACGCTCGCGCGCAGGAGTTTTTGCGATTCACCGGCGATCTTCGTCTGTCTGAGCATGGCTCAACTCTCGCTGTCTGCGTCACGGAGGACCGCTCGGCCCGTGATCATGGGTGGCAGCGTCTTCGGCACGATGATGACGAGGGAAACGTGCACGACCAGGAACAGGACGATCGCGGCCATGCCGAGAAAATGGATCACGCGCGCCACGTCGAATCCGCCAAACAGCCAGGTGAGCTCCTGAAACTGGCCGGGCTTCCAGATCGCAAGGCCGGACAGGACCATGATCACGCCCGCCGCCAGCACGCCGAGATAGAGCGTCTTCTGCACGGCGTTGTAGGCGCCGAGCCGGTGCGGAAGCCGAAACTGCAGCGCGGCGATGGCATCGCGCAGGACGGCGTTGGGCCCGACCGGGAACAAGGTCCGGCGAAAATGGCCGGAGAGAATGCCGTAGGCGAGATAGACCGCGCCGTTGATCGCGAGCAACCACATGCCGGCGAAATGCCACTGCAAAGCGCCGGCAAGGCCGTCCTCGTTGTGAATGTCCACCGATCCGTCGTAGCTGCCGCCGAGCGTGATCTCGACCGGGAACGTGAACGGAAAAATCGGATCGGAATTGTAGATGCGCCACCCGCTCATGATCATGATGATCATCGCCAGGGCGTTGAGCCAATGGGTGATGCGGACGGTCAGAGGATGGACGATGATTTTCGAAACGCGCTGCAGATGTCCGGCCGTGATGTCGGTCATCGTCGCCTCCCAACGCGGCTAATCGTCGGTCGGGGCAAGCCCGGCCGACTTGAACGCCGCCTTCGCCTGCGCGGACTTCAGGAACGTCATGAACGGCCGCGTGTCCGAGGCCGGCTCGCGGGCCTGCGCAACCACATAGTCGATGGGCCGATCCGGCGCCGGTAGCGGCACCATGAGATCGAAGCCGCCCGCGGCGTCGGTCGCATAGACGATGCCGAGTTGCGCCTTGCCGGTTGCGAGGAAGTTGACAACGCCGGCGGAGCTCTCGGCGACCGCAATCATCTTGTTGCCGTCGCCGACGGCGATCCCGATCTTGCGCAGCAGGTCGATCGCGCCGGCGCCGGCAGGATCGCGCGCGGGGTTGGCGATGGCCAGCGTCTTGCCTGCGATCAGGCCTGCAATGTCGGCCGAGGTGGCGTCGCTCTTGCCGGCGCTGCGCGCGGTGCCGACGAGAACCAGGCTGTTGCGCAGCGCGGGCTCGATCATGTCGGGATGGATGATCTTGCTGCGCGCGGCAGCCTCGGTGGCGGGGCCGGCGAGCGCGAAGATCACGTCGCAGCGCGCGCCACGGTCGATCTGCGCGAAGGAAAGGTCGGTCGGCGCCACGAACACGTTCACGCGCGTGCCGGAACGTGCTTGCCAAAGCCGGCCGACCGATTTCAGCGCCTTCTCCAGCGTCGGCTCGCCGTAGACCACGAGATCGCGCGCCTGTGCCATCGCAGGCGCCACGAGCACCATTGCGCCTAGCAACGCCGCGACCATGGAGCACCTTTGGCGCCGGTTGCGCGGCGCGTGAAATTCCGATCCGCTACGACGATGGGAGATGCGCAATGGTAGCCCCAATGCTCAAGCTCGCACGGCAAACCATGCGGGCGATCGTCGCAAGAGACAAATCACGTTATGGCGACATGCACTTGATGCACGCATGATCATTGCACATTCGAAAGTCGGCGGTGAACGTCGCGCCTGTGCCGCGATCGCCTCGCCTCGGTCGCAACCCGGACGAAAGTCGCGATGATGCGCGCGCCCGCCCGAAAGGTTCCGGATAGATTTCCCGCCACTTTCGAATTGCCGCCGCTGCGGCGGCGGTAGTCGACTGGAATCTCCAGGATGCGCAGCCCCGCCCGGGCCGCGCGCATCTGCATTTCGAGATTCCAGCCATAGGTTCGCTCGCGCATGCCGAGCGCCAGCAGGAGATCGCGGCGGATCGCGCGCAAGGCGCACATGTCGGTGTAGCGCGTGCCATAGAGCAGTCGCATGCCCCAGCCGGCAAGCTGGCCTGCCGCCAGCTGATGCCAGGCGATGCTTCCGGGCTCGCGTTTGCCGGTCGCCCTCGATCCGATGACGAAATCGTAGCGCCCGGACCGGATCGGCTCGACCAATTCGGCGATGGCGTTCGGATCGTCCGCGCCGTCGCCGTCCATGAACACTACGATCTCGGCGTCCTCGGCCGCCATGGTCGCGGCCAGGCAAGCCCGGCCATAGCCGCGGCCGGCGTCGATGACGTGGGCGCCGGCCCGTGTGGCCCGCGCCACGGTGGCGTCACGGCTGCCGCCATCGGCGACGATCACGCGCTCCACCAATGGGTGCGGGACGCGGCGCACGACATCCGCGATCGATTGCTCCTCGTCGAGCGTGGGGATGACGACCACGACCCGGGCGTCCATCTTCAGAGGCTCCAGCGCAGACCGCAGCTTGCACAGGCGGCCGGCGGCTTGTCGGACAAGAGCGCCTCCCGGAACGACCGGTAGGCGGCCCCGTTCCAGATCTCGCGCAGTGTCTGCTGGGTGGCGTCACCCAACGTGTAATTTTCATAGCCGCGCTGCGAGAACGGCGCGATGCAGCAGGGCAGCGCGCGCCCGTTGGCGGTGAAATACATCACGGTCCACGGCCGCCGGCACAGCGTCCAGGGCGAGCCGTCGTCATGGCGCTCGAGGCTCGCGCCCGGCTCCGACGCGGCGCCGGAGGCGCCGAAGCGGATGCCGTGAGCGCGCGCGAGCGCGGTGGCTGCGTCGAGATGGACTTTCTCGGCGCGGGTCATTTGCTCGTAGAGCGCCTGGTCGGGCCGGGCGAGGCCGATCGCATCGCTTTCGAAAAACACCAAGCGCTGCAGATAGACCTCCTTTACTCCGATCTCCGCAGCCACCTGCACGAAGGCCGGCAGTTCGGCGATGGTCTCCTTCAATCCCGTGAGCCAGGCCGAGACCCGCGGCCGATCTTTGCCCTCGCGTTCCTGCAGGTTGCGGAAGGCGCGAACGTTCCTGAGGATTCGGCTGAAATAGTCCTTGCCGCGAATGGCCAGAAAGGATTTCGCGTTGGATGCATCGAGCGACACGCGCAGCTCGTCGAGGCCAGCCTCGATCAGCGCCCGGCCGTTCTTCTCGTTGAGCACGGTGCCGTTGGTGTTGAACAGCACGTAGGTCCCGCGCTCCTTGAGATAGCGCACCATCCTCGGCAGGTTCCTCACCAGCATGGGTTCGCCGACCCCGTGCAAGACCGCGCGCTGGAGATCTGGAATCTGATCGACGATCGACGTGAACAGCTCCCAGCTCATGTCGGCGGGAGGCTCGAGCTCCTCGTAGGTGCGGGGGCAGGTCGTGCACAAGAGGTTGCAGCGGTTCGTCGTCTCCAGATAGACGCAGACCGGCTGCCGCGTTGCGCGGTCGCCGCGTTGCTCGCCGACGCTCTCGAAATAGCGCCGCGGATCGGCGTTGGCCTCAGGCGGCGATCGCATTTCCATGACGATCCTCCAATTTCCGTCGGCCACGGAGCACAAGTTCGGCGATTAGAATGAGAACGCAGGGGCCGTAGATCACCAGTCCATCCGACAGCGTCGGAGGCCAATGCGCGGAATAGAGGTAGCTGCTCGCGCAGGTGAGATAGACCACGCCGACGACAGGATAGAAGCACAGAAACGGCACCAGCCATGCGAAGTACCAGGGATAGTGCGGCGAGAACAGAATGGTGAAGGTGACCGCGAGCAGCATTGCACCCGCCAAGTCGGCGGCCGGTCTGCGCTCCCGCATGACGACGAAGAGCGCGAGGACCGCCATGATTGCCGCGGCGGCCGGGAAGTAGAATGAAAATGCCTCGTCCCGCAGCGGGGTGATCGCCCCGAGGAGCTGCCACAAGAAAATGCCCGAGCCGCCGTCCAAGCCCTCCTCGGCGACATACTTGCCGAGGAAGCCGAACACCTGGGTGCCGGCGCCGATATAAGGCAGGTAGAGGAGGGCGACGGTAGCCGCAAACGCGATCGGCAGGCGCCAATCCCACCGTCTATAGAGCGCAGGACCCGTCGCGATGGGGAAATACTTGACCAGCACGCCGGCGCCGAGCGCGATGCCGGCAAGGATCGGCGACCGCCGTTGCATGGCCAGAAAGGCCAGCAGAAGAAAGGCAATGGCCACGATATCGATGTGGCCGCTGCGGGCGAATTCCCATACCGGCAACGGGTGCCAGGCGTAGAGCAGAATGCGCGAGCGCGGCAGGCCGCGCGTCGCCAGCAGTTGCAGAATGGTCCATACCGCCAACCCTTCGAACGCCACCATGGCGGCCTTCATGACCATGGGCGCCTCGGACAGCCGGGTGACCAGATAGAACACGATCTGCGACGTCGGGGGGTAGATGGTCGGGGCGTAGTCGGCGCGATTGATGTTTGGATAGATCGTTCCGTCGCGCAGGCCCGCCAGCGCGGCGTCCGCCGGCAGATGCAGATATGGATTGATGCCCGCGCCCTGAACGCGGCCGTCCCAGACGTAGCGGAAGATGTCGGTGGAAACCGGCGTGCCCGGCAGAACGAGGCAGCGCATGGCAAGGCCGACGATGAGAATGGTCGCGAGCGCGCGGCCGCTGTCCGCGCCGCTCTGCCTGCCTCCGACGATGAGCCAAGCCGCAATGGCATAAGGCACGGCTTGCAGCAGCGGGATGACGCCGGCGTCGGGGTCGTCGAGGGCCGTGATCCAAATCGCACCGGCGACCGACAGCGCCAGCAGGCAAGTAGCAAGCGCCAAAAGCGGCCAATCGAGCCCGGTGATCCGCTTCATTCCGCAGCCCCTCGGAACCCGTCGTTGAAGGCGAGACGGTCCTGCAAATCGGTGTGCTCGAGCAGCGATCGGATCAGCGCGCGCGTGTGCCGCGGCTGATGGGGACGCAGGTCCGGCGCGAAGGATCGCTGCTCGAACAGTTCCGCCTGCAGCATTTTCAACGCTTGGATATCGTCAACGTCGTACCACTCCGGCAGCACGTGCACGGGCAGACCCAACTCGGCGGCCCGTTCGAGGGTTTGGCGCGCGACGTGTTCCGTGCTCCAGGCGACGCCCTCGAACAGCGGGCGATGCATCGCTTTGAGGCCTAGCAGATAATAGCCGCCATCGTTCGCGGGTCCGAGAACGGCGCGGTCGCCGGGCCGGGCGAGCACCTCCGCGGTTTCGATCAGAAGCGAAGTGGGCAGGGTCGGGCTATCGGAGTTCAGCACCACCGCGCAGGGATGCCCGCGCTGCAACAGCTGCGTGATGGCGCAGGCGAGGCAGTCCCCGAAATTTGGATACCAAGCTTCGATCAGGCCGATCGCGCGCGGCAGGTTGTCTTGAAAGAATGGTTTCGAGTGCGGTGGGCCGAAAGCCATGTAGCCAACGATCGAGGCCTCGGCCGAAGCGGCGAGAATGTTGGCGGCGACATCGCGCAGAAACGCGGTGTTGCATCGCGCTGCTTCTTCGAACGTGAGCGGGGGGACTAGGCGTGTCTTCGTGCGTCCCACAATCGATGCCTTGGCCATGACGGCAATCCCGCAGGCCGCGGAACTCCCGCTATGTGGGGCTTGCGTCCGCATGACCTCTCCCAGGCTCCGCGACGAGCCAAGCGACGTTCGTCTCGGGCGACGGGATAACAAAGAGCGATTCATCGCGGGTGGCCAGTCTTGCGGTTGCGGCAACGAGATGCGACGCAGCTGCGCTCACACGTTCGTGAACGCGAGTTGTTGCAGATTGTTCCGCTGCTTAGCCGGTCCAGGCGCGGGCGCGCCGGGACGGAAATGATCGTGCCTTCAAATCTTGCTGGCAGGCGCAGGGGACGGAATCAACACGAGTCCCGCCGGCCTTCGGGCAGGGGTTCAGCGAGCGCGCCGGGTGCGACGTTTCGGCCGGCGCGAGCAAATCTTGGCGCTTTTGCGCCCACAAGCCAGGCACCGGCAACCGGCATCCTTGATGAAAGCGTCGAAATAATTGCGGCCATAATGATACGTGATCTCGTCGCCGGGTTTGATGTTCTTGATCGCGCGGATCTTGATCACGTGCTTCACGAAATAGGCCTCTGCGTTGGGCCGGCATGAATGATTGATGTATCGCGCCCGGTTTCTCCGACTGGAGCCGTCGATCGTCCAGCGGTTGTTGATCTCGAAAAGATACCGGGTATCGAGGTTGTCGGTGGCCTCGGTGCTGATCTTCCTGCCGCTGTATCGAACGATGAATTGGCCCTTCTTGATCGGCACGCAGGCGAACAGGCCAAGCCCGGCCTTGGATCGCCCGATTCGAAGATGACGCGACGGTGACAGTCTCGCAGGCATGAGGTTAGGATATATGCGGGGATGGGGATGCCCGATGGTGATCCATCGGCGGCTTCAGTCGGGGGGCATTCCGGGCTCACTCACAAATTCGAGTGCGACGAATCGTGCAACGGATCACTTTCGGATTGGTTCCCTATGCCGGATGGATTGCATGAATCAAGATAGGACACGATCCATTTTCGACCTGCGCGCTCGCGCCTGCAGATAGCAGATTCGATGAAGATGTACGACGTGGTCGTCATCGGTGCGGGTCATAATGGGCTGACTTGCGCCGCCTACCTCGGCATGGCGGGACTCAAAGTCAAGGTCCTCGAGCGAAGGCCGGTAGTGGGCGGAGCGGCCGTCACCGAAGAGTTCTTTCCCGGCTTCCGAAACTCGGTCGCGGCTTATACCGTGAGCCTGTTGAACCCCAGGATCATCGCGGATCTGCGCCTCCTCGACCACGGCTTGACGATCGTCGAACGCCGCGCGCAGAACTTCCTTCCGACCTTGGATGGCGAATACCTGCTCGCGGCCGAAGGCCGTACCGAACCCAACATCGCGAAATTCAGCCGCGCCGACGCCGAGCGCTACGCCGCCTTCAACCGGGAGCTCGACGCCGGTGCCGATGTTTTGCGCGAGCTCGTGCTGCGGGCGCCGCCGAACCTGACGCGCGGGTTCACACTGCGGACCCTCGGCGAGTTGCTCGCCGCGGGACGCCTGGGCAACCGGCTTCGCCGGCTTTCCACCGAAAATCTGCGCACGCTCCTCGACCTGTCCACGAAAGCCGCGGGCGATTATCTCGATGGCTGGTTCGAGGGCGAACTGGTGAAGGCCTGGCTCGGCTTCGACGCGATCGTGGGAAATTACGCCAGCCCGTACACGCCCGGTACCGCCTACGTGCTCCTGCATCATGCCTTCGGCGAGGTGAACGGGAAGAAGCGTCGCTGGGGCCACGCCATCGGGGGAATGGGCGCCATCACGCAGGCCATGATGAAGGCCGCGACGGGCCACGGCGTCGAGATCGAGACCAACGCGCCGGTTCGAGAACTCCTGATCGAGAACGGCCGCGCCGCCGGCGTCGTTCTGGCGAGCGGGCGGATCGTCCGCGGTGCGGCGGTTGCCGCCAATGTCAATCCCAAGCTGCTTTACACCGCGATGATCCCGGAAAGCGCGCTCGATCCGGCCTTTCTTCGGCGCATGCGCGGATGGCGCTGCGGCTCCGGCACGTTCCGCATCAACGTCGCGCTCTCGGAGCTGCCGAGCTTCACGGCGCTTCCCGGACGCGATCTCGCCGATCACCACACCGCGGGGATCATCCTGGCGCCGAGCCTCGCCTACATGGATCGCGCTTTTTGCGACGCGCGTATGCTGGGCTGGAGCCGCGCGCCGATCATCGAGATGGTCATCCCCTCGACCCTGGACGATACCTTGGCACCGCCGGGGGCCCACGTCGCCAGCCTGTTCTGTCAGCATGTGGCGCCGCAGTTGCCGGATGGAGGCGCCTGGAGCGCTCATCGCGAGCGCGTGGCCGATCTGATGATCGAAACGGTCGATCGCTATGCGCCGGGATTCAAGGCGAGCGTGGTCGGCCGGCAAGCCTTGAGCCCGTTCGACCTCGAGCAGATATTCGGGCTGACCGGCGGCGATATTTTCCACGGGGCATTGTCGCTCGATCAGCTGTTCTGGGCCCGGCCGGCGCTGGGCTACGCCGACTACCGCGGGCCGCTGAAGGGACTCTACCATTGCGGTTCAGGCGCGCATCCCGGTGGAGGGGTGACCGGGGCGCCGGGTCACAATGCCGCCCGCGCCATCATTGCCGACCGGCGCTGGCGGTTCTTGCGCGGCCGGCACTGAGCGCGCCGCAACTTGCTGACGGCGAGCGACGTCGGCTTCTCCCGATCGGCGGCAGCTAATCCTGGGCGACGAAACCCGAGGCCTTCACGATCGGCGCCCAGCGCGCCACATCCGCCTTGACGGTGGCGGCGAATTGCGCCGGCGTCTGGAACGCGGTGGTGTTGCCCAGCTTGGCCAGGTTCTCGATCATCTGCGATGAGTTCACGGCTTCGGCGATGGCCGCGCTCAGCGCGTTCACGACATCCGTGGGGGTCTTTGCCGGCACGAACACGCCGAGCCACGATTCAACCACCACGTCGTAGCCGGCCTCCAGCATGGTCGGCACCTCGGGCAGGAACGACGAACGCCGTGAACCGGTGACGGCGAGAATTCGGATCGTTCCCGCCTTGGCCGAAGGCATGCTTTCGCTGATCGGATTGATGCTGGCCGCGACGTGGCCGCCGATGAGATCCTGCAACGCCGGCGCGCCGCCGCGATAGTGGACCGGGGTCATCGCGACGCCGGCCGCGTTCGCCAGCATCATGCCGACGAAATGGGGCGTGCCGCCGGCGGCGGTGGTCGCATAGGCTGCCTTCGCCGGATTGGCTTTGCACCATTGCACGAACTCGGCCAAGGTCCTCACGCCTTCCGGCACGGCCGGACCGATGTTGTAGGTCAGCATCGATTTCGCCGCCGGCGAGACCGCGGTGAAGTCGCGCAGCGGGTCGTAGTTGAGCGAGCGGAAGCTGTGGGGATAGACCGTGATCGGAAAGTCCGGCGTGAACAGCATCACGCTGCCGTCCGGCTCCGCGTTCTTCACGTATTCGACCGCCAGCCGCGCCGCGGCGCCGGGCTTGTTCTCGACCAGCACCGTCGAGGCGTAGGGCCCGCGCAGCCGGTCGGCGAGGATGCGGGCAATGAGGTCGGTGCCGCCGCCGGCGGGAAAACCCACGATGATGTGCGCCGGCTTCTTGATTGCCTGCGCGCGTGCGCGCGGGGAGCTTGCGGTAGCGCAGACGAGTCCTGCCGCCGAGGCGGCGAGCAGTTGACGACGTGTCGGCATGGCGGATTTCCGTCGTTGCATCGAGCGACGAGTTTACGTGCGTCGGCATTCGCAGTCGAGCGCGCGCGACCGGCCGTTAGTCGTGTTAGTCGCTCGCCGGCAGCGTTGCGCGCAATCGATTGGCCGACGCCAACAGTTGCGCGAGCGCGGACGCGCGCGCCTTCTGCTCGAACCGCCCGATCAGCCCCGAGATCGCCAGCGCACCCCTGAACTCGCCGGCGAGATCGAAGACCGGGACGGCAACCGCCGCCACTTGCGGGTCGCGCTCGCCGAGCGAGATGGCGTAGCCGCGTGTCTTGACCGCCTTGGCTTTCGCGCCCTTGCCGTCGGCAAAGGCGACGAGGACATGGGCGCTGGCGCCGGCGGTGAGCGGCAGTTCGGCGCCTTCGTCGAGGTGGTGACGCGCCGGGTGCGGTGAATTGTGCCGGAACAGGCACACGCGCGATTGGCGCTGGCGAATGTAGAACGATGCGGTCTCGCCAGTCGCTTCCACCAGCCGGCGTAATTCCGGCCGAATGGCGTCGCCGAGATCGAATTGCGCGCGGTAGATCGATCCCAATCGCCACAGCGCCGGTCCGAGCCGGAACACCCCGTTGTCGCCGCGCACGAGATAGCCGAGCCGCTCGAGCGAGCCGGCGAGACGCAGGATCGTGCTCTTGTAGAGGCCGGTCGCCGTCGCGATCTCGCCGAGCGTCATCGCCGGTTTGGCGGCATGAAAGGCGTTGAGCACGGTAAGGGCGCGCTCGACCGCCTCGACCCTGTCGGTGCTCATGCGATCATCCCGTTGCCTCGATGACGGCGCGCGATTCGGGCGTCGAAAATACTGGAATGGCGTTGCGCTGTACAGAACGTTGTGCTATGCAGAATGATATTCTGCTAGACAGAACGCGCAATAGCGCGCGATAGTGAGAGCGTCGGGAGCGCCACATGGCCGGACTTCTCGCCGGGACGCGGGTTCTCGACCTGACCAACGTGCTCGCCGGTCCGTTCTGCTGCTATCAGCTCGCCCAGCTCGGCGCCGAGGTGATCAAGGTCGAGGTGCCGGGCGCGGGCGACTTGGCGCGCCAGCTCGGCGCCGATCCCGAGCTCAATCGCCGCGGCATGGGCGCGTCCTTCCTGGCGCAGAACGCCGGCAAGCGCTCGATCACGCTCAACCTGAAGTCGGCGAAAGGACGCGCGGCGTTCGTCCGGCTGGTGACCACCTCCGACGTCGTGGTCGAGAATTTCCGCCCCGGCGTGATGGAGCGGCTGGGCCTCGGCTACGGCGCGCTCAAAGTCGCCAAGAGCGACATCGTCTACTGCGCGATCTCCGGCTTCGGCCAGGACGGGCCGCTCAAGTTCAATCCCGCCTACGACCAGATCATCCAGGGCCTGTGCGGCGTGATGAGCGTCACCGGCGACGCGCAATCGGCGCCGCTGCGGGTCGGATATCCGGTCGCCGACACCATGGGCGGCATGACCGCCGCGTTCGCCATCGCCGCGGCGCTGTTCCGGCGCGAGCGCACGGGCGAGGGCGAGTTCATCGACGTCTCCATGCTGGAATCCTCCCTGGTCGCCATGGGCTGGGCGGTCTCGAACTGGCTGATCGCCGGCGTGAGGCCGCAGCCGATGGGCAACGAGAACATGACGGCGAGCCCGTCGGGCACGTTCCGCACCGGCAAGGGACTGTTGAACATCGCGGCGAACAAGCAGGAGCAGTTCGAGACGCTCGCCCGGCTGATCGGCCGCGAGGACCTGGTGACGGACCCGCGCTTCGCGGGGCGCGAGGAGCGCAAGCGCCGGCGTTTCGAATTGAATCGAGAGATCGAACTGGCGCTGGCGGCGCGATCGGCGCAGGAATGGTCGGTGCTGCTCAACCAGCACGGCGTTCCCGCCGGCGAGGTGCTCGACGTGCCTGCCGTGCTCGCGCATCCGCAAGTGGTCGAACGAAAGCTGGTCAAGACCTTCGACGCCGTGCCCGGGGTCGATCGTCCGGTACGCGTCGTGCGCTCCGGCTTCCGCCTCGCCAGCGGCGATCCGCAGCCGCGTTCGGCGCCGCCGGCGCTCGGCGCCGACACCGAAGCGCTGCTGGCCGAGCTCGGATTTTCCAAGCGCGAGGCCGCCGAACTGGCGCGCGAAGGTGCCGTGTGAAATGGACCCTTAGGTCGAATCGGTTGACCAGTTCACATATTTTCGTCCCCGCGGAAGCGGGGACCCATAACCACCGTCTCTGCAATATGGGTCCCCGCTTTCGCGGGGACGACAGCAACGGTGGTCCCGTCCGTATCAACGGCGGCCGCATGAAGATCGGAATACAGAAATGGACGACGCATCTACCACCCGCGACACCAAGACCCCCGAAGACTGGTGGTCGACGTCGATCATCGAGATGAAGCCCGGGATGATCCGCTATCGCGGCTACGCGGTCGAGGATCTGATCGGCCGCGTGGGCTTCGCCGAGATGGTCTATCTCATGACCCGCGGCGAGCTCCCGCATCCCGAAGCCGCCAGGCTGCTCGAAGCCGCGCTGGTGGCGGCGGTCGACCACGGCCCGCAGGCGCCTTCGATCGCGGCGGCGCGAATGGCGATCAGCTGCGGGGTCGGCATCAACAATGCGATGGCCTCCGCCATCAACATGCTCGGCGACGTGCACGGCGGAGCGGGCGAGCAATGCGTCGCGCTCTATAACGCCATCGCGGCGCGCCTCGACGAGGGCCCGGCGAGCGAAACCCGGCTGGCGGAAGCCGTCAGCGCGGAAATCGCCGCGCTGGCCGAACGCGGCATCCGCCACGTTCCCGGCTTCGGCCACCGCTTTCATCCCCGCGACCCGCGCGCGCCGCGCCTGCTCGCGCTGGTGGACGCCGCCGCCGCCGCCGGTGCGGTGAGCGGACGCTTCGCCGCCATCGGCCGCGCGATCGAAGCGCGGCTTGCGGCCGACAAGGGACGGCCGGTCCCGATGAATATCGATGGCGCCACCGGCGTGGTATTCGCGGAGCTCGGATTTGCGCCGCCGCTCTGCCGCGGGCTGTTCGTGCTGTCGCGCTCGGTCGGAGCGCTGGCCCATGCCTTCGAAGAGCTGGCGTCCGGCACCCGCAACAAAGGACCAATGCCACGGCAGCTGATTTGGACCTATACTGGTCCGCCGGCACGCAAGCTGCCGGAGCGCGCCGGCGGCTCGACGTAACGCTTGTCCCGTTGAAATGGAACTGGTGCACAGCCGCGTGCGAGGAGCGTCGATCCAATGTTGCTTTGGAAAGGAAACGCCATGCTCAGCCGACGTGATCTCCTGCGCAGCACCGCGCTCGTTCCCGCCGCCTTGCCGCTGTCGTTCCTGGCCATCGACGGGGCGCAAGCGCAACCGGTCGATCTGCTCAAGATTTTCGTTCCGGCGGCGCCCGGCGGCGGCTGGGATCAGACCGCGCGCGCGATCGAACAGGTGCTGCGCGCGACCGGCGCGGTGAAGGGCGTGCAGATCACCAATGTCGGCGGCGCCGGCGGCGCCGTCGGGCTGCCGCAATTCCTCAACCAGTGGAAAGGGCAGGGCAACGCGCTGATGGTTGCCGGCATGGTGATGGTCGGCGCCATCATCGCCAACAAGAGCCCGGTCAAGCTCGCGCAGGCGACGCCGATCGCCCGCCTGACCGGCGAATTTCTCGCCCTCGTCGTCCCCGCCCAGTCGCCGTTCAAGAGCGCGAAGGACTTCGTCGCCGCGCTCAAGGCCGATCCCACCAAGGTGCCGGTCGCGGGCGGATCGGCGGGCGGCTCCGACCACATCCTGCTCGGCATGATCGCCAAGGCGATCGGCGTTCCGCCCCACCAAGGTCAGCTACGTCGCCTTCGCCGGCGGCGGTCCGGCGACCGCGGCGCTCATCGGCAATCAGGTGGCGGCCGGCATCTCCGGCTACGGCGAATTCGCCGAGCAGATCAAGGCCGGCAAGCTGCGCGTGATCGCGATCTCCTCGGACAAGCGCCAGGAAGGGATCGCGGCGCCGACGCTGAAGGAGGAGGGCATCGACGTCGAGCTGTTCAACTGGCGCGGCGTGTTCGCGCCGCCCGGCGTGAACGACGCCCAGCGCAAGGCGATGATCGCGCTGATGGAGAAGATGGCGGCGACGCCGCAATGGGCGGAGGCCTGCAAGAACCGCGACTGGACGCAGATCACGCTGCTCGGCGACGACTACAAGCGCTTCCTCGACGGCGAGACCGCGCGCATCGAAGGCATCCTCAAAGAGCTCGGGCTCGCGTGACATGGCGAGCGGGGGCTCCGACCAGCAAGGCCGGGCCGCGCGGCTGCGGCCAGCCCTCGGCGAAACGATCATCGGCGCCGGCGCGCTGGTGCTGGCGATCGTCATGTTCTGGCAGACGATGTCGATCCCGGTGTCGCCGATCTACGCCAAGGTCGGGCCCACCGTGGTTCCGATCATCACGGCGCTCTGCCTGGGGATGCTGGGGATCCTGCTGCTGATCGCGGCGCTGCAGGGCGGCTGGCAGCCGGAGGAAGAGAGCAAGGTCACGCCCGATCGATCGGCGCTGCTCTGGGTCGGCGCCGGGCTCGTGCTCAACGTGCTCCTGATCGTCCCGGCGGGATTCACGCTCGCGTCGGTCATCCTGTTCGTCTGCGTCGCGCGCGGCTTCGGATCGCGGGCGATCGTGCGCGACGCCCTGATCGGCGCGGCCTTCGCGCTGATCGCCTATTTCGGCTTCGCCAAGACGCTCGGCATCGATATCGGCTCCGGCCTGGTCGAGAACGCAATCGAGCGCGTCATCGGTTCGCAGAGCAGCTGAGATGGACGCCTTCGCGCAGCTCCTCAATGGCTTTGCGGTCGCGCTCACGCCGATCAATCTGTTGTGGTGCCTCGTCGGCACCACGCTCGGGACCGCGATCGGCGTGCTGCCCGGCCTCGGCCCCGCGCTCACCATCGCGCTGCTGCTGCCGATCACCTTCAAGGTCGAGCCGACCGCCGCCTTCATCCTGTTCGCCGGCATCTACTACGGCGCGATGTATGGCGGCTCGACCACCTCGATCCTGCTCAATACCCCGGGCGAGAGCGCCACCATCGTCACCGCGCTCGAGGGTCACAAGATGGCCCGCAACGGGCGCGCCGGCGCGGCGCTCGCGACCGCCGCCATCGGCTCGTTCGTGGCCGGTACCATCGGCACGCTCGGCATCACGTTTCTCGCGCCGGTGGTGGTCGACTGGGCGCTCAAATTCGGGCCGGCGGATTATTTCTCGCTGATGGTGTTGGCCTTCGTGACGGTGTCGGCCGTGCTCGGCTCCTCGGCGGTGCGAGGACTGACCGCGCTGTTCTTCGGCATCTGGCTCGGCCTGATCGGTGTCGACCTGCAGACCGGCCAGGCGCGCTTCACCTTCGGGCTGCCCGAACTGCTCGACGGCATCAACGTCGTCGTGGTGGCGGTCGGCCTGTTCGCGGTGGGCGAGACGCTCTACGTCGCCTCGCGCTACCGCTCGGGCGAGGACGACATCATCCCGCTTTCCGGCTCGCTCTGGATGACGGCTGCGGAATGGCGGCGGTCGTGGAAGCCGTGGCTGCGCGGCACCGCCATCGGCTTCCCGATCGGCGCCATGCCGGCGGGCGGCGCCGAGATCCCGACCTTCCTGAGCTACTACATCGAAAGGAAGCTCACCTCGCGGCCGGAGGAGTTCGGCAAGGGCGCGATCGAAGGCGTCGCCGGTCCCGAGGCCGCCAACAATGCCTCGGCCGCGGGCGTGCTGGTGCCCATGCTCACGCTCGGCCTGCCGACCTCGGCCACCGCCGCGATCATGCTGTCCGCGTTCCAGAGCTACGGCATCAATCCGGGGCCGCTGCTGCTGCAATCGCAGCCGCAGCTGGTCTGGGGCCTGATCGCCTCGCTGTTCATCGGCAACGTGATGCTGCTGGTGCTCAACCTGCCGCTGATCGCGGTCTGGGTGAAGCTCCTGCAGATCCCGGCGCCGCTGCTCTATGCCGGCATTCTCGTATTCGCGACCATCGGCACCTACGGCATCACCCAGTCGCCGATCGACCTCGTGCTGCTCTATCTGATCGGCGGCATCGGCTACCTCATGCGCCGCTACGACTTTCCCGCCGCCCCGGTCATCATCGGGATGATCCTGGGGCCGCTGGCCGAGCAGAATTTCCGCCAGGCGATGACGATCTCGGCCGGCGACTGGACGGTGTTCTTCACGCGGCCGCTGTCGGCGACCATCCTGGTGCTGGCGGCGCTCGCGCTGTTCGGACCCAAGCTCTACCAGCTCGCTTTGCGCCCAAAACCCGATCACGTGCCGGACGACGCGTGAGCGCAATGCGTCTCTAGTTTCGTGTCTCACCCGAAGGGTGCACTCCAATGGGCGGCCCTTGTAAACAACAAGGAAAATACAAGGGCCTTGCGCGCTAAGCGCCTGAGGCACAGCCACTTTCGCCTCGCGGCCCTCGCAAATAACAATGAATAACAATGAACCGGCAGATAAAACCGCAGCGCAGCCTCCGTTTACCCGCGAGCCACAGCGGCGGTGCCGCCTCTCGTGCCCTCGCCCCTTGGGGGAGAGGGCAGTTCGGTGGTGAAACGAGCTCAGATGGGTGGCCTTTACAAAGCACCCCTCACCCATCCTTCGTCGTTGACACATCGAGTCGCCCTCTCCCCCAAGGGGCGAGGGCGCAATAATCGCGACCGCGCTCGTGGCCACGGCGCGCGGGGCATCGATGAGTCGTTGGCGTATTGGCCTTCACGATGTCAAACAGCGCAGTTTGGCGAATCATACCTTAACCACGTTACGTAGTCAACAGCGTAGTCGAAATGTAGTCAGGCGGTCGGTGCCCCGATTGCCGACCGGACGGAATTTGGGGCGAGGCGATCATCGCGATGCGGGGGACAAGCGCGCAGGGTCGTCGACCGTGGCATAGTGCAGGCGCTTTTTCACCGCGCGGAGATGCCCGACATGGAACCGTTACCGAAAGGCGCAAACTTCGTTCGCGCCAAGACACTCTGGGAGATCGGCCTGCACATCGCCGGCAATCCGGCGACGCCGTATGGCGGCAATCGCGACATGGTCATCACCGTCGGCAGCGGCTCGAGCGCGGCCTTCCGGCCGTGGCTGAGGCTCGCCACCGGCTCCGCCATCCTCGCCGAGCAGGTCGCCAACGGCGACGGCGTGGACTTGGCCTTCGTCAATCCCTCGGCGCTGCTCACGCAAGCCTATCGCGGGGTCGGCTTGTTCAGCGTGCCGCTTCCCGTGCGCATCGTCGCGGTCTATCCGAGCTGGGACCGCTTCGTGTTCATGGTCCACCCGCGAACGGGCATCCGCTCGCTCGCGGACATCAAGGCCAAGCGCTATCCGCTGCGCGTCTCGGTGCGCGAGGATCCCACCCATTCGACGCTGGTGCTGATCGACCAGGCGTTCGCGCTCCACGGCTTTGCGCTCAAGGATATCGAATCCTGGGGCGGGCGTCTCGTGCTGTGCGGCGGGCCGTCCGACCTTCGCCGCCTGGAGCCGCTCGGCCGCGGCGAGCTCGATGCGGTGTTCGACGAGGGCATCAAGGTCTGGCTCGACGAGGCCCTGGCGGCCGGTCTTGCACCGATCGAGCTCGCGCCGAGCGAATTCGCTGCGATGGGGCAGCTCGGATGGCGGAAGGTCCCGCTGCCGAAGGCCCGCTTCCCGCGCCTGGCGCGCGATGTCGACACGCTCGATTTCAGCGGCTGGCCGATCTACGCCAACGCGTCGCTGCCGGAGCAGGTGGCCTACGACGTCTGCGCCGCGCTCGCCGCGCGCGAAGCGGAGATTCCCTGGGAGAAGGGGACCGGTGGCAGCGCCGTGCAGATGGGGCGCGAGAGCGACAGCACGCCGATGGACGTCCCGCTCCACCCGGGCGCGCAGCGTTGGTATCGCGAGCACGGGCGAACGGATTGAGGCCACCGGGGCAGAGCGCCGATGGACCACAGCGATTCCAATCGCGGGCCCACTACATTCGAAGTCGGCCGAGACCGCGCGACCGTGCACGTCTAAACCTCTCCGAGACTTGGTGAAAAGTTAGGGCGATCGGAGGTCTGCTTTCGGGGGCAAACCGGAAAATATTTGCTCGCAGTGAGCTTTTCTCGTTTTGACCCGAACCGGCCATCGACAACCAGCATTCGCGGAACGGAAGTTACGGAATATCCGGACTCACTCCGCCTTGATGTTCGCGAACTTCACCACCTTGCTCCATTTCTCGGTTTCGCTGGCGAGGAGACGGCCGAAGTTGGTGGGCGGGCCGGGCAGCATCGTTCCGCCCATGTCGGCCAGCCGCGCCTTCGCCTTGGGGTCGGCGAGGATTGCATTGATCTCCATGTTGAGCCGCCCGATGACCTCCGGCGGCGTGTTCCTGGGCGCAATGATGCCGAAGAACGCGCTGGCCTCGTAGCCCGGCACGAACTGGTCCACGGTCGGGATGTCCGGCAGCGCGTCCGACCGTGCCGTCGTGGTCACTGCGAGCGCGCGCAGCTTGCCGGCGCGGATGTGCTCGACCGAGGACGGCAGGTTGTCGAACATCAGGTGCACCTGTCCGGCGAGGAGATCGGTGAGCGCCGGCCCGGCGCCGCGATAGGTCACGTGCTGCATGTTGACGCCGGTCATCATCTTGAACAGTTCGCCGGACACGTGCACCGAGGTTCCGACGCCGCCCGACGCAAAGTTGATCTTGGCCGGATTGGCCTTGGCGTAAGCAACGAACTCGGGCACGCTCGTCACTGGGACCGCCGGGTTCACCTCCATCACATTGGGCACGCGCATGATGCCAGCAACCGGCGCGCTGTCGCGCACGATGTCGAAACCGAGCTTGTCATAGACGGAAGCGTTGATCGCGTTGTTTGGACCGATCATGAAGAGTGTGTAGCCGTCGGGCGGCGACCTGATCGCAGCCTCGGCGGCGATGTTGCTGGCGGCGCCGGGCCGATTCTCAATGATGACCTGCTGGCCAAGCCGCTCCGTCAGCCATTGACCCAGCAGGCGGCCGATCACGTCCTGCGTGCCGCCGGGGGCAAAGCCGATGAGCAGACGCACCGGCCTCGCCGGATAAGCTTGCGCCCGTGCGACGCGCGACACCGCCGGAAGCGCGGCAACGCCCGCGGCCAGATGTAGAAATTGTCGGCGGGGAAGTTTCATAACGTTCCCCCTCCAGTCTTCGCAATGTCGCGCGCACAATCGAGCGCGGGCACGCGATGCGAATAGACGGCGAAATTGAACGTCTGAGTGAGATGCCTGCCGAGAGCATCGCCGCTGCCACTACAAAAATAGGACCTCGGCACGTCCCGCTAGCAGCTCTGTGGGAAAGCTACATCACTTCGCAAGCACGCGGAAGGGGACCATGGCAGGTCTTGGCACGACTCGGAAGTGCTGACACGTCTGTCTTAATGTCCGCTATCGGGGCATTCCAGAAAACATTTGCTCGTTGTGAGCTTTACCGGTTTTGACCGATGCTGTTGAAAGCCCCTTTTACCATGGTTGGAAAATGCTAGGCTTTTGCCAGCCGCCCTTGAGACGGAGCGTGCCGACGCTACCGTCCGGGTGTAACGGGCGCCGAGCGTGCCGTCGGCGGGTTCTTCACTTCGACCAGTCCTTTACCGGCCAACCTTGTTATGCACAGCTCAAGCGTTGCAGGGAGGACAAGATGAGTTTGCGACAAGTTCTGTTTTCGACGGTTGCCGCCATCGGCATCGCCGCGATGGCGGTTGCCGTGCCGGCACCGGCCAACGCGCAGCAGGCGGCGGTCGCGATCGACAATGACGACATCGGCGGCGTGGTCACCGGTCCGAGCGGACCGGAAGCCGGCGTCTGGGTAATCGCGGAGACGACCGAGCTGCCGACCAAGTATGCCAAGATCGTCGTCACGGACGATCAGGGCCGCTACGTCATTCCGGACCTGCCGAACGCGAACTACCAGGTTTGGGTGCGCGGTTTTGGGCTGGTAGACTCGCCGAAGGTGCGCGCCAAGCCCGGCCAGCAGCTCAATCTCGCGGCGGTGCCGGCGCCCAACGAGCGGGCGGCGGCGCAGTATTATCCGGCGATCTACTGGTACGCGATGATGAAAATGCCGCCCGAGAAGGATTTCGGCGGTTCGAGCGAGATCCCGAAGAACATCACGCGCGAGACTTGGCGCCAGCGCATGGGCAACGTCGACTGCATCGGCTGCCATCAGCTCGGGCAGGAATCGACGCGCACCGTCCCGGCGCAGTTTGGCGAGTTCAAGACCGGTGCGGAAGCGTGGCAGCGCCGCGTGTCCTCCGGACAAACCGGCGAGTTCATGGTGAACCGGCTTGCCGGACAGCTCGGCGGCGTGCCGTTCAAATATTTCGGCGATTGGACCGATCGCGTCGCCAAGGGCGAGTTGCCCAAGGACAAGCCGCAGCGGCCGCAGGGCGTCGAGCGCAACGTCGTCGTCACCTCGTGGGAGTGGGGTACGGAGAAGAGCTTTATCCACGACCTGATCTCCTCGGACCGGCGCTATCCGACCGTCAATGCCTACGGACCGCTCTACGGTTCGAATGAGTACTCAAGCGACGATATGCCGATCCTCGATCCGAAGACGCACAAGGTGACGTTCTTCAAGATGTCGGTTGCGGATCCCAACGCACCCGAATCGTTCGGGCCTCCGTTCCATGCCTCCGCCGTCGCGAAGCCGACAATGCCTTCGGCCTACTGGGGCGACGAGAAAATCTGGAACCAGCGCGCCAACAACCACAACGGCATGTTCGACAAGAGCGGCCGGGTGTGGTTTGCCGCGGCGGTGCGCGGGTTCGACAATCCAGCCTTCTGCAAGAAGGGTTCGGACCATCCCTCGGCCAAGGTGTTCCCGCTCGAACAGTCGGGGCGGCAGGTGTCGACGCTCGATCCCAAGACGATGAAGTACAGCTTCATCGATACCTGCTTCGGCACCCACCATCCGCAGTTCGGCTACGACGCCGACAACACGCTGTGGCTCTCCGGCACCGGCCCGGTCGCCGGCTGGGTCAACACCAAGGTGTGGGACGAGACCGGCGACGCCGCCAAAGCGCAGGGCTGGGCGCCGTTCGTGCTCGACACCAACGGCAACGGCAAGGTCGATGAATGGACCGAGCCAGGCCAGCCGGCGCAAGCCGGCAAGGACATGCGGATCGCGGGCTCAGGTCCGTACGCCGTGATGCCGCATCCGACCGACGGCTCGGTCTGGTACACGTTGAACGTGTTCGCCGGCACGCCAGGGTTCCTGCGCTTCGATCCAAAGACCAAAGTCAGCGAGTTCTACGCCATCCCGAAAGAGGGCATTGGCGTGCGCGGCGGCGACATCGACAAGAACGGCGTCCTTTGGGGGTCGGGCTCGAACGGCACACTCGTCGGCTTCGACCGGCGCAAGTGCAAGGGTCCGCTCAACGGGTCTACTGCGAGCGGCAACCACTGCCCCGAAGGCTTCGCGTACTACAAGTACCCGGGCCCGAGCTTCGAGGGGTTCGAGAACGGGAGCGCCGAGGCGAGCTACTACACCTGGGTGGACCACCACAACACGGTGGGACTTGGCGAAAACGTTCCGATCTCGACCGCCAACCTCAATGACGGCTTTGCCGCGCTCAAGGACGGGCAGATGATCATGCTGCGCATCCCGTACCCGCTGAGCTTCTTTGCCAAGGGCCTGGACGGCCGCATCGACGACCCGAGCGCCGGCTGGAAGGGCCGCGGACTGTGGAGTACGAACGGCGACCGCACGCCGTGGCTGAAGGAAGGCGGCAAGGGCTCAAAACCGCGCGCCGTACACATCCAGGTGCGGCCCGATCCGCTGGCGCACTGAGCGAACGCACATATGATTCATTGGGGCCGCGCCATGCGTGGCCCCAATGCGTTTCCGCTTTGACATGCAGTCTCGCCCGGCTGTGCGCCAGCCCTTCGCTCGTCTTGCGCTCGATATTCCGCCGGTCGGGCGGCAGACCCGGCTCACCACAAGGCCCAAATCGAACGGTGGCCGATCGTGATCTCGAAGGCGCCGCGCCCGCCATGGGCGCAGTCGCCGGCGTGAATTTGCTCGACCGCCGCGAGGTCCCAGAGCCAAGCGACGATACCATCGCGCCCAGGGCGCATTACGTCGGAGGGCTGGCCGTCATCGCGCGTCGGGCTCTTTGGTTTGACGCCAAAGATTCTCGATGAGCGCGCGCAGGCTGCGATCTCCCGACCCGCCATGGGCGATGGACTCAGGGCACCGGTTGCGTGCGGTCGACCGGCGCGCCGCGCAGGTACACCGCCGCGATGCGGCGGCTGTTGGTGATGTCGTCGAGCGGATTGGCGTCGAGCACGATGAAGTCGGCGCTCTTGCCCGCTTGCAGCGTGCCGGCGTCGGCGATGCGCAAGAACTCCGCCGAGTTGCGCGTCGCCGCCACGATCACCTGCATCGGCGTCATCCCCGCGGTCACCATGTCCAGCATCTCGGTGTGTACGTCCCACGGCCTGTTGCCGTCGGTTCCGAGCGTGAAACGCACGCCCGCCGCGTTCAGCTTCGCCAGGTTGCGCGCCTGAATGCCGTAGAACGCCTGCTCGCGCGGCCGGTCGGTGTTGGCGGCTTCGAGCTTCTCCAGCTCGGCGGCCGGGAGGCTCCCGCGCAACCAGCTCAAATCCGTCTTCACGCCGCGATCCGGCAGGTTCGGCGTGAGCACCAGATTCGGACGCTGCCGGAACATGGCGACCAGTTCGTCGTCGATGTCGCGGTCGCGAACGCCGTGCGCGAACGCATCGACGCCGGCGCGGATGAGCCCCTTGGTGTCCTCGAGCTCGAAGATGTGCGCGGTGATGCGCAGCCCGCGATTGTGCGCCTCGTCGATGATGGCGCCGTAGATTTCAGGCGTCAGCTTCTTGTATTTGCCGTCGCGGGTGTCGACCCAGATCTTGACGATGTCGACCTTGTGCGCCGCGAGCTCCTCGACCGCCTTGCGGCCCTCGGCCTCGGTCGTAATCCAGTGCGGCGCGGTCAGACGCCCCGGCTCGGGCATGGTGATGCCGCGCCCGGCGCTGAAGAACCGCGCGGCGCCGGGGATGGTCTCGCCGCGCATGTCGAGCAGCTCGTAACGGTCCATGCCGAGACTCAGCGCGGCGCTCACGCCGAAATAGGCGCGCCGCCGCAGGTCGCGCGCGAGCAATTCGCGCGTCGGGCTGAGATGGACGTGGGTGTCGATCAGCATCGGCATCACGGTCTTGCCGGCGAGACTCACGCGGGTGGCGCCGACGGGCACGCGGATGTCGATCGCCGGTCCGGCCTGCACGATCCGCGCGCCGTCGACGAGGAGCGTCGCGTTCTCGATCGCGGCGCTGCCGTCGCCCACGATCAGCCGCGCGCCTTCGAACGCCGTAACGTCCGTCTGCGCGCTTGCAGGAGAAGCGAAGCCGGCAAGGAGACCAAAGACAGCGGTTGCGGCAACAGCGACGAGATTCACGCGGCGCATCGGAGC
>CAVQIP010000080.1:0-66943 GCA_963712565.1 uncultured Alphaproteobacteria bacterium | reverse complement strand
TTGATGGCCACGATGCCGGCCAAAACCAAGAACCGGGAATGGTCCGCGAGGCTCGCGCGTGTGATCGTATTTCAGGACGGCACGAGGCTTGACAGCTGATGGCGAGTCGATCGCGATCTCTGTCCCAAGAACGGAAGCTCCCATGCTCAACCACTTCCAAGCCCGAATGCCTTATGGGTTGGTGTGCCCGATGTGAAGACGGGTTGAGCGAGGCTCCTCGTCGGCAAACAGGGCGAATGATACGCTCTTGGTTCGCAATTCTTTAGTGGGTCAGTTTGAATAAGGCGGGGATTCAGTCCGCTGCCCGCCCGAGTGAGCAATTTTGTACAGACTGCGGCGGTCCATTAGGCGCAGCCTGCGCAGCTACGGAGATGCCGACACAAGGCGGCCCGTAGGCACGAGGGCATCAAAATGACAAAGGCTGATCAGTTCCGGCGATATGCCGAGGAAGCGATGCGTTGGGCCTTTCAATCCAAAACCGAAAAAGAGAAGCAAGCCTATATCGACCTTGCGCTCACATGGACGCAAGCTGCGGTGCAGAGCGAGCACATTTTTGGCGGCCACGACAGTCGGCCAGAGGCCAGGGCAGCCCTGTAGGCCAACAGCTAGGCAGCGCGTTTCTGCGGCTCGAACGCCTCGATCATGTGGTACTGGCCAGTTTTGAAATTGGCAGTGGCCCTAGTTTGCCGGAGGCACGCCAGTGAGCCCGTTTATATGTGCTACGGCCATTTGAACGCCGGACCAAGATCTCGGACGGTAGGACAAGCGTGCGTGTGAGCATTTGGCTTGACGCACCTTATTTCGGCGCTCTTCCGCGGTCCCAATCTTCAGACAACCGTGCCGAACAATTTCCCGATACCGGCGGTTAGAGCCATCGCCAACGCGCCCCAGAACGTCACTCGGGCTGTGGCGCGCAGAACGTTTGCACCGCCTGCTCTTGCCCCGATCGCACCCAGAAGAGCCAGAAAGCCCAAAGACGCAGCGGACACGACGGGGACAAGCGCACCGGCGGGCGATACGACAACCATGAGCAAGGGCATGGCCGCACCTACAGAAAACGTTGCCGCCGATGTCAGTGCGGCTTGCACAGGACGCGCGGTGGTGATTTCGGAAATTCCAAGCTCATCGCGCGCATGGGCAGTCAAGGCATCTTTCGCCATCAGCTGCTGGGCAACCTGCCGCGCAAGGGCCCGATCGACACCACGCTTGACATAGATGTCGGCAAGCTCATCAAGCTCAAACTCAGGATTCTCGCTCAACTCCTTGCGTTCGCGCGCGAGATCCGCCTGCTCGGTGTCGGATTGCGAGCTGACGGACACATACTCGCCAGCGGCCATCGACATGGCGCCAGCCACCAGTCCCGCGATACCCGCGATCAAGACATTATTCTGCGTCGCGGCCGCCGCGGCAACGCCGACGATCAAGCTCGCGGTCGAGACGATGCCATCGTTGGCCCCGAGCACCGCGGCTCTCAACCACCCGATGCGGTCGACGAGGTGGCTCTCCGGATGCAGGCGAAGACGGCTCATGTCTTCCTCACGATCACGCCTTCGAGCTTCGTTGCCGCCGCCGCGGTGTTCGAGATCGTCCCGTAACTTGCGAACATTCTGATGCAAAAGGTCGAGGCGCCGTCCTCATCCGTTTCGACGGGCGCCGACGCGGTGCTCAAGCATCGGTCGCATCTTGAGCCGCCAGCCATCGGGCGAGGTCTTCCGACTCCGGCAGAGCGGCCGCATGCACCACCTTGCCGACGATGACGATCCCCGGCGTCCGCGGCTTCTTCAAGCTCCGTTCGACATTCCGCCTGTCAGATCAAAGCCGACCCGTGAGAAGCAGTACGACGAGGATGATCAGGATGATGCCGATGACACCAATGCCGCCGTGACCGTAGCCGTAGCCGTAGCCGCCGAAGCGGCCACTGAAGCCGCCGAGCAGGAAGATAACAAGGATGATGACGAGAATGAGTCCCAGCGACATGGTGGTGTCCTTTCGTTTCAGCAATGTGAGAGATTAAGACGGCGAACACCGCGGGTGCCGTCCCTGCGACGACAGGGGCGCTGGCGTGACGCCGGCGTTGGGCGCGTGCGAAACAAATCGGGAAAGGTCCAGCAAGATCCCCCCGCCGCTGCCGTGGCGAAGCGAACTCATACTGCTACGCAGCCAGGCAATCAAGGTCCCGCATCAACCTTGGTCGGCGCGGACTAGGAGAAGAAAGCGAAGCCCCGTGTTACGCGGGCTGCTGACGTGTGCCTGATGGCGGGTCAATCCCCAACAGAGTGATTATTACGGGCGCGACAAACGAAGGAAAATAGTTGCCCGATGTCTCGCGGGACAAGAGGCCGCCAACTGAGGCGGTTCTACTTCTCTCTTATCGTGCGTTTGATTTCCGTGCCGCAACTCTCACAGACGTAAGCCACCTCAACTAGGCTATCGGTGAACCTTATTGCCTTGCGCTGCTTCGGGCCCATCGGTTTTTGTTCTTTCGTGGCCATCCGGCGCCGACAGCGTGGACAGATCACAACTGGCTCTTTTGGACGCCGGCTCATGGCTGAGAAAGTAAACACAGTATCCCCGAACGCCAAGTGATGCCACGCGGCTCAGTTGGCGGCCTTACGCGGCCCTAGCTTCTGGGCGGACTGCCGCTGATGACCACAGCGCTCTCGCTCTGCATCGCAGCTTGCGTGTGTACGCAAGCTCGATGAGGGCCTCTTTCTCTTTTTGGGTTTCGGATTGAGGCCCAGCGCATCGCTTCCTGGGCATATTGCCGGAACTGTTCGGCCTTTGCATTGCCACCCTCCGTGACAACGCCGTTGCGAAGCCTGCGCCTATTAACGGCGGAAGTCTGAGCAAAATTGCTCACTCGATGATCTGCGAATCCCGGAACAGTTTCATATTCGTGCCCGTTGGGTATCTGTACAGCCCAAAAAGGAGGAACCCTCCCATGATGAAGATTGCTTTTGCCGTAGCGATCGCTGCGGCAGTGCTGATACCTGCCCCGTTGCTTGTCGGTACCACTCCGGCCGAGGCGCAAAATCTGAAGATGGCACAAGGCGTCGATATTCAGATCGGGCGGGACCGCGATCGCCGGCGGAATGATTCAGATGCCACTGTTGGCATCGGCCCAGGCGGCGTCACCGTCGGGCCAAGGCAAAACTGCCGAATGGTGACCACCACGATCGAACGGGACGGGCGCACGATCACGCGCAAGGAGCGCCGTTGCGATTAATCGAACAACGGAAGAATGGAAATGGCCCCGGCTCCGGGGCCATTTGCTTGTGGGCAGCAACGGGTTCCTATGAAACAGGCCTGTCCCTACCGGAATCAAATCCGGACGGATGGCGCAATCCGCCCAGGACCGGCAGGCAGAGAGTGGGCCAACGGCCTGAACACCGCGAGACCGGCCTCCTCCCTCGGCGATAAGTGCGTGCGCGCCTCGTTGTAATATCTTTTGATACGATTTCAGGCGGTGGCTAAAGGCTGCCCGCTACTTCTCAATCGTATCGGCAAAGGCTCGTGCGAAACGCACGGCAAGCGCCCTCGCATCTGATCTAAGTTGGTCGTCGGTTTTCGGGCGGGTCTTCATGTTCTTGACGGTGACTTCTACGACGAGTTTTCCGCCACCGACATCCTGCTCGGACCAGGTGATCTTTGCTCGCACGTGATCCTCGTCGAGAGGCGCCATCTCGATGTTCACGCCCTTTGCCACGGTCGCTCTCCTCCGATGTCAGGAGCTATACCACGTTTGCGCGCACAGATGCTTCTAGTTCCAGGGAATATTATATTTGGTCCATTGCTAAGACTTGGACGCGTTCCCAAATACGAAACGCGCAGGCCATGAGGCTGCGTGATACGGAAGGTTCGGCCCTAAGGGCGGACCGTTCGCATGTCGCTCAAACACAGAGGTCATGCTATGCGTACATTCGATTTTGCTCCCCTTTACCGTTCAACCGTCGGCTTCGACCGGATGTTCTCCATGCTCGACCAACTTGGCGGCACGGAAGGCTCGGTTCCAAGCTATCCGCCCTACAATATCGAGCGGAATGGCGAGAACGCCTTTCGTATCTCGGTCGCAGTCGCTGGGTTCACCGACGCGGACCTTTCGATCGAAGCGAAGGAAAACACGCTGACGATCCGCGGCGAGAAGCAGACCAATGGCGAAGAGAACCGCGGCGAAGTGCTCTACAAGGGCATTGCCGAGCGGACCTTCGAGCGTAGCTTCCAGCTCGCCGACCATGTCGTGGTCAAGAGCGCGAGCTTGGCGAACGGGCTCCTGCACGTCGACCTCGTGCGCGAGATCCCGGAAGCCATGAAGCCTCGGGCGATCCCGATCGCGAGCTTCGGCAAAGTCCTGGAGGTCGAGCCGACCAAAGTCGCTGCCTGAGGCATTCGACCTTGAAATTTGGGAGCGCCCCGCTGTCCGGGGCACTCTCCCGTCCCCTTCATCCTTAAGGAGTCTCTTGATCGCGGCTTCAAGCCCGTCTTTGTCATTTAGAGAGCAACGATGTGTTCAAGATTGCTCACATTGCAGAAATTATTCTGCACTAATTTCTTCATCCCTCGTTTTGATCTCGGGCTTGTCGTGCAAGACCACGTTCAACAAGGAATTATGGACTTCCAGTTTTCCGTTGTATTCGATGAAACCCAATTTGCGGAATTTGTTCATGAAAAAGCTCACCCGCGATCGGGTCGTCCCGATCATCTCCGCCAGCGTTTCCTGACTGAACTTTCCCACGATCGGCTCCGGCCTGCCTTCCTTGCCGAAATTTGCAAGGAGAAGCAGAAGCCGGGCGAGGCGTTTTTCGCTCGAATTGAACAATTGATCGATCAAGTCCTCTTCAATTCGACTGTTCCGAGTCAACAGGTACGTCATGAACAGTTCAGAAAAGTCCGGCTCGTTGTGAATGGTAGCGATCATGGTCGCCTTCTCCAGGCGAGTAATCACGCATTCATCGACTGCCCTCGTCGTCGCGATGCGCAGCGGATGGCCATTCAGACATCCTTCGCCAAAAAAGTGGCCTGGTCCCAAGATTGCGACCACCGCCTCCTTGCCTTGCTCGGAAACGACAGTGAGCTTGACCTTGCCTTGCTGGATGTAAAAAACCGCGTCCGCGACCTGCCCCTGCGAAAAAACAATTTGATCCTTCCGATATTTGGCTATCGTCTTTCCTTCGCCCACCTTGGCGAGAAATTCTTTGGGATCGAACGAGGCCTTGGCGCTCTTCCTCACAAATGCTCCCCTCCGTGTTCAAATGCTCCCTTTCCCCCGACGAAGGCAGAGACGAACACGGCGATTATAAGCAATTCCAATTCCCAAATGAAGAGTTGGTGTGTCCCCCGGCGGATTTTACGTCTCCCAGGCCAGATAATGTGCACATATCGTCTCGGATAATAGTAGCAGCCGCCGTCGCGCGCTGCTGCCAACCGCGCCAGCCCGCGGTTAGAACGGCATGCGACGTGTGGTCCTGACCGAATCTGTCGGCGCTGTTGATGGAGAGCAGCTTCGGTCTTTTCAAATCGGTTGCTGTCCCGCGATGAACTGGGCAGCCGTCTCGCGGCTGTGCTTGCGACTACGAATAAACTTCCGGCTGCTATTCCGACTGGATCTTGCCCTCGACGATCACCTTCTTCCACTTCTCGTATTCGGCCCGAGTGAAGGCCTCGCTCTGGTCCGGACTGGTGCCACGCGGCGTGACGCCGATCTTGGCGAAGGCGGTTTTCAGTTCGGGATGCTGCAGCACCTTGCCGATTTCGCCGTTGAGCTTGGCCAGCACCGCCGGCGGCAGGCCGGCGGGAGCGTAGATGCCGATCCACAAATCGACGTCGAAGCCGGGCAGCGTTTCCGCCACCGTCGGCACGTCGGGATAGACCGGGCTGCGCTGGGAACCAGTGGTGGCGAGCGGTCGCACGCGGTTGTCGCTGGTGAACGGCACCGCGCCGGCGATGCTCGAGAATGCGAGCTGCACCTTCCCGCTCATGACATCAGGGTAGGCCGCGCCGATGCCGCGATAGGGCACGTGCGTCATGTCGATGCCGGTGCGCAGCTTGATCATTTCGCCGGCGAGATGCGGCGCGGTGCCGATGCCGGCGGAGGCGAAATTGAGCTTGCCCGGATTAGCCTTGGCATAGGCGATGAGCTCGCCGAATGTCTTCACCGGCAAGCTCGGCGACGCGACGATCACCGCCGGCGACGAGCCGACGATCGAAACCGCCTGCAACCCCTTGAACAGATCGTAGGGCACGTCCTTTTGCAGGGTCGGATTGGAAACGAGGGCAGGATCGGTCAGCAGGATGGTATAGCCGTCCGGCGCGGAGCGGGCGGTGACATCGGCGCCCACCATGCCACCGGCGCCCGGACGATTCTCCGCCACCACCGATTGCCCCATGCTTTCGCTCAGCCGCAGCGCGAGATTGCGCCCGGTTGTGTCGATGATGCCACCGGGGACGTAAGGCAGGATGATGCGGATCGGCTTGCTCGGGTAGCTCTGCGCCTGCGCCGCAACCGCCGACGCGAGGAGCACGGCCGAGCCGATGAGCACGCGGGTCGCCGCCAATGCAACCGGATTCATTTTCGCTTCTCCCCTGGAGGATGTGGAAATATATCAGAAGCGGGATTGCGCCGGCCGCGACATCTTGCGCGCTCGCATCAATCCACCTTGATTCCCAGCTTGCCCACCAGCTCCTTCACGGCCGGGATTTCCGCCGCGAGCCGCGCCGCGAGCTGTTCCGGCGTGCCGCCGACGATTTGATAACCCGCACGGCGCGCCTGCTCGCGCGCCTCCGGCGTCTTGAGCGCCGCCCGGCTTTCCCGCGACAGCAGCGCAACGATCTCGGGCGGCGTTCCTGCCGGGGCAAAAAGCGCGTTGAAGGTGTCGGAGACGAAGCCTGGGAACCCCGATTCGATCATGGTGGGCACGTCCGGCAGCGAGAACCAGCGCTCGGCGCCGGTCACCGCCAGGGCGGTGAACTTGCCGTCCTTGATCAGCGGCTCGACCGGCGCGAGCGCAACCGAGCCGACCTGCACGGTGCCTTCCAGCACCGCCATGGTCGCGGGTCCGCCGCCCCGGTACGGGATGTGCACCATGTCGATGCCTGCGCGCAGCTTGAGCTGCTCGGCGGTGAGATGCGATTTGGTGCCGGCGCCCGGACTCGAATAGTTGAGGACGCCAGGCGCGGCCTTCGCGCGTGCGATCAGGTCGGTGAGCGACTTGATGCCGGAGTCCGCGCGCACGAAGACCACGTTGGGCGCGTTGACGAGCTCGCAGATCGGCACGAAATCCTTGAGCGGATCGTAGGGCAGATTGCTGTAGAGCGCCGGATTGACGGCGATGGCGGTCGAGGTGAGCAGCAGCGTGTAGCCGTCGGGCGTCGCGCGCGCCGCGATGCCCATGCCGGGATTGCCGCCCCCGCCGCCGCGATTGTCGACGATCACCGACTGCCCGAGCGATTTCTGGAACGCGACCGAGATGATGCGGGCGATGATGTCGGTCGGACCCCCGGCCGGAAACGGCACGATCAGGGTGATCACGCGTTCGGGATAGGCGGCATAGGAATGGGCGGGAGCGAGCAGCAGCGCAACCGCGGTCAATGCGGCGGCGAGCGGGCGGCGGGCGCGCATGCGCGCGTCGCGGTGGACGATGTCGGCCATCTTTCTCCTGCTCCCTTGCGTTTTCCTTCGTCGTGCCCGAACCGCGCATCGATCGCGGGGCTCAGCTGGCATCCCGGCCACCCAAGCCGGCCAGGGCCCGACCTCGGCGCCATCCGCAGCCACGACCACTATCCTCCCAATCGAGGCTACCGAGCCCGCAGCAAAACGTCACGGCCCGGGGCATGGATTTCCCGCGCTCGCCGCGGCCGGCGCCGCTCACCCGAGCCACTCAAATCCCGCCGCCTTCCAGACGGCGCGCGCGGCCGGGCGGGCGAGCGCGGCGATGAAGCCGGCGGCAGCCTTGCGATCCGCGCAGCTCGCGGAGATCCCGGCGGCGTAGGTGGTGTCGTTGCCGAGCGGCTCCGGCAATTTGCCGATCACCCGCGCGCCCTTAATCGGCACGATTTCCGCGATCAAGGTGAGCCCGATATCAGCCTTGCCTTCGGCCACCCGCGCGGCGACTTCGCCGCCGCTCTGCTGCGGCATGGCCTTGCGCTTGATTTCGTCCTCCATTCCCATGCGCCCCCACAGCTCGGCGAGGTGTACCCCGGCCGAGCCGCCGACCGCGGGGTCGCTGAACGCGACCGCGCGCGCGGCGGTCAGCGCCCGCTGGAACGCCGCGGCGGTCGAGATATCCGGCGCCGGTGCGCCCTCGCGCACGGCAACACCGATCGAGGTGCGCGCGATGTCCTTGCGGCTCCCCGCCACCACCGCGCCCGACTGCTCCAGCTTCGCCATCGCCGGCGCGCCGAGAATGAGCACGTCGGCACTCTCGCCGGCCGCGAGCTTGGCTTGCAGCGCGCCGACCGTCCCGAAGGTGATGTCGAGCGCCTGGCCAGTCGCACGCGTGAACTCGCCGGCCAGCGAATTGACCGCCGTCGTCATCGAGCGCGCGCACAGCACCTTGAGTTTCATGGCCATGAACGTGATTCCGGCTCGGATATGATATGAGACCGACACCAGCCCGTTGGGTCAACACCAGGCAAACCTGCACAGGAGCTCAAGGTGCAAAAACTCAGCCAACTCATCCGCGGCGATGATCTCATCGTCGCGCCGGTGGCGCTCAATCCGATCATGGCGCGGCTTGCGGAGGAAGCCGGCTTCAAGGCGGTCTACATGAGCGGCGGTTCGCTGGGCTGGTACAAGTGCGTCACCGAGGCCAACATCACGCTGCCCGAGATGGCGCAGGTCGCGCTCGACATGCGGGCCGCCTGCACGCTGCCGATCGTGCTCGATGCCGGCGGCGGCTGGGGCGATCCGATGCACGTCACCCGCACCATCGCGCTGTCGCAAGCCGCCGGCTTTGCCGCGATCGAGATCGAGGACCAATTGCTGCCCCGACGCGTCGAGCATCACGTCGGCATCGAGCACCTCGTCCCGACCGAATTCATGGTGGAGAAGGTCAAGGCGGCGGTGGCGGCCCGCACCGATCCCGATTTCGTCATCGTCGCCCGCACCAATGCGCGGCGACTCTACGGCCTGGACGAGGCGTTGCGGCGCGGCGAGGCCTTCAAGCGCGCCGGCGCCGACATGCTGTTCGTGTTCACGCGCAACGCCGAGGAGATGCGCAGCGTCGGCGAGCGCCTGCCCCCGCCGCTGATGACGTTCGCCCCGCCCGACGGCTTTGCCGACTTTCCGCTCAAGGAGCGCGATCTCGCCGCGCTCGGCTTTCGGCTCGCCGCCTCCTCGGGCAGCGCTTTTGCGGCTATGGTCAAGGCGGTGCGCCAATCCTACCAATGCCTGGCGCAGGGCAGGATCGATCCCTTCATCGGCAAGGGCAATGTCGAGAAGGAAATGAAGGCGGCCATGGCGACCACCGGCCTCGAGCGCCTGTTGGAGATCGAACGGCGGACGATGAAGGATCAAGAAACGTGAAAGCGCGGGTAAGAATTGGCGCAGTTGCCTTTGTCGCACTCGTCTGTTGCGCCTCGCCGCTCTGCGCCGAGCCCGCGTTCTATGCCGGCAGGCAAATCATGCTGATTGCCGGGTCGGGCGTCGGCGGCGGCTACGATCTGTTGGCACGCCTGACCGCGCGGCATCTCGGCCGGCTCATCCCCGGCCATCCCACCGTCATCGTGCAGAACCTGCCGGCGGCGGGAAGCCTGGTCGCCACCAATCAAATCTACAACACCGCCCCGAAGGACGGCACCGTCATCGGCCTGATCCAGCGCGGCATGCTGCTCGCCAAGCTGACCAATCCGAGCGGGGTGCGTTTCGAGCTCGAAAAGCTCAACTGGCTCGGAAATCTCAACAGCGAAACCGGGCTCGTGCTCGCCTGGCACACGGCGCCGCACCGCAGCGCGCGCGATCTGTTCGAGCAGGAGCTGATCGTCGGCGGCCAGACCGGCGTCGATCCGGAAATCACGCCGCGGCTCTATAACGCGCTCATCGGCACCAAGTTCAAGATCGTCACCGGCTACAACGGCACCGCCGAAATCGCGCTCGCCATCGAGCGCGGCGAGGTGCAAGGCATCGGCGACTGGTCGTGGGCGAGCTTCAAGAAGCAGCGGCCGGATTGGCTGCGCGACAAGAAGGTCACGCTGCTGATGCAGGGCGCGCTGCAGCGCGACCCCGAGCTGCCGAACCTGCCGTCCGCGCTCGACTTCGTCAGGACCGAAGCGGACCGCAGAGTCATGCAGCTGTTCTTCACGCAGAAGACCATCGCCCGCCCGGTGATCGCGCCGCCCGATCTTCCGCCCGAGCGGCTCGCCACGCTGCGCGCGGCATTCGCTGCGCTCGCCACCGATCGAGAGTTTTTGGACGATGCGGAAAAATCCAAGCTCGATGTCGCGCCGATCGCGGGCGAAGCCGTCGACAAGGTGGTTTCGTTGATCGCCGGCACGCCGGCCGAGGTCGCCGATCGGTTCGCCAAAATCTTCGCCCCGCCGGGTCAATCGCGCTGAAAGACGGGCAATCGGAAGGAACCGCCATGAAATCCGTCATCGCACCGCTCGCCGCTCTCGCCATGGCCGCGGCGGCATTCGGCATGCCCGCGCATGCCCAGGACGCCGATACCCTGCTGCTCAACGGCAAGATCGTGACGCTCGCTGCGGCCGCCCCGGCGGCCGAGGCGCTCGCCGTGCGCGACGGCAAGATCATCGCGGTCGGCCGCTCCGCGGATATCCGCGCGCTCGCCGGAGCCAAGACGCGGGTGATCGATCTGCAGGGCCGCACCGTCATTCCCGGCCTCATCGATTCGCACATGCACGCGATCCGCGCCGCGCTGTTCTACGCGACCGAGGTCAATTGGATCGGCGCGACCTCGATCCCCGCGGCGATGGAACGCATCAAGGCCGCCGCACAAAGAGCGAAGCCCAACCAGTGGATCATCGTCGCCGGCGGCTGGACCGAGCAACAGTTCCGGGAGAAGCGGCGTCCGACGCAGGCCGAGCTGCTCGCCGCCGCGCCGGACAACCCGGTCTACGTCCAGCTCTTCTACAGCGCGGCGTTGCTGACGCCCGCCGGCTTCAAGGCGCTCACCATCACCGACGATGCGGACGTACCGCCTCGCGGCAAGATCGAGCGGTCGGCCGACGGCACGCCGACCGGCTGGATCTCGGGCGACAACCCCACCATCAGCGGCCTGTTCGACAAGCTGCCGCTGCCGACATTCGACGAAAGCGTGGAGGGCAGCAAGCAGTTCTTCCGCGAGCTCAATCGGCTCGGCATCACCGGCGTCAGCGATCCCGGCGGCTTCAACCTGACGGCCGCGAGCTACCAGCCGCTGTTCAAGCTCTGGCAGGATCGCGCGCTCACCGTGCGCGTCGTTTACAGCCTGTTTGCACAGCGCCGCGGCAAGGAACTCGAGGACTACCAAGCCGTGACGCAGATGCTGCCCATGGGCTTCGGTGACGACTGGCTGCGCTTCAACGGCATCGGCGAGAACGTCGCCTGGGGCATGTACAACAACGACAATCCGACCGACGCGCAGAAGGAACAGCTCTATCAGATCTACAAATGGGCCGCGTCGCGGCGCATGACGATGACGCAGCACTGGAACAACAACCGCTCGGTGCATCATCTGCTCGACGTGCTCGAGCGCGTGGACCGCGAGACCTCGCTTGCCCCGTTGCGCTGGTCGATCGTGCATCTCAACGACGCGTCGCCGGAAAGTCTGCGTCGCATGAAGGCGCTCGGCGTCGGCTGGCTGATGCAGGACGCGATGTTCTTCAACGGCGAGGCCTTCCTGAAGGCACGCGGCAGCGAGGCCATGCGCCTGACGCCGCCGATCATGACCGCACGCAAGATCGGGCTTGCGATCGGCGCCGGCACCGATGCGCACCGCGTCATGTCCTACAACCCCTTGGTGTCGCTGCAATGGATGGTGGACGGCAAGACCGTCGGCGGCACGCTCACGCGCGACGAGGCGGAGTTGCCCTCGCGCGAGGAGGCGCTGCAGCTCTACACGCTCGGCAGCGCCTGGTTCACCTTCGATGACGACAAGCGCGGCTCGCTCGAGCGCGGCAAGCTCGCCGACCTGGCGGTGCTGAGCCAGGACTATCTCACGGTCCCGACCGACGACATCGGAACCACCGAGTCGCTGCTCACCATGGTGGGCGGCCGGATCGTTTATGCCGCCGGGCCGTTTGCGCGGTTCGAGGAGAAGTCGCCGGCGAACTAATCTTGCCCCGTTCCAGCTGGGCCGTCGGCCCGTCGTTATTGCCGGGCTCGACCCCGCAAGTCGGGTTTATCCGACTTGCGGCTCGCAATATTGCGGAACTCGGGCAAGGCCGAGTTCCGGTGCAATCCATCTCCTTCGCTGCAGGCTCGTCGCGGGACAGATGGACCCGCGGGTCAAGCCCGCGGGTGACGCATTTGGGGAGTTGGGCACAGCGCGTTCCGCGCCCTCCCCCATACTACTTGGGCTTCGGCAGGAACGAATTGCGGGCCCCGGGCTTGAGCACGACGTAGGCGCGCCGCCAGGGCTGGTCGTCGATCAGCCGCCACTTGTGCCCACTCCCGATATCATCCATGGCCACCAGCACGTCGCCCGGGCGCAGCACGAAGGTCTCGCAATCGCGCGTGGTGAACTCGAGCGTTCCCGAAAGCGTGATCACGTATTGCGACTCGGGCGCGTCGTGCCAATCGAACGACGCGTGCGGCGGTGTCTCCTTGAAATGGATCGCGACGACGTCGGTGCGATCGTTCTCCGCCACCGTTCCCTCCACGACGTGCGAGGCATTGTCGGGGCCGGTATAAAGCTTGAACGCATGCAGCATGAACGCCCCTCACGAATTGGCGGGAAACCAGCGCGCTTCGAGCCGGGAAAATTCGCCGTTGGCGCGCACGGCGGCGAGCGCGCGGTCGACAGCGTCGCACAGGCCTTTGTTGTCCTTGGCGAAAGCGATGCCGAGCTTCTCGTGGGTCGGCACCTGCAGCACGACCGCCAATTGCGGGCGCTCCTTCACCAGCCAGGAGATCACCGGAAACAGCTTGATCACGAGACCGATGCGCCCCGCTTCGAGGTCGTCCAGCGCGGCGGCGATGCCGTGATAGGGATAGTACTTGATGCCGGCGATCGCGCCTTCCGTCTGCAGGCGCCGTGCCACATAGTCGGAGGTGTTGCCGGATTGGATGCCCGCCGTCAGGCCACGCAGGTCGGCGGCCGAGGCGACGCTCGGGGTCAGCCGCCGGTTCACCGCCACGCCCTGGTTGAATTCGAGATACGCTTGCGAAAACCGCACGCGGGCGGAGCGTTCCGGCGTGATCGTCGTGCCCGAGATCACCGCGTCATAGCTGCGACTCGCCAAGCCGTCGAAGATGCCGTTGAAGTCGTCGCCCGCGTAGCGCACCGGCCGCAACGTCACGCCGAGCTGCCGGCAGATCGCGCGCATGAGCTCGATGTCGAACCCGCTCTCGGCGCCGTTTTCCACGACATCGAACGGCGGGTCGGGATAAGCCGACGCGACGATCAAGGTTCCCGGATTCAGCGTCGGTGTCATCTCGTGCCGCGAGCGGTCCTGTCGTATTGCGATGCTGGGAATCTCAACTCAGCTACGCCCGCGTTGAACGCGCGGAATGAATGGCCGTCACGTCAACGGTTGCGCTGGCAGGAACCGCCGAGCGCCGATTGGACGGCCCTATTCTGCTGCTTCGCGCAGCGGGCGCGGATAGATCAAGTCGTACAGCTCCGGCCGCTGCCATTGCGGGCCGAGCAGGCCCTGCTTGACCGCGCACTGCTCGGACGAGCCCACCACGTCGCGGGTCGCGCGCAGGTAGCGCACCCGCTCGAGGCTCACGTCCACCACCGCCGTCCCGGCGATGGTGCTCTCGAACAGGATCTCTTCCGGGGCTGCGACCATCGCGAGCCCGCGCTCGGAATGGTCGAACAGGTTCTGCGTCGTCACCACGATCGCCAGATTCTCGATCGCCCGCGCCCAGATCAGCGTCCGCCAGGTCGCCCACAGCTTGCGCTTGTCCTTGCCCGCCGGCAGGAAGATCAGCTCGGCGCCGCGCAAGGCCAGCGCGCGCGCGACCTCCGGCATGTAGACCTCGCTGCACATGGCGAGGCCGACCTTGCCATGCACCGTGTCGAATACCGGGAACTCGTCGCCGGGCACCCATTGGAACTCCCAGGCCGGCCCGCCGGTATAGATCCACGGGCCGTTGGGATGGGTGCGGCGGTAGCGCGCGGGCGCGCGGCCGTCGGGATAGGCCATGCAGATCAAGTTGTGGGCCGTCGCGGCCTTGTCGTCGATCGGCGCGATGGTGCCGAACACGACGTGCGTATTGTGCTTCGCCGCGGCTTCGACCATGGCGGCGGTGGGATCGAAGCTCGCCGGCATGCGCCAGGGACCGGGATAGGTTTCGGGGAAGCAGACGAACTGCGCGCCGTCATCCGCCGCGCGCGCAATGGCGCGCACCGCGTCGGCGACGTTGGCCTCGTCGGTTCCCGGCCGATGGCAGATCGGTTGCACCACGGCGATGCGAAAACTCATGGCGTTGCTCCGTCTCGAATCTGTCGCTGCGCGGCGGCGCAGCGACCGGGTTTCGCCGCCACATTGAAGCCGCGCGGCGGCGCGGTCAAGAAAGCATCGCGCGCGCCCGGGAATATCGCTGACGAAACACCAGCGTGCCGACGATCGCTAGGTTCACCGCATTGGCGGCCACGCCGGCGGCGAAAGCGGGCACATAGGTGCCGAAGTGGTCGTAGAGCACGCCGGCGAGCGACCCGCCCAGCGCCATGCCGGTGCCGCTACACAAGAGGAACGTCGGGATCCGCCAATAGGCTTCCGACGCCGGGAACAGCTCGCGGATCGCCAGGATGTAGGCCGGGATGATGCCGGCAAAGCCCAATCCGAAAAGCGCGGCGACGGTGAACAGCCCGACTTCATCCTGGGTGAGCATGAAGGCGGTCATGGCGAGGATCTGGAACAGCGAGCCGGTCAGCACGGTATTGAGGCCGCCGATGCGATCGGACACCCAGCCCCAGAACTGGCGGCTGATGAAGGCGGTGCCCAACAGCACCGACAACATCGCCGCGCCGTGGGAGGCCAGGATGCCGAGGTCGCTGCAAAGCGCGGGCAGATGGGCTTGCGGCATGGCCATCGGGATGCAGCAGAAGATGACAGCGACCGCCACCAGGACGAATACGAGATTGGGCGGCCACCCCATCACGGTGCCGGGCGCGGACGCGGTCCCCAGCGTCCCGCTCGCCGTCAGACCCTCCGGCGGCGCGCGCAGGAAGATGGCCGCCAACGGCAGCACCACGACGAGCTCGAGCAGGCCGTAATACAGCATGGTCTGCCGCCAGCCGGCATAGGCGATGGCGCGCTCGAAGATCGGCGGCCAGATCGCGCCGGCCACGTAGCTGCCGCTCGAAATCAGCGCCAGCGCCGAGCCGCGCCGGCGATCGAACCAGCGGCTGATGTAGACGTAGAACGGCGCGTTCATGCCGCCGATGCCGAGAAATCCCATGAACACGCCCTGGCCGACATAGAGCTGCCAGGTTTCGCCCGCGGTCGAGAGCGCCAGCCCGACCGCGATCATCACCGCGCCGAACATCACCGTCCAGCGCACGCCGAGCCTTTCGGCGATGTAGCCCATGACGATGCCGCCGGCGCCGAAGCCGATCCATGCGAGCGAGCTCGCCGCGGCCGGAACCGACCGCAGGCCGCCCAGGTCGGCGGCGATCAGCTTGAGCGCGACGATGGTGATCCAGGGCGCGCCGAATGACAGCGCCAGGATCACCAGCACCACCGTCGCAATGACCCAGGATGCCTTGGTCTCGACCGACTGCAGCTTTATTTGTTCGTGCATTACCCGGTCATGGCGTCTAAGGCGCCTCGCGGTAGCGTCGTTCCGCGCAATCTAGCGTGTTCGCGCCGCCGCCGCGAGATCGCACAGCTGTGGACAGCCCTGTGCAGAATAAAGGCCGAGCACCGGGGACAGGTTGTGAAAAAACGCCGGACGGAAGCCCCCGGGACCTGTGGACAATGGTGTGGATGGCCGCCGTGCTAGGGTGTTGATTAGGTGTGAATCGCTTGCCGCGGCCGTGCCGGACGGCAGCAAATTCGCGAAGGACTAAAGAGACCGAGCCATGTTTGAGCCTTCGCCCATCGCCGCCGCCACCGTGGTCGCACGGCTCTCGACCGATGCCGCCATCGCCAAGAAAATCACCGATGCGCTCACCGAGAGCGCCCAGGCCGAGGAGGTCGCCGTTTCGGCGTTCGCGGAACCGGACGGACGCTGGTCCCTCGCCATCCATTTCCTCGAGCGACCCGACGAGGCGGCGGTGCGCGCGCAAATCGCGTCGGTCGCTGGCGCGGCGGCGGCGCATGGGCTGGCGTTCGAGACGCTCGCGCCCACCGACTGGGTGCGCAAGAGCCGCGAAGGGTTGGCGCCGGTCGAGGCCGGCCGTTTCGTGGTGCATGGAGCGCACGATCGCGGGCGTGTGCGCGTCAATCGCATCGGCATCCAGATCGAGGCGGCGCTCGCTTTCGGCACCGGCCACCACGGCACCACGCGCGGCTGTCTGCTCGCGCTCGACCGCATGGCGAAACGGCGAAGCCGCAAGCGCGGCGCAACCGGTGGCTCGGCTCGCGCGCGCGGGCAGAATGGAAAGACCGCCGTGCTCGACATCGGCACCGGCACCGGCGTGCTCGCCATCGCGGCAGCGAAGGCGCTGCACCAACGGGTGCTGGCGAGCGACATCGACGCCCGCGCGGTCACTACCGCGCGTGAGAACGCCTGCATCAACCGCGTCGGTGCAAGCGTGCAGGTCATTCATGCGGCCGGCCTCGGCGCCAGACCATTCCGCGCCCGCGCATCCTACGAAGTGATCTTCGCCAACATCCTGCTTGATCCGCTCAAGCGACTGGCGACGCCGATGGCGCGCCTCGTTGCGCCCCAGGGACGGGTCGTGTTGTCGGGCCTGCTCACGACGCAAGCCGGCGTCGCCCTCGCCAGCTATCGCGCGCGCGGGCTCGTGCTCCTGCGCCGCATCGCCCTCGAAGGTTGGACGACGCTGGTTCTGGTCCGCCCGGCGATCGCTGGTCGGGTCCGCAGGCCGCAATAGCAGGGCTCCCCCCTCGTTCATGCGCCGGCAAGCATTGCCGGGCTGCCGGCTCCCCCATAGATTGCCGCCATGTTTGAAACCCGTTTCCAGTCGTTCGAGGATCCGGCCGAGCGCGCGGCAAGCGCGCCGCGCATCGCGGCGCTGCGCACCGAACTCGCGCGGCGCGGCTTGACCGGTTTCATCGTGCCCCGCTCCGACCGCCAGCAGAACGAATACCTGCCGGCGTGCGAGGAGCGGCTCGCCTGGCTCACCGGCTTCACCGGCTCGGCCGGCGTCGCGATCGTGCTCATGGAGCGGGCCGTGCTGTTCGTCGATGGCCGCTATACCCTGCAGGCGCGCGAGCAGGTTGATGCGGCGCTGTTCGCCATCGAGCACCTCGTCGAGATGCCACCCGACCGCTGGATCGAGGCCAATCTCTCGCCCGGCGACCGCCTCGGCTACGATCCCTGGCTGCACACGGTCGAAGGCGCGGAGCGGCTGAGCAAGGCCTGCGCCGCCGCCGGCGCGAGCCTGATCGCGGTCGAGCACGATTTGATCGACGCGATCTGGGCCGACCGTCCCGCCCCGCCGCTGGGAGCGGTCACGCTGCATGCGCTGCGCTTCGCCGGCGAGGCCGCCGAGGACAAGCTCGCCCGCATCCGCGCCGAGGTGGCGAAGCTGCGCGCCGACGCGCTGGTGGTCTCGGATCCCCACGCCGTCGCCTGGGCGTTCAACATCCGCGGCGCGGACGTCGCCCACACGCCGCTTCCCCTCGCCTTCGCCATCGTGCCGCGCGATGGTCGTGCTTCGCTCTATGTCGACGGACGCAAGCTCTCCAACGACGTGCGCAACCGCCTCGAAACCCTCGCCGACGTGCGTGAGCCCGCCGATTTCAGTCGCGCGCTGGGGGCGCTCGCCAAGGAAAAAAAGACCCTGCGGCTCGATCAGGCCACTGCCGCCGATGCGCTCGCGCGGCTCATCACCAGCCGCGGCGGCAAGGTCGCGCGCGGGCCTTGCCCGATCGCGCTGATGAAGGCGGTGAAGAACGACGTCGAGATCTCCGGCGCGCGCGCGGCCCATATCCGCGACGGCGCCGCGGTTGCGCGCTTTCTCGCCTGGTTCGATCGTGAAGCTCGGCGCGGAACACTCACCGAAATCGACGCCGTGGCGGCGCTCGAAGGCTTTCGCCGCGACACCGGCCTGCTCAAGGACATTTCCTTTCCGACCATCGCCGGCGCCGGCCCCGACGGCGCGATCGTGCATTATCGCGTCACCCGCAAGAGCAATCGCGCGATCGCGCCAGGCGAGCTGTTTCTGATCGATTCCGGCGGCCAATACGAGGACGGCACCACCGATATCACCCGCACCGTCGCGGTCGGCACGCCCACCGACGAGATGCGCGATCGTTTCACCCGCGTGCTCAAGGGTCATATCGCGATCGCGCGCGCGATTTTTCCCGAAGGTACGACCGGCGCACAGCTCGATTCCTTTGCGCGCCAGTATTTGTGGGCGGAGGGGCTCGACTTCGATCACGGCACCGGCCATGGCGTCGGCAGTTACCTGTCGGTGCACGAAGGGCCCGCGCGTATCTCCAAGCTCGGCACCACCGCGCTCAAGCGCGGCATGATCCTGTCGAACGAGCCCGGCTATTACAAAGCCGGCGCCTACGGCATCCGCATCGAAAACCTGGTGCTGGTGATCGCCGCCGGCCCCGGCGCGGAGAAACCGCTCGACGGTTTCGAGACGCTCACCCTTGCCCCGATCGATCGGCGGCTGGTCATTGCCGAGATGCTCACGCCGGAGGAAACCGACTGGCTCGACCGCTACCATGCGCAGGTCGCGCGGACGCTGTCGCCGCTGCTCGATGCCGAGACGCGGGCGTGGCTCGCCGCCGCGACCCGTCCGCTCGCGTCCGGTTGAACCCGCCGAGCCGCCCATTGCGTGATCCGACCACGATGAGCTCCACGCCGCGCGAGGCGCACGCCACGCCGTGGCGCCTGCTGGCGCTGCTGATCGCCATGACCGGCGTGAGCTCACTGTCGCTCAACATCCTGGTGCCGGCGATCCCCAGCCTGGTGACCAAGTTCGCCGCCGACCCCGCCCATGTCCAGCTCACCGTCTCGCTCTATCTGCTGGGCCTCGCCGTGGCGCAGCTCGTGTTCGGACCGTTGTCCGACCGCTTCGGACGCCGTCCGGTGGTGCTCGCCGGACTGGCGCTCGCGACCGTGGCGAGCACCGCCGCCATTTTCGCCGGCAGCATCGCCAGCCTCATCATCGCGCGCGTGGCGCAGTCGCTCGGCGCCTCGACCGGCCAAACCATCGGCCGCGCGATCATCCGCGACCTCTACGACCGCGAGCACGCGGCCTCCATGATCGGCCTGGTCACCTCGGTCGTCGTGCTCATGCCGATGGTGGCGCCGCTCATCGGAGGCATCCTCGACACGCTGTTCGGCTGGGTCTCGATCTTCATCTTCGCCGCCGTGCTCAGTTTCACGGTGTTTGCTTGGGCCGTGCTGGCCTTGCCGGAGACCCGCACACTCTCCGCGGTGCCGGGCCAACAAAGTCATTTTCGCGCCGACCTCGGCGCGCTGGCGGCGAGCCGACGCTTCTTCGGCTACGCGCTGTGCGCGGGGCTCGGCTCGGCGCCGTTCTTCAGCTTTCTCGGCGGGGCGCCCCACGTGGTGGTGACCATGCTCGGACGCACGTCGGCGGAATATGGCCTGTGGTTCTTCGTTCCCTCGATCGGATTCATGGCGGGCAATTTCGCAGTGTCGCGGCTGACGGCGCGCTTCGGCATCGATGCCCTGATCTGGTGGGGGATCGCGCTCACCATCGCGGGCTGTCTGCTCAACGTGTTCGTGTACCGCGCGCTGCCGGGGTGGGAGATGGCCACGGTCTTCCTGCCACAGATCATCATCGGCTTCGGCAACGGTCTCCTGCTGCCGACCTCGGTCGCGGGCGCCGTGAGCATCCGCCCGCAGGTCGCAGGCACCGCCTCGGGCATGACCGGCTTCATCCAGATGGCGATCGGCGCCGCCGCGGCGCAGCTGTCGGGGCACGTGATCGCGCATGCATCGGATGCGATGCCCATGCTGCTGCTCATGCTGGGCTTCGGCGTCGCGACCGCGATCGCGGTTTTGACGCTGGTGCGGCGATAGCGGCGGTTGCAGCCCGAGCCGGCACCAGCCGCAACGAAAAAATGCGGCCAATACCTAGAAGCAGGACTGGCCGCAATCGCCAGGCATTTGCAACCGCGCCGGCCGGCAATGGAACTTTTTCGGCGCCGGGGGCGTTGCTTGCCACCATGTCCATCCGCATGAGGCCACAACCATGCTGACGACCATTCTGATCATCGTGCTGATTCTGGCCCTGATCGGCGCCTTGCCGCACTGGGGCTACAGTCGGAACTGGGGCTACGGACCCGGTGGCGGCCTCGGCCTGATCCTCATTATCATCGTGCTGCTGGCGCTCACCGGCCACATCTGAAGCATTTCAGGCCAACGCTTCGAGAGCGGAAGTCGGGTCGCGCGCGTCCCGAGTTTTCTCTCTTACGCTTGAGAAACCGCCGCGAGCGGTCGAACGCGGGCGATCGGCACGCGCGGAACGTCCCGCACTGACCGCTATCTCTGACGCACGAGCTCGAACCACTCGTCTTCGGTCAGCACCGCGACGCCGAGGTCCTTGGCCTTGCCGAGCTTGGAGCCGGCGCCGGGGCCCGCGACGACGTAATCGGTCTTCTGCGACACCGAGCCGGCGACCTTGGCACCAAGCCGTTCGGCCATCGCCTTCGCCTCGTCGCGGGTCATCTTTTCGAGCGCGCCGGTGAACACCACGGTCTTGCCGGCGACCGCCGAATTGGCCGCCGGCCGTTCGGCATCGGCGATCTCAACCTGGGCGGTGAGCCGCTCGACGATGCCGCGGTTGTGCGCTTCGCCGAAATAGGCGGCGATGCTGTCGATCACCGTTTCGCCGATCTGGTCGAGGCTGTCCATCTCCGCCCGCGTGTCGGTGCCGCCGGCGGCGACGTCGAGGCAGGCGGCGTGAAACGCCTGCCACGATCCGTAGCCGCGCGCGAGCGCCCGCGCGGTGGTCTCGCCCACGTGACGCATCCCGAGCGCATAGATGAAGCGCTCAAGCGAAATCTTGCGACGCGCTCGAATTGCGTCGAAAAGGTTGCGGACTGATAACTCGCCGAAACCTTCCTGCTCTTCCAGCTTGATCTTCGCGTTGCGTGCTTCGAGCGTGAAGATGTCGGCCGGCTCCTTGATCCATCCCTGCTCGAAGAACAGCGCGATCTGTTTCTCGCCCAGCCCCTCGATGTCGAAGGCGCGTCGCGAGACGAAATGCTTCAAGTGCTCGATCTTCTGGAACGGGCAGGCAAATTCGCCGGTGCAGCGCGCCACCGCCCCCTCCTCCCCGGTCGCGGTGGTATCGCGCACCACCTCCGTATGCAGGTGACATGGGCATTTCTTCGGGAACCGGTACGGCTTGGCGTCCTTCGGCCGCCTCTCCAGCACCACGCCGAGCACCTGCGGGATCACGTCGCCGGCGCGCTGGATCATCACCGTATCGCCGATCCGCACATCCAGGCGCGCGATCTCGTCGGGGTTGTGCAGCGTGGCATTCGACACCACGACGCCGCCGACGGTCACCGGCTCGAGACGCGCAATGGGCGTGAGCGCGCCGGTGCGGCCGACCTGGATGTCGATCGCGTTCACGATGGTCGTCGCCTTCTCGGCCGGAAATTTGTGCGCGATCGCCCAGCGCGGATTGCGCGAGACGAATCCGAGCCGCTGCTGCCAGTCGAGGCGGTCGACCTTGTAGACCACGCCGTCGATATCGTAGTCGAGCGTGGCGCGTTGCGCCTCGATGTCGTGGTGGAAGGCGAGCAGCGCCTCGACCGAGCTGCAGACCTTCATCAGCGGATTGGTCTTGAAGCCGCAACTCGCGAACCATTTGACCATGCCGGACTGCATCTGTGCCGGCATCTCGCTCATCTCGCCCCAGCCATAGGCAAAGAAGCCGAGCGGCCGCGAGGCCGTGATGGCGGGGTCGAGCTGGCGCAAGGAGCCCGCGGCGGAATTGCGCGGATTGGCGAAAATCTGACGCCCGGCCGCCTTCTGCCGCTCGTTGAGCGCCAGAAATGCCGATTTGGTCATGTAGACTTCGCCGCGTATCTCGCACACGTCCGGCACGTTCTTGCCGCGCAGTCGCTGCGGGATATCCTCGAGCGTCTTCACGTTTGCCGTTACGTCCTCGCCTTCGGTGCCGTCGCCGCGCGTTGCACCGTGCGTCAGCAGCCCGCTTTCGTAGCGCAGCGAGCAGGAGAGCCCGTCGATCTTGGGCTCGGCCGTGAACGCGATGTTCTCGTCCTCCGGCAGGCGCAGAAAGCGGCGCACCCGCTCGACGAACTCGACCACCTCTTCGTCGGAAAGCGCGTTGCCGAGCGAGAGCATCGGCACCGCATGGCGCACCTTGGCGAATTTTTGCGAAGGCTGCGCGCCGACGCGGCGCGAGGGCGAGTCGGTGCGCACCAGGCCGGGGAAGCGCGCCTCGATCTCCTCGTTGCGCCGCCGCAGCGCGTCGTAGGTTGCGTCGGAGACGCTCGGGGCGTCCTCCTGGTAATAGCGCCTGTCGTGCGCGCCGATCTCGGCCGCGAGCCGCTTGAGCTCGGCCTTGGCCTGCGCTTCGGTCAGCTTTTCGATCGAAGTCTTGCTGGCATCGGGCATGGTTTCGTCGTCAATCCGCCTACCTGTGGACCGGGGCCTCTCTCTTGTCATTGCCAGGCAAGCCCGCATATGACGGACCCGGTATCACCCTGCGGTCCTGATCAAGCGCTCGGCGGCGGCGCGAGCTTCCGCCGTGATCTCGGCGCCGGCGAGCATGCGCGCGATCTCTTCTCGGCGCTTGTCGGCAGCAACCTCGGCGACGCGTGTGGCGACCCGCTTGCCCTTGTCGAGCGCGCTCTTGCTGATCAGATAATGCCGATCGGCGCGCGCGGCCACCTGGGGCGCGTGCGTAACCGTGATCACCTGCGCGCGGCGGGACAGCCGTGCCAGGCGCACCCCGATGGCGTCGGCGACCGCGCCGCCGACGCCGGTGTCGACCTCGTCGAACACCAGCGTGGGCGCCGAGCCGCGGTCGGCGAGCACCACCTTGAGCGCCAACAGGAAGCGGGCAAGCTCGCCGCCCGAAGCGACCTTCATCAGCGGACCGGGGCGAGTGCCCGGGTTGGTTCGCACCCAGAATTCGACCCGGTCGATGCCGTGCGGCCCCCCTGCCTCCGGCTCGCTCACGATCTCGGTCATGAATTTGGCGCGTTCGAGCTTGAGCGGCCTGAGCTCGCCGTTCACCGCTTTGTCGAGGCTTTGGGCGGTCTTGACGCGTTCGCGCGAGAGCGCGGCGGCCGCCTCGCGGTAGCGCGCGGCAGCTGCGCGCGCGGCGGCCTCGAGCGCCGCGAGGCGCTCGGCGCCGGCATCAATGAGGCCGAGATCGGCGGCATAGCGGGCGGCCAGCGCGTTCAGCCCGTCGACCGGCGCATTGTACTTGCGGGCGGCCGCCCGCAATGCGAACAGCCGCTCCTCGATCCGTTCGAGTTCGTGCGGATCGTGATCGGCCGCCCGCAGCGCCGCATCCAGATGTCCGCGTGCGTCATCGAGCGCGGCGAGAGCGGCGTCGAGCGCCTTCACCGCCGGCTCGATCAGTGCCGGAGCCTGGGCGGCGCGGCGTTCCAGCCGGCGCACCGCCGCCGACAGTGCCGGCACCGGCGATTGCGCACCCGCCACCGCCTCATGGGCATCGCGCAGGTCGCCGGCGACCTTCTCGGCTTGCATCATCACGGCGCGCTTCTCGGCGAGGGCGCTTTCCTCCGCCGGCTCGGGGGCAAGCCGCTTGAGTTCGTCGACCGCGTGGCGAAGAAAATCGGCCTCGCGCTGCGCCCGCTCGACCTCGGCGCGATGGGCCGCCACCTCGGCCTCGCGCGTGCGCCGCTCGTCCCAGAGCCGCTCGACTTCCGTCGCCGCGGCTTCAAGGCCGCCGAACAGGTCGAGCAGCCGGCGGTGGGTCGCCATATCCACCAGCGCGCGCTCGTCATGCTGGCCGTGGATCTCGACCAGCGCCGCCCCCAGCGCCTTGAGCGCCTGCGCGCTGACCGGCTGATCATTGACGAAGGCACGCGTGCGGCCGTCGGCGAACTGCACCCGGCGCAGGATCAATTCGTCCTCGGCCGAGATGTCGTTTGCCGCCATCAGCGCGCGCACTGGATGGGCGGACGGCAACTCGAAGACCGCGGTCACCTGCCCCTGCTCGGCGCCGTGGCGCACCAGGGCGACGTCGCCGCGCGCGCCCAGCGCAAGCGCGAAAGCATCGAGCAGGATGGATTTGCCGGCGCCGGTCTCGCCGGTGAGCGCCGACAGACCGGATGCGAAGTCGATATCGAGCCGGTCGATCAGCACGATGTCGCGAATCGAGAGCCGGGCCAGCATGCGGGGCTCCTCATGCAGGTCGCATGCCCGGACCCGCTCCGGGCATCCACGCCTTCCAGATTCGCCATCATCAAAGACGTGGGCGGCCGGAACAAGTCCGGCCGCGAGGTGTGGGTAATCAGCTTGGGACGGCCGGCCTAGCCGAGGCCGAATTTCTTGAATGCCTGGCTGATCCAGGAGCCCTTGTTCTCGTTCGGCTGCAAGCCCCTCGACTGCATCAGCGCATAGGCGTCCTTGTACCAGCGGCTGTCCGGGAAGTTGTGGCCGAGCACCGCGGCCGAGGTCTGCGCCTCCTCCACGATGCCGAGCGCCATATAAGCCTCGGTCAGCCGCAACAGGGCTTCCTCGACATGGCGCGTTCGCTGATAGCGGGTCACCACGACCTTGAAGCGATTGATGGCGCCGGTGTAGTTGCGCGAGTTCAACAGCTGACGCCCGACGTCCATCTCCTTGCCGGCCAGCTGGTCGCGCGCGATCTCGATCTTGCGCTTGGCGGAGACCGCGTATTCGGAGTCGGGATATTTGCGGGCGACCTCTTCGAGGCTTTGCACCGCTTTCTCGGTGCGATCCTGGTCGCGCGAGATTTCGGGTATCTGGTCGAAATAGGACGAGCCGATCAGGAACTGGGCATAGGCGGCATCCGGGCTTCCCGGATGCAAGGTGACGTAACGGCGCGCGGCATTGATGCAGTCGTCGTAGGCGCCGGCCTCGTAATAGGCGAAGGCCGACATGATCAGCGACTTGCGCGCCCACTCGGAATAGGGGTGCTGACGGTCGACCTCTTCGAACTTCTTCGCCGCGGTCTTGGCATCCTTCTTGGCGTTCAGAAGGTAGAGGCCCTCGTTATAGAGCTTGTCGGCCGGCTCGTCCGGCGCGACCGTATCCTTGTCGAACAGGCTACAGGCGCCGAGCGCGGTCGCCAGCAACACAAGCGCAGCGAACCGCGCGACTGCGCGCGCGCCGCTTTCGAAGCCGTCGATGCTGACCGAACGCCGATACATGGATCGGATGAATCCCGTCCCCCGAAGCGAGGTTCAACCGGCCGGACGTGCCTTCTTGCCCCCGCCGTCTATCCGATAATCCCCGTCCGGCCGAGGAAATAGGCCGACATTTCGCCCGCAATGTGGCAGGCGGCAGGGGCGGACGACGATGCTTGCTACGATATTTCGGGGCCGAAGGCGGGTACCAGACGCGGGGCCGCCTCGGCATGGCCGCGGGCGGGGCGCTGCACCTCCCCCTCGACCCAGGTCCAGGCGCTCGCGTCCGACATCAGCGCGCAGACCACCGCGTGGTTGAGCTTGTGACCGCCGCGCACCGACCGGTAGGTGCCGAGCAAGGGCCCGCCCGTGAGCGCAAGGTCGCCGATCGCGTCCAGCACTTTGTGCCGGACGAACTCGTCGGGAAACCGCGTGCCTTCGGGGTTGAGAATGCGGTTGTCGCTGACGACCAGCGTGTTCTCGAGCGAGGCGCCGAGCGCATAGCCCGAATTCCACAAGGTCGTGACATCACGCATGAAGCCGAAGGTGCGCGCGCGTGCGATCTCGCGGCGGAAGGTCTCCGGTTTCACGTCGATCGCCAGCACCTGACGTCCGATGAGCGCATGATCGAACTCGACCTCGGCCTCGACGCGGAAGCCGCGCGGGTTGGGTCGCAGTTCGCCGAAGGCATCGCCCATCGCGACCCGCACCGGCTTAAGCACCTTGATATAGCGGCGGCACTGATCGAGCGTCGCGAGCCCGACGGCGTCGATCGCCGCGACGAAGGGCGCCGCGCTGCCGTCCATGATCGGCGCTTCGGGACCGTCGATTTCCACCACGGCGTTGTCGACGCCGAGGCCCGAGAGCGCGGCCAAGACATGCTCGGCGGTGGAGACGAGCGGCCCCGACGCGTCGCCCAGCACGGTGGCAAATTCGGTTGCGGTGACCGCGCTCATGTCGGCGGGGATTTCACGATCCTGCCGGCCCTCAACGCAGGTGCGGATGAAACGTAGTCCGGTACCGGCGTCGGCCGGATGCAATGTCAGCGTGACTGGTAAGCCGGAATGGATGCCGACACCGAACAGCGCGGTGTGGTCGCGGAGCGTCGTCTGCCTAGCGACTTTCATTCTCCCGTCCCGCACACTCCCCAGCCGCGCGCACGCGGCGGATCATACGGGCGACGTCGGTCGCATTCCTGCCATCGGTAAGGCTGTACGTTTCCGCGGGCAAGGAGTCGGCCGCGCTGTCCCCCGACAAAAACCCCTTTGACGATGGAAGCTTAGCGATGGTTCGGCGAAACGCCAACTCACGCTTTTTTACCGACTGTTACCACCACGGGGCCGCAATCGCGACGACCGCCGGTTGCCAAGCGAGGGCGCGGGGGGTGCCGCCGCCGCCAGGGGGTGAGGCCGCAGGGGCGTTCGCCACGAGCGGCGCCGGGGTCCGGCAGGATACGCAATTCGTATTATGATTCAGACCGTTGGATGGGCCCGGCGGGCGGTCCCGGCGCCCCGCGCCGGGACCGTAACGACGTCGCGCCCCGGCGTGGTCAGTTGGCCTGCCGGCGCAGGAAGGCTGGGATGTCCAGCTGGTCCTCCTCCACCGAGTTATGCACAGGCGCCTGCCGGCCGAGGGGATCGAGCGATTGCTGCACCGGACGCTTGGCGTATTCCGACACCGGCTCGGGGGCGCGCGGCATCGCCGGCATGCTCGGGCGTGGTGCCGCCCGATCGGCCGGGCGCTCGGCCCGCGGGGCCGGGGCGGGGCGAACCGGCCGGGAAATGCTCGGCGTCTTCTCCGGCTCCTCCTGGTCGTCTCGGCGGCCGAGGCCGACGGCGGCCAGCCGGCGCAGCAGGCTCACCTTCCGCTTCTCCGGATGATCCGGATCGTCCTCGCCCCGCTTGGCCCGCAGTTCGGCTTGCGCCGGACGCGGCAATTCGTCGATGCCGGGCATGCGGCGCGGCCGATTGGTGGTGCGCTCCGGCGCCGGCGGGATGAAGGCTCGCGGCGCCGGCGGCGGTTCGACGGGCATCGCCATGTGCTCCGGAAACAGCGACGGTTTCGGCGGGATCGGCCGGATGGTGACGTCCTCGATCATGGGCAGGACCGCGGCCGCGACCGCTGCCTTGGCGGCAGCTTCGATCGCCTCCTGCCGCGGCGGAACCGCCGGCGCGCTCGGCGCGCGCAGGTCGTCACGCTCGGGGGCGGCGCGTTGCTGCTGCTCGGCCCGCAGCTGGTCGGCGCGCAGTTTTTGCGTGAGCTCCGCGATCCGGGCTTCCGGCGCCGTCACCGGCCGCTGCAAGCCGGCATGATCGATGCCGGTCGCCACCACCGAAACGCGGATGACGCCCTCGAGGCTCTCGTCGAAGGTCGCTCCGACGATGATGTTGGCATCCTGATCCACCTCTTCGCGGATGCGGGTCGCCGCCTCGTCAACCTCGTAGAGCGTCAGATCTTTGCCGCCGGTGATCGAGATGAGCAGCCCCCTCGCCCCTTTCATCGAGGCGTCGTCGATGAGCGGGTTGGAGATCGCGGCCTCCGCGGCGGAGAGCGCGCGCTTCTCGCCGGCAGCCTCGCCGGTCCCCATCATCGCCTTGCCCATTTCACGCATGACCGCACGGACGTCGGCGAAGTCGAGATTGATCAGGCCTTCCTTCACCATCAGGTCGGTGATGCAGGCGACCCCCGAATACAGCACCTGGTCGGCCATGGCGAAGGCGTCGGCGAAGGTCGTCTTCTCGTTCGCCACCCGGAACAGGTTCTGGTTCGGGATGATGAGCAGCGTGTCGACCACCTTCTGCAGCTCGACGATGCCGGTCTCGGCGACGCGCATCCTGCGCACGCCTTCGAAGTGGAACGGCTTGGTGATCACGCCGACGGTGAGGATGCCGGCCTCCTTCGCACAACGCGCCACCACCGGCGCGGCGCCAGTGCCGGTGCCACCGCCCATGCCCGCGGTCACGAACACCATATGGGCGCCTTGGAGATGATCGCGGATCTCATCGATCGCCTCCTCGGCGGCCGCGCGTCCGACTTCCGGCTGCGAGCCGGCGCCGAGCCCTTCGGTCACCGCCACGCCCATCTGGATGATGCGCTCGGCCTTGGACATCGTGAGCGCTTGGGCGTCGGTATTGGCGACGACGAAGTCGACCCCCTGCAACCCGCTCGCGATCATGTTGTTGACGGCGTTGCCGCCGGCACCGCCGGTCCCGAACACGGTGATCCGTGGCTTGAGCTCACGGACGTCGGGAATCTTCAGATTGATGCTCATATTTGCCTCTCATACGCGGAAGTCCCCGCCGGGTCGGGCCGGTCCGCCACCGGCCGCTGGGAATGTCGTATCGAGTCGTCAGAAGCTCTCGCGAAGCCATCGTCCGACCCGCGCGATATAGCCGCCTCCTGTTGCCGCATGCCGCGTTCGTCGCGGTTCGAAATGCTCGAGATGCGCCGCCTGCGGGTAGACCAGCAGTCCCGTGGCGACGGCGAACGCCGGGCCCTTCGCTTCTTCGGGCAGTCCGGAAATGCCGAGCGGCCGGCCGACCCGCACCGGACGGCCGAGAACTTGCGCCGCGAGCTCCGGAAGCCCGCTCAGCTGGCTCGCCCCGCCGGTCAGGACCACGCGCCCGCGCGGCTCGGCCGCGAACGGCGACGCCGCGAGCCGGTCGCGGGCCATTTCGAGAATCTCCTCGATCCGCGGTTTGATGATGCGGGCGAGCTTCGCGCGCGAGACGAAATGCGGCGCCTCGCGTTCGTCGTCGTCGACCGCTGGCACGGCGATCATGTCGCGTTCGTCCGAACCGCCCGTGAGCACGCTGCCGTAAAGCGTCTTGATGCGCTCGGCATCGGCGACGCGGGCATTGAGGCCGCGCGCGAGATCCATGGTCACGTGCCGCCCGCCGAGTGCGAAGCCGTCGGCATGAACGAAGCGGCTGCCGGAGAAAACCGCGATGGTGGTGGTGCCCGCGCCCATGTCGATCACGGCGGCGCCGAGATCGGCCTCGTCATCGGCCAGCGCCGACAACCCGGCGCCGTAAGGGCTCGTCACCATCGCCTCGACGGCGAGGTGGCAGCGCTCGACCGCCAGCATGAGATTGCGCGCGGCCGAAACGTCGGCGGTCACGACGTGCATGTCGATGCCGAATTGACGCGCGAGCATGCCGCGGGGGTCGCGCACCCCGCGCGCGTGGTCGAGCACGTAGCCGATCGGCAGCGAATGCAGCACCGCGCGTCCGGGGCGGGCGGAATGGCGGCTTCCGGCCGTGAGCACGCGGGCAATGTCGCGTTCGCCGATCGTCGAGCCGACGACATCGATCGACGCCGAGATCAGCTCGCTCGCGGGCCGACCGGCGGAGACCGAAACGACGACCGCGTCGAGCTGCATTCTTGCCGTGCGCTCGGCAAGGTCGGCGCATTGCCGCACCGCGGCTTCGGTCTCGGCGAGATCAATCACCGTTCCCGACTTCATGCCGCGGGCCAGAATGTGGCCGAAGCCGACGACGTCGACGGAATGGCTGCGCAGCCGCAGCACGTCCTGCTGCGGCCGCGGTTTGAGGCGGCCGATCAGGCACGCGATCTTGCTGGTGCCGACGTCGAGCGCGGCGACCAGCACCGAGCGGGTGGGCGGCAGCGGCTTCATCTTCGGGGTGAGACCGAACTGGAGGGCGCTCATACGTTGCCGCCCTTCTTCTTCGCCTTGTCCTTGGCCGCGTCGATGCGAGCCTGCGCGGCCGGGTCGGACAGCCGCACCGTCACGCGGTCGGGCAGCCTGAGATCGATCGCGACGATGTCGCGCGTGATCAGATTCTTTTCGCGGTCGAGCGCGATCAACCGCTCGAGCGCGAGCGCGACGTCGGTTTCGGGCAGCCGCACGTCGATGCCGTTCTTCAGTCGCAGGTTCCAGCGCCGTTCGCCGACCAGCACCGACGCGCGCACGAAGTCGCGCATCGTGGGATAGCGATCGAGCAGGGCAAGGAACTCTTTGGCTCGCGTCTGCGCCCCGCGGCCTACGACGAACGGCAACTGGATGAGGTGAGGCGGCACATACGGTTCGAGCACGGTCCCGTCGTCGGCGATGACGGATACGCGGCCATCCTTCTGCCACAGCGCAAACGCTGCGCGCTCCTTGACGCCGATCTGCAGCTCGCCGGGGTAGAGCTTGAGCACCGAGGCGTCCGCGATCCACGGATTGGTCTTGAGCCGCTCGCGCGTTTGCTCGACGTCGAGAAAGAGCAGCGAGGTGGTGCCGGTGACGCCGGCGGTGGCGAGAATCTCCTCCCGGCTGACATGATGATTGCCGGTGAGCGCAACCGACACGATGCGCAAGCCGACTGCGTTGGCGACCCCGTCGCGCGCGTCCCTGATCGCGGCGACGAGGTCGGCAACGTGATCGCCCTTGACGGTGCCGTAGCCCAGGCTCGCGAGAATGACGAGAGCGGTGCCGGCAAGCCCGGCGCCGGGCGGCCAGCGGGTATCGAGCAGCGCCGACCAGCGGTCCATCACGTGTGCGAAGCGGGACCTCGGTCGCATCGCCCTACAGTCCGTCCCGACCGCCGCGCGCGCGCACGCGCGGGCGGCGCGCCACCAACGCCATCGCGCGATCCCCTTCAGCGATTGAGCGAGGCATCCTCGATCATCCATCGCACCAGCTCGTCGAACGTGATGCCCGCATGCGCTGCGAGCTCGGGCACGAGCGACGTCTCGGTCATGCCGGGTTGCGTGTTGACTTCGAGGCACACAAGTCCCCCCGTCCCCTCGACGCGGTCGTCGTAGCGGAAATCCGCACGGCTCACGCCCCGGCAGCCCAGCGCGCCATGCGCCGCCAGCGCTAGTCTTCGGACCTCTTGGTAAACAATCGGTGAAACCGGCGCCGGCAGCAGATGTTTGGAGCCGCCCGGGACGTATTTGGCCTCATAGTCGTAAAACCTTACCGTCGGCACGATTTCGATCACGCCGAGCGCCGCATCGCCCATGACGGCGCAGGTCAACTCCTTGCCGGGAATGTATTTTTCGACGACGAGCCGGTCGCCATAGGCCCAGTCCTCGCGGGTGAGCTCCTGCGGCGGATGGGCGTGATCGGGCGCGACGATGAAAACTCCCACGCTCGAGCCTTCCGCGATCGGCTTGATGACGTAGGGCGGCGGCAGCACGTGGCCTTTGGCGATCTCGAAGCGCGAGGCCACGAGCCCCTCCGGCACCGGCACGCCGGCGGCCCGGAACAGCGTCTTGGCAACGTCTTTTTGCATGGCGACCGCCGACGCCATCACCCCGGAATGGCTGTAGGGAATGGCGAGAATTTCGAGCATGCCTTGCAGCGTGCCGTCCTCGCCCGGGCGGCCGTGCAGCACATTGAGCGCGACGTCGGGCTTCACCGTGGCCAGCACCGCGGCGATGTCGCGCCCGACATCGATGCGGGTGACGCGGTAGCCGAGCCGCTCGAGCGCGTCGGCGCAGGCCTTGCCGGAGCGCAAGGATATCTCGCGCTCGGCCGACCATCCCCCCATCAGAACGGCGACGTGCTCGCTCATGCTGCTCGAACCTCAGCCGCGGCGCTGATTCGCGTTCCGCCCCAATAGAATCGAGATCGGCGCTCGCGTCGAGGGCTTGCTGGCAGCGGCGGCTGCGGTTGGCGCATTCCGGGGCGGCCGGATCGGTAGCGGCGGGCGATACAGCGGCGGGTCGCAACGCCCTTCCCGCGCTGGCGCCAGCTGTGACTCGAAAATCACAGCAGAGGAATTTCCTTCGCCAGAACACGAGACGGCGAATGGTCGGCGCGGGGTCGACATTACGCCACCCCGATCCGCTTGATCTCCCATTCGAGCTCGACGCCGGAATTGTCGCGCACCCGGGCGCGGACGGTCTCGCCCAGCGTCTCGATGTCGGCGGCGGTGGCGGCGCCGAGATTGATCAGAAAATTGCAGTGCATCTCGGACACCTGCGCGTCCCCGACCTTGAGGCCACGGCAGCCGGCGGCGTCGATCAGCTGCCAGGCCTTGTGGCCCGGCGGGTTCTTGAAGGTCGAGCCGCCAGTGCGGCTCTTGATCGGCTGGGTCGCCTCGCGCGCTTCGGTGATCTTGTCCATCGCCGCCGCGATCTCGGCCGGATCGCCGGGCGCGCCTTGGAACAGGGCTTGCGTGAAGACGACGTCGTCGGGCGCGCCGCAGTGACGATAGCTGTACTGCATGTCGGTGTTGCTGAAGACCCGTACGCGGCCCCGGCGATCGACGCCGCGCGCTTCGACCAGCGCGTCCTTGGTCTCGCGCCCATAGGCGCCGGCGTTCATCCGCAACGCCCCGCCGACCGCGCCCGGGATACCGCGCATGAAGGCAAGCCCTGCGATCGACGCCTCTTGCGCCGCGCGACTGACCTTCACGTCGGGGACCGCTGTGCCGGCGCGGATGCGGGCGCCGGCTTCGACATTCACTTCGCCGAAACCGCGACCGAGACGGATGACGACGCCGCGCACGCCCCCGTCGCGCACGATCAAGTTGGAGCCGAGCCCAATGACGGTGACGGGGATGTCAGGCGGCAGATTGCCAAGGAGATAAGCGAGGTCGGCTTCGTCCTCCGGCATGAACAGCGCCTGCGCCGGGCCGCCGACGCGAAACCAGGTGAACTCCGCGAGCGGCTGGTTGGGCAACAACCGGCCGCGCAGTTCCGGCAAGCCTGCCGCGAGCTCCGGCACGAGATCGGAGAACATCGCGGCGGCCGGCGCGCCCAATGCCGCGCTCCTCACGCCACCGCCCCGAGCGCGGCGAGTTCGCCGGGCAGCGCATAGGCCCATTGGGTGATGTTGCCGGCGCCCAGGCACACCACGATGTCGCCGGGCTGCGCCAGCCGCTTGACCATACGCGCGAGATCCGGCGCGCCGTCGAGGGGGATGACCTGCCGATGCCCGTGCGCGCGCAGTCCCTGCACCAGCGCATCGCGGTCGGCGCCCGCGATCGGCGCCTCGCCCGCCGGATAGACATGGGCGACGATGACGGTGTCGGCGTCGTTGAAGCAGGTCGAGAACTGCTCGAACAATGACGCCAGCCGGGTATAGCGATGCGGCTGCACCACGGCGATCACCTGTCCCTTGCTCGATTCGCGCGCGGCGCGCAGCACCGCGGCGATCTCGACCGGATGGTGGCCGTAATCGTCGATGATCGGCACGCCGTTCCACTCGCCGGTGCGGGTGAAGCGCCGCCGCACCCCGCCGAAGTTCTGCAGCGCCTTGCGAATAATATCGTCGGATACGCCGAGCTCGCGCGCCACCGCAATGGCCGCGGTGGCGTTGAGCGCGTTGTGCCGCCCGGGCATCGGCAGCGCAAGTGCGTTGATCTCGTGCACCAGCTCGCCGGCGCGGTCGCGGAAAACCACCGAGAAGCGCGACTGTCCATCGGCATGGTCGAGATCGGCGAGCCGCACGTCCGCCTGCGGGTTCTCGCCGTAGGTGATGACGCGGCGGTCGGTGATTTGCCCGACCAGCAGTTGCACCACCGGGTGGTCCGTGCACATCACCGCGAAGCCGTAGAACGGCACGTTTTCGACGAAAGCGCGAAATGCCTCCTGCACCGCCTCGAAGGTCTTGAAATGATCGAGGTGCTCGGGGTCCACGTTGGTGACGATGGCGACGTCGGCCGGCAGCTTGAGGAACGTGCCGTCGGATTCGTCGGCCTCGACCACCATCCAGTCGCCGGCGCCGAGCCGGGCATTGGTGCCGTAGGCGTTGATGATGCCGCCGTTGATGACGGTCGGATCGAAGCCGCCGGCATCGATCAGCGCGGCGACGAGCGAGGTGGTGGTGGTCTTGCCGTGGGTCCCCCCGATCGCGACGCAGCGTTTGAGCCGCATCAGCTCGGCCAGCATCTCGGCGCGGCGCACGACCGGCAGGCGCTTGGCGCGCGCGGCGGTGAGCTCGGGATTGTCGCGCTTGATCGCGGTCGACACCACGACCACCTCGGCGTCGCCGAGGGCCCCAGCGGAATGGCCGACGGAAATCTTGGCACCCTTGTCGCGCAGGCGCTTGACGTTGGCGCTGTCGGAGGCGTCCGAGCCCTGGACGGTGTAGCCGAGATTGATGAGCACCTCGGCGATACCGCTCATGCCGATGCCGCCGATGCCGACGAAATGGATCGGACCGATGTCGCGCGGCAGTTTCATGTCCTCTCCCTCTTGCCCGGGCGCGGCGCGGCGCGAACGCAAGCAAAATCGCGCGCTGCGGACCCCGTCACCGTTGCGGACTCCGAATTTGCGGCGGTCCGGGATCGGCGCGATGCCGCATCGGGGGACACGTAATTCATTGCGCTGTCGCCACTTTGACCACGAGATCGGCCAGCCGGTCGGCGGCGTCGATGGCCCCCTGCGAGCCGGCGGCCGCGGCCATTGCTACGAGCTTTTGCGGCGCGCTGGCAAGCGCGCCGATCTCCGCCGCCAGCCGGTCGGGCGTGAAATCATCCTGCAGGAGGCGCATCGCCCCGCCCGCTCTTTCCAGCACGCCCGCATTGGCGGCTTGGTCCTGATCGAGCGCATGCGGCAGCGGCACCAGGATTGCGGGCCGCCCGATCGCCGCCAGCTCGGCCACGGTCGAGGCGCCGGAGCGCGCCACGACGAGATGGCTGGCCGCGATCCGCGCCGGCAGATCGCCGAAGAACGGCGCCACCTCGGCCGCCACCTCGGCCCGGGCGTAGATGTCCTCGACCCGTGCCACGTCCTCCGCGCGCGCCTGCTGCACGACCGCGAGGAGCCGCCGCAAATGCGGTGCGAGCCGCTCGACCGCGGCCGGCACGACGTCGGCCATGATGCGCGCGCCCTGGCTGCCGCCAAACACCAGGAGCCGGAACGGCCCCGCCGCTTGCGGGTCGGCATAGGGCGTCGCCGCCGCCGCGGTCACCGCCGGCCGCACCGGATTGCCGGTATAGGCGGCCTTGGCATCGAGCTTCGGCTCGCCCGCGAGCACGCCGGCGAAGCTGGTCGCGATCGTTGCCACGCGGCGCGCGAGCAGCCGGTTGGCGCGCCCCATCACCGCGTTCTGCTCGTGGATGATGGTGGGAATCCCGCGCAGCGTCGCCGCCAGCACCGGCGGGACGGTGGGATAGCCGCCAAAGCCGATAACCGCGGATGGTTTGATGCGTCCGAACAGGCGCAAGGCCTGCATCGTGCCGAGGCCGAGCATCGCCGCCGTGCGCGCCAGCGCTAGCGGGCTGCGGCCGCGCACCGTCTCGCTGGCGATGACGTGAATCCGCCGCGCCGGAAACGTCCGGCCATAGCGCTCGGCGCGATCATCGGTCGCGAGCTCGACGGCGATGCCGCGCCGCTTGAGCGCTTCGGCGAGCGCTTCAGCGGGAAAAAGGTGTCCGCCGGTCCCGCCGGCGGCCAGGACGATGAGCGGAGCGGCGCGCGTTGCAGGTTTTGGCATTGCCTGGTCGGACCTCCTGCCGACCGCTTCGTCGCCGTCGTTCGGCGCCGGTCCGGCGGCCGAAGCCCTCCCTGTCACGGAAGCTGAAAACAGGATCAGCCCGGACTCCCTGCGGGCGCGAATTCCCCGTGGCTCGCGAGCAGCTCGGCACGCGGACGCTCGCGCATCAAGGCGAGCAACATGCCCATGCCGTAGGCGAGCGAGATCATCGACGAACCGCCATAGGAAATGAACGGCAAGGTCATGCCCTTGGCCGGCATCAGATGCAAGTTCACCGCCATGTTGATGGCCGATTGCAGCCCGAACAGCATGGCGAGCCCGGCGGCCGCGAAGCGCACGAAAGGGTCCTCGGTCCGCAGGGCGTGGCGCAAAGCGCGCACCACGATGAAGGTGAACACCGCCACCAGCACCAGGCACAGCACGATGCCGAATTCCTCGGCCGCGACCGCGAATACGAAGTCGGTATGGCTCTCGGGCAGGATGCGCTTGACGGTGCCCTCGCCCGGGCCGCGCCCGAACCAGCCGCCGCGCTGGAAGGATTCGAGCGCCTGGTCGATGTTGAAGGTGTCGCCGGAGGAGGGATCGCGGAAGCGTTCGATGCGGCGCGCCACGTGGGGAACCAGCAGGTAAGCAGTGACAAGACCGACCGCGGCGGCCCCGCCGAGCCCGGCCATCCAGATCAGGCGCATGCCGGCGAGGAAGAACAGCGCGCTCCAGACCAGCGCCACCAGCATGGTCTGGCCGAAATCGGGCTGCAGCACGAGCCCGGTGACAGCGACGAAGAGCAAGGCGAGCGCAATCGTGTTCGCCGGCATTTCCGGCCGCCGCGCCGATTCTCCGAACAGCCAGGCGATCAGGATCACAAAGGCGGGCTTGAGGAATTCGGAGGGTTGGATGTTGACCCCGAGCAAGACGATCCAACGCCGCGCGCCCTTCACCTCCGCGCCGAAGTGAAGCGTGGCGGCGACCAACACGACGCTCAGAACGAACACGATGAGCGCAAGCCGGCGAATATGGCGCGGCGGCAGGAACGAGGTCGCCAGCAGCACGATCAGCGCCGGGATCAAATACAGCACGTGCCGGCTGACGAAATAGAACGGCTCGAGCCCGAGCCGGGAAGCGACCGGCGGACTGGCCGCCAGCGAAAGCACGATACCGCCGAGCATGAGCGCCAGCAGCGCGGCCAGCAGCGGGCGGTCGATCGTCCACCACCAGGCGGCAAAAGGCGTGCGTTCAAGCCGCGAAACCATCGAAGCCTTCCCCCATGTCGAGCGCCGAGTCCTGCCTGCCGTTGGTTGACGGAGCATTAACGGCGCCATCCGTGCCGGCGGGCAGCGGGCTGACGTCAGGTCACGCCCGGCAACGCCCGCACCAGTTCGCGGAACTTGTCGCCGCGCACTTCGAAATTGCGATACTGGTCGAACGAGGCGCAGGCCGGCGACAGCAGCACGACCGGCTCGGCGACGTCGGAAGCCTCGGCGTCACGAGCGGCGAGTTCGACCGACCGCTCGAGCGTGCCGGCGACCTCGTGGCGGACACGCCCTTCGAGCGCGGCGGCGAACTCGGCCGCGGCCTCGCCGATCAGGTAGGCTTTGCGGATCCGCGGGAAGAAGTTGGCGAGCGTGGCGATACCCCCGGTCTTCGCCTTGCCGCCGGCGACCCAGAAAATGTCGGAGAAGCAGGCCAGCGCTTGCGCCGCGGAGTCCGCATTGGTGGCCTTGGAGTCGTTGACGAACAGCACGCGGCCCTTGCGGCCGACCTCCTCCATCCGGTGCGCGAGGCCGGGAAACGACGTGAGCCCCTGCTGGATCGCCGCGGGCGAAAGTCCGAGCGCGAGCGCCGCGCCGGTGGCGCAGGCGGCGTTCTGCGCATTGTGCACGCCGCGCAGCGAGCCGATGCCGGCAATCTCGGCAACCGCGTGCGCCCGGCCACCCGCCGCCCGCATGATCTTTGCGGCCTCGACATAAAGCCCGTCCGACAGCGGCCGGCGCACGGAGACGCGAACCACCTGCTTGCCCGCGCGCACGATGCGGTCGGCCGCCGCCGCGCACCAATCGTCATCGACCCCGACGACCGCGATCCCGTCCGGCGGCACCCCCGCGACCAGCCGCTCCTTGACCGCGGCGTAGTGGGCGAGCGTGCCGTGACGGTCGAGATGGTCCTCGCTGACGTTGAGCAGGATGCCGACCGAGGGATCGAGCGTCGGCGCCAGATCGATCTGGTAGGACGAGCACTCGATCACGTGCGCACGGCCGTCCTCCGGCGGAGCGAGCGATAGGATCGCGGTGCCGATATTGCCGCCGAGCTCGGTCTCGCGACCGGCCGCGCGCAGAAGATGCGCAACCAGCGCCGTGGTCGTCGATTTGCCGTTGGTGCCGGTGATGGCGACGAACGGCGCTTTCGCGGCGCGGGCGCGCCGCTCGCGGCAGAACAGCTCGATATCGCCGATCACCTCGACCCCGGCGGCATGCGCCAGGGCCGCCGACCAGTGCGGCGCCGGATGCGTGAGCGGCGCGCCGGGCGCGAGCACCAGCGCGCAGATGCGCGACCAGTCGACATCGCGCAGATCCGCGGTCGGGATGCCGGCGCTCGTCGCCTTGGCGACGGCGTCGGCGCTGTCGTCCCAGCCGACGACATCGGCGCCGCCAGCGAGCAGCGCGCTCGCGCTCGCCAGCCCCGATCCGCCCAGGCCGAAGATCGCCACCTTCTTGCCGGCGAAAGCGGTGATGGGGATCATTACCGCAGCTTCAGCGTGGACAGCCCCGCCAGCGCGAGCACGACCGAGACGATCCAGAAGCGGATCACGATCTGCGGCTCGGTCCAGCCGAGCTGCTCGAAATGATGGTGGATCGGCGCCATGCGAAACACCCGCTTGCCGGTGAGCTTGAACGAGAGCACCTGCACGATCACCGACACCGCTTCCAGCACGAACAGCCCGCCGACCACCGCCAGCACGATCTCGTGCTTGGTGGCGACCGCGATGGTGCCGATCATGCCGCCGAGCGCGAGCGAGCCGGTGTCGCCCATGAAGATCGAGGCCGGCGGCGCGTTGAACCAGAGAAAGCCCAGCCCCGCTCCGATCACGGCGCCGCACAGCACCGCGAGCTCGCCGGTGCCCGCGACGTAGTGGATGTTGAGGTAGTCGGCGAAGAACGAGTTGCCGGCGAGATAGGAGATGAACCCGAAGCTCAGCGCGACGATGATCACCGGCACGGTGGCAAGCCCGTCGAGGCCGTCGGTCAGGTTCACGGCATTGCCGGCGCCGACGATGATGAAGGCGCCGAACACCAGGAAGAACCAGCCGAGCGGAAGCACCAGCTCCTTGAAGAAGGGAAAGGTGAGCGAGGACGCGAACGGCTGGCGCCCGAGCGAGACGATGAAGTAGCACGCCGCCGCCGCGATCAACGCTTCGATGAGCAGGCGGACCTTGCCGGATACGCCGGCATGGGTCTGCTTGGTGACCTTGAGATAGTCGTCGTAGAAGCCGATCGCGCCGAAGGTCAGCGTCACGCCGAGCACGATCCACACGTAGCGGTTGGACAGGTTCGCCCACAGCAACGTCGAAACGACGATCCCGAACAGGATCATCAGCCCGCCCATGGTGGGCGTGCCCTTCTTGGTGACGAGGTGCGATTGCGGCCCGTCGCTGCGGATCGGCTGGCCCTTGCCCTGCTTGAGCCGCAGCTGGTCGATGATCATCGGGCCGAACAGGAAGACGAACACGAGCGCGGTGATCATCGCCCCGCCGGTGCGGAACGTGATGTAGCGCAGGACGTTCAGCGGCCCGATCGTGTCCGAGAATGCGGAGAGCCAGTACAGCATGGGTCAGCCGTTCATGGTCGAAGCGTAGGCGGCCGCCGCGGTCGGCGGCTCGCGGCGATAGCGGCTCTGCAGCGCCTTGACGATGGGCGCCATCCGCGAGCCGAGCGATCCCTTGACCATCACCGCGTCGCCCGGCTGAACGGCGGCAAGCACATGCGCTTCGAGCGCGGTCGAGGTCTCGGCATAGCCCCCCTGGCGCCCGGAGGGAAGAGCGTCCCACAGGGCGCGCATCAGCGGACCGCAGCAGAACACCAGGTCGATCTCGTGCGCGAGCACCGCTTCGGCGAGCTCGCGGTGGAGGTCGCCGCCGCGCGGCCCGAGCTCCAGCATGTCGCCGAGAACCGCGATGCGGCGGCCGCGCGGGCCCAAATCGGCGTGGCCGAGCACCGCCAGCGCCGCACGCATGGAGGCCGGGTTGGCGTTGTAGCTCTCGTCGATCAGGAGCGCCGTGCCGCCGGGGATTTCGAGGGTCACGCGCGAGCCGCGTCCGCCCGCCGGCCGCAGCTCGGCGAGCGCGAGCGCCGCCAGCGCCAGATCGGCGCCCACCAGCACCGTCCCCGCCAGCACCGCAAGCGAATTGAGCACCAGATGCCGGCCGGGCGCGCCGAGCTTGTAGGTGACGTCGGTTCCGAAAATTCGCGCCTGCACGGTGGAGCCGTCGGATTGCAGCGAAAATTTCATCAGCCGCGCATCGGCGCTCCCGTGCTCGCCGAAAGCGACGATACGCGCGACTCCAGCGTCCTGCGCGCTGCGCTCGAGGCGCGCAAACTGCGGATTGTCGCGGTTGAGCACCGCGGCACCGCCGCGTTCGAGCCCGCGGAAGATTTCGGCCTTGGCGTCCGCAATCGCCTCGACCGAGCCGAAGAACTCGAGGTGCACCGGCTCGACCGCGGTGATGATCGCCACGTGCGGACGCACCAGTCGCGTGAGCGGCTCGATCTCGCCGGCGTGGTTCATGCCGATTTCGAACACGGCGTAGCGCGCGGTCGCGGGACAACGCGCGAGCGAGAGCGGGACGCCCCAATGGTTGTTGTAGGAGCCGACCGAGGCATGGGTCTCGCCGTTGCGGGCGAGCGCCAGAGCCAGCGCCTCCTTGGTGCCGGTCTTGCCGACGGAGCCGGTGACGGCGACGATTTTTGCCGGCGAGCGCGTGCGCGCCGCGCGCGCGAGGTCGCGCAAGCCCGCGAGCACATCCGGGACGACCAGCAGCGGCGCCTGCGCGGGCCAGCGCTCGCGCTTGTCGGCGGCCACGACCGCCAGGCCGGCGCCGGCCGCGAGCGCAGCCTGAACGAAGTCGTGACCGTCGCGGCTGTCGCCGGTGATGGCGAAGAATGCTTCGCCCGGCGCGATGGTGCGCGTGTCGATGGAAATTCCCGGGATCGACGGCGGCAAGGGGCCGGTCCGCGCGGCACGCATCGCGGCGGCCATCGCCTCGACGAGCCAGAGCGGCCGATCGGTCATGGCCCCCTCCCGGCGAGCGCGGCGGCGACCGCCTCATGGTCGCTGAACGGTAGCACCTGTTTGCCGATGATTTGGCCGGTTTCATGGCCCTTGCCGGCGATCAGCAGCACGTCGCCACGGCGCAATTCGCGCGATCGAGGCGCCAATGGCCTCGCGGCGGTCGCCGATTTCGATCGCGCCGGGGGACGCCTGCAAGATCGCGGCGCGGATGGCCGCAGGATTTTCGCTGCGGGGATTGTCGTCGGTGACCACGACCCGGTCGGCCATCCGCGCCGCGATCGCCCCCATCATCGGCCGCTTGCCGGCGTCGCGATCGCCGCCGCAACCGAACACCACGATGAGACGATCGCGCGCGTAGGGCCGCAGCGCATCGAGCGCCTTGGCGAGCGCATCGGGCTTGTGGGCATAATCGACGAAGATCGGGGCGCCGGCGCGCTCGCCGACCAGTTCGAGCCGGCCCTTGGCGCCTTTGAGCTGCGCGAGCGCCGCAAAGGCGGCGGCGGGCGCGCCGCCGGTCGCGATCACGAGGCCGGCCGCCACCAGCGCATTCTCGACCTGGAACGCGCCCGGGAGCGGCAGGCGTATCGTGAAGTCGCTGCCGGCATGATCCACCCGAAGCACCTGCGCGAAGCCCTCGATCGCGATATCGAGCAGGCGAATGCCCTCGCCTCGCCGGCCGACGGTGATGAGCTGTAGCCCGCGCCGCTTCGCCGCCGCGACCACGGCATCGGCGTGCTCATGATCGGACGCAATCACGGCCGCGCCTCGCGGCGCGATCAGATCCGTGAACAGCCTGAGCTTGGCGGCGAGATAGGCCTCGAGCGTCGGGTGATAGTCGAGATGGTCGCGGCTGAGATTGGTGAAGCCGCCGGCCGCAACCCGAACGCCGTCGAGGCGGTGCTGATCGAGACCGTGCGAGGAGGCTTCGATGGCGAGATGAGTGACGCCTTCGCCGGCGAGCTCGTCGAGCGAGCGGTGCAGCGCGACCGGATCCGGCGTGGTGAGCGCGCCGTAGACTTCGCGCCGCGGCGAGACCAGCCCGACCGTGCCGATGCTCGCGGCGCTTGCGCCGAGCGCGGTCCAGATCTGGCGGGTGAACGCGGCGACCGACGTCTTCCCGCTGGTGCCGGTGATCGCCGCGATCACCTGCGGCTGGCGCGGAAAGAATTTCGCCGCCGCCAGCGCCAGGGCCCGCCGCGCGTTGGCGACCTTGATGAAGGCGACGCCGCCGGCAAGCGGCGTCGGCGGCGCCCGTTCGGCCATGACGGCCGCGGCGCCGCGCGCCAGCGCGTCGCCGACAAAACGCAGCCCATCGTCCTTCGCGCCCGCCACTGCCACGAACAGATCGCCCGGCCTGATCGCACGGCTGTCGGCGCTGATGCCCCTGACGTCGAGCGCGGCGAAGCGCGCGTCGGTGATGGCGTCCGCACCGAGCAGGTCATTGAGCTTCATGAAGACGCGGTCTCGAGCATGCCAGCAGGCATTCCTCATTCCAGGCGTGCCGCCGATCTCCGGTTTGCCCGCGATCGGCATCGAAGTTGATGCCGAGAGATACGCGCTGCGTGCGGAAAACGGAAGAGGATGACGGATGCCCGCTACCGCCCGCCCGCGCTCACCAGTATGAGCTTGTCGGAGGTCGGCAGCTCGAACCGGGGCTCGATCCCGAGCAGCGGAGCGATGCGGCTGATCACGGCGCCGCCGACCGGCACCGCGTTCCATCCCGAGGTGGTGAAGCCGTGGGTTTCCGAGGTCGCCTGCGGCTCGTCGAGCATGATCAGCAGAAGATAGCGCGGCCGATCGGCCGGCACGACCGCGGTGAACGAGGTGAGCACCTTGGTCTTGGAATAGCGGCCGCCCACCACCTTGTCGGAGGTGCCGGTCTTGCCGCCCACATAATAGCCCTTCACGTCGGCCTTGGTCGCGGTGCCCTTCTCGACGTTGAGACGCATCAGGTAGCGCATCTTGTCGCTGGTCTCCGGCTTGATGACCTGGGTCGCCAGCGCCATCGCCTCCTGTTCGCTGCGCTTGAGGAAGGTCGGCGGAATGAGGCGCCCGCCGTTCATCAGCGCGCCGATCGCGGCCACCGCCTGCAACGGCGCCACCGAAAGCCCGTGACCGAACGCGATCGTCACCGTGTTGAGCTCGGCCCAGCGTTTGGGCACCAGCGGCTCGGCGCTTTCCGGCAATTCCGTGCGCAGCCGATCGAGCTGGCCCATCTTCCTGAGGAACGCCTTGTGGTGCTCGATGCCGAGACTGAGCGCCATGCGCGCGACGCCGATATTGGAGGAATAGGTGAAGATCTCGGGGACCGAGAGCACGCGGTTCTGGGCGTGGAAATCGTGGATCGCGAACTTGCCGTATTGCAGCGGATGGCTGGCGTCGAACGCGGATTTGAGCGTGATCTTGCCCGAATCCAGCGCCATCGCGACGGTGAGCGCCTTGAAGGTCGAGCCCATCTCGTACACGCCGGTGGTGAGGCGGTTGATGCGAGTGGGGTCGAGCGCCTCGCGCGGACTGTTGGGATCGTAGTCGGGCACCGACACCATCGACACGATCTCGCCGGTGCGCACGTCGGCGAGGACGCCGGCCGCGGCCAGAGTCTTGTACTTCTCGCGCGCCGCCAGGAGCTCGTCGCGCAAGGCGTGCTGCACGCGCAGGTCGACTGCGAGCTCCACCGGCTTTTGCAGGCGGTCGGTGGCGAGCCCGGCCAGGTGCAGGTCCGCGAGCCCGCGCCCGTCGAGCCATTTCTCGATGCCGGCGATGCCCTGATTGTCGATATTGACGTGGCCGATGACGTGCGAAACTTCGGCGCCGTTCGGATAGATGCGCTTGTTCTCGGGCAGGAAGCCGATGCCGGGAAGGCCGAGCCGGTGAATCTGCTCCCGCTGCTTGGGCGTGATCTCGCGTTTGAGCCACACGAAGCGGCGCTTGGAGGCGAGCCGCTCGCGCAACTCGTGGCCGTCGATGTCGGGCATGACGGCGGTCAGCAGCTCGGATGCCTCGTCGACGTCGATGATCCGATGCGGCTCCGCGAACAGCGAAGGCGTGCGCACGTCGGTCGCCAGGATCTCGCCGCGGCGGTCGAGGATGTCGGGCCGCGCGGTCGCCACCGCGTCCTGCGCCGTGCTGCGCCGCGCGCCGTGGCCCTCCGGCCCGGCCGCGAACATCACCAACCGCCCCGCGATGATCGCGTAGCCCACCGCGAACAGGAGGATTGCCAGCCCGATCCGCGCCCGCGCCTTGGCGGTACGGTCGACGTTGCGGCCATAGAGCAGCGTATGCACCAGCCGCCGGTGCCGGGGCTCGCGCGCAGGTGCGGGCGGATCTGCCACGGGCGCGTCCATGCCGTTCACCGTTCGCCCGCCGGCAAGCTGCCGGTCGGCGAGCGGTCGACGAGCGCGGGATTGGCGATCACCGTCCCGATCGGATCGGGCTCATCCACCGGCACGACGTCGGGCTGCCGCTCCGGCAGGTTGTCGAGCCGGTCGATTTGCCGTCCTTCCACCGGCTTCAACGCAAGGTGACGGCGCGTCAGGTGCTGAATGCGCGCGGGATTGTCGAGCTTAGCCCATTCGGCGCGCAGCGCGGCGACGGCGTCATGCTCGCGCCTGATCTCCATGCGCAGCTTGGCGACGCGTTGCGCCTGCCGCGTCGACTCGAACTTGATCTTGTAGACATCGGCTGCCGCGAGCACGAGGGCGACGATCACGCAGATGTTGAGGAGGCGCATCATCGCTGTCGGCCCTGTCCTCGACCCCCGACCACGTCGCGCAACGACGGCAAGTGCGGAACGAGACGGGTGGCAGGGCGGGTGCTGATCGGCGCGTCGGTGCGCTCGGCCGCCCGCAGCTTGGCCGAGCGCGCGCGCGGGTTGGCGGCGACCTCCATGTCGTCCGGCACGACCGGCCGCTTGGTCAGCAGGCGGAAGGTGGCGGCCGCTTGCGCGGCCGCCGGACGATGGCGCGACGCCCCGCTCGCCCGGCTGCGCTCGGCGAGAAAGGATTTCGTGATGCGATCTTCGAGCGAGTGGAACGCCACCACCGCCAAGCGGCCGCCCGGCTTGAGCACCTGTTCGGCCGCGGCCAGGCCGGCGGCGAGCTCGGCGAGCTCCTGGTTGACGAAAATGCGCAGCGCCTGAAACGTCCGGGTCGCCGGATGGATTGCGCCCGGGCGCGCAGGCACCACGGCTGCGACGATCTCCGCGAGCGCGTGCGTACGGCGCAGCGGGGCCGCGCGGCGGGCGGCGACGATCGCGCGGGCGATGGCACGGGCGCGGCGCTCCTCGCCCAGGGTGGCGAAAATCGCCGCCAGGTCGCGCTCCGACGCCGAGGCCACGACGTCGGCCGCGCTCGGTCCGTCGCGTCCCATGCGCATGTCGAGCGGACCGTCGTGGCGGAAGGAAAACCCGCGCTCGGCCTCGTCGAGCTGCATGGAGGAGACGCCGAGGTCGAAAACGACCCCGTCCACCGCGTGATGGCCGAAGCCGCGCGTCACCGCCTGCAGGTTGGAGAACTTGTCCTCCACCAGGACGAGCCGGCCGCCGGCCGCCTGCACCAGGTCGGCTCCGCGCGCGATCGCGTCGCGATCACGGTCGATGGCGATGACCTTGCAATGCGCCGCAGCGAGGATTTCGCGGGTGTAGCCGCCGCCGCCGAAGGTCGCATCGACATAGATGCCGCCGGCATGCACCTTGAGAAATTCGACCGTGGGGCGGCCGAGCACGGGAATGTGACGAGCCAGTCCGCCAGCGACAGCAGACGCGCTGTCGCTGCCCGCCGTCATTCCCGTGCTCCGTGCGGGCCGTCCGCCGCTACCCGGGAACCCAGCTGCCTCTTGAGCGCGCGAACCTTCTCGGTGGCCTCCGCGAGTTCCGCGCGGAAGCGTCCGGGCTCCCAGATCTGAAACTTGTGGCCAAGGCCGGCGAACGCGATTTCGTCCTTGATGCCGGCATGATTCTTCAGCGGCTCGGTGAGGATCGTCCGGCCCTCGCCGTCGATCTTCAGCACTTCGCTGGTGCCGTAGAGCGCCGCCGCAAACTGCTCGCGCTCCTCCGAATAGGGCGGAAAGCGCGCGATCAGCGTCTCGATCTCCTTGAGCAGCGCATTGCCGCCGGCGTCGAGCGCGGGCCGGTCGAGCGTCGGATAACAATAGAGACCCTCGAAGCCGTCGCGCGCCAGCACCGCGCGGAAAGAGGCCGGGATCGACACCCGTCCCTTGGCGTCGAGCCGCAAGGTGTAGTGGGACACGAAGCGGTCCATGATGTCCCTGGTTCGCCCCCGCCGGGCGCCCTCGCGCTGTCGGGACGCGGGCCGCAGCCACCCGCGCGCCCCCTGCGGCGGCGGTATCGGGTGCCGCATCGCCGTGTGGGATGCTATGGGTTACCATGGGATCACTTGGGCGTCAATCAACCGCCCGGGCGCGCCCCGCGCCCCGGCCGACCGGACCTCACGGCCGCATTAACGCGGTGCAAACTTAAGGATTGGTTGAAAGCTGGCCGGCTCGACCGCACGGGGAGCCAGCCGCTACCCGCCCGTTCGTCTTCAGCGCCGCGGCTGCAGGTGTCGCCGGCTGACGATCGCGCAGCGCATGCACGCGCTTCCGCTTTGCGATGTGTGCTCGCTCGGCGCGCGCAGGAAGCAACGCATAAGGTTCCGTATTCGAACGCGCTGCAGCGCGCAAAACTGCGTGCGCCGATCCTCGCCAAGTTCCAAAATTCGCGGAACAGGTGCCGCGCTCGCGAGTTGTTCTCGAGCAAGGAGGGTTTCCCTTTCCTTGGTGGAACAAACTCGTTTGGAGGCCACAATGTTGAAGACCCTTATGTTGTCGGCGGCGGTCAGTGCGCTGATGGTTTCAGGCGCTCTGGCGCAAGCCAATCCGCCCGCGAATCCTCCGCCGGCGAAAGCCGACGCCGCCCCGATGAACGACGCGAAATTCATCTCGGCGCAGAGCGCGGATCAGTTTGCGTTCTCGAAATTCAAGGGTACCAACGTGCTCGGCCCGGATAACGCGAAGGTCGGCGACGTGAGCGACGTGCTGTTCGAAAAGGGCGGCAAGGTCCTTGGCCTGATCGTGGGCGTCGGCGGGTTCCTTGGCATCGGCGAAAAGAATGTCGCGATCGATATGAGTGCGTTCCAGATCGTGCCCGCGGATACGGGTAGCAGCACCAGCACCGCGGCCAGCGCCAACGACCCCAACAACGTCAAGCTCAAGGTGAGCTGGACCAAGGACCAGCTCAAGAACGCGCCGGACTTCCAATATTACAAGTCGCCGGCGCGCACGACCAGCACGCCGAGCTCGCCGACCACGGGCATGGCGCCGCGGCCGGCGGCCCCTCCTCCGGCCCAGCGTTGAGTGGCGTTGCGTCAGTAGGGTAGCGTCGTTAACCGGGACGCGTTAGGTCCCGGTGCTCCGGGCCGGCGGCAACGCCGGCCCGGATGCTTATTGCCGGCGCGAACGCCGGCCCGGCGATTTCGGTCGCGCTGATCTCGCTCGCCAACGCGCGCGGCCGGGTCAAGTGCGGCCCGTCCGCAACAAGGCGCGTAATTCGCCGCCATCGTCGCGCAATTCCCGCGTGTGCGAGCTTGTCTCGCAGCATTGTTTCTGCACAATCCCCCGCGTCCTGCCGCTGCTTTGCTTCGCCAAGGCGGCTCCCGCAAACGCGCTGACAGTCCGCGCATGGCCGTGTCCGAATTGCGCCCCGATTCCTCCGTCGTCGCCGAGGTCAAACCATCGCCGAATCACGGCGAGCGCACGCGCGCGCCCGACATGATCGTGTTGCATTACACCGGCGTGCCCGACAACCAAGAGGCGATCAACTTCCTCTGCAACCCGGACAGCAAGGTGTCCGCGCACTATGTCGTGCTGCAGGACGGCCGTATCGTCCAGCTGGTCGCGGAAGCGCGGCGCGCCTGGCACGCCGGCACGTCGTCCTGGGCCGGAGAGACCGATGTCAATTCGTGCTCGATCGGCATCGAGATCGCCAATCCCGGGCACGACCACGGCTATCCCGCCTTTCCCAAACGGCAGATCGCCGCGGTCACGGCGCTCTGTCGCAGCATCCTTGGGCGATATCGAATCCCGGCGGACCGCGTGCTCGCCCATTCCGATGTCGCGCCGGCGCGCAAGCAGGATCCGGGCGAGAAGTTTCCATGGAAGGCGCTCGCCGATTCCGGCATCGGCCTCTGGGTCAAGCCTGCTCCCATCGAACCGGGCGGAGCGATCTTCGCGCTCGGCGAAACCAGTCCGATCATCCAAGAAATGCAGGAACTGCTGGCGAAATACGGCTACGAGGTCGCTGCCACCGGCTATCTCGACCGCACCACGCTCGACGCCGTCGCCGCCTTCCAGCGCCATTTCCGTCCGGCCCGAGTCGATGGCGTCATCGACGCCTCGAGTCTGGCGACGCTGAAGGCGCTGCTTGCGGCCCGCGAGTTGCGGTCGAAGGCGGCAAAGCCCGGTTGAGGCCTACTTGACGCCGGCGCGCGCACACCCCATCCCTTAAGGGTCAGTCGGCTGGACGGCCGCTCGGGCCAAGGCCGAAAGGCGGCCCCGGGAGGAAAGTCCGGGCTCCATGGACATACGGTGCCGGATAACGTCCGGCGGGCGTAAGCCCAGGGAAAGTGCCACAGAAAACAGACCGCCATCTCGTGCCTCCTCGCTTGCGGGGAGAATGACGGGACGGCAAGGGTGAAACGGTGCGGTAAGAGCGCACCGCGCGGGCGGCAACGCCGGCGGCACGGCAAACCCCACCGGGAGCAAGACCGAATAGGGACGGCGCGGGAGCAATCCCGGGATCGATGTCCGGATCTGGCCGTCCGGGTAGGTTGCTGAAGGCGCCGGGCAACCGGTGTCGCAGAGGAATGGCCGTCGCGCGGGGGCTTGCGCCCTCGCCCTACAGAACCCGGCTTACAGGCCGGCTGATGCGTTCAAGGGGGCTCGGTGGAAAACCCGCCGGGCCCCCGCCAATTTCGGCGCACCGGATCGCGCGCGCTTGCCGCGCTTGGGTCAGGTGCCTGGTTTCTTGTAGGCATCGACCACGGCCTGGCCTTCGCCACCGGCCTTCTTCAGCCACTCGCCGGTGAGGCGCTCGCCGATTTGCCGCAGCCCAGCCTTCAACGCCGGGCTCGGCGGCAGCACCTTCAGGCCGCGGGCGGCCAGCTGTTCGCCGTACCACTTGGTCTTGTCCTGCGACCGCCACCAGCCCCGCGCCTCGGCGGCGGCAGCCACCCGCAGCAGCGAGGCCTGCGTCGCCTTGTCGAGCCGGTCGAACGCCGCCTTGTTCACGAAGGTGACGTTCTTCGGGATCCAGGCCTGGGTGTCGTAGAAATAGGTCATGGTCTCCCATGCCTTGCTATCGTAGCCGGTCGCAACCGAGGTCATGAAGGCGTTGATCAGGCCGGTGGCGAGCGCCTGTGGCAGGTCGGCCGCCTGGATGGTCACGGGATAGGCGCCCACGATCTGCGCGATGCGCTCGGTGCCGGCGTTGTACACGCGCCAGGACAGCCCCTGCATATCGGCGACCTTGTTGATCTCCTTCTTGGCGTAGATGCCCTGCGGCGGCCACGGCACCGCGAACAACACCATCAAGCCCTGCGCCGCGAATTTGCGCTCGATCGCCGGCTTCGATGCCGCCCACAGCTTGCGCGCCTCGTCGTAGCTCGCGGCGAGAAATGGCACGACGTCGATCCCGAACATCGGGTCTTCGTTGTCGTGCAGGGAGATCAGGACCTCGCCCATTTGCGCCTGTCCGATGCGCACCGCGCTCTTGATCGCGGTCGCCGGGAACAACGAGGCATTAGGATAAACCTCGATCGCGAGCTTGCCGCCGGTCAGGTCGGCCAAGTCCTTGGCGAATGCGCCGAGGTTTTCGGTGTGAAAATTATCGGCAGGATAGGCGGTCGGGAGATTCCATCTGACTTGCGCGCGGGCGGGCGCCGCCGCCAGCGCAATCGCAGCAGCGGCTGCGAGCGCAATCCATCGCAACATGGTCACGGCCCAGGGCCCCGAGCACGGGGCCTGCAAGAATTCCCCTCGGCCCACCCGATTGGCATCATATCAGAGATTGCAGCGACATTGGGACTGCAAAAGCCGCAAAAGCACCGGCCGGGCAAGGCCGAGCGCTGCAGCCAGCTCAAGCGCTTCGCTGCGGGCGCCTGCGCCCGTATAACAGCCGCGAACCAGGCACAGGCAACGATGCGGACCGACGACAGCTGGGATTTTTGGATCGACCGCGGCGGGACCTTTACCGACGTGATCGGCCGCCGCCCCGACGGAACGCTCGTCGCCCACAAGCTTCTGTCCGACAATCCGGAGGCTTACGGCGACGCCGCGGTGCAAGGCATCCGCGACCTCCTCGGCGTCAAGGCGGGCGAAGCGATCCCCGCTGGCGTCATCGGCACGGTGAAGATGGGCACCACCGTCGCGACCAATGCGCTGCTCGAGCGCAAGGGCGAGCGCACGCTTCTCCTCATCACCAGGGGCTTCCGCGACGCGCTCAAGATCGGCTACCAGGCCCGGCCGAAGATTTTTGCCCGCCACATCATCAAGCCGGAGATGCTGTACGAGCGCGTGATCGAGGTGGACGAGCGCGTGCGCGCCGACGGCACGGTGGAGCGGGAGCCCGACCTTGCCGCGCTGCGGGCCGAGCTTTCCGCCGCACGCGCCGCCGGCGTCAGCGCGGTCGCGATCGTGTTCATGCACGCCTATCGCTATCCCGAGCACGAGCAGCGCGTGGCCGCGCTCGCGCGCGAGCTCGGCTTCCCGCAGGTATCGGTGAGCCACGAGGTCTCGCCGCTGATCAAGCTCGTCGGCCGCGGCGACACCACGGTGGTCGACGCCTATCTCTCCCCGATCCTGCGGCGATACGTGGCGCAGGTGGCGCAGGATCTGGGCACCGTTACCAACGATGCATCCACGCAACGCGCGGCATCGGCTCCAGCGGAGCCCACCGAGCCCAGTGGTGAAGCGGAGCGTGCGGCGAGCGGCGCTCCGCGCATGATGTTCATGATGTCGTCGGGCGGCCTCACCGCGGCCGAGTTGTTCCAGGGCAAGGATGCGATCCTGTCCGGGCCGGCCGCCGGCGTGGTCGGCATGGCGGAGACCGGACGCGAAGCCGGCTTCGCGCATCTGATCGGCTTCGATATGGGCGGCACCTCGACCGACGTGTCGCATTTCGACGGCGAGTACGAGCGCGCCTTCGAGACCGAGGTGGCGGGCGTGCGCATGCGCGCCCCGATGATGCTGATCCACACCGTGGCGGCGGGCGGCGGCTCGATCCTGCATTTCGACGGCGCGCGCTTCCGGGTCGGGCCCGACAGCGCCGGCGCCAATCCCGGACCGAAATGCTACCGCCGCGGCGGGCCGCTCGCGGTCACCGACGCCAATGTCATGGTCGGAAAGCTGATTCCGGATTTCTTTCCGAAGATTTTCGGGCCGCAGCAGGATCTGCCGCTCGATGCCGACGCGGTGCGCCAGGCGTTCGCGCAGCTCGCCCACGAGATCGGCGATGGCCGCTCGGCCGAAGACGTCGCCGACGGTTTCATCAGGATCGCGGTCGAGAACATGGCCAACGCGATCAAGAAGATTTCGGTGCAGCGCGGCTACGACGTGACGCGCTACGCGCTCAATTGTTTCGGCGGCGCCGGCGGCCAGCACGCGTGCCTCGTCGCCGATGCGCTCGGCATGACCAAGGTGCTGATCCATCCGTTCTCCTCGCTGCTGTCGGCCTATGGCATGGGCCTCGCCGACATCCGCGCCACCCGCCAGCAGGCGCTCGAGGAGCCGTTCGGCGAGGCGGCGCTGGCGTCGATCGCGACGGTCGGGAGCCGCCTCGGCGACCACGCACGCAATGAAGTCATGCGCCAGGGCCTGCCTGCCCGCGACATTGCGATCCACGTCCGCGCGCATATCCGCTATGCCGGCACCGACACCGCGCTGGTGGTTCCGGCCTATTCCGTGGAGTCTTTCCACGGCGAGGCCGTGACTTATCCCGGCATGCCCGACGCCGGTCCCTCACTCGAAAGGATGAAATCCGCCTTCGAGGCCGCGCACAAATCGCGCTTCGGATTCATCGACGAGAGCAAGGAGCTGGTGGTCGAAGCGGTGTCGGTCGAGGCGGTGGGCGGCGGCGAAAGATTCAGCGAGCCGGTGCTGCCGACCACGCGCGCCGCTCTGCCCTTGCCCACGCGCCGCACGCGGTTCTACTCGCGCGGGGAATGGCACGCGGCCGCGGTCTTTACTCGCGGGCAGCTTGCGCCCGGCCACGTCGTGCGCGGTCCCGCCATCATCATCGAGCCGCACCAGACCGTCGTGGTCGAGGACGGCTGGCAAGCCGCGATCACCGCCAAGAACCACCTCGTGCTCGAGCGCGTCGTGCCGCTCGAGCGGCAACGCGCGGTCGGCACCGACGCCGATCCGGTGATGCTCGAAGTGTTCAACAACCTGTTCATGTCGATCGCCGAGCAGATGGGCGTGTCGCTGCAGAACACCGCCTATTCCGTCAACATCAAGGAGCGGCTCGACTTCTCCTGCGCGGTGTTCGCCGCCGATGCCACCTTGGTCGCCAACGCCCCGCACATGCCGGTGCATCTCGGCTCCATGGACCGCGCGGTCGAAACCATCATCCGCGAGAACGCGGGCCGGATTGCGCCGGGCGACGTCTACGCCATCAACGCACCCTACAACGGCGGCACGCATCTCCCCGACATCACCGTGTGCACGCCGGTGTTCGACGCGGCCGGCCGCGAGCTCCTGTTCTGGGTCGCCTCGCGCGGTCACCATGCCGACGTCGGCGGCATCTCGCCCGGCTCGATGTCGCCGAATGCGACCACGATCGAGGAGGAAGGCGTCTACATCGACAACTTCAAGCTGGTGGATCGCGGCCGCTTCCGCGAACGCGCGCTCTACGAGCTGCTCGCCGGCGGAAAATATCCCGCTCGCAATCCGCTGCAGAACGTCAACGACATGAAGGCGCAGATCGCCGCCAACGAGAAGGGCGTGCAGGAACTGCACAAGATGGTCGCGCATTTCACGCTGCCGGTGGTCAAGGCCTACATGCAGCACGTGCAGGACAACGCCGCCGAGAGCGTCCGCCGCGTCATCGACCGCATCCACGACGCCTCGTTCGAGTACGAGATGGATCAGGGCACCTGGATCAGGGTCAGGATCAGCGTCGACAAGGACAAGCGCGAGGCGACCGTCGATTTCACCGGCACCTCGCCGCAGCAGCCGACCAATTTCAACGCGCCCGAGCCGGTGACGCGCGCCGCCGTGCTCTACGTCTTTCGCGTCATGGTCGACGACGACATCCCGATGAATGCCGGCTGCCTGCGGCCGATCAACATCGTGATCCCGAAGCAATCCCTGCTGTCGCCGGAATATCCCACCGCGGTCGTGGCCGGCAACGTGGAGACGTCACAAGCGGTGACGAATTGCCTGTTCGGCGCGCTGGGCAGCCTCGCCGCCGCGCAAGGCACCATGAACAATCTCAATTTCGGCAACGCCAGGTACCAATATTACGAGACGATCTGCTCGGGCTCGCCCGCCGGGCCGGGATTTCCCGGCACCGACGCCGTGCACACGCACATGACCAATACCCGGCTCACCGATCCGGAGGTGCTGGAATTCCGCTATCCGGTGCTGCTCGAGGATTTCCACATCCGCAAAGGCTCGGGCGGGCGCGGCAGATGGAACGCCGGCGACGGCGTGCGCCGCACCATACGCTTCCTCGAAAAGATGGATTGCACGATCCTGTCGGGCCATCGCCGCGTCCGGCCGTTCGGGCTGGCCGGCGGGGAGCCCGGCCAGATCGGCGAGAACTCGGTGCGGCGCAACGACGGCCGCGTGGAGAGGCTCAAGGGCGCTGACGCCACCGTCATCGACGCCGGCGAGGCCATCATCATCCAGACGCCGACCGCGGGAGGCTACGGTGAGCCGGAGCGGTGAGTTCGGTCATGAGAACGCCTCGCCATCTCCGCGATACCGCGCCGTCATTCCCGCGACAGCGGAAATCCATATTCCAGAAGCCGTGGTTATGGGTCCCGCTTTCGCGGGGACGACAGTCGTGCGAGTGGACTAAGTTCGGTTGGGCATCAGGACAAACGAAATGGCCGGGCGCGAGCCCGGCCATCCGTGAAGCACCGTGATTTGTCGGCGGCGTCAGCTCTGCTGGATCGCCGACAGCAGCCAGTGGCCGCCGCGCGTGCGCATGAAGGTCCAGATTTCGGTCGCCTCGTCTGCACCGCCCTCGAGCACGCGGCCGCTGTCGCGGTCGAGCGTCTGGTCATCGAGCGAGTAGCGCATCGCCACCGTGGCGTAATCGGTATCGCCCTCGCGCCAGGCCTCGGCCAGATCGCCTTGCAGCAGCTTGACGTCGGAGACGCGGTTGATCACGCCCTTGCTCGCATTCGCGGCCAGGTCGTCGGCGAAATACGACACCATCTCCGGCGTGGCCAGTCGGCGCAGCCGGCCGAGGTCCTCGGCGCTGTAGGCGGCCTGCACCTCGCCCAGAAGCTTCTCGAAGCTGTTGAAGTCGTCGGGGCCGAGCCCGACCTCGTCGGTGCCGGATGCGCGCGCGGTCGACGCCGCGGCGCCGGTGCCGCCGCCGAAGCCCATCGGCCGGCCCGAGTTGTCGGACGAGGCGTAGTTGCGCAAGGCCGGCCCGCTGGCGAGCGCCGGCTGGTTGCGGCGCTGCCACCACGTCCACAACAGATAGCCGATGACGACGACGATGCCGATCTGCAGCATGAGGCCGAGCATCGAGGCGAAGCCGCCGAGGCCGCCCAGGAAGCCGTGACCGAACAGCATGCCGAGCAAGCCGGCGCCGAGGAACCCGGCGAACAGGCCGCCGAGGAAGCCCGGACGATTCAAGAAGCCGCCGACCGGCGACGACGTCGCCGGGCGCTGCGCCGAAGTACCGCCGGGCCGGCCCGGCTGGGTCATGCTGCGTTCGATCGGCCGCGCGCTCGGCGCGGTGGTCGTCGAGGGTGGCGCTGAGAAGGTCTGCGAGCCGCGGCTGCCGATGCCAAAGCCGCGCCCGGCGCGGGCATCGGCATTGGTCACGGCGAACACCAACACCGCCGCCATGGCACAAAGTGCAAGCAGCGGACGAGAGCGGAAACGGGGCATGAAGGTCCCTCCCAGGAGGCCGTTGGATTCGGCCCAGCACATATATTGGTATCCCATGACGACATTATAAGAGGTGCCGCATGGTGTCACAGCCGGCGGCGCAGGCAATGGCTTGGCGCCCGGGTCGGACGGTTTCAAGCGAAACCCATGCCGGCTGGTGCGCGCAGAGCTGCGATGCTTGGGTTGGTCGGATAGAACGCCCGCAAAGTTCAAAGAAATGACGGCATTGCCGTGGACACCTGATCTATTCGCCAATCATTGCCGGGGTATGACGCGTCGAGCAGGCGGGCGTCAGTCGTCCTCGCCGTCGTCGCCCGGCTCGGCCATGGGGAGCGCGCGCCCGCTCCGAACCGGCAGCCCGCGCGGCGCGAGCGAGCCGGTGACCGCAGGTTCGCTGGTACGCTTGCCGGCGTATCTGCCGCCGGCGCGCGCGGCAACCTCCTCGCCCGATACCGCGTGCGGATTGCAGGCGCGATGGCCGTCGCGCCGCCGCATCAGATCGACGTGGATATGATCGTAGTGAAAGACGTTCGAGCCCGGCGCCAGCACGGTGGTGAACTGGTCGCAGGCCGCGCCCTGCACGTCGTGCAGAAAACCCTGCTCCTCGGGCAGCCCGCGCCAGCCGTTCTTCACCGTGATCTTGCGTCCGTCGGCGAGCGTGAAGGCGGCGATGTCGAGCGCGTTGCCGAAGGCGTGCTCGGAAATGTGCGCGCGCGGATTGCCGTTCATGCCGCGGCAGGAATAGGCGGAAATCTGCGTGATCTCGGCGACCGGCGAACCGAACCAGCGCAGCGCCGCCGGCTGCACGGCGCCGGCGATCCAGCGATCGAGCTCGGAAACCATGGGGCACGCGAGCGTCGCCGCCGGGCTGACGGCAACCGGCGCGACGGCGCCGGCGATCGGGGCGTCGGTAGCGGGACCGAGCGGAACGACCGGCGGCGGCTCACGCCCGCGGGCAATGTCCATGGGCGCGGCCTCGCGCGTCGCGGCGGGCGCCGCGTTGGCGAGCGGCGGCGGGCGCAACGGGGTGCGGGTGATGCCGCCGGGGGAATTGCGCGGCACGCCCGGCGCGTCGACCAGCGGGCGGCGCTCGTACGGCTCGGGCGAGAAGTCATCGCGGGGAGAGCGCGCGGAGGACGGCGGCCGATAGGTCGGGGACGGCGCGGGAGGCGAGGCCCCGTACGGTCGGCGGAAGTCGTAGCTCTCCGGCGCGCCGTTGCCTTGGCCCGGTATGTTGGGCGGATCGAGCGACACCGGCTGATCGGGCGGTTGGCCGCCCGCGCGCGGCTGATATTCGGGCAACACGCGCGACTGATAAGGCGGCGGTGGCTCCTGCGCTGGCGCCGGTACGCTCGAAGGCCTGATCGGCCAGCGCGCCGGCGCGGATCCCGCGCTGCGTGGGATGTCGCCGGGCGGGCGAAGATCATCGGCGTAGCCGAGCGGTGCGCTCTCCCCCAAGATCGAGACCTTGAGCGGAAAATCCGCCCCGCACACGCCGGGCCCACGGATCGCCCTGACGCGCACGACCCCGGCGCCTTCCTTGACGGTGCCCGCGTTGATGCATTGCACCTCGGCCTCGTGCCGCCACGGCTCGCGCTCGGCAAAGAAGTTGCCGCCGCTGCAACCCGCAAGCACGCCGAGGACGCCGAGGACGATGGAGCCGACGAGATACCAGCGAACTCCCCACGCCATGGCGGGAGCATGCGTTGGACTTTGTTAACGACCCTTCAAAGATTTGTCCGCGCTGCGGGCCGCTGGTCCGTGCCTCGCAACATGGTTAAGAAGGATCGGCAAGACACACGGGCAACTGCCAGCGCGGGGAGAGCTCTCGGAGCATGCCAGCCAAGCCCAGACTGATATTGGCGCTGTTGATGTCGAGCGTGATGGTGGCGATGGTCACGTTCCTCGTCACCATCCTCGAGCTCGGCTTGCGAGCGGATTTCCTGGGCAAGTGGGTGAAGGCGTATTTCGTCGCCTGGCCGGTGGCCGCGATCACCGCGTTCGTGATCATGCCGCCGGCGCGCCGCTTGACCGAGCGGATCGTCGCCCTGATGGACGGTCGGCGCTGATGCTGCGCGCGCTCGATCTTGCCCGCCGGATCGAGGCCGGCGAGCTTCACCCGCGTGCCGTGGTCGAGCTCTGTGGCGAGGCGATTGCGGCCTGCGAAGCGAGCATCGGCGCCTTCGCCGCCCTCGACCTCGCAGCCGCGCGACGTGACGCCGAGCAGCCGGAGCTCGCACGCTCGCCGCTGCGCGGGCTTGTCGTCGGCATCAAGGACATTTTCGACACCACGGAATTTCCGACCGCGTACGGCTCGGCGATATACGCCGGCCATCGCCCGAACGCGGATGCGGCCATGGTCATGCTGGTGCGGCGCGCCGGCGGCATCGTCGTGGGCAAGACGGTGACGACCGAGTTCGCTTCGCTTGCGCCGGCCGGCACCCGCAATCCGCGCGACCCCGCGCATACGCCGGGCGGATCGTCGTCGGGCTCGGCCGCGGCGGTGGCGGCCGGCATGGTGCCGCTCGCGCTCGGCAGCCAGACCGGCGGTTCGGTGATCCGTCCCGCCGCCTTCTGCGGCGTCGCCGGCTTCAAGCCCTCCTACCGGCTGCTGCCGACGGTCGGCATGAAGTGCTTCTCCTGGTCGCTCGATACCGTCGGCCTGTTCGGCGCGGGCGTCGCCGACGTTGCCTTCGCCGCCGCCGCCGTGAGCGGGCGCGATCTGCGCGTCGATGGTCGGCCGCGGGCGGCCCCGGTGATCTTGCTCGTACGCACCGAGCTTTGGCACGAGGCGAGCGAGGCGATGCAGGACGCGCTCGAGCGCGCGGCCCGCGCCGCTGAAACCGCGGGCGCAAAAATCAAGGAGCTCGACCTGCCGCCGATCTTTGGCGAGGCCATGCGCGCACACCGCGTCATCCAAGGTTATGAAGCGTTCCGCGCCCTTGCCTTCGAATACGACCGCTGCCGCGAATGCCTGCATCCCATCCTGCGCCGGCAGCTCGATGATGCCGCGGCCATCGATGCCGACGCCTATGACGACGCCCGCCGCACGACGCGCCGCGCTCGCCAAGCGCTGCTCGATCTCCTGGCCGACGGCGAGGTGATACTCACGCCATCGGCGCCGGGCGCCGCCCCGCGCGGACTCGGCTCGACCGGAGAGCCGACCTTCAACCGGCTGTGGACGCTGTTGGGCACGCCCTGCATCAACGTCCCCGGACTGCTTGACGGCGCCGGTTTGCCGCTCGGCGTGCAAATCGTCGCGCGTTTCGGGCGCGATCGGTTCGCGCTCGCCGCCGCCGCCGCGGTGGAGGCCGCGATCGCCCGCAGATGAGCGCCGCAGCAGAGCATTAAGCTCATGGTTTGCCACGTATTATTTGGTATTGCACGGCGCGGGTCGAGGTGTCTGCGGAGCGAATATTGCGCTGTGCCAAGCAACTTTTATACGCTATCAAAATCCGTCGCACCGTTATTTTTACATCGCAATATCAGGACGTTGGCGATACCGCGCGAGCGTCGAACGAGTGCGCGCACGCATCTTCGGCGATGCAATATGTTTGTCATTAGAACTTCGTCGGCGCTCTGCTATACTTAAGTCGAAGCGAGGAACGGGAGGTGTGACGTGGACCTTGCGTTGAGGCTCAATGTGCTGGCCGTGTTCGCCGTGTTCGCGTTCGTCGGCGCCATTTTGCTGGGCGCATTCTGAATAGAGCATCTGCGAACAACGCCATCACCACCAAGTGCGACCGCACCGGAGAGGGCAGTCTCTCCGGTGTTTTGCTTTTTGTGAGGGCGAACGAAAGCCGGCACGGCCAGATCTATGCCGCGATCACAGCGATCGGCTGCCTGCTCGCCGCGTGGCCGATATTGGTCTTTGCCGTCGGCTCGCGAACGGGACAACCGCTCCCGCTCTCTTGAACCAACGCGCAGCGTTGCGTTAGGGGTTCCTCATGGCGTAGAGGCTGCGCATGGCGATGCTCGCCGAGTTTATCTATACACGACTGTTGCGGCCGGCCCCCATCAGACGGGCGACCAACGCCATCCTTCTGTCCATTGTCCCAAAGACCGTTCGAGTTGGACCTGCGATCGTCCACCTCAACCCGGCCGATCCCGTCGTTTCCGGGGCGCTCGCGCTGCGTGTTTTCGAGCGCGATGAACTGAAATTCTTCTCCCAAAGGTGCCGCGCGGGAATGACCGTGCTCGACGTCGGCGCGAATGTCGGACTCTACAGCGCGCTCGCGATGCATCTGACCGGGGCCGAGGGCACCGTCGTCGCGATCGAGCCTCACGCTGAAAGCCGTCGATTTCTCAATTTGACGATCGAGGCGAACGCCCCGACAAAAGCCCGCGTGCACGTCTTCGACTGTGCTGCGTCGGATCGTGAGGGAACGGCCGAGCTGTTCGTCAATCCGCACAACAAGGCGGACAATCGATTGTATCGATCCGAGGCGACGTCGTACGCGCAATCCGCTTCCGTCCGGCTGCGCACGATCGATTCCATACTGGGTGAACTTGGATTGCAGGCGATCGACATCCTCAAGATCGACGTGCAGGGCAGCGAATTTTCCGCGATCACCGGCGCGGCGAAGACCATCCGAAATTCGCCGGGGATGATGTTGCTCAGCGAATTCTGGCCGCACGGCATTCGCCAGGCCGCCGGTTGCGCGCCGGAGCGCTACCTCGAGCTGCTGAGGGACCTCGGTCTCACCCTGTTCGAGCTCAAGCGGAGGCGGCTCACGCCGCTCTCGTCCGAACGGACAAGCCACCTCAGGGGCGGCCGCTATCTGAATCTGATCGGGATCGCTCAGAACTGATCGTCACCCTCTTCCAGCTGCGGGCTCGATCGCTCTCGGCGGCTTTTTCCGTATGTCTTCGAGTGCTATTGGAGTGGGCTGCGACCTGGTATCGCTGCTTGCCGTCCGCACGCAACGGATGTTCCCGAACCGCTGCTTGATGCCGGTCTCGGACTTCCGTAACAACCTGTCGTCAGATCGTCCTGCCCGCTTACGGGAATCATTCCGCGAATGCCTGACGTAGCCATCCCGCGGTCATTGCAGAACTCTCCTGAGCCTCGCGTCATGACGAGCGCGTGGTTCGGGTTGAAAAACATTGCCAACTTTCTACGCCTCTTGCTGACATATGTCGTGCCTTTGATCGTCGTCGGCGGCCTGATCCTTTGCGGCCTATGGATAGTTCCGGACATCCTGTTCGGCATGTACGGAAATGTCGATGGCAAGTGGATGTCGTGGAATCACCGCTCCATCATGGAGTGGTCGTCATTCCTGAATTTCGGCCCCTATTCCCCGTTCTCGGGCACCGGCTCTTTGTTCCTGCCCAATCTTCCCTGGCTGAATCCGGGCGCCCTGGCTTTAGGCATTCCGGCGCCGATCGAGTACAAACATCTATTCTCATATTTCGTCTACCTGACCGAATTGGCGCTAGCGACGTATTTCTTGTTTCGAGAGTTGAAAATCGACAGAGCCTACGCCTTTACGGCGGTCTTGCTGTACCTTTCATTTTTCTTCATACCTTTCAACTCCGTGTCGGGTACGCCGAGTTGGTATAGCTTGGCTCCGTTTTTCGCCCATCAGGCGGCGGCGATGAACTTGGCGACGGTGGCGCTGCTGCGCTCCGGGCGATCTACGTTGTGGCCGAATTTGTTGTGGGGTGTGTTGTTCATTGCCTGTCTATTCAGCGCGTTTTCGTCGGCTCCCATGTTCAATTTCGTCTATGTTCCGGTCTACGGAGTATTGTGGACGCTGTTGGTTTTTTCGTCGGCGAGCGACCGGCGCGCACTCCCCTTCCGAATCGGTCTGGTTCTATCAACGGTCGCGGTATTCTCGATCATCGGCTTCCCGGGCTATCTGTCGGCCACGGCGGCGGTATCGGCGCGCGACAACAGCCTTCCGAGCTTTCCTGCATCCAGGGATGGCATTGCTTACGGTGGATTATTGGGCCGGATTGATCGTCACAGTTTTCGACCTGTGACGGCCACCAGGCGCTGTTTCTGATCTGCCTTCCGCAATCACCGCTCGCGTGGGTGCAAATTGCCGCCCTGCTCGGCGGCGGCGTCATGATCGTCTTCGACCGGGGCAGGCGCCGCGCGCTCGCAATAACCGTCGTGGCGATGATCTTCCTTCTCCATTTCTACTTTTTGATCAGCATAGACTACGTCCTCGGACCTGTGCATATCGTGGGATATCACTATGTGTACTGGACGCTGTTTCCACTGTTGTTCGGTGTTGCGATTGCCGGGATTGCGACGATCGTTCGGCTTGGCATGCGAAGCGGTACAGTCCATCGCGCAGTGGATACCGGCGGTCGCAAACACCGCCATTTCGATCGTTCTCTTGATAATATTCATTGATGTCATATCCGTTCGCCAGCCCCGCATGGCCGGTGAAGGCGTGCTTGGTTTTCGGCCAATCGCTCACACCCATGTGCGCAAAGGCCCGATCCATCAATATCTCGAACAACACATCGCCCTGGCGCCGGGAAAGGAGTTCCAGGGATATGTCGGCCTTTATCTCGGCGCCGACGACGGCTTCATGCGCAAGCTCCTCCCGCTCCCGAACGAAGCATTGGCACACGAGACCTACATTCATGCGCGCGGGATATTGGCCAAGGAATTTGGCAACATGTTTCAATTGACGGATCTCTGGAACAGCAACATTCCAACGTTCGAAGACTACGGACAGTGGGTCACCAAGCAGATGTTCATGTTCGACAGCGATCTGCTGGCCCGCGATGAAGACTTCGTGGACGAAAACGGGCGTTGCAACGCACATATACAAGTTTGCTCCAAAGCTCCTGGCACTGCTGGGCGTTCGCTATGTCGTTTCAGACGGAACGGTGAATAGCCCATCGGTCACGGAGGTCCTGCGTGAAACGAGCGCGGCCGGGACCCTTCGTCTGTATGAGATTCATAATGTCAATCTCGGCAATTTCAGCCCAACCAAGGTTGTTGCCGCCAATAGCTACGACGATGCCGTTGCTCAGCTGCAAGATTTGCAGGGTCAGGACACGGTCGTTTTGCTCGGATCGCTCCCCCTGCGATCCCCAGGTCGTTTCAGCCGGACAGGCGCGACTGACCGTGGAAAAAGGCGGTTATCATATCAGCGCTCAGAGCTCGGGAGCTTCGCTCCTGGTCTTGCCGGTGCAGTTTTCTCATTGTTGGCAGCTCGTGGCACAGCCGGAGAGCAAGGCCGTCCGTCTTCCGCGCCAACATCATCCAGACCGGAATATATTTTCAAGGCAATCTCGATGCAGATTTGCGGTTCAGCTTCGGCTTGGCGAATTCGAGTTGCCGCAAGCAGGACGCCGACGATATGGCCAAGTATTTGGCCAGCAGCCATTCCAAGCGCTACGAGCACTATCTGCGGCCGTTGTGAAAGGTAGCGAAAAACGTCAGCACGATTGACGACGGGCGGAACAAGACCGCCTCGGTCTGATGATCGCAGCCGCGTGCCGGAGATCGTCCGACAAGCTTGCCATGCCGAAAGACAAGGGTTATTGGAGCGCTGATGCGAGGGGGCACAGGGCGGTCCGATTGCGCCATGCAAACCATCAAGCGGGGCAACGGTGAGCACATCCTAGCAAGGCGTGAGCCGGCGCTGTTGAAGTTCGCGCCGCTCGCGTTCTGCGTGGTTGTCGCCGCTCGGCGGGTTGCGTCTTCCGGTTTCGGTTTGCGCAACCAACGGCCGGTCGGTCCGCGACGGGCGGCTTGATACGATGTCGCGCCCGTCGCTGATGCCGATCGCCAAAGCCTTGCGGATCGACCAGGCGATCAGGAGAAACGTCTACGCCTACGAGCTGTTTCGCACCTATGTCGGCCGGCTCAGCTTCATGCTGCCGCTCGAACTCGAGTTCCACGCCTTTCGCATCCTGCCTTCAACCGATCGGCTGTTCCTCGACATCGGCGCGAACGACGGCATTTCGGCGCGCTCGTTCCGTCTGTTCAACAAGACCACGCCGATTCTTTCGATCGAGGCCAATCCTTGTCACCAAGCCGCCCTCGAACGTACCAAAGCCGCCCTGGATTTGTTCGAATACAAGCTTGTTGCCGCCGGCGAGTCCCGCGGCCAGCTGGTGCTCCATACCCCGGTCTTTCGCGGAATTGCCTTGAGCGCCTACGCCGCGATGGATCGAAGCGAGGCCGAGCGGCGGCTGCGAGAAGATATGCCGAGGTCGCGGGAAAAATTGCGATTCATCGAAACGGCGGTTCCCGTCATCCCGATCGACGACTTGGCGCTCGCTCCGGATTTTGTAAAGATCGATGTGGAAGGTTTCGAACTCCAGGTGCTTCGCGGAATGGCGGCCACCATTAAACGTTGCAATCCGGCCCTCATGATCGAGCGCGATCCGAGACATGCGGCAGCCATCGCCGAATTCCTGCGTCCATTCGGATATCGGCCCTACCTCTTCGACCGACACGCTGGCGGCTTTCGTTCGTACGACGGCGGTGAACCAGACAACCTGTTCTATCTCCCGCCAAACCAGCAAGGGACCTTGCCGATCCTCGGGGCGGCGGCGTGACGTCAGGTTGAGAATTCCCGCAGCTTCACAGTTCGTCCGCTAGGACGTCACCTGATGGGGATGGGCGGCATGCATTCTGTCGAGTCCCGGGCGACCGTCGGGGATATGCCGATGCCGTCGGTATACAAGAAAATCGCAGCTTGTCGGATCTGCGGGAACAAAGATCTCCAGCCGATACTGGATTTCGGCGTCCAGGCGCTCTCCAGCCGGTTTCCGAGGGCGGGCGAGGCCGATCCTCCGCTGGCGCCGCTCGCTCTGGTGCGCTGCACGGGTTGTCAGCTTGTCCAATTGCTGCATTCGGTGGCGCCGGGAGAAATGTACACCCTCCACTACGGCTACAAGTCGGGCACCAATGCCACGATGCGCGAGCACTTGGCTCGGGTGGCCGCCTGGGTCGAGGAGCGTCTTCCCCTGAAGGCACGCGATATCGTCGTCGACATCGGTTGTAACGACGGCACGCTGCTCAAATCCTATTCCACGGCCGGCCTCCGACGTGTCGGCATCGATCCGCTCGCGGAAAAGTTCAAAGATCAATATCCGCCCGATGTCCGGCTGCATGAAGGATTCTTCTCGGCGGCGGCCGCTCGCGCCCTGTGCGGCGGCGAACGCGCCGAGATCGTGACGGCCATCGCCATGTTCAACCACGTGGAAGCGCCCTTGGAATTTTTCCGGGCGGTGGAATCGGTGCTGGCGCCCGACGGACTTTGGGTGCTGGAGCAAAGCTACCTGCCCACGATGCTGGAGACCAACGGCTTCGATGCGGTCTGTCACGAACATCTGACATATTATTCGCTGCGGCAGATCGAATGGCTCGCCGAAGCGACCGGGCTGCGCGTCTTCGATGTCGAGCTCAATGCGTGCAACGGGGGAAGCTTCCGGCTCGCCATTTGCCGAAAGGACGCATCCCATCGGGCGCGGGAAGATCGCATCGGGCCGCTGCGCCGCCTGGAAGAGGACATGGGACTCGGCACGCCCGCGCCGTACGACGCATTTCAACGGCGGATCGAAAAGATCCGCGATGATCTCTTGACCTTCATTGCGACTGAACAAGCGCGCGGCAAACGCTTCTACCTGTATGGTGCCTCGACCAAGGGCAACACCCTGCTGCAGTATTGCAAGCTCGACGCCCGCAAGATCATCGCGGCGGCCGAGCGTAACCCGGAAAAATGGGGTTGCCGAACGCCGCTGACGGGCATTCCTATTCTTTCTGAAAGCGAATGCCGGGCCGCCAAACCGGACTATTTTCTTGTCCTGCCTTGGCATTTTCGCGATGAATTCGTCGAGCGCGAGGCCGAGTTTCTCAAGGCCGGCGGCAAGTTGATCTTTCCCCTGCCGCAATTCGAGGTCGTCCAGGCGGGTGAACGATGAGGGCTCTTGTCATCGGCGCCGCGGGGCAGGACGGATCGTATCTCAGCGGGCAATTGCAGGCGGATGGAGCGGAGGTCTTCGGCCTGACGCGCCAGGGGTTGATCGACCCCGCGAATGATCGTTCGCCGATCATGCTGAGCGACCGCGCTGGAATGCGGAGCCTCATCGAAGGCGGCGCGTTTGATCAAATCTACTACCTTGCCGCCTACCACCATTCGGCCGAGGACCGGATGGAATCCGAGATGGACGTCGTGCGGCGCAGTTTTGCCGTGCATGTCGACGGCCTGCTCAACGTTCTGGAGGCTATGGCGGCGGCCCGCTCGCGCGCCGCGCTTTTTTACGCGGCATCGTCTCACGTCTTCGGTATCGTGCGCGAGGCACCGCAGACCGAGCTCACGCCGCTCGCCCCGATCTGTCCCTACGGCATCTCGAAAAGCGCCGGGGTCCAGCTCTGTCGACTCTATCGAAACGAGCACGGGGTGCGCGCGAGCGTGGGTTTCCTGTTCAATCACGAGTTGCCACGGCGGCCGCCGCGCTTTCTGTCCCGGAAAGTCGCTCGCGCGGCGGTCGAGATCAGCCGCGGATCGAGACGTCATCTGACTCTCGGTGATCTCGAAGCCCAGGTAGACTGGGGCTACAGCCCGGAATACACCGACGCCATGCGTCGCATACTCGCTCTCGACCAGCCGGGCGACTACATCATCGCCTCCGGACGGGCAGCCTGCGTGCGCGAATTCGTTGCGGCCGCATTCGCGCGGTTGGGATTGGACTGGCGCGATCACGTCAAGATCGACCCCTCGCTGGTACAGAAAATCAAGCGCGGACCCCTCGTCGGAAACCCCGAGAAATTGGCGCGAGCGACGGGTTGGACGGCACGCACCACTTTGGGGCAATTGGCAGCCATCATGGTCGATGCGGAACAGGTCGCGGGCGGTGCATGATGTCCGAAGCACGAACGCTCGTGATGATCCCCACATACAACGAGTCGGAAAACGTGGAGGTCATAGCTTCCGGCGTCCTGTCGACCGGGCTTGATGTCGACCTTCTTTTCGTCGACGACGGTTCGCCCGATGGCACGGGCGTCATTCTGGATCGGCTGGCCCGCGAGTGCCCGCGCCTGCAGGTTCTGCACCGCCCGGGAAAACTAGGCATCGGCTCCGCTCACAAGGCCGGCATCCGATGGGCGTATCAGCACGGCTATACCCGGCTGCTGACCATGGATTCGGATCTCAGCCATTCGCCTTCGGACATTCCGCGGCTATTGGCCGCGAGCGACGACATCGACGTCGTGGTGGGATCGCGGTTCGTCGAGGCAAACAGCCTCGAAGGATGGGCCTGGACTCGAAAGCTGATGACCCATCTGGGCCATTGGTCGACGACCGTTTTCCTTCGACTACCGCAGGATTGCACCAACGCGTTCCGCTTGTACCGGCTCGACCGCATACCGGCGGACTTTTTCGAGACGGTGGAATCGACCAGCTATTCCTTCTTTCTCGAGTCGCTCCATCGGCTCAACGTCAACGGATTCAGCATCGCGCAAGTCGCGATCAAGCTGCCGCCACGCACCTACGGCCATTCCAAGATGAAGCTCAAGGACATCATTCACAGCACCCTTGTGATATTGCGGTTGGGATGGCG
>CAVQIP010000079.1:0-31331 GCA_963712565.1 uncultured Alphaproteobacteria bacterium | reverse complement strand
CAACATTCTGGCCGCGCAGCTCGGCGCCTAGTGTGGCGGTTCGGTCGCAATGGGCGGTGCGGCCCCGACGCGATGGCTGGCGCCGGCCGGTGGAATCAGGCTGAAATCATCATTTCGGGGAAACGAACAAGGGCCCGCGCCATGTCCATGACCCAATTGCTGTTCTCGTTCCAAGGCCGCTTGAACCGCAAACCCTATTGGATGACGATCATCGCCATCACTGTCATTGTCCTAGTTGTTCTGCTGATCGCACTCGCCATGGCTCGCGAGCACCGCTTCGAGTTCGCCGGCGTGACGATGGCGGTCCTCGTCATCCTTTACATCCCGCTGGTGTGGATCGGCCTCGCCATCGGCGCCAAGCGTCTCCACGACCGCGACAAGTCGGCGTGGTGGCTCGTGGTGTTCTACGCCATCCCGACAATCTTGAGCGCGGCCGCCGACCAGACCGAGGATTCTGACTCTCGTCATCCTGCATCTCATCAGCTTCGCCATCACGGTCTGGGCCTTCGTCGAGCTCGGCTGTCTGCGCGGGACGATCGGACCCAACCGTTACGGCCCCGACCCGCTGACCCTGCCGGCGTAGACATTGCGCATTGACGCGATCGCGCGGCACCGATAGAGCCGCGACCATGAGTTCGCCGATCCGCGATCCCATCGCGCTCGCCCGCGACCTTGTCCGCTGCCCGTCGGTGACGCCCGCGGAGGGCGGTGCACTCGGCGTGATCGAGGGCGCGCTGAAGGCGGCGGGCTTCGAGGTCCATCGCGTCACCTTCGCCGAGCCCGGCACCGCGCCGGTTGAAAACCTCTATGCCCGCATCGGCAGCTCCGGCCCCCATCTGGTCTTCGCCGGCCATACCGACGTCGTGCCGCCGGGCGAGCAGGGGAAATGGACCCATCCGCCATTTGCCGGCGAGATCGTGGGCGGCACGCTCTATGGCCGCGGCGCGGTCGACATGAAGGGCGCGGTCGCGTGCGCGCTGGCGGCGACGCTCGATCATCTCGCCGCGCGCGGCGGCGTGCCGAAGGGCTCGATCTCGTTCCTGATCACCGGGGACGAGGAAGGCATCGCCGTGAACGGAACGGTGAAGCTGCTCAAATGGGCGGCCGACCGCGGCGAGACGTTCGACCACTGTATCCTGGGAGAGCCGAGCAACATCGCCGCGATCGGGGACACCATCAAAGTCGGCCGGCGCGGCTCGCTCAACGGCACCCTCGTCATCACCGGCAAGCAGGGCCACGTCGCCTATCCCGAACGCGCCGACAACCCCGTGCGCGGGCTCGTCACCTTGATGAGCGCGCTGATGGCGACGCCGCTCGACCACGGCAGCGCGCAATTCGACCCTTCCAATCTCGAATTCGTCTCCATCGATATCGGCAACACGGTCGTCAATCTCATCCCGGGCGAGGCGCGCGCGCGATTCAACGTGCGCTTCAACGATCGCCACAGCCACGCTTCGCTCAAGATGCTGATCGAGAAGCGTGCCGCCGACGCGGCCGCCGGGCGTATCCGCTGGCACATCGACTGGGAGCCCTCGAACGCCGATTCGTTCGTGGCCGAGCCGGGCCCGTTCCTCGATCTCGTCTCCAAGGTGATCAAGGACGTGACGAAAAGGAAGCCGAAGCTCTCGACCGCCGGCGGCACCTCGGACGCGCGCTTCATCAAGAACTATTGCCCGGTGCTCGAGTTCGGCCTGGTCGGGCAGACCATGCACCAGGTCGACGAGCGCACCACGGTCGCCGATCTGGCGACGCTGACCGCGGTCTATCGCGGCATTCTCGAGCGCTATTTTGGTTGAGGAGCCGGCGGCGGGGACTCAGGGCTTGAGCTTGATGCCGGCCTTCTGCCCGAGCTCGAGCCACTTGGCGATGTCGGAATTGACGAAGGCGGCAAAAGCATCGGGCGTGCTGGGCTCGGGCTCGGCGCCCTGCTCCGCGAGACGCTGCCTGACATCGCCCAGCGTCAGCACGGTTCTGGTATCGGCGCTGATCTTCACCACGATGTCGTGCGGCGTGCCCGCCGGAGCGAACAAGCCGAACCAGCCGAGCGAGGAATAGCCGGCAAGCCCGCTCTCGGCCACGGTCGGAAAATCAGGGAACAACGCCGAGCGGGTCGCGCCCGTCGTCCCGATCACGCGCAGCGTGCCCGCGGCGATGTGCGGCGTGACCGTCAGCGCCGGCGAAAACATCGCGCTGATGCGGCCGCCGATGAGATCGGTGACCGCGGGTCCGGTGCCGCGATAGGGAACGTGCAGCATGTCGATGCCCGCCATCTGCTGAAACAGCGCGCCGGACAGATGCGACGCCGAGCCGACGCCGGACGAGCCGAACGCGACCTTGCCCGGGTTCGCTTTGGCGTAGGCGATCAGCTCCGCGGCCGTCGTCACCGGCAGGGACGGATTGACCACGAGGATATAAGGCGGCGCCGCCACCAGCGAGATCGGCGCCAATTCGCCCGCGATGTCGTAGGCGCCGCCGCCGGCGCGGTCGGCGGCGAGCGCCAGAATGGCGCCGGTCGAGGCCATCAGCAGCGTGTAGCCGTCCGCCGGCGAATTCGTCACCTGCCGCGCGCCGATCAGGCCGGCAGCGCCCGGACGATATTCCGCGATCACTGGCGGACCCCAGAGATTCTGCAGATGCAGGCCGAGCACGCGGCCGAGAACGTCGGTCGCTCCGCCGGGCGGAAACGGCACGATGATGCGCACCTGCCCCACGGGAAAGTTCTGCGCATCGGCCGGCAGCGCAAGCGCCAGCAGGCCAAAAGCCAGCAAGAACGACAATCGTCTCAGCACGGTGTAGGTCTCCGTTCTGTTTCATTCATAGTCGACCCGCGTCAGATAGAGCCCGTCGGGCGGCGCCACCGGAGCGCAGGCGGTACGGTCGCGCTCGCCAAGCGCGATCGAAACGTCGTCGGCCGTCCATTTGCCCTCGCCCACCAGCGCAAGCGCCCCCACCATCGAGCGCACCTGGCTGTGCAGAAACGAGCGCGCCGAAGCCTCGACCTGGATGTCGTCGTTGCTGCGATGCACGTCGAGCCGGTCCACGGTCTTGACCGGCGATGTCGCCTGGCATTCGGCGCTGCGGAAGGTGGTGAAATCGTGCCGGCCGACGAGACGTTGCGCCGCCGCGTGCATGGCCGCGCTGTCGAGCGGCTTGGGGATGCGCCAGGCCCGACCGCGTTCGAGGGCGAGGTCGGCACGGCGGTTGACGATGCGATAGAGATAGTGACGGCGTACGGCGGAGAAGCGGGCATCGAAGGTAGCCGCCACGTGCTCGGCGGCGATGACGGCGACCGGATGCGGACGCAGATGCGCGTTCAAGGCGTCGCGCACCGTGTCATCGTCCCAGTCCTTGACGAGATCGACGTGGCCGACTTGGCCGAGCGCATGCACGCCGGCGTCGGTGCGCCCTGCCCCGTGGACGCTGACTTTCTCCCCGCAGAATGCCTCGACCGCCGCCGCCAGCACGCCTTGCACCGAGGGACCGTTGTCCTGCACCTGCCAGCCAACGAACGGGCTGCCGTCATATTCGATGGTGAGCTTGTAGCGCGGCATCGCGCCACTTAACCGAGGCGGGTGCCGGCGGCAACCGGGGTGCCGCGCAGGAACTCGCCCGCCTTCATCGCCTGGCGGCCGGCGCGCTGCAATTCGAGGATTTGCACCGCGCCGTCGGCGCAAGCCACGGCCAGCGCGTCGTCGAGCACGGTGCCGGGCGCGCCGGCGCCCTCGCCCTTGGTCGTGCGCAGCACCTTGACGCGGCCGCCCTGCCCCGGGAGCTCGAACCAGGCGCCGGGGAACGGCGACAGGCCGCGGATGTGGTTGTGCACCTCCAGCCAGGGCCGCGCCCAGTCGATGCGGGTCTCGTCCTTGCCGATCTTGCCCGCATAGGTCACGCCGGCGTCGGGCTGCGGCGTGAGCGTGAGCGAGCCGCGCTCGAGCGCGCCGAGCGCGCGCACCATGAGGTCGGCGCCGAGGCGGGCAAGCCGGTCGTGCAGATCGCCGGCGGAGGCGTCGGGGGTGATCGGCACCCGCTCGGCCATGGCGACCGGACCGGTGTCGAGCCCCTCCGCCATTTTCATGACCATCACGCCGGTCTCGGCGTCGCCGGCCATGATCGCGCGGTTGATGGGCGCCGCGCCGCGCCAGCGCGGCAGCAGCGAGGCATGCAGGTTGAATGCGCCGAGGGGAAAGCTCGCGAGGATGGGTGCCGGCAGGATCAGCCCGTAAGCGACGACGACGCCCACGTCCGCGCCGTGGGCGCGCACGGTGCGTTCCGCGTCGGTCGTGCGCAACGTCGTCGGCGTGAGCACGGACAGCCCCAAGCGGCGCGCCTCGCGCTCGATCGGGCTCGGCGTCGGGTCCAGGCCGCGCCGCCCGGCCGGCTTGGGCGCGCGCGTGTAGACCGCCACGACCTCGTGGCCGCGTCCGACGATCTCGACCAGCGTCGGGACCGCGAAGTCCGGCGTGCCCATGAACAAGATACGCAACGACATCTCACACCTTTGCGCCGGCGAGCCAATCCTCGCCCCGACGGCGAAGCCTTCGTTCGCCCGCGGTGTCGCGGATCACCACCGATTGCGGGACGGTCCGTCCGCGCTTGGATTGCCGCAGTCGCATGAATGCGAAGCCGCTTTCCGGCCCTTCGAGTGCGGCCTGCGCGTGCAGCGGCGACGCGTCCGACGCGGGCACCACCGGGTCGAGCCGGTCCTTGTCGTAGATGCAGTGCCACTCCAGGATGCGCCAGACGCCCGCGCGCTGCTCGAACAAGTCGTAGAACCGCGCATAGGAGGTGTAATCGAACAGGCTGCCGTCGATGAATTCCCGGATCAGGATGAGCACATCGGTTTCGAGCAGCGCGCGCGTGCCGTTGACCTCGGCGCGCATGTTGCCGAGCCAATGCTTGCGGTGCTCCTCGGATTTGCGGCCCGCCGCCATCGCCTTCGATCGCTCGATGAAGCCACCGAGCGGTCCCGAATACCACGACACCGTGACGCTCGCGTCGGGATGAAAGCACGACTCCAGCGCGTCCCACTCTCCCAGATCGAGGTTGAACGCAAAGGCCCGCCGCACATTGCAGATCTGGATCTGGTCCAGCGCCTTCGCCCACTCCGAAGTCCGTTGCACCGCCCCTCCTGCTCCGCCATTCGATCGCCGCCGCTCGCGCGCGGCACCGCAAGCGCTGCCCAGATTGACACATTTGCACCCGAAGGCCAGTGTTCGAACGTCGGCGTTGCGAAAGGAATTCCGATGGACCGTCCCCGCAGCCGGCGCGCCAAGGCGACCTTGATCGTACTCCTGGGCTTGCTGTTAGGTGCAGCCGCGCAGCTGCCGCTCACGCGGGTTTGCGCGGCCGAGGTCGTGCGCTTCGGCAAGCCGGTCGCGGGCGCATTCACGTTCGCCTTGCTGGACGTCGGCGTGCGCGCCGGCATTTTCAAGAAGCACGGGCTCGACCTCGAGATCAGCGCGTTCACCGGCGGCACGCGGCTGGTGCAGGCGGAGACGGCCGGCAGCATCGACATTGCATTCAATACCGGGCCGGACATGGCCATGATCTTCAAGGGCGCTCCCGTGCGGGCGGTTGCCTTGGTGTCGGATTCCCCGCTCGACCTGTGTCTGGTGGTGCATCCGGACCTTGCGGTCGCGTCGGCGGCCGATCTCAAGGGCAAGCGCATCACGGTTTCCAGCCCCTTCGCCATGACCGCATGGATGACCAGGGAACTGTCGCGGCAGCAAGGCTGGGGCGCGGAAGGAATTCAGCTCATCCCCTCGGCGAGCGGGCCGGCTTTCGCGCTGCTCAAGACCAAGGACATCGACGGCATCACGACCGATCTAGGAACCGGGCTGCAGGCGCAGAAGCGCGGCGACGCCAAGGTGGTCGTGCGTTTCAGCGAGCGCGTGAGAGACCTGACGATGTATGTGATCTTCGCCTCCGAAAAGATGATCGCCGAGCAACCCGATACGGTGCGGCGTTTCCTCGCGGCCTGGTTCGAGACGGTGGACCACGTGCGCGCCCGCAAGAGCGAGACGGTGCAGGTGGCGCGCGAGGTCACCAGCCACGATGCGGACATCGTGTCCGAGCTCTACGACCTCGTGCTTCCGCTGATCTCGCGCACCGGCCGGTTCCGGCAACAATCGCTCGACACGCTCGCCGCGTCCTATGTCGACCTCAAGCTACTGCCGGCGAAGCCCGAGATGGGCAAGACCTACACCGAGCAGTTCCTGTCCAAATAGATCCCTGGCCGCGATCTCGGCTATGGGCGCGTCCGATCAACGCCGTTGCGCGACGACGTTCCGGGCGAGAAAAATCCGTCGCAACGTCAGGCCGGTTCGGCCGCGCGCTTCGCCGCCTTGGTGAACTTCTTGAGCACGCGGTCGCGCTTGAGCTTGGAGAGATGATCGATGAACAGGACGCCGTTGAGGTGATCGATTTCGTGCTGCAGGCAGGTAGCGAGAAGTCCATTGGCCTCGATCTCGCGCGGCTTGCCCTCGAGATCGAGATATTTCACCTTGACCTGCGCGGGACGCTCGACGTCGCCGTAGTATTCCGGGATCGACAGGCAGCCCTCCTCGTAGATTGCCTTTTCCTCCGAGATCCAGAGGATTTCCGGATTAATGAAGACCAGCGGGTTCTTCGGGTCGTCCTTCTTGGCGAGATCCAGGGTGACCACGCGCTTGGGCATGCCGACCTGGATGGCGGCGAGCCCGATCCCGGGCGCGCCGTACATGGTCTCGAACATGTCGTCGATCAGCTTGCGGATGCCGGTGTCGATTTTCTTCACCGGATCGGAGACCTGCCGCAGCCGCTTGTCCGGCAGGATGAGAATGTCGCGCCGCGCCATGGCCGCGATTTAAGCAGTCGGCGGAAATCGGTCAATGTGGAGAACTTGCCGACGCCCCGCGACGGCGGGCCTCATCGGCGTGGACCTGGCCACGACCTGCATTGATTTGTCGTTCACATTTTGTTCTTATGCTCCGAATCGATGTAGGATTGCCCGCATGGCCGACAATCTCCTCACCCTCGCCGGCGTGCTCGTGATCGCGCTGGCGGCGCTGGCCGCAGTGGCGGCGTTGATCGTGGTCGCCGTGCGGGCGCTGCGGCGACGCGACCTGCGCGCCGCCGATAGCCAGCTGGTCGAGCTCGCGCGGCTGCAGGCGGAGACCGCCGTGCGCATCGAGGCGATGCGCGACATGCTGGCCGGCCGTCAGGCCGAGCTTCATCGCGCGGTCAACGAGCGGCTCGACTCGGTGACGCATCACTTGAACCAATCGATGACCACGACCCGCCAGCATACGGTCGAGAGCCTGCAAAAGCTCAACGAGCGGCTCGCGGTGATCGACAGCGCCCAGAAGAACATCACCGATCTGGCGTCGCAGGTGACCTCGCTGCAAAGCGTGCTTGCCAACAAGCAGCAGCGCGGCGCATTCGGCCAGGGGCGCATGGAGCTCATCGTGCAGGATGGGCTGCCGAAGAGCTGCTACGAGTTCCAATTCACGCTCTCGAACAAGTGCCGGCCGGACTGCGCGGTATTCCTGCCGGACAACCGCCCGCTGGCAATCGATGCCAAATTTCCGCTCGAAGCGATCACCGCGTTCCGCGACGCCAAGACCGAAGATGAGCGCAAGCAGGCCGCGTCGCGCCTGCGCCAGGACCTGGCAAGGCACGTCGGCGACATCGCGCACAAATACCTGATCCCGGGCGAGACGCAGGACCTGGCGTTGATGTTCGTGCCGTCCGAATCCGTCTACGCCGAGTTGCACGACGGCTTCGACGACATCGTGCAGAAGGCGTTCCGCGCCAAGGTCGTCATTGTCTCACCGTCGCTGCTGATGCTCGCCATCCAGGTCATCCAGCAGATTCAAAAGGACGCACGCATGCGCGAGGCGGCCGATCAGATTCACGCCGAGGTGGGCCACCTCATGGACGACCTCAAGCGGTTGCACGAGCGGGTGTTGAAGCTGCAGCAGCATTTCGGCCAGGCCAACGAGGACGTGCGGCAAATTCTCATCTCGGCGGAAAAGATCGAGAAGCGGGGCGCGCGCATCCAGGAGGTCGAGTTCGACGGCGAGCATGCGCCCGCCGCGGAGGCGGTCGTCATCCCCGCCCCGTTGCCGCGCCGGCTGCAGGCCGGGGAATAGCCGCACGCGTTGGCTATTCCTGCTTCGGCCCCAGCCCGAGCTCGGCAATGAACCGTCGGGCCTCGTCGATCTGCTGCAGCGCAAATTTCTGGTAGTTCTCGCTGCTCAGGTAGAAGAGTTCCTGATCGAGCTTGGCCATGGTCGCGGCGTAGGCGGGCTCCTCCAGCCCTTTCTTGAAGGCGTCGTGCAGAACCTTGACGGTCCTCGCCTCCATGCCCTTGGGACCGGCAATGCCGAACGGCGAGTTCGAGACCATGTCGATGCCGATATCGCGCAGGGTCGGAACATCCGGCCAGTTTTTCGTGCGGGCGGCGCCCCAGGTCACCAGCAGCCGGAACCGGCCGGCATTGACCAGCTGCGCCCATCCGCTCGAATCCGCGACCGCATGGATATGACCACCCAGCAGCGCGTTCATCGCATCGGCGTTGCCCTTGAACGGCACGTGGGTCCACTTGATCCCCTGCTGCTTGGCGATCTGCTCCATCGTGATGTGCAGGCTGGTGCCGGCGCCCGGCGTTCCATAGTTGATCTTGCCGGGATTGGCCTTCGCATCGGCGACGAGCTGCTGGAACGTCGTCCACGGCGCGTCCTCTCGCACCACGACGCCGAAGGTGTAGCCGCTGACGCCGATGATGTAGGTGAAATCCGTGCTCGGGTCGAATGTGGTCTTGGTCATGAACGGAAAGCGGAAGACCGTAATCGGAATCTGCGCGATCGTGTAACCGTCGGGCTTTGCGGTCGCGGCCATCTGGCCCGGGGCAAGCGTGCCGGAGCCGCCCGGCCGGTTCTCGATGACGATCGACTGCCCGAGATGCTTTTCGGTCGCGGTCGCGAGCGCGCGCATGCTGACGTCGGTGCTGCCGCCGGCGGGCCACGGCACGATCAAGGTCACCGGCCGCGCCGGAAAATTCTGCGCCGGCGCGGAGACGACCGCTGCCGCCAGGGCAAATCCGGCCGCCAACACGGTTCCAAGAGCGTTGGATTTCATCGCGCTTTCCTCCCGCCATTGGCCGATATTCTGCGATCGACCTGAAGACGAAGCATCAGGCTACGCCCGATCACTTTTCGCCGCAATCGCAGGCTTGTGTGCATGCGCCGATTCAACGATGGCTGAACCATGACCGTAACGCCCGACGCCGCGCCGGCCCGTCCGAGCTTCGCCGACATGCTCGCGGTCTATTCCAAACCGCGCGTATTGATCGTGCTCTTCCTCGGCTTCTCCGCCGGGCTGCCGCTGGCGCTGTCGGGTTCGACGCTTCTGGTTTGGATGCGCGAAGCGGGCGTCGATCTCGGCACCATCGGCTTGTTCGCGCTCGTCGGCACGCCCTACACCATCAAGTTCCTGTGGGCGCCGATCGTCGACGCGCTCGACGTCCCGGTGCTGTCCACGCTGCTCGGACGGCGGCGCGGCTGGCTGGTGTTCTCGCAACTGCTCCTGATCGTCTCGATCGTTCTGCTCGGCTTGTGCGATCCCGCCCGCGCCCACTGGTACGTGGTGTTCGCGGCAGCGGTGTTCGTCGCCACCGCCTCCGCCACGCAGGACATCGTCATCGACGCCTTCCGCATCGAAAGCCTGTCCGAAAGCGAGCAGGCCGCCGGCATGGCCTCCTATGTGGCGGCCTACCGGATCGGGATGCTGGCCTCGACCGCTGGCACGCTGTTCCTGGTGAGCGGATTTGAAGACTTCGGCCTCGGCAAAGGCGCGGCCTGGACCGCGGGCTACCTCGCCATGGCGGCGCTGGTCGTCATCGGCATGGCGACCGCGCTGATCGCCACCGAGCCGGAAAAATCCGCCGCCGCCGCCGCCGACCACGCCGCGCATGCGCGCGAGAACCCGCTCGTGCGCGTGGCTCACGCCGCCTACGGCAGCTTCGCCGAATTCCTCACCCGCGACATGGCGATTGTCGTCCTCACTTTCGTGGTGCTCTACAAGCTATGCGACGCATTCGCCGGCGCGATGACGGCACCGTTCGTGATCGACCTTGGATTTTCCCGCAATGATTACGCCGCCATCGTCAAGGGCGTCGGACTGGCGGCGACCCTGATCGGCGGCTTCGCCGGCGGGGCGCTGGCGCGCGCCTATCCGCTGGTCACGAGCCTCTGGATCGGCGCGTTCCTGCAGATGGCGTCGAACCTGATCTTCACCTGGCAGGCGGTGGTCGGCGTCAACCTCTGGGCGCTGACGGTGACGATCATCGTCGAGAACTTCACCGGCGCGATCGGAACCGTGATCTTCGTCGCGTATCTCTCCGCGTTGTGCAACAACCCGCTGCACACGGCAACGCAATACGCGCTGCTCACCGCGCTCGCGGCGGTGGGGCGCACCTACCTGTCGGCAGGAGCGGGTTTCATCGCCGAACGCGCGGGCTGGCCGATATTCTTCGTCATCAGCGCGCTGACCGCGCTGCCGAGCCTCGTGCTGCTCATCTGGCTGCAGCGACGCGGACATTTCGCCAAGCTGATCAAGCCGACCCGCATCGTGATGGACGACTAGGCCATCACCTCATGAGCCGATGCCGGGAGGCAGCGTCCCTCGCCTTGCCGTCGCCGCAACGGGGGATCGGTTGGCACCGGCCCCCTCTTGTTCATTTTGTCAGTTGCGCGATCCGATCGAGCGCCGGTTTCCACATCCGCTGCTGCTCGTGGATGAAAGCGACGGCCTGCGCTGGCGTCATCGGGCGGACATAAGAGCCGCGCGCTGCGAGCTTGTCCTTGTACTCGGGCTTGCTGACCACGGCGCGCAGGTCCTCGCTCACCTTGTTCACGATCGCCTCCCGCGTGCCCCGCGGCGCCACCACGACTTGCCAGCCGGTAGCGACAAAGCCGGGCAGCGTTTCGGCAAAGGTCGGCAAGTCGGGCGAGCTCGGCAAACGCTGCGCCGAGGCAATCGCAAGCGCCTTGAGCGAACCCGTTTGGAACGCGCCCGCTAGGCCGGTATAGCCTTCAATGACCAGCGGAACGCGGCCGGCGATGACATCGCTGAGCGACTGGGTCGAGCTATAGGGAACCATCTGCAGCTTGATGTCGCCGCGCATCTGCAGCAACTCGCCGGTCAGGTGGGTCAATCTTCCGATACCGCTCACGGCATAGGAAATGTCCCCTGGCCGCTTTTTCGCCAGCGCGATCAATTCGGGCAAGGTGGCGACACCGAGCGTCGTCGACGCTCCGATCGCCATCGGCTGCTCCGCGGTAAATCCGATCGCGACGAAGTCGCGCGGCAGCTCGAGTGGCAGATTTGGCGCTTTTCCGGGTACGGTCAAGAACACCGACAGAGCCGGCGCATAGAGGGTGTAGCCGTCGGGCGCAGCTTCGCCGGCCACCTTGGCCGCGATCGCGCCGCTGGCACCCGGCTGGTTGACGACCACGACTTGCTGACCCCAGTGCTGGCTCAATCCGTCGGCGATGATTCGCAGGCTCGTGTCGATGGCGCTGCCAGGCGCCGCATCCGAGATGAGCCTCACCGGATTGTTCGGATAGCTTTGCGCCTGTGCACGCGCTTCGACGGCCGCGGCCGTGCATAGCGCGACCAGGCACGCAATGCTGGACCAATGTCGATATGGCTTCATGTTTCCCTCCGCTGCTGCGCGTCCCTCGCAAACGCGCAAACTCGTGATCGCTGCAACCGCGATTTCTATCGAGTTATAATAGGCTATCACGAGCAGGAGCGTCCTCAAACGGCGCATGTTGACGCGCACTTCGCCGCGATCTGAGTCAGCACCCGCACGAACGGTCGCGGTCGGTAAGGCGCACCGCAAGCGCTTTTTGCCGCGGTTCCCTGCGTACGGGAGCATAGGCTGCCGGCGCGGGGCGGACGGCAGGGAAAGCGACTCAATCCGATGACCGGAACTGGCCCAGCTGCCGCTAGAACGTCGTCCGCTGGCGGATCGCCGCAGCGAGCGTGCCTTCGTCGAGATAATCGAGCTCGCCGCCGACCGGCACGCCGTGGGCGAGGCGCGTCACTTTCACATTGGCGCCGTGCAGGAGATCAGTGACGTAGTGCGCGGTGGTCTGGCCGTCGACGGTGGCGTTGAGCGCGAGAATGACTTCCGTGACCGCCGGATCGTGGGCGCGCGCCACCAGTGCATCGATCGAAAGGTCCTGCGGACCGATGCCGTCGAGCGGCGAGAGCGTACCGCCGAGGACGTGATAGCGCGCATTGATCGCGTGTGCGCGCTCGAGCGCCCAAAGGTCGGCAACATCGGCGACCACGACGATGATGCTGCCATCGCGTCGTTGGTCGGTACACACCGTGCACGGATTCTGCGTGTCGATATTTCCGCACACTTGGCAGATCTCGATTTTCTCGAGTGCCGTACGCATCGCCGCGGCCAGCGGCGCCATGATCTGATCGCGCTTTTTGATCAGAAAGAGCGCGGCGCGCCGCGCCGAGCGAGGCCCGAGCCCGGGCAAGCGCGCGAGCAGCTGAATCAGCCGCTCAATCTCGGGTCCGGCGGCGGCGACAGGCATCAGGAACGATGGGCTGTGCGATGAATTCGCGATGAGTTATTGCACCGCTTGTGATGACAGCGGCGCGCGTAACGCGGTGATCAACTGACGCAAGCTGAACAAGGTGCGCTTGTCCTCGATGCCGGGAGCCATCTCCGCCATCGCGGCTTCGAGAAACGACGTGAACCGGTCCTTGTCGACCACTCCCTCCTGCACCAGAAAGCGGCACGTAAGGATGTGACACGCCAAAAATCCCGCGACCGCGGCAGACAACGCCTGCATATCGATCTCTTTTTCCACTGGCACCTCCATCCGACGGTGTCCGCCGGAGCTGCCAGCGGTCAGACGTTCTTCAAAACAACTTCATCCCTGGCGGGAGCGGCAGCCCGCCCGCGACGTTCTTCATCTTTTCCTGCAACAGCGTCTCGGCCCTGCGCCGGGCGTCGGCGTGGGCCGCGACGATGAGATCCTCCACGATCTCTTTCTCCGACGGCTTGATGAGCGAGGCGTCGATCTTGACGCTTTTCATCTCGCCTTTGCCGGAGAGCTTGACGGCAACGAGGCCGCCGCCCGCGGTACCCTCGATCTCGATCTGGTCGAGCTCGGCCTGCATCGCCTCCATCTTGGATTTGAGTTCGGCGGCCTGCTTCATCAGACCCAGGAAATCTGCCATCGCTCGTCTCTCCCGCGCCACACGGACGGCGTCAAAACGCCGCCGTCAAACATCGCCATCCACGCCGTCCGACCGGCCGTCGTATGCAGATTGGGCGCCGAAAGCAGAACCGTCGTCGTCGGCTGGAAGTTCCGCCACCGCTTCGCCGGATTCGGCCGGCAGCAGCTCCTGCGCCGGTGCGCTCTTGCGCACGTCCACGATCTCGGCGCCGGGAAAGCGCGCCAGCACCGCCTGCACCAGGGGATCGGCGCGCACACCGGTCTTGAGCTCGGCCTGCCGCACGTCGTTCTGCGATTTGACGGTCGGCTGGCCCTGTTCGGCCGATACCACGACCATCCAGCGCCGGTTGGTCCATTGCGAAAACTTGCGCGCGAGGTCGTGCACCAGCGTCTTCGCCGCGCTCCGCTCCAATCCGATCTCGAGCCGACCATCCTCGCAGCGTACGAGCCGCACGTCGCGCTCGAGCGCGAGCTTGACGCCGAGGTCGCGCTTCTGCGCCGCGAGCTCGATCAACTCCTCGAACCGGCCGATCACGAGCGGCGGGGGACTCGGCTGCGTGTCGGGCGGGCGCGCCACCGGATCGCCGGCCGGCGCAAGCGCCGCCCTGGGTGCGCCGCGCGAAGTCTCGGCCCGCGGCGTCCCCGGACGCGGCGTCTCCGAGCGTGGCGCGGCGGCTAGCGTCGAGCGCGGCGCCGCCGGCGCGGGGCCCTGCGCCGGCGCGACCGGCGCGTTCTCGTCGAGCGAGCGGATCACCTCGTCGGGCGTCGGCAGATCCGCCACATAGGCGATGCGCACCAGCACCATCTCGGCCGCCGCCAGCGGGCGGCCCGCGTCCGCGACCTCGGCAATCCCCTTGAGCAGCATCTGCCAGGTGCGCGAGAGCACGCGCATGGAAAGCTTTTCGGCAAAGCCCCGTCCGCGTGCGCGTTCAACCTCGATCAGCGCCGGGTCGTCCGCAACCGCGGGCACGATCTTCACGCGGGTGACGAAGTGCGTGAACTCGGCCAGATCGGTGAGCACCACCGCAGGGTCGGCGCCGGTATCGTATTGCGCCCGCAGCTCGGCCAGCGCCGAGGCGATATCGCCGCCCATCAGCGCCTCGAACAGATCGATCACGCGCGCACGGTCGGCAAGCCCCAACATCTGCCGCACATGCTCGGCGCGCACCGGTCCGGCCGCATGCGCGATCGCTTGATCCAGCAGCGACAGCGAGTCGCGCACCGAGCCCTCCGCGGCGCGCGCGATCAAGGCAAGCGCCTCGGGCTCGACCTCGACGGCTTCGCGAACTGCGATCCCTTCGAGATGCCTCACCAGCGCGCCGGCATCGACGCGGCGGAGATCGAAACGCTGGCAGCGCGACAGAATAGTAATGGGGACCTTGCGGATTTCGGTCGTGGCGAAGACGAACTTGGCGTGCGGCGGGGGCTCCTCCAGCGTCTTGAGCAGGGCGTTGAAAGCCTGCGGCGACAGCATATGGACTTCATCGAGAATGTAGACCTTGTAGCGCGAACTGACCGGAGCATAGCGGATCGCCTCGTTGATCTGGCGCACGTCGTCGACGCTATTGTGGGAGGCGGCGTCCATCTCGATCACGTCGATATGCCGGCTCTCCATGATCGCTTGGCAGTGCACCCCGAGCGCCGGCATCTTGATGGTCGGGCCGGTAATGGAGCCGTCGGGCAGCTCGTAGTTGAGCGCGCGCGCGAGAATGCGCGCGGTCGTGGTCTTGCCGACGCCGCGCACTCCGGTGAGGATCCAGGCTTGCGGGATGCGAGCGGTCTCGAACGCGTTCGAGATCGTGCGCACCATGGCGTCCTGGCCGATCAGATCATCGAAGGTCGCGGGACGATACTTGCGCGCGAGCACGCGGTAAGAGGCGGCGCTGGGGGACTCATCGCGGAGGCCAGGGGCGGGCTCGGACCGATTCGTGCTCATAACGCCATCCGATGCGCCGCCCCGACGCGGTCTTCGCTCGTCGCATGAAGGTTGAGTGGGAGGCTGACGAGCGACCCGAACCGCGCTCGTTAGGGCTGCTTCCTTCCGGACCTGACCCGGTTGGCGAGTGGCTCGTCCACCGCCAACCTCCCGCCTCTATATCGGCGGAACGCAACGAGAATGCAAGCGGCCGCCGCGCGTGGTCCACCGCCGGCGGGCAATGGGCCAGGGAATTTTCGACATTGCTCCGGCGCGGCGCAAGCCGTGAACAGCTCTCCGAGAAACGTCGCGATCAACGCAAAGCCATCGTCCCCTTGCGCGCACATCCGGGAAGGAAGCAGAAGCCGGTCGACGACGCGCGCCCGAGCGCGGGCGCGGCCGTGATCGCGGCCGCCGCCGCCGCCGTTGCGTGCCGAGACGGCGGCGTTGCGTGCCACCCCCTGCTGTGCGAGCGTCGTCGTCCCGCCGGAGAGTTCCATGTCCCCTCGCCCCGACCTCGGCCCCAAGCCGCGTCTCGGCTATACCGCCAGCTTGATCGAGCGCGCGGCCGAGCAGCGGACGGACGCGGCCGCGCTCGCGGCGCTGGAGAATGACCGCCTCGCGCGCGCCTATGTGGTCGGCGGCGAACTGGTGGCGCTCAAGAAGGCCGCTGACGCGAACGATCCGCTGTTCACCTTGGCCGAGGCGCGCGCGCTCGGCCGTACCGCCGAGACCGTTTTTCTCGGCTTGCTCGAGGGCGCGCCGCGATTCGCGGTCGCGCTCGATCCTGCGGCCGCCGAGGCGCTCAAGACGCGGGGCGAGCTCGTGGTCACCGATCTGCGCTCGATCGCCGTCCGCGGCCTCGTCGCGGCCGAGCATCTGCCCCCTCTCGCCGAAGGCAAGGCGCTGCTCAATTGGCATGCGCGCCATCGCTTCTGTCCGAATTGCGGGGCCGCCACCAATCTCGTGCGAAGGCGGCTGGCGGCGCGATTGCCCCGCCTGCCGCGCGCAGCATTTCCCGCGCACCGATCCGGTCGTGATCATGCTTCCGGTCGCGGCCGAACGCTGCGTGCTCGGCCGCTCGCATCGTTTCCAGCCCGGCATGTGGTCGTGCCTCGCCGGTTTCGTCGAGCCGGGCGAGGCGATCGAGGACGCGGTGCGGCGGGAAACGCGCGAGGAGGCCGGCATCCTGTGCGGACGCGTGAGCTATTTCGCCTCGCAGCCCTGGCCGTTCCCGACCTCGCTGATGATCGGCTGCCATGCCGAGGCGATGTCGCGCGACATCGTCGTCGACCGCGCCGAGCTCGACGATGCCCGCTGGTTCGACCGCGAGGAGGTCGCAACCATGCTGTTGCGGCGTCATCCTGACGGCCTGACCACGCCGCCGACCGTGGCCATCGCCTATCACATCATCCGCGCCTGGGTGGAGGACGAGGTTGAATTCCGCTAGCGCAGACGCGGCCCCGCGCGCGCCGGCCATCCTATGCGCCGGGATCATCGCTTTGGACGAGGTGTTCCGGGTCGAAAAGTTTCCGCGCCCGGACGTAAAGACGCCGGCGCACAGCTTCTTCGTGGTCAATGGCGGCTGCGCCGCCAACGCTGCGGTCGCGGTCGCGCGGCTCGGCGGGCGGGCGGCGCTGGCCGGCCCGCTCGGCGGCCCCCCTGGCGAAGATTCGAACGGCGACCGCGTGCTGGCCGCGCTCGCGCGCGAGCGGGTCGACTGCAGCGGCTGCCAGCGCGTCGCCGGCATCTCCACGCCGCTGTCCGCGATCTTCATCGACGCGCGCGGCGAGCGGATGATCGTGACCCACCGCGACTACCGGCTGGACGCGGCGCGGCCGGCCGATCCGGCCGGCCTGGTGGCCTCCGTCGATGCGCTGCTCGCTGACAATCGCTTTCCCGAATTCGTGCGGCCGATCTGCGTGGCGGCGCGCGCGCGCGGCATCAGCGTGGTGCTCGACGCCGACGGACCGACGCCGATGGGCGACGACTTGCTGCGCATCGCCTCCCACGTGGTGTTTTCGAGCGAGGGCCTGCGCGCCACCACCGGTCTCGACGATCTCGGCGCCGCGCTCGCGCGCATCGCCGACACCACCCCGTCCTTTCTCGCCGTCACCCGAGGCGCGCAGGACGTTCTCTGGTGCCAGGGACGAACGCTGCGAGGAAGCCCGGTCTTCGCGGTCGAGGCGGTCGACACGCTCGGCGCGGGCGATGTGTTCCACGGCGCCTTCACGCTCGCGCTCGCGGAGGGTCGCGACGCGACCGCGGCGATGCGCTTTGCGGCGGCGGCGGCCGGGCTCAAATGCACCCGGGTCGGCGGCAGCGCCGGGGCGCCGCGGCGCGCCGAGGTCGAAGCCCTGCTCGCGGTGGAAGCATCTCCCGGCAAAGGGAGACCGGTTCGCAGCAAACCAACACGACGGCCGCGCAACCGCGGCTAACCGCTTCCCGACCATGGCGTGCGCTTTCCGCGAAGCAAAACTTCGCCAGATCGCGCATGCGTTGAATTCCGCTTGCGATAGAATAGTCTTCTAGATAGACCTGCAAACCGCCTGGGAAATAAAGAAATCATTCTACTGAGTCGGACAGGACTGCATTTATTTGCCTTTGCACGGGATCCCGGCCATGGACGCCATCGACCGCAAGATACTCGCCCTGCTGCAGCAGGATGCGTCCCATTCGGTCGCCGAGATCGGCAATCTGGTCGGCCTGTCGTCGACCCCGTGCTGGAAACGCATCCAGCGGCTGGAGGCCGACGGCGTGATTCAGAAACGCGTCGCGCTGGTCGATCAGGACAAGATCGGACTCGGGGTCACCGTCTTCGTCTCGATCGAGACCGGCGACCACTCGCAGCAATGGCTCGATCGATTCGCCACCGAGGTCGGGGCCATGCCGGAGGTGATGGAGTTTTACCGCATGGCGGGCGACGTCGACTACATGCTGCGCGTGGTGGTGCCCGACATCCAGGGCTACGACACGTTCTACAAGCGATTGATCGCGGCGGTGCCGCTCAAGAACGTCACCTCGCGCTTCGCCATGGAAAAGATCAAGGCGACGACGGCGCTGCCGATCCCGTGAAGCCCACCGCGCCAGCGAATTCTCCGGCACTCCGTATCGGCGAGCATCACGCGGCCGCGACCTGCGAAAAGGCAGCGATCTCGTGGGAGAGAGCTTCAAATGAGACGGCCAATCTCCTCGTATTCAAGCAATTACCTCAGGTATAATTTATATCCATTCGTGTTTTAATGGATTAACAACACAGATGAACTGGCACAACTTCGAGAAAAAGCTATTGTTAACTAACGAATAACTGAAGAAATTTATCGTTAACGACACTGTATTTTGAATCTATAACTATAGGTTTCCCCACGGATATTAACCTAGCCGCAAGGTGGCGGGACGTAAGCTGCGCTCGATTCCCGGACCAGTCGGGCAATAACGGCTCCCCGGGGATCAACCGGCCAGTAGTGAACGTCATGGAGGCAACAGTGATCAATTTGGTGAAACGCTTCGCGCGGGACGAGTCGGGCGCGACCGCCGTCGAGTACGGCCTGGTCGCCGCCGGCATCTCGGTCGCGATCATCGCCGTGGTGCAGGGCCTCGGCTCGAAGCTGAACACGACCTTCGCCAGCGTTCAGAACGCGTTCAAATAAGCCCGGCTTCGACACCGCCCCGGAGCTGCGTCGCGAGCTGTTGCGCCCGCCGGCGCTAACCGAATGACAACGAGCGTCGCCTAGGATTTGCATCCTGACAGCAACGCGCTGCGCCCACCCGCCCGATAGATGCTCATGGTCGCCGACGCCATCAGACTAATGCTGTTTCCGGCGATGATGGCGTTCGCGGCCTCGAGCGACCTGCTGACCATGACCATCTCCAATTGGGTGTCGCTGGTCCTCGTCGGCGGCTTCCTCACGCTCGCTTCGGCCGGCGGCATGAGCGCCGCCGATATCGTTTCACATCTGGCCGCCGCGAGCGTCGTCTTGATCGTGGCGTTCGGCTTCTTCAGCCGGGGCTGGATTGGCGGCGGCGACGCCAAGCTTGCCGCGGCCACGGCGCTATGGCTCGGCTTCGATCACCTCCTGCCCTATCTCGTCTACGCATCGTTGGGCGGCGGGGCGCTGACCTTGCTGCTGCTGCAGTTCCGCAGGACACCGCTGCCGGCTTGGTTGGCACGGCCCGAATGGGTGCAACGCTTGCACGCCGAGGATGGCGGGGTGCCGTATGGTATCGCGCTGGCCGCCGCGGCCCTTGCCGTCTACCCCGACACGCCGTGGATGACCGCCGCGATGTGACTTGCGGGCCTTCGTCGGCGAGTACGGACGCCCCTCGATTGGGCGACCGAGATGACCGCCCGCACCGGTCGACTGCCCCACATTATTGCTAGTAGAGCCGTACCACCGGATGGCCCCGTTCGGACTACGAATGATTAACTTCGTTTGAATACCTGTCATTAACCATGTCTTGACCTTTGGGTGTTGAAATCCGGCGTGCACGACCACGCAGCGGTCGGGCGTCGTTTGGCGGTTGCGGCCGGATGCCCGCCGCACCGCGCATGTCGGATGTGAGAGCATGAAAGCCGGGCGTGTCGTTGTGTTCCTCATGGCAGTCGTTGCCGGGTGGCGTCGCAGCATCGCTCCCCGGCCGATCGCAGGCGCCTCCATCCGCCCCGATCTCGTGCGCGCAGTTCGACACGGACGAGGTTGCGACCGTCGGCTTCGATATCCGCTTCGGCGGCGCAGGCATCGCCCCGGCCCGCCCCGCCGCCGGCATCACCGCGCCGATATCAAGATGAAGATGAAGGGACCGAATATGGCAGAGACGTCGCTGATCCGCACCGCATTGCTTGTCGCTTTGATCACCGCTTTTGGACTCGCCGCCACTGGCCGCGCTCCCGCTGCCGAAGCGTCGGCGGCACCGATCATCACGTTGGCTGGCAGCCAGGCGGCGTCGTAACGGGTTTCGTTCCGCGTCGGCGGCATCAGCCACCCTCGGCCTCGACCGCGGGATCCTCCGATTGGCCCGACAGCTTCCAGCCGTTCTGCTGTGCCAGCATCTGCCGCAGATAGGCGAAGTTGGCGGCGGCCTGATCCGACGGCCGGTCGGCTGCCGCGATGCCCTCCGCTTCGGAGAAGCGTCCCTGCAGGCCGACGACGAGCGCAAGGTTTTTGCGCACCCGCGGATCGACGCGCGACTGCTGCGCCGCGCGCCGCAGCGTCGCCTCCGCCCGCACGAGGTCCTTGGAGAGCGCATAGGAGAGACCGAGGTTGGATAACACCGATGGCTCGTCGGGCGCGATTCGCAGCGCGGTGCCATAGTAACGCTGGGCTTCCTCGTGCCGCCCCAACTGGTCGAGCGCCGCCCCCTGAACGGAGAGGATGCGCCAGTCCGGCCGGTCGGAGCTGTGAGCGTGATGCAGCACGTCGAAGGCTCGTTTGTAGTTTCCGACGTCGGCGAGCGCGCGCCCATAGGCCGCGAGCAGCCCCCTATGCTGCGGGTTCTGGATCGACGCGCGTTCGAGCACCGCCAGGGCCTCGGCGCGCTGGCCGTTGTTGCGCAGCGCACGGGCGAAATGGAGCGCCGCTTCGGGATCGTTCGGGTTGGCCCGGTAGCGCTCGCCCCATGCTTCCGAGGCGCGCGACGGCGGGGCGGCACCGTGGGCGGCGGTGACCGCGAGCCCGCCTGTGGTCTCGGTCGGTTGCGTGGTCTTGCAGCCGGCGAGCACGACCGCAAGCGCGGCCACGATCAGGACCGGAGCGATGACAAACTCGAACCTTTGGGAACAAAGCGAACAAGTCATTATGGCCCCGCTGGGCCCCCCGCCAGGTTCCGGCAATAGAGCGTTAACCTTAACGGGAAGTTAATCGCGGAACCGTTAACGAATGCCGAGGGCGCGGGCGCGGGGCGCTTGCCGCCATCGCCTTCACCGGCGTCGCGGTGCGTGCTAGCAGGGCGCATCCAGGGCGGTTCCCCATGCACCCCGTGTTTCTTCCCCGCGGCCAGTCCGCCACGACGGTTCCGGTAACTTTCGTTAACGCGACGACATGGCGGGATATCCGCGCACGACTCGCTGCGCCCGAACGCGCCTTCGCGGACGCCGCCGGCTTCGAACCCGAGGCAGGCCGCCACCTCCTGCTGCCGGGACGGGAAGGCGGAATTGCCGGCGTCCTGTTCGCGATCGAGCCCGAGGAGAAGGCCGACAAGGACTTGTTCTTGCCGGGCACGCTCGCCGGCGTGCTGCCGGCGGGCGCCTACCGCTTCGCCAACGCGCCGCACGATTCCAGGCTCGCCGCGCTGGCCTTCGCGCTCGGCTGCTACCGCTTCACCCGCTATCGCAAGCAGGAGGAGAAAGCGATCACGCTGGAACTCCCCGGCAACGTCGATGGCGATGAGCTTTCCCGCATCGTCGACGGCGTCTTCCTCGCGCGCGATCTCATCAACACGCCGGCCAACGACATGGGCCCGGCGGAGCTCGAAGCGGCCGCGCGCGCGCTCGCGGATCGTCACGGCGCCTCCGTCCGCTCCGTCGTCGGCGACGACCTCATCGGCGAGAACTTCCCGCTGATCCACGCGGTCGGCCGGGCGGCCGCCCGCGCCCCCCGGCTCGTCGACATCACCTGGGGCGATCCCGGCCGTCCCAAGGTGACGCTGATCGGCAAAGGGGTGTGCTTCGACACCGGGGGTCTCGATATCAAGCCCGAGAGCGGCATGCTCAACATGAAGAAGGACATGGGCGGGGCGGCGTGCATGCTCGCGCTTGCGCACATGTTGATGGACCGCGGCGCGAAGCTGCGACTGCGCGTGCTCATCCCTGCGGTCGAGAACGCGATCTCCGGTTCCGCCTTTCGCCCGCGCGACATCTACCGTTCGCGCAAAGGCCTCACGGTCGAGATCGGCAATACCGACGCCGAGGGCCGCCTGGTGCTCGCCGACGCCATCGCGCTTGCCGACGAGGAGCAGCCGGACTTGATCGCCGACCTGGCGACGCTGACCGGCGCCGCACGCGTGGCGCTGGGCACCGAGATACCGCCGTTCTACACCGACGACGATGCCTTGGCTTCTGCGCTCGCGGCCTGTGCGACGAGCGAGAACGATCCGCTGTGGCGCATGCCGCTGTGGCGGCCCTACGACCAGCTGCTGGAGTCGAAGGTGGCGGATGTCAACAACGTGTCCTCCGGCAACTTCGGAGGCTCGATCACCGCCGCGCTGTTCCTGCGCCGCTTCGTCACCGCGGCCAAGGCCTGGCTGCATTGCGACATCTATGCCTGGAACCAGGCGGCCAAGCCCGGTCGGCCCGAGGGCGCCGAGTGCCAAGCAGCGCGCGCGCTCTACGCGCTGCTGGTGTCGCGCTATGGCTGAGCGAAAGGCTCGGCCTCCGAAACGGCGCGCGCGCGCGAACGCGCCACGCCGCCCAGGCGCGACTGCGGCCTTCGACCCGCGCGTGACGCCGGTACGGCCGGCGCCGGCCGGACGAAGCTGCGAAGCCGCGCGTCCCGTCGAGGGTCGCATCTACGAGGTCGCCGAACCGACGGCGCCGCTGCGTCACGCGCCCTCCCCCGATGCGCCGCTCGACACCGAGGCGCTCAAAGGCGAGCGCGTCGCCGTCTACGAGACGACCGACGAAGGCTGGGCCTGGGGCCAGCTCGAGGCCGACGGCTATGTGGGCTTCCTGCCCGCCAGCGCGTTGCGCGATCCGGGCCCCGCGCCGACCCACAAGGTGGCGGCGCTGCGCACGCTGGTGTTCCCCGGACCGTCGATCAAGCTTCCGCCGGTCGAGGCGCTCGCGCTCGGATGCCGGCTCGCGGTCGTCCGGCTCGAGGGGCCGTTCGCGGTGACCGCCGCCGGCGGTTATGTGCCGGCGCGTCATCTCGTTTCGATCGGCGACGCGGAAAGCGATTTCGTCGCGGTCGCCGAGCGCTTCCTGGGGACGCCCTATCTGTGGGGCGGCAAGACATCGCTCGGCCTCGACTGTTCGGGCTTGCTGCAGGTCGCGCTTACGGCTTGCGGCCTGCCCTGCCCGCGCGACAGCGACATGCAGGAGCGCGCGCTCGGCACCCCGCTCGCGTCTTCGGCCGGGTCCGCCGCGCTGCGGCGAGGCGATCTCATGTTCTGGAAAGGTCATGTCGCGATCGTGCGCGATCGCACGACCCTGGTTCACGCCAACGCCTTCCACATGGCGGTCGCGTTCGAGCCGATCGCACAAGCCGTCGCCCGCATTCGCGCGGCGGGCAGCGAGGTGACGAGCGTGCGGCGGCTCGATCCGCCGATCAAAACGAAGCAACGGAGCCGCCTATGACCCTGTCCGCGCTGCTTTGGCTCGCTACCGCCTGCTACGGCATTCACATTCTCGAGGAGTATCAGCTCAATTGGCGCGATTGGGCGCGCACGGCGCTCAAGCTGCCGGTCGAGTGGAACGACTTCTACGTCGTCAACGCGCTGGTGATCGTTCTTGGCATCGTCGCCGCCAACCTCGCCGCCTGGCCGGCGGTAGCACTCGCCTTTCCCGCGCTGATGCTGATCAACGCCACCTTCTTCCATGTTCTCCCGGTCGTTCGCATGAAGGGCCGCTTCTCGCCCGGCTTGATCACCGCCATCGTGCTGTTCTTCCCGGTCGCGATCGCCTGCTACTGGCGCGTGGCCAGCGACGGAAGACTGAGCGCCACGGCACTGATCGGCTCGCTCGTCCTTGGCGCGCTGCTGATGGCGACCCCGGTGATCCTGCTCCTGATCAAGGACAAGCCCTATTTCCGTCAGGAACGCTGACCTGCTCATCGCGGCCCGGTTCAAATGCCGAGCCATTGCGCTAAGATTGCCGGCGGAGGCCTTCGACCTGGTGAACACATCGAAGGAGACGGACCATGCCCACGTCACTCGAAGAGGCCGCCCAAGTGATGCGCGAGGCAATGCGCGAAACCGTCAAGCGGCATTCGCTTTGGTATCTCGTGCAAAGTGCTCTGATGATCATCGCCGGCATTGTGGCCTTGGTCTATCCGGTATTATCGACGGTCGCGGTGGTCTTTTTTCTCGGATGGCTGTTGATCATCAGCGGCATCGTGCAAGGCATCAGCCTGATCGGCGCGCGCGCCGTGCCGCATTTCTGGCTGCAGCTAGTTTCTGTCGTGCTGTTTTTGATCGTCGGCGCTCTGTTCCTTCGCAATCCGGGGGAAAGCCTGCTCACCCTCACGCTGCTGGTGATCGTTTTCTTCATGGTCGAAGGCATTTCGAAAGTTATTTTTTCGCTGACGATACGACCTCTTCCGAACTGGGGTTGGGTGTTCGTCAGCGGCGTCATCGGGATCCTGCTGGCTTTCTATCTTTGGGCCAGCATTCCGCTCACGGCGGTCTGGCTGCTGGGTGTGCTGCTCGGCATAGAGCTCATCTGCGAGGGGGTTGCTCTCGGCAGTCTGGCCTGGCGGGCGCGTCAGAGTTGACGCGTCGGAGCGGGCCTGTCGCGGGAACCGCGAAGGCGAGGTCGAGCTGAAGCCGCGGGCCTCGGCCCGATGGCGGTCCCGAGGAGGCGGCCGCAGCCGCCCCCTCGCGTAAACGCCGCCATCGTCTTCACCCCGCCGCGTATCCGCGACGCGGTCCGGGTGCTGCTATGGCAGTTCGGAAATCATCTTGAGATATTCGGATTCGGGCCAAGCCCTGGCAGTTCGGGTGCGCACGTTCCCCAGCGCGCCGATCGCGAGCGCGAATTTGGCGACGTTGTCTCCATTCGGGGTCTCGACAATGAGAAGGAGGTCGTCGTCGCCGGAGGTCAGATAGACATGCTTGATGTCGATCTTGAGTTTCTTGGCGAGCTCCTTGGCGGCTTTGTTCCGTTGCGGGGCGTCCTTGACCTTGCGAATTCCCTGATCGGTCCAGGTGAGCGACAGTATGAACGTCGGCATGTGGTCCTCCGTGTGGTTGTTCACAAAGATTGCCGACCGCTGTGTACGAACGCGCGCACAAACTGCGTGAGCGTGAGCGGCGGTGGAGACGCCGGAAAAACGGCGGTCTCGGAAGGATTGCGCCTGCCGACGGCAGCCTCGTTGCCCACCGGTCCCGGCGGATATTTCGGCACACTCCGTTCAAGGGCAACTATCGACCATCCTACACCAGCCGACGGCCGATGTTGACAGGCCGGACGCCAGGCGGGTGCCGACCCCTGGCCGCACGCAAGCGGAAACGGCGCGGGGTGTCGCCGGTTGCCGAAGCAGCCTAATAGCCCACCCCGCGGTCGACCACGTGCTCGAGCGGCAGCCCGGCCTCGAAGCGGTCGATCTGGCGAAGCACATTGGCGACGAGTGCACGCGGGTCCGAGGCGGCGGCATTGTGCGGCGTGACGGTGACCTTCGGATGCGTCCAGAACGGGCTCGTCGCCGGCAGCGGCTCGGTCGCAAAGACGTCGAGGGTTGCGCCCGCGAGCGAACCTTCGTCGAGCGCAGCCAGGATATCGGCGTCGACCTGGAGCGCGCCGCGTCCGGCATTGATCAGGTAGGCGCCTCCGGCGGCGCCGGCGCGCTCGAGCTTGCGCAGAAGCTCGAGCCGGAGCAGCCCTTGCGTCGCCGGCGTCGCCGGCAGCAGGCAAACCAGAATCTCGGTGCGGCGGACAAAGGCATCGAGTCCATCGCGGCCGTGAAAGGTCTCGATATCGGGCAGCGTCTTCGGTGTCCGGCTCCAGCCGGCGACGCGAAAGCCGAGCCGGCGCAGCGCGAACGCGGCGTCGCGGCCGAGCACGCCGAGGCCCATCACCCCGACCGCGACCGCGCTGGCCGGAGGTTGTTCGTACTCGCGCCAGATGCGCTCGCGTTGCTGGGCGTCGTAGCACCGCTGGCGCCGGTGATGCATCAATACGTGCAGCACGACGTACTCGGTCATTCGCATGGTGAGATCGGGATCGACGATGCGCACCACCGGCACAGGCGGCAGGGCGGCATCGGCAATGAGATGATCGACCCCGGCGCCGAGGGAAAAGATCGCCTGCAGACGCGGCAAAGCGGCGAACACGCCGCGCGGCACCTGCCAGGCGCAGGCATAGACGATCTCGGCCGGGTCGCCGAGCCGCTGTGGCCACAGCCGGATGTCGCGCTGCGGCGCCAGCGCGCGGAAGCGCTCCTCCCAGGCGTTCGGATCGAACCCGGTCACGGCGAGAAGGATCGCACCCATCAGGGCGAAGCGGAGCCCGTCCGCACAATCTCGGGAAGACGGCTGCGATTGAGCGCCAGCCACTGCAGCGCGACGATGAGCGGGCCGTTGCGGATGACGCGGGCGGCGAGCGCCGCAAGCGCCGCGTCGACCGGCACCCGCATCGGCACGGTCTCCTCGTGCTCGGCGGCGGCGCCCGCACGCTCGGGCACACGCGCGGCGTCGACCGCGCCGAGGAACAGCGTAATCTCCTCGTCGCAGATGCCCGGCGAGGTCAGATAGCTGAACAGTTCGATCAAGGGAGCCGGGGCCAGCCCGATTTCCTCCACGCATTCGCGGCGCGCGGTCGCGACCGGAGCCTCGTCCGCCTCGACGTGCCCGGCCACGATCTCGACGAGACTTCCTGTCCCGCTGGCGAGGTGCGCGGCCAGGCGGAATTGCCGGATGAGGACGAGCTCGTCGCGGGCGACGTCGACCGGCAAGACCGCCGCCACGGGTCCCGCGCGCAGGATGTCGTGGGTCCGCACCGCAGCGGGCGCGTGCGCGGGCGCAAAGCGCAATCGCTCATAGCGCCGGAAACCCTCGGCGAGAATTCCCCGACCCAAGACCGCGACATCGGCGGCTTGATCGGCGATCGGACCGCGTACGGCACTCATGGACGCCCCCATCGCGGGCGTGCTCACTGCGCGACCACGCCCGCGGGCGCCGTCTCCAGGTTGAAGGCGGCCGCCAGCAGCGCGCGGGTATAGTCGCTTTTGGGGCGCGCGAACAGTTCGGCGGCGGGCCCCTCCTCCACCACCTTGCCGTGACGCATGACGACGAGGCGGCTCGCGAGCGCGGCCACCACCCTCAGGTCGTGGGAGATGAACATATAGGTGAGATTGCGCCGCTTCTGCAGCGCGCGCAAAAGCTCGACGATCTGCGCCTGGATCAGCATGTCGAGCGCGCTCGTCGGCTCGTCGAGCACGACGAAGGTCGGCTCCAGCACGACCGCGCGCGCCACCGCGATGCGCTGGCGCTGGCCGCCGGAGAATTCGTGCGGGTAGCGGAAACGGGTGTCGGGATCGAGGCCGACGTCCTGCAGCGCCCTGATCACGCGCTCCTCGCGCTGCGCGCTCGTCAGCTTCGGGTGATGCACCCACAAGCCCTCTTCGATGATGTCGGCAACCGACATGCGCGGCGAGAGCGAGCCGTACGGATCCTGGAACACGATCTGCATATGAAGGCGGAACGGCCGCATTTGCCGGAACGTCAGGCCGGCGGTCGTGCTGCCGAGAAATGTGATCGACCCATCCGACGACACCAGCCGCAGAATGGCGAGGCCCAGCGTCGTCTTGCCGGAGCCCGATTCGCCGACGATGCCGAGCGTCTCGCCCTGGCGCACCGCGATGCTGACCCCGTCGACCGCCTTGATGTGGCCGACGACCCGGCGCATCACGCCGCGCTTGATCGGAAACCAGACCTTGAGGTCCTGGGTCTCGACCACCACCGGGGCGCCGGCATTGACCGGAGCCGGATCGGGCTTGGGCTCGGCCGCCAGCAGCGCGCGGGTATAGGCGTGCTCGGGCGCGGTGAAGACGCGCTCGACCGGTCCCTTTTCGACGATCTTGCCCTCCTTCATCACGCACACCGTGTCGGCGAGCTTGCGCACGATGCCGAGGTCGTGGGTGATGAACAGCATCGCCATGCCCAGACGCGTCTGCAGTTCCTTCAGCAGGGCCAGAATCTGCGCCTGCACGGTCACGTCGAGCGCAGTCGTCGGCTCGTCGGCGATCAGGAGATCGGGCTCGTTGGCGAGCGCCATGGCGATCATCACGCGCTGGCGCTGGCCGCCGGACAGCTGATGCGGATAGCTCTGGAGCCGCGTCTCCGGCTCGGGGATGCCGACCTGGGTCAAAAGCTCGAGCGTGCGCGCATGCGCGGCCTGGCCGGTCAGGCCCTGATGCAGCAGCAGAATCTCGCCGATCTGCTTCTCGATGGTGTGGAGCGGATTGAGCGAGGTCATCGGCTCCTGGAAAATGATGGTGATGTCGTTGCCGCGCACGTGGCGGATCTCGTCTTCGCGCAGGCGCAGCAGGTCCTGGCCCTTGAAACGGATCGAGCCGGACGGGTGGCGCGCGGCCGGGTAAGGCAGCAGCTTGAGCACCGACAGCGCCGTCACCGATTTGCCCGAGCCCGATTCGCCCACCAGCGCGACGGTTTCGCCTTTCTTGATCTCGAAGGAGACGCGGTCGACGGCGAGCGTCTCGCGCTGGCCCTGGCGGAAGGCGACGGAGAGGTCGTCGACCTCGAGCAGTTTTTGGTAAGGCGCCTCCATCATGCTCACTCGAAGGTCTTTCTCGGGTCGAAGGCGTCGCGCACGGCTTCGCCGATGAAGATGAGCAGCGAGAGCATCGTCGCAACGGTCAGGAAGCCCGCGAGGCCGAGCCAAGGCGCCTGGATGTTGGCTTTGGCCTGCGACAGCATTTCGCCGAGCGACGGCGAGCCCGGCGGCAATCCGAAGCCGAGGAAATCGAGCGCGGTCAGCGTCATCACCGAGGAGGAGAGAATGAACGGCAGGAACGTCATGGTCGCGACCATGGCGTTGGGCAAAAGGTGCCGGAACATGATGGTGCCGTTCGACACGCCGAGCGCGCGCGCGGCCTGGATATATTCGAAATTGCGCCCGCGCAGGAACTCGGCGCGCACCAGCCCGACCAGCGACACCCAGGAGAACAGCAGGAGAATCCCGAGCAGCACGAAGAAGCCGGGCACCAGCACGGACGAAATGATCAGCAGCAGATAGAGCGAGGGGATCGAGGTCCAGATCTCGATGAACCGCTGGAACAGGAGGTCGGTCCAGCCGCCGAAATAGCCCTGCACCGCGCCGGCGGCGACGCCGATGACCGAGGAGACGATGGTCAGCGCCAGTCCGAACAGCACGGACAGGCGGAAGCCGTAGAGCAGACGCGCCAGCACGTCGCGGCCCTGGTCGTCGGTGCCGAGCCAGTTGTATTCCAGTTCGCTGCAGCCGGAAACGCCCTTGCGCTCGACCACCGCCTTGCATTGCTCCTCGGTCAACAGCCAGGTCGGCTTCGAGGGCGCCGGCGTCGGCAGGTCGAGATTGTGGGTGTTGTAGGAGTAGCGGACCGGCGGCCACAGCATGTAGCCGCCCTTGTCGGCGATCAGTTTCTGCAGATACGGATCGCGATAATCGGCGGCGGTCTCGAAGTCGCCGCCGAACGCGGTCTCCGGGTAGGCGACGAAGACCGGGAAATACGACTTGCCCTCGTAGCTCACATAGAACGGCTTGTCGTTGGCGATGAACTCGGCGAACAGCGAGACCACGAACAAGACCATGAAAACCCAGAACGCCCAGTAGCCGCGCCGGTTGGCCTTGAAGTTCAGCCAGCGCCGGCGATTGAGCGGCGAGATCGCGAGGCGATGGCGTTCCGGCAGCACGCCGAGCCCCATCGGGGTCTGCGCCGTGGTCTCCGGGACCGTGATCGTGGTTCGATCGTCCACCTCACACCTCCCGCGTCTCGAAGTCGATGCGCGGATCGACCCAGGTGTAGGTGAGGTCGGAAAGCAGGTTCACCAGCAACCCGACCAGCGACAGGATGTAGAGCGTGGCGAACACCACCGCGTAGTCGCGGTTGAGCACGCTCTCGAAGCCGAGCAGACCGATGCCGTCGAGCGAGAAGATGGTCTCGATCAGCAGCGAGCCGGAGAAGAAGGCGTGCACGAACGCGCCGGGAAAGCCCGCGATCACGATCAACATGGCATTGCGAAAGACGTGCCCGTAGAGCACCTGGCGCTCGGCACAGCCCTTGGCGCGGGCCGTGAGCACGTATTGCTTGCGGATTTCGTCGAGAAACGAATTCTTGGTCAGCAGCGTCATGGTGGCGAACGCGGCAAGCCCCATGGAGATGATCGGCAGCACCAGATGCCAGAAATAATCGAGGATTTTTTCCGGCAGCGACAATGACGCCCAATAGTCGGAGGTCAGCCCGCGCAGCGGGAAAATATTGAAGAAGGAGCCGCCGGCGAACAGGATGATGAGCAGAATCGCGAACAGAAATCCCGGGATGGCGTATCCCACGATGATGGCGCCCGACGTCCACACGTCGAACTGCGAGCCGTCCTTGATCGCCTTGCGGATGCCGAGCGGGATCGAGATCAGATAGGTCAACAGCGTCAACCAGAGGCCGAGCGAAATGGAGACCGGCAGCTTCTCCTTGATGAGTTGCAGCACGGTGGTGTCGCGGAAATAGCTCTTGCCGAAATCGAACCGCAGATAGTTCCACAGCATCAGGAAGAAGCGCTCGTAGGCCGGCTTGTCGAACCCGAACTGCTTCTCCAGGTTCTTGATGAACTCGGGATCGAGGCCCTGGGCGCCGCGGTATTTGCTGTTCACCGCATCGATGCCGGAGGCGCCTCCCGGCTGTCCGCGCGCGCCGAGATCGCCGCTCGGCGAGCCCGAGATGCGCGAGGTCGCTCCGGTATCGGAGCCGGAGAGCTGCGCGATCACGCGTTCGACCGGCCCGCCGGGCGCGAACTGGACCACGACGAACGACACCAGCATGATCCCGAACAGCGTGGGGATCATAAACAGGATGCGGCGAATGATGTAGGCGGTCATGTCGTGCCTGCGTTCGCGCTCTAGCCCCGCTGCTCGAGTTGGGCCGCCTTGTCGCGGTCGTACCACCAGGTCTCGGGGATGCCACGGCCGTAGCGCGGTTTTGTCGCGGGCCGGCCGAACACGTCCCAATAGGCCAGCCAGTGCGAGGCCTTGTACCAGTGCGGGATCCAGTAGCGGCCAGCACGAATGACCCGGTCAAGCGCCTTGCACGCGGCTATCAGCGTCGCCCGGCTGTCGGCAGCGATGATCTTGTCGACCAGTGCATCGATCACCGGATCGGCAATGCCGGCGAGATTCTGCGAGCCTTTCATGGCCGCGGCCTGCGAGGTGAAAAAGTTTCGCAGCGAGTCGCCGGGCGTGCTCGAGAAACTGAATCGTTGCACCACGAGATCAAAGTCGAAATCATCGATCCGCTTGCGATACT
>CAVQIP010000078.1:0-224970 GCA_963712565.1 uncultured Alphaproteobacteria bacterium | reverse complement strand
GACGGCAGCGACATCGTCGAGGGTCAGGCCGACTTCGACCGGCTCGATTTTGCCGCCGCCAACGTCAACGAGACCATCGACATCTCGGCCAACGGCGGGCGCGTGCGCCTGTCCCGCGATGTCGGCAGCGTCACGATGGACGTCAACGACGTCGAGCGGATCGATGTCCACGCCCTCGGCGGCGCCGACACCGTGGTGATCAACGATCTCACCGGCACCGACCTGCCGCTCGCCGGGGTGGCGGTCGATCTCGAGGGCGCGCTCGGCACGGGGCGTCGGCGACGGCCAGGTGGACACGGTGATCGTCAACGGCACGGCGGGCAACGACCCGATCAATCTTGTTTCGATCAATGGCGGTGCGGGTGTCTTGATCACCGGCAGCCCCGCTCCCGTCGCCATCTTCCACTCGGAAGCCACCGACCAACTCGTCATCAACGGCGGCGCTGGCGGTGACATAATCGATGCCTCGGGGCTCAACGCCGGCCAGATCGGCCTCACCCTCAACGGCGGTTTGGGTGGCGACGTGCTGATCGGCAGCCAGGGCAACGACGTCGTGAACGGCGGGGACGGGAATGAGATCGCGCTCCTCGGCGCGGGCAATGACGTGTTCGTCTGGAACCCGGGCGACGACAACGACACGGTCGAGGGTCAGGCCGGCTTCGATCGGCTTGATTTCAACGGCGCCAACATCAACGAGATCATCGATATCTCGGCCAACGGTGAGCGCGTGCGCTTCACTCGCGACATCGCCAATGTCACGATGGACCTCAACGACGTCGAGCAGGTCGACTTCCACGCCCTTGGCGGCGCCGACACCATCGTGGTCAACGATCTCACCGGCACCGACCTCCCGCTCGCCGGGGTGAAGATCGATCTCGAGGGCGTGCGCGGCTCAGGCGTCGCCGACGGCGCGTTGGACAGCGTGACGGTCAACGGCGGCGCAGGCAGCGAGGCGATCAATGTTACCGTCCTTCAACGGCGGCGTCCTGGTCAGCGGCACCCCCGCGGCCGTGGGCGTCTTTCACGCCGATGCCACCGACCAGCTGATCGTCAACGGCGGCGCCGGCAACGACACGATCAACGCCTCGACGCTTGCCGCCGGCGCCATCGCTCTCACGCTCGACGGCAGCGTGGGCGACGACACGCTCACCGGCAGCCAGGGTAGCGACGTGCTGCGCGGCGGCGACGGCAACGATACGCTCACCGGCGGCCCCGGCGACGACCAGGTGTTCGGCGATGCCGGCAACGACCGCCTCATCTGGAATCCGGGCGACGGTACCGATCTGTTCGAGGGTGGCGATGGCAGCGACACCGCCGAGGTCAACGGCGGCAACGGCGCGGAGGTCTTCACTGTCACCGCCAACGGTACGCGCGTGCGCTTCGACCGCCTCGATCCCGCGCCGTTCAGCCTCGACATCGGGACGACCGAAAATCTCGTCCTGAACATGAACGGTGGCGACGACACCTTCAGCGCCACGGGCAATCTGGCTGCCCTCATCAGCCTGAGAGTCGACGGCGGTGCCGGCAACGACACCATTCTCGGCGGCAACGGCGTCGACACTCTCCTCGGCGGCGACGGCAACGATTTCATCGACGGCAACCAGGGCAACGACGTCGCCCTTCTCGGCGCCGGCGACGACGTGTTCCAGTGGGATCCCGGCGACGGCAGCGACACGGTCGAGGGTCAGGCCGGCTTCGACCGCCTTGATTTCAACGGCGCCAATATCGCCGAGATCTTCGACATCTCGGCCAACGGCGAGCGCGTGCGCTTCACCCGCAACATCGGCACCGTCACGATGGACCTCAACGACGTCGAGCAGGTCGATGTCCACGCCCTCGGCGGCGCCGACACCATCCTGGTCAACGATCTCACCGGCACCGACCTCCCGCTCGCCGGGGTGAAGATCGATCTCGAGGGCGTGCGCGGCTCGGGCGTCGCCGACGGTGCGTTGGACAGCGTGACCGTCAACGGCGGTGCCGGCAGCGAGACGATCAATGTTGCCCCCTTCAATGGCGGCGTCCTGGTCAGCGGCACCCCCGCGGCCGTGGGTATCTTTCACGCCGATGCCACCGACCAGCTGATCGTCAACGGCGGCGCTGGCAACGACACCATCAACGCCTCGACGCTCGCCGCCGGCGCGATCAGCCTGACCCTCAATGGCGGTACTGGCGACGACGTGCTGACCGGCAGCCAGGGCAACGACACCCTCCTGGGCGACGACGGCAACGACCTGGTCGTCGGCGGGAGAGGGGACGATCTGGCCTTGCTGGGCGCGGGCAACGACACGTTCTTCTGGAACCCGGGCGACGGCAGCGACACGGTCGAAGGTCAGGCCGGCACCGACCGGCTCGATTTCGTCGCCGCCAACATCAACGAGATCTTCGACATCTCGGCCAACGGCGGACGCGTGCGCCTGTCCCGCGATGTCGGCAGCGTCACGATGGACGTCAACGGCGTCGAGCGGATCGATGTCCACGCCCTCGGCGGCGCCGACACCATCGTGATCAACGATCTCACCGGCACCGATCTGCCGCTCGCCGGGGTGGCGGTCGATCTCGAGGGTGCGCTCGGGGCCGGCGTCGGCGACGGCCAGGTGGATCGGGTGATCGTCAACGGCACCGCCGGGGACGATGCGATCAATCTGCTGTCGATCGGTGCCGGGAATGTGTTGATCACCGGTAGCCCCGCTCCGGTCGCCATCTTCCATGCCGACGCCGGTGACCAGCTGACCATCAACGGCGGCGCCGGCGGTGATGTGATCAACGCCTCCGGGCTCAACGCCGGCCAGGTCGGTCTCACACTCAATCTCGGGGCGGGTGGCGACGTGTTCTTCGGCAGCCAGGGCAACGACGTCGTGATCGGCGGGACCGGGAATGACGCCGGGTTCCTGGGCGCGGGCAACGACACGTTCATCTGGAACCCGGGCGACGGCAGCGACCTGGTCGAGGGCGGCGCCGGCATCGACACGCTCTTGTTCAACGGCGCCAACATCGCCGAGACCTTCACGATCTCGGCCAATGGCGAGCGCGTGCTCTTCACCCGCGACATCGGCAATGTCACGATGGATGTCAACGATGTCGAGCTGGTCGATCTCCACGCCCTCGGCGGCGCCGACACCATCGTGGTCAACGATCTCACCGGCACCGATCTTCCGCTCGCCGGGGTGCGGGTCGATCTCGCCAGCACGCTCGGCGTCGCCGACGGCGCGTTGGACAGCGTGACCGTCAACGGCAGCGCCGCCGGCGATGCGATCAATGTTACTTCCTTCAATGGCGGCGTCCTGGTCAGCGGCACCCCCGCCGCCGTGGGCGTCTTTCATGCCGATGCCACCGACCAGCTGATCATCAACGGCGGCGCCGGCGGTGATGTGGTCGACGCCTCGACGCTCCCCGCCGGCCAGATCAGCCTCACGTTCAACCTCGGTTTGGGTGGCGACGTGTTCTTCGGCAGCCAGGGCAACGACGTGGTGATCGGCGGCGACGGAAATGACGCTGGGTTCCTGGGTGCGGGCAACGACGTGTTCATCTGGAACCCGGGCGACGACAACGACGTGATCGAGGGCGGGTCCGGCACCGACACGCTCCTGTTCAACGGTGCGAACGTGAGCGAAAGCATCACGATCTCGGCCAACGGCGATCGCCTGAATTTCTCTCGCGACGCCAATGTCACGATGGACGTGAACGACACCGAGGTGGTGGATTTCCACGCCCTCGGTGGCGCCGACACCATCACGGTCAATGACCTGTCCGGGACCGACGTCAACAACGTCCGGATCGATCTGTCCGCTGCGGGCGGCGGCGGCGACGGCCAGGTGGACACGATTGTCATCAACGCCACCAACGGCGACGACGCGATCACGGTCAGCAACAACAACGGCGTGGTGACGGTGTCGGGCCTGGCCGCCCAGGTGACGATCTCCGGCTTCGAGGCAACCGACCGCATCGTCATCAACGGCGTCGCCGGCGACGACGTCATCGACGCCTCGGGGCTCGGGACGGCCATGCTGTTCACCGCCGACGGCGGGAACGGCAACGACGTCCTGATCGGCAGCGACGGCCCCGACACCCTGCTCGGAGGGGCAGGAGACGACGTGCTGCTCGGCGGCCTCGGGCTCGACGTCCTCGACGGCGGCCCCGGCGACAACGTCTTGATCCAAGGCATCAGCGCACCCTTGGATCCTCACATCGTTTGAAACCATCGCAGGCCCGCCGAGCGAGTCCTCACCAGGACGCTGACTCCGAGCCGTGCTGGACACGCTTTCGCGGGCCTGCAATGCTTCATCTTCCACGCCCGCGAGTTGCTCAGCGGAGAAGTTCCATGCGCAAATCGATCGTCTTGACCACGGCCGCGTTGTTCGCGGCGGCCGCCGCTGCCTGCCCGAGCGCCGCCGTCGCCAAGTCCAAGAACAAGGTCCAGCACAGCGATATCCCGGTGACCAAGGTCAACGACAAATCGTCGCCCAAGCTGTTCCGGTCCGTCACCGCGCCGCGTGACGCCGCCACGGGGCAGGCGACGGGAAAAAGAAGGTAGCCCGGCCTCGGCGGAATTTGCGGGGGGTCGTCGCGGCCGTCAGCCGATCTGCTCTTGCGGCTGGCCTCGATCACGCAGCGGCGCCGCCGACCGAGGCGACGCTAGCCCTTGTGGTCGTCGGTTTTGGGTTGAACCTGCTGCTGCTGTTGCTGCTGGACGACCGGACGGGGTTCCTCGGCCGAACCGGGCGGCGTGGCCGTCGCTTGGCCGAGATCCTCGGCCTGTTCCGCCGCCAGACGAAGCCAGACCTGCGCCATCTGTAGCAAGGCATTCCGGCCGTCTTCATTCTGGCCGCTGTTGGCGGCTTCCAAGCACTCCCGCGCAAGCCGCCGGTACTCTTCTGCCTTACTCGCCATGACCGCCACCTGTGTGTTTTCCCTGACCAACGGAGGCAGCGAAACATCGTTCCGGGAAAACCAGCATACTGCACATAAAAGAATTGAAATGCGGGGCCGGCGGGCTGTGGCCGATCTCGGTCCGACCATCGTAGAGCCCGGGCGCCCGCCGCCCCGGAGCCGTGGGCGCAGCACGAGCTGACCTGCGCGCGCCGGTTGGAACCCCGTCCGGGCCCATATCCCGCCCGGCGAAGCGGGGTTCGAGGCAGGGGCCGCCATGCCGGCGGCTCCGCTCTTTTGACCTGCGACGCACGGCAGCTTGGAGGCACAGTTCGCTGAGCACGCTCGTTTCCTGCGTTCGAACCTGTCCGCGCCGAGAGGCGAAGCGCCACGCGGAAGGCTCCCGCAAGGCCGCCTGCGGAACAACGACGAGCAACGATCGTTGAATCGCAAAGGACAATACCCATGCTCAAGACATCCAAATTCGTCCTTCCTTACGAGCCCGGATACACCGGACATTGGGAAGCGGAGAAGCGCCGCAAGGAAACCCGTGAATGGCTGCGGCGTCGCGAGCGCGAAGTGGCCGCGCCGCCCCTGGTTCCGGAAATGCCGGTAACGGACGCGGCGTCGCCGCCCAAGCGGGCCTGATGCTGGGCCCCGCGAATGCCCAAGCCTTTCGTCATGTTCGACGTCGAAGGGACCTTGGTCGACTGCGCTCATGAGACCTTGGCCTGCTGGAGCCGCTTTTCGCCGGCAACGTCATCGTCAACGGCACGCTCACGGCGAATGTGAAGAACGGCGTGGTGGCGTTCCCCGACGGCACGCAGCGCGTGCTCCACTGCATGGAGAGCCCGGAGCACTGGTTCGAGGACTTCGGCACGGCGAGGCTCGTGCGCGGCCGTGCGGTCGTGCGGCTCGACGCGGATTTCGCCAAGGTGGTGACGCCCGGCGGCTATCGCGTATTCGTCACGCCCGAGGGCGATTGCGCCGGACTCTATGTGCGCGGCAAGAGCGCCACGCGCTTCGAGGTGCGCGAGCTGCAAGGCGGCAAATCGAGCGTCGCGTTCTCCTATCGCATCGTCGCGCGGCGCAAGGGAATCAGACGTCGCCGCCGCTTCGCCAAGGTCGACACGCGTCTGCCGGTGCCGCGGGCGCCAACCGCGCGCAGGCCGGCGCCGACGACGGCGGCGCTGCGCGCGTTCGTCGCCGGCCTGGAGAAGAGGGCGCGGCAGCGCAGACCGAAGGGCGCGAAGAAGGCCGGAAGCGCACGCGCGCTGGCAAAGGGGTTGAGCCTGGTATGGTCGCCGCCGCACGCGCGGCGGGACGCTTTCCCGCGGCCGATGTAGCAAATCGCGGGGTCGGCGCGCGGCCCATTCCATGCCGGTGTTCGCGTTTGATCGATGCGGCGTTCCGCGACCCCGCTCGCGCTTGCCGACGAGGTGATCGAATGAGCATTGTGGAAGCTGTAGGCTCAATAAGGCAGGGAGGAGTGCAGTTGCAGTTTGCCGTTGGTTTTAAGCTGCAGGGAAAGACCGGCCACGTCATCGTGGACGCGGAGGATGCGTTGGTTGCGGCCCTCAAAGTCAAGATCCAGCGCCCGGAGGCATTGATCACATACGTCCGCCGGCAAAATAAGCGGGGTGACACGCGCCACCCGGTGCTCGGTCTCCACAGGGCGAGCCCTTGATGCGCAATCACCAATCCGCCTGGACCGCTTGACAGCATGAGCGGCCATAGCGCTCCATAGGCGCGTATGTGTGTTGGGGGCAGCGAAGTGTGATGAAGTGCGTGGCGTGCGGCGCTAAGATGTTTCTGATGCAGGTGGTCCTGGATGACACCGGTACGGTGCCTGGACTTGAGCGCCACATCTTCAAATGCTCGGCTTGTCCACAGCTTGCACGGCGAGTGAAATTCAGGCGCCCGCAAATGCCTGTCACGCACTTGCCGGTCATAGCAAGGCCAACTGACACGCTCTGGGACGGGTGCGTTGCCGCCCCCAGCGGGTGGGGGAAAGCTGTCGAGACGGTCCGCAGCAGACAGACCGACCTCAAAGAGCGAGCAGCGGCAGCGAAGACTGCCGCCTGGACGAAGGCGGTCCAGAAGCTCCGGAGCAAGCAGACCGCGCTTGCGGAAGAGGCAACAGTCGCAGCCCGCCTCAGGCTTGCCGAACCCGTGCGGCCACCTGCAGCACCTTCAGACCGCTCCGCGTGGCCTGCGGCTCCAAACGAGCGCGTTGCGCCGCAGAGTGCCTGGGCGCGCGCGGTCGCAAAGGTTCGAGCGCGGCAGGAGAGGGCTTTGCGAGGGGCCTGAGGTTCTCAAGAGGGTGCGAGCCAGGCCCGCTCTTTGCCGCGGTTCAAATTGGGATCAACACCAGGACGCTACCCCAACCGCATAGGAAGTTTCCGCGAAACGAGAACGGAAAAGAATTGCCGAAAACGGCAATTGTTCGGGCCGGGGAGCGCCATCCACCTGCTGCAAAGGCTATGCCGCGTTCGTTTTACCGATCACGGTTGAGGTTGGACGCTTTCGGGTTTTTTGGGGTTCTTCGCCGAGCGCGAGTGCCCGATACATCTCGGCGAATTGTCGGTATCGACGGCCCTCCCGCGGTGACTTGGTGGCAGCCGTCAGACGAGAATACTCTTCAGCCTTCGCACGATAATCTTCTACCTGCGACTTCACGGCATAGACTCCGGTGCGCCTGGCCGAAGTCAACGCGCAGGTGCAAGCCGCTGTTCCGGGCTGTGCGCATGTTAATTTCGGCGAGCGCGCCTGCGGAAGGCCCTTGGTCGCGAGGTTTGACAGAAAACGAAAAAATCGTGAGCAATCAAAGCACGAATTTGGCGGCGGCTCGCTTCGAGGTGCCAGAGCTGCAAGGCGGCGGGTAGCGAGCGTCGCGTTCGCCTATCGCATCGTCGCGCGGCACAAGGGGATCAAGCGTCACCGGCGCCTTGCCAAGATCGACGTGGGTCTGCCGGTGCGGGCGCGAGCCCCGCGCCAGGCGGCGCCGACGCCGGCGGCGCTGCGCGCGTTCGTCGCCGGCCTGGAGAAGGAGGCTCGGCAGCGCAGACCGAAGGGCGCAAAGAAGGCCGGAAGCGCACGCGCGCTGGCAAAGGGGTTGAGCCTGGTATGGTCGCCGCCGCACGCGCGCCGGGACGCGTTCTCGCGGCCGATGTAGCCAGTCGCAGGGGTAATGACGCGTCAGCCGCCAGGGTTGCGACCCATGACGGCACCAAGGCTCGCGCTGCCGCATTCCGCGAGCATTATCTATTGTTTCTCGATCTGCTCGACTTCCGCGAAGAAGTCCCTGAATCCGGCAATACCACCAGTGCGTCGGCCGGCTGAAACAATCTTCGATTTGATTATTTCATCCGAAATTCTTGGGTTTGGTGGAATCTGGGCGTGCGCCTTCTCAACCGCTTCGTCTAAAGTTTTGCCGATTGCCGTGAAGGTCTTTGCCTTTTTTTTTGCCTTCTTCGCTGTCTTCGCCATGGCTTCCTCCCGTGATGACTGAGTTCGCGTTTTGATTGTAGCTACATTGCCGGCTTAGCCCAATGCCCGAGGAAGCACCAAACGTGCGCAACTATTGTTGCTCAGAACGAATCCGCGAAAAAAGTTGTTCGAGGCGTGAGATCACTCACATTCGTAAGTGGCATACCGAATCTAGGTTCCGAGCCTGATCACATCGCCATGGATGGAGGCGATCGTGCCGATCATCGGAGCGGTGATTGTTCTTGGAATTGCGTTTGACGCCTCAGCCGCCAGGCAGGCTTCAGTGCTGGTAGAATTTCTAATCCGCAGGTCGCGGGTTCGAGTCCTGGTCCTGCATCAGCGGCGCGAGCTTGTTGAAATACTTTAGCACCAGCGCGATGTTTTCCTTGAACTGAACGGGCTTTGCGCTCTTGAGCGCCGCTTCGAGCTGCGCCAGGTCCTCTTTCTTTTCCGCCTCGGGGACGGATTTGTCGGCCTTGAGCGCCGCGATCTCCTTCTTGATCTGTTCGGAAGGCTCGGTGAACTTCTTCGTCTGCGGGTCGATGCCGGACATGATCATCGAGATATTCGCCGACGCGTCGTCATATTCAGCGAGGCTCGCAAAGCCGTTCTTCTTGGCAACAGCCGCGGCCTGTGCCTCCACCTTCGGATCCGGTTTGTCCGGATTCGCGCCGTCGTAGACCTTCGCCATGTCGTTGGAGGCGGCCATGAAGCCCTGAATATGCTTCTCGGTGAGCTTGATCTGCTTCATCTCCTGCGCAGCGGCCGCGTGGGGATCAAACAGAGCGAGCGCCAGAAGCGCCGAGAACAACACACCCAACGACCCCCGACGCATGGGCACAGCGAATCCGTTTCGAATGAGCGACATGGTGGCCTCCATCTCGATACATCGTTTGCACCCCACAATTTGGGCCGCGGCATGACGCCACCCTCACGAACGCCGACATTGACGCCGATGTTTACGCTGATGTTATGCGATTATGCTGAAGCCGCTGCGATCAAGGTTCTAGGCAGGGCGCCGCCCACGTGGAATAATGGGTCCTATTGGGTGTTCAATCCACGGGCAGTCAATATTGGGAGGATCGCCATGATCATGATCCGCGCCGCTTTGGCCTTCTTTGCGCTCGCTGCCTGCGCTGCGATCGATGCCCGCTCGGCTGCCGCCGAAATCTACCGGCCCTGGTGCGTCCAATACCAAGACAGCAGTGGCAACGGCAGCACGAGCTGCGCTTTCGCCTCATACGAACAATGCATGATGACGGCGGGCCCCGGAACCGGCGGCGTCTGCGTGCAGAACCCGTGGTATTTGCAGTACGGCGAGCACGGTCAAGGACAGGGCGGCGACCGGCGGCGGCCCAAGCGGCAATGAAGCGCCGTCACATTCGATAACACCCCTCCACGCTTTCCCTTCGTCGGCAAGATTCAGTGCGTCGCCCTGTACAAGGGGGCGCTGAACCTCGCCCGCAAAATAAGCGGGGTGACACGCGTCATCCGGCGAAAGATGGCTGAGACACCACTTCAGCCATGTGGAGATTTGAGCAAGGAAAGCTAGTCCATAGCGCCGCCCCCCAGCTCGATGCTATTGTCCTAAGCCTCGCAAGCGCTTGCGAGGCCGCCGCTCGTGATAGGTAGCCATGGCCGATCGTCAAAGAACGCGCCGAACCTTAGCGGTGCTTGCTGTCGCCTTGGCGTTGTGTTTTTCGACCGCACCGAGCTTGGCCCAGGAGTTGGGCCTCAAGGTCTATTCCAAGAAGGGCAGTTTCGAGGACGTCAAGTTCGAGCTACAGAACGCCATCGTCGGCCGCGGCCTCGTGGTCGATTTCAACGGCAATGTCGGCGGCATGCTCGAGCGTACCGGCGCCGACGTCGGCAGCACGTCGCCGATCTACAAGCACGCGGAGTATTTCACGTTCTGCTCCGCCAAGCTGTCGCGGGCGACGATGGAAGCGGAGGCCGCCAATGTCGGATACTGCCCTTACGTGGTCTTCATCTACGAGACCGCGGCGGCGCCGGGCACCACCCATGTCGGCTACCGGTCGCCGCCGCTGCATGGCTCGGATGCTTCGAAGGCGGCGCTAGCCGAGATCGAACGGCTACTCGACGCCATCGCCAAGGAGGCGGTGAAGTAGCGGATCAGGCGGGATCACGCCTCCGATCCGACCCGCCGAGCCACAAGTGCTCAATAATGTTTTCTACGGCGGTAAAACTCATGAAAAATCAAAGTTCGAATTTGGCGCTGGCTCCCCGGGCCGGATTCGAACCAGCGACCAACCGGTTAACAGCCGGTTGCTCTACCGCTGAGCTACCGGGGACCAATGCGCGGCAGGCGCGAGCGTCCGCCTATAACAAAGGCCCTCCGGCTTGCAAAGCGTGAAATCGGCGCGGGTGCGCGGCAATCAGTTGCCGCTGAACGCGGCGAGCACGGCGCGCGGAATGTCCTGGCGGGTAAGGCCGCGCACGGCGAGCTCACGATCCGACAGCCCGGCAAGGGTCTGGTAGAGCAGGGCCATGGCGCGCGCCTCCTGGATGCCGGCCGTGAATTCGGTCCAGGCGCGCAACAGGCGGTGGAGCAGCCGGGTATCGAGCAGGGTGGCGAGGGCGAGAGTGGTCATGGGGGGACATTGGCTCTGTGAAAATATTCCGGCCTTCATATAGGCTGGTATACCATCGTAATCACTGATATTTACCGCATGACAGCAATACTTTGCTGCATAGCACAATGAAGTGCGGGAAGGCCCGTGCGGACCCGCTCGGGCAGCAGGCGCGCGCCCCCAAACTCCGGCAGGAGGCGGCCCTAACCCGCAAGATCGTGCACGACCAGCCCATAGCGCATCCGCGCCTGGAAGTGCCGACGCCTCGGTTCGCGCTATCGCGAGATCGCGAGCGACATCGGCGTTCGGGCCGTAGATGGTGAGCGATGGGGCGCGAGACGTGCCATCACGCCGCTGGGTAACCGCAGGCCGAACACTTGAACGCGGGCACCGCCTCGCCCGGGCCCACCAGCACCGAGACGAAGTCACCGCAGCGCCCGCACTGCCGTCTGATCTTCATAGGCAATTTAATGATCGGTTTGGTGACCTGTGCCAATGCCTCAACGCCTTGCGCCCTGAGCTCCGCCTTGCTCATGGCGGGTTGTCGAGGCTTAGGTTTGAAAGGTGTCATGGATTTTTCCGCTTGCGTCCCCAGTGAGTCCCCAGAAAGAAGAAAGCATCTCGCGTTCGACGTTTAAGTTATTGATTTCACGAGTGGAGGCCACGCCCGGAATTGAACCGGGGTACACGGTTTTGCAGACCGTTGCGTAACCACTCCGCCACGTGGCCCCGGCAGCGCGTCGGTGGGCTCAAACCATCCGCCGGCGCTGCGCTGGCGCCGGCTATACAGGAGCGAGTCAGGGCGGGCAACCGCAGCAGTTGCACCCGGTTGCGAAGCTACTCGGCCGGCGCGCTCAGAAGCGCGTCGGACATGGCTTTTGCCCGCGGCTTGAGCTCGCCGGCACCGAGCCGCTTCACCAGCAAGTCCGCCGCCAGGCCAGCGTAGGCACCCAGCGTCTGCATCTCGATCGCCGTCGGCTCGTGCGGCTGGGCAAAATGCGTCGACACCACGCCGATGCAGGCGTTCTGGCTGGTGATCAACGGGGTGGACTGCACCGCGCGGAAGCCGAGCTGATCGGCGATCTCGCGATAGGGGGCGAACTCGCCGTCCTCGCGCAAGTCGCCAATGACCACCGCACGGCGGCTGCGAAACGCGCGCGCGCAGGCCGTCCCGTCCGATCGCCGCACCACGCGGAATCGGCTCAATGCCTCTCCGGCGAAACCGAGCTGGTCGACCAGCAGCAGTGCTCCGTCCACGACCAGCTGCACGTCGCCGAACTCGGCGCCGTGGAGCGCAACCACGTCCTTCAGCACCGTGTGGACGGTACCTTCGAAATCACGCTCCGCCTTCAGGCGCGCGGTCATCTGCTGCAGCATGGATTACCCTCGGATGGCACAACCGAAACGGCGCAGTCGCAGCGAGCACGCGTGCGCCGCCGGCTCGGGCGCGCGCCAACGAGTTCCAAAATTTCGCTGCTGGAAATGCGGCACCCCGGAAGTTGGTTCCAAATCGAGTCCAGGCAACCGACTGCCAGATAGGGACGCGTTCCCGCGAGCGAAAGGGGCGGACATCGGCGCTGGTGCCATTACGGAAGAATTTTTGCGTGAATTTCAGGCGAGGCGAGGGGGGATTCTTGCACGAGAACTCGCGCTTCCAGACGTCCGCGTTCCCCGCCCGGGGGAAGCCCGATCATCCTACCGGCTGGCCGCCGCTGGGACGCCACGCCGCCCTGCACTCCCGCAATTCGCCGCCGCTGGCGGTTTTGCGCGCGGGAATGGCTGCGATGCCGGGCGCCTTGCCTTTGCGCGCCGCTTGCAGCTAAGAGACCCCGGTTCGCACCTCGTGGAATCCCGCCGATGACGGACTTTGCCACGGCGCGTCGCATGATGGTGGACGGCCAGGTCCGCACCAGCGACGTGACCGATCTGCGTATCATCGCGGCGATGCTCGACCTGCCGCGCGAGCGCTTCGTGTCCGCGGCCACCGCGCCGCTCGCGTATCTCGATCGCGACGTTCCGGTCGCCCCGGCGACGGCGGGCGAACCGGTGCGCCGCCTGCTCAAGCCCATGGTGCTGGCCAAATTGGTGCAGGCCGCGGCGGTCGAGGCGGACGACCACGTGCTCGATGTGGGCTGCGCCACCGGCTACTCGTCGGCGCTGCTGGCGCGCCTAGCGCGCTCGGTGGTGGCGCTCGAGCAGGATCCCGCCTTGGTCCGGCTGGCGCGCGAGACGCTCGCCGCCGTCGGCGCGAGCAATGTGACGGTCGAGGCCGGGCCGTTGACGGCAGGGTGGCCGGCCGCGGCTCCGTACGATGCCATCGTCCTCAACGGGGCGACCGAGATCGTGCCGGACGCGCTCTGCCGCCAGCTCAAGGACGGCGGCCGGCTCGTCGCCGTGGTGGGCGGCGCACCCGCCGGGCGGGCGATGCTCTACCGCTCGGTGGCGGGCGATGTGAGCGGACGGCCGATTTTCGATGCTGCGGCGCCGCTGCTCCCCGGTTTTGCCGCGCCGCCCGCCTTCGTCTTCTGAAATCGGCGGTTTTTGCCGGCTTTTCCACAGCTTGGTGTGGCGCGAAAGCACCAAGCGCCGCCTTTTCGTCAATGCACCGCTTCCCGAGGGCTTCCACAGCCCAATTATGGTTAACTTTGCCCATTAGCGGTTCGAGTGGGCTGGAGCCGCCTCCGGAGGGGCCGGACGGCGGATGGGGAGTCGGTGATGTTGCGGGGTGCTCGGGGGCGGCGGGCGGACGCGCGGGTTGCGCGCATCGTCGCGGTTGCCGTTTCCGCGCTGACGGCCCTGCCGGTCACCTCGTTTGCCGGCGACATGGTGGTCAACAACGCGCGCGCGGGAGCCGGCACCGGCACCATTAACGGCGCCCTGGTCCAAGCCTATCAGAACAATCCTCAGCTCAACGCCCAGCGCTCGGCAACGCGCGCGACCGACGAGAACGTCCCCACCGCGCTCTCGGGCTATCGTCCGCGCGTGAGCGGCACCTCGAGCCTGACCGACCAGTATATCGACACCTTGACCAAGGCCGGCGCCACGCCCGGGGGGACCGCGCTCTACACCCAGACCAAGGGCGCCGTCGCGGTGTCGTCCTTCGGCCTGACCACGACCCAGACGCTGTTCAACGGCTTTCAGACCGCCAACCGCACGCGTCAGGCCGAAGGCCAGGTGTTCTCCTCCCGCGAGGTGTTGCGCACGACCGAGCAGACGACGCTGCTCAACGCCGCCACCGCCTACATGAATTTGCTGCAGACGGCGGCGATCCTCGAGCTTCAGCGCAGCAACGTGAACGTGCTCGAAGTCACGCTGCGGCAGACGCGCGACCGCTTCACCGCCGGCGAGGTCACCCGCACCGACGTGGCGCAAGCGGAATTGCGTCTCGCCGGCGGCAGGTCGCAGCTCTCGCTCGCGGAATCGAACTACGTCACGGCGCAGGCGCAGTACCAGCAGGTGATCGGCGTGCCGGCCCCGGCGCGGCTCGCTCCAGCGGCCCCGGTCGACCGGCTGTCGCCGCGCACGCTCGACGGCGCGATCGCCCGCGGCCGCACCGAGCACCCGCTGATCACGACGGCAATGTACAACGTCGATGTCGCGCTCCAGCAGGTCAGGGCGGGCAACCGCAGCAGTTGCACCCGGTTGCGGAGCTACTCGGCCGGCGCGCTCAGCAGCGCGTCGGACATGGCTTTTGCCCGCGGCTTGAGCTCGCCGGCACCGAGCCGCTTCACCAGCAAGTCCGCCGCCAGGCCAGCGTAGGCACCCAGCGTCTGCATCTCGATCGCCGTCGGCTCGTGCGGCTGGGCAAAATGCGTCGACACCACGCCGATGCAGGCGTTCTGGCTGGTGATCAGCGGCGTGGACTGCACCGCGCGGAAGCCGAGCTGATCGGCGATCTCGCGATAGGGGGCGAACTCGCCGTCCTCGCGCAAGTCGCCGATGACCACCGCACGGCGGCTGCGAAACGCGCGCGCGCAGGCCGTCCCGTCCGATCGCCGCACCACGCGGAATCGGCTCAATGCCTCTCCGGCGAAACCGAGCTGGTCGACCAGCAGCAGTGCTCCGTCCACGACCAGCTGCACGTCGCCGAACTCGGCGCCGTGGAGCGCAACCACGTCCTTCAGCACCGTGTGGACGGTACCTTCGAAATCACGCTCCGCCTTCAGGCGCGCGGTCATCTGCTGCAGCATGGATTACCCTCGGATGGCACAACCGAAACGGCGCAGTCGCAGCGAGCACGCGTGCGCCGCCGGCTCGGGCGCGCGCCAACGAGTTCCAAAATTTCGCTGCTGGAAATGCGGCACCCCGGAAGTTGGTTCCAAATCGAGTCCAGGCAACCGACTGCCAGATAGGGACGCGTTCCCGCCAGCGAAAGGGGCGGACATCGGCGCTGGTGCCATTACGGAAGAATTTTTGCGTGAATTTCAGGCGAGGCGAGGGGGGATTCTTGCACGAGAACTCGCGCTTCCGGACGTCCGCGTTCCCCGCCCGGGGGAAGCCCGATCATCCTACCGGCTGGCCGCCGCTGGGACGCCACGCCGCCCTGCACTCCCGCAATTCGCCGCCGCTGGCGGTTTTGCGCGCGGGGATGGCTGCGATGCCGCGCGCCTTGCCTTTGCGCGCCGCTTGCAGCTAAGAGACCCCGGTTCGCACCTCGTGGAATCCCGCCGATGACGGACTTTGCCACGGCGCGTCGCATGATGGTGGACGGCCAGGTCCGCACCAGCGACGTGACCGATCTGCGTATCATCGCGGCGATGCTCGACCTGCCGCGCGAGCGCTTCGTGTCCGCGGCCACCGCGCCGCTCGCGTATCTCGATCGCGACGTTCCGGTCGCCCCGGCGACGGCGGGCGAACCGGTGCGCCGCCTGCTCAAGCCCATGGTGCTGGCCAAATTGGTGCAGGCCGCGGCGGTCGAGGCGGACGACCACGTGCTCGATGTGGGCTGCGCCACCGGCTACTCGTCGGCGCTGCTGGCGCGCCTAGCGCGCTCGGTGGTGGCGCTCGAGCAGGATCCCGCCTTGGTCCGGCTGGCGCGCGAGACGCTCGCCGCCGTCGGCGCGAGCAATGTGACGGTCGAGGCCGGCCCGTTGACGGCAGGGTGGCCGGCCGCGGCTCCGTACGATGTCATCGTCCTCAACGGGGCGACCGAGATCGTGCCGGACGCGCTCTGCCGCCAGCTCAAGGACGGCGGCCGGCTCGTCGCCGTGGTGGGCGGCGCACCCGCCGGGCGGGCGATGCTCTACCGCTCGGTGGCGGGCGATGTGAGCGGACGGCCGATTTTCGATGCTGCGGCGCCGCTGCTCCCCGGTTTTGCCGCGCCGCCCGCCTTCGTCTTCTGAAATCGGCGGTTTTTGCCGGCTTTTCCACAGCTTGGTGTGGCGCGAAAGCACCAAGCGCCGCCTTTTCGTCAATGCACCGCTTCCCGAGGGCTTCCACAGCCCAATTATGGTTAACTTTGCCCATTAGCGGTTCGAGTGGGCTGGAGCCGCCTCCGGAGGGGCCGGACGGCGGATGGGGAGTCGGTGATGTTGCGGGGTGCTCGGGGGCGGCGGGCGGACGCGCGGGTTGCGCGCATCGTCGCGGTTGCCGTTTCCGCGCTGACGGCCCTGCCGGTCACCTCGTTTGCCGGCGACATGGTGGTCAACAACGCGCGCGCGGGAGCCGGCACCGGCACCATGAACGGCGCCCTGGTCCAAGCCTATCAGAACAATCCTCAGCTCAACGCCCAGCGCTCGGCAACGCGCGCGACCGACGAGAACGTCCCCACCGCGCTCTCGGGCTATCGTCCGCGCGTGAGCGGCACCTCGAGCCTGACCGACCAGTATATCGACACCTTGACCAAGGCCGGCACCACGCCCGGGGGGACCGCGCTCTACACCCAGACCAAGGGCGCCGTCGCGGTGTCGTCCTTCGGCCTGACCACGACCCAGACGCTGTTCAACGGCTTTCAGACCGCCAACCGCACGCGTCAGGCCGAAGGCCAGGTGTTCTCCTCCCGCGAGGTGTTGCGCACGACCGAGCAGACGACGCTGCTCAACGCCGCCACCGCCTACATGAATCTGCTGCAGACGGCGGCGATCCTCGAGCTTCAGCGCAGCAACGTGAACGTGCTCGAAGTCACGCTGCGGCAGACGCGCGACCGCTTCACCGCCGGCGAGGTCACCCGCACCGACGTGGCGCAAGCGGAATCGCGTCTCGCCGGCGGCAGGTCGCAGCTCTCGCTCGCGGAATCGAACTACGTCACGGCGCAGGCGCAGTACCAGCAGGTGATCGGCGTGCCGGCCCCGGCGCGGCTCGCTCCAGCGGCCCCGGTCGACCGGCTGTCGCCGCGCACGCTCGACGGCGCGATCGCCCGCGGCCGCACCGAGCACCCGCTGATCACGACGGCAATGTACAACGTCGATGTCGCGCTCCAGCAGGTCAAGATCGCGGAGGGCGCGCTGTCTCCGACCTTGGCCGCCGTCGGCAACGTGCAGAAGAACTTCGGCTCGACCCAAGCGCTGGCGGTGCTGGAGCAGTTACAGGCTTCCGTTGCCGCCCAGCTCACCGTGCCGATCTATCAGGGCGGCGCCGAATACTCCGCCATCCGGCAAGCCAAGGAGACGCTCGGGCAGCGCCGGCTCGATCTCGATACCGCCCGCGACCAGGTGCAGTCGACGGTGACCCAGGCCTGGGGTCAGCTCGATGCCGCCAAGGCGCAAATCGACGCCACCCAGGCGCAGGTCACCGCGGCCGAGGTCGCGCTCAACGGGGTGCGCGAGGAAGCCCGCGTCGGTCAGCGCACGACGCTGGACGTGCTCAACGCGCAGCAGGATCTGGTCAATGCGCGGGTGGCGCTGGTCACCGCGCAACGCGACCGCGTGGTGGCGTCCTATTCGGTGCTGGCCGCGACCGGCGCGCTTTCGCCGCAAGTGCTCGGGCTCAGGATCGAGGTCTACGATCCGGTGATCCACTACCACCAGGTGCGCGACGCGTGGGGCGGCGTGCGCACGCCCGACGGGCGCTAAGAGGAATCGCAGAGTAGCGGCAATTCCGAGCTCGGCGCCGATGCGATTGAGGCTCTCGATGGCGCGGCAACGGTTTGTTTGCGTTCGATCTTCGGCGTGCCATACTCGTTACGCGCCAGCGGATCGTTTCTGGCGCCGATGCCGCTGGATTGGCAGGTGGGCTCAGGCCCGGCGGTCTGAGGGGGACGCGGTCGATGACGCAGCCGGCGAAAAGTCGTGAACCCTCGATGGAGGAGATTCTCGCCTCCATTCGCCGGATCATTGCCGAGGAAGAGCCGGCGCAGGATCCCCACGAGAGCCCGCACGAGAGCCCTTACGAGAGTCCGTACGGGCGTCGGGACGAAAGCCCGCCGCCAGCAAGCGAACCCGTCGCGCCGCCGCAGCCCGCCGCGCCACCCTCCGCCATGCCGCCGCCGATGGCGCCGCGGGTGACGCCGGCGCCCACGCTGGCGATCAAGGAGGAGCTCGACGCGATGCTCGCCCAGCTTCAGGCGACATCGGGGCAAGCGCCGGCGGCGGAGGGACCGGCCACCGGAGCGCGCGACGCGAGCGAGCGCACCGCTGCCGCGAGCCCGGTATTCGAGCCAAGCGCGAGTGCGTCCGCCGCCCGAGCGCTCGAGCAGCGGCCCGCGCTCGAAGCCGGCGAGCGCGGCCTCGTCTCCGCCGCGACCAGCGCCGCGGTCGATTCCGCTTTCGGCGCCCTGGCCCGGTCGGTCGAGCTGCGCAACAGCCGCACGCTCGAGGAAGTGGTCGGCGAAATGCTGCGGCCGATGCTCAAGGCCTGGCTGGACGACAACCTGCCGGGCATGGTCGAGCGCCTGGTGCGCGCCGAGATCGAACGCATCTCGCGCGCGAGAGCGACTAGCGAGTAGCGAGTAGTGAGTAGCCTTTCGCTACTTCCTTGCTATTCGCCATTGCTATTCGCTACTCGCTTGCATGCCGCAGTCTTGCCGCGAACCACCACGCCAAGGCCGGCAGTGCGACCGCCGTGGCCGCGAACAGCGGCGCCGCCGTGAAGCGGTCGAAAACGAACGCACCGGCCGCCACGCCCAGCACCTGGCCGAGATAGATCGCCGAGGAAAAGATCGCGACCGCGGTGCCGCGCGCCTCCGGGGTCATCTGGGTGGCATTGGTCTGCAGCGTGTTGTGCAGCGCGTAGAAGCCGAGCCCGATCGCGGTGACCGCGATCGGCGCCAGCCACCAGGCGGCGCCGACCGCCAGCACGAGATAGGCGAGACCCAGGAGCACGCCGCCGAACAGCGCGAGACCGGGCTGTCCGAACCGGTTCACGAGCTGCTGCACCGAGGCGGCATAGATGAGCCCGCCGACGCCGAACGTGCCGACGATCAGCCCGATCGCGGCGAAGCTCAGGCCGAAGCGCAGATGCAGATCGGCCCCGACATAGGCGAAGGCGCCCCATCCGATGCTCGCCTCGATGAATACCGCGAGAATGACGAAGCGCGCCCACGGGTTCGACAGCACGGCGGCATAGTCGGCGACGAAGCCGCGCGCGGCCTCGCGATGGCCGGCCGCGTGGGTGCGCGGATTGGTCAGGAGCTCGACCACGAGCCCGGCGGTCGCCAGCGCGAACATTGCGGCGAGCACGAAGAACACGTTGCGCCAGCCGAACAGGTCGCCGAGCACCCCGCCCGCCGCCTGGCCGAACAGCTGGCCGAAGATCTGTCCCGACAGATAGCGCGCCAGGATCGGCTGGCGGCGGTCGTAGGGGGTCACGTCGCCGACATAGGCCATGGAGATCGGAATGATCCAGCCGGCGGCGGCGCCCGAGGCGAAGCGGGCGACCGCCAGCGCCGAGAGCGATTGCACGGTGCCGCACAGCGCCACCAGCACGGTGGCGAGCGCGCACATCACCGCCACCGTGCGGTACTTGCCGAAGCGGTCGCCGACCGGGCCGATGATGAGCTGGATCGAGCCGTGGCTGACGGCATAGGCGGCGACCACGATCGAGGCCTCGCCCACCGTGGTGCCGAAGTCGGCCGCGATCTGCGGCAGCAGCGAGTTGGTGACCCGCACCATCGCCTGGCTCGCAAAGCCCGCCACCGCGAGCAGGATGATGGAGCGGGTGGGGACTGGCTGGGTTTCCGTCGAGCAGTTCACGCGCAACTCGTCCGTCATTCCGGCGGAGCGAGCGCAGCGAGCGCAAGCCGGAATCCATAAACACTGTCGTTCGAACAAGGCACTGTTAGAGCCACAGCGCAAGCTTCGTGGTTATGGATTGCGGCTCTCGCGCTCTGCGCTCGGCCGCAATGACGGGAGAGATTCAAGCGTTGACAGGACGGACAACGGCGGGCTTTTTACCGCGAAATCGCCGGAACGATACAGCGATGATCGACAAGACCTACCAGCCCTCCGCGGTCGAGGGCCGCATCTACGCCGCCTGGGAGGAAGCGGGCGCGTTCCGTTGCGGCCGGCCGGAGCGGCGCGACGCCAAGGCCCTATTGCATCGTCATCCCGCCGCCCAACGTGACCGGCTCGCTGCACATGGGGCATGCGCTCAACAACACGCTGCAGGACGTGCTCGCCCGCTTCGAACGCATGCGCGGCCGCGACGTGCTCTGGCAGCCCGGCACCGATCATGCCGGCATTGCCACGCAGATGGTGGTCGAGCGCCAGCTCATGGAGCGCCAGCAGCACGACCGGCGTGCGCTCGGGCGCGAGAAGTTTCTCGAAGAAGTGTGGGCGTGGAAGGCGGAGTCGGGCGGCACGATCATCAACCAGCTCAAGCGGCTGGGCGCCTCCTGCGACTGGTCGCGCGAGCGCTTCACCATGGACGAGGGGCTCTCGCGCGCCGTCGTCAAGGTGTTCGTGCAGCTTCATCGCGAGGGGCTGATCTACAAGGACAAGCGGCTGGTCAACTGGGACCCGAAGCTGCTGACCGCGATCTCCGACCTCGAAGTGCAGCAGGTCGAGGTCAAGGGGCATCTGTGGCACATCCGCTATCCGCTGGACGGTGCGACCTTCGATGCGAACGACCTTCGACCTTCATCACGGTCGCGACGACGCGGCCGGAGACCATGCTGGGCGACGTCGCGGTCGCCGTGCATCCGGACGACGAGCGCTACCGCCACCTCGTGGGGCGCCACGCCATCCTCCCGCTGGTCGGACGGCGCATCCCCATCATCGCCGATGAATATTCCGATCCGGAGAAGGGCACCGGCGCGGTCAAGATCACGCCGGCGCACGACTTCAACGATTTCGAGGTCGGGCGGCGCCACGACCTGCCGCTCATCAACGTGCTCGACGTCGAGGCCAAGCTCAGTCTTGCCGGCAACGAGGCCTTTCTCGACGACGTGCCGCGCTCGCCGGAGCTCGAGGAGACGCTGGCCTATCACGGCCGCGACCGTTTCGTCGTGCGCAAGGACATCGTGCGCCGCCTGGAGGCGGCGGGCCTGCTCGCGAAGGCCGAGCCGCACACCCACACGGTGCCGCACGGCGACCGCTCGGCCGCCGTGCTCGAGCCGTTCCTCACCGACCAGTGGTACGTGAACGCCAAGGCGCTCGCGGTGCGCGCCATCGACGCCGTGCGCGCGGGCCGCACCGTGTTCGTGCCCAAGAACTGGGAGAAGACCTATTTCGACTGGATGGAGAACATCCAGCCCTGGTGCATCTCGCGCCAGCTCTGGTGGGGACATCAAATTCCCGGCCTGGTACGGGCCCGACGGCAAGGTGTTCGTGGCCGAGAGCGAGGACGAGGCGGTCTCGCGTGCGCTCGCCTTCTATGCCGAGACCGGCGCCATCACGCCGCAGCAGGCGCGCGAGATGGCGCTCCATCCGGAGAAGCGCGCGCCGTTCCTGATGCGCGACGAGGACGTGCTCGATACCTGGTTCTCCTCAGCGCTGTGGCCGTTCTCGACCCTCGGCTGGCCGGATGAGACGCCCGAGCTCGCGCGCTACTACCCGACCGACGCGTTGGTGACGAGCTTCGACATCATCTTCTTCTGGGTCGCCCGCATGATGATGATGGGCCTGCATTTCATGGACGACGTGCCGTTCCGCACCGTCTACATCCATGCGCTGGTGCGCGACGAGCGCGGCGCCAAGATGTCGAAGTCGAAAGGCAACGTCGTCGATCCGATCCCGATGATCGACGAATACGGCGCCGACGCGCTGCGCTTCACGCTTGCGGCCATGGCCGCTCAAGGGCGCGACATCAAGCTCTCCACGCAGCGCGTCGAGGGCTCCCGGAACTTTACCACCAAGCTCTGGAACGCCTGCCGCTTCGCCGAGATCAACCATTGCGTGACCGTTCCGGGCTTCGACCCGAAGTCGGCGAGAGAGACGCTCAACCGTTGGATCGCGCACGAGACCGGCAAGGCGCAGCGCGAGATCACCGAGGCGATCGAGGCTTACAAGTTCAACGAGGCGGCGGGTGCGGCCTATCGCTTCGTGTGGAACATCTTCTGCGACTGGTACCTCGAGCTGGCCAAGCCGGTGCTGCAGGGCGCCGACGGCAGCGCCAGGGACGAAACCCGCGCCATGACCGCCTGGGTGCGCGACCAGATCCTCAAGCTCCTGCATCCGTTCACGCCGTTCGTGACCGAGGAGCTGTGGCGCGTGACGGCGGAGGGCGGGCCGGCGCGCGAAGGCCTGCTCGCGCTCGCGGCCTGGCCCCGGCACGATGCGCTCGCTGCCCCCGAGGCCGAGGCCGAGATCGGCTGGGTCATCGATCTCGTCACCGCGATCCGCTCGGTGCGCGCGGAGATGAACGTCGCGGCCGAGATCCCGGTGGTGCTGGTCGCCGCCTCGGCGGCGACCGCGGCGCGGGCGCGGCGCTGGGCCGACATCATCCGCCGGCTGGCGCGGCTGTCCGACATTTCGCTCGCGGACGCCGCGCCGCGGGGCGCGGTGCAGCTCGTCGTGCGCGGCGAGATCGCGGCGCTGCCGCTCGCCGGCGTGATCGATTTCGCGGCCGAGAAGGCGCGCCTGGAGAAGGAGATGGCGCGGGTAAAATCCGACATCGCCCGCGTCGACGCCAAGCTCGCCAATGCCGACTTCGTCGCCCGCGCGCCGGAGGAGGTGGTGGAAGGCGAGCGCGAGAAGCGCGCGGAGGCGGAGACCCACCGGCGCAAGATCGACGAAGCGCTCAAGCGGCTCGGCGCGGTTTCAGGTTAGTGCGTGCACTCATAGATCGGGATTGTCCGTCAATCGCCGGCTGATGTCCGTTTTGTCCCCGAAGCGGCCAAACAGCGGACGTCTGGCGAGGTCCGATGCGTGCCAATTCCGGACTCGTGCACCGCAGCAAAATGGATCGCTATTCAATCACCTCGTCAGCGCGCGCGAGCAGCGTCGGCGGCACGGTGAGGCCGAGCGCCTCGCGGTCTGAACATTGAGGATCAGCTCGACTTTTGTGGAAAATGAAATTCTATCCTCCAAAAATCCAATATAAAACCAAACCGCACACTACTACAATCAATACTAACCAGATTGCAATTGACCCCCAATTTCGCATGTATCCGTAAGCTTTATGTCCCATTCGTTTTTCTACCAAATCTTCAGCAAGAGGACGATCATCTTTCATAACTCTCTCCTATAAAGCCGAGATCATTCGATCACCTCGTCGGCGGTGGCGAGCAGCGTCGGCGGCACGTCGAGGCCGAGCTGTATTCGTACGCGGTGAAACCGGTGGCATTTCCGCCCGGCCGCGCCAGACTGTCGACGTAGCCGGCGGCGACCGCATCGGCGACGACCGGGAACACGCGTATTCAGTCCAGATTACTCCCCGAAAGCGGCCAAACAGCGGACGTCTGGCGAGGTCCGATGCGTGCCATGAGCGGACATCAAGACATTGTAGGGCGGCGCGCAACGTAGCCGATCCGAAGACCTGGCTGGAAACCGCAGCGTTCGTAGAAGCGGTGCACCCCGGGGTCACTGCGACCACTTTGAAGGAGCACGTGATAACAGTCGTTGGCCCAAGCTGCTGCGAGCGCAGCGTGAACCACGGCACGTCCATGGCCTCGGCGCCGAAAGTCGGGATGAGTGACGACATTTTCGAGGAATCCGTGCTGACGCCCGGCGCGCAGAAGATTTGGCGCAGTGATGAGCATGCAGGTTGCAACGATCTTGGCGTCTGCGTCGGATACGAACACCGCAACGCCTGCGTGAGAAAGCATTCCCGACCAAATTCGTTCGGCTCTCTCTTGCGGCTCCGCGCTGGGGCTTACTTCCGAGACTCGATAGAGCTCAAGCAGTGAAGTAAGGTCGGCGGCATTGGCGAGCCTGGCATTGGGCATCTGAACACCCCTGGTGCGAACCGCAGCTAGTCTATCTTTCCTCGGCAAGCGCGGCAGGATCGCAATTCGCCCGGCCGGGACATCGCCTTTGGTCCCGCGGGCGACCAAGTTTGCTTCGCCCGATGGCGAAGCAATGGCGACAGGGCCGGTTCGGCGGCGATCGGTCCGTTGCAAAGAACAAAGCCGCATCCAAAGGGAGGACGATCATGCAACGCATTGCGGTATGGGGGCTCACTCTGGCGCTGACCGCGCTCGCCGCCGTGGCGCAGGGACGCGCCGACGATTTTCCGGCGCGGGCGATCCACCTGATCATCGGCTTCCCGCCGGGCTCGGCGGCCGACATCACGGCGCGTCTGGTCGGCAACGCCATGAGCCAGACGCTGGGCCAGCAGGTCGTGATCGAAAGCCGGCCCGGCGCCGGCAGCAGCATCGCCGCGGAATTCGTCGCGCGCGCGCCGAAGGACGGCTACACGCTCTACATCGGCACGTCGTCAAACGTGACCAATGCGGTCATCAGTCCCAAGCTCGCGTTCGATTTCGCCAAGGATTTCGCCCCGGTGGTGCCGCTCACCGGTCTGCCGCTCATCCTCGCGGTGCATCCTTCGCTCGGCGTGTCGAGCTTCAAGGATCTCATCGCGATGGCAAAAGCCAAGCCGGGCGAACTCACCTACGCGTCGGTCGGGCCGGGGACGGTGCCGCATCTCTCGACCGAACTGATCAGCGTGCGCACGCACGTCAAGCTCGTCCACGTCCCCTATCAGGGAAGCCCGCCGGCGGTCACCGATCTGCTGGCCGGCCGCGTGTCGATGATGTTGGGAGTGGCCTCGACGATCATGCCGCATGTCGAAGCCGGCCGCCTGACGGCGCTCGCCTCCAGTTCGGCCAAGCGACCGCAGATCGCACCGAACCTGCCGACCATCGCCGAGGCCGGGCTGCCCGATTTCGAGGCCACCGTCTGGTTCGGCCTGATGGCGCCCGCCGGCACGCCGCGCGCGGTGATCGACAAGCTCGCGGCCGCCGCCAATGCGGCGCTCAAGTCGGACGACGTCGTCGCCAAGCTCAGGGCGCAAGGGTTCGAGCCGCTCGGCGGCCAGCCCGACGAATTCGCGCAATTCATCAAGCGCGAGATGGTCAAATGGGCTGCCGCCGCTGCGGCCGCCGGGCTGCGGGAGCCGCAGGCGCCGCCGCCCACGTGAGGCTTGCCCTCGATTTCGCTCGACTCTGTTACGCGAATCATATAGCAGAAGCGCAATCTTCAAAATTGCGTTCGTGTCCCGGGTGCCGATACGGCTCGGCCGCGCGCCAATGGCGTCGTCGTGCGGTAGGCATCCCGTCGGACACGCACGCCGGGCGCGAGACGCTTGTTCTTCATTGTTATTGGCAGCGCGCGACGCACGGCTTTTGCGCGAGATAGGCCCGTGGAACGGGCCTTAACGCGCCATTTTGCCGCGACGCTCCCGTTGTATTTTCCTTGTTGTTTACAACGAACGGCGGCGGATCGGGGCCGACGCGCAGACGCCGCGCGCACGGTCGTCGTTATCATGCCTTCTGTCCCATGCGCTGGAGAGGGCGACGCGACGCCTCGACGCGCACGGATGGGTGAGGGGCATCAAGGCCCCTTACCCAGTCGGATTCGTTGAACCACCATGAGCCCTCTCCCGCGAAGGGGAGAGCGTACGAGAGGCGAGAGCGCCTAGCGCCGGCGCATCCGGGAGTGCCATGCGGGAATTCTGGATTGCAATCGGCCTGCTCTGGCTCGCTGGAGCGAGCTTGCGGCTGACCGTGCTGGCGGTGCCGCCGGTCATCCCGCTCATTCAGGCCGACCTCAACCTGTCCGGGACCGAGGTCGGAATCCTTTCCGGCTTGCCGGTGATCCTGTTCGGGGTCGCGGCGCTGCCGGGCTCGCTGTTGATCACGCGCTTCGGCGCCTTGGCGACCTTGGTCGCCGGCCTGGTGGTCGCCGGCGTCGCATCCGGCCTGCGCGGCGCGGTGCTCGACGTGTTGGTGCTCTACGCCGCCACCATCGTGATGAGCGCGGGCATCGCGGTGATGCAACCCGCATTGCCGCCGTTGATCCGGCAATGGATGCCGCGGCGGGTGACCTTCGGCACCGCTGTCTGCACCAATGGGCTGCTCGTCGGCGAAACGCTCGGGGTGATGCTGACGATCCCGCTCGTGCTTCCGCTCGTCGACGGCTCCTGGCGCGCGGGCTTCGCGGTCTGGGGCATTCCGCTTCTGGCCACCGCGATCTTGACCGCGGTGCTCGCGCCGGCGCGCAAAGCGGACGCGGGCGCCGCCGGCGGCAGCTGGTGGCCGGACTGGAGCAACAAGCTGATCTGGCAACTCGGCATTCTCTTCGGCAGCGTCAACAGCTGTTACTTCGCCACCAACGCCTTTCTGCCGGGTCACCTCGCCGCTGCCGGCCGCTCCGACCTGATCGCCGGCGCGCTCACCGCGCTCAATTTCGGCCAGCTGCCGGCCTCGTTCGCGCTGCTCGCGCTCGCCGGCAGGCTCGAACGCCGCGCCTGGCCGCTGATTGTGTGCGGCGCGTTGATGCTGCTGTGCCTGGCGGGCATCGCTGCCACTGCGGACGTCTGGACGGTGGTGTTCGCGGGCGTGCTCGGCTTCCTCGGCGCCTTCGTGCTCACGATCGGGTTCGCGCTGCCGGCGCTGTTGAGCGCGCCCGCCGACGTCGCGCGCATGTCGGCGGCGATGTTCACTATCAGCTACAGCGAAGGCCTCGTCATTGCCGTGCTCAGCGGCGCGGCCTGGGATCTCGGCGGCAGCCCGCGCTTCGCGTTCCTGCCGATGGCCATCGCCCTCACGCCGCTGCTGATCCTGCCGGCGACCATTCGGTTCCATCGGCCGCGCGGTGCGGCCGCGGCTTAGGTCGCCTGCCATGCCCAATCGCAACATCACGCCCATGTTGCGCACGGCGGCGCGACGCATCGGCCTGGGCTTGGCGATCGCGGCGGCGCTGTTCGTCGCCGCGGTCGTTGCCACCGCGCGCTCGGGCGACCGCACGCTCTGGCCGCCCAAGCCCGGGACGGCGACCACCGAGGTCTTCGTGGTCAATCACGGCTACCATGCCGGCATCGTGGTCCCGCTTGCGGCGCTCGCCGACGCGGCGAGCCGGCATGGACTGCGCGCGCTCGGCTACCTCGCGACCCGCTTTGCCGATTTCGACCGCCTCGAGATCGGCTGGGGCGACGAAGGCTTCTACCGCGAGGTCCCGACGCCCGCATCGCTGACGGTGGGGCTGGCCATTCGCGCGTTGTTTCAGCCGGGCAACCTTTCGGTGCTGCACGTGGTCGGCGTCGGGGCCGATGCGCGCGCCACCTTCGCGACGTCCGACCTCGTGCGCCTGGAGCTCGGCGAGGCGAGCTTTGCGCGCCTGGCGGACAAGCTCGACGCCTCGTTCGCGCGCGGGCCGGGCGGGCTGCCGGTGGAGCTCGGACGCGGGCTTTATGGAACGAGCCTGTTCTTTCGTGCCGACGGCACGTTCCATCTGTTCAACGTCTGCAACCACTGGGTCGCCGGGCTGCTCGATGCCGCCGGTGTTCCGACCGCGCCCGTGCTCGCCACCTTGCCGCGCGGCCTGTTGCTCGATCTAGAGTGGCGATCCGGTCTTCCTCGATTGCCGCCGGCCGCGCCGAAGCCTTGAATGGACCCGCGACTGTCCGCGCCTTATGCCCGCCTTTGGATCCGTCGATGCCCAATCTCAAGCTCACGCTCGCCTGCTGGGACTACGATCGCACCCGCCCGCTGATGGACGGACGCGTCAAGCCCGACGGCATCGATCTCGAGATCGAGATTCTGCGGCCGCGCCAGGCGTTCCAGCGCATGCTCGACCGCCAGGAGTTCCAGGTCTCCGAGCTTTCGCTCGCCTCCTACACGGCACTCAAGGGGCGCGGCGATTGCCCGTTCGTGGCGGTGCCGGTCGCGCTCTCGAAGATTTTCCGCCACTCCTGCATCTACGTGCGCACCGGCGCGGGCATCAACACGCCGCAGGACTTGAAAGGCAAGCGCGTCGGCACCTCGCAGTGGAGCTCGACCGGCCTCGTCTTCATGCGCGGCATGCTGCAGCACGACTACGGCGTCAAGGCGCAGGACATGCACTGGTTCATGGGCGGCCTCAATGCCTTCGTCGAGCCGCCGCTGATCCCGCTCGACCTGCCGAAGGAGATCAAGCTCGATTTCCTCTCCGGCGATGCGACGCTGGAGCGGATGTTCGCCGCGGGCGAGCTCGACGCGCTGCTGTCGCTCTACATCCCGAAGCTGTTTCTCGACGGCTCGCCGTCGATCGCGCGCCTGTTCCCGAACTATCGGGAGATCGAGCAGGACTACTACCGCCGCACGCGGATTTTCCCGATCATGCATACGGTGGTGCTGCGCGAGGATGTCCATCGTGCGCATCCCTGGGCGGCGAAGAGCATCTACCAGGCGTTCTGCCGGGCGCGTGCGCTCGCGGTCGACGGCCTCTACGACACCGATGCGTTGCGCGTGGCGCTGCCGTGGCTGATCGATCATGTCGAGGAGGCCCGGCGGGTATTCGGCGACGATTTCTGGGCCTACGGCCTCGAGCCGAACCGGCCGACCTTCGAGGCCATCGGCCGCTACGTCCACGAGCAGGGCCTCTCCCCGCGCGTGGTGAGTGCAGACGAGCTCTTCGCGCCCGGCGTCGAATGAGCGCGCGCGCCATCATGCTTCAGCGCTTGAACGGCTTGCTCAGAAAGGGCGAACCTTTCAGGCCGTAGCGCCAGGGATGATCCACCGCCTTGGTGATCCCGATGCGCGCGCCGACCGCGACCTCCACGGCTTGCGGGCGCGCCCAAATCTCGAACGGCGGCCGGTCCAGCGCCAGTCCGTATTGGGCGTCGGTGATGCCGAGCGCCTGGCACAGGCGTCCCGGGCCCGAGCACAACAGCCGCGCGTCGGCGACGCCGCGACGACGGCGCATGGTGGCGAGACCTTGCACCGGGGCGAGCGCGCGGATCAGCACCGCGCTCGCCGAGCCCGCGCGCTCGCACACGAAGTTGAGGCACCAATGGATGCCGTAGGAGCGGTAGACATAGGCGTATCCGGGCGGGCCGAACATCACGGCATTGCGCTCGGTCGGTCCGCCAAAACTGTGCGCCGCGGGATCGGTGTGGTGGTAGGCCTCGACCTCGACGATGACGCCGCCGACGCCCCGGAACAAGAGCGTCGCGCCGATGAGATCGGGGGCGACCGCGTGCACGCTGCGGGCGAAGAAACGTCGGCGCAGCAGAATCGGTTTCGGCATCGGCACGTCTCGACCGGGGATGATGCGACGGCATAGCATAGCGGCATGAAAGTGTTTCTCGCCGGCGCCGCGGGCGCCATCGGGCGCCGGTTGCTGCCGCTCCTGCTGCGCGCCGGCCACGACGTCACCGGCACGACGCGCTCCGCCGAAAAGGCGCAAGCGCTCGAGCGGGCAGGGGCGAGGCCCGCCGTGCTCGATGTGTTCGACGCGCCGGCGGTCATGGCCGCGGTGCGCGCCGCGGCGCCCGCGGTCGTCGTCCATCAGCTCACCGATCTGCCGCGCGAATTCGACCAGGCGCGCGTGGTGGCGTCCTATCCGAACAACGCCCGCATCCGCACCGAAGGCACGCGCAACCTGATTGCGGCGGCGCAGGCTGCCGGGGTCCGGCGCTTCATCGCGCAAAGCATTGCGTTCGCCTATGCGCCCGGCGGCGAGCCGCATCCGGAGACCGATCCGCTCAACCTCGCCGACCCCGCGCGCGCGGTCACGGTCAAGGGCGCGGCCGAGATGGAGCGGCAGGTGCTGGCGGCGTCGTCCTTCGATGGGATCGTGCTGCGCTATGGCCTGCTGTACGGGCCGGGCACCTGGTACGACGCAGCCGGCCGCAAGCCGGCGCTGCACGTCGATGCGGCCGCGCACGCTGCGCTGCTCGCGCTCACGCGCGGCACCGCGGGCATCTACAATATCGCCGACGACGACGGCGCGGTGTCGATCGCCAAAGCGCGCGCCGAGCTCGGTTTCGATCCGCAATTTCGCTTGCGGTGACAGGCCGCCGTCTCGCGGGGCCGCGGGCCCGCCGTCGTCATGGCCGGTCCGTGGTCACGGCAGGACGCTCTGATGGCCAAGGTGTGACATTCCCCGTTAACCAATTGTTAAGCCTGTGGCTTGCCTGCCACAGCGCTAAAACATTGACGCCGGAGAAGGAATCCGAGCCCGCCGCGCCGCGATTTGGCCATACGCTGCCCCGACATCGAGGGTGCAGGCGTTTCCTTCCGGTCTGCGGGCTCGGGAGGACAGGAACGAGTTCGATGGACGCGAACAGGAACCTCAAGGCCAAGCTGCCCAGCCGGCATGTCACCGAGGGCCCCGAGCGCGCGCCGCACCGTTCCTACTATTACGCGATGGGGCTCACGAGCGAGCAGATCCATCAGCCCTTCGTCGGCGTCGCCACCTGCTGGAACGAAGCCGCGCCCTGCAACATCTCGCTGATGCGCCAGGCCCAGGCCGTGAAGAAGGGGGTGGCAGCCGCCGGCGGCACGCCGCGCGAGTTCTGCACCATCACCGTCACCGACGGCATCGCCATGGGCCACGAGGGCATGAAGTCGTCGCTGCCCTCGCGCGAAGTGATCGCCGATTCGGTCGAGCTGACCATGCGCGGGCACGCCTATGACGCGCTGGTCGGGCTCGCCGGCTGCGACAAGTCGCTGCCCGGCATGATGATGGTGATGTGCCGGCTGAACGTGCCGTCGATCTTCATCTATGGCGGTTCGATCCTGCCCGGCACCTTCAAGGGCCAGCCGGTGACGGTGCAGGACGTGTTCGAGGCCGTCGGCAAGTATTCGGTCGGCCAGATGTCGGACGCCGATCTCGAGGATCTCGAGCAGCATGCCTGCCCGTCGGCCGGCGCCTGCGGGGCGCAGTTCACCGCCAACACCATGGCGACGGTATCCGAGGCGATCGGGCTCGCGCTGCCGTATTCGGCGGGGGCGCCCGCGCCGTACGAATTCCGCGACCAGTTCTGCATGACCGCGGGCGAGCAGATTCTCGACCTGATCAAGGCCGGCATCCGTCCGCGCGACATCGTCACCCGGAAGGCGCTCGAGAACGCGGCAGCGGTGGTGTCGGCGACGGGCGGCTCGACCAACGCGGCGCTGCATCTGCCCGCGATCGCTCACGAATGCGGCTTGAAGTTCGATCTGTTCGACGTCGCCGAGGTCTTCAAAAGGACACCATATGTCGCCGATTTGAAGCCGAGCGGCCGTTATGTCGCCAAAGATATGTTCGAAGCTGGCGGCGTTCCGCTCCTGATGAGGACGCTTCTCGACCACGGGTATCTTCACGGCGACTGCCTGACCGTGACGGGGCGTACCATCGCCGAGAACCTCAGACGGGTGAAGTGGAACAAGGACCAGGACGTGGTCCATCCCGCCGACAAGCCGCTCTCCGCCACCGGCGGCGTCGTCGGGCTCAAGGGCAACCTCGCGCCGGAAGGCGCGCTCGTTAAGGTTGCCGGGATGGCGGACTTGAGGTTTACCGGCCCGGCGCGCTGCTTTGACGGGGAGGAAGCGTGCTTCGAGGCCGTCAAGAAAAAGAAGTACAGGGAAGGCGACGTGCTCGTGATCCGTTATGAGGGGCCCAAGGGTGGCCCCGGGATGCGAGAGATGCTGGCGACCACCGCGGCCCTCTACGGACAGGGCATGGGCGGGAAGGTCGCGCTCATTACCGACGGGCGCTTCTCCGGAGCGACCCGTGGCTTCTGCATCGGCCATGTGGGTCCGGAAGCCGCCGTCGGCGGACCGATCGCGCATGTTCGCGACGGCGACATCATCTCGATCGATGCCGTGAAGGGCACCCTCGACGTCAAGCTCAGCAAGGCTGAGCTCGAGGCGCGCGGCAAGAGCTGGAAGCCGCGAAAGCCCGAATTCACCTCCGGATATCTATGGAAATACGCCCAGCAGGTGGGACCGGCGCGCGACGGCGCGGTGACCCATCCCGGTGGGGCAGCCGAGAAGACGTGCTATGCGGATATCTAACGTCATCGTGAGTATCGGGCTGCTCGCCGTCGCCGTCGGCTTGTCGCCGGCGATCAGCTTCGACGGCACGCGCACGCCGGAGGGCACCACGGTCGCCGTCCCGCTGCCGGAGACGCAATCCAATTCACCGGCCGGAAGTGCGCCGCTCGCCGGCGCAACGCCGCTGGCGGCGGTGCCGGCCACGCCGGTGGCGCCGCTGCCCATGCCGCCGCCCTCGATCATGCCGCCCACGCCGCAGGAAGCGTTCCGTTCCGGCACCCAGCTGTTGCGTCAGGGCAAGACCGAGCAGGCGGTGACCGACCTAGAATACGCCGCCGAGCAGGGCGTGCCGGGCGCCATCTGGAAACTCGGCCGGATGTACGCCGACGGCGACGGCGTCAAGACGAACAAGGCGCGCGCCTACGAGTATTTCCGCCGCCTCACCAGCATGCATGCCGACGACAGCGCGGGCTCGCCCAACGCCCGGTTCTTGGCCAACGCGTTCGTGACCTTGGGGCTGTATCACCTCGACGGCATTCCCGGGACCCTGAAGGCCGATCCCAACGTGGCGCGCGAAATGTTTCGCTACGCAGCCGCGTATTTCGCCGATCCCGAGGCCCAGTACTACCTCGGACGGCTCTACCTCTATGGCAAGGGCGCGCCGAAGGACGCCATCCAGGCCGCGCGTTGGCTGCGGCTCTCCGCCAACAAGGGCGATCACCGGGCGCAGGCCTTGCTCGGCAGCATGCTGTTCAAGGGCGAGCACGTTTCGCGCCAAGCCGCGCTCGGGCTGTTCTGGCTCATCATCGCCAAGGACGGCGCCGGTCCGGACGAGAATTGGATCACCGAGATGTATAGCAGCGCGCTCGCGCAGGCCAGCGACAGCGAGCGGGCCTTGGCTCATAAGTATCTGGAAGATTGGCTGAAAAACCGCCGCGAATGAGAATTCTGTGGCGCCGGCGCCACACTCGGCGGAAATCCGCTCCCGGGCTCCCGAAGTTAATGGACCCTTATCCGGGCTGCGCGTATCTCTACCCGCAATGCGGGATGCGTCTAATCGAGGCTCGTAATGAAGAAACTGCTGTGCGCAAGCACGGCGTCGTTGGCATTGGTTCTGGCGTCGGCGGTGCTGGCGCCGGCGGACGCTGCTGACCTCAGTATCGCGCCGATCTACCGGGCGCCTCCGACCCCCTTGGCCACCTGGACCGGCTCCTATGTCGGGATTTCGGGCGGCGGCGCCTGGGGCAGCGCCGTGGTGCGCAACGAGATAACCGGTGCCGACCAGACGCCGCGGATCGATCTCGGCGCCGGCGGCATCGTCGGCGTCACCGGGGGATTCAACATCCAGAACGGGAATGGGGTGCTCGGCTTCGAGGGCGACATCTCCGCCACCAGCAAGAAGGGGAGCGCGTTCGAATTTCCGCCCAACGCCGCCTTCAACAACGAGGTGAAGGAGCGCTGGCTTTCGACCTTCCGCGGCCGCATCGGCTACGCCCAGGACAACTGGCTGTTCTATGCGACCGCCGGCGGCGCGCTCGCCAATGTCGAGGCCAGCATCTTCGCTCCCGCCGGCACCATTTCGGACCAGCAGTGGCACTGGGGCTGGACCGCCGGCGGCGGCGTCGAGGTCAAGCTCAGCCAGGATTGGTCGGCGAAGGTCGAATATCTCTACGTCGGATTGCAGGACAAATCCTATTTCAATCCGGCGCCCAGCCCGGTGTTTCCGAGCAATCAGCGCCTTCACATCGACGACCACATCGTGCGCGTGGGCGTGAACTACAAGCTGCCCTGGAACGTGCTGGACAGCTTCTTCAAGCGCTGATCTCGAAATCCGCCCAGACCGGAACGTGGTCCGACGGCTTTTCCCAGGCCCGCACATGCTTGTCGACGCCGGCGGCGAGCAGCCGGTCCGCCGCCTGCGGCGACAGCAGCAGATGGTCGATGCGGATGCCGTCGTTCTTCTGCCAAGCGCCGGCCTGGTAGTCCCAGAAGGTGAAGGGGCCGGGGCCCTCGCAGCCGGCGCGCACGGCGTCGGTCAATCCGAGATTGCAGAGCGCGCGGAATCGCGCGCGGGTGCGCGGCAGGAACAGAGCGTCTCCTACCCAGCGGGCCGGCTGGCGGGCATCGAGCTCGCTGGGGATGACATTGAAATCGCCGGCCAGGACCAGCGGCTCCTCCAGCCGGAGCCGTTCACGTGCGTAGTCAATAAGCCGGTCCATCCAGTTGATCTTGTATGAATATTTTTCGGTGTCCGGTGGGTTGCCATTGGGCAGATAGACGGTGGCGACCCGCAGCGCGCCGCCGCTGGTCGACACCACCGCTTCGAGAAACCGGGCATGGAGATCGGCGTCGTCGCCGGGCAGCCGCGCCGTCACCTCGTCGAGCGGAAATTTGGAGAGCACCGCAACGCCGTTGAAGGTCTTCTGCCCGTGCACTGCAACATTGTAGCCGAGGGCTTCCAATGGCTCGCGCGGAAAGGCTTCGTCGGTGCACTTGGTTTCCTGCAGGCAGACCAGATCCGGCTGCCGCTCCGACAGCCAGGCCGCCAGGTTGTCCATTCTTTGCTTGATCGAGTTGATGTTCCAGGTGGCGATGCGCATGGCGGTAATGGAAGTGTAAGGCGCGGCGACTTCAACTGCACGTGACGAGCCGGAGGCGGCGCCGGGATGATGCTGTTCTGGCGAAGGTTACGCCGATTTTATGATGGCAAATCATCGCCAAGGATGCACCCCCGTTAGGGATATGTTAGAAGCTTCGGCTCGCATGCCAAAAAGAATCGTTATGAGCGGGGCACCAGGAATGGAGGGAGTCCGAGCGGGTTGACGAAGGCGCCGCTCGGTACCGGAATGAAGAAACGACTGTTGGTGCTGGGGGCGGTCGCGGTGCTTGCGGCGGCGGGCGTCGTGGCGGCGACACGAGGGACTTTTTGGTTGGAGGGCGCCGTCGCGCAGGCGCCGCGCCCGAACGCGCCGCGCGTCGTCCCGGTCGAGGTGGCAACCGTCACCAAGAAGACCGTTCCGGTCCGCATCGAAGCGCTCGGCAGCGTTACTCCGATCGCCAGTGTCGCGGTCAAGGCCCGTATCGATAGCGAGATCGTCGGCGTGCACTTCCGCGACGGGGCGATCGTGCGCGAAGGCGATCTCCTGTTCACGCTCGACAGCCGTGCGCTCGAAGCGCAAATCAAGCAGGTGCAAGGACAGCTCGAGGGAGCGAAGGCGAATCTCGAGCAGGCGGAGCGCGATGTCGCGCGCTACACCGAACTCATCGCCAAGAACGCCACCACCCAGGTCACCCTCAACAACTCGCGCACGCAGGTCAACATCTGGCGCGCCTCCGTCTATTCCAATACCGGGCAACTGGAAAATCTCAATATCCAGCTCAGCTATTGCACGATCCGCGCGCCGATCACGGGTCGCGTCAGCATGGCCATGGTCAAGGTCGGCAATTTCGTACGCCAGGCCGATCTCGCGCCGCTGGCGACCATCATCCAGACCGCGCCGGTCTATGTCACCTTTTCGGTGCCGCAAAGGTTCCTTCCCGATCTGCGCCAAGCGCTGACCAACGAGACCGCCACCATCGAGGCGATCATCCCCGGCGACCCGCGACGCGCCACCGGCCAGGTCACGATGATCGAGAACAGCGTGGACGCGCCGACCGGCACGGTGCCGGTGCGAGCGACGATGCCCAACGCCGACGAGCTGCTGTGGCCGGGCACGCTGGTGAACACGCAATTGACGCTGCGAACCGAGGAGGCGGTGACGGTTCCGGCCACCGCTCTCCAGCTCAGTCAGGCCGGCAACTTCGTGTTCGTGGTGAAGGACGACGTGGCGACCGTGCGCCCGGTCAAGGTGGAACGCACGGTCGACGGCGAATCCGTCATCGAGTCCGGCCTCGCCGAAGGGGAAGTCGTGGTGACGGACGGCCAGCTGCTGCTTTCGAACGGAACCCGGGTGACGCAGCGCAAGAAGGTCAGCTCCTGACATGACCCTATCGGAAACCTGCATTCGGCGCCCGGTGCTGACCACGCTCGTCACCGCATCGATCATCGTGTTCGGCATGTTTGCGTACCGGCTGCTCGCAGTCGCGGCGCTGCCGCGGGTGGATTTCCCCACCATCCAGGTCACTGCGACGCTTGCCGGGAGCCAGCCCGGAGACGATGGCGGCCTCGGTCGCCGGCGCCGATCGAGCGGCAGTTCTCCACCATCGCCGGCATTTCGTCGATGACGTCGCAGTCGACGCTCGGGCAGACGCAGATCACGATTCAGTTCGATCTCGATCGCGACATCGACGGCGCCGCGCTCGACGTGCAGACGGCGCTGGCGGTTGCCGCGCGGCGGCTGCCGGTCGAGATGACCACGCCGCCGTTCTTCCGCAAGGTCAACCCGGGCGACTTCCCCGTCCTCTTCATCAGCCTGATTTCGCCGACGCTGCCGCTCTCCACGCTGAACGAATACGGCGAAACGCTGCTGGCGCAGCAGATCTCGCAATTGTCCGGCGTTGCCCAGGTGCTGGTCTACGGCGCGCAGAAATTTGCCGTGCGCGTGCAGGTCGATCCCGTGGCGGCGGCGCAGCGCAACATCTCGCTCGAAGACGTCCGCACCGTCCTTACGAAGGCGAATTCCAACACCCCGGTCGGAACCCTGTCGGGGCCCAACCGCACCGTCACCCTGCTCGCATCCGGCGCGTTGCGGCATGCGTCCGACTACCGCAACGTCGTGGCGGCGTGGCGCAACGGCGCGCCGGTGAAGCTCAACGAGATCGCCAACGTCGTCGACAGCGTCGAGAACGACAAGATTGCGAGCTGGTTCAACAACGACCGCGCCATCGTGCTCGCCATCCAGCGGCAGCCCGACGCCAATACGGTCGCCGTCGTCGACGCGGTCAGGGCTAAGCTGCCGCAATTCCGCGCCCAGGTGCCGGCCTCGATCCGCATGGAGACCCTGCTCGACCGCTCGATCTCGATCCGGCAGGCGGTGTGCGGATGTTCAAGAGACCCTGTTGATCGCCTTCTGCCTGGTCATTCTCGTCATCTTCCTGTTCCTGCGCTCGGCCTCGGCGACCATCATTCCGGGCTTGGCGGTGCCCATTTCGCTCGTCGGCACGTGCGCGGCCATGTACGCGTTCGGCTTCTCCATCAACAACATGACGCTTCTGGCGCTGACGCTCTCGGTCGGCTTCGTGGTCGACGACGCCATCGTCATGCTGGAGAACATCGTCCGCCACATCGAAGGCGGCATGCGGCCGTTCGAGGCCGCGCTCAAGGGCGCGCGCGAGATCGGCTTCACCATCATCTCGATCACGTTCTCGCTGATCGCGGTATTCATCCCGGTGCTGCTGATGGGCGGCATCGTGGGCCGCGTGTTCCGCGAGTTCGCGGTGACGATCGCGGTCGCCATCGTGCTTTCCGGGTTCGTCTCGCTGACGCTCACGCCGATGCTGTGCGCGCGCGTGCTGCGCGGCCATCAGCAAGGAGAAAAGAAGCAGATCTTCATCCTGCGAGCCTTCGAGCGCGTCTTCCAGGGCTGGCTCAGGCCGTACGAATGGGCGCTCGACAAGGTCCTGACCTACAAGGCGATCACGCTGGCGGTCACCTTTGCGACGATCATCGGCACGGTCTGGCTCTACATCGTCATCCCCAAGGGCTTCTTCCCGCCCGAGGACACCGGCTACATGCTGGCGATCACCGAGGCGCAGTCGGACATTTCGTTCGACGCCATGGTCGAGCGCCAGCGCAAGATGGCCGAGATCATCCGCGCCGACAAAGCGGTGCTCTACGTCAATTCGACCGTCGGCGTCGGCGGACCCAACTCCACCGCCAATCAGGGCCGCATGCTGGTGGCCTTGAAGCCGAAGGCGGAACGCGGCCCCTTGAACCAGGTCATCCAGCGGCTGCGCCGGGAGACGAGCCAAGTCACCGGCATGGCCGTGTTCTTCCAGATGATCCAGAACATCAACGTGGGCGGGAGGATCAACAAGAGCCAGTACCAGTACACCCTGCAATCGAGCGATACCGACACGCTCTACCGGCTTGCGCCGGAGTTGCGCGACAAGATCGCCAAGCTTGCGGGGCTTACCGACGTCAACACCGACCTCTACGTGACCAATCCGCAGATCATGATCGAGGTCGATCGCGAAAAGGCGGCGGTCTACGGGGTCACCATCGACCAGGTGCGGCAGGAGCTGTACAACGCCTTCGGCACGCGCCAGGTGGCGACGATCTACACGCCGAGCAACGACTATCAGGTCATCCTCGAGGCCAAGCCTGAATTCCGCACCGACCCTTCGAGCCTGTCCAAGATCTACGTGAAGACCACCGGGGGCGGGGCGGCCGCCGGCGGAACGGCGGGCCCGGGCCCGGGCGCGGGCGTGACCGGAAGCGGAATTCCCTCGGGGCAATCGATCCCGCTCTCCGCGGTGACCAAGCCCGTGGAGACCGTCGGCCCGCTCCTCGTCAATCACCAGGGCCAGCAGCCGTGCGGTCACCATCTCGTTCAACCTGGCACCGGGATATTCGCTCGGCGACGCGGTTTCACGCCATCCAGAAGATCGAGCGCGATTCGAACCTTCCGGCGACGATCACGACCGGTTTCCAGGGCACCGCGCAGGTGTTCCAGGAATCGCTGAAAGGCCAGGGCATCCTGATCCTGGCCGCGATCTTCGCGGCCTATGTCGTGCTCGGCATCCTGTACGAGAGCTTCATCCACCCGATCACCATCATCTCCGGCCTGCCGTCGGCGGGCGTCGGCGCGCTGCTCGTGCTGATGCTGTTCAAGATGGATCTCTCGGTGATTGCCATGATCGGCATCGTGATGCTGGTCGGCATCGTGAAGAAGAACGCGATCATGATGATCGATTTCGCCATCGAGCGCCGGCGCGTCGGGCTCTCGGCCGAGGCGGCGATCCGCGAGGCCGCGCTATTGCGCTTCCGGCCGATCATGATGACGACGTTCGCGGCGATCTTCGGGGCGCTCCCGATCGCGCTGGGCTCGGGCGAGGGCGCCGAACTGCGCCAGCCGCTCGGCATCGCGGTGGTCGGCGGCCTGTGCCTGTCGCAGCTGCTGACGCTGTTCATCACGCCGGTCATCTATATCTATCTCGACCGCATCGACCGGATGCTGAAATACCGGCTCGAGCCGCAGATCAGAGAGGTGCCGGAGCATCCGGAGCGGCCGACCGCCGTTGCGGCGGAGTGAGGAGTCGCAAGGCCGGCGACGGACGACAGAAACCGTCTGTCCGTCTCCTGTCGTCGGCCGCTTGGTCAGAGCGAGAAGCTCGTCCCGCAGCCGCAGGATGCCGTGGCCTGCGGATTGTTGACGCGGAACGACGCGCCGATCAGATCGTCGACGAAATCGATCTCGGAGCCGGCCAGATAGCCGACCGAGGTCTGATCGATCAGTACGGTCGCGCCGTCGCGCTGGATCACGAGATCGTCGGCCGCCTGGGCGCGGTCGATGTCGAACTTGTACTGGAAACCGGAGCAGCCGCCGCCTTCCACGCTCACGCGCAGCATCGTGCCCGGCGGCTCGCGCGCGCAAAATCTCGCCAATCCGGCGCGCCGCCCGTTCGGTGACCGTGATATCGACGACCATCGTGTTGCCCATCCGCAGGCCGTGATTGCCAGCGGGCCTGACCGATAGTTAAGTGCGCGCAGGACTTAGGTCAACACGGGCTTGGTCGATCGGGCGGTCCGGCATGGCGGTTGAAGCGGCAGTCGCGCGCGCCCCCTATGCGTCCGACTCCGGGCCGGAGCCGCGGCCGGCTCTACCCGGAGCCGGTGAGCCCGACCCGCAACGCCTTCCGCCGCGACTGCGACCGCATCATCCATGCCAGCGCCTTCCGGCGGCTCGCCTACAAGACCCAGGTCTTCGTCTTTCACGAAGGCGACCATTTCCGCACGCGACTGACCCATACGCTCGAGGTTGCCCAGATCGCTCGCTCGCTCGCTCGCGCGCTCGGCCTGGACGAGGATCTGGCCGAGGCGCTGGCGCTCGCGCACGATCTCGGCCACCCGCCCTTCGGCCATGCCGGCGAGCGCGCCCTCGATCGCTGCCTCGCCGCCTGCGGCGGCTTCGATCACAATGCGCAGACGCTGCGGGTGGTGACCGCGCTGGAGCGCCGCTATCCCGCTTTCGACGGATTGAACCTCTCCTGGGAGACGCTGGAAGGTCTGGTCAAGCACAACGGGCCGCTGACGCTGCGCGACGGCAGCCCGATCGGGCCCTATCGCGAGCGCGGCCTGCCGCCCGCTATCCTGCTTCACGGCCGGTCCCAGGATTTGGAGCTCTGGAGCTTCGCCGGTGCCGAGGCCCAGGTCGCCGCCATCGCCGACGACATCGCCTATGACGCCCATGACATCGACGACGGGTTGCGGGCCGGGCTGTTCAGCCTCGACGGACCTCGCCGAGGTCGCGTTGCTCCGCGACATTCTGGAGCGCATCCGCCAGCAGGATCCGAACCTCGATCCCAGCCGGCTGGTGCACGAGCTGGTGCGCCGCCTGATCACGCAGATGATCGAGGACGTCGTGGCGGAGACCGGCAACCGCCTGCGGGCATTGGCGCCGCGCTCGGCCGACGACGTGCGCCATGCCCCGGCGCCGGTGGGCGCCTTCTCGCCGGCCATGGCGGAGGCCGACCGCGCCATCAAGGGCTTTCTCTATCCCCGGATGTACCGTCACCCCCGCATCATGCGCATCATGGGCGATGCAGAGCGCGCGATTTGCGCCCTGTTCACGCGCTACGCGGAGCGGCCTGACGACATTCCGGCGGAATGGGCACAGCTCGTCGAGACCGAGGGAAAGGCCGGCGCGTCTGCGCCTTATCGCCGATTTCATCGCCGGCATGACCGACCGTTACGCACTGGTCGAGCACGCGCGGCTTTTTGACTCGACACCGGAATTGCGTTAGGCGGCGCGGCTTCGAGGCAAAGCCGCCGGCCATGAGCGACCAGAACATCTTTGCCGCGGTCCTGGACAAGTCCGCGCCGCCAACGACGCCCTGATCGCGGACGGCGTGCTGCCGGCGGGACTCGACCAGTCCCGCATCGTGGTCGAGCCGCCGCGCGAGGCCGCGCACGGCGACATGGCGACCAATGCGGCCATGGTGCTGGCGAAGGATGCCGGCGGCAAGCCGCGCGAACTGGCCGAGGCGATCGCTGCAAAGCTGCGTGCCGACGAGCTGGTGGCAAAGGTCGAGGTCGCGGGTCCGGGCTTCATCAATCTCACCCTCAAGCCGGCGGCCTGGATCGGCGCCTTGCGCGCGATGCTTGCAGCGGGCGCGGACTACGGACGCAGCGATGCCGGGCGGGGGACCGCGGTGAACGTCGAATACGTGTCCGCCAACCCGACCGGGCCCATGCATGTCGGCCATGGCCGCGGCGCGGTGTTCGGCGACGCGCTCGCCAATCTGCTCGCCTTCAGCGGCTTCAACGTCACGCGCGAATACTACATCAACGATGCGGGTGCCCAGGTCGACGTGCTCGCGCGCTCGGCGTTCCTGCGCTACCGCGAGGCGCTCGGCGAGGACATCGGCGCGATTCCGGAAGGCCTCTATCCCGGCGACTATCTCAAGCCGGTCGGCGCGGCGCTCGCGGCCGACTACGGCGCGAGCCTGAAGAACAAGCCGGAGGCGCGAATGGCTGCCGCTGGTGCGCGACCGAGGCCGTCGACATGATGATGGCGGAGATCCGCGACGATCTGCGCTGCGCTCAATGTCGTGCACGACGTGTTCTTTTCCGAGCGCTCGCTGATCGAAGGTCCGCGCGACGCGGTGGGCGAGACCATCGCCGCGCTGCGGCGTGCCGGCTACGTATACGAGGGCCGCCTGCCGCCGCCCAAGGGCGCGCCGGTGGAGGACTGGGAGGATCGCGAGCAGACGCTGTTCCGTGCCACCGACTTCGGCGACGACGTCGACCGGCCGCTGATGAAATCGGACGGCAGCTACACCTATTTCGCCTCCGACATCGCCTATCACAAGAACAAGGTCGATCGCGGCTTCGCGACCATGATCGATGTCTGGGGCGCCGACCACGGCGGCTACATCAAGCGCGTGCAGGCGGCGGTGAAGGCGGTGCAGCGATCAGCAACGCCGCCGTCGCCGATCTCGACGTCAAGATCGTGCAGCTGGTGAGGCTGTTGCGCGCCGGCGAGCCGGTGAAAATGTCCAAGCGGGCCGGGGAGTTCGTGACGTTACGTGAAGTCGTTGATGAAGTCGGCAGGATCGCCGTGCGGTTCATGATGCTCTACCGCAAGAACGACGCCGTGCTCGATTTCGACCTTGCCAAGGTGATCGAGCAGTCGCGCGACAACCCGGTGTTCTATGTCCAGTACGGGCACGCGCGCGGGCGATCGGTATTCCGCAACGCGCGCGAGGTCGTTCCGAACCTGCCGAGCGAGCCTGCGGCGCGCGCAGCCGCGCTCGCTGGCGCGCCGCTCGATCGGCTCGATGATACCGGCGAGCTCGCGCTGATGCGGCGCCTCGCGCTTTATCCGCGCCTGGTGGAAGCCGCCGCAATCGCCCATGAGCCGCATCGGATCGCGTTTTATCTCTATGAACTTGCAAGCGATTTCCACGCGCAGTGGAACCGCGGGAAAGATGCGCCACATTTACGCTTCATTATCCAGAATGATCCACAACTAACCATGGCGCGCCTTGCGCTGGTGCAGGGCGTTGTCACCGTTCTCGCGTCGGGGCTCGGTATGCTCGGCGTCGAGGCGCCTGAGGAGATGCGTTAGTCTCGCTCGGTGACCTAGGGCAGACGGACCTCCGCTCGACGGATCCGTCACGCAACCGACCGAGTCGGCGCCAATACCGGAAATGGGATGGGTATGGCGGACGACCACACGTTACGAACCTATCGCTCCGATGATTCATATCGGGACGCGGCCGAGCCGGCGAGCGAGCGGGCAGGCGGCAACGATCCGCTGGCCGAGCTAGCGCGTCTGCTCGGGCAGAGCGATCCATTCGCCGAGTTCGGGCGCACCAACTCGCGCCAGAAACAGCAGCCGGCACAGCCAGTGGCGCGCGACGCCCCGACCACCGCGCCGGACGACTGGCCCTATGTTCCGGCGCCCGAGCAGCAATTTGCCGCCGCGGACGATTTCCCGACGCCGCAGGGCCAAGGCACGAGCCAAGGCGCGAGTCATGGCCCGAGCTACGGGCCGAGCCACGCCTACAGCGATGCGCCGGCGGCCGAAGGCTGGCGCTCCGCGAGCCGGCTCGATCACGACTTGCCTCCGGCGGCCGACCACCAGGAGCAAGCGGTCGATGCCCAGGTGCAATACGAGGACGAGCGCCTGCAGGACGACCGGCAGGCAGCCCAATACTATTACCAGGACGACGTTCCGCTCGAGCCGCATGAAGACGACATGTACGACGACGCGCCGCGCGCGCATCGTCGCGGCGGCCTCGCCACCGCGTTGGCCCTCGTCGGCTGCGCCGTGCTCGGTACCGCCGGCGCCTATGCGTATCGCAGTTATTACGGCAATCCCAACGTGGCGCAGCCGCCGCCGGTGATCACGGCCGACAATTCGAGCCCGACGAAGATCGTCCCCGCTCCGGCCGGCGATGCGCAATCCGGCAAGGCCGTCCAGGATCGGCTGGCAAATGCCGACAAGGAACAACTGGTATCGAAGCAGGAGGAGCCGGTCGCGCTCAAGGATTCCGGAACCCAATCCGCCGCGGGCGTCGTGCTCCCGCCACCGGCTGCACCGGGCCAGGTCGGCGCTCCGGCGAAGCCTTCCACCGGCTCGGCTCCAGGGGGCTCGAACGAGCCGAAGAAGATTCGCACCGTGACCATTCGCCCCGACGGCGCGGACCCGAGCGGCCGGCCCGTATCCGTCCTGCCTCCGGGAACGCAGGCGCCGGCCGGAACGCGTCCGGCCACGACCCCGCCCGCGCCGAGAGCGGGAACGGCGGCGCCAGCACGCAATGGCGGCGGCCCGATCTCGCTCGATCCGCAGCCGAACGAGCCGGCTGCTCCGGCCGGCCAAGCGCGCACTGCGGCGGCACCGCCTGCCCGCACCGCGCCGTCGGCGCCCGAGAGCGCGGCGGCTGGATTCCTGGTGCAACTCTCCTCGCAGAAGAGCGAGAGCGAGGCGCGATCCTCGTTCCGCAGCCTGCAGGCTAAATTCCCCGATGAGCTTGGCGGGCGGCAACCGGTCATTCGCCGCGCCGATCTGGGCAGCAAAGGGGTGTTCTACCGGACCATGGTTGGACCGTTTGCTTCCGCGCACGAGGCAAGCCAGTTCTGCGCTAGCTTCAAAGCCGCCGGCGGCCAGTGCGTCGTTCCCAACAACTGAGTTGACCCTCGCGGCAAGCGCGGGCTAATCCGCGCCGATGACGGTACGCGCTTTCATCACGGGCGTTGCGGGCACGCGGTTGACGCCGGCCGAGCTTTCGTTCCTGCGCGAGAGCGGGCCGTGGGGGCTCATCGTCTTCAGCCGTAACATCGACACCCCGGCGCAATTGACGCGGTTGACGGCCGCGTTTCGCGAGGCGGTGGGGCGCGACGCGCCCGTGCTCGTCGATCAGGAAGGCGGCCGCGTGCAGCGGCTCGGCCCGCCGCACTGGCCGGCGTATCCGCCCGCCGCCGCCTACGGTCGCGTCTACGACCGCAGCGCCGCCGAGGGCAGAAAGGCCGCCTTTCTCGGCGCCCGCCTGATCGCCGCCGATCTCATGGCGGTCGGCATCGACGTGGATTGCCTGCCGGTCGCCGACATACCCGTTGCCGGCGCCCACGCCATCATCGGCGACCGCGCCTATGGGGAGACGCCCGGAGAAGGTTGCCGCGCTCGCCCGCGCGGTGGCGGACGGCCTGCTGGCGGGCGGCGTCTTGCCGGTGCTCAAGCACATACCGGGGCATGGTCGGGCCACTGCCGACAGCCACGGCGAGCTTCCCGTCATCGAGACCGACCGCGCAACGCTCATGAGCACCGACTTTGCCGCATTCCGGCCGCTTTCCGATCTGCCGCTGGGGATGACCGCCCATGTCGTCTATACGGCCATCGATCCTATTGCTCCGGCCACGACTTCGGTCACTCTGGTCCGTGACGTGATTCGGGGCTGGCTCGGATTTCGCGGCCTGCTGATGAGCGACGATATCTCCATGGGGGCCTTGTCCGGCTCGATCGAGGAGCGCACGGGCGCGGCGATCGCGGCCGGCTGCGACGTGATCCTCCATTGCAACGGCCGGCTCGACGAGATGCGGGCGGTCGCCGCGGCCGCACCCTTGCTGAGCGGACAAGCCGCCGCCCGCGCGGATGCCGCGCTCGCCCGGCGAAGGCAGGTCGCGACGCACGATCTCGCGGCGTTGCGCGCCGAATGGGCGGCGCTCATGGATGTTCGCACCGGCGTCCGGAGGGCGGTTTCATGACACCCGACAAGATCGAGTTCGAGGCCGACCTCGCGCCCGAACGGGCGACGGACGAGCCGGCATTGGTTGTCGATGTCGAGGGCTTCGAAGGCCCGCTCGATCTTTTGCTCGCGCTCGCGCGGCAGCAGAAGGTCGACCTTGCCAAGATCTCGATCCTGGCGCTCGCCGACCAGTACCTCGCCTTCATCGAGGAGGCGCGCAAGCTCCGGCTCGAACTGGCGGCCGACTACCTGGTGATGGCGGCTTGGCTCGCCTATTTGAAGTCGCGCCTGCTGTTGCCGGACGCCAACGCGCCCGAGGGCCAGAGCGCCGAAGACATGGCGATTGCGCTCGCGCTGCGCCTCAAGCGTCTGGAGGCGATCCGCGCGGTTGCCGAGCAGCTGTTCGGCCGCGCGCAGCTCGATCGCGACGTGTTCCGGCGCGGCCAGCCCGAGCCGATCGCCCACATCAAGCATCCGGAATGGACCGCAACGATCTACGATCTGCTCTCTGCCTACGCACAACAGCGGCAGAAGACGGCGCTGGCGCATGTGCGGCTCGTCAAGCGCACCGTCTGGTCGCTGGCCGAGGCGCGCGAAGCGCTCGAGCGGCTGATCGGGCGCTCCTCCGATTGGGCGCGGCTCGACGAATATCTGATCTCGTTCGTGGTCGAGCCGTCGCTGGCGGCGACGGTGTTTGCATCGAGCTTCGCCTCCACGCTCGAGCTGGTACGCGAGGGTGCGATGGAGGTCCATCAGCAGGCGGCGTTTGCGCCGCTCTACGTGCGCAAGCGTCAACAGCCTGAAAACGGGGCGACCGATCCGGGCGGCGCGGCGGCGCCGGCCGACGACAAGGGATAGAGGAGGCAGCAATGCCGAGGTTGAAAGTGGTGGTGCCGGACGACGAGCCGGACAATGCGGCGCAAGCGCGGGCGGAAGAGCTTCGGCTGCTGGAGGCGATGCTGTTCGCCTCGGCCGAGCCGCTCGACGAGAAGTCGTTGGCGGCGCGGTTGCCGCAAGGGATCGACGTCCACGCGGCGCTGCTGTGCCTGCAGGAGGAATACGCGGCGCGCGGTGTCAATCTGGTCCGCATCGGCGGGAAATGGACCTTCCGCACCGCGAGCGATCTGTCCTGGCTGCTGAGCAAGGAGACGGTCGAGACCCGCAAGCTGTCGCGCGCGGCGATCGAGACGCTCGCCATCATTGCCTACCACCAGCCGGTGACGCGGGCGGAGATCGAGGACATCCGCGGGGTGACGACCTCCAAGGGCTCGGTCGACGTGCTGCTGGAGACCGGCTGGATCCGCCCGCGCGGGCGGCGGAAATCCCCCGGCCGGCCGGTGACCTACGGCACCAGCGAGGCGTTCCTCTCGCATTTCGGGCTCGACCGGTGGCCGATCTGCCGGGGCTCGAGGAACTCAAGGGCTCGGGCCTGCTCGACGGGCGGCTGCCGCCCGGCTTCTCGGTGCCGATGCCCTCGGACGACCCGGCGCTGCGCGACGACGAGGATCCGCTGGAACCGGAGGACCTCGATCTCGGCCTGGCGCCGCCGCCGGAGCGCACCGAGAAGTGACTGCGGACGCGCGGATTCGGGTTGATCCGACTGGCGCACGGTTTCGTTAATTGCGGCGAAAGGCCGCCGTTCCCCGCAGCTTAGCGACGGGCTGCGCCGCCGACTGCCGTGCCGCCGCGCGGGGTCAAGTCCTTGTTTTTGCCGCGCCCGCAGCCTAGGTTCTGGTTGAAAAACCAAAGCGGGTTCCGCATCCGATCTCCGGGCTAAACCGCGATCGGCACACAAAGTTCAGATCGGCGATGACCGATTTGTCCGGCGACCCGTATGGAGGACAATCCGATGGGTTCTATGAGTATTTGGCATTGGATCATCGTGCTGGCGGTCGGCCTTTTGCTGTTCGGCGGCCGTGGCAAGATCTCCGAGCTGATGGGCGACTTTGCCAAGGGCATCAAGTCGTTCAAGAAGGGTTTGTCGGAGGATGACAAATCCGAAGAGCCGCCGAAGAGCGACCCGGTGAAGACCATCGATCATCAGCCTCCCGTGGCCACGACCAGCCCATCGGTTGCAAGCGGGGCACCTGCGGCGGTTGGCGCTCCGACGGACACGCGCAAGGTCGGCTGACGCACGGGGCGGCGCGCGGCGCAGCCGGCAATATTGATAGGGGGGCGCCGGCCTGCGGGCCTGCGCCCCTTGGAGTTGATAGCGCAATGTTCGACGTCGGTTGGAGCGAGCTCCTTCTCATCGGCATCGTCGCGCTGGTTGTCATCGGCCCGAAGGAATTGCCTGGCGCGCTGCGGACCCTGGGCCAGTGGATGGGCAAGCTGCGCCGGATGGCGTCGGAGTTCCAAGGCCAGTTCCAGGAGGCGATGCGCGAAGCCGAAATGGCCGACCTGAAGAAGCAGGTCGACGACATGACCAGCCAGGCCCAGAGCTACGCCAACTTCGACCCCGTCAGCGAGGTTCGCAAAGAGCTCGAGAGCACGCAGCAGGAGATCGAAGGCGCGATCGCCGGCACGCCGGCGGCGGAGACGCCGAGCCCGCCCGCGGCGGCGGCCGCCGGCTCCTCCACCGCCGTGGCGACCGGTGGCGAGGCGGCAACCGCGAGCACGGAGGCGGGCGTCGCCGTGCCGTCGACCGCGCCGGCCGAGCCGGCGGGCGCGACCGCTGGCGCGGGCGAGCACGAAGCGGGCAAACCCGCATGACGCACGACGATATCGAATCCACCAAGGCGCCGTTGATGGACCACCTGATCGAGCTGCGCTCGCGGCTGATCAAGGCATTGCTGGCGTTCGGGGTGATGTTCGTCGTCTGCTTCTTCTTCGCCAAGCAGATCTACAACGTGCTGGTGTGGCCCTTCGTGCTCGTGGCGGGACCCGAGAACTCGAAATTCATCTACACCGCGCTGCTCGAATATTTCATCACCCAGCTCAAGCTCGCGATGTTCGGCGCCGCCTTTCTGTCGTTCCCGGTGGTGGCCACGCAGATCTACATGTTCGTGGCGCCCGGCCTCTATCGCAACGAGCGGCAGGCATTTCTGCCCTATCTCATCGCCACGCCGATCTTCTTCGCGATCGGCTCCGCCGTGGTCTATTTCATCGTGATGCCGATGCTGGTGCGGTTTTCGCTCGGGATGCAACAGAGTCCCGGCGCCGGCACGGCGGAGATCGCCCTGTTGCCGAAAGTGGGCGAGTATCTCTCGCTGATGATGGGGCTGGTGTTCGCGTTCGGCGTCGCTTTTCAGCTGCCGGTGATCCTGACCTTGCTCGGCCGGGTCGGCATCATCACCGCCGATCAGCTCAAGGCGAAGCGGCGCTACTTCATCGTCGGCGCGTTCGTGATCGCCGCAGTGCTCACGCCGCCCGACGTGCTCAGCCAGCTCTCCCTCGCCTTGCCGCTGATGCTGCTGTACGAGGGCTCGATCTGGTCGGTGCGGCTGGTGGAGAAGAAGGCGGCCGCCGACAAGGCCAAGGACGCCGCCAGCGCCGCCGCCAAGCCGGCGGAATGATCTTGGCGTAGAATAGTGCCGGGTCGAATCGCCAACTCGTCATGGCCGGGCTTGTCCCGGCCATCCACGTCTTGATCCTTGTGGTCCGAAGACGTGGATGCCCGGCACAGGGCCGGGGATGACGAGGGAAAGTCAGTCATGCACGACATCAGATGGATTCGCGACAATCCGGAGGCCTTCGACCGCGGGCTGGCGCGGCGCGGGCTTAAGGGTGAAGCGAAGCGGCTGATCGAAATCGACGAGCGCCGTCGCGCTGCCATCCAGAAGGCGGAAGCGGCGCTCGCCCGGCGCAACGCGGCATCGAAGGAAATCGGCGCGGCGAAGAAAAGCAACGAGGAGGCGGCGGCGCAGGGGCTGATGGCCGAGGTCGCGCGGCTCAAGTCCGAGATTCCGGCGCTGGAGGCGGAGGAAAAGAAAATCTCGAAGGAGCTCGACGAGGCGCTCGCGCAAATTCCCAATCTGCCGCTCGACGAGGTGCCGGACGGCACGGACGCGGACGACAACGTCGAGCACCACCATTTCGGGGCCAAGCGCAATTATGGCTTTACGCCGCAGCAGCATTTCGATCTCGGCGAGACGCTCGGCCAGATGGATTTCGAGACCGCCGCCAAGCTCTCTGGCGCGCGCTTCGTCGTGCTGAAGAGCGGCCTTGCGCGGCTTGAGCGTGCGCTCGGGCAATTCATGCTCGATCTGCATACGGACCGAGCATGGCTACACCGAAGTCAGTCCGCCGCTGTTGGTGCGCGATGATGCTATGTTCGGTACGGCGCAGTTGCCGAAATTTGCGGAGGATCAATTTCAATCCGGGCGGCGCCTGAACGACGAGGAACGTGGCGATCTCTTGCACGACCTGCCGGAGCAGAGTTCTCACAAGATTGGGTGTAGAGTACGATCTGATCACTCAGCGACTTCTGGCTCATCCCCACCGCGGAAGTGCCCCTGACCAATCTCGTGCGCGAATCGATCCTGGACGAAGCGGCGCTGCCCTTGCGGTTCACTGCCTGCACGCCATGCTTTCGCGCCGAGGCGGGGGCGGCGGGCAAGGACACCCGCGGCATGATCCGCCAGCACCAGTTCACCAAGGTCGAGCTCGTCTCCGTCGCCACCCCGGAGCAGAGCAGGGACGAGCACGAGCGCATGCTCGCCTGCGCGGAAGAAGTCTTGCGCCGGCTCGACCTGCATTACCGGGTGATGACGCTGTGCACCGGCGACATGGGCTTCGCCGCGCAGAAGACCTACGACATCGAGGTCTGGCTCCCCGGGCAGAGCGCCTATCGCGAGATTTCATCCTGCTCGGTCTGCGGCGAGTTCCAGGCGCGACGCATGAACGCGCGCTACCGGCCCAAGGAGAACCGCCAGGCGCGCTACGTCCACACCCTCAACGGCTCGGGCGTCGCGGTCGGGCGCGCGCTCATCGCCGTGATGGAGAACTACCAGCAGCAGGGCGGTTCGATCGCGGTGCCGGACGTGCTGCAGGGCTACATGGGCGGCATCAAAACCATTGAGCCGCGCGGCTGACGGACGATCCACGATGGAGGACAGGCGACAGCGAGGGAACGACGAGCGGGCGGGCGACGCTCAGTCTTCCGTCCTGCGTCGTGCGACGGCTCAGGCTATGCGCATCCTCGTCACCAACGACGACGGCATCCACTCGGAGGGGCTCGACGTCTGCGCCGAGATCGGTCGCGCGCTGTCCGAGGACGTCTGGGTCGTGGCACCGGAATTCGATCAGTCGGGCGTCTCGCACTCGCTCTCGCTCAACGATCCGTTGCGCCTGCGCGAGGTCGGCGACCGCCGCTTCGCGGTCAAAGGCACGCCCACGGATTGCGTGATCATGGGTTCGCGTCACGTCATCAAGGACCGTCCGCCCGACCTGGTGCTCTCGGGCGTCAACCGCGGCCGCAATGCGGGCGAGGACGTGATCTATTCCGGCACGGTGGCGGGAGCGGTGGAGGGCACGATCCTCGGGATTCCCTCGCTCGCGCTGTCGCAGGCGTACAAGTCCCGCAGCGGCCGGCCGCCGCATTGGGAGACCGCGGTGCGCTTCGGGCCCGACATCATCCGGCGCGTGCTTGCGGCCGGAATTCCGCGCGACGTGCTGATCAACGTCAACTTTCCCGACTGCGCGCCCGGCGAGGTCAAGGGCATCGCGGTCACGACCCAGGGCCGCAACCGCCAGGAGCGGTTGCAGATCGACGCGCGCCAGGACGGTCGCGGCAACGCCTATTACTGGATCGCCTATGTGCGCATGCGGGGCCAGCCGCCGGCAGACGGCAGCGATATCTCCGCGCTCGCCGACAACCGCATCGCGGTCACCCCGCTGCGACTCGACATGACGGACGAGCCGTTCATGACGCGCCTGGCGGAATTGTTCGATTGAAACGCTGGGCGGCGGCGCGGCGATGTCTGCTTAGTTCTTGCTGGCCAGCGCGTTCTGCAGCATCCGCTTGAGCCCGTCCATCTGGAACGGCTTCTTCAGCATCGGCCGGTCGCGATAGGATTCGGGCAGGCCGCGCTCGCCATATCCGGTGGCAAAGACGAACGGCATGCCGCGAGCGACGAGAGCGTCGGCCACCGGCAGGACTGGCTGGCCGTCGAGATTGACGTCGAGGATCGCGAGATCGAAGTCGGCGGTCTTCGCCGCTTCCAGGGCCTCGTCGAGGCGGGCGGCCTCGGCGGTGACGGTGTAGCCGAGTTCGCCCAACATGTCCTCGAGCAGCATGCGGATCATCAGCTCGTCCTCGACGACGAGGATCCGCTTGGCCTGCGCGGGCTGTGCTTGCGGTATCATCCCTCGCCCTCCGCGGAATCGTCGCGTTGAAAACCCGAGATCGAGACGGCCGTCCACCCCAGCAGACCGCCAAGGCGAAGTTGAGGCGGCGGCCCGCCCGCGGCCGGCGGCTCCTGCGCTGGCCAGTCGGCGTCATGTCTATTTCGTGTCCGCCTGGCGGCAGCCCGCTGCGGGGGAACTCCCCCGGCCCACCAAACGCAACCGCAAGCAATTTGGTTCCAGACCCCGCCGCATCCATCAAACGGTTGGATTCATATCGCTTTCCCCGCACTATCGGGGTGCAGCCCGGTTTGGGCTAAAGTCGGGAAGGAGGGCTCGGCGTGCCCAAGCAACCGTCTGGCGACGACAATGTCGGTCGCATGCAGTTCCTGCTCGGCTTGCGCCGGCGCGGCATCAGCGATCCCGCGGTGCTGCGCGCAATGGACGAGGTGCCGCGCGAGCATTTCGTCGAACGGACTTTTATCGACAGTGCCTATGCCGATCAGGCGCTGCCGATCGCCTGCGGCCAGACGATCAGCCAGCCCTATGTGGTGGCCTTCATGACCGAGCATCTCGGCGTGCGACCAGACCATCGTGTGCTCGAAGTCGGTACCGGCTCGGGGTACCAGGCCGCAATTCTCTCCCGGCTCGCGCGTGAAGTGGTCAGCATCGAGCGCTATCGGACGCTGGCGGAGACTGCGCGCCAGCGGTTGGCGACACTCGGCTATGACAATGTCGAGGTGCGGGTGGGGGACGGCCTCGCCGGCGTGCCGGATCGGGCGCCCTACGACCGCATCATCGTGACCGCGGCCGCCGAAACCGTCCCCGATGCGCTGGTCGCGGAGCTTGCGGACGGGGGCGTGATGGTGCTGCCGCTCGGGCCGCACGCCGGTCCGCAGCAACTGGTCAAGCTCACAAAGGGTGAACAAGGACTTAAGCAGGAGGAGCTGATCGGGGTACGCTTTGTGCCGCTTTTGCCCGGAAAGGCGCGCGAATTGTAACGGTTATGTCGTTGAAACGGCAACGTTGCGGCGCGGCATTGGCTTAAAGTCATATTAACCCGCAAGGTGTTAACTCGGCGCGTGTTTTGCGTACGAGTGGGTAGCGATGTCCTGCGTTTTCGAGATGTTGCGCGCGCGGTCCTGGCCGCGAGCATGCGCGCTGGCGCTCCTGAGCGTCGGCGTCGGCGCCTGTAGCGCCGATACGTCTCGATTCAGCGACAATCCATTCGCCGCCAGCCATCCCGAAGCGACCGCGCAAGCCGCGCCCGTCAGCCCGGTGGAAAGGGGGCCGCTTGGCCCGCAGACCGCGCAGGTTGCTGCGCCGCCCCATTCGAGTGGCGTAGCGGGCGGCAAGACCATGGCGTCCCATAGCGCGCGCCCGACCGCGTCCGACGCCACCGGATCGGTGGCGTCCAAGCCCGCGGCGAACGCCAATTGGAGCTGGGATGGCGGCACCGCGATCACGGTCGCAGCGGGCGATACCATCGATACCGTCGCGCGGCGCTACGGCGTCCCCGCATCCGTCATCATCCAGGCCAACGGCATCAGCGCGCCGGCGAGCATTCGTCCCGGTCAGCGGCTGGTTATTCCGCGCTACCAGCAGTCGCGCGTTGCCAGCGCGACACCGGCGTCGCGTCCGGCGACGCCCGCGCCGGTCAGCCCGGCCGGCAATGCGGACGTTCACGTGGTGGCGCCCGGCGATACCCTGAGCAAGATCGCGCGCCTCCATCACAAGCCGGTCGCCGAGATCGCCAAGGCCAACAACATCCAGGCGAACGCCACGCTCAATGTCGGCGAGCGTCTCGTGATTCCGGGGGCGCGCGCGACGGCTGCGAAGCCCAATGCCGCGTCGGCCGTCGCGTCGGCGAAGCCGACCGCGGCGGTCGCGCCGAAGGAGCCCGAGCCCGCTCAGAGCGCAAGCGTCGTTACGCCGGCACCGGAAAGCGCGGAGCCCAAGGATGCGGCGAAGACGGCGGAAGGAACCGGCGCGCTGCCGAAATTCCGCTGGCCGGCCAACGGGCGCGTGATCGCGGGCTACGGACCCACGACCAACGGTCAGCAGAACGACGGCATCAACATCGCATTGCCGGAGAACACTCCGGTGAAAGCCGCCGAAGACGGGGTCGTGGCCTATGCCGGCAACGAGCTCAAGGGCTATGGCAACCTCGTTCTGGTCCGCCACCCGAACGGCTACGTCACCGCTTACGCTCACGCCAAGGAGCTTCTGGTCAAGCGCGGCGATCAGGTCAAGCGCGGACAGGTGATCGCGCGCTCCGGCCAGACCGGCAACGTCAACGCGCCGCAGCTGCACTTCGAAATCCGCAAGGGCGCGTCGCCGCTCGATCCGACGCGATTCCTGAACGGCGCGTGAGCGCGGACGAAAGCGAACGACGATCGGAACTTGTTCGTCGTCAGTCGTCGGTCAGCCTGACGCCGAGCCTGCCGGCCAGATCCTGCACGTATTGCCAAGCGACGCGTCCCGAGCGCGCACCACGGGTGGTCGCCCATTCGAGCGCCTCCGGGTGCAGCTTGTCGCGCGGATGCGCGATGCGGTAATGGGCGACATAGCCGTCCACCATCGCCAAGAATTCGTCCTGGCTGCAGCGGTGGAAGCCGAGCCATAGGCCGAACCGGTCGGACAGCGACACTTTCTCCTCGACGGCCTCGCCGGGATTGATCGCGGTCGAGCGCTCGTTCTCCATCATGTCGCGTGCCATCAGGTGGCGCCGGTTCGAGGTGGCATAGAACACGACGTTGTCCGGGCGGCCTTCGATGCCGCCTTCGAGCATCGCCTTGAGCGATTTGTAGCTGGTGTCTTCCGCTTCGAACGACAGGTCGTCGCAGAACACAATGAAGCGGTAGGGCGCCCCGCGTGTCAGCGCCATCAGATCCGGCAGGCTTTCGATATCCTCGCGGTGGATCTCGACGAGCTTGAGCAGCCCGTCGCCGCCCTTGCGCCGTCCATGCGCGGCATTGACCGACGCGTGCACGGCCTTGACCAGCGACGACTTGCCCATGCCGCGCGCGCCCCACAACAGCGCGTTGTTGGCCGGCAGTCCGCGCGCGAACCGCTCGGTGTTCTCGACCAGCACGTCGCGCATGCGATCGATGCCCTTGAGCAGCGACATCTCGACGCGATTCACTTTTGCGACCGGTGCGAGCTGCCGCCGATCTGGATGCCAGGAGAACGCGTCGGCTGCCGCGAACTCGGGCGATGCCGGAGTGCTGGGAGCGAGCCGTTCGAGCGCGGTTGCGATGCGCTCGAATGCGCTCTCGGGACCGACGGATGGCGTCGATGGCCGCTGGCGCGGGGGAACCTTCGACGGGGGCTTGGGGACGCGCTTTGCCATGGGATGCGGTCGTATCGGCTGCACCCTTAGCGGGGCGCCGGCACGCCTGCAAGCGCCATGCGGGGCGGCTGAATTGGCCGAATTCTCAAGGGAAAGCAACGTTGCAATTGGGCCTATGGTCGCTATAGTCCGCGCCGATTTCGTCGGCCGGCCGCTGTGGCGGCGCCGACGCGAGAACGTGCCAGCTGAAGCACAACTGAAAGCACGCTTCAAAGCGCGGTTGGAAGCCCAATCCAGAGCACAAGGGACCTAAAGATGTTCGTGACGCCCGCTTTTGCCCAAGCGAGCCCGTTCGGCGGCGACAGCATGTGGGTGCAGTTGCTGCCGTTCGTTCTGATTTTCGTCATCATGTATTTTCTGATCCTGCGGCCGCAGCAAAAGCGGGCGAAGGAACACCAGGAACTGGTCAAGAACTTGCGCCGCGGAGATACCGTCATTACCTCCGGCGGGTTGGTCGGCAAGGTCACCAAAGTCGTCGACGAGGATCAGATCGAGGTCGAGATCGCGGACGGGGTGCGCGTGCGTCAGGTGCGCGGAATGGTGTCGGGCGTTCGCGCCAAGGGCGAGCCGGTCAAGGACGAATAGAGCCGACCGACGGCTGCAGCTCCGTCGACGCGCGAACCGGGACGATCCATGCTTTATATTTCGAAATGGAAGGCAACGGCGATCCTGCTCACGGCGTTGATCTGTTGCCTGTTCGCCGTCCCCAATTTCTTTCCGGAAAGCACCGTCAAGCGCTGGCCGCAATGGGCGCAACGCCACATCGTGCTTGGCCTCGACCTGCAGGGCGGCTCGCACATCCTGCTCGAGGTCGACGCCAACGACGTGCGCCGGCAAAAACTGCTGGCGCTGCAAGACGACGTGCGCAGGGTCCTGCGCGAGGCGCGTGTCGGCCTCACCCGCGCTCCGGTGGTCCGCGGCAATTCGGTCGAGGTCATCATTCGCGACAACGATCTGCAGCAAGGTCTGGCCAAGCTCAGGGAATTGTCGCAGCCGCTCGGCGGCTTTTTGGGCAGCACCGGCCAGCGCTCGCTCGATGTGGAGAATGTCGGCGGCGGGGTGGTTCGGCTCACCGTTACGGAGCCCGCGCTCCTCGAACGCATCCGTCAAGTCGTGGAGCAATCGGTCGAGATTATCGGCAAGCGCGTCAACCAGCTCGGCCTGGTCGAACCCTCCATCCAGCGCCAGGGCAACGACCGCATCCTGGTGCAGGTGCCGGGCCTCGGGGATCCGCAACAGCTGCTCGACATTCTCGGTAAGACCGCCAAGCTGACGTTCCGCCTCGTCGATACCTCAATGCCGGCCGAACAGGCGGTGCAGGGCCGTCCGCCGCCGGAATCGGAGATCGTCTACGGCTCGAAGGCCGAAAATCGGCAACCTTATCTCCTCGAGAAGCGGGTCATCGTATCGGGCGAGGAACTCACCGATGCGCAGCCGGGCTTCGACCAGCGCACCAGCGAGCCGATCGTCTCCTTCAAGTTCAACACCTCCGGCGCGCGCAAGTTTGCGCAAGTCACGCAGGAGAACGTCGGACGCCCGTTCGCGATCGTGCTCGATGACGAGGTCATTTCGGCGCCCGTGATCCGCGAGCCAATTCTTGGCGGAAGCGGGCAGATCTCGGGCAGCTTCACCGTGGAGTCCGCCAACAACCTCGCCATTCTTCTGCGCGCGGGCGCGCTGCCGGCGAAGCTGACGGTGATCGAGCAGCGTGTCGTGGGCGCCGGCCTCGGCCAGGATTCGATCGAGAAAGGCAAGCTGGCATCCTATTTCGGCGCGGCGCTCGTCGTGGTCTTCATGGTGGTGACCTACGGGCTGTTCGGCGTGTTCGCCAGCGTCGCCGTCGGCGTCAACGTCGGGATGATTTTCGGCATCCTGTCGTTGCTCAATGCCACCCTCACGTTGCCGGGCATCATCGGCATCGTCCTCACGATCGGAATCGCGGTCGACAGCAACGTGCTGATCTACGAGCGCATCCGCGAGGAGGTGCGCACCGGCCGCACCCCTATCACCGCCATCGACGCGGGCTTCAGCCGGGCGCTCGCGACCATCCTCGATTCGAACATCACGACCTTCATCGCCGCCGCGGTGCTGTTCTTCTTCGGCAGCGGGCCGGTGCGCGGCTTCGCCGTCACGCTCGGCATCGGCATCATCACGACGGTCTTTACCGCCTTCACCTTGACCCGGCTGATCGTGGCCTGGTGGGTGAGGTGGGCGCGCCCGCGGCAGCTGGCGATTTCATAGGCGGGGCCGGACGTGCGCCTTTACCGCTCCATCCCGCTGCTGCGGATCGTTCCGGACGATACCAAGTTCGACTTCATGCGCTTTCGGCGCATCAGTTTTCCGATCTCCGCGGTGCTGTCGATCATTGCGATCTGCCTCTATTTCTTTCACGGCCTCAATTTCGGCATCGACTTCGTCGGCGGCACGCTGATCGAGGTGCAGTCGAAAACCGGACCGGCGGATCTCGCCAAGATGCGGGCGACGCTGAGCGCGCTCGGCCTCGGCGACATCCAGTTGCAGGAATTCGGCGGCCCGACCGACGTGCTGATCCGGGTCGCCCAGCAGCCGGGCGGAGAACAGGCGCAGCAGGTGGCTATCTCCAAGGTGCGGGAGGCGTTGGGCGATGGCGTGGACTACCGCAGGGTCGAGGTGGTCGGCCCGCGGGTGTCCTCGGAACTGTTGGCCAAGAGCACGATCGGACTCGGCCTCGCGATCTTCGCGATCCTGATCTATCTATGGTTTCGCTTCGAATGGCAGTTCGCGCTCGGCGCCATGATCGCGAACGTGCACGATCTCGTGCTGACGATCGGCTACATGTCGTTGACGCAGATCGACTTCGATCTGTCGAGCATCGCGGCGCTGCTCACCATCCTCGGTTACTCGCTCAACGATACGGTGGTCATCTACGACCGCATCCGCGAAATGCTGCGCCGATACAAGCGCATGTCCATGCCCGAGCTGCTCAACGTCTCGGTCAATTCAACGCTGTCGCGCTCGATCATCACCCACGTCACCGTGACGCTCGCCCTGCTGGCGCTGCTGCTGTTCGGCGGGCATGCCATTCACAGCTTCGTCGCGACCATGATCTTCGGCGTCGTGCTGGTCGGCACCTATACCTCGGTGTTCATCGCCGCCCCGATCCTGATCTATCTCGGCGTCGGGACGACGCGGATGGAGGCGGAAGAGCCGGCGCAGAAGCCGCCGGCGCGCCCATAGGTCTTGTTGCGTTGACCCGCTTGCTGGGGCGAATCGGACCCGGTTCGTCGGAAACACGGTACGCGCGGACGGCAGCCGGCCGCTTCGGCCCGGCTTTGAGCCCATGCAGGACGCATTCGCCCATTGCGAGGCGCTGATCCGCGCGGCGGACAAGGACCGCTTTCTCGCGACCCTGTTTGCGCCGGCGGAGCACCGCGACGCGCTCTTCGCGCTCTACGCTTTCAATCTGGAAACCGCGCGCGTGCGCGAGGTCGTTCGCGAGCCCGCGGCAGGCGAGATCCGGCTGCAATGGTGGAGCGATGTTCTCGACGGGGCAGGCCGCGGCGAAGTCGAGGCCCACCCGGTGGCGGCGGCGCTGCTCGCGAGCATCGCGCGCTACCGGCTGCCGCGGGAGCCGTTCAAGGCGCTGGTCACGGCGCGCAGGTTCGATCTCTACCAGGAGCCGATGGCGACATTCGCGGACCTCGAAGCCTATGCGGATGCTGTTTCGTCCAACCTGATCGCGCTGGCGGGGCGAATTCTCGCCGGTGGCGGGGATATCGGCGTGCTCGGTCACCACGCCGGTCGGGCCCATGCGCTCGCCGGGCTGCTCAAGGCGTTTCCGGTCCACGCCGCGCGCGGCCAGCTGTTCGTGCCGCTCGAGATCCTGCAACGGCACGGGGCGAGCCGCCAGGACGTGGTGAGCGGACAACCGAGCCCGCAATTGCGCGCGGCGCTGAGCGACTTGCGCGGTCGCGCCCGCCGTCATCTCTCCGAAGCCCGGGAACTGATCGCGACTGCGCCGCCCGCGGTCATGCCCGCCTTGCTGCCGGTCGCGCTCGCGGCGCCGACGCTCGCGCGCATGGAGCGGCGCGACTATGACCCGTTCGTGCCGCTGGAGATCGCGCCCTGGCGGCGGCAATGGCTGATCTGGCGCGCAGCGCGGCGGCCGTCGCGGATCTTTGGGTGAGAGCGTGGGCCGAGGGCAGGGCGACGGGTAGGGTCGGTGCTAGAACGCGAACCGGTCGCGCAGGTTGCGGCGATCGGCGATGATGCGAGCGACGAGCGTACGCTCCTGCTCGCTCGCGATCAGCGCGTCGATCAGGTCGACCTGGTTCATGGCGACGAGCTGCAGGATTTCGCTGCGCACTTCGCCCGAGGCACCGCGCGGCAGTTCGTCGATCACCTGCAGGTGCTCGGGCGGCCTCGGCGCTGGCCGCAACGCGGCCGGCGATGCCGGCTGCGACGCGGCCTCGGCGGCGATGAATTCGCGCAAGCTGCCCTCGGTGAGCCCGGGGGCACCCTCGACGAAAGCATAGAGGCCGGTCCCGACGCGGCGGTCGGGGTACGCCACCACCACGGTCTCGCGCACCTGCGGGTGGGATTTGAGGCGCTGCGCGATGCGGGGCGCGTCGTGCACGAGCCGCGGCCCGCCACCTTCGCGATCGCTGAAACGCAGCACATCGCGCGTGATCCAGTAGTAGACCTTCTTGCCGGTCGCCATCCAGATGCGGGTCAGCAGGCTTTTGTTCGCGAGCACGCGCCGCTCCGCGGCAGTGAGGGCATCGGGCGCATAGCGCCGCTTGTGCTTGAGGAGGTGTCGCAGGTCCTCGTAGGCGGCGACACGGAACAGCCAGCTACGGCGCGAGAAACGCGCCGCCAGCTGGAAATCGGTGAGATAGGCGCGTCCGTCGCGGCCGCGTAGCCAATTCTGCTCCTTGGCGAGGTCGTTGTGGCAGATGCCGGCGCGATGCAACTTGCGCAGGGCCGCCTTGGCCGAGCGGAAGAAGGCGCGCTCGCCGTACGGCTTGGCGATGTGGAGCGGCAAGCCGTCGATCCAGCCGCGCACCAGCGCGTGGCGACCGGCGAACAACAGCGGCGGGGCGATACCGAGTTCGCCCGCGACCGCGAGCGCCCGCCGCTCGCGCGCGAACAGGTGCCGCGCCAAGCCGAAGCTCCACCAGGGACTATCATCGATCCGGCGCAGCACCGCCTCGACCTCGCCCGTGGGCGTGCGCAACCGCCCGCGCTCCACCGTCGAAAGCGGGTCGCGCTTGAGTATCACGCCGCTCTGCCACCGTTCCTCGATTTCGCTCGGCAGAGGCATTAGCGCTATTCCGCGGCCGCGGCGCGATCGTCGCCGGCGATCCAGCGCTCGAGGTCGACGAGCGCGCGCCGAGCGAGCGCGCGCTTTTTCGCCAGCGTCTTTTCGCTACCGCGCAGCCGCTCTCCGCTTTCGCCCTTGACCGCATGCGCGAGCGGCGGAAACAGACCGAAATTGACATTCATCGGTTGGTACGAGCGCGGGCCCGCAGTGCCCCCGGAAGCGGTTTCGAGGTGACCGCCGGTGATATGGGCGAGCAGCGCGCCATGGGCGGTGGTCGCGGGCGGCGGCGTGAGAAACTGGGAAAGCCGCTCGGCAGCCGCGAACCGGCCGGCGATGAGGCCGATCGCCGCCGATTCCACGTAGCCTTCGCAGCCGGTGATCTGGCCGGCAAAGCGCAGGCGCGGCTCGGCGTTGAGCCGCAACGCGCCATCGAGCAGTTTCGGTGCATTGAGGAAGGTGTTGCGATGGAGGCCGCCGAGCCGCGCGAACTCGGCCTTCTCCAGGCCGGGAATGGTGCGGAAGACGCGGGTCTGCTCCCCGTGCCTGAGCTTGGTCTGGAAGCCCACCATGTTGAACAGGGTGCCGAGCCGATTGTCCTGGCGCAGTTGCACGACGGCATAGGGCTTCACCTCGGGCGCATGCGGATTGGTCAGGCCGAACGGCTTCATCGGGCCGTGCCGGAGGGTCTCGCGGCCACGCTCCGCCATCACCTCGATGGGCAGGCAGCCGTCGAAATAGGGCGTCTCCCAGTCGTGCAAGGCGACCTTGTCGCCGGCGAGCAGGGCATCCACGAAAGCGTGGTATTGCGCGCGCGTGAGCGGGCAATTGATGTAATCGGCGCCCGATCCGGCTGGCCCCGCCTTGTCGTAGCGCGATTGCAGCCACGCCACCGACATGTCGATCGTCTCGCGGTGAACGATCGGGGCGATGGCATCGAAGAAGGCGAGCGCATCCTCTCCCGTGCGCTCGGCGACGGCCGCGGCGAGCGCCGGCGAGGTGAGGGGGCCGGTGGCCACGATGACGTTGTCCCAATCCGCCGGCGGCAGTCCGGCGATCTCCTCGCGCCGGATGTCGATCAGCGGATGGGCGGCAAGTGCGGCGGTGACGGCCGCGGCAAAACCCTCGCGGTCGACCGCCAACGCGCCTCCGGCCGGAACCTGATTGCGGTCGGCGGCGTGCATGATCAAGGAGCCGAGCCGGCGCATTTCTTCGTGCAGAAGCCCGACCGCGTTGTGATCCCGGTCGTCCGAGCGGAACGAGTTGGAACAGACAAGCTCGGCAAATGATGCGGTCTTGTGGACCGGGGTGGTGCGCAGCGGACGCATCTCGTGCAGCACGACCGGCACGTCGCGCGCGGCGATCTGCCAGGCCGCCTCGGATCCGGCAAGCCCGCCGCCGATGATGTGTACTGCTTGAATGCGTTGGTCGATCATGGGACAAAACTATGCTTGTCGGCCGGGGGCGACAATGGCTGCATTCGCCTCGACTTTACGTGCCTCTATCGCCGTTCACCCCGGTCGGACACGCCGCCGCAGTCGCTGAGACCGGCGCTTGCCAGCCTGCAGTTGAGCGGTCGAGACCGGTAAATGAATGCCACGATAGCCGTTCTAGGCTTTGTGACCTTGCAGCGTTTCGTCGAGTTCGTGTGGGATCGGCACAATACGCAAGGTCTGCGCGCCGCCGGCGGAATCGAATTCGGCGGATTGCACTATCCGGCGATGATGCTCGTTCACGCCGCGTGGCTGGCGGGACTCTGGGTGCTCGGCTACAACCGACCCGTCATCCCCGCTTATCTCATCGCGTTCCTGCTGCTGCAGATCGCGCGCTACTGGGTGCTGGCGACGCTCGGCCGGCGCTGGACGACGCGCGTGATCGTGCTGCCGGGGGCGCCATTGATCGAGAGCGGCCCGTACCGGCTGATGCGGCATCCGAATTACGTAGTCGTGGCGGGCGAACTGGTCTTGCTGCCACTGGCGCTCGGATTGCCTATCTACGCCCTCGTGTTTCTCGTGCTGTACGTCGGTGCGGTCGTTCTGCGCATCCAGGTCGAAAATTCGGCCCTCGCCTGGGCCCCGGCGGAACGCGCACGCGATCAGCTGCAAAGCAGGGGCTGAGATTTCAGCGCCCAAACGCGAAGGCGCCCGCGCAGGGGCGGGCGCCGTCATCGCGCTTGTCGCGAGACTTCAGCGGTTAGCGCTCTCCCAGGCGACCCGCGGAATGTCCGATCGGGTGATACCGATATCGGCCAGTTCGCGGTCGCCGAGCTGGTAGAGCTCGTTCAGGCTCGCGTTGTAGCGCCTCCAGGCGTGGAGGAAGTTGAGGATTGCTACCAACATGATCATTGCCTTTCTTCACCCGGCGCGATGCCGGGTTCATATCGAGTCGGAACCAAAATAAGGTTCCATGTTGCGTTGCAACAGATACTGTGTTGCGGCTTAGCTATGCAGAAAACGCATAGGTTAAGTCACTGTTTCTTCATAATAACCGATCGATTTCCGCCGGCGCGACCGTGCCGGACGAAATGCCAGTTTCAGGTCGAAAACGAGGTCGGAAGGCCCGCCGTCCCGATCAGGGCCGGCGCTATTTCGAGCCAAAGTGTGATTCCAGGTGGCAGGTGGACGACGCCGAGCCGCACGATTGCGCTCCGCGTGGCCTGCGCCGGCGCCGGGCGGGTGCCGGCCGATGCATCGCGGTCGTCGCGCGACGCCCGATGGACGCCGTCAGGTGCTGGCTAACCGAGCAGGACAGGCGAACCGTGTCCTGCTCGGTCGCAGTCCGCCGACGGGACGCTTTTCGTGACGACGAACGGGCCGCCCGGTTGAATTACGCTTCCGCTTGCCTGGCCAGCCACAGCCACTGCTGCGCCAGTTCTTCATATTGGTCCTTGATCAGACCGCTCCAGCCATTGGCGAGCTCCAGGCATTGCGCCGCTTCGGCGCGGAATTTCTCGCGTGGCGACGCGATGCGAGTCTCTCGCACGGCCGCCTGCGCTGGCGGCAAAGCTGAAACGAGTGCGATCCTTTGGTGCCGCCTGAGGGCTATCCTGTGCATGCCACATCTCCCAAGTGCGGGATGTTTGTCGATTGGGAGAATAGTCCCGCCCGCATGCGGCGAGCGTGAAGTAGCACTCATAGCGGCCGTTGTTTCAGATCAATTCAGAACGATTCAGCGCTGCCCCAAGGATCATGCGGCCGAGCTATCGAGCGCGCTTGCGCCGCCGCGGCGCGGGGTCGGGAAGAACCGGATTAGCAAGGCGTTGCGTCGCCCCGGGCGTCATTTCAACTCATTCCGCCACGACGAGCCCGCCGAAACGCTCTTTCCAGCGGGGAATGACCTCCCGATTGTAGACATTGTCGGGGATGCCGCCCTTGAGCGCGGTCACCACCGAGCGCGTGGCCCAGGCCACGCCTTGCCGCAGTTCGCCCCCTTCGGTGTAGGAGGCGGAGTGGGGCGAGAGCAGCACGCGGTCGCCGAGCTTGCGCAGGGGCGAGTCCATCGGCAGCGGCTCCTCCTCGAAGGCGTCGATGGCGGCGCCGCGGATGCGGCCCTCATCGATCGCGCACGCGAGAGCCTTTTCATCCAGCACCTTGCCGCGGGCAGTGTTGAGCACGATGGCGTTCGGCTTCATCAGCTTGAGTTCATTTTCGCCGAACATGTAGCGGGTCTCGCGGGTGAGCACGACGTGGAACGACACCACGTCCGATTCTCGCAGCAGCGTCTCGTAATCGACCGGCGTGACGCCGTGAGTGAGGAAATGCGCCGGCGGCACGTAGGGATCATAGGCGATGATGCGCGCGCGCCAGGGCGCCAGCAGCTGGGCGACCCGCGTTCCGATCCGTCCGAGGCCGACGAGGCCGATGGTCTGGCCGGGAAATCCGTCGGAAGCGCGGCTGCCGACGTAATAGGCGAAATTCTCCGGCGTGCGCCACTTGCCGGCGCGCACGTCGGCGTGGCGTTCGGCGACCTTCTTCAACAACGACAGCATGAAGGTGACCGTGGTTTCGGCAACGCCGAAGCAATTGGATTCGGTTGGCGCGTGGCACACCATCACGCCGAGTTCGGTCGCGGCCTCGGTGTCGACGTCGTCGACGCCGACGGTATATTTCGCGACGATGCGCAGGCGCTGCGAGGCCTGCATGATGCGGCGGCTGATCGGGGTGTGGCGTATCGACGTGCCCATCAGCGCGACCGCGTCGCGCGCCGCTTCCACCACGGCATCTTCGTGCGCGGTGCGCGGCGATTGCCAGTCGCGGTCGCCGAACACGAGCTCGCAGCCCATGCCCTCGAGCGCGTTGACGGTTTCCGGCGGCTCCTCGCGCGGGGCAAAGATCAGGATTTTCGGCTTGGACATTGAGGCTCCGTGCATGATCGGCGGGGCGACGGGTCGCTGTTCGGTGGAGACGCGCGCGGGAAGGCGGCGGGGGATCAGTTGAGCTGAATGCCGCTATCCTTGAACACCTGGCCCCAGCGGTCCAGTTCCTTGCGCACGAAGGCGGCGAATTCCTCCGGCGAGCTGCTGACCGCGCTGATGCCCGCTTTTTCCAGTTTGTCGGCGATGACGGGATCGGCGTACATCTTGACGACCTCGCGCTGGACCTTGTCGACGATGCCGCGCGGCGTGCCGGCGGGTGCCACCAGGCCGATCCAGGTCGAGATGTCGTCGAGCGCGGGGATGCCGGCCTCGAGCGCCAGCGGCCTCACCTCCGGCAATGCCGGCAGCGGCCGGCTGTTGAGCTTGGCGAGCGCGCGCAATTTGCCGCCACGGATGAGGGGCAGGCTGGTGGCGGCGCCATCGACGATGTAATCGACGGCGCCGGTCAAGAGACCCTGCACCGTCGGCGCGCTGCCGTTGAATGGAATGTATTGCACGTCGAGGCCGGCCTCGCGATTGAACAGGTAGCCGGCAAGGCGCGTGGTGATGATACCGGCGCCATAGTTGAGCTTGCCGGGATTGGCCTTGGCGCGTGCAATCAACTCCTGCACGGTCTTCGGGCCGTCCTCTGCCCGAACGCTCAGCAGCGACGTGTTCTTGGACGCAAGCGTGATCGGCGCAAAGTCCTTGAGCGGATCATAGGACAGGTTCTTGCTGGTGATGGGATTGAGCACCATGGTCACGTCCATCACCGCGAACAGGGTGTAACCGTCGGCCGGCATCTTGGCGACGCGCGCTGCCGCGATCGCGGTGTTGGCGCCCGGTTGGTTTTCGACCACGACCGGTTGGCCCCACACCTCGCTCATGCGTTGCGCGACCACCCGGGTCAGGATGTCGGTCGGCCCGCCCGCAGGGAATGGCACGACGATGCGCACCGTCCGATTTGGGTAGGTTTCGGCGTCGGCGGTCCCTTGGGCGGTCCCTTGGGCGGTTGCTTCGACCGGCGCGAGTGCAACCGCGAGTGTGCACGACAGGCCAAGCCCCGCGCGGAGGGCAGCGAGGCGAAAGGCAAGACGAGTTGCGGCCAGCACGATGTTCCTCCCCTTCCGCTCGACCCCCGGCTAATCGTACTTCATCCCGGTTTCCTTCACGACCGTCGACCAGCGCTGCGCTTCCTTGCGGATGAAGTCTGAAAATTCCGCCGGCGTGCTGGTGGCCGGGAACAGGCCCGAGGCGTCCGCCTTCGCCTTGATGGCAGGGTCGGCCAACACTTTCGCCACTTCCGCCTGCAGCTTGTCGATGATGGCGGGCGGCGTGCCCTTGGGCGCGACCAGGCCGAGCCACACCGTGATCTCGTCCATCGTCGGCACCTCGGCGGTGATGAGGGCAAGATCGGGCACCGGCGGGAACGGGCGGGAATCGAACTTCGCCAGCACGCGGAACTGGCCGCTTTGGATCAGCGACAGCGAGGCCGATGGCCCGTCGAAGGAAAAATCGACGCTCCGGGTGAGCACGGCTTGGGCAACCTCGGCACTGCCGTTGTAGGGCACGAGCACGGTCTCGACCCCGGCCGCCTTGTTGAACAGGTAGCCGGTGAGCTTGGTCGTGATGGTGCCGGCGCCGTAATTGAGCTTGCCGGGTTGCGCCTTGGCCTTGGCGATCAGGTCCTTCACCGTCCGCACGTCGCTCGCGGCGTTGACGATGAGGAGCTGCATGGTTTTCGCGGTCAGCGTGATCGGGGCGAAGTCGGTGAAGGGATCGTAGGGTGGCGTGCGGTAGAGGAACTGGTTCATGGTCAGCGTCGAGTTGATGGCCATGAGCAGCGTGTAGCCGTCGGGCGCCGCCTTCGCGACCTGCTGGGCGCCCAGCACGGTATTGGCGCCGGGGCGGTTCTCGACCACGACCGGCTGGCCCCAATGCTCGGTCATCTTCTGGCCGATCATGCGGGTCAGCACGTCGGAGGGGCCGCCGGCCGGAAACGGCACGACGATCTTGATCGACCGGCTGGGGAAGGCGTCCGGCCGTTCTTGCGCGGCGGCGGCGCCCATCGCCACGGCCGAGAACAATGCGAGTGCGATCGAACCAAGCCTCATGGCGTCGTTTCCTCAGTCGAACTTGATGCCGGTCTGCTTGATCACCTTGCCCCAGCGATCCGCCTCCTTGCGAATGAAGGCGGAGAATTGCTCGGGCGTGCTGGTGACGGGATAATTGCCGGTGCGTTCGGATTTCTCCTTGCTGGCGGGATCGCTCAGCACCTTCACGACCTCGGCGTGGATCTTGTCGATGATCGGTTTGGGTGTGCCCTTGGGCGCAACCAGCCCGAGCCAGACCGAGATGTCGTCGAGATCGGGCAGGCCGGCAGCGTCGGAAAGCGCCGGGATGTCGGCCATGGACGGCGGAGCGTCGCGATCGAGCTTGGCCAGCGCCCGCACCTGGCCGCTCGCGATCAGCGGCGCCACGATCTGGTTGGCGGCGTAGATGAGCTGGACGCTGCCGGTAAGGAGCCCGTTGACGGTCTCCGGCGTGCCCTTGAACGGCACATAGATGATGTCGAGCCCTGCCGCCTGGTGGAACAGATGACCCATCAGTTGCGCCGTGATGGTGCCGGCGCCGTAATTGAGCTTGCCCGGCTGCGCCTTCGCCTTTGCAATCAGCTCTTGCACGCTCTTGGGTCCGCTGGCGGCAACCGTGAGCACCGAGATGGTCTTTGCGGTCAACGTGATCGGTGCAAAGTCGTCGAGTGGATCGTAAGGCAGGCTCTTGTACAGGTGTTGGTTCATCACCAGCGTCGAGTCGATCGCCATGAACAGCGTGTAACCGTCGGGCGCCGCCTTGGCCGCGGCCTGCGCGCCGATGAGGGTATTGGCGCCGGGGCGGTTCTCGATCACCACCGGTTGTCCCCAATCCTCGCTCATCTTCTGGCCGATGACGCGCGCGACGATGTCGCTCGGACCGCCGGCGGGGAACGGCACGATCATCCGGATCGGCCGGCTGGGGAAAGTCGTCGCCGACGGCTCCTCGGCCGCCGCCCAGGCCCATGGCAACGCCGCGATCGTTGCAGCAACAAGCAATCGCTGTGCCCGTGCCATGGCGCCTCCCGTGCTGTTTGTTCGTTCCGGCAATTCTCGCCGTTGTGTGTTTCGCTGGCAACCGACTAATGCTGGCATCCCATTCAAAACACGGCGGCCATGCGCTAGCCTGATGCGCGCGCTTGGGCGCATTGAAAGACTTCAGGAGGAACCGTGCTCGCTCCCGCTCCGTCCCGACAGGATCGCATGTCGATGCACAACGCGAACAAGCTCAAGATCGGCCTGTTCGGGGCGAACTGTTCGTCCGGGCGGGCGGTGACCCTGGTACCGGAGCGCTGGTCGGGCAGCTGGCCGGACAATCTCAAGCTTGCGAGGATGGCGGACCAAGCCGGCATCGATTTCCTGCTCCCGATCGGGCGCTGGAAGGGCTATGGCGGCGACACCGACTACCAGGGGGCGACGCTCGAGACCATCACCTGGGCCACCGGCCTGCTCGCCCTGACCAAGCGCATCACCGTGTTCGGCACCGTTCATGCACCGCTGTTCAATCCGGTCATTGCGGCGAAGGAGATGGTCACCGCCGATCATATCGGCGAAGGCCGGTTCGGGCTGAACATCGTTGTCGGCTGGAACGAGGGCGAGTTCGCGATGTTCGGCGTCAAGCAGCGCGATCATGAATCGCGCTATGAATACGCGCAGGAATGGATCGACGTCATCAAGATGATCTGGTCGGACAAGGAGGATTTCGATTTCCAAGGCCAATATCTCGACATGAAAGGCATCCGCGGCAAGCCGAAGCCCTACGGCGGCTCGCGGCCGGTGATCATGAACGCGGGCGCTTCGCCGGTCGGGCAGGCGTTTGCGATCCGCAATTGCGACGCCTTCTTCCTGCAGGCCTCGCGCACGTCGCTCGATGAGACCGCACAGCGCGTCGCGACCGCCAAGACCCAGGCCAAGGAGCAGGGCAGGGAGCTTGGCGTCTATACGGTCGGCGTCATTACCTGCAGGCCGACCAAGAAGGAGGCCGAGGACTACTATCACCATTCCATCGTGGAACACGCCGACTGGCGGGCGGTCGACGACATCCTCGCGCTCAAGAACATCACGGCGCAGAACACGCCGCCGGAAAAGTTTCAGCAGATCCGGACCGGCTACGCGCAAGGCATGGGCGGGTTGCCCATCGTCGGCGACCCCGATCACGTGGCCGGCCAGCTCATCGACCTCGCCAAGGCCGGACTGACCGGCGTCGCGGTCTCGCTGGTCAACTATATCGACGAGCTTCCGTTCTTCCGCGACGAGGTGCTGCCGCGCCTCGAGCGCGTGGGCTTGCGCGAGATGCGCCGCTCATGACCGCGCGCGTCGGGCTGATCATTCCGTCATCGAACCGCATGGTCGAGCAGGAGATGGCTTCGGCCTTCCCGCCCGGAGTCGTGGCGCACGTCACGCGCCTGCGCATGACCGGGTCCCATCACCTCGCCTTCGATCAGCTGTTGCCGCGCGTCGAGGAAGCAACCCGCGCGCTTGCCGACGCCCGTTGCGACGTGATTGCGTTCCATTGCACGGCGAACTCGATGGCGGGCGGCAAGTCCGGCGAGGATCAGATCCTCGCCACGCTGGCGCGCGCCGGGGCCGCGCGTGCGACCACGACGATCACCGCCGTGCAACGCGCGTTCGACGCGCTCGCTGCGAGGCGGATCGTGCTCGTCACGCCATATGGCGCTCGCACGACCGAGCACGAGGCCGAGTTCCTGCGCCACGCCGGCTACGACGTGCTCTCGGCGCAGGGCTTCGCGCTCGCAGGCAGCGATGCCTATTGCGCCGCCTTGCCGCAGTTCTGGCGCGAGCGCGTCGTGGCGGCGGCGCGCCCCGATGCCGATGCCTATTTCATCAGTTGCGCGAATATTTCGGTCTTCGGCGTGATCGAAGAGCTGGAAGCGCGGCTCGGGCGCCCGGTCGTCACCAGCAATCAAGCCGTGATCTGGGACGCGCTGGAATTGCTCGGCTGGCATGACCGCCGTGGCTGTCCGGGGCGGCTGTTCGCAACGCACGCGCGCGGCGTGTCGGCGCGCCGGGCGCACGGTGCTTAGATGCGTTCCCGGCGGCATCGAGCGATGAAGGCCGCGCTGGTCGCCTGGGTCGCGTTGGCCGGCGCCGCGCCGGCGAGCGCGCAGGACGATGTCGCCGCCTTCTACCAGGGCCGGCAATTGCGCATGATCGTGGGCTCGGCGGTGGGCGGCGGCTACGATCTGTTCGCACGCATCGTGGCCCGTCACATCGTCCATCACATTCCGGGCAACCCGTCGATCGTCGTGCAAAACCAGCCGGCCGCCGGCGGCGTGGTGATGGCGAACCAGCTCTACGGCCAGGGGCCCAAGGACGGCACGGTGATCGGGGTCCCGATCAACGGCATCCCGACGGCGCCGCTGCTGCAATCGGGTACCCAGTTCGATCCGACCAAGCTCATTTGGGTCGGCAGCACCAATCGCGAAGCCTATGTCGCCTTCGTGTGGCACACCGTGCCGGTCGCCAGCATCACCGAACTGACCCGCAAGGAAGTGGTCGTGGGTGCCACCACGCCCGGCACGACCATGGTCGATTTCCCGCTGCTGGCGAACGATGTGCTCGGCTTCAAATTCAAGATCGTTCGCGGCTATCAGGGCACGCCCCAGATCAATCTCGCCATCGAGCGCGGCGAGGTGCAAGGCATGGGCGGTCTCGGTTGGGCTTCGGTCAAGGCGCAGACCCCGCACTGGATCAGCGACGGGAAGATCAAGGTGCTCGCGCAATATGGTTTCAAACGATATTCGGAACTTGCCGATGTCCCCACCATGTTCGAGCTCGCGACCTCGGAGGCGGACCGGCAGGCCATGACGATGTTGTTCGCGCGCACGGAATACGGCCGGCCGTATTTCCTGCCGCCCGACGTGCCGGCGCAACGCGTGGCGGCGCTGCGGCGCGCCTTCGATGCCACCATGAAGGACCCTGCCTTCATCGCCGAAGCGGCGAAGCTGCAATTCGAGATCGATCCGCTCACCGGCGAGCAGGTGCAGGCGCTGGTCGGACAGCTGGCGGCGACGCCGCGCGCGGTCGTGGCCCGGGTGCGCGCCGCGCTGGAGGCGGGCGGCCAGTGACTGGCGCGATGTGATGACGGTGCTGCCGACCGTTTCGCCGTCAGCGCCAGCCGTCAATCCAGCTTCAAGGGCCCGCTCTCCTTGAGGACCTTGGACCAGCGTTGCGTCTCGCTGCGGATGAAGGCATCGAATTCCGCCGGCGCGCTGCTGCCGACCGCGAGAATCCCGACCTTCTCCAATTTGGCGATCATGGCCGCATCGGCGTAGATGCTCGCCACTTCCCGATGGATCTTGTCGATGATCGCGCGCGGCGTGCCGGCGGGAGCCGCCAGCGCGACCCAGGTGGAGCTTTCGTCGAGCCCGGGCAGGTCCACGCTGACGCTCGGCAGGTCGGGCAGGATGGGGAGCGGCCGGTTGCTGTACTTCGCCAGCGCGCGATAGTGACCGCCCTGGATCAGCGGCAGGCTCGTGCCGGTGCTGTCGAGGGCGAAATCGACCGTTCCGGCGAGCACGGCCTGACCGATCTCGGCGCTGCCCTTGAAGGGTACGAGTTGGACGTCGATCCCGGCGGTTTTGGCGAACAGGATCGCCCCGAGGCGGGACGTGATCGTGCCCGCCCCCATATTGAGCTTGCCGGGATTGGCCTTCGCCTTGGCGATCAGCTCCTTGAGCGTCTTCGGCCCGTCGCTTCGCACCACGATCAGCGACATGTTCTTGGTCAACAGCGTGATCGGCGCGAAGTCCTTGGCCGGATCGTAGGGCAGATTGGGCGTGACCAGCGGATTCATGACCAGGGTGGTGTCCATCGGCACGAACAGCGTGTAGCCGTCCGGCGCCGACCGCGCCGCCGCCTGCGCCCCGATCGCCGTATTGCCGCCGGCGCGGTTCTCGATCACGACCGGCTGGCCCCAGTCCTCGCTCATGCGCTGTCCGACGAAGCGCGCGACGAGGTCGGCGGGTCCGCCCGGCGGGAACGGCACGATGATGCGGATCGCGCGGGTGGGATAACTCTTGGCGTCGGCATCGGGCGTACCCTGCGCCGCCGCCGGCCCGAGCGCGAGCGCAGCGGCGCAGGCGAAGGCAAGAATTCGGGACGCGATGGACATGGGCATGCCTGGTGCCGATCTTGTCGCTAATCGAGCTTCATCCCCACCGCCTGGATGACCTTGGCGCGCGTATCGGCCTGCGAGCGCACGAAGGCGGCGAACTCCTCCGGCGTCGCGCTGGTCGCGGGCTCGATGCCGGCCTTGAGCAGCTTTTCGCGCACGTCGGGCAGCGCCAGCACCTTCCTGATCGACCCGTGCAGCCTGGCGACGACGTCGCGCGGCGTGCCCGCGGGCGCGACGATGCTCTGCCAGATGCCGAGGTCGTAGCCGGGGAAGGTCTCGGCGATGGCGGGGATCTCCGGCGCCAGCGAGAGCCGCTGCGCGCTCACCAGGCCGAGAATCTTGACCTTCTTGTCGCGCCAGAGCGGCAGCGACACGTTGATGCTCTCCATGCCGAGCGCAATGTCGCCGGCGAGAATGCCGGTGATCTGCGTGGTCCCGCCGCGATACGGGACCATGCTGAAATTGGTCCCGGCCATCATGTTGAGCAGCCCGACATTGACCTGCGACGTCGGCGTGCTGATCCCGATCTGGAACGTGCCGGGCTTGGCCTTTTCCTGCTCGACCAGCTCCTTGATGGAATTGACCGGGATGTTGATGTTGCCGACCAGCGCCGAGGGGACGAGCGCGATCAGCGAGACCGGCACGAAATCCTTGAACGGATCATAGGCGAGCTTGCTGTAGAGGAAGGGATTCATCACCAGCGTGCCGTCGATCGCCATCAGCAGCGTGTAGCCGTCGGGACTGGCCTTGGCGACTGCCTGGGCGCCGATGATGGTGTTCGCTCCCGGCCGGTTGTCGACGACGATTTGCTGGCCCAGGTCCTCGCCCATCTTCTGTCCGATGAGCCGGCCGAGGAAATCCGCCGGTCCACCCGGTGCAAACGGCACCACCAGCGTGATCGGCCGTGCCGGATAGGTCTGCGCGGTCGCCGTCGAAACCGGCAGTGCCAGACATGCCGCCGCGGCGGCGAGCCATCCCAAACGTATCTTCATGTTGCTGCTGCCTTCGCTGATCGCTTGTCACGCATCCAGGTGCCGCATCAACCGGCCGAGCGAGCGCATCGGCGGCAGCGGAGCAAGCGCCGACTTGAGCCTGCGCACGCAGCCCCACAGCACCGCCTGGTTGCTGTTGACCACCGGCTTGCCGAGCGCCTGCTCGATGTCGGCGATCGCCTCGATCTGGGTGGTATTGGTGCAGCTCAGAAAAACGCCGTCGGCCTCGGCCCGGTCGTGCTCGCGCGCGAGTTCGCTCCATTGCCGCGGAGTGACCGTGGCGAATTCGAGCGGCTTGAGCGCCAGCGCCACGTCGTGCACCACCGCAAAACCGGTCGCCTGCAGATAGTCGATCACGGCGTGGTTGCTCTTGTACGGGCTGAGCAGAACGAGCTTGCGCAGCCCGAGCGCCTGCAACGCTTCAAGCACGAGCCGGCTCGTTGCCATTGCCCTGATGCCGGTGGCCTCCTGCACGATGTCCAGGATGCGGCCTTCGCCTTGCGGGCCCTGCGTCATGGAGGTGTCGGTGCAGTGGAACACGATGAGGTCCGGCGCCACGTCGGCCAGCAGTTTTGCCGCCGTGGCGATCTCGTCGGTCATCGCCGCCAGCGGCCGCTTCCATTCGCCGGCGACGCGGGCGCGCGCGACGTGCACGCCCAGCCCGGGCGGCGCGAAATGATTGAATTGCGGCTCGCTCATGCTGTTGACCGAGGGAATGATCATTCCGACCCGGGCCCGCGCCGCCGGCAAAGCGCTTTCGACAGGTCGTTTCTCGATCGTGCTGATGGCAGTCATGATCGTTTCTCCGCAATGGCCTTCTCATTTTGTTGACGCGTTTTCCACGGCGAACCGGGAAGACCACTTCGCCGGAAAACGCTACATTCTATTGCACCTTCAATCCGGCATTCCGGGCGAGCGGTGCCCAGAACGCGTATTCCTCGGCGATGAACTTTTGCACCGCGGGAACGTCGAGGTCTTTCGACAACAGGGCGAGCTGTTGGAAGTGCGCCTGGATCTTCGGCGACCTCACGATGCGCCGCGTGGCGTCGTTGAGCTTGTCGACCACGCCGGGCGGAAGGCTTTTGGGGCCGCAGAGCCAAAACCAGGTGGCGCCGCGCACGTCGGGATAACCTTGCTCGGCGAAGGTCGGGATGCCCTTGAATACCGGATTGCGCTCGGTCGAGGTGACGGCGAGCGCCACCAGGCGGCCGGCCTTGACCTGCTCGCCGACCGTCATCATGGCGGTCAGCGTCATGGAGATATGGTTGCCGAGCACGTCGGTCACCCCGGAATTCGGCGCCGGCACGTGCTGGATGTCGATGCCGGCCTTGCGCTTGAACTGCTCGATCAAGAGATGGCCGAGCGAGCCCGGCCCGGGCGAGGCGGAGGTGATCGGGCCTTGCGTTCGGCTCTGCTGGCGAGATTTGGCGAGCGTTACCAGTTCGGCGATCGACGTCACGCCCAGCGCCGGGTTGGCGACCCAGGCGTAGCTGTCGGCGCCGATCATCGCGATGTGGGTGAAATCCTTGAGCGGGTCGTAGCCGATATTGGGATTGATCGCCGGACCGGTGAGGTGAGGGCCCGATCCTCCGATCAGCAAGGTATATCCGTCCGGCTCGGCGCGCGCGACCTGCGCCGATCCGATCGCGCCGCTGTTTCCCGGCCGGTTTTCCACGAAGAATTGCTGCTTGAACGCGGCCGCAAGCTCGACCGCCATCAGGCGACCAAACTGATCGGCGCTGCCGCCGGGCGCGAAGGCAACGACGATCCTGACCGGACGGCTCGGCCATTCGTCGGCGCGCGCATCCGCCGCCGGCCCCAGCCAGAGCGTGGCCACCAGCGCAGTCGCGAGGCCGCCGATCCGGAGCATCCCGGTGTCCTCCCGCTTTTCGTTCGGCCGCGGCAGCGCGGCGCACGCGGCCGCGTTGCGGCAGCGAGACCAGGATAATTGAGCCTTGGTCCGAGTGAAAGCTGGCGCAAGGCGATGAAGATTTGGCATAAAGCCGCGCCCGGAAGGATGCTCGGGCTGGCCCGGCGAGGCGGAAAATGAGCAGTGACATCGACATGCGCATGTTCGCCCAGCGGGCCGGCGCGAGCGTGACTTACGCGGCGGGAAGCATCGTATTCGACCAGGGCGATCCCGGCTCCTGCATGTACGTCGTGCAGTCCGGCGTGATCGAGATGGTGATCGGCGACAAGGTGATCGAGGTCTGCGGGCCCAACGAAGCGATCGGATTCATGTCCATGATCGACGGCGCGCCCAGGAGCTCGACCGCCCGCGTCAAGGAGGCGTGCGAGCTCTCCCTGATCGATCAGCGCAAATTCCGCTTCATGGTCGACGAGGTTCCGAACTTCGCGCTCTACATCATGGGCGCCATGGCGCGGCGCATCCGCGGCATGAGCCGGGCGATGTAACGATCGGGTTAGGCGGCCTTCGCCAGGAAAGCATCCCGGACCGGCCATTCATGCCATTGGCGGCAGGCCGGGCACAGCGCGCGCACGTTCTGCTGCCGGATGCGCAGAAGGGTGCCGATTTCGCTCGCCACGCCGCTGTCGACTTCGCGTCCGGTCGTGGGGCAAACGAAGATGAGGTGTTCCATGACTGCCTCCATCGGAGGAGTTGGCACCACTATCATGTCGGGCGAATGACTGCGATGCAATCAAGCGCTATGCTGTTGATGGTGTAACTGTTTGAATACCTGAAAGATCACGGAAAATTGTGCGGATATGTGGCCCGACACCCGCGTTCTCGAGCTTTTCAACATCGAGCTTCCGATCGTTCAAGCGCCGGTGGCGGGTGCCATGGACTGGGAATTGGCGACGGCAGCGGCGGAGGCCGGTGCGCTCGGCTCGCTCCCATGCGCGATGCTCAATGCAGATCAGATCCGCGAGCAGATGGCTAAGATCCGCGCACGTACGAAGAAGCCCATCAATCTCAATTTCTTCTGCCATACCCCACCGATGCTCAACAACGCGCGCGAGGCGAGATGGCGCGAGAGACTCGCGCCTTATTATCAGGAACTGGGCATTGATCCCGCCGCGCCGGTTCCTTCGAGCAACCGGACCGCGTTCGATTCTACGATGTGCGATGTCGTTGAGGAGACGAAACCCGAGGTTGTGAGCTTCCATTTCGGGCTGCCGGAGCCGAAGCTTTTGAAACGCGTCAAGGCGCGCTTCCGGGTGATGAGTTCGGCGACGACCGCCGCCGAGGCGCGCTGGCTGGTGGAGCACGGAGTCGATGCGGTGATCGCGCAAGGTTGCGAGGCCGGCGGCCATCGCGGCATTTTCCTGGGCGACGACATCGCCACCCAGGCCGGCACTTTCGCGCTCGTCCCGCAAATCGTCGATGCGGTCGAGGTCCCGGTGATCGCCGCAGGCGGCATCACCGATGCGCGCGGCATCGCGGCCGCCTTCGCGCTCGGGGCCGCCGGCGTGCAGATCGGCACGGCCTATCTGTGGTGCCCCGAATCGAAGATTTCGGCGCCGCATCGCGCCGCGCTCAAGTCAGCGCGCGATGACGGCACGGCTCTGACCAATCTGATGACCGGGCGCCCGGCGCGCGGCATCATCAACCGGGTCATGCGCGAGATCGGGCCCATGTCGGACGTGGCGCCGGAATTTCCGCTGGCCGCCGGCGCGCTCGCGCCGTTACGGGCGAAGGCCGAGGCGCAAGGCTCGGGTGATTTCTCACCGATGTGGGCGGGGCAGGCGGCCGCGCTCGGCCGCGCGTTGCCGGCCGGCGACTTGACCCGCGCGCTCGCCGCCGAGGCGCTGGAACGGATGCGTGCGCTGGCGACGACGTCGAAGGCGTGAAGAAACTACGCGCGCGTGATGCGCAGGCGCGTGCCCCACGGGTCGGCGGTTTCCACTCCCGCTGCCGTCGGCGTGAGCTTGACGCCCGCTTGCGCCAAGCGCGCCTTGACCGCGTCGAAGGCGGCGGCATCGGCGGCTTCGAGCGCGAGCCAGGACAAGCCCGCGCGGTTCTCGTCGCGCCGGCCGGCGCCGGCGCTGTGCCACACATTGCCGGCGATGTGATGATGATAGCGCCCGGACGACATGAAGGTCGCGCCATGCCGGCGGCGCGTGACGTCGAGCCCGAGCCCGTCGCGATAGAACGTCTCCGCGCGCGCGACGTCGCCGACGCGCAGGTGCACGTGGCCGATGCGCAGCCCGTCGGGAGCGCCGGGGAAGGCCGCCGTGGGCGGGACTTCCCGCACGATGTCTTCAATGTCGAGCGGATCGGTGGTGATCTTCAGATCGCTGCCGGTCCACTCCCAGGTCTCCGCCGGGCGGTCGCAATAGACCTCGATGCCGTTGCCTTCGGGGTCGTCGAGGTAGAAGGCCTCGCTCACCGCGTGGTCGGAGGCGCCGGTGAGCGGCACCTTGTTGCGCGCAACGTGCAGGATCCAGCGCGCAAGGTCGGCGCGCGTCGGCATCAGGAACGCGGTATGATAGAGGCCCGCGGTGCGCGCATCGTCGGGCTCGGCATCGGGCCGACGTTCGAGCTCGAGCAGGGGCACGCCGCCGGCACCGAGCGCCGCGGCGTCTTGGCTGCGATCGAGCACGGCGAGCCCGAGCGCATCGCGATAGAAGCCGGCGAGGCGGTCGAGATCGCGGACCTTGAGCCCGACCGCACCGACGTGCAGCGGGGTACGGCTGGCGAAAGTGGGGGTGGCGGAGGGGTTCGGGGCGTCCATCGCCGCTATATCGGGCCTTTGGGCCAGCCGCGCAATACGGGTCGCGCCATCGGTTGGCGTCATAAAAGCCGCTCTGCTATAGGCTCGCGGAATGCCGGCCGGGCAGGGCCGCCAGCAAGGAGCGCCGTCCCCATGTCCGTCGATGCCGCCACCGTGCGCCGCATCGCGCATCTTGCGCGCATCGCGGTTGCCGAGGAGGAGGTCGAGCACCTGCAAGGGGAGCTCAATGCCATCCTCGCCTTCGTGGAGCAATTGTCGGAGGTGAACGTCGAGGGCGTCGAGCCGATGACGTCGGTCACGCCCATGGAGCTGAAGAAGCGCCCGGACCTGGTCACCGACGGCGGTATCCCCGACGACATCGTCAAGAACGCGCCGGCGGCGGAGGATCATTTCTTTGTGGTCCCGAAGGTGGTGGAATGACCCAGATGCGCTACATGGGAGGTCCAATCTTTCGGTCGTCATGCGCGGGCCTGACCCGCGCATCCATCTTCTTTCGAAAAAGGATGGATTGCCGGGTCAAGCCCGGCAATGACGGCGGAAACGCCGCGACGGGATTCGATCGCTGATGTGCCTCGCCTGCGAAGAACAGGAATACTTCTTCCGCATGTGGTGCGCGGGCTTCCTCGCCCGGGGCGAGATGCCGCCGGGCGTGACGGCGGAGGATTTGCAGGCGCTCGGACTGCCGCTGCCGACGCGCACAACCGGCGGCGCCGCGCAGGAGCCCGCGCAACCCCAGAAGCAGCGTCCCGCTTCCGCCGCCGACGCATTTGCCTGCGATAGTCCGGACGAATGATCGATCTCGCCTCGCTGACGCTCGCGGACGCGCGCGAACGCCTTCGCAAACGGGAATTTTCGGCCGTCGAACTCGCCGAGGCGCACCTCGCCGCCATGGAGGAGGCGCGCGCGCTCAACGCCTATGTGCTGGAGACCCCGGAACAGGCGCGCGCCATGGCGGCAGCCGCCGATGCGCGCCTCAAGGCGGGCGACGCCCGGCCGCTCGAAGGCCTCGCGCTCGGCATCAAGGACATGTTCGCGACCAGGGACGTGCGCACCACCGCGGGTTCGCGCATCCTCGACGATTTCGTGCCGACCTACGAGTCGACCGTCAGCGCCCAGCTCTGGCGCGACGGCGCGGTGATGCTCGGCAAGCTCAACAACGACGAGTTCGCCATGGGCTCGTCGAACGAGACCTCGTTCTTCGGCCCGGTGATCTCGCCGTGGCGACGCAAGGGCGCGAACACGCCGCTGGTGCCGGGCGGCTCCTCCGGCGGCTCGGCCGCGGCGGTGGCGGCGGGCCTGTGTCTCGCCGCGACCGCCACCGACACCGGCGGCTCCATCCGCCAGCCGGCGGCCTTTACCGGCATCGTCGGGATCAAGCCGACCTATGGCCGCTGCTCGCGCTGGGGCATCGTGGCGTATGCATCGTCGCTCGACCAGGCCGGGCCGTTGGCGCGCACGGTGCGCGACGCCGCCATCATGCTCGGTTCGATGGCCGGGCACGATCCCAAGGACACGACGTCGGTCGACCGGCCGGTACCGGACTACGAGGCGGCGATCGGCAAGTCGATCAAGGGAATGAAGATCGGCATCCCGAAGGAGTACCGCATCGACGGCATGGCGACCGAGATCGACAGGCTGTGGGAGCAGGGCGCCGCATGGCTCAAGGCCGCCGGCGCCGAGACCGTCGAAGTGTCCTTGCCCCATACCCGCTACGCGCTGCCGGCCTATTACATCGTGGCGCCGGCCGAAGCCTCGTCCAATCTCGCGCGCTATGACGGCGTGCGCTACGGCCTGCGCGTGCCCGGGCGCGACATCGCCGACATGTACCAGAAGACGCGCGCGGACGGCTTCGGCAAGGAGGTGCGCCGGCGCATCATGATCGGCACCTATGTGCTCTCCGCCGGCTACTACGACGCCTATTACCTGCGGGCGCAAAAGGTGCGCACGCTGATCAAGCGCGACTTCGAGGATGTGTTCGCGCGGGGCGTGGATGCGATTCTGACGCCGGCAACGCCGTCGCCCGCCTTCGGCCTCGGCGAGAAGGGCGCGGCCGATCCGGTCGAAATGTATCTCAACGACGTGTTCACGGTGACGGTGAACATGGCGGGCTTGCCGGGCATTTCCGTTCCCGGCAGGTTTGTCGGCCGAGGGTCTGCCGCTCGGGCTTCAGCTCATCGGCCGCCCGTTCGACGAGGAGACGCTGTTCTCGCTCGCTCATGTCATCGAGCAGGCGGCGGGACGGTTTTCACCGGAGCGATGGTGGTAGTTTTATTGAGACTGGCGTTGTGAGCGAGGATATTCGGCAATGAACTTGTCGCAGTTCAAACGCTCCCTCGCCAACACCAAGCCCCCGGCCGAGCTCGCGCCGGCGCTGGCGGCGCTGTGGTGGGCGGGCAAGGACAAATGGGACAAGGCGCACGAGATCGTCATGGACGAAGGCGGCAGGGAATGCGCCTGGGTCCACGCCTATCTTCACCGCGTGGAAGGCGACCTCGGCAATGCGCGCTACTGGTACCGACAGGCGCAGCGTCCGGTCCCTGCCAACTCGCTGACCACCGAATGGGACGCAATCGCGGACGCGCTGTTGAAACAGCGGCCGTGACGGTGAAAACCGCGAGCCTGGTCGGCGCGAGCAATTTCTTCTGACCTATTTTCGCGGTGATGCGCACACCTCGCCTTCACCGCCTCGCCGAGTCCCTCATTTCGGCATCACGTCGTGCACCACCTTGCCGCCCACCATCGTGAGCAGCGGCTTGATGTCCTTGATCTCGCCTTCCGGCACCGTGAGGTAGTCGCGGTCGAGCACAAGCAGATCGGCGTATTTGCCGGGCGCGAGCGAGCCGAGATTTGCCTCCTGAAACAGAAAAACGGCATTGGAGCGGGTGTGCGCGATCAACGCCTCCTCGCGCGAGATGGTCTGCCGGTTCACCAGCCGCCCGCCGACCATGCGCCCGGTCACCGCGAAACCGAGCGTGTAGAACGGGTTCGAGGTGGTGACCGCGGTGGCGTCGGAACCGAGGCCCCAGTGGATGCCGCTGTCCTGCACGCGCCGAAACGGCGGCATGTCCCAGGCCTTGTCGCCGTGCACCTTGTGCATCAGCGCGCCCTGGATCAGCGGCCGGCTGTGGATTTGCGCGGTCATGCCGAGCCGCTTCATGCGCTCGAGCTGCGCTTCGCTCACCTGATCGAGGTGCGAGAATGACCACCGCAGCCCCTTGATCGGACGCTCCTTGTTGATGGTCTCGTAGACATCGAGGAAGGCGTCGATCGCCGCGCTCATCTCGACGTGCGAATTGACGTAGAGACCGCGCTCGGCCATCGCCAGCAGGAGGCGGCGCATCTGCGCCAGGTCTTCGGGTTTGGTATTGCTCTGGACGCGCAGCAGTTGGGTGGTGACCGGCGCGTAGACCGACTCGCCCCAGCCCACATTGTCGAAGTAGTCGCTGCCCTGGAACGGCTTGAGCAGAGCGATCTCCGCCAGCACCTTCTCGACCTGTTCGGGCGTTGCCGGCTGACGGATGGTGGTCCAAAACGCGCGCGCGTTGAGCTCGCCGCGCTCCGCGAGCAGCCGGTACGACGCGTAGTGGTCGGCGCTCATGCCGCGGCCGCCGGCGTCGAGCCACGCCGTGATGCCCATGGCGTTGAGCTCGGCCACCAGCTTGCGGGTATTGGCGAGCCAGTCGGTGTCTTTCTGGTAGCGTGGGATCTTGGCGGCCACGAAGGCGACGGCGCCGGCTCCCCTGACGACGCCGGTAAGCTTGCCGCCGGCGTCCTTCTCGATCTTGCCGTTCTGCGGATCGGGCGTGCTTTCGTCGATCTTGGCCGCGCGCAGCGCGGCGGTGTTGAGGTAGCTGTGGTTGTAGACCGACTGCAGGACCAGCGGGTTTTCAGGCGCGATGCGGTCGAGTTCGGCGATCGGGAAGCCGCGCGGCTCGTCGGTGAACTGCTCCTCCGACCAACCGCCGAGCGTCACGATCCATTCGCCCGGATGCGCGGAGCGCACCCGCTCGGTCAGCATCTTCAGCGCCTGCAGGCGCGAGGTGACGCCGTCGAAGCGCAACTCGTCGTGTTCGGCGGCGCGGATCCAATGCGCGTGGTTGTCGATCAGGCCGGGGATGACGGTGCGGCCGCGCAGGTCGATGGTCTGCGTGGACGGCCCCTTGAGCGCCTCGATTTCAGCCGTGGTGCCGACCTTGACGATGCGCCCGCGGTGAATGGCCAGCGCCGGCGCGATGGTGAAGCGGTCGTCGACCGTGACGATCTTGCCGTTGACGAGGATGGTGTCGGCGGTTTGCGCCGATACGACCGGCGGCGATGCGATCAGAATGCCCGTGAGCACCGTTGCAAATGTGACGATGCGGCCAAGCAACATGCTCATGTCGAATCCTTTCCAATGCGGTCTTTTCGGCAGGATTGATTGCCCGCGCAATCGTCAACCCGGTTCCAGGCCGTGCTTCTTGATCACCGGCACGGCCGCCGGCGCGGTCAAGAACTTGACCAACGCCTTGGCCGCATCGGCCTGTTTTGCTCCGGTATGGATGCCGCCCGAGAACACGGTGATGCGCTGGATGTCCGCCGGCAGCGGGCCGAGGTAGTCGATGCCGGCCACGTGGATCAACTCGCTCATCTGCTGAAAACCGATCTCGGCCTCGCCGCTTGCGATGATGGTGCCGACCGGCACGCCGGGCGGGACTTGCTTGAGCTTCGGTTTGATCTCGTCGGCGATGCCCATGCGCTGAAACAGACCGGCGAGGTAGACGCCGCTCGGCCCGGTGGAGAAGCCGATCGATCTCGCCGCCAGCAGCGCCTTCTTCACCGCGTCGCTCGAGCTGATGTCGGGCTTCGGCGCGCCCGCGCGCACGGCCACACCGACGCCCGATTTCACCAGGTCGACGCGGCTGCCGGGGACGATCTTGCCGAGCTTGACCAGCTCGTCGAGCGACGGGCCGGCCATGATGATCAGATCGAACGTTTCGCCGGCCTGCATCCGCTTCATGATCTCGACCGTGCCCGCCCAGATGGTCGCGACCTTGTGCTCGGTCACGCGCTCGAAGCCGGGAACAAGCTCGAGATAGGCCTCCTTGATGGCGTTGGACGACAGAACCTTTATCTCGGCCGCAGTGGCCGCGCCTGCAAACAGCAAGACGCCGGCGGCGCCGAGCCCGGCGGCGACATTCCTCGTTGCTCCCATGATGATCCTCCCTGTGCGGGTCGTTCGATCAATCGATCCTCAGGCCGGCGTCCTTGATGACAGCGCCCCATTTGTCGATTTCCGACTTGAGCAGCGTCGCAAGACCCTCGGGCGCAGAGCCGACGACCATGTAGCCCAGCTGTTCCAGCTTGCCTTTGACCATGGGGTCGGCAAGCGCGGCAACCGCGTCGGCATTGATCTTCGCGACGATCTGGGATGCGGTCTTGGCCGGTACGAACAGGCCGTGCCACGACGATACCTCGAAACCGGGGAGGCCTGCTTCGGCCACGGTCGGCAATTCCGGCGCCGCCGGCTCGCGCTTGTGGCCGGTGACCGCAAGCCCGCGGATTTGGCCCGACCTCATATTCTCCAGCAGCGAGCCGCTGGCAAAATACAGATCCACGCGCCCGGGAATGAGGTCGTTGAGCACGGGTCCCGCGCCGCGGTACGGTACGTGCGTCATCTCGATCCCGGCCATTTGCTTGAACAGTTCCCCGGCGAGGTGTGGCGTGCTGCCGGTGCCAGGGGATGCCAGCGTCAACTTGTTCGCTTTGGCAAAGGCGATGAATTCCTTGACCGATTTTGCCGGCGAGGAGTTGGGTACGAACATGAACAGCGGAAAGCTGGTGAGATGGGCGACCGGCGCGAGATCGGCGATCGGATCGTAGCCGAGCGCGCGATACAGATTGCGGTTCACGGCGAGCGAGGACGTGGCAAACAATATGGTATAGCCGTCGGGATCGGACCGGGCGACCAGCTCGTTGGCGATGTTGGTGCCGCCGCCCGGCTTGTTCTCGATTACGACCTGCTGCGCCCACATCTTCGAAAGCGGCTCGCCGAGCAGGCGCGCAACGAAGTCGGTCGGTCCTCCCGGCGCCAACGGCACGACCACGCGCACGAAACGGTTCGGCCAGGCCTGCGCGGATGCGCGGCCGATGAGGCCGGGCGCGAGCCCCGCGGCGCCGGCGACCTGCAGCAAGCGGCGGCGATCGATCCTCATGTCGTAGGCTCACTCGCGGATTGCGATGCTGGCCTGGATATCACTGCTCGGTCTCGATCCCGGCGCGCTTGATGACGACGCCCCATTTGTCGATCTCGGCCTTGAGAAGACGCCCGAGCTCTTCCGGGCTGCTGCCGGCAACATCGTAGCCGATGCGCTCGAGCCGCCCTTTGACGGCCGGATCGTCGAGCGCGGCGACGCAGTCGGCATTCATCTTCCGCACGATGTCGGGCGGGGTGTTGGCCGGCACGAAGAACGCGAACCACGACGACACCTCGAAGCCGGGCAGCGCGGCCTCGGCGATCGTCGGCACGTCGGGCGCCGACGCAATCCGCTTGGCGCCGCTTACTCCGAGCGCTCGCACTTGGCCCGACTTGGCGTACTGGTAGGTGGCGCCGCCCGAGAACAGGAGATCGACCCGCCCGGGGATGAGGTCATTCATCGCCGGTCCTGCGCCGCGATAGGGCACATGCGTCATCTCGATCCCGGCAGTCTGCTTGAACAACTCGGCGCAAAGATGCGGCGCGGTGCCCGTACCGGGGGATGCAAAGGTGATCTTGCCTTTGTTGCGCTCGGCGTAAGCGATGAATTCCTTCACCGTCTTCGCCGGCGACGAGTTCGGCACGAACATGAAGAACGAGAAGCTGCAGATCAGCGTGACCGGCGCAAAATCCGCGATCGGATCGTAGCTGAGCGTGCGATAGAAATTGCGGTTGACCGCGAGCGAGGCGCCGCCCATGAACATCGTGTAGCCGTCGGGGTCGGAGCGGGCGGCAAGCTCGGCGGCGATATTGCCGCCGCCGCCGCCGCGGTTCTCGATCACGATCTGCTGGCCCCAGATTTGCGCGAGCCGGTCGGCGACGACGCGGGCGATGATATCGGTCGGTCCGCCCGGCGCATAAGGCACGATCATACGCACGAAGCGGTTCGGCCAACCCTGCTCCTGGGCATGCGAGGCGGCGCGCAGACAGCCGGGCGCGAGCGCGGATACCGCGGATAGTTCCAGCAATCGGCGGCGGCTGATCATGGTGGTCTTCCCTCTGATGCACCTTGCGCGCCCGTAGGCTCATTCGTGAATGGAAATGCCCGCCTGCTTGATGACCGGCCCCCATTTTTCCATTTCGGATTTGAGATGCGCGGCAAGCTCCGCGGGGGTGGAGCTGGCCGGCGCCACGCCGAGCTTCTCCATCCGTTCCTTGACGGCCGGCTCGGCGAGAACGGCAGCGGTGTCGGCGTGAAGCTTGCCGACGATTGCGGGCGGCGTATGGGCCGGCACGAAAAACGCGAACCACGAGGACACGTTGAAGCCCGGTATCCCGGACTCCGCGATGGTCGGCAGGTCGGGCGCCGTCCGAAACCTTTCAGCCGTTGTGACCGCGAGCCCGCGCACTTGCCCGCCGCGCATCAGGGGCAACGCCGTGCCGATGGTGTTGAACATGACGTCGACACGGCCGGGAATGAGGTCGTTGATGGCGGGTCCGCCGCCGCGATAGGGCACATGCGTCATCTCGATTCCGGCCATGCGCTTGAACAATTCCCCGGACAAGTGGACGGACGTGCCGTTGCCCGATGAGGCGTAGGTGATCTTGCCCCTATTTGCCTTGGCGTAGGCGACGAACTCCATCACCGACTTCGCCGGCGAGGAGTTGGGCACCGTCATCACATTCGGGTAGGTGCAGATGAGCGTCACCGGAGCAAGGTCGGCGACCGGATCATAGCTCAGCGCGCGGAACAGATAGCGATTGACCGCGAGTGGCAGCGAGGCGATCAGGACGGAATAGCCGTCGGGGTCGGCTCGTGCGACGGCTTCGTGGCCGATGTTGGAGCCGCCGCCGCCGCGGTTTTCCACGACCATCTGCTGGCCCCAGATTTCCGAGAGCCGATTGGCGATGATCCGGGCCATCGCATCGGTGCTGCCGCCGGGAGCGAACGGCACCACCAGGCGCACGATCCGGGTCGGCCAGGCCGGGACGCTCTGCGCCAAGGTGCGAGCGACGAAACCGGGCGCCAGAGCCGCGCTCGCCGCAAGCCCGATGGCGTGGCGGCGGCTGATCATTCGTTGACCTTGATGTTGGCGGCCTTGATGACGGGAGCCCACTTCTCCATCTCGGACTTGAAGTGCGCCCCGAGCTCTTCCGGCGTCGAGCCGACCACCACCACGCCGAGCTGATCGAGCTTGGCTTTGATCTGCGGCTCGGCCAGCACGGTGACGGTGTCGCCGTGCATCTTGCGGATGATCTCCGGCGGCGTCTTGGCCGGCACGAAGAAGGCGAACCAGGAGGAGGTGTCATAGCCGGGCACCCCGGCCTCGGCGATGGTGGCGACCTCCGGCACCGCCGGCACCCGCGTGGCGGTGGTGACGCCCAGCGCGCGTAGCTGCCCGGATTTGATGAGCGCCAGCGCCGAGGCCATGACCGCGAACGTGCAGTCGACGCGGCCGGCGATGACGTCGGTATAGGCCGGCGAGGCGCCGCGATAGGGCACGTGGGTGAGATCGACCTTGGCCATGTATTTGAACAGCTCGCCGCTCATGTGCGGCGAGCTGCCGTGTCCGGGCGTGGCGAACGTGACCTTGCCCGGGCTCTTTCTGGCTTCGGCGAGCAGGTCGGCGACCGAGCCGAACGGCGAAGCCTTCGGCACGACGAGTATGTTGGGGAAGAAGCAGATCAGCGTGACCGGGGCAAAGTCGTCGACCGGATCGTAGTTGATGGAGGCGAAGAGATAGCGGTTGACGGCAAGACCCGCGGCGGTGATGTACATGGTGTAGCCGTCGGGGGCGGAGCGGGCGACGTATTCCGAGGCGATGTTGCCGCCGGCGCCCGGCTTGTTCTCCACCACCACCTGCTGGCCCCACATTTCCGACAGCCGCGCGCCTACGATGCGGCCGATCGCGTCGATGCCGCCTCCGGGCGTGAACGGCACGACCAGCTTGACGAAACGGGTGGGCCATCCTTGCGGCGCAGGAGTCTGCGCGACGGCTCCGCCGCCAGCCAGCGCGGGCGCGAGCGCGGATGCTGCTGACGATTGGAGAAGCTGGCGGCGGGTGATCATGGTTGTTTCGTCCTGCCTGGTTGGATGCGAGCCCGGATGACTTCCCGCCGACCCCGATCGACTGATCTCAGTCGCGAATGCTGATCCCGCCTTCCCTGATGATCGGCTCCCACCTGGCCATGTCGGCCCTGACGGTCTCCGCAAGCTTGGCTGGCGTCGAGGCGACCACCACCACGCCCATGTCCTCGAGCTTTCGCTTGATGGCGGCATCAGCAAGGGCGGCAACGGTGTCGGCGTTGAGCTTGCGCACGATCTGCGGCGCCGTCTTCGCCGGAACGAACAGCGCGATCCACGAGGACACGTCGAAGCCGGGAACGCCGGCTTCGGCGACCGTGGGCAAATCGGGCGCCACGGCGACGCGGTCGAGCGTCGTTACCGCCAATCCGCGCAGCCGGCCGGCCCTGACCTGGGGCAGGCTCGAGGACAAGAGATTGAACATCACGTCAACGCGGCCGGGGATGAGGTCGTTGAATGCGGGGGCCGCGCCGCGGTAGGGCACGTGCGTCATCTCGATCCCGGTCATGCGCTTGAACAGCTCGCCCGCCAGATGCAGCGAGCTGCCGTGACCGGCGGAGGCGTAGGTGATCTTGCCGCGATTGGCGCGGGCATAGGCGATGAACTCCCTGACCGAATGGGCGGGCGAGGCGTTCGGCACCACCATGATGTTGGGATAGGCGCCGACCAGCGAGACCGGAGCGAAATCGGCGATCGGGTCGTAGTTGAGCGTCGGGAACAGCAAGCTCGCCACCGCCAGGCTCGGCGGCGAGGCGAAAATCGTATAGCCGTCGGGCTCGGCGTGGGCGACCGCCTCCGCGCCGATATTGTTGCTGCCGCCGGTGCGGTTCTCCACCACCACCTGCTGCTGCCAGATTTCGGATAGCCGCCCGGCGACGAGGCGGGTGACCGCGTCGATGCCGCCGCCAGGCGCCACCGGGCAGATGATGCGCACGACGCGGTTCGGCCAGGCTTGCGCCAAGGCGGAGCGGGTGAGCGAGGTGAGCGCGGACGCGGCCAAAAACCCGGCCAAACGGCGGCGGGTGAGCATGGGCTCGACCTCCCTGTCCTCGCACCCGTTGGCCGGCGCGAAGCGGTGCGCGCTGGTCCGCGCGTCTCCACTTGTTCAGGGGAGGCTACTGCCGTGCACCCAGTCGTACAACCCGGCCACCCCGCGACCCGCTAGTGTCCATTCGAAGTTCGCATCATTAAGCGGCACCCTCGTTTGCGAACTTCGGAATTGAAGGACACTAGCAACTTATTGATCTAGTGTGGCTTTGGTTCAGAAGTCCGCATTTCGGACTCGCCGCAAGAATGATGCGGACTTCTGAACCGCTACACTGTCGTCTATCTGCGGCAAGCTGTTCAGGCCACCGATGCGGCGGACGAGCGTTTTGATTATTTAGTCTGCCCCGATGCGATCGGCGGAAGGTCGTTGTCGCTGTTGACCGTCTTCTTGCCCACGTGCTCCCCACCGTTGAGCAGGAATACCACCGCCGCGATGGCGATCAGCGCGCCGAGCACGACGCCGAGCTTCCCGTTGGGTGCCCTGTTGTCAGTCATCACAACCTCCGATAATCCGGACCTGACGGGCCAACGCCTGCCTCGGAGCGAGGTTCCTGCGCCCGGCGCGCCGCCTGGAACTGCGGCGGTCTTGTGGCGCATGGTCCGCACGATTAGCAAAATGGGCTGAACGCGGCGGAAGTTGCGCCGCCCCTCCCTTGGATATGTCGATGGACGCTCCGCTGACGAAGTCGAAACTGATGAAGGGCGCGACCGGCGATTGGGAGGTCGTCATCGGCCTGGAGGTCCACGCCCAGGTGGCGTCGCAATCGAAGCTTTTTTCCGGCGCCTCGACCGCCTTCGGCGGCGAGCCCAATTCCCAGGTCTCGCTGGTCGACGCCGCCATGCCGGGCATGCTGCCGGTGATCAACGAAGAATGCATCAAGCAGGCGGTGCGCACCGGTCTCGGGCTGAACGCGCGCATCAATCTGAAATCGGTGTTCGACCGCAAGAATTATTTCTATCCCGACCTGCCGCAGGGCTATCAGATCAGCCAGTACAAATCGCCGGTCGTGGGCGAGGGCGAGGTCGTCGTCGACATGGCGGGCGGAGAGACCGTGACCGTCGGCATCGAGCGGCTGCATCTCGAACAGGATGCCGGAAAGTCGCTGCATGACCGGCATCCCACCATGTCCTTCGTCGATCTCAACCGCGCCGGCGTGGCGCTCATGGAGATTGTGTCGAAGCCGGACCTGCGCTCCTCCGAGGAGGCCAAGGCCTATGTCGCCAAGCTGCGCACCATCCTGCGCTATCTCGGCACCTGCGACGGCGACATGGAGAAAGGCAACCTGCGCGCCGACGTGAACGTGTCGGTACGCAAGCCCGGTGCGCCGTTCGGCACCCGCTGCGAGATCAAGAACGTCAACTCGATCCGTTTCATCGGTCAGGCGATCGAGCACGAGGCGCGCCGCCAAATCGAAATTCTGGAGGACGGCGGAAAGATCGAACAGGAGACGCGGCTGTTCGATCCGGTCAAAGGCGAGACCCGGTCCATGCGCAACAAGGAGGAAGCGCACGACTATCGCTACTTTCCGGACCCCGACCTGCTGCCGCTCGAGTTGACCCCGGACTACATCGAGGAGCTCAGGGCGCGGCTGCCGGAACTGCCGGACCAGAAGAAGGGCCGCTTCATGCGCGACTACGGCCTCTCCGGCTATGACGCGGGCGTTCTCGTCGCCGAGCGCGACACCGCCGACTTCTTCGAGGCGGTCGCCAAAAAGCCCGACGGGAAGGGTCGCGACGCCAAGGCCGCGGCCAATTGGGTCATCAATGATCTCACCGGGCGGCTCAACAAAGAGGGCAGGGGCATCGCCGCCTCGCCGGTAACGGCGCCGCAACTCGGCGCGATCCTCGATCTGATCGCGGCAGGCACGATTTCCGGCAAGATCGCCAAGGAGTTGTTCGAGATCTGTTGGAGCGAGGGCGGCGATCCGCATGCCATCGTGGAGGCACGCGGCATGAAGCAGGTCACCGACCTCGCCGCGATCGAGAAAGCGGTCGACGACATCATCGCCGACAACCCGGACAAGGTCGAACAGGCGAAGGCGAAGCCTGCATTGATCGGCTGGTTCGTCGGTCAAGTGATGAAGGCCTCCGGCGGCAAGGCCAATCCGCAGGCGGTGAACGAGCTGCTCAAGCGCAAGCTCGGGATCTGACGACGCGGAACGGACGACGGCGCGCGGACGACAAAGCAAAACGAAGACAGCAAAATTGTTCGGTTGTCCGTCCGCCGTCCTCGGTCGTGCGCGGTCGCTCGCGAGCGAATCAGTTCGAGGCGATTCGCTCGATTCCGGTCGGAATCGACGCCTGGGACCGCTTTGGCAAGCCTCTTGACCGAAAAATTTTTGCACAAGTCGTTCGATATGCTTAACGCCCGGTTGCCGACCATTTCGCGATCGCACGCGTTGTGCGCGCGCGCGGCGGTCGCTGCTATCGCATGAAAACCGAAGGCTTCGGAAACCCATATATTATCGACGTTTTCGCGAACGCGGACGAATTCGCGCGTGCCGTCGCGCGCTCACGCGACGCAATGCGTCTCGCCCGCGGTGCACATTCGTCGAGACGCAAGATGTGGTGTCGATTCGCACACCGGCGCGCTCGATCGTGCAAAAACACTGGTTTTTTTGTCGCGCTGTAGTAATCCGGATGCAGTGTTCGCGATCCCCGCGGGCACTGGACGATATCGCCACTCACTCACGGCTAGGAGGGCAGCATGGCGAAGAAGCGAAAGACGAAGGCAGCGGCGAAAAAGGGCGCAAGGAAGACCAAGCGCCGGAAGAAGAAGTAACCACGCGCTGCTACCCAGTCTTCGACTTCGAACGACGTCGATGACTGCGTCAAACGGGCCGGCGCGAATCGAAGAGCGGTGAGCGCATCGCGATCGTACTTCGACACCGCCGGCCCCGGTCGACGACAGAGGGCGTCGGCGAGACAGGGTTCGAGCTTCATCGGTTTGCGCTTGGCAGACAGATGAAGAAGAGGGACCGGACGATGTCCGGACCTCGCCACGGCAGAATTTGTGCCGGCGGGCTCGCGGCCCCGGCCTCTCGCCGACGCCCTCGGCGCTTCCACTTCAGGCGAAGTGCAATCCGATTGCCGGGCCCGTGCCCGGCGCTCTTTTTTCAAGCAGCCGCTGATCAATTCCTGTAGGCCGGACGGCCCTTCGCGCGCCATGCGGCGGCAGGGGAAGGGCTCCCCTGCACGCGTACTATATATGTATGCTCCAACCCGCCTCGGCGACGCGACCGAGACCCCTATGCGGTGGGCGGCAAGCCCGGCGGCCGAGCATCTTTCAGCTGCCTCTGATGCTCAAGCCGGCCCCATCCTGCGCGCTTGCGGAGCCCTCGCATGATCCGTACCGCCAAGAAGCCGAAGCAAAGGAAAGCCGTCGGCCGCCGGGCCGGATCCGCCGCCGCACCGGTCAAGAAGCCAGCGAGGGGCTTGAAGCCCATCGACCTCTATTACTGGCCGACCCCCAATGGCTGGAAAATCACGATCATGCTGGAGGAGTGCGGGCTTCCCTACACCGTGATCCCGGTCAACATCGCTCAGGGCGATCAGTTCAAGCCGGAGTTTCTGGCGATCTCCCCCAACAACCGCATGCCGGCGATCGTCGATCCCGACGGTCCCGGCCGCAAGCCGATCGCGATCTTCGAGTCGGGCGCGATCCTGCAATATCTCGGCCGCAAGACCGGCAAATTCTATCCCAAGGACGAGCGCGGCCGCGTCGAGGTCGACCAATGGCTGTTCTGGCAGATGGCCAATCTCGGTCCCAAGGCGGGCGAGGCGAACCACTTCCGCTATTATGCGGCCGAAAAGCTGCCTTACGCCATCGACCGCTTCAGCAGTGAGATGAATCGCCTCTACGGGGTCATGAACGCGCGGCTCGACGACCGTGAATTCCTGGCCGGCAAATATTCGATCGCCGACATTGCCTGCGTCGGCTGGGCGAGCCGTGCTGAGCGCCATGGCCACGACATGAGCAATTTTCCGAACGTCAAACGCTGGCTCGCAGCCTTGTTGGCGCGTCCGGCGGTGAAGCGGGGCCTCTCCGTCAAGGTGGAAGCGGCCTTTCACGTCGACATGAAAGACCCGAAGGTGCGCGCGGTGCTGTTCAATCAGCGGGCGCGCTAGATTTGGGGCCGACCATGAGCCCACCGGAAATGATGACCATCATATTCCGCTGCCCGCCGGAGCTGGACGGCATTCTGCCCAGGCCGATGCCTGCGGTGCTGGGGCTTCCGGACTGGTTCAAGTCGATGCCGCAGACGGCGTTCAGCGCGGTCCTGCAGGAGGACCAGTTCACCCTCAAGAAGTGCCCGCCTTTCATCGATGCCATGACCTATGGCTTTCTCATGTCGCTGGTGGCCGACGTCAAAGTCGAAGACGGCGCGTTCTCCTGGGATAGTGAGTTTCCCGGCGGTGCCTTCACCAATTATCCCCGCTCGCCCATCGACTTTCACGACAACACGCAGGTTGCCGGCACGCCGCTGTTCGATGAGGATCGCTTCATCATCAAGTTCAACAATTTTTGGACCATCGAGCTGCCGCCCGGCTATTCGCTCCTGGTGACGCATCCGGTCAACCGGCACGATCTCCCGTTCGTGACGTTGACCGGGCTGGTCGACGCCGACCGCTACCGCGACAATTTCATCCACTTTCCCGCGCGCTGGCGCGACCCCGAATTCAACGGCGTGCTGGCGAAGGGAACGCCGGTCGCTCAGTGCCTGCCGTTGAAACGGGACAGCTGGACGGCGCGCTTCGAAACCATCGGGCCCGAGGCGGCCGGACGGCTGCACGAGACGGCCGGGGCCGTGTCTCGCGAGCCCGGCATTTACCGCCGGCAATTCCGCGCGCCCAAGCGCTGAGCCTTCAGGGGCCGGGGCGCAAGAATGCGGCAGCGGCGCTCGGCCGGAGCCAGAAGCGCCCGCGCCCGCTGGTGACCAGCGTCCTGAGCGCCTTGCCGTAACATGACGGGGCTGCCGCGACCGCCGCACGCAGACAGGCAATGGCCTCGTCCCACTGCGCGAGCTCGAGCAGGCAGAAGCCGAGGTTCAACCGCGCCTGCGTGTAGTTGGGATCTCGCGCCAGTGCCTGCCGGAACCGCTCGGCTGCCGGTGCGAATTCGCCATCGTCCATCAGGGCGGTGCCGAGGCCAAAGAGCGCGTTCGGATGACCCGGCGCATTGGCGAGCGCCTGCGCGAAGGCGAGCTTGGCGTTCGTGCGGTCCCCGCGATCGAGGAAAATGCCGCCCAGCACCACCGACCATTCCGGCAGGGCGGGCGCGATCTCCTGGCCTCGCCGCAGCACGGCTTCCGCTTCGGCGAGCCGGCGCAGCGAGAAAAGCAGCACCCCGAGCTCGTGAAAGGCGAGCGCAAAAGCCGGCTGCCGCATCGTGGCTCGCTCGAGCCATTCCACCGCCTCGACCGAGCGCCCGCTCTGCCGCAGGGCGATGGCAAGATGCGTCTCGATCACGGGGTCGGGGCGAGCGCGAGCGGCTTGCTCGAGCGGCGCGATCGCCTCGCGCGGTCGCCGCTGCGCCAACAGCGCGAGCCCAAGAACGTGCAAGGCGGCCGGGTGGCGCGCGTTTCCCGAGAGCAGAGCGCGGGCGATGCGTTCGGCTTCATCCGGCCGGCCGTTCTGGATGGCGGCCATGGCCCGGCGCGCGCCTTCGTCGGCGCGCCGGGTCCGCAGCGCCTCCTTTTGCGACCTTGTCTTGCTGCTTCATCGGCGGTTCGCCGGCTCAGCTCGCGCGCGTCCAGGTATTGGTCTTGCAGATGATGCCGCCGAGGATACAGCCCCGCACCTTGATGGTGTTTGCATTCTGCAAGGTCACGCTGGCGGCATAGGTCTTGCCGTCCTCGGGATTGTAGATGTGGCCCGACCATTTGTTGGCGCCGTCCGGCTTTAACCCGGTCACGATCTCGAACGCCGACGATCGGGCGGCCACGCTTGCCGGCATCCGCATTGTGCTTGTCGACCTTCGGACCGCCGGTCTGCGGGTCGTTGGGCTCCTTCAGCGCCACGATCGTGCCGCAGAGCGCGCCGCCGCAATCCGCGACCCGCACCGTGGCCTTGCCGTCCTCGGTCAGCCAGGTGCCGGTGGGGTCGGCCGCCGATGCCGGCAGCGGCGAGGCGCCGAGCAGGGCGGCTGCCAGTATTGTTGCGCGCAAGACCTTGCCGGGGACGTTCGCATGCATGGGTGGGCCTTTTCCAGGAGCGACGGCAGTGGAGCGATGACGAGCCGCGACAAGCCATAACGTTACGGAGAATTTGCGTCGACGGCCCGCGCAGCTTCCCGCGCGTGCCGGCGTCAATGGTTTCAGGCCTCAATCGCACGCGTAGCGTGGCCGCCAAACCTGGCTGTTCTTGGACGACGGCAGGCGCCCGGACGCCGGCTGGGACCAGCGCCCAGGACGGTCACGACGCACCGCGCACGCCGGAAGCCGCAGCCGTCATCGACAGCGGGCAGGCAGAACGCCATCGCCCCCCGGCGGATGTCAAACCGCTCAGTAGTAGGCGTAGCAGGTGTTTACCCATGCATAGCCATTCCACTCGAGGCAGGGATCCGCGTAGTACGAGGCGTAGTAGGGATAGCTCAACGCGCCAAGCCCAAAGCCGACTGCGACCGGCCAGCCCCAGCCCCATCCTCGGCGCCCCCTCCATCCCGGTCCCCAACCGGCGCCGCGAAAGCCGGCGACGCGGACGCCCCTGCCGATTGCGGCCCCTCGGAAACCGGGGCCGACTGCGCCGACGCGCAAGCCCCTGTCGATCGCGGCCCCGCGGAAGCCGGGACCCACCGCGCCGACGCGGGCCATGCCAAGGCCGCCGCCGCGGAAGCCGCCGCCGATCGCGGCTCCACGGAAGCCACCGCCAATAGCTCCCCCGCGGAAGCCACCGCCGATCGCTCCTCCACGGAAGCCACCGCCAATCGCTCCCCCACGGAAGCCGCCGTCAATCCCGCGGCGTTGGGCAAAAGCCCCGTCCGGGAGCAAGGTCACCAGGAGCAGGGCCGCAGCAGCAACAAGCCAAAATTGTTTCATGGACGCCTCCTACATAGCGAGCGCCCAGCCTCCCTCAGGGTAGTTAGCCCAGTCCAGATTGAACCGGACATGAACAGGATTGGTTCCGCAGGGAAGCGGGCGCGAACGCCGCGATGGCGGCGACTACGCCTGACTTGTAGTCCCGCTTGCCGGGGGTGCAGGCCGATGCCGCTGCGCGTGTTGACGCGGCAATTCGGGCCGCGCCAGAAACCCAGGCCGACGCCGCGCGCGGCGAGGGGTGCGCCGTCCTCGTTGGATTACGCGAGTCGGTATTTTTCGATCCGTTGATTTACATCAATAGCAGGCCCCTCTCGATCTCTAAAAAGAGCAGGCGGACTAAAATCAGGCCTGTATCAGTCGCGGTGCGGGTCTACCATCGGTGAAACCAAACGAGGTTTGACATGAGCGAAAAAATCAACTCGGAAATGATCTCGCGTCGAAGGGCGGTTTCCCTTGTAGGACTAGCAGCCGCGTTGAGCGTCGCAGTACCTGCCACGATGCTAATGGTGTCAGATGCTGAGGCCCAGACGGGCGGTATGGAGCGGCGTGGTGAGCGGCGCTCAGGCCGCCAGGAGCGACGTACGACACGACGTACAGGTTCGCAGTAATAAAGAGCCGGGGTTGGCCGCTCGTCCATGAGCCATCCCCCAGCACTGCCGCTGACGAACCAAGAGCCCTAACTCGAAGGACCGCACAGCACCGCGGTTGCGGATAAAACTGTGATCGCGATTGCGCCGTCGGGCATCGGCGTCGCCTATGCCGGCACCCCGACGATCGAGACGAGCACGGTCGCGACCGTGCATTGGAAAGAAGCGGCGACTGCCGATCTCGACGCCGGGCAGGCCGCCGGTGCTCGCCGCACCAGTGCGTAGCGCGTGGCAGCAAGACTTGCGCATTGGCAGTAGAAGCGCTGGGAAGCATCGCAGGCAAATCCTGGAAAGCCGGATGAAGCTCGGTCGCGGCAAGCTCGTGCCCGACGATGTGCCATTCGCAAATCTCGAAGGCGGGCCCCTCCGACCGAGCGCCGTGTCATCCGACTGGGGCGACCCTGCCGAGCGCATCGGCATGCCGGAGATCACGTTCCACGGGCTATGTCGTAGCCATGCTAGCCAGCTGATTGCCAGCGGCGTGGACGCCGTCACGATCTCGAAGCGTCTGGGTCACGCCAAGCCGAGCGTGACCCTTGCGATCTCTATGCCCACATGTTTACAAGCGACGAGAGCAAGGCCGCGGCGGCGATCCACGCGGCTTTGACTCGTTAGGGTGCCAATTGGGTGCCAATCGTTCACATTTGTTCCCCAAGACCTTATGCTAAGTGTTCGAAAATGCAGGTTCGGAGAGGTGGCCGAGTGGCTGAAGGCGGCGGTTTGCTAAACCGTTATACGGTCTAAAGCCGTATCATGGGTTCGAATCCCATCCTCTCCGCCATTCCTAAATGCTTGAGACGAAAAGGCTCCCCGGATTGGGCCGAAGCCGCGTGTCGCCATTTGGTAGACCTACATGAACCGCAAAGCGCGGCGCGCCGCTGCCAAACAGGCCAAGACCGCCATCCCTAAGTCGGGGGTGGTCGCACCGGCGAATTCGGGGGACGTTGGGTCGCTGTTCGCGCTCGCGGTCGAGCATCATCAGGCGGGCCGGCTATCGCATGCCGAAAGCCTCTACCGACAGGTGCTCGCTTGCGATTCCAATCACGCCGAGAGCCTGCATCTTCTCGGCACGATCGCCCACCAGAACGGCCGGCACGAGGCCGCCATCGATCTCATCCGCAGCGCCATTGCGCTGGATGCTCGCAGCCCGCAGTTCCACTACAACATCGGCCTTGCCTTTGCGGCCCTTGGCCGGATGGATGAGGCGATCCGCCATAACAGATCGGCGATCGAGCTGCGGTCCGATTATGCCGACGCTCACAACAACCTGGCGGCGGCGCTACGGGCCAAAGGGCAATTGCGCGAAGCGGTGGCGCACTATCGGCGCGCCCTGGCACTCAAGCCGGGCGTGCTCGAGACCTATGACGACTTGGCTGGCGTACTTCTCGCCGAGGGAGATGCGGATGCCGCGCTCGAGGTCGTCAGACGCGCTCTTTCAATCAAGGAAACGCAGAGCAACAGGCATCTCTTCGTTCAGTGCATGAAGCACTTGCGCTCAATTCCGCAAGGCGGCGATCTTCGCGATCTTCTCGTCCGGGCATTGCTCGAGCCCTGGGGCCGATCAGCCGAGCTTGCCAGGGTTAGCGCGGCCTTGGTCAAGCGAAACGACATCATTGGCACATGCGTCGAGCGCGCCAATGCCGCCTGGCCCCGACGTCTTTCAGCCCAGGAATTGTTCGGATCATCCCGGCTGGTGGAGATTTTCAACGACCGGCTGCTTCGATGCTTGCTGGAGTTCACCGTTGTCCGTGACGTTCCCCTCGAGCGATTCTTGACCAATGCTCGTCGTGTGATGCTGGTCCGCGCGGTCGAGACCGCGGTTTCAGACGTCGTGGATGCGGACACGTTGAATTTTGCCTGCGCGCTGGCGCGTCAATGCTTCATCAACGAGTACGTTTTCGATGAAAGCGAACATGAGCGCGAGCAGGCAGGCGCGCTGCGCGACAGGCTGGTGACGGCGCTGCAAAGTGACGGCCCGATTCACGCGCTTTGGCTTGCGGCGGTTGCCTCCTATATCCCGCTTCATTCCCTTCCCGGTGCGGACGGCCTCGCGCACAGAGGCTGGCCCGAGATGGCAGCCGGCGTGCTCGTCCAGCAAGTGCAGGAGCCCAACGAGGAGCAGCGCTTACGGTCGTCGATCCCTCTCCTGACGCCCATCGTAGATGACGTATCGCGCTCGGTCGGGCGCCAGTACGAGGAGAATCCGTATCCCCGCTGGCCGGAGCCGATGCCTCCGAGCAAGCCGTTGTCGTTCGACGATCACACGTCTCTTGAATTTCCCCGTGCCTCATTCCGGCGCCTCGGCAAGGCGAATCCCGATATTCTGATCGCGGGCTGCGGCACCGGCCGCCAATCGATCGGCACCGCGCAAAACATCGTCGGCGCGCAGGTGCTGGCGATCGACCTCAGCCTGACCAGTCTCGCCTACGCCAAACGCAAGACCTTGGCGCTCGGCCTGCGGAATATCGAATACGCCCAGGCGGACATCTTGCAGCTGGGGTCGATCGGCCGAACGTTCGATGTCATCGAAGCCGGCGGCGTGCTGCACCATATGGCGGACCCATGGACGGGCTGGCGCGTGCTGCTCGCGCTATTGCGGCCGGGCGGTTGCATGCGAATCGGCCTGTACAGCGCGTTGGCGCGCCCGGCCGTCGTGGCGGCCCGGCGCTTCATTGCCGAACGAGGGTATGGGACGACGGCAAACGACATTCGCAAGTGCCGTCAGGAGCTCATGAATCTGCCTGACGGCGCGCCGATGAAAATTTTGGTCGACAGCTCGGACTTCTTCAATATCAGCGGGTGTCGGGATCTGATGTTCCACGTCCAGGAGCACCAGGTCACCCTTCCTGAGATCAACAGCTTTCTCATTGAAAACGATCTTCAGTTTCTCGGATTTGTCGAGATGGATGCCGGCACGATCCGGGAGTACGAACGTAGGTTCCCGCGGACGAGGCAATGATCGATCTTGACCTCTGGCACCGCTTCGAAACGGAACATCCGCACACCTTTGCAGGCATGTACATGTTCGTTGTGCAAAAGAAGCCCCAGCGCGAGATCGCTTCGGATTGAAACCGTCTTCGGCAAATCCCTTCCTGCGGACAGGGCCCTGCCTGCGTCCGCATTTTCAGACCGGTCCAAGGCCGAGAACTGGAACGTCACCGCAAGTCAGATTCCGCCATTTGCCGGGCGAAACGGCGTTCGTGGTAAATGAATCATTATCGCTGGACATATCTCGAACCGAGAATCGGCGGCTGAAAACTGCCGTTGCAGAGTGTGCTCTCGCTCGGTGCGGCTCGCGCGCGGCGTTCGGCGACGTCATCAAATTTGTCCCCTCCGAAGCGCGCCGAGACGTTTTGAAGACGCCGGCGGCGCTCGGAAGTGCGCCAGCGCATGATTAAAATCTCATTGAGATTCAGTAGGTTGGACGGACAGGGCAGACCCCGATCGAGAGCCCTAAAGCATGATCGAAAAACGCCTTCGCGGCAGCCATGCGCCAAGTGTTGTTTGTGCAACACCCCGCGGGAAACTGCATTCCGGGCTGTTCAAAATGCCTCTTCTTCGTTGCCTGTCGGAACGCGTGAGTTAATGTTGAGCGTGCGACGGAGGGGGGCATCCCCATGTCGCTCCTTCCGGTCAGTCCGGTGCCCAGGGGACAACGAGGGCCACGGAAAGATCGGACGGTGAGGGGAGCTAGGGGACCTTCCAGGGTGAGCAGCGCCCGAGGAGATCGATCCCTCCCAGTCAACAAATGGAGGTTGAGATGAAGATGGTGAAAAGTCTTCTCCTCGGTACCGCCGCGGGTTTGGTCGCGGTAGCTGGGGCGCAAGCCGCCGACATGCCTGTCAAGGCGAAGCCGGTGCAGTACGTGAAGATCTGCAGCCTGTACGGGGACGCCTTCTACTACATCCCTGGCACCGACACCTGCCTCAAGCTCGGCGGGTATTTGCGCGTTCAGGCCGAGTATAACGCGGGCGGCGGCGGCGTCCCCGATGGCGGGACGAACCAAGGCCGGTCAGGCGCGCTACAACCGGTTCGACACCAACGACGTCGACTACCGCACCCGTGCGGCGTTGTCGTGGGACGTGCGCCAGCAGACCGAGTACGGCACGCTGCGCACCTACATCCGCATCGGCATCCAGGTCACCACCCCGACCGATACCGAGCCAGCGGGTGCCACGTTCTGGGACCGCGCCTTCATGCAGTTCGCCGGCTTCACGGTGGGCAAGACGCAGTCGTTCTTCGACCTGTTCACCTACGGCGGTGGCATGAGCTACCACAACGTGCGCACCTCGGGTGACACCGGTGCCGCCGGCTTGACCGTGTGGGCCTATACCGCCCAGTTCGGCAACGGCTTCTCCGGCACGCTCTCGCTGGAGGCTCCGCAAGGCCACAACCGGGCTCCCGTGGTCGACGGGACGGTGGCCGGCTTCTTCGGCAACGGCGCCATCGTCGGCGACAGCGCCTTCGATCAGCAAATCGGGACGCAGAACGGCTTCCGGATCCCGGACACCGTCGTCAACCTGCGGGTCGATCAGGCCTGGGGCTTCTTCGGCATCAGCGGCGCCCTCCACGACTCCAGCGGCGCCTACTACGGCCCGCTGGCCAGCGCCGTCAACAACGGCCATCCCGCCGACAAGCTCGGCTGGGCGGCTGCGATTGGCGGACAGCTCAACCTCGGCGGCGGCGACCAGATCGGCGCCAACTTCTGCTACTCGGAAGGTGCTGGCGGCTTCTGCTCCAACAACACGATCTACTCCTTGCTACAACGCCAGCACTAGCGTCGGGTTGGGGTGGATCACGGACGGCGTGTTCGACAACGGAACAGCGGTCGAGCAGACCCGGGTGTGGAGCGCCCTCGCCGGCTACCAGCACATCTGGAACCCGAGGTGGCGGACGTCGATCTACGGCGGCTACGTCAACGTCGAGTACGACGGCGCCGCGACGCAACATCATCAACTCGCACTTCGGGGCGGCAGGTGCGGCGGTTTGCGCCGGCGTGCCGACGGCAGGGGCGACGTTCACCGCCTTTACCCCGGGCGTGGGCAACAGCTGCAGTCCCGAACTGGAGCTTCTGGCAGATCGGTACCCGGACGCAGTGGAACCCGGTGGCGCAGCTCGACATCGGTCTCGACCTGCTCTACTCGCACACCAACACCGCCTACAGCGGCGCGGCGGTGGTGGCGGCGACGAGCGCACGGCCTGCGGTCTTCTTGATCGACGACACAGACACTTGGTCGGCGTTCTTCCGCTGGCAGCGTAACTTCTATCCATGATCGGCTGATCGTGGCTCAACCTGGAAATCCCCGGCGGGCAACCGCCGGGGGTTTTCATTTGCGCGCGCGGCAATCGCGTAATACGGCGAAGCGGTGGTTGCCGACCCCCGACGGTCGGCGTCTTGCGATCCCGAATCGGGTTCGCGATCGTGGCCAGCGCGGGCGTCATTTCACGCCGACGAAATCGATCAGGGCCGACATCCCGGCATGGACATTGGTTGGCGCGGCTGGCACGTCCGAAAAGTATCACGAACGAACTCATGCAGTGCAGCAAAGAGGCATGCTATTCCATCACCTCCTCGGCGCGAGCCAGCAGCGTCGCTGGCGACCAGCGGCGTCATTCGGCTGCGACAACGGCGAAGTTGCGCGGGGTCTCGCCATCCTGCCAAAGTCGCCACATGGTCGTGTATGCGGCCTCGATATGGCGGCGGAAACGGTCGGTATCGAACAGCGGGCTCGTCCGTCGATTTCGTTCGAGCTTCGCGCGAACGGTGTCAAGCAGCGGCGGATCGCGGGCGAGCTTCACGGCCAAAGCCTCGTACTCTTGTAGATTGCTGGTCACCAGCTCGGGCAAGCCTGCCGCCTGCAGCAGGCTGGCGGCGACACGGCCCGCGAAAAACTCTCCGCGACAGGTCAACAGCGGCAATCCCGTCCACAACGCGTCGCTCGCGGTAGTGTGAGCGTTGAAGGGGACGGTGTCGAGAAAGAGATCGGCCAAGCGGTGACGGGCTAAATGCTCATCATGACCAACTCTGCCCGCAAAGATGAGACGCGCCGGATCGATGCCGCGCGCCGCCGCCACCCTGCGCAGGCTGCGCTCGGCGCCGGGGTTGTCCCGCAACAGCCACAGTACACTGCCCTCGACCTTTTGCAGAATTCGCATCCAGACCTCGAACACCGGCGCCGCGATCTTGTGATTGTTGTTGAAGCAGCAGAAGACGAACCCTTGCTCCGTCAAACCTACATCCTGTCGCCGCGGCGGCTGCGCTGCGATTGTCCGTGTCGAATCGTTGACCTGATAGCAGTCCGGCAAGTGAACGATCTTTTCGGTAAAGAACGGCTGTTGATCGTTCGGCAGGACGATCTTGTCCGCGATCACGTAATCTATGAAATCAGCCCCCATCGTTCCGGGGTAGCCCAGGTAATTGACCTGAATCGGGGCCGGACGATGCGCCAGAATTTCCGGCCGACAGCCGGTGGTGAAGCCTTTCAGATCGACAGCGATGTCGACCTGTTGCTCGTTGAGAAGCGCGGCGACCTCGCGGTCGCCCTTCGCGCGGACATCGTGGAACTGGTCGAAGGCGCTGACCAGGCGCCGACGCAACGCGCTCTGATCGGCAGGGCCGAACGAGACGCCGAGCACTTCGAAGCGAGCGCGGTCGTGCCGCTCGAACAGCTCCGCCATCAAGTAGGCGGTCGCGTGTTCATGAAAATCCGCTGAAACGTAGGCAACTCGGATGCGATCGTGATGCCGCACCGCTCCCTGCCAGAGCGGTGGCGGCCGAACCGGAATGCGATCCTGGATGAAGCTTTTGGCGCATTGCAGGTGGAGCGCCGGGTCGCTGGAACACGCCAGCAGCATGAATGGGGGAACCAACGACTTTCGCTCGAGAATTCGTGCCTCCAACTCAGCCGCGAGCTTCGCCGTCTTGGTCCAGTCACAGATGGCCATGGCGGAGCCGAGCGCGCCACCGAAGGCGTAAGGGTGGTCGGGCGCGATCGCGAGCGCTCGCTCGAAGCTTGCCAGCGCCTCTTCACTGCGCTTGAGCTCATGCAAAAGCGAGCCACGGCTGTTGTGTAAGTCGGCGTGACTGGGGCGCAGCACCAGCGCCCGCTCATAGCTCGCCAGCGCCTCCTCGGTGCGGCCCAGCGCCTTGAGCACCTGACCGCGGATGATCAGGGTTTCAGCGTCATCGGGCCGCAGCGCCAGCGCCTGATCGAGATCGACGAGCGCTTCCTGCGGCCGGTTGAGCTTCGCCAAGGCCGCGCCGCGCCCATGGAACGCCTGGGCATAACCGGCATTGAGCGCCAACGCCTGCGCGAAACTTGTGGCGGCTTCGTCGGCGCGCTCGAGGCTCAGGAGCGCGAAGCCGAGATTGAGCAGCGCGCGCGCCGAATTGGGATTGATGCGCAGCGCCCGCCGGATCAGGTCGGCGCCCTCGGCGTGGCGGCCCTGATGAATTCTGATCGCGCCGAGCAGCTGCAGCGCGTCGAACTGCTCAGGCGCGACGGCAAGAATTTGCAGGTATGAGCACTCCGCCTCGGCGAGGCGGCCCTGCTGGTGCAGGGCAACCGCGTTCCGAAGGATTGCAGCCAAATCCAGCGGCGATCGAGCTTGGTCCGGTGGAAGTGACATTAAAGCTTGATATCCCCAGGCAAGCGCCCGGGCAACGACCAATGCGCTCGCGCTGTTTCAGTTGATCGAATTACCGCGCAGCGGTGGTTGCCGACCCCCGACGGTCGGCGCCTTGCGATCCCGAATCGGGTTCGCGATCGTCCTACTCCAGCCTCTGAGTAACAGCGCGACTCACGATTGCACCCGCCGCGACATCTTGTCCGCGCCTCTGGATCGCCCTTCGCGCCCGCCGCGTTGTATCCTGCGGTAAGAAACAGCGGGCACGGTATGATGCCTGTCACCGAAAACACGCCACGGCAATTGGTGCTGAGATCGGGTTCGACGACGCTGACGCTCGACAAAGACGCCGGTAAAGCGACGCTGCAGCGCAAGTTCCTGATGTGGGGACTAAAGCCTGTGGAGGCGCCGCTCTCCGAGGTCGCCGACGTCACGGTCGACGCGGCGGTGGATCGCGCCTCGGGAGTCGAGATCTGTCACACCATGCTGGTCATGCGAACCGGCCAAGGCTGGGCGTTTCCGGCCGCGAACAAGCAGGACGCGCAGACCAAGGCGACGGCAATGCGTGCCTTTCTCGGGCTTACGGGGTAACCGCGCCTTTCTCCGTCGTGCCCTCGTTACCGGTCAGTGGGGCGGAAAAACATCCCGACCGTCCCCGCTCGGTCGTATCGCATTGGGCTGGCAGCAAAACGTGGGCTTCCGACTGCTCAATCGAGCTGGGGAGCGATGGCGTTGCGAACCTTTCTGCCACGCTCGACCGTAAACGTGTCGATTGCTTGCAGGACCGCGAGCACGACGGTGAAAGTCGCAACCCAGGCCATGCGTGCACCATAGCGATCGTGCGGCCCCGACAGTGCGCCGCAGACGAACGCATTGGCAAGGAGGGCGACCGTCACGGTAGCGGCGAGACGAGCCGGCTGATCGAAACGCCGGAAAATCAGCGCATTCGCAAACAGCACGAGGGTGAACAACATTGAGCCGAGCGCGACCGGCACGTGCACCCGGTTCATCAGGTCGAAATGCAACCCGCCCTGCTGTTGCCGGGCCTTCTGCATGATCGGCACTTCCGCGGGGATGAAGCGCTTGATGATGCCATACGTGTGCCAGATTCGGTCGTGCGTCCCGTATCCGGTCGCAACGAGGGCGAGCTGGCTCGCCGTGGCCGCCAGCGCGGTTCCAATCTGCTGCAGTGGATACTCTTGCACGCTGCGCAGGACGATGAAGCGCATTTCCTCTCCGAGCCCGCTGAATCGGCCGAGTTCATTGAAGACGCCGTAGCTCCACAGGAATTCATCGGCGGTTCTCGGCAGCGCGTTGCGATAAGGACAGAGCTTGAGCCGCGCACCGGGGCAATGATCGTCGAGATAACGCTTCACGATGCCGTCCTCCAGCATGCGGCCGAACGCAATTCCGAAGCCTCCCGGCGTCCAGGCGAGCTGCCCCGACAGGGCAAGGTTCGCGGCGAGCAGCATTGCTGCTCCGGTTGCAATGGCGCCCCCGGCCGTGAGAAGCGCGGCAAGGGGTTGCACGTGCGACAACAGCAGCCCCGGAATGGAAAAAATCAAAGTGGCGAGCAGCACGGCGAGAGTCGCACTATGCGTCGCCGCGGCAAAGGCAATGAGCAAGAACAGCCCAAGGCGCTCTGTGCGCCGAAGGTCCGAGCGATGAAAGATAACAAGATGCAGCGAAAGGACGGCCACCCCGGCAAAAATGTCGGTCAGCAGCATGCTGCTCAGCACCGGCAATGCCGTGAGTAGCGAAAGGACGGCAATAATGACGGCCAAGCGCCATGGCCCGGTGCCAAGTCCGAACACGCGCAGCACCAGCCAAATTACCCAGACCGTGCATCCGGCCTGCAGGACGAGTTCGGGCCAGAAATGAACACCCTCCCCGAGGTGGAGAAATAGTCCGAATACCGTCGAACGGCTCGGCACGAGGTAACCTTCGTACCAGCGGGCGAGATACCCGCCCGTGTCGTATTGCAGCAGCGGATAGCCGTTCCACAGCGCCGGCACGAGCAAGGCCACAATGCACACCAGCGTCGCCGCCAGATCGGATGCGCGCGCCGTTGCTTGTCCGGGCGACGTGATTGCCGTCTGGGTCATGGGTGTACTCGAGGAGGACCACATTCTTGCCGGCGTGAGAACCGGAGCGGACGGCGACCTAGTGCGATGCTACCGGATCAAACCTGACCCGCCGATGAACGACATGCGCGAGCGCCCACACCCCGGCCAGCGCCCCCCAGCCCTCAAGGTGGGCGATTCCTCACGCGGCGGGCGCTGCTGCCCGCGGCCCGTCCGCCACCAGTTAGCGGCTTGAAACCCGGCCATTACGCATCGGCCAGGCGGACGGGCAGGCGGCGGATCGGCTGCGAATGCGGCCACGAAGCGTGCCAAGCGGGATCCGGCAAGCCGGAGAGACAACCATTGGATGCGCGGCGTGGCTTGGCGCATTCCGGCACGGCCACAGCGCCGGACGGCCAAGCGGTCTTTGCCCGAATCGGGTTCACGATCGCGCCCGGGGCGATCCTCATTTCACGCCGACGAGATCGATCAGGGCCGACATCCCGGCATGGCCGCCGCCTTCGTCGACGATGCTGTCGTGCTCCTTGATGTCCACGGCGGCGAAATCGCCGAACGCCTGTTCGAGCAAGGCTCGGGTGTAGAGATTTTCGACCTGGGAAGGTCCGCCCGTCCGGTAGTTGAGCTGTTCGGGACGGTAGCCCTGCATCAGCAGCAGGCCGCCTGGTCGCAGCGCCCCCTTGATGCCGTCGAATATTTTGCGCCGGAACGGGGGGTCGGCAAACTGGATGAAGATCGCCACGATGACCTCGAACTCCGCGGCCGGCCACTGCCACGTTGCCAGGTCCGCCTGTTCGATGCGCAAGGTGACGTGTCGCGCCGCCGCCAAGGCACGCGCCTTTCCCAGCGCGGTCGGCGAGAAATCGAGCGCCAGCACGTCGAGGCCGATTTGGGCGAGCCAGACCCCGTTGCGGCCCTCTCCGTCCGCCAGCGCCAGCGCCTTTTGGCCCGGCCGCAGGCGGTGAGCCTGGCTTGCGAGAAAGGCATTTGGAGCCGTTCCGAACAGATAGCCCGGCGCCGCAAACCGGGATTCCCAACGCTCCAACTCGGACATGTTCCGCGTCGTCATCGGTTGCGAGTGGGTCAGCGCGTGGCCGGTTCGCAGGCCGCGACGAAGGCGCCAATGCGGTCGATGATGTCGGCCTGGGTCAACAGCGGCGCGTGGCCCTCATCCGCTACCTCCAGCACATCGAGGCGGCTGCGGCGCGCGCGCATGGCCTCGACCGTCACCGCCGACAGGATGTCGGAATTGCCGCCGCGGATCACCATCACCGGCACGCGCGCGAGCGCGTCGAATTCGTTCCACAGCGTCGGCAGCGGCTGCTCGAGATTGGTCGCGGCGAGCGTGGTCGCCAGTTCCACGTCATAGTCGGGAACAATGCGCCCGTCGGCGTCCTTGAAGGTCCGGCGGGCGAACGCGAGCCAGTCCGCGTCGGTCAATCTGGGGAACTGGCGGCTCATCAGCTGACGCAGCATATCGGCCGCGTCTTGGAAGTTCGCCGGTTGCGGCAGCTTGCCGACATAGCTCTTGATGCGCGCCAGGCCTTTGGGCTCGATCACCGGGCCGATGTCGTTGAGCACGCAGCCCGCGATCGCGGTCGGACGGGCCGCGGCGATGAGCATCGTCAAGATGCCGCCGCGCGATGTCCCGATGAACACCGCCTCGGCGATTTCGAGCGCGGTGAGCACGGCCAGGATGTCGGCGACCTCGACCGGCAGGCTGTAATTTGTCGGGTTGCGGTCGTAGTCCGACTGACCGCGACCACGCGAATCGATGGCGAGCACGTAACGCGGGGTCCTCGCATCGCTTGCCAGCCTGGTGGCCAGCGCCTCGAAATCGGCCACGGTACGCGCGAGGCCCGGCAGGCACACCACGGGCAGCGCTGCGTCGGTCCGCGCACCATGGCCGCGCACGTGAAGCCGCAGACCGTCCTGGGCGGTGATGAAGGTGCTGCTGGTGTCCAGGCTCATTCTCGCGACCCACTCGCCGCCATCAGAATGCATCGGCAGCGATGGAAACCGGGCTAGCGGAGCGCCGGCCTCGCGGCGGACGGCATTGGGCGCTATATAGCTGCGCCCCGCGTCGAGCTCCAGGATCATTCATGACAGCCTCGACCGTCGATCTGCTGGAAGCGGCCGCTCGCCTGCACCGTCAGGGGGCGCTCGCCGATGCCGCGAGCCGCTATCAGGAGGTGTTGCGGAACGAGCCCGATCATGCCCAGGCGCTTTACCACCTGGCGGTGATTGCCTGCCAGCGGGGCCAGTTCCCCGACGGGATCGAGATGGCGCGGCGGTCGCTGGCGAGCAACCCGCGCCAGCCGCGCGCGCATAATCTCCTCGGCATGGCCTTGAGCCGGCTCGGCCGACCGCAGGAAGCGCTGGCGAGCTTCGATCACGCGATCGTCCAACAGCCGGATTTTGCCGACGCCCACGGCAATCGCGGGAGCGCGTTGACGGAGCTCGGCCGCGTCGCGGACGCGGTCGCGAGCTACCAGCGCGCGGTCGACTTGCAGCCCGACTCGACCGGCGACTGGCTCAATCTCGGCACCGCCCTGCATCAGCTCGGCCGTCATGACGATGCGATCGCCAGCTACGACCGGGCCTTGGCGTTGCAGCCGAATTTCGCCCAAGCCCATCTCAATCGCGGCAACCTGCTCGCCCAGCTCGCGCGTTACGAGGAGGCGCTTGCGAGCTACGACCGGGCGCTCGCAGTCAATCGGCGTTATGTCGACGCGCTCAGCGGCCGCGGCCACGCGCTGCTGGCACTCGGCCGGATCGAAGGCGCCCTGGCGAATTTCGAAGAAGCGCTTGCGCTCACGCCCGATCATCCCGGCGTGCTCGACCGGCTGGTCGATGCGTTGCTGTCCCAGGGCACTGCCGGCCACACACGGGCGCTGGCCGCGGTGGCGCGGGCCCTGGCTGTCAAGGAAACCAGCGCAGCCAAGGCGCTGTTCGTCCGGTGCATCAGCAACCGGAAATTCAGCTCCGACGCCGTCGGCATCCGCGGCCTGATGCTGCGGGCGCTGTCCGAGCCCTGGGACCGCCCCGCCGGCCTCGCCGTGCCGGCCGCGAGCCTGGTGATGCTCAATCCCGCGGTGAAGGAGAGCTGCGCGCGCGTAGTCGCAGCCTGGCCCAAACGGATCATGATTGACGACCTGTCGGGTCGCCTGACTGCCATCGCCGACGACGACCTGTTGCGGGTGTTGCTCGAAACCGTTCCAATATGCGACGTCGGGCTTGAACGGCTTCTCACCGGCATTCGGCATATCTTTCTCGCCGCCGCGCAGGAGGGACCGACTACGCCCGACGAGGACGGCCTGCTGCGCTTCTTCTGTGCGCTCGCGCGCCAATGTTTCATCAATGAATACGTCTTCGACTTGAATTCCGAGGAGCTCGAGGGCGTGCGACGGCTGCGCGAGAAGCTCAGTCGCGCCATCGCCTCCGGAGCCGCCGTTCCGGTGCTGTGGCTGATCGCGGTCGGATCCTACCTGCCGCTGCATTCCCTGCCCGGCGTGGAGGCGCTGCTCGACAGGTCCTGGTCGCCGGCGGTTGCCGCGCTGCTGGCGCAGCAGGTGCGCGAGCCGATGGACGAACGGCGTGCGCGCGATTTCATTCCGCATCTGACCGCCATCGCCGACGACGTGTCGCGCAAGGTCAAGCAACAGTACGAGGAGAACCCATATCCGAGATGGGTGAAGGCTGCACCGGCGGGGGAGCCAAAGACTTTGGAGCAATATTTCGGCGGCTGGTTCGAACCGGGGCGCGGTGCAGGCCGCCACGACAGGACCGACATTCTCGTTGCCGGCTGCGGCACCGGCCAAAGCCTGGTCGAAACCGCGCAACAGTTCAAAGGCGCGCAGGTGCTGGCGGTGGACCTCAGCCGGGCGAGCCTTTGCTACGCCAAGCGGCAGGCGCTGGCCCTGGGCCTGACCAACATTGCGTTCGCGGAGGCCGACATTCTCGGCCTGGGCGAGATCGGCCGGACCTTCGACCTCATCGACGCGAGTGGCGTGCTGCACCATATGGCCGACCCGTGGGCCGGCTGGCGGTCGCTGCTCTCGCTGTTGCGGTCCGGTGGCTTCATGCGTGTCGGGCTCTACAGCAAGCTCGCGCGGTCCGACATCAACGCGGCGCGCGGCTTCGTTGCCGAGCGCGGCTACGCACCGACCGCCGAAGGTATCCGTCAAAGCCGGCAGGATATTTTGGCGTTGGCGGACGGCGAGCCTGCGAAGAACGTCGCGAAATGCCTCGACTTCTTCACTACCAGCGAATGCCGCGACCTGCTCTTCCACGTGCAGGAGCATCAAATGACGCTATCGGAGATCGCCGGCTTCGTCGGCGACAACGATATCGAATTCCTCGGGTTTATCATCGATCCTGCGGTCATCGGCCAATTCCAGGCGCGGTTTCCACGCAGCAACGCCGCCGCCGACCTCGCGCTCTGGCACGTCTTCGAAGCGGATCATCCCGACATTTTCGGGGGCATGTACCAGTTCTGGGTGCGCAAGAAAGGATAGACCGTCTTCGTCGCCATCATGCCCGCGCTGGCGCGGGCATTTACGTTTTTAGAGCCAGTAAGCGCGACGAAGACGTGGATGGAACCGCAATGCGGGTGACCCGCGCTAGTTCTGCGCCGCCCCGCGATGCAGGTCGGCCTCGATCAAAAGCTTCGAGCCGCCACCGAAGCGCACGCGGTAAACCTGCAGATTTTCGAGCACGCGTTGGACGTAATTGCGCGTCTCCGAGAACGGAATGCGTTCGACCCAGTCGATGGGGTCGACCTTCGGATCGCGAGGATCCCCATATCGCGCGATCCACTCTTTCACCCGCCCGCGTCCGGCGTTGTAGCCGACGAAGGTGAGGATGTGAGAGCCGCGATAGTCCACGTAGAGGTCGCCGAGCTCGGCGGCGCCCAGTTGCACGTTGTAGGTCTGGTCGCTCAACAGTCGCTTCTCGTCGTAGGCCGCGCCGAACTTCTTGGCCACGTAGCGACCGGCTTCGGGAGTGACCTGCATCAGGCCCATGGCGCGTGCGCTCGATACCGTACGCGGGTTGAAAGTGCTCTCCTGACGCGCGATGGCGTAGACCACCGCTTGCTCGATCGCGGGCCCGATGGCGCGATACTCGGGAACGCCGACGGTTGGAAAGGCATAGTGGTCGAACGGCAGCCCGCGCCCGAGTGCTCCCTTGCCCAGGAGCAGCATGGCGCGCGCGTCCTTGTGGCGGCTGGCAACTTCTCCCAGCGCCGCGAGCCCCGCCGTATCCGAGGAGCGTTCGCCGAGATCGGCCAGAGCGCCTGCGATCAGGTCACGCTCGTCGATGGCATAGAGCAGGTCGATTGCGCGCGCCAGTTCGAGCCGGGCGGTCGTATCGTGCCGCGCCGGCGGAGGCCGCAGAACGATGTCCTTGTGACCGAGCCGCGCGCGCGCGATCTGGCCGTAATAGGCCGTGGAATAGCGCGCCGCCGCCTCGTAGTGCGCGCGCGCTTCGTCCCTTCGTCCCAGCGCTTCGGCTGCGCGCCCCTGCCAGTAGCCGGCGCGCGCGAGCGTGATCGGGCTGCTGTTGCCTTCGCCGACCTTGGCGAAATGGGCGAGCGCGGTTCTGGGGTCGTTGAGAAAGCGCAACGCGATCCAGCCGGCAGTGAACTGATGCTCGGCGCGGTAATTGTCCCGGCTGGGGATGGCGGCATCGCGCGCGACGCGATAGGCGGTCTTGGCGTCGCCGAGGTCGAGAAGCTTGCGCGCGACCAGCCGCCGCTCGATCCACCACTGGTCGGTATCGATCGTTTGCCCGTGATCAGGCGGCAGCGACAGGATCAGCTCGGCGGCATCGGCCGCCTTGTCGGCGCGCCGGAGAAATTGGCTGTAGCTGAAAAGGTAGCCGACGTCGCGGTGCGCCTCGGACGGCACCGCGTCGAGCATGGCCTTGGCATTTGCCGCTTTCTTGATGACGGCGATGCGCGCCTTGGCGATGACCGCAGCGTTGCCGCCCACGCGATTGGCCGACCGCAACCCGCCGTCGGCATCCTCCGCGTAAAGGCGCATGTCCATGCGCGCCTTGTGATCGGCCGGGGTGATCAGGTCCCCGAAGACGTCCAGTGCGAGCCCCTCGAGCTCGGCGGAGAAGCTGTCGTAGCGCCAAGCCTCGCGCACCAGCCTTTGCGCGCCAGCGCGGTCGCCCTGCAGCAGCAAGGCGCGGGCGAGGGCGAAATTTCCCTTGGTGGTGATGGGCCTGTCCTTGCCGAAGAAGGCGCGCACGAAAGCAGGATCGAGGCGGTCCGACCAGAGCGTCGCCTCGGCCCGGCGCCGCAGCAAGCCTACCGCCGGCCAATTCGGATTTTCCGCGATGAACGCCGCATAGCGGCCGATCCCGGCGCTCTGGGTCTCGTCGCTGCGCAGGATCGTCCATTCGACCAACTTGCGCGCGATCGGATCGCTAATCGTCTTCTGCAGATCGGCCGCATGCGCCGTCCGGCCTCTGCGCGCCTCCGTGACTGCCTCCTTGAGGGCGGCGAGGTCGGCCGCCGAGATCGGGGCGCTGGTCGTGACAGCCGGGCGAGCGGGATGCTCGGCGGCAGGCGCTGCCTTTGCGGTCGTGCTTGGCTTGGCCCCGGCGCCTGCGGGTGCGCTCGCGGGCCGTGGCTTGGGAACCGGCGGGGCGGCCGCGGCTTGCATTGCGACCATGAGCGCGCCAGCCGCGAGGACGCCGGTCAACGCTCGTGCAGGCGTCTGGATGGCCAAGCTGTTCGTTCCCTGCTTCTGCCGCGGTCTCGATACTTATTCATTTGATAAGATTGACGAAGAGCTAACCGGACCTTCGCCCCCGACCGCGGCAAAAACGCGGCGGTAGAGGAGGGGCTTTCTTCGGAGCCGGGTTCCCGATAACAATGACGCGGGTGCCGGACTCAAGCTTCGGATGTCGGCTTAGCTCGCGGTCGCCCGAACGACTTCAGAGGACCGTATCATGACCGTCAAGACGAGCTTCAGGGGCTCGTTTACCGCGCTCGTCACCCCCTTCAGCAACGGCTCGGTCGACGAGAAGGCCTTTCGCAGCTTGGTGGACTGGCAGATCGCCGAGGGTACCGATGGGCTCGTCCCGGTCGGAACCACGGGCGAAAGCCCGACGCTGTCGCACGAGGAGCACGGCCGCGTGGTGGAGTGGTGCATCGAACAGGCGAAAGGCCGCGTCCCGGTGATCGCGGGCGCGGGCTCGAATTCCACCCGCGAGGCAATCGAGCTCGCCCGGCATGCGCAGGCATCCGGCGCGGATGCCGTGCTGGTCGTAACGCCCTACTACAACAAGCCCACGCAGGAAGGGCTCTATCAGCATTTCAAGGCGATCAACGATGCCATCGGCATTCCGATCATCATCTACAATATTCCGGCCCGCTCGGTGATCGACATGTCGGTGGACACCATGAAGCGCCTGTTCGAGCTCGACAATATTGCTGGCGTGAAGGACGCGACCGCGAATGTCGTGCGTGTCTCGCAACAGCGCGCCGCGATGGGGGCGGACTTCAACCAGCTCTCGGGCGAGGACGCGACGGCGCTCGGCTTCATGGCGCACGGCGGCCATGGCTGCATCTCGGTGACCTCGAACGTGGCGCCGCGCCTGTGCGCCGAGTTCCAGGACGCCTGTCTGCGGGGCGATTACAGGACCGCGCTCGAGTTGCAGGACCAGTTGATGCCGCTCCACACGGCCCTGTTCATCGAGACCAATCCGGCGCCGGCCAAATACGCGCTCTCGGTGCTCGGAAAATGCGCCGACACGGTGCGGCTGCCGATGGTAAGGCTGGCGGAAAAGACGAAAGCGGCGGTGCGCGAGGCGATGATTCACGCCGGGCTGATCAACTAGGCCGCTGGGCTAGTTCAGCGGCCTGCTCGGCCGTTGACCCTCTCGGTCGGCGGCCCAGGGTGGGCGGGATACGTGCCTGAAACGCTTGGTTTCGCGATCGATGCTGGGGCGTGGTGCGCCGGTCGAAGACACCGGGCGCGGGTCGCCGGTCCGAGGCATGATCAACCGTGCGTTCGAATTCATGCACGCCCTGGCTTCGGTCTGCATCGGTGAAGTGTTCGCTTGGATGCGCGGAGGCGGAAAAGACGCCTGCGCTGACAGCGCGGGAAATCCAGCGTCGAACATCCGCAACTGACTCATGCGCGACAAAGAAACGCGGTGCGGTGACATGGGAAAGCCACGGCCGCCAAGCGGCAGTGCCCGCCCGCTGCACGGAACTCTTTGCACGTTCCCACGTTGTAGCTTGTAGCTACTGGCATTGAAATCGGCGTGCATTTAATCGGGTGCTGCGCGGATATTTCTTTTCATTCGCTTCCCCGCAGCATCTTTGTCGGATACCGCACAGACAAGTTCCGCGCAGGCGGCTTACCTATGCCTGCGTGGGCGAGCGCGTTGTCGGAGCGCTGTTCAGTCACTGCGGTATCGGCTCTGCGGATGGGAAAGGGCTGAGAGTGCAACTGGATCGCTCGCACGCAAGCAGGCATAATCTGCTGTTAGCGGCGCTGCCCGCGAAGGATCTTGCACTGCTTGCGCCCCATCTGAAAAAAGTCGTCCTCGAGCAGGGCGCGGTGCTGCAGGAGCAGGGCGAGCAGATCGATCAAGTCTACTTCCCGCATGACGGCATCATCTCCCTGTTGGCCGTGATGCGGCAGGGCGATGCTATCGAAACCGCGACCATCGGTTACGAGGGTGCCGTCGGCTCCTTCGCCGGACTGGGACCTCGGCGCTCGCACGCGCGCGCGGTGGTGCAGGTGGCCGGCTTGGCTTCGCGCATCGCGGCGTCGCGTTTTCGCAAGGCCGCCCAGGACAGCGAAGCCATCTGCAAGATCGTGATACGGTATGGCGAAGCGCTGCTGATCCAAGTGCAGCAAACCGCCGCCTGCAACGCATTGCATCCGGTCGAGGCCCGTCTGAGCCGCTGGCTGCTGCAGGCGCGCGACCGGCTCGACAGCAACACCATCAAGCTCACCCACGAATTCCTGTCGCAGATGCTCGGCGTACGGCGCACGACGGTGACCGTCATCGCCAACGTGCTGCAGCAGGCGGGCCTGATCCGCTATCATCGCGGGCAAATCGAGATCGTGGACCGAGAGGGGCTCGAGGCGAAGGCGTGCGAATGCTACGAGGCCATCCGTCGTCAGACCAGCGAGATCGCGTCGGCGGCCGCAAGGTAGCAACGACCGCCGAACTCGCACCGTAAATGGTGCAAAATCCATTCAGCATTCTCTAGTATGGCGGCGGGGTTGGCCGCGCCGCGTCGCTGCGCTATCCGAAGGCTCGCGCCCGCTCCCGGACAGCTGCCGGCGACCGGTATTTCGGCAGCGAGGTGCCGGCAGGAGCTGGGGATGGCTGCGAAATCGGACAGCAAGATTCGGGTCGTCGCCCACAATCGCAAGGCTCGGTTCAACTACCAGATCGGCGAGACCTTCGAGGCCGGCATCGCGCTCACCGGAACGGAGGTGAAATCGCTGCGCGGAGGCAAAGCGACGATCGCCGAGTCCTATGCCGATTCCCGCGGCGGCGAAATCTGGCTGGTCAACGCCAATATCCCGGAATATCTGCAGGGCGGGCGCTTCAACCATGCCCCCAAGCGCGTGCGCAAGCTTCTCCTGCATCGCCGCCAGATCAACAAGCTGATGGGCGCGGTCGAGCGCGAGGGCATGACCTTGGTTCCGCTCAAGCTCTATTTCAACGAAAAGGGACGCGCCAAGATCGAACTGGCGCTGGCGCGCGGCAAGAAGCTCCACGACAAGCGCGAAACCGAGAAGAAGCGGAGCTGGGAGCGCGAGCGCGGCCGGCTGCTGCGGGCCAAGGGCTGACCGATTGTATCGATCGGTCGCGTTGGCAAAGCTGCGGTGTTGTGCGCGCCGAGCGCGCAGGCTTGCCCATGGTCAGGCCCGGCGCGTTCTGTGAACCGATCGGCGGCTCACCCCCGCGCGCTCCCGACACGTCACGCACTCACGAATACGTGAAGGCCGCGGTGGCAAGACCGGCTGCCGGCCGTGCATCCGGCTCCTGCCGCCTGCGTACCTGGTCGCATCGGGGCGGCCATCCTGGTGGTCCGCTCCGGCATCGTGGGACCATTTCAAGGGAGCGACATCCATGTTCGGACAGACGAAAGTATTCGCGTTCGCCGGCGTGCTCGCGGCATCAACCTGCGTCGCGACCGGCGCCCCGGCGGCAGGCTGGATCATCGGCCTTGTCGACGGCAAGTCGATCGTGACCATCGATCCGGCGACACGCAAAGTGACGTCGAAGGTCGACATCAAGGGCTCCGGACCGCTCGTCGGCATCGACGTGCGGCCGGCCGACGGCATGCTCTACGGCGTCGCCGGCGACGGCACGATCGTCGCGATCGATGCCAAATCCGGTCAGGCCAGCATGAAGAGCAAGATGTCGGAGACGCTCAAGCCCGGTGTCGCCGCCACCGTCGACTTCAATCCAGTGGCCGACCGGCTACGGGTGATGGGATCCGACGGCACCAGCCTTCGGGTGAATGTCGACGACGGCAAGACCATCGTCGACGGCTCGCACAAATACAAGGACGGCGACCCGAACGCGGGCAAGACCCCGAAGGTCGTTGCGGGCGCCTATACCAATGCGTGGAAGGGCACCAAGGCCACGACGCTCTACAACATCGATGCCGCGACCGGGGCGCTGGTGAGCCAGGCGCCGCCGAATGACGGCGTGCTCAACACCGTGGGATCGCTCGGAATGCCCGTCAGCGGCCCCGTCGCCTTCAACATCGTCTCGCTCGGCGAGGACAGAAACGACGGCTGGCTGGTCGCCGGCGGCGCCCTCTACGCGGTCGATCTCAAGACCGGCAAGGCCACCATGGTCGGCAAAATCGAAGGCCTGGGCGGCAAGCTCGGCGACATCGCCTGGGTCGACTGATCCGATAGCAATGGCTTAGGCTGTCCGGCCCGCGAGGCACGCCCGCGGGCCGGCGCCACTTTGGCTGCCGCCGCGGAGGGATGGATCGTCTCGAGCAAGGAGCACCCATGGGCCTGCCCGTCACGTTCGATCATTGCGTGGTGCACGTCTCCGACTGGGAGCGCTCGAACGACTTCTACCGCGAGGTGCTCGGCGCCGAGCTGATCCGGCGCCCGCAGGGCTGGGCGTATCGGTTCGGCGGAGCGCAACTCAACCTGCATGGGCCGGGCTTCCATCCGGCCGAGGTGGCGCGGCTTCCGGTGCAGCCGGGCAACAGCGATCTCTGCTTTCGAATGGAACGGACCGATCGTCGACGCCATCGGCCATCTCGAGCGCTGTCGCGTCCCGATCCACGCCGGCCCGATGCAGCGTTTCGGTGCCAAGGGCGCCGGCACCAGCATCTATTTCCGCGATCCCGACGGCTCGCTGCTCGAATTCATCTCGTATCATCCGCAAGGCGGAGATCGCTCATGACCAGCGCGCATAATCCCAACGTATTGCCCGCCGACATCCCGGCGCCGAAGGACGATGGCGGCGCGCGCCACCTGACCGGCGCGAAGCTTCCATCGATGCCGCTGGCAGCGACCGACGGCTCGCAAGTCGATCTGTCGAAGCTCTCCGGCCGCACCGTGGTCTACATCTACCCCCGCACCGGCGTGCCGGGGAAGGAGCCGCCCGCGGGCTGGGATCGCGATCCCGGGTGCGCGTGGCTGCACGCCGCAATCGTGCTCGTTCCGCGATCATTTTGCCGAGCTCAAGCGGCTCGGTGTGGCCCGGCTCTACGGTCTGTCGACGCAGGACACCGCCTACCAGCGCGAGGCGGCGGAGCGTCTGCATCTTCCGTTCCCGGTGCTGTCCGACGAAAATCTGGGGCTCGCGCGCGCGCTCAAACTGCCGACCTTCTTGGTGGCCGGCATGACGCTGCTCAAGCGCATGGCGCTGGTCATCGACGACGGCGTCATCACCAAGGTGTTCTATCCGGTATTTCCGCCCGACAAGAACGCCGAGGAGGTGATGGCCTGGCTTCAGGCGTCGAGATAGGCGCGCACGCTGGCAAACACGTCGCGAAACATGGCGGGCGTCAGCACCCCGGTATTGGTGTTGTAACGCGAGCAATGATAGCTGACGAAAACGCGCAGCTTTCCGATATCGTGCGATATGCCGTGGCCGAACGGGGCGGCCGCGCGTCGGTGGTTGAGCGCTGCGACCGTGGTTTCGTGGGAAATCCGCCCGAGCGTGACGATGGCGCGCAATTGCCGCATCTCTGCGATCGTCGCTGCGAGAAAAGCACGGCAGGTTTTGATCTCCTCCGGCGTCGGCTTGTTCTCCGGCGGCACGCAGCGCACCGCGTTGGTGATCCGCGCGTCGACCAGCGTCAGCCCGTCGTCCGCCCGCGCCGCGTAACTGCCGCGGGCAAAGCCGAAATGCCCGAGCGTTTCGTAAAGGAGGTCGCCGGCGTAATCGCCGGTAAACGGCCGTCCGGTCCGGTTCGCGCCCTTGAGGCCGGGCGCCAGGCCCACGATCAGCAGCCGCGCGCTGCGCGCACCGAACGAGGCGACCGGCGCATTGAACCACTCGGGTTCGCGGCGCCGCCAGTCCTCGCGGAATGCCTTGAGGCGCGGACAGAGCGGGCAGTCGCGGCCGGGCTTGCCGGACGCGAGTTTGATCGCGGCGCGGGGAGCATTTTCCGGAAGAGGGGGCACCGATTCGTGAATCTAGTCTTCGAAATCGTCGTCGTCGTCGACGGGCGCCCCGGCACCCGCGCGCTGAGGCGCAGCGGAACGCTGCAGGAATTGCGGGGTGTGACGGTCGCGCGGCTCACGGGCTTCGCGCGCCGCACGTTCGGCCGGGTCGCGGCCGATCTTCGGCTGCAGCTCGACGATGTCGAGGAAGACGTCGGCTTGGCGCCGCAACTCGTCGGCGACCATCGGCGGCTGGGTCGAGATGGTGGAGACCACGGTCACGCGCACGCCGCGGCGCTGCACCGCCTCGACCAGCGAGCGGAAATCGCCGTCCCCCGAGAACAACACCATGTGATCGATCGAGTTCGCGATTTCCATCGCGTCGACCGCAAGTTCGATGTCCATGTTGCCCTTGACCTTGCGCCGACCGGTTTGATCGACGAATTCCTTGGTCGCCTTGGTGACGACGCTGTAGCCGTTGTAGTCGAGCCAGTCGATCAAGGGCCTGATCGACGAATATTCCTGGTCCTCGATCACGGCGGTGTAATAGAACGCGCGCAAGAGATAGCCGCGCGAATGAAACTCGCGCAGGAGTCGCTTGTAATCGATATCGAAGCCGAGCGATTTGGCGGTGGCGTAGAGATTGGCGCCGTCAATGAAAAGGGCGATTTTTTCCGTTCTAGGTTCCATGATTGCTCTCGTGTGAACTGATCGAAACTTCGATACCGGCTCCCGACGGCGCGCGGCCGCCCGACAATCGCGCCGGATCGTTCGTTATCGGGCCTGAGTGATCGTGTGCCGCTCAATTGCGGGTGCACGCTCGCCGTCACAACCAATCCGAAAGTACAATGGTATGGATCGCATGGCGGTTCCCTTACCTTGCTAACAGAGGCCTGCCGGGACGCCAAGGAAAATGTGAGGAGTGAATTTCGCCTTGCACTTTGGCGGCGAGATCGTTACCTAACGGCCACTTTTCATAAGTTCCATTGCAGGAGCAATACGCCCATGGCCCGTGTCACCGTTGAGGACTGCATCGACAAGGTCGAGAACCGCTTCGACCTCGTGCTGCTGGCCAGTCACCGCGCGCGAATGATCTCATCCGGTTCGCAGATCACCATCGAGCGCGACAACGACAAGAACCCGGTGGTCGCGCTGCGCGAGATCGCCGAGACGACGATATCGCCCGACGACCTCAAGGAGGAGCTCGTCCATTCGCTGCAGAAATACGTCGAGGTCGACGAGCCCGAGCCCGAGGCGGCGCCGCTGATCAGCGCGGCCGGCGGTACGGTCGATGCCGACGACACCGAGGTCACGGTCGACCGCATGACCGAGGAAGAGCTGCTCAAGGGCCTGGAAGGGCTCACCCCGCCCGAGGAACAGCCTGAGGAAGAAGAATAAGCCTCAGTGTTTTGGGCTTTCGCGGCACGGCGGCCCGGCTCTGTCCGGGCCGTTGTTGCTTCCAGAACGCCTGAATTTGGGAAACCATAGGAAGCGCGCCTTGTAGCGGTTAAGAAACGCCATGATATCCTGACGACAAGATGCCGGCCGATGATCCGGGCCGGCTGCAGGCATAGCAATGGCGCGTTCCTCGACCGACCTGCCGCGTATGCAGAACCAGTCCCGGGCTCGAGCGCCGCTTGAGCGCAGTCTCAATATTGTCTCGCAAGTCTTTGAAAAGGCGGTAAAATCAGAAGAAGGCGCCTGCAGCCGCGAATGATGCGGCAATACGACCTGATCGAGCGCGTGAAGCGCTACAATCCGGCGACCAGCGAGGCGCTGCTCAATCGCGCCTATGTGTATGCCATGAAGGCGCATGGCGAGCAGAAGCGCGCCTCGGGCGATCCCTATTTCTCCCATCCGCTCGAAGTCGCGGCCATCCTCACCGACCTCAAGCTCGACGACGCGACCATCGCCGCCGCGCTCCTGCACGACACGATCGAGGATACCACCGCGACCCGTGCCGAGATCGACCAGATGTTCGGCCCGGACATCGGCGCGCTGGTCGAAGGCCTCACCAAGCTCAAGAAGCTCGACCTCGTCACCAAGGAAGCCAAGCAGGCCGAAAACCTGCGCAAGCTGCTGCTGGCGATTGCCGACGACGTGCGGGTGCTGCTGGTCAAGCTCGCCGACCGGCTGCACAACATGCGCACGCTGTCCCATATGCCGCCGGAGGCGCGCCGGCGCAGCGCCGAGGAGACGCTCGACATCTATGCCCCGCTCGCCGGGCGCATGGGCATGCACGAGATGCGCGAGGAGCTCGAGGACTTGGCATTCCGCGAGCTCAATCCGGAGGCCTACCGGGTGGTCAGCGAGCGCCTCGATGCGCTCGAGGCGAAGAATGTCGGGCTGGTGACCGAGATCGAGCAGCAGCTTACCCGCAAGCTCTCCGACCGCGGGCATCGAGGCCGAGGTGTCGGGGCGGCGCAAGCGTGCCTACTCGATCTGGCGCAAGATGGAGCGCAAATCGGTCGGCTTCGAGCAGCTTTCCGACATCGTCGGCTTCCGCGTGATCGTGAAGACGCTTCCCGAATGCTACCAGGCGCTCGGCATCGTGCATACGACCTGGCCGGTGGTGCCGGGCCGCTTCAAGGACTACGTCTCGACGCCCAAGCAGAACGACTACCGTTCGATCCACACCACCGTGATCGGGCCGAGCCAGCAGCGCGTCGAATTGCAGATTCCGCACCAGGGAAATGCACGAGATCGCCGAATACGGCATCGCCGCGCACGCGCTCTACAAGGACGACGTCGGCTCGCCGACCGAGATGCTGTCGCGTGAATCCAGCGCCTATGCGTGGCTGCGCCGCACCATCGAGCTGCTCGCCGAGGGCTCCAATCCGGAAGAGTTCCTCGAGCACACCAAGCTCGAACTGTTCCACGACCAGGTGTTCTGCTTCACGCCGAAGGGCAAGCTGATCGCGCTGCCGCGGCGGGCGAACGTCATCGATTTCGCCTATGCGGTGCACACCGACGTCGGCAACATGGCGGTCGGCTGCAAGATCAACGGCAAGATCGCGCCGCTGGTCTCCGAACTCGCCAACGGCGACGAGGTCGAGATCATCACCTCCAAGGCGCAGACCGCGCCGCCGGCAGCCTGGGAATCGCTCGTCACCACCGGCAAGGCGCGCGCCGCCATTCGGCGCGCCACTCGCGCCGCGGTGCGCAACCAATATGCCGGCCTCGGCCGGCGCATCGTCGAGCGGCTGTGCCAGCGCGCCAAGATCGTCTACTCCGACGAAAAGCTGCAAGGCGCGCTGCCGCGGCTGGCGCGCGCCTCGATCGAGGAGGTGCATGTCGGCGGTCGGTCGCGGCGAGATGCGCGCCGCCGACGTCGTGCGCGCCATGTATCCCGACTACAAGGAGGAGCGCGCCGCCGCCATCGCCCAGCAGCCGAAGCCGGAGAGCGGCTGGTTCGGCCTCAAGAAGGCGAAGTCCGTCAAAGTGAAGGTCCCGGGCGAGAGCGGCGCGGCGATCCCGATCCGCGGCATCAACACCGATCTGCCGGTGCGGTTTGCGCCCAACGGCGGAGCGGTGCCGGGCGACCGCATCGTCGGCATCCTCACGCCCGGCGAGGGCATCACCATCTATCCGATCCAGTCGCCGGCGCTGAAGGATTTCGAGGACGTGCCCGAGCGCTGGCTCGATCTGCGCTGGGACGTGGAGGAGCGCACGCCGCAGCGCTTCCCGGCGCGCATCGTGCTGCAGACCGTGAACGAGCCGGGCTCGCTTGCCCAGGTCGCCCAGGTCATCGCCGAGCACGACGGCAACATCGACAACATCCGCATGGAGCGGTCGTCGCCCGATTTCACCTCGGTGACCATCGATCTCGAGGTCTTCGACATCAAGCACCTCAACTCGATCATCGCGCAATTGCGCGCCAAGGATGTGGTGGCGAACGCCGAGCGGGTGAACGCGTAAGCTCGGCGCCTTTCTCGAGAATGCGCGCTGACCGTCGGACCGACGGCGTGTTCGTCCAGCGATTAGATTGGAATCATGCCGGCGCCTCCCCCATCTTCGCCTCGGCGTCAACGTCGATCACGTCGCCACCATCCGCAACGCGCGCGGCGGACGGCATCCTGATCCGGTGCGCGCGGCGCAGCTCGCGATCGAAGCCGGCGCCGACGGCATCACCGCGCACCTGCGCGAGGACCGCCGGCACATCCGCGACGACGACATCGCGCGCCTCAAGGCGGAGATCGCGAAACCGCTCAATCTGGAAATGGCGGCGACCGAGGAGATGGTCGCGATCGCGCTCGCGACCGCGCCGCACGCCGCCTGTCTGGTGCCCGAGCGGCGCGAAGAACGCACGACCGAAGGCGGTCTCGATGTCGCCGGCCAGCACACCACGCTGGCGCCGGTCGTCGCCAGGCTGCGGGCGGCCGGCATCCGCGTATCGCTGTTCATCGCCGCCGAGCCGCGTCAGATCGAGGCAGCGGTCGCGATCGGCGCGCCGGTGATCGAGCTCCACACCGGCGCCTGGTGCGACGCGCTTGCCGACAAGCGAGCATCGGCGGCGCAGGCGGAATGGCAGCGCATCTGCCACGGGGCGCAGCTTGCGCGCCGGCTCGGCCTCGAAGTCCATGCCGGCCATGGCCTCGATTTCGAGACGGCGGAGACGATCGCGGCGCTGCCCGAGATCGTCGAGCTCAATATCGGCCATTTCCTGATCGGAGAGGCGATCTCCATGCGGCCTCGCCGCAGCCGTGAAAACCATGCGCGCCGGCATGGATCGGGGCCGTGCATGATTCTCGGTATCGGTTCCGATCTCATCGATGTCCGCCGCATCGAGCGTACCATCGAGCGCCACGGCGAGCGTTTTCTCGCTCGCATCTTCACCGCGACCGAGCGCGCCAAAGCCGAAGGCCGCGCCCGGCGGGGCGAGACCTATGCCAAGCGTTTCGCGGCCAAGGAGGCCTGCGCCAAGGCGCTCGGCACCGGGTCTGCGCGCGGGGGTGTTCTGGCGCGACATGGGCGTGGTCAATCTGCCGTCGGGACGCCCGACCATGAAACTGACCGGCGGGGCGCTGGCGCGGCTGCATGCGATCACGCCGCCGGGCTGCGAGGCGCGCATCGATGTGACCATCACCGACGAGGGCCCGATGGCGCAGGCGCTGGTGGTGATCTCGGCGGTTCCGCGCACGCCGTCGCCATGACGCACGCCGAACATCGAGCGGCCCGAAGTCGGCGAGAGCCGATCTGGATCGGGCCGCGCGCTACTGCATGCGCTGTTCGCACCTCGCCGCTAGGGTCCGGATGAATTGCGCGGACCACGTCCCAACCCCATATTTGCCAATGTTTGCGCCTTTGCTTGCGAGCGGCTACAACGGCGCGGCCAATCGGCTCGCGGTATTGGCGGCCGATCGGTTCCAGTGGATTAACGCGCTGAAATTGCAGTGATTTCCATCTATCAATGGACGGGGTCGCCAACTCGGCGGCGCCGCGGGGCGCGCGGCACCGAAAGGACGAGAGGCAGATGAGCGTGACATCGCGGGCAATGAAAGAGAAAGAGGGCGGTATTGCCGAGACCGGGCGCGTGATCTTCCACGCGCTCATCATCGCGCTGGTCATCCGCACCTTTCTGTTCCAGCCGTTCAACATTCCGTCCGGCTCGATGAAGGAGACGCTGCTCGTCGGCGACTATCTCTTCGTGTCGAAATATTCCTACGGCTACAGCCACTATTCGTTGCCGTTCTCGCCGCCGCTGTTCTCCGGCCGCATCTGGGCGTCGCAGCCCAACCGCGGCGACGTCGTGGTGTTCCGGCTGCCGAAGGACGATTCGACCGACTACATCAAGCGCGTGATCGGCCTGCCCGGCGACCGCATCCAGATGATCGACGGCGTGCTCAACATCAATGGCCAGCCGGTCAAGCGCGAGCGCATCGAGGATTTCATCGAGACCGACGAAGGCACGCGCAGCTCGCGCGTGAAGCGTTGGCGCGAAACCTTGCCGAACGGCGTGAGCTACACGACGCTCGATCTCGTCGACAACGGCTTCTACGACAATACCCCGGTCTACCAGGTGCCGGCCGGGCATTTCTTCATGATGGGCGACAACCGCGACAACTCCACCGACAGCCGCGTGCTCAGCCAGGTCGGCTATGTGCCGTTCGAGAACATCGTCGGCCGCGCCCAGATCATCTTCTTCTCGATTCACGAAGGCGAGCACGCCTGGATGGTGTGGCGCTGGCCGTGGTCGGTGCGCTGGAACCGGCTGTTCACGATCGTACGATGAGCCGCGGGCGAACAGGCAAACCAGCTTCCATCGAAGCGCCCATCCTCGCCGACGGCAAGCCGGCACGTCCGATCTCCGCCGATCAGAGCCCGCCGAAATCCGCGGCGAAGGAGACCAAGCGCCGCCGTCGCAGCACCGCCGCGCTTCGAAGACCGCATCGGCTATCGTTTCAAGGATCCGGCGCTGCTCGAGCAGGCGCTCACGCACATTTCCGCGCTGACCGGCGCGCGCAACCGCGCCGGCTCCTACCAGCGGCTCGAATTCCTTGGCGATCACGTGCTCGGCCTGGTCGTCTCCGACATGCTGTTTCGCGCCTTTGCCAAGGCCGATGAAGGGGAAATGTCGCGTCGCCTCGCCGACCTCGTGCGCAAGGAGGCGTGCGCCGACGTCGGCGCGAGCCATCGACCTCGGGGGCGCGATCAGGCTGGGCGCGTCGGAAGTCAATGCCGGCGGGCGCGGCCGCACCGCCATCCTCGCCGATGTCTGCGAGGCGCTGATCGGCGCGGTGTTCGTCGACGGCGGCTATCCGGCTGCCTCCGCGCTGATCGAACGGCTGTGGAGCGAGCGTATGCGCACGCCGGCGCGGCCGCTGCGCGATTCGAAGACCGTGCTGCAGGAATGGGCGCAGGCGCGCGGTCTGCCGACCCCGGCCTATCGCGAGGTCGAGCGCAAGGGTCCCGACCACGATCCCGAGTTCCGCGTCACCGTCGAGCTTCCGGATCTTGCGCCGGCCGAGGGGCTCGGCCGCTCGAAGCGCGCCGCCGAGCAGGCCGCCGCCGCCGCCATGCTGACGCGCGCCGGCGTCAAGGCGGACCGCCTCGATGGTTGAGAGCAAACGCCGCGGCACTCAGGCGCAAGGTCGCACAACCGACGAGCCTGGCGGCCGTACCCGCGGCATCGCGGTCGGCCCTGCGCCCGCGGCCGCGACTGCCGGCCGCAGCCGTTGCGGTTTCATCGCGCTCATCGGTGCCCCCAATGTCGGCAAATCGACGCTGATCAACGCGCTGGTCGGCGCCAAGGTCGCGATCGTCTCCCACAAGGTGCAGACGACGCGTTCGCTGCTGCGCGGCATCGCGATCGCGGGCAGCGCGCAGCTCGTCTTCATCGACACGCCGGGCATTTTTGCGCCCAAGCGCCGGCTCGACCGCGCCATGGTCACGAATGCCTGGACCGGCGCCCACGATGCCGACATCGTCGCCGTGCTCATCGACGCCAAGCGCGGTCTCGATGAGGAAGCCGAGGCGATTTTTGCGCGGCTGGCGGACGTCGCGCAGCCCAAAATCCTCCTCATCAACAAGGTCGATCTGGTCGAGAAATCTGCCCTGCTCGCCATCGCCAAGGCGGCCAACGAGCGGGCGGCGTTCGCCGCCACCTTCATGATCTCGGCGCTGACCGGCGACGGCATTGCCGACGTCAAGGGCTGGCTTGCCGCGCACGTGCCGGAGGGGCCATGGCACTATCCCGAGGACCAGATCACCGACGCGCCGCTGCGCCAGCTGGCCGCCGAGATCACGCGCGAGAAGCTCTATTTGCGCCTGCATCAGGAGCTGCCCTATCAGTCCACCGTCGAGACCGACGCGTGGAAGCAGCTCAAGGACGGCTCGATCCGCATCGAGCAGACGATCTATGTGGAGCGCGAGAGCCAGCGCAAGATCGTGCTCGGCAAGGGCGGCCAGACCATCAAGGCGATCGGTGCGGATGCGCGGCGCGACATCGCCGAGATGATCGAAGCGCCCGTGCACCTGTTTCTGTTCGTCAAGGTGCGCGAGCGCTGGGGCGACGATCCGGAACGTTACCGCGAGATGGGCCTGGAGTTTCCGAAGGAATAGCGATGCAATGGTCCGATGAAGGCATCGTGCTCGGCAGTCAGACGCCACGGGGAGGGCAACGCCATCCTCGAGCTGATGACGCGCGCGCACGGCCGCCATCTCGGCCTGGTGCGGGGCGGGGCCGGCTCGCGGCTGCGGCCGGTGCTGCAGCCGGGCAATCGCGTCAGCTCGACCTGGCGGGCACGGCTCGACGATCATCTCGGCCACTATGTGGTCGAGGGCCTCGACGCGCGCGCTGCCTCGTTCCTGCCGATCCCGCACGCGCTCTACGGCATTATCCATCTGGCGGCGCTTTGCCGCCTGCTGCCCGAACGCGACCCGCATCCGCAGATCCATGCCGCGCTTGAACACGTGCTTGATGATCTCCTCCATCCGCGCCGCGCCGGCCCGAGCGTCGTGCGGTTCGAGCTGCAGCTGCTGGCGGAGCTCGGCTTTGGCCTCGATCTCGCGACCTGCGCCGCAGGCGGGCAAGGCAGCGATCTCGCCTATGTGTCGCCGAAATCGGGACGCGCGGTGTCGCGACAAGCGGGCGAACCATGGAAGGACAGGCTGTTGCCGCTGCCGGCTTTCCTGCGCGAGACGGATGCCGCCGACCCCTCACGGCAGGATCTCGCCGATGCCTTCGCGCTGACCGGCTTCTTTTTACTGCGGCACGTGCTCGAGCCGCGCGGTCTCGGCCTCGCCGATGCGCGGGCGAGCTTCATCGCCGCGGTTCAGCGCGACGGGTGCAACGCCACGGCGCTCGGATGACGCGACCGGGCCGGCCGCCGCTGACGGCCGGCCCGACGCGCGCTGGTCACCACCAGCAGTGACGGTAGCCGTGCCGCCACCAGCAATGGCGGTGGTGGCGATGGTAACGACGCCAATAGACCTGATCGACTGCCCGATGAGCGGCCGCGGCATTTCCAATGGCGTTTCCGCTCGCGGGGGCGGCGAGTGTCGGGGACAGGCCGGTGAGGCCGAAGCCCGCCGCCACGAGCGCCGCGACGAAGACTGCACGCATCTTTACTCTCCTTGGTTCTGCAGAGGCGCCGACCGAGCGCCTCTCGAGTTCTGACGTTTGGCGACCGCGTGACCGCGGTCCGAGTTTCGGCCGGCGGCGCCGCGCGTTCATCCGTCGATCAGCTTGTCGCCAAGATCGCCCCGTACCGCGACGACAAACGCCATTGGACCGAAGCTTAGCCCCTGCAATCAGAACAAGGCGTGGCTGACGCATTCATCGCTTGTTCATGGCGCGGCGCGGCATTAACTCTTGCGCATGGGCAAGCAACTGATTCCCCCGCGCGATGGCGAGGTCGAAGAGATTGCGCTGCGCGAGGCGCTGGAGGAGCGCTATCTTCAATACGCGCTCTCCACCATCACGGGCCGTGCGCTGCCGGACGCGCGCGACGGGCTCAAGCCGGTTCACCGGCGGCTGCTGTACGCGATGCAGCAATTGCGGCTCGATCCCGGTGCCGCGTTCAAGAAATGCGCGCGCGTGGTCGGCGACGTCATCGGCAAGTTCCATCCGCACGGCGACCAGGCGGTGTACGATGCGCTCGTACGACTCGCTCAGGATTTCGCCCAGCGCTATCCGCTGGTCGACGGGCAGGGCAACTTCGGCAATGTGGACGGCGACAACCCCGCCGCCATGCGCTACACCGAGGCGCGGCTGACCGAAGTTGCGCACCTCCTGATCGAGGGCATCGACGAGGATGCCATCGATTTCCGGCCGACCTACGACGGCTCGGAGAACGAGCCGGTGGTGCTGCCGGGCGCCTTTCCCAACCTTCTGGCCAACGGCTCGCAGGGCATCGCGGTCGGAATGGCGACGGCGATCCCGCCGCACAATGCCGCCGAGCTTTGCGACGCCGCGCTGCATTTGATCGATACGCCGAACGCCCGCAGCCGCACGCTGCTGAAATACGTGCCGGGCCCCGATCTGCCGACCGGCGGCGTGATCGTCGATCCGCCCGAGGCCATCGCCGAAGCCTATACCAGCGGTCGCGGCTCGTTCCGGGTGCGGGCGCGCTGGCACAAGGAAGATACCGGGCGCGGCACCTACCTCATCGTCGTCACCGAGATTCCCTGGCTGGTGCAGAAGGGCAGGCTGGTCGAAAGGCTGGCCGAGCTCATCAACGACAAGAAGCTGCCGCTCGTTGCCGATGCCCGCGATGAATCCGCCGAGGACATCCGGCTCGTGATCGAGCCGCGCTCGCGCACCGTCGACCCCGAGCTGCTGATGGAATCGCTGTTCAAGCTCACCGAGCTCGAAAGCCGCATTCCGCTGAACATGAACGTCCTGGTGAAGGGACGCATTCCCAAGGTCGTCGGTCTGGCCGAGGCGCTGTCGGAATGGCTCGCCCATCGCCGCGAGGTGCTGCTGCGGCGCTCGAAATTCCGCCTCGGCCAGATCGAGCATCGGCTCGAAGTGCTCGGCGGCTATCTCGTCGCCTATCTCAACCTCGACAAGGTCATCAAGATCATCCGCAACGAGGATGAGCCCAAGCCGGTGCTGATGAAGAGCTTCAAGCTTTCCGAGGTGCAGGCCGATGCCATTCTCAATATGCGGCTGCGCAATCTGCGCAAGCTCGAGGAAATGGAGATCAAGAAGGAGGACAAGGACCTGCGTGCCGAGCGCAAGACGCTCAAGGAGCTGGTCGGCTCCGAGCAGCAACAGTGGAAGAAAATCGCCGAACAGGTCAAGGAGGTGCGCGGCAGGTTCGGGCCCAAGACGCCGCTCGGCAAGCGCCGCACCACCTTCGCCCAGGCGCCCGAGCACGACGAGGCGGCGATCGAGGAAGCGCTGGTCGAACGCGAGCCGATTACCGTCGTGGTATCGGAGAAGGGATGGATTCGCGCGTTGCGGGGAACGGTGGCGGATCTGTCGGGCATAGCGTTCAAGGCCGACGACGGGCCGAAATTTGCATTCCCGGCCGAGACTACTTCCAAATGCCTGGTGTTCGCCACCAACGGGCGCTTCTACACGCTCGATGCCGCGAAGCTGCCGGGCGGTCGCGGCCACGGCGAGCCGATTCGGCTGTTTGCCGAGCTCGAGCAGGAAGCCGACCTCGTCGCCGTATTCCGTCACCAGGGCGGCCGCAAGTTTTTGGTCGCAAGCGCGCAAGGCCGCGGCTTCATCGTGCCGGAAGAGGAATGCCTGGCCAATACCCGCAAGGGCAAGCAGGTGCTCAATGTCACGCCACCGGACGCGGCGCGCGCCGTGGCGATGGTGGAGGGGGAGCTCGTCGCCTCCATCGGCGAGAACCGCAAGATGGTGATCTTCGCGCTCGACCAGGTGCCGGAGATGGCGCGCGGACGCGGCGTGCGGCTTCAGCGCTACAAGGATGGCGGGCTGTCCGATCTCAAGACCTTCACCGCCGAGCAAGGACTGTCGTGGACCGACACCGCCGGTCGCGCCTTCTCACTCACGCTCGCGGAGCTCGCCGATTGGCGTGGCAACCGCGCCGATGCCGGACGGCTCGCGCCGAAGGGATTCCCGCGCACCAACACGTTCAGCCAGCTGCCGGCGAACGGGAAGGGGCGGGAGGAGAGGTGATCCCGCGACAGAAGGTGGGTGAGGTTATCCCCGAATCGAGCTTGCTGTCGTCTCCCTGTCGCCCACGCCGGCGCTGAAACAAGCAATCCCGAGAGCGTCATTCGGCTCTGATGTTCGACTCGCGAACCACGCGGCTATATTCGTCAGCTTGCTTTCGCATGTAAGCGCCGAATTCCGCCCCGCACTTTCCGACCGGAAACAATCCCTGCTGGGCAAGCTTCGGCTTCATCTCGGGAGTCGCGAGGGCCGCGCTGAACCAAGCGGACAGGTGGGACAGCATCTCCGCCGACGTTCTCGCCGGGGCCACGATCCCGTAAAAAATGTCCGCTTCGTATCTACTGACGCCGGTCTCGGCCAGCGTCGGCACATCCGGCAACGGTTCGACCCGCGCATGGGAAGCGGTGACGAGCCCGCGCAGGCTGCCCGACTTCAACTGCGATACGACCGTCGGATAGTCGGCGAAGACCGCGGTCACATGGCCGCCCAGCAGCGCGTTGATCGCGGGAGCCGTGCCGGGGTAGGGCACGTAGGTCATGTTGATGTTCGCGGCGCGCTTGAGGACCTCGAAGGCGATGTGCAGCGAGGACGCGGGACCTCCGCTCGCCAACGCCAATTCGCCGGGCTTGGCGCGCGCCGCGGCCAGCAGATCGGCGAGCGTCCGGTAGGGCGAGGTGCCATTGACGACCAGCACCATCGGGGTCGCCGCCAGATAGCAGATCGGCTCGAAACTGGTGGCTGGATCGTAGTTCTGTTGTTTCAGCGCCGGATTGACGACGAAGGAATTCGCCACCAGCAGGACCGTATTGCCGTCCGGCGCCGCGCGCGCGACGGCCTCGGTTCCGATCACCGTGCCGCCACCCGGGCGGTTTTCGACCACCACCGTGGGTCCTTGCGCCCGTCCGATCTGCTCCGCCATCAGGCGGGACAGGATGTCGGGCCCGCTGCCGGGCGGGTAGGGAACGACGATCTTGACGGTTCTCGGCGTCTGCGACCATGCGCTCTCGCCGGAGGGTGCGGTCAAGATTACGGCCAGCAGCGCGATAGCCAATCGAGCGCGACAATTGAGTTTCACGAGGCGGTTCTCCGCAGCGGTATTGCACCTGACGCAGCCAGGTCAGCATACGCCAATACGAGCGCGCGCGGAATCGCTCAAGCAAGATGCTGCCGGCGAGTGGAAAAGCGTCAGCTCGCAACGAACACGACCGAGGCTGGCGCGCGATCGAACACCGCCGCGGCGGTGTCGCCGAAAAACAGCTTGTCGCCGGGGCGGCGGCCCACCCCCATGATGACCAGGTTGTGCCCGGCCTTTTTCACTTCGGCCAGAATGGCCTTGTCCGGTGCCGTTTCCGCGTGCACGGCGGTCTTTACCTTCACGTCATAGCGGTCGGCGATTTCAACGATTTCCTTCATGATCGCTTGCTCTTGCTGACGGGCGCGGAAGCCTCGCCGCTTGCGCGCCTCGCCGCCACCGGGATTGGCGACGTAGAGCGCGGTGAGCGGGCAGCGGCAGGCGCGCGCGGTCGCGACGGCGACTTCGGCGGCGCGGCGCGACACCTCGGTTCCGTTCACCGGGACGAGGATGTGCAGGGGGCTGCGCTCCGGCTCCTGCAGATGAATGCCGTTTCCGGCCACGATGGCGAGCGGTCCCTCGAAGGCCGAAGCGACTCGCGTGACGTCCGGATGAAAGGCGCCATTCTTGGCGCGCGTGTGCTCGATCCCTACGAACAGAAGATCGTAGCCTTTTTTGGCCTCTTTCGCGACCGCCTCCTCGCTCGGCGTGTCGCTCGTCCGGATCGTCACGTCGACCGGCGCCGGCTGATGCGCGCTGCTTTGCCTGCGCTTGGTATCCGCTGCCGCCGCCTTGACGGTTTCCTCGGCGCGCTCGCCGGTTTCGGCCTCCTGTTTATCCCGCTTCTCCGGTCTTTCCCTCTTGTCCTGCTTCCTGTCGCCTCCGCCCTTGGCGGTGTCCGAGAGCGCCAGCACGGTGGTGGGCATGCCGCGCGCGCCGACGATCAGCCCGGCAAGACGCGCGGCGAACTTGCCGTTCGAGCTTTCGTCCACGGCCAGCAATAGGCGCTCGAGGTTCGGCACGAATCCCTTGGCCTCGAACTCCTCGCGTTCCAGCCGCGCCTTCTCCGCCTTCCCCATCGGCACGCGCGCCAAGGCCCAGCGCAGCATCGGCGGCATGGCCATGGTGGTCACGATCGCCATCGCGACGATCATGGTGAAGAGATCTTGCGTGAGCGCCCCCATCGACAACCCGATCGTGGCGACGATGACCTCGGTCGAGCCGCGGGCATTCATGCCGCAGGCGAGCGCGAAGGCCTCGCGCCGGGTCAGTCCGCCGATCTCGCCGCCGATGAAGGCGCCGGCGAACTTGCCGAAACTGGCAATCGCGATCAGCCCGAGGGCCATGAGCAAAAGGGTCGGATCCTTCAGGACGGTGAGGTCGGCGGACAGTCCTGCGATGCCGAAGAATACCGGCATGAAGAACGCCAGGATGAGGCCGCGCAGCTGCTCGTCGATGTGCTTGCTCAGTATCGGCGATTCCCCGATCAACACGCCGGCGACGAAGGCGCCCAGCACGGTGTGCACGCCGATGAGATGCGTGGTCAGCGCCATGAGGCCCATGATCACCAGGATCGTCGTGACCACGGGGAAGTCGCTCTCGAAATTGTCGTTCGTCCATTGGATCAGGAAGAAAACGATCCGGCGTCCGATGGTGAAGCTCGCGGTCAGGAACACGGCGGTTCCCAAGACGCTCTTGGCGACGCTCATCAGGTCGATCGTGCCGGCTTCCGCGAGACCGAGGGTGATGGCGATGATGACCCAGCCGATCGAATCTTCGCAGATCGCCGAAGCGACAATGATCTGACCGAGATTGCGCCGTGTAAAACCCATCTCGCGCACGATCGCAGCCACGATCTTGATCGAGGAGATCGACAAGGCGGTGCCGAGGAACAGCGAGGTGAGCAGACGCTGTTCGGGATGCGGCAGCAACGATTCCGGCATGAACTGCCCGAGCGCGAAGCCGCACAGGAACGGCACGGCGACGCCGGTCAGCGAGATGCTCAGCGCCGCCTTGCCGATCGTTCGCACCAGCTTGAGGTCGGTCTCCATTCCCGTGAGCAGCAGCAGCAGGAGAATGCCGAACTGCGAAATACCGTCGAGCATGGCCTTCTGCTCGGGCGCCGGCGGAAAGATCGCGTGCTGCAGCTGCGGCCACGCCGCGCCCAGTAGCGAGGGGCCGAGCAGGATGCCGCCCAGCAGCATCCCCATCACCGACGGCTGACCGATGCGGGTCATGGCCTCGCCCAACAGGCGCCCGACCAGCATCAGCGTGATGAGCTGGGCGAGAAAGATGACCTCGGATGGGCTGCCCTTGGCCTCCCCGGCCGCGAGTGCGCCGCCGGCACTCAGCGCCAGCGCGCCGAGCGCGCAGAACAGCGGCCGCAGGTGCCCACGGAGAACGAGGAGGCGAGGGGGCGAGGAGGTCATGAATTTGGCCCGCGGCCCCTCAATCGACGGCAGTGCACAATGGTTCCATTTTCACATAAGTGCTTGGGTTAACGAGGACTTTGGCCGAACCGCGGGTGCCGCCCCGCGCTGCAATTGCAAATTATTTGCAACAAGCCTAATGCAGGGCGAGGGAATCGTCAGGATGACTGTCTCGTCCGTGGAACAGCGCTTGCCCGCTTCGGATCACGCCAAGACCGGCTGGCGCCGCGCGCGCGGCACGGCCTCGCTCTCCGAAGTGTTCGGCTCGATCGCCACGCGGCCGCACGGCCCGCTGTGGAAGAAGCTCATCGCCTTTCTCGGGCCAGGCTATCTGGTCGCCGTCGGCTACATGGATCCGGGCAACTGGGCGACCTCGCTCGCCGGCGGGTCGAAGTTCGGCTACGCGCTGCTCACCATCGCGTTGCTTTCGAATCTCATGGCGATCCTGCTGCAGGCGCTGTGCGCACGGCTCGGTATCGGCGCCGGCCGCGACCTCGCCCAGGCCTGCCGCGACGCGTTCCCGCGCGCGGTGTCGTGGCCGCTGTGGGTGCTGGCGGAGATCGCCATCTGCGCCACCGACCTCGCCGAGGTCATTGGTACCGCCATCGGGCTCAATCTTCTGTTCAAGATCCCGCTGGAGATCGGGGTCATCATCACCGCGCTCGACGTGTTTCTGATCCTGTGGATGCAGCAGCTCGGCTTCCGCTGGATCGAATCTTTCGTGGTCGCGCTGCTCGGCGTCATCGCCGCCTGTTTTGCCGTGCAGATCGCGCTCGCCGATCCGGACTGGCGCGCGGTGATCCTCGGTTTCGCGCCGACGACCGAGATCGTGACCAATCCCGAAATGCTCTATCTCGCGATCGGCATCATCGGCGCGACGGTGATGCCGCATAACCTCTATCTGCATTCCGGCGTGGTGCAGACCCGCCGGTTCGGCGACGGGGTCGAGGACAAGCGCGAGGCCATTAAGCTTGCCACGCTCGATTCGACCATCGCGTTGATGTTTGCGTTGCTCATCAACGCATCGATCCTGATCCTCGCGGCCGCCACCTTCAATAAGTCCGGCAAGACCGACGTGGCGGAGCTCGATCAGGCGCACGCCTTCCTGGCGCCGTTGTTGGGCTCCGCGATCGCGCCCACGCTGTTCGGGATCGCGCTGCTGTGCTGCGGGCTCAATTCGACGGTGACGGCGACGTTGTCCGGCCAGATCGTGATGGAGGGCTTTATCGACATCCGCCTGCCGGCGTGGGCGCGGCGGCTGACGACCCGGGCGATCGCGATCATACCCGCTGCGATCGTGACCATCTGGTATGGCGAGGCCGGGACTGCGAAGCTCCTGATCCTCAGCCAGGTCGTGCTCGGCCTCGCCTTGCCGTTTTCCGTCGTGCCGCTGGTGCTGTTCACGGCCGACCGCCGCAAGATGGCCGAGCTCGTCGCGCCGCGCTGGGTGACCGCGCTCGCCGCCTTGGTCGCCGCGATCATCATCGCGCTCAATCTGAAGCTGATCGCCGACCAGGTCCTGGGTTAGGCCCGATTTCGTCGGGATTTCCCACTCATTCGGCGGCCTCGACGAATTGCCGCTTGGCCAGCACGGTGGTCTTCAACAGCGCGGCCAACGCGCGTGTTTCGTCGCGCGTGAGCGAGGTGTAGGGGGGATAGGGCTCTCCCGCCGCGATGCCGATCAGGTTCATGGCGGCTTTCATCACCGGGGCGAGTCCGCGATGCATCCATTTGGACGGAAACAGCGCGAATTGAAGCTGCAATTCGGCGGCGCGGTCATAGTCCTTGGCGGCGTGGGCATCGATGATGTGCCGCGCGATCTCCGCGGCGGGTGGCGGCATGGTCGCGCCCGAGCCGCCCAGGACGAGCGTAATCAGCAGCATCTGCATGGTGGTGAAATAGCGGGCGAGTCCGGCGCGATCGATCTCGACGATCAGGCGCGATACCCGTGCGAGATCGCGCGAGCTTTCCTTGATGAACTGGACGCGCGGCAGGCGCGCCAGCGCGATGGTGTCGGCTATGGAGACGTCCGCGCCCGGTCCGGGATTGAGATAGAGCGTGATCGGGAGGTTGGTCTCCCGCGCCACGGCTTCGAAATAGGCGACGAGATCGTCCTGGGTCGGCGGACCGGCGAATGGCCGCAGCGGTGCCAGCAGCTGGACAGCGGCGGCGCCCAGTCTTTCGGCCTCGTGCGCAAGCGCAATCGCCGTCTGGAACGAGGGATGGGACACTCCCACCATCACCGGCACGCGCCCGTCGACCAGCTCGATCGTGCGGCGGATGAGCGTCTTGCGCTGGTCGAGGCTGAGATAGGTGTACTCCTGCGTTTCCACGCCGGCCGCGACCACCATGGTGGCGCCGCAGTCCTCGACCACGTAATCGATCTGGCGGCGCAGCGCGGGCTCGTCGAGCTCCAGTTTCGCGGTGAAGGGCGTGAGCGGCGCAACGATCAATCCGGGCGTTTCCATCTCGATCTCCTTGTCCTTCGGGCGCAGGACCGACCGCAGACGGGTCGCGACGCCGGGGATCAGGTCTCCGTCAGCTTCCAGCCGTCGGGCGTGAGCCGTTGCTGCGGCAGGAAGCGACCCTTGTAGTCCATCTTGCGCGAGCCCTGCACCCAATAGCCGAGATAGACGTAGGGTAGTGCCATGCGCCGTGCGCGCGCGATGTGGTCGAGGATCATGAACGTGCCGAGCGAGCGCGACGCCTCCTCCGAGTCGAAGAACGAGTACACCATGGAGAGCCCGTCGCTGAGCACGTCGGTGAGCGCCACCGCCAGCAGCTCTCCCTTGCCGCGACCGTTGATCGCGCTGTCGGGTCCGCGCCGCCGGTACTCGACCATGCGGGTATCCACGTGGCTGTCCTCAACCATCATGGCGTAGTCGAGCACCGTCATGTCCGCCATGCCGCCGTCGCGATGGCGTGCGTCGAGATAGGAGCGGAACACCGAATATTGCTCGGTGGTCGGCACGGGGACTCGCATTTCGCCGACCAGGTCGCTGTTGCGGTCGTAAATGCGCCGCATGCTCCGCGTCGGCCGAAAGTCCGCGGCCACCACTCTGACCGAAACGCACGCGCGGCAGGTCTCGCAGGCCGGCCGATAGGCGATCGACTGGCTGCGGCGGAAACCGCCATGGGTGAGGAGATCGTTGAGCTCGGAGGCGCGTTCACCGACGAGATGCGTGAACACCTTGCGCTCCTCCTGGCCGGGCAGATAAGGGCACGGGGAAGGCGCGGTGAGATAGAATTGCGGGGTGTTGCGCGAGTGCTGGGTCACGGCGGCCTCGAACCGGCGGCGATATTCAGCTTACCGGCACCCTAAGATCGCGCGCACGCGGCGTCCCGTCAAATCCCATGTTCTCAGCGCGAGCTGCGGCCCAACTGCGGACGCAACCATTGGGCGCGACCCGGGTTGTTGATGACGATCGTGCCGACCGCCATGTCGTGCAGCAGCCGGCGGCGGGCATTGAAGAACGCCACCAGGAGAATGAACGGCGTCAGGAACGACACCGTGATCCAGTAGACGACCGCGTGCGCCGCGCCGAGCACGAAATAGGCGGGCGCCCCATACCAGGTCCGCATTTCGATATCCATCGTCCGCATTCCGATGGTCGCCGAGGCGGGGCTGCCGAAGGTCAGGCCGTAATAGGCGATCGCCCAGATCACGGCGGCCGGAGACAACAACCAGAACAGGACCCAGCCGAGTCCGAGCGTGACCAGGCCAAAGATGAAAATGAACACCGCCGCGAACAGCACCGGGATGGCGATGATGACGACGTCGATCAGGAACGCGATGCAGCGGCGCGCCAGCACGCCTTCGAACAGCTCGGGGTTGACCGCCGGGTCGTAAGCGTGCGGCTTGAGCTCGATCGAGACGCCGATCTTTCTGGGTCCCGTGTCGGTCATGGCCGAGTATCCTCGCTCTGTATCCTTGCTATCCTGCGAATCCACCGGCAGATGGAGAGTAGACGTTCTTGGCGCAAGAGGCACGGCCATTTGTGGCATGCAACCAAATCGCAAGCCGGCGTGGCGGAGAACCGGCTGACCGCTCAAACGCGACGGCCGGGGGCGGACGTCCTCGCACCCGAAACCGCTCGAGGCCGGGCGCGGCCCCGACGGGCGGGAGCTGAGACATGAGCATCAGGATCGCCGACATCGAGGCGGCGCAGCGCACGATCGCGGGTCAGGTGCTGCGCACCCCGATGCTGCCGGCACCCAAGCTCTCGGCGCTGACCGGTGCCGAGGTCTACGTGAAATACGAGAACCTCCAGGTCACCAATTCGTTCAAGGATCGTGGCGCGCTCAACAAGCTCGCGTCGCTCAGCGCCGCCGCGCGTGGGCGGGGCGTCATCGCCATGTCGGCCGGCAACCATGCGCAAGCCGTCGCCTATCACGCGGCGCGGCTGGCGATCCCGGCCACTATCGTCATGCCGGTTACCACGCCGTTCGTGAAGGTCGAGGCGACGCAGGCGCACGGCGCCGAGGTCGTGCTCGAGGGGGAGACGGTGGCGGAGGCGCAGGTGCGGGCGGAAAGGATCGCCCGCGAGCGCGGGCTGACCTTCGTGCACCCCTATGACGATCCCCTGGTGATCGCAGGCCAAGGCACGATTGCGCTCGAAATGCTGGAAGAAGTGCCCGACCTCGACACGCTGGTGGTTCCGATCGGCGGCGGCGGGCTCATCGCCGGCAATGCGATTGCCGCACGGGCGCGCCGGCCCTCGATCGAGATCGTAGGGGCGGAGGCGGCGCTCTATCCCTCGTTTTGGAATGCGCTCAGCGGCGAGAACCGCCCGCTCGGCGGCCCCACGCTGGCGGAAGGAATCGCGGTCAAGAACGCGGGCGTGCTGGCGCTGCCGATCGTGCGCCAGCTCGTCTGCGAGATCATCCTGGTCGACGAGGCCCATATCGAGCGGGCCGTCAACGCCTATCTCACCTTGCAGAAGACCATGGCGGAAGGCGCCGGCGCCGCCGGCCTCGCCGCGATGCTGGTCAAGCCCGAAAGGTTCCGCGGCCGCAAGGTCGGGCTGATCCTGTGCGGCGGCAATATCGACCCGCGCATCCTCGCCTCCGTCATGGTGCGCGAGCTCGAGCGTGAGGAACGCATCGTCTCTTTTCGGCTGACCATCCCCGACCGGCCCGGCGTGCTCGGACAGATCGCCACCCTGCTGGGCCAGCTCGGCGCCAACATTCTCGAGGTCGAGCATCGCCGGCTCTTCCTCGATGTACCGGCCAAGGGCGCCAAGCTCGACGTCACGGTGGAGACGCGTGATCGGGCGCACGCGCAGAAGATTTTCGGCGTGCTGGAGGCCGAAGGCTACCAGCCGGCATGGATCGACACGGCGACGACGATGGACTAGGGGCCGGTCCGGGAATGCGACCGAGCACGTTCCGCTCGGTTATCGGAACTCCGAGTCCCTGACACCTCCTTTCCCGGTCGCCGACGCTTGCTCTACTGTCGGAAGAAGGCACGGCGAATCACCGCCGCCGAGGGATTGCGTCTTGCGCGAGAAGGAACTTCGCATTGCGCTCGTTTGCTTCGGCGGCCTCTCGCTCGCCATCTATATGCACGGCATCAGCAAGGAAATCCTCAAGCTGGTGCGTGCCTCGAGCGCGCTGCACGCGATCGCGGATCGCTCTCGCCGCGCGCAGGCTTCGTTCTTCGACCGTGTCGATCGCAGCGACCCTGAATACGATACCGAAGAAACCTATTTCGAGCTGCTGCGCGAGATCGGACGCGATGTCGAGTTGCGGGTGATCGTCGATATCGTCGCCGGCGCCTCGGCGGGCGGCATCAACGGCACGATGCTCGCACGCGCCTTGAGCCACGACCTGTCGATGGGTGCGATGCGCGATCTGTGGCTCGAGAACGCCGACGTCACGGTCCTGCTCGCGCCCGACGCGCGCGCCGGCGCCTGGAGCAAGTGGTTTCTGCAGCCGCTGATCTGGGCCGCCTCCAAGACCAAGGGCTTCCGCGCGATCACGGACCTCGAGGTGCGCCAGAAGCTTTCCCTGTTCATACGCTCGCGCTGGTTCAGGCCACCGCTCGACGGGCGCGTGATGGCCGGCTTGATGTATGACGCCGTCACCTCCATGGGTGCTGCGAAACACCCCAACGCCTCGCTGCTTCCCTCCGGTCAATCGCTCGACCTCTTCGTCACCATGACCGACTACTACGGCTATCAGCAGCTCGTGCAAATTCACGACCCGCCGCTCATTCATGAGCGCGACCACCATCACGTCCTGCACTTCGGCTACCGCCGCCGCTCGAGCGGCGAAGTGGACAGCGACTTCGACCTCGACAATGCCGCGGGCCTCGCGTTTGCCGCGCGGGCGACCTCGTCGTTCCCGGGCGCCTTCCCGCCGGCGCGCATCGTGGAAATGGACGAGGTGTTGGTGCAAAGGCAAGCCAGCTGGCCGCGGCGCGCCGAGTTCATCGCCAAGGGTTTTCCGAATCACTTGCGCGCCGGGATCGATCCGACCACGGCATCGTTTCTCGACGGCTCCGTGCTCAACAATCGGCCGTTCATGGAAGCGATCTCCGCAATCCACGGGCGGCCGGCCTATCGCGAGGTCGATCGGCGCCTTGTCTACATCGATCCGGACCCGGCGCCCGCCGCCTTGCCGCGTCGGCACAAGGCCCCGGGCTTCTTTGCGACCATGCGGGGAGCGCTATCGGACATCCCGAGCTCGCAGCCGGTGGCCGACGAACTCGCCCGCGTGCTCGACTTCAACGATCAGGTGCGGCGGCTGCGGGCGATCATCGACAGCGCGCGTCCCCAAGTCAGCCAGCTGGTATCCAGAGTCGTGACCACCACATTCGACCGGGCGATCTCGGCGGATGACCTGCGCGGATGGCGGGAGCAGGTCAACTCGCACGTCGCGCGCGATGCCGGATTTGCCTATCAGGCCTATGTGCGGCTCAAGCTCGCCTCCGTTCGCGCGTTCGGTGCCAAGCTGATCGTCAAGCTGCGGGGAGTGCCCGCGCAATCGCCGTTGTCGCGCGTGGCCGAGGAAATCATTGACGCCTGGGCCCTGCGCAAGGGCATCGTCTACGAGCGGGCCGACAGCGAGGCGCTCGAATTCGATACGCAGGCCGCAGATCAGCTTTCCGGCTGGGTGAAATACCTCCTGGCTTTCGATGTGAAGTACCGCGAGCGGCGCCTGCACTTTTTGATCGAGGGGCAGAACCGGCTTTATCAGCTGCTCGGTCAGGAGCACTTCGTCGGCCTCGATCCGGTCGTGGTCGATCGGCTCAAACGCGAATTCTACGGTCGTCTCGATTCGCTTCGACGGTGGGACAATCCCGAGTTTTACAGTCGCGAGGCTCGCGACCTGGTGGCGGACATCTTTCCGGCCGTGCCCTCGGCCGGGGAGGTCAAGCATCTCGAAGCTTACGCCAACAAGTTCGTAGAGCAGCACGTCGACGAAATCGACCGGCTGATCGAACGACTGGCTGCCGAGATCGACCTCAATGCGACCACGCGCGAGCTCGATGATCTCCTGGCGTCGCTGGATCCGGCCGAGTGGCATCCGCAGGCTCGCCGCGAAGTGTTGGTCAACTATCTCGGCTTTCCCTTCTGGGACGTACTGACCTTCCCGATCACGAGCGCGCGCGAGGTCGGCGAGCGCAATGAGATTCTGATCGACCGCATCAGCCCCCAGGACGTCGGCGCCCTCAAGGGATTCGATGGCGTCGGGAGCTTGAAGGGCACCGGCTTTGGCCATTTCGCAGCATTTTTCTCGCGCGCCTACCGTGAAAACGACTACCTGCTCGGTCGCCTCCATGCCCTTGACCGGCTGATCGATATCGTTTGTGACGCGGCGGGGATCGATCCCGGAGGAGGGCAGATCGACGTGTCGGCGCTGAAAAAACGGGGCTTCGGCCGGATTCTCGACGCCGAGGAAAAGCATCTCGCCCACAGCGGGGAGCTGATCGCAAGCTTGCGCCGGAGCATCGGCGAGATGGGCGGATAGCCGGTCGTGGCGCCGACCACCGGCGAGATGCGTCAGACGTGCTCCGTGCTGCTCGCGCCTCGATGGTTTTGCAGGCGCTGCATTGGTTTGAAAGCCAGGGTCCAAACCTGTATATGGCGTTTCGTGATCGGCAGTGTCGACATCGATCTATCCGAGTGTAAGGCCTGCCTCTGCCTGGCGTCGCGTCGGGGCGCGCGCGCCATCACGCGGGCATTCGACCGACGGCTGCGGCCGCACGGCATCCGTGTAACGCAGTTCACGATCCTCGTGATGCTGATGCTGCGCGGGCCCATGACGATCGGTGATCTTGCCCACAGGCTTGGGATCGAGCGCACGACGCTGACGCGAAATCTGGCGTTGATCGAGGCCAGACGCTGGGTGCAGATTCGGACCGGCAATGATGACGCGCGTGCGCGAGTGGTTGCGGTGACCCGAAAAGGGCGCGCGGCGGTGGCCGCGGCGCTGCCGGCCTGGCGAAAGGCGCAGGATGCCGCGACCGCCGCGATCGGGCAGGCGGGGGCGCGGGCCCTGCACGTATTGGCGGTTGCCTCGATCCGATAGGTACGCTGGGTAGCCTTTCGGTTTTGGCTGGATAGCTCGATTGCGCCGAGTTCGGCAGTCGACACGGTGCCGTCTTGTTCAGTCGGAGGCGTTCCCGCGGACATCGGGATAGTCGGAGCCGAGCGCGGCACTTCTGTATCCTCGCGTTACCGCGATACTGGTACCCTTGTTCTGCGGACGACTCCCCCATGGCTGCGTCCTTGGCGAGAAGCGTTTTCTTTTGGTTGCAGACGCTTTAACTTACGCAACAGACCTCGCCCCGCCCCACGTGAGCGCGGTAGCCGCATGCCTTCTGCAGACGACCTCTTTAATCAAGTTGTCGCGGCCAACAATCGGCTTGAGGCGATCAAAGGTGAGCTTCTCGACATCAAGGCCGCGACCGACGCTGTCAAGATTGCCGTCAATCAAGTCAACGGCACTCTGACAAGCGGCTTCGACCAATTGGTCATGCTGGGGCAATATAACAACGCGGCGCTGCCGCAGAACGCCAAGCAGAACGACACCATCATCTGCATCCTGGAGCATATCTCCGAGAATACCTGCGAGCTGCTCAATCAGTCCGTGGTCCAGACCAGGCTGCAGACGGATATGGACGAGGGCATGACTGGGCTCGCGGACATGTACGCGGCGGTTCACGCCGATGCGGCCCGCGAACGTGAACGGCTGCAGCAGTTGCAGCGGCAAGTCGAGGAGTGCTGTCCGCCAGCGCGGCCGGACGCGCCGTGCAAATATGCGCCGTGTCCAGCGCCCCCGCCGCTCGGCGATCCGCCCAAAATTGAACGCGACCATCAGAACGAGGTTGCACAGGACAAGATCGATCAAGCTAAGACCGACCGCGTCGAAATTGAGCAAGCGACGCCCGAGCAAGCCAAAGTCGATCAGCCCAAGGTCGATCATCCCAAAGTCGATCAGCCCAAAAGTCGCAGACCCAAGACTGCCAAGCCCAAGGCCGAAGTCAAAGCTGATGAACCCAAAGGGGACAAGCCCCGAGGGCGTAAGTCGACACGCGACAAGCCCGGGCGCCGGACGAAACGTCGGCGGTAATTCCGTGGAGTGTGCCTGATCCGTGCAGTGGTGGCGTTCGCACGATCCAAGGCTACCGCGGCCCAAGACTATCGCTACGTCTCGACGTTTCTGCTCGATGCAAACGCCAACGCAATCGTGCGAACCTCCGGAAGAGTCCTGACCGGCTCATCGCTTCGCGGCTCCATTTGCCGGGCCGCGGTGGGGTCGTCGCTCCGCAATTGCGCGGGGCGGTTCGGCCTGACATCCTCCTGATCCGGCTTGGTCGACGGCGGGAGGATGGTGGGGCAATGAAGCAGCTGCAGAACCGCGTCGCCATCGTCACCGGTGCGAGCAAGGGCATCGGCAAGGCCATCGCGCAGGCGCTCGCGGCAGAGGGCGCGAGTGTGATGCTGGCGGCGCGCAATCGCGCGGAGCTCGATGCCGCGGCCTGCGAGATCGGGAGCAACGGCGGAGCGGCGCTCGCCGTTCCAACCGACATCACCGTCGAGGCGGACATCGTCGACCTGTTCAAGACCGTCATGGACCGCCATGGACGCTTGGACATTCTCGTCAACAACGCGGGCATCTCGCTCGGCGCGCCCACGGATCAAATCCCGTTGAGCAGCTGGCAAAAAGTGATCGACACCAATCTGACCGGCGCCTTCCTGTGCTGCCGCGAAGCGCTGAAGATCATGAAACCGCAGAAATCCGGCCGCATCATCAATATCGGCAGCATTTCGTCGATTACTCCGCGCGCCAACGGTGCGGCCTATGCGGCAACGAAGCTGGCGCTGGAAGGGCTCACGCGCTCCATCGCCCTCGATTACCGCGAATACAACATCGGCGCCTCGATCCTGCGTCTCGGCGCAACCGCAACGTCGTGGATGAAGGTGCGGCCGCAGGATGCGACCGGGCCGGATTATCACCTGCAGCTCGACGATGTCGGTCGCCTCGCCGCCTTCATGGCCACGCTGCCGACCGAAGCCAACATGTTCGAGACCACGATCTTGCCGATCCAGCAGCGCTCGTTCATCGGCCGCGGGTGACCGCGCCGCGCCTCGGATCAAACCGGCCAGCGCAGGCATTCCGCCAAGCCCCGCCCCATGATCCAATCGAGATCGTCGCGGGAGAGGAAATCGAGCTCCTCCGTAAAGTGGGTCACTGTCTGCCGATAGGAGCAGGTGGCGGGCACGCGGGTGATATCGCTGCCCCAGAACGCGCGCCGCGGCCCGAACGCCTCGATCACGTGGCGCAGCGGCTCATGCAGGTTCTTGAACGGATATGGCTCGGTCGAGAAGCAGGGAAGCGCCGATACCTTGACGAACACGTTGGGGTGGCGGGCGAGCGCGTTGATGCGCGCGACCGCGGGCGCGGCCTTGTCGTCCATGGTCGCGCGCGCAAAGCCCATATGGTCGACGATGATCCTGAGCCGGGGATGCCGTGCTGCGACCTCGCCGATCTCGGCCAGCCGCTCCGGCGCGTGCACCATGACCGGGATATCGTGGCGCTCCGCCTGCGGCCAGAACCAGTCGGCGGTGCCGTCGGTCAGCCACGGCCGGTCGGCGTCGCGGTGGAACGTCAGCCGTACGCCCAGCATGCCCGGCTGCTCGCGCCATCCCTTGAGGATGTCCTTGCCGGCGCCGGCCTTGAGCGGCACACGGCCCATGATCGCGAAGCGGTCGGGATGCTTGCGCACGGCCTCGAGCGCGTAGTCGTTGCGATCGGCGTCGAACGAGGGCGGCACCAGGATCGCGCGGTCGACGCCGGCACGATCCATGTCGGCGATCAACTGCCCATAGCCGTAGGGCTGGCGGTCGCCGACGCCTTCGCCCAACCGCCGGTCCGGCCGGTCGGGCGGCCACACATGCACTTGCGAGTCGATAATCATCATGTCGAGGGTGCGAGCGCAGGCCGCAGCTCGAGGGACCCGGGGGCGGGACCTAGTTTGTGTTTTTCAATTTCTCCGCCACCCGCGGCGCAAAATAGCTGAGCACGCCGCAGGCGCCCGCGCGCTTGAACGCGATCAGGCTTTCCATCATCGCCTTGTCACCGTCGAGCCAGCCGTTCTGCACCGCCGCCATGATCATCGAATACTCACCCGATACCTGATAGGCGAAGGTCGGCACGCCAAAGGCGTCTTTCACCCGGCGCAAAATGTCGAGATAGGGCATGCCGGGTTTGACCATGACCATGTCGGCACCTTCGGCGATGTCGAGCTCGACCTCGCGCAACGCCTCGTCGCTGTTGGCAGGGTCCATTTGATAGGTGCGTTTGTCGCCGGTCAGCGTCGTGGCCGAGCCGACCGCGTCGCGGAACGGACCGTAGAAGGCCGAGGCATATTTTGCCGCGTAGGCCATGATCGATACGTCCGTGAAATCGGCCTGATCGAGCGCTTCTCGGATCGCCCCGACGCGTCCATCCATCATGTCGGAGGGCGCGATGATGTCGCAGCCGGCCTCGGCTTCGATCAGCGCCTGCTGCACCAGCACTTCAACGGTGTCGTCGTTGACGATGACGCCGTCGCGCAGCAGCCCGTCGTGGCCGTGGCTGGTATAGGGATCGAGCGCGACGTCACAGAGGACGCCGAGCTCCGGCACCTCTTTCTTGATGGCGCGTATGGCACGGCAGACCAGGTTGTCCGGATTGAGCGCCTCGCGGCCGCGCTCGTCGCGCCGCTTCGGGTCGGTGTAGGGAAACAGCGCGAGGCAGGGGATCGCGAGCTTGGCCGCCCTTGCGGCGTCCCGCACCGCCTCGTCGATCGATAGCCGCTCGACCCCCGGCATGGAAGCGACCGGCAGGCGCTTGTTCGTGCCGTCAAGCAGGAACAGCGGCCAGATCAAGTCGTCGGTGGTGAGCACGTTCTCGCGCACCAGGCGTCGCGCCCACTCGGCCTTGCGGTTGCGGCGCGGGCGGGTGGCGAGGTCGAGACGAGCCGCCGGCTTGGCCTTGATTTTGGCCTCGACCGGGGCGAGGCGGGCTTCGATCGGGCGGCCGTATTTGATGGCCATTGCGACGCTCCAGGCTGGCAACGGCCCTTTTTAGCCGTTTCGAGAAATCCCCGCCAGCGGGCTTGCGAAACCCCCGGCTGTCGTTCTTCCCGTGACCGAGTGACGAGCGGCGGCGGCTTCGGTTGCCGGAGCGAAGGCGTCGTGCCACGATGGCGGCGGTCATTCTCGGCAAGACTTCCGATGTCAACCCTTGGATCTGATCCATCCCAGCAATCCGCGATGTCTGGCAGACAGCTCGCCCTGATCGTCTATATCCTCTACTTCGTCGCCTATTTCACGGGCATCACCGCCCTGGTCGGCGTCATCATTGCGCACATCCAGGTCGGCTCCGCCGACCCGATGCTGAGCACGCATTACCGATTTCAAATCCGCACGTTCTGGATCGGGCTCCTGTATATCGTGATTGGAACGATCCTAACATTCGCGGTCGTCGGCATCGTGGTGTTGTTCTGGTGGTTCGTGTGGTCGCTGGTGCGCAATATCAAGGGTGTGCTGGCCTTGAACGAAGGCAAGCCGATCGCAAACCCGGACTCTTGGCTGTTCGGGTGAACGAGGACGCGAGATCGTAGCTGGAGCGGGGCGGGGGCGACCCTACGCGTGCCGGCACGACGCAGTCGAGCATATCGGGGCCGCAACCGTCGCCTTGCTGCCGAGGAAGGGCGTCAATCAGCCCTCGGATCAATGTTTGATTGACGCCGCCGACTGCGAGGGCCGACCGAAAGAACCGCGGCGCTGGACCTCGCTCGGGCGGCGCCCTCATCATCGACCGGTGTGCTCATGATTCCAACGATCCAGATTCTGGTCTTGCTGCTGGTCGTGGTCGCTGCGGTTGCGGTCGTCGCGTCGCGCCTCAAAATTCCCCCGGCTATCCTCTTGGTGCTCACCGGCGTGGCGCTTGCGCTGGTCCCAGGGCCGCCGACGGTCGAGCTTGCTCCGGAGCTCGTCCTGCTTTTGGTGCTGCCGCCCGTCATCTACTCGTCGGCGGTGGCGATGAGCTGGCGCGAGTTTCGGTTCAATCTGCGCCCGATTGCCCTGTTGGCGGTGGGTTGCGTCGTGTTCACGACGGTCGCGGTCGCTGCCGCTGCGCACTGGCTGTTGGGTCTCGCTTGGCCGGTAGGTTTCCTGCTGGGCGCCATCGTTTCGCCGCCGGACGCCGTGGCGCCGCTGTCGATCGCCCGCAGGATGCAGCTTCCCCGGCGCATCCTCGTCGTGCTGGAAGGCGAAGGCCTGGCCAATGACGCCACCGCGCTCATCCTTTATCGCTTCGCGGTCGCCGCCGTCAGCGCCGGCGTCTTTTCCCTCGGTCAGGCGACCGGCACGTTCGCCGCCATCGTCGTCGGGGAAATTCTCTGGGGCATCGGCGTCGGCTGGCTGATGCTGCGCCTGCGGCGCTGGGTGCATGATCCGCTCATCGAGATCACCCTCTCGATCCTGACGCCCTTCCTCGCCTACTGGCCGCCGGAGCACCTGGGCGGCTCCGGCGTGCTCGCCACCGTTACCGCCGGGCTTTACATCAGCTGGAACGGCCTGCGCCTGATCAGCGCTGCCACGCGGCTGCAAGGCATCTTCTTCTGGAATTTCTTCATCTACCTGGTCGAGGGCATGGTGTTCCTGATCACCGGTCTGCAGGCGCGCACGCTGATCGCCCGCATCGGCGACTATCATCTGTCCGAGCTCGCCATCTCCGCCGCGCTGGTCTGCGCCGTGGTGATCGTGGCCCGCTTCGTCTGGATGTTTCCCGCCACCTATATTCCGCGCTGGCTGTTTCCCCGGCTCAAGCGCAGAGATCCGGCGCCGCCTTGGCAGTGGCCGTTCGTGCTTGCATTCACCGGAGTACGCGGCATCGTCTCGCTCGCGGCGGCGCTTGCGATCCCGTTTGCGACTGCCGACGGCCAGCCGTTCCCCGGCCGCGATCTCATTCTTTTCCTCACCTTTTCCGTCATCCTGGTGACCCTGGTGGTGCAAGGCTTGATGCTGCCCTGGGTCATCCGCGCGCTCGGCCTCGCCCATGCCGGACGCCGAGAGCATCACGCCGACAGGGCCGCCGAACAAAGGGCCAGGCGGCAGGCGATCGAGGCGGTGATCGAGCGGCTCGACCGCCTTGCGGCAGAACGCGAGCTCGCCGAGGAAATCGTGCGGCCGCTGCGCGCTCACCACCACGACCGGCTCAGGCACGTCGAGCACAGCAGCGACGGCGATGACAGCCACCGCAAGCTCAGCGACCTTCACGATGAGATCGAACTTGAGCTGATCGCCGCCGAGCGCCAGCACATCAACGAGCTCTTCCGTGGCGGGAAGCTCAACGACGAAGCGCGCCGCCGGATCGAGCGGGAGCTCGATCTGCGCGAGGCCGATATTGCCAACCAACGCGCCGAGGAATGAGGGGCGGGGTGCTGCGAGCCCGTTCGATGCGGTGCTGCGTCACTTGCATTGACCGGCCCTCCATTGACGGCCGAAAGTGCGCACATTAACGGTCGGCCATGGACTTCGAGCTCAGCGAGGAGCAGCGCGCCATCAAGGACACCGCCCGCGCGTTCGCGCGCGAGGAAATGATGCCCTTTGCCCGCCGCTGGGACGAGGACGAGTTCTTCCCGGTGGACACGCTGCGGCGGGCGGCGGCGCTCGGCTTCGGCGGCATCTATGTGGGCGCCGACTTCGGCGGCTCCGCGCTGTCGCGGCTCGATGCCGCCCTGATCTTCGAAGAACTGGCGCAAGGCTGTCCTTCGACCGCCGCCTATGTCTCGATCCACAACATGGTGGCATGGATGATCGATGCCTTCGGCGGGACCGAGCTGCGGCGACGTTTCCTTCCCGATCTTTGCAGCATGGCGAAGTTCGGCAGCTATTGCCTGACCGAGCCGGATTCCGGTTCGGACGCTGCGAGCTTGAAGACTCGGGCGCGGCGCCAGGGCGACCATTACGTACTCGACGGCAGCAAGGCGTTCATTTCGGGCGCCGGCGTCTCCGACGTCTATCTCGTGATGGCGCGAACGGGCGACGGCGGCGCGGGCGGCATCTCCTGCTTGCTGGTCGAGAACGGCACCGCCGGGCTCTCCTTCGGCGCCCAGGAAAAGAAGCTCGGCTGGCATTCGCAGCCGACCGCCATGGTGACATTCGAAGCGTGCCGCGTGCCGGTCACGAACCGGATCGGCGCCGAGGGCCAGGGTTTCAAGATCGCCATGAGCGCGCTCGACGGCGGACGCCTCAACATCGCCGCCTGCTCGCTGGGCGGCGCGCAATTCTGCCTCGATCGCACCATCGCCTACATGAAGGAGCGCAAGCAATTCGGCAGGCGGCTTGCGGACTTCCAGGCGCTCGGTTTCCGCATCGCCGACTATGCCACCGAGCTCGAAGCGGGGCGCTTGCTGATGCACCGGGCGGCGGATGCGCTCGACAGGCGCGAACCCGGCGCCACGCGACTGGCGGCGATGGCCAAGCGGCTGGCGACCGACACCGGCTTCGAGGTGGTCAATGGCTGCCTGCAGCTGCACGGCGGCTACGGATATTTGCGCGATCACCCGATCGAACGGGTCTTGCGGGACCTGCGCGTGCATCAGATTCTCGAAGGCACCAACGAAGTGATGCGGCTGATCGTGAGCCGGGATCTGTTGGGCAATTGATGGGGACCCGGCCGACGAATACGGTCGGGAGAGACCATGGAGGACCAGGATGGAAACGCTGCCGAGGAAGACATTGTCCGGCGCCGAAATGATGCAGCGCGTCGCCCGTTTCAAAGATTTGAAGGGCTTCGACGGCGGCTTGCCGGACAGCAGGATGCCGGGTTGCGAGCGCACCCTCTACAACGTCATCGGGTTTCAGCCGCCCAGAGGGGAGGGGGGTGCGGTGACGTCGCCGGTCGGCGACGACGCGGCACGGCTCGCTGCCATTAAGATCAGCGAAGGATTCAATCTCGGCTATTGCCGGGCCAAGCCCGGCTGCGGGCCGATGATGCACAACCACGATACCAACGAGACCTTCATCCCGATGACCGGTACGTGGCGCGCGAGCTGGGAGAACGAGAAAGGCGAGGTTGAGCACGTCGATCTCGATCCGCTCGACGTGGTTTCGTTTCCACCCGGCATGATCCGTCGCTTCGAAAACGTCAGCAAGGGCGACCCCAACCAGGAATCGATCCTGATGTTTGTGATCGGCGGCAACGCGCCACGCGCCGAGTTCACCGATCAGGCGATGCACCAGTTGGAGGCGGCCGGCGTGTGGCCGCCGCGTTCGTAGCTCCGGCATGGCCCTTGAGAGCTTCATGGCGGAGGAGCTCGCGCTCGCGACCGCGGCGGCTTTCGCGGGCGCCGCAATCTACGTCAACATCGCGGAACAACCGGCGCGCCTCGGTCTCGACGACAAGGCGCTGCTGGCGCAATGGAAGCCGAGCTATGCGGGCGGATTTGCCATGCAGGCGAGCCTGGCGCTCGCTTCGGCGCTGCTCGGACTGCTGGCGTTCTGGCTGACGCGCGACTGGCGCTGGTTCGCCGGCGCGGTGCTGATATTTGCCAATTGGCCCTACACGTTGCTTGTGATTTTACCCATCAACAAGCAGCTCGAGGCGACTCCGCCGGAGGCGGCCAGTGCCGAAACCCGCGGCCTGATCAAGACCTGGGGCAGGCTCCATGCCGGGCGCAGCGCGCTCGGAGTTGCGGCCACGCTTGCCTATCTATGGGCGACCGCGTGAGGGCGGGGAGCGCGGGCACGGCCGACATCCTGTTCGAGCGCCGCGGCGCGGCGGGTCTCGTCACCCTCAAGCGTCCGCACGCGCTCAATGCCGTATCGCGCGACATGGTGCGCGCCCTGGCGCTGCAGCTCACGGCATGGGAGACCGATCCCGCAGTCACGCGCGTGGTCGTCACCGCAAACGGCGGGCGCGCGTTCTCGGCGGGCGGAGACCTGCGCGCGCTCTACGATCTCGGTCGCGCCGGCCGCTACGACGAGGCGCTCGACTATTTCCGCGACGAGTACGCGCTCAATGCCCGCATCAAACGCTATCGCAAACCCTATGTGGCGCTCATCGACGGCATTGTCATGGGCGGTGGCGTCGGCATCTCGGTCCACGGCTCCCATCGCATTGCCGGTGACAAGTTCGTGTTCGCCATGCCCGAGGTTGGCATCGGCTTTTTTCCCGACGTCGGCGCGACCTGGTTCCTGCCGCGCCTGCCGGGCAAGCTCGGCGTCTACTGCGCGCTCACGGGCGAGCGGCTCGATGCGGCCGAGGGCCTCGCCGCCGGCATAGCCACCCACCGCGTTGCCTCGGGGCGATTTCCGGATCTGATCGAGGCCTTGTGCAGCGCGGTCTCGGTCGATGCGCTGCTCGGCGCGTTCGCGCAGCCGGCCGCGAAGGAGGCGGTCGCCGTGCCGCAAGATGCCAAGCGGCTCGCGATCGACCGGCTGTTCGAGGCTGACCGGGTCGAGGATATCCTCGTCGCGCTCGACGCCGAGGGTGCCCGGCACGGCGCTGATGCGGCTTTTGCTTCCGCCACCGCCGACCGCATCCGCGGCAAATCGCCGACCAGTCTCAAGATCGTGCGCGAGCAGATGCGGCGCGGTTCGACGCTCGATTTCACCGCGTGCATGCGCACCGAATTCCGCATAGTCTCGCGCGTCGTTCGCGGACATGACTTTTACGAAGGGGTCAGGGCGGTGATCATCGACAAGGACCAGGCGCCGCGCTGGCAGCCGTCCACGCTTGAAGCTGTGAATGCGGCCGAGGTGGAACGGTATTTTGCGCCGCTCGCACGCGAACTCGAGCTGCCATGATGCAAACCGAACAGCCGCAGACGCTCGAGCCGGTGCAGGCCGAGGACGCCGAAGCCAGCGGCAAGCGCTGGTCGTACCGGCTGGTGGTGTTCCTGCGCGCCATGGCCGCCTTGTCGCTCGGCAAGGGCCTCTATCATTGGGGCATCATCTGCGGGATCGGCGCGCCGTTCCCCTCCGGGTTCGATGCCTATTCGACGCCTTATCAGGTCGCGACGGTATTTTTCGCGGTGATCGACCTCGTCGCGGGAGTGGGGCTGTGGCTGGCCGCGCCGTGGGGCGCCGTGGTGTGGCTCACCTCCGTCATCTCCATGGCGGCGGTCGAGGTGTTGTTCCCGCAAATTTTCGGCGGGAGCTTCTGGGTGGTCGTGGTGGAGGTGCTGCTGCTCAGTGCGTATCTGTGGCTCGCCCTGATGGCCGCGCGCGAGCAGCCGGGATGAGGCGGTAACGACAAGGATCGGCGTGGAGGAACGTCATGGCAAAGATCGGCTTCATCGGGCTGGGCAATATGGGGCTGCCGATGGCCCAGAACCTCCTCAAAGCCGGGTATGCGGTGTCTGGATTCGACCTCAACGTGGATGCAACCGAGCGGCTCGCCGCGGCCGGTGGAACGCGGGCGCAGTCGATTCGCGATGCGTGCGAGGGCGCCGAGGTGGTGATCACCATGCTGCCAGCGGGCGAGCAGGTGCGCGAAGTCTATTTCGGCGACGATGGCGCGCTTGCGGCGGTCGCGCCGGGAACCCTACTCATCAACTCCTCGACCATCGACGTGGCAACTGCCCGCGACGTGGCGCAGGCCGCGCAGGCCAAGGGGCTTGCCATGGTCGATGCGCCGGTCTCGGGCGGCGTGGCCGGGGCCCAGGCGGCCACGCTCACGTTCATGGTCGGTGGTCCCGAGGATGCGTTCGAATGCGCACGGCCGGTGCTGGAAAAAATGGGCAAGACCATCGTGCACGCCGGCGGACCCGGCACCGGCCAGGCCGCGAAGATTTGCAACAACATGATCCTGGGCGCATCGATGATCGTCGTTTCTGAGGCGTTCCTGCTGGCGGAGAAGCTCGGCCTCGACGCGCAAAAACTATTCGACATTTCCTCGAAGTCGTCCGGTCAATGCTGGTCGATGACGAGCTATTGCCCGGTGCCGGGACTGGTGCCGGCCTCGCCGGCAAACCGCGACTACCAGGCCGGCTTCACCGCGGCGATGATGCTCAAGGACCTGAAGCTCGCGCAAGCGGCCGCGCGCACGACGCGCGCCACCACGCCGCTGGGCGCTGGCGCCGCCGCGGTCTACGAGCGCTTCGTCGACAGCAGCGACGGCAGCGTCGACTTTTCCGGCATCATTCGCTATCTGCGCGGCGTCTGACAGCCATCCAGGGCGGCAGCGCCCCCGGCCCCCGGGTTGCAGCGGGCGTGCTTTCGAGCGGCTTGGAACGCCTCGAATCGCCTGAACCTCTGGAAACTGCGGCCGATCAGGATGAACGAGAGATTACGACGACTGCCGCGACGGCCGCGTCAATCGATGATTCACCGTGCCGAATAAACCCGATCTTTATCGTGTTGCTTAAGCCGATTTTAGACCCCGCGGCGTAGGGTACACGTCGAGCGGGGGCACGATCCTCGCCAACATAACAATGACAAGTCACGGGGAAGTGTCATGCTGAAAGCCGTTGCCAAGATGGTCGAGCCGGTCGGTCGGGAAACCGGCTGCGAGCCCATCGGCCAGCTCTATCTGGAGACTCTGACCTTGGTCGAGCGGCTGCATCGCCGCCTGCTTGACGTCATCAAGGACGAGTTCGACCGCAGGAGCCGCGCCGATATCAATGCGGTGCAGGCGCTGCTCCTGTACAATATCGGCGAGAAGGATCTCACCGCCGGCGAGCTGCGCACGCGCGGCTACTATCTCGGTTCCAACGTCTCCTACAACCTCAAGAAGCTGGTCGAGATGGGGTTTCTCGATCATCAACGCTCGCGTATCGACCGCCGCTCCGTGCGCATCAAGCTCACCGACAAGGGCCGCGAGGTGCGCGATATCGTCGATATGCTCTACCAGAAGCACATCGGCAGCGTCGCGCAGGTCGGCGGCATCGATTGCGACGAGTTCGCCACGCTGAACAAATCGCTGCAGCGCCTCGAGCGGTTCTGGGCCGATCAAATCCTCTATCGTCTGTGATCGCCGTTTGATGATGGCTAAATGCCCCGGCTCGCTGCCGGGGCATTTTTTACCTGGGACAATGGATTGGGCGCGTCGGTGCGGACAATGGCGGTCTCGCCGCTGCCCGCGCGTTTTCCCAACAGCATTTGCTGCGATCGCGCGAGCAAAGGCGCGCAGCATCGCGCGCGCACCGAGTGTTTTCGCGCCTTTGCCCACCCTGCCGCCGCTGCTACAGTTCGCCGGCATTGACGAGATACCGATGAGAGCAATCAGGATGCGCGACAAGATTGCGCGCTGGGCGGCGGCATCAAGGCGGACCAGCGATGAGGCATAAGTGAGCGCCCTTGCCGCCATCGACTGCGACGTGCACCCCACCGTGCCGGGCATGCGAGCGCTCATGCCCTATCTCGACGATTTCTGGCGCGAGACGGTGAGAGAGCGTGGCATCTACTCGCTCGAAACCGTCACCTATCCGCCGCATGCGCCGCTCACCGCGCGGCCGGAATGGCGCGGCAAGGACGGTCGCGCCGCCACGGCGGCGCCCGAGCTCACGGCACAGGTCTGCGACCGCTGGGGGGCCGGGATCGCGATCTTGAACTGCCTCTACGGCGTCGGTCTCCTGTTCAGCGAGGACATGGCGGCCGCGTTCACGCGCGCGCTCAACGACTGGATCGCCAGGGAATGGCTCGACCGCGATCCGCGGCTGCGGGCTTCGATCGTCGTCCCGATGCAGAATACCGAATATGCGGTGGACGAGATCGAGCGCTGCGGCAAGGACCGCCGTTTCGTGCAGATCCTCGTGCTGGCGATGCAGGAAACGCCGCTCGGCCGTCGCCACCTTTGGCCGATCTATGCCGCCGCCGAGCGCCATGGCCTGCCGCTCGCCATCCATGCCGGCTCGACCTACCGCCATTCCATCACTTCGCTGGGTTGGCCGAGCTATTACATCGAGGACTACGCCAGTTATACCCAGGCCTTCCAGTCGCAGGTGGCGAGCCTGGTTTGCGAGGGCGTGTTCGCCAAATATCCCGGCCTCAAAGTCGTGCTGCTGGAGTCCGGGGTGACGTGGCTGCCGGGCTTTTTGTGGCGGTTCTCGAAATTCTGGCGCGGCGTGCGGGCCGAGGTGCCCTGGGTCGAGCGCTCGCCGGCGGAGATCGTGCGCGATCACTTCCGCCTCAGCCTCCAGCCGTTCGATGCGCCAGCCGACCCCGACCTGGTTGAACGGGTGATCGAGCATTTGCGTTCCGATGCGATCCTGCTCTACGCTTCCGATTTCCCGCATTGGCAGTTCGACGGCGATGAGACCGTGCCGGCGGGCATACCCGCCGGGTTGCGTCGCAAAATCCTGGTGGAGAATCCGCTGGCGACCTATGATCGGCTCAACATCCTCTGAGGAGGGCGCGCGATGAATATCGAGGTGAGGCAGCCCGAGCGCGGCGCCAAGGCGCGCGTGGGCATCTTCGATTGCGACATCCATCCCAAGAGCTCGTTGGAGGATTTGCGCCCCTATCTCAGCAATCGCTGGTGGGACTACCTGCAGACCTACGGCCAGCGCCAGCGCCACGGCTACGTCAGAGGCTTTCCCTATCCCAAGAGCCAGCCGCTGGCCTCGCGGCGCGACTCCTGGCCGCCCGGCGGCGGATTGCCGGCGAGCGATCTCGATTTCATGCGCCAGCAGCACCTCGATTTCTATGGCATTGAATGGGGCATCATGAATCCGCTCTCGCCCACCGGACAGGGCGAGCAGAACGACGAGCTCAGCGCCGCCATGGCGTTCGCGGCCAACGAGTACCAGCTCGAAGGCTGGAACCGGCGCGATCCCAGGCTCAAGGCATCCGTCGTCATTCCCTACGAGAACAGCGAGCTGTCGTGCTTGGAGATCCGCAAGCGCGCGGGCGATCGCCGCTTCGCGCATGTGCTGTTCCTGAGCCGGACCAGCGAGCTTCTCGGCAAGCGGCGCTATTGGCCGATCTTCGAGGCGGCGGTCGAGGCCGGCCTTCCCGTGGGCGTTCATGTCTTCGGCTCGAGCGGCCGTCCCATGAGCAATACCGGCTGGCCGTCGTTCTACATCGAGGAGATCACCGAGCACTCGGCCTCGCTGCAAGCCTCGGTCGCTAGCCTGATCGTGGAGGGCGTGTTCGAGCGCTATCCCGAGCTCAAGATCGTGCTGATCGAAGCCGGCTTCGCCTGGATCCCGGCGCTCGGCTGGCGCCTCGACCAGAACTGGAAACGGATGAAGGACGAGGTCCCGCATCTGCGCAAGGCGCCATCGGAATACCTGCGCGAGCATTTCTGGGTCTCGACCCAGCCGATGGAGGAAACCGAAGAGCCCGATCACGTCCTCGACCTCATGGAGTGGATCGGCTGGGACAAGATCCTGTTCGCCAGCGATTATCCGCACTGGGATTTCGACGATCCGTTCCTCGCGCTGCCGCCGAGTCTGAGTGAAGCGCGCCGCAACCAGATTTTTTCCGGCAATGCCAAGACGCTCTACCGCCTCGATTGATGGCCAAGCCTCGCTGAGCGGCACTGAGCATGGCTAAGCACGTGGTTGCCGCGCTCGATGACATTCCGCCCGGCACGCGCAAGCTCGCCGAGGTCAATGGCCGCGCCATCGTCGTGTTCAATCTGGCCGGCGAGTTCTTCGCGCTCAACAATCGCTGCCCGCACCGGGGCGGCAGCCTTTTCCACGGCAGGCAGACCGGCGTCGTGGAATCCGACGGGCCGGGCCATTACTGCTATTCCCGGCCGGGCGAGGTCATCCGCTGCCCCTGGCACGGCTGGGAATTCGATATCCGCACCGGCCAGTCCTGGTGCGATCCCACCCGCATCCGTGCGCGCCGCTACGCCGTCTCGGTGCAGCCCGGGACCCGGCTGGTCGCCGGCCCCTACGTCGCCGAAACCGTGCCGGTCACGGTCGAGGGCGATTACGTGGTGGTCGAGGCGTGACGGCGAACGGTGTCGTCCCCGCGAGGGGCACCCCGCGACGCTCGCGTCGCGGGGACCCCGTTGCGGGGACCCATATTCCAGCGGCCGGTGGTTATGGGCTCCCGCTTGCGCGGGAGCGACAAGCCATCGAGACCACGCTTCCGATCGAGATAGCTGCGCCCCTAGATGTGGGCAACCGGCCGGTGGCGACGACCATAGCTTGGCGCTCCCGGCGGGGTATGCTATCGGCCCGCGACCCCCGGCGGGCGCCGGGGGCCGCCCGAAACGCCGCGTGAAATCCGATGACCGATCCGTCTCGAGCCCATGCCGATGCCGCGACCCTGTTCACGGCCTCGCTCGCAGCGACCGACCCGGAGATCGCCGACATCATCGGGCGCGAGCTGTCCCGCCAACGCGACGAGATCGAGCTGATCGCCTCGGAAAACATCGTCAGCAAAGCGGTGCTGGAGGCGCAGGGCTCGGTTCTCACCAACAAATATGCCGAGGGGTTGCCGGGGCGGCGCTACTACGGCGGCTGCCAGTTTGTCGACATGGCAGAAAATATTGCCATTGAGAGGGTTACCAAGCTTTTCGGATGTAGATTCGCAAACGTCCAGCCGCACTCCGGCGCCTCCGCCAATGCCGCCGCCTTCATGGCGCTGATGGCGCCGGGCGACACCTTCATGGGCCTCAATCTCGCCGCCGGCGGCCACCTGACCCACGGCTCGCCCGTGAACATGTCGGGACGCTGGTTCAAGCCGGTGCCCTATGGGGTGCGCCGCGACGACCACCGCATCGACCTCGACGAGCTGGCAAAGCTCGCGCGCGCGCACCGGCCCAAGGTCATTATCGCCGGCGGATCGGCCTACCCGCGCGTGATCGATTTCCGGCGTTTCCGCGAGATCGCCGACGAGGTCGGCGCCAAGCTCCTGGTCGACATGGCGCACTTCGCCGGGCTCGTCGCCGGCGGCGTGCATCCCAGTCCGTTTCCGCACGCCCACGTCGTCACCTCGACCGCGCACAAGACCCTGCGCGGACCGCGCTCGGGCTTCATCCTCGCCAACGACGAGGCGCTGGCGAAGAAGATCAACGCGGCGGTCTTCCCTGGCCTGCAGGGAGGCCCGTTGATGCACGTGATCGCGGCCAAGGCCGTGGCCTTCGGCGAAGCGCTGCGACCGGCGTTCAAGCTCTACGCCAAGAACGTGGTCGAGAATGCGAAGGCGCTGGCGGAAACGCTCAAGTCCAAGGGCCTCGACATCGTGTCCGGAGGGACCGATACCCACCTGATGCTGGTGGATCTGCGGCCCAAGCGTCTGACCGGCAAGGTCGCGGAACTGGCGCTCGGTCGTGCCCACATCACCTGCAACAAGAACGGCATTCCATTCGATCCGCAAAAGCCCGCCGTCACCTCGGGCATCCGCCTCGGCACGCCCGCCGGCACCACGCGCGGCTTCGGCATCGCCGAGTTCCAGGAAGTGGGCGAACTGATCGTCGAGGTGCTCGACGTTCTCTCGCAGAAGGGCGCGGAGGAGGATTCCCTCACCGAAGCCGCGGTGCGCGAGAAGGTGAAGAAGCTCGTCGGCCGCTTTCCGATCTACAACGGGTGACGCCATGCCCGTCGTGCCGGATGGCGCTGCGCACCCACAAATAAAGGCCTGTCACCGCCGGGCTTGACCCGGGGGATCCATCGTCGTCGCGAGCAGGATGGATTGCCGGGTCGAGCCCGGCAATGACGGCGCGGTAGGAGAGTCCCATGCGCTGTCCCAATTGCGGCAGCCTCGATACCCAGGTGAAGGATTCGCGGCCGACCGAGGATTCCTCCGTCATCCGCCGCCGCCGCGTGTGTCTCGCCTGCAATTTCCGCTTCACCACGTTCGAGCGCGTGCAGCTGCGCGAGCTGGTGGTGATCAAGCGCAACGGCCGCCGCGTTCCGTTCGACCGCGACAAGCTCTTGCGCTCGGTGCAGATCGCGTTGCGCAAGCGCCCGGTCGAGCCCGAGCGCATCGACCAGGCCGTATCCAAGATCGTGCGCGAGCTCGAGAGCCAGGGCGAGAGCGAGGTCTCCTCGGAGGCCGTGGGCGAGATGGTGATGGAGGCGCTGCGCGCGCTCGACGACGTCGCCTATGTGCGCTTCGCCTCGGTCTATCGCAATTTCCGCGAGGCCAAGGACTTCGAAACCGTGCTCGACGAATTGTCGGGCGAGGAGAACGGCAAGCCGGCGGCGGCAAGGAAATGAGCGCTGTCCGCCGCCCGAGCTGCTGCCGACGCGTACCCGGCTAGTCCGGCTGTTTTTTGCCGAGATATTGGAACAGCGTTTGGTCCCACCAATCGCTCTCGGTCTCCTCCAGCAGCGGCACGTTGATCACCCGCTGCAGCGGGCTGCCGTTCGTCGGCAGGGCGATGGCATAGTTCTGATGCTCGAACACGATGTCCAGCACGCGCAGCGTCGTTGAAAAATCCTGCAGAACGAGCCAGCTCAGCAGCGGCTTGTCGTAGACCAGGGCGTCGATCGTGCCCGCTTGCAAGGCGCTCAATCCCTGCTCCGCGCTGGGGAAGCTGCGGTGCGGGATGCGCTCACGGTCGAGGTAGTCGACCGTCGTGCTGCCTGCGATGGCACCGACGCGGACGTGGCGCAGGTCGCTCAGGACATGCACCACCCCTTGCAGTTCCCGCTTGGTCAGCGCCGAGGTGATGCCGGCGGTGAACACCGCAACCGCGATGACCGAGGCGATCATCCAGCCGATGGCGACGACCCGGCCGGGCAGCGTGGCGGGAGCATGCGGGCCGCCGCCGGCCTGCGTCATGGCGCTGGCGGACCACCAGAAGCCGGTGCCGAGGCCCTTGGCCCCGCCGCTGAAATGGTCGGTCCGCTCGCCGTTCCAGGAGCCAGATCACAAATCCGACGCACAGCGCGAGACCCAGAAGGATCGACACCGCCTGCAGGAAGCCGAATGACAGCAGGGTGCGGAAGATCGCCAACCAGCGCGGCTCGGCCATCGATACCGCCACGCCGAGCCCGGCGGTGTAGTAGGGCTGGGTGAAATCCACTATCCGCTCGCGCGCCGCCGTCACCGTGATTGCGGCGATGCCGACGTCGAACGAGCCATTGGCCACGCCGTTGAGGATGTCCTGATTCGATGCCTGCTCGGAGAATTGGTAGCGCAGGTGCAGCCGCTCGGCGAGCGCGCCGCCAAAGCTCGATGCTGATGCCGCGCCAGTTCCCGTCGCTCTGCTTCATCGCGAACGGCGGCACCTCGCGGGTCGCGACGATCAGCTCGCGGTCGGGCAGCGGCGGATTGGCGGGAGCTGCCGTTTGCGCCGCCCCGCAACCGCACGTGATCGCAAGCATCGCCCCTGCGGCAAGCGCCCGCAGCCCGTTCACTTTCATACCTTGCCTCCCACACGCCGGGACAAACTGCCGGCACCTGCCGTTTCCGGTTATTGCGCGCCCGGAGTTCGCACCCGCTCCAGCAGTCCATCCACCGTGGCGTGGAATTTCTCCCACGGCGCCTCGCGATCGCTCTGATTGCGCACGATGATCGAATTGCCGGCATAGAAGCGTTCGTAGAGCATGTGCCGCCCGGCGAATTCCGAGCCGATCAAGTCCCAGGTGAGCTTGTAGAGCTTGAGCCGGTCGAGCGCCGGCATCGAAGCCGTGCCCCACCAGCGTTCGAAGCGCTCCTTGAGCATCGGGTCGGCGACAAGATCGATGCTCGCCGGCATCTGCAGCGGCGCTGCGCCCGCGAGCGTGCGCAGGGCATCGATGATCTCGGTGTGGTGCTCCTGACACCAGTTGAGCGTGGCGTACATGATCCGACGATTGGGCGTGGCATAGCCCTCGGGCCATTGCTCGCAGGCCTCGATCTGTCCCTGCACCAGCCCGCCGATGGTCGCCTCCAGCGCGGCGAGCCGTCCCAGCGTTTCCCGCACCGCGGGAATCTGGTCGACGCCGTTCGCCTGGCACATGCGGCTGGCGAGTCCCACGATCAATCCCATCTTGGCCCAGAATCGCACGTTGGATTGCTGGTTCTGGTAGCAGTTCGCCGGAGTCTCGATATAGATGCGGCGCGACATCGCCCCGTTGTTATGCAGGAACACGCGCTCCCACGGCACCTTGACGCGGTCGCAGAGGAGCACCGTGTCGGTCTCGTCGAAGCGGAAGCTCAACGGATAGTCCGCCTCGTGGCGGGCGTGGCGCTCGTAGGGCTCGCGCGCCCAGAACGAGACGCCGGGCGTGTTGATCGGCAGCGCGCAGGTGATGCTTTCGCTCGAGCGCTTGTCGTCGATGGCGGTGAGATTGCCGATCCACACCTCGTCGGCGAATACCGCGCCGGTCGCCAGCATCTTCATGCCCGAGACGATGACGCCGCTGTCGTCTTCGGCGATCACCTGCAGGGTCGGATCGTCGCGCGCCTCGCCGGTGAATATCTCGCGGCTGCGGATGCCCGACGGCGGCGTCACCGCGAACGAGATGTAGAGATCGTGCTTGCGCGCGTAGTCGTAATAGCGCGTGAGATTCGCGCCGAAGCCGGGCGTAAGCGAGTTGAGCAAAGCCGGCTTCATCGCCAGCCCGGTGATCAGGCCGGCGACGTGATCGGGCGAGCGGCCGATCAGGCCGTAGGTCGCGTCTGCGATCGCCTTCATCGCGCGCATGCGGCGGGCAAGATCGTCGCGGCTGCGGCAGCGCAACCAATGCAACCCGTAGCGTTCGCCGTTCTCCGCGAACGAGAACAGGTCGTGCTGCTGGGGGTCGGATTTGAGATCGTAGAGACCGGCAATGGTCTGCGCGGCATTCCTGAACGCGGGGTGGCGGGTGACGTCGTCGATCCGCTCCGCGCCCACATAGATGGCGCGGCCGTCGCGCATGCGCTCGAGCTTTTCCTGTCCGCTGATCAGCATCGCGGCTCCGTACGGTTGCAGACCTTGGTATAACTCAAATCGGCCCGCCGGCGGAGAAGCTGGAATTGCGCACGTGAGCCATGGCGAACCGATAGATCGCGCCGAGGACGAGCGCTTCATGGCGCTCGCGCTTGCGCTCGGCCGGCGCGGGCTCGGGCGCACCTGGCCCAATCCGGCGGTCGGCGCGGTCATCGTGCAGGACGGGATCATGGTCGGGCGCGGCTGGACCCAGCCCGGCGGGCGGCCCCATGCCGAGATCGAGGCGCTGGTCCGCGCCGGCGCCGCCGCGCGCGGAGCTACGCTCTACGTGACGCTCGAGCCGTGCTCCCACCACGGCAAGAGCCCGCCCTGCGCCGACGCCGTGATTGCCGCCGGCATCGCGCGCGTCGTCTCCGCGCTGGTCGATCCCAATCCGGAGGTCGCGGGCGCCGGCCATTGGCGCCTGGCCGAAGCCGGCATCGTGGTCGAGGTCGGCATCGGCGCCGACGAAGCGCGCCGGGCGCACGCCGGGCACATCCGCCGCGTGCAGGACGGCCGGCCGCACGTGATGCTCAAGCTCGCGGTGTCGGCTGACGGCAAGGCTGGCCTTGCCGGCCGCCGTCCGGCGCCGATCACCGGCGAGCCAACGCGCGCGCGCGTTCATCTGCTGCGCTCGCGCAGCGACGCCGTGCTGACTGGAATCGGCACCGTGCTGGCGGACGATCCATTGCTCACCTGCCGCCTGCCCGGCATGCGCTCGCCGGTCCGCGTCGTCCTGGACGGGGGCCTGCGACTGCCGCTCGCCAGCAAATTGGTCGCGAGCGCTCGCCAGACGCCGCTGTGGGCGATCACCGCCGAGGACGCGCCGCCCGCGCGCGAGCAGGCCTTGCGCGCGCACGGGGTCGAAGTGCTGCGCGTGGCGGCGACCGACGGCAAGCTCGATCTGGCTGCCGCGCTCACGCTGCTGGCCGGACGCGGCATCACCCGGCTGATGGTCGAGGCCGGGCCCACCCTTGCTACCGCCTTCCTGCGGGCCGATCTGGTCGACGAAGCCACGCTGTTGCGCTCGCCGGTCGTGGTCGGACCCGACGGCATCGACGCTCTCGACGGACTGCCGCTTTCCGCATTAACTCAGTCGCCGCGGCTCAAGGCCGTTGGCCGCGAAGCCATCGGCGCTGACATGGCCGAGACGTTCGAGCGGGTGTGAAGTGTTCACCGGCATCGTCACCGACATCGGCGAGGTGGTTGCAGTCGAGCGGCGCGCGCAGGGGCTCGCCCGCCTCAAGATCGCCTGCCGCTACGATCCCGACACGATCGACATCGGCGCCTCGATCGCCTGCAGCGGCGTATGCCTGACCGTGGTCGCGCGCGGCCGGACGGCAATCGCGCCTGGTTCGCCGTCGATGCTGCCGCCGAGACCTTGCGCGTGACCACGATCGGAAGCTGGGGGGAGGGCAAGCGCGTCAATCTCGAGCGCGCGCTCAAGATCGGCGACGAACTCGGCGGCCACATTGTCGCCGGCCATGCCGACGGCTTCGCGCGCGTGCTCGCGCGCGAGGACCTGACGGAAATGGCGCGGTTCAGTTTCCGCGCCCCGGCGGAGCTGTCGCGTTTCATCGCGCCGAAGGGTTCGGTCGCCGTCGATGGCGTCTCGCTGACCGTCAACGAGGTTGCCGGCGACACGTTCTCGGTGCTGATCATTCCGCATACGCTCGAGGTCACGACGCTGGGTCTGCTCGCCACCGGCGATGAGGTCAATCTCGAGGTCGACCTGATGGCGCGCTATGCGGCGCGGCTGATGGATCGACCGTAGCGCGTGATCCCGAAAAGTGGGAACCGGTTTTCGGAAAAGATCACGCGCAAAACAAAAACTTAGAGCGGGATGGCGACTCGAAGAGAAGTCATCCCGCTCTAGCCCCGCACGGAGCGAGCGGAAATATCGCCGCAAGCAATGATTGAGCGAGCGAAACAATGGGCGCGTGTCGTCACGCGGGACGTGCACGCTCTCTATCGCGCCGCCCGCGACCCGCGTGTGCCCTGGTACGCCAAGGCGCTGGCGCTTTGCGTTGCCGGATACGCGCTCTCGCCCATTGACCTCATTCCCGACTTCGTCCCGGTGCTGGGCTATCTGGACGACGTGATACTCGTGCCGCTCGGGGTTTTGCTGGTCGTCAAATTGATCCCGCCGGAGATCATGGCGGAGCACCGGGCGTTGGCCGCGGCGGCGCAGGAGCGGCCCGTGAGCCGCGCCGCCGCGATCGTCATCGTACTCGTCTGGTTGGCCAGCATCGTGCTCGCCGGATGGCTCTGCTATCGCCTTTTCGTCAATTGAAATCGCCAGGTCATTCGCGGCCCGCCGCGCCTCAACTGCGCCTCGTCGCCGGCGAGGCCCGAAGCGCCGGATCGCCGCTCCCTTGCTTCCGACCCGATCCGCTTGGTACGACCACTGCCGACACCGGAGAAGGCGCTCATGGCCGAACCGCGCAAGTCCGCCGGCAATCACGCGAGCGATCGCGGGTCGGACGATCTCTCGGGCGCGCGCATTCTCATCGTGGAGGCGCGCTTCTACGAGGACATCGCCGACGCCTTGCTCGCCGGCGCGACGCGTGCGCTGGAGGAGGCCGGCGCGGTCTTCGACCGCGTGAGCGTGCCGGGCTCGCTCGAAGTGGCGCCGGCCATCGCGATTGCGCTCGACGCCGCCCAGCGTTCCGGCAAGCCGTACGAGGGCGTGGTCGCGCTCGGCTGCGTCATTCGCGGCGAGACGCTGCATTTCGAGATCGTATCGCAGGAGTCGGCCCGCGCCTTGCTCGACCTCTCGGTCGCTCGCCGCACGCCGATCGGCAACGGCATTCTCACGGTGGACAGCGACGCCCAGGCCTGGACCCGCGCGCGTCCCGAGCAGGCCGACAAGGGCGGCGACGCGGCGCGCGCGGCGCTTTCGCTCGTGCGCCTCGCGCGCCGCCTGGCCGCGGGTTGACCATGGCCCGCGATGCCGCGCCGAAAGACGAACGCAAGGCCAATCGCCGCGGCGCCGCCCGTCTCGCGGCCGTGCAGGCGCTCTATCAGATGGACATCGCGGGCACCGGCGTGAACGACATCCTCGCCGAGTTCGAGGGCCATTGGATCGGCCGCGAGGTCGAGGGAGCGCAATATCTGCCGGCGGAAGCCGCATTCTTCCGCGACGTGGTCCTGGGCGTGGTGCGCGAGCAGCGCCGCCTCGATCCGCTGGTGGACAAGGTGCTGGCGCAAGGCTGGCCGCTCAAGCGCATCGAGGCGATCCTGCGGGCGGTGCTGCGCGCCGGCGCCTACGAGCTCGGCCACCGCAGCGACGTGCCGGCGCGGGTCGTCGTGTCGGAATATGTCGACGTCGCCAATGCTTTCGTCGACAAGGACGAGACCGGGATGGTCAATGCCGTGCTGGACCAGATCGCGCGGCAACTGCGCGCCGGCGAGTTCGCGCGCGCCGAGCGGTGATGGGCGGCCGTTGCGGCCCTCAGTCCCTGACGCAGCCGGCGACCACGTCTGCGAGATTGGACAGGTCTTCCTTGATCCAGCAATCCAGCCGGTTGACCGTTGCCTCGTGATGGGGAATTCAGCCGTCAGCCCACGACGAAGGGCAGTGCCGCGGGGCTGCGAAAATTCGAGGACGAATTCCACGCGATCTCGTCGACCGCGAGGCGGTAGTGCGGTATCCGCGCCAGAAAACGCTGCATCGCGACCGCGGTCACCAGCCGCGCCATCTGGCTGCCGAGGCAGAAATGCTTGCCGGCGCCAAAGCCGAGATGGCCCTGCGGCCGGCGATCGATGTCATAGACGTCCGGATTGGGAAACTTGCGCCAATCGCGGTTGCCGGACCCGAAAGCCAGCGCCACCTTGTCGCCGACCCGCAGCCTTTGGCCGTGCAGTTCGGTCTCGCGCATGACCGTGCGCTTGAAGCGTTGCGCCGAGGTATTGAAGCGGAGCGACTCCTCGATCGCCGGTTCGATCAGCGCGGGATCTGCCACGATGCGCCGGCGGGCATCGGGATGATCGTGCAGATTGAGCGCGAGCATGCTCATGAAGCTCGACAGCGATTCCACTCCGGCCATGACGAAGGTTGCGGTCGTCAGCACGACCTCGCGCTCGCTCAAGCGGTCACCGTCGATCTCGGCCTCGGCGAGGTCGGTGATGAGATCATCGGTGGGATTGGCGCGGCGCGCCGCCACCTCGGCGGCGAGGAAGTCGCTGAGTTCCCTGAAGGCAGCGATGTGTTGCGGGTTGCGGCCTTTCACGGCTTTGTCGGTCGAGACCGCCAGAATGACCCTGCGCCGGATGTCGGAATGATCGCGCTCGGGCAAACCCATGGTGCGAAACAGCAGGCCGACGGTGATCTGGCTGGAGAAATCGTTGATGAACTCGAAGTCCTTTTGCGCGCATATGCGCTCGAGCGCGCGGTCGGCGATCTCGCGCGTCGGCGCAACGAGGCGCTCGATGTTCTTGCGCGCGAACGCGGCCTGGCTGAGCGCCCGCAGGCGGTCGTGCCGGGGCGGATCGGTCGTTCCCAGCGTCGCGCCCGCGCGGCCGGGAAGCTCGTCGATCATGTTGCCCTGCGACGACGAGAAGGTTTCCCAGTCGCGCGCCGCTTGCACGATGTCGTCGTAGCGCGAGAGGATCCAGAGCTTGCCGCTCTCGCTCCAGTAGCAGGGATATTGCTCGCGCAGGATTTCGTAGTACGGGAAGGGATCGGCATCGATCTTCGGCGAATAGAGATCGAATGCTTCCATCATCGCGGCCCGAGGAATCTTGATCATTTTTGAATGACTTCGGGCTACCATTACCCTGCTGTCGTCCCCGCGCAAGCGGTGACCCATATTCCAGAGGCCAGCGTGGGGGCACGATGGGTCCCCGCTTGCGCGGGGACGACAGGGTTAAATGACGCGCGGGCATTCGATCAGCATGACCAAAGAGGGCACTTCCGAATCCGGCGAGGAGCGCCTGATCGCACGCTATTTCAAGCCGCTGGCCAAACATCCCGGCGCCCTCGGGCTCATCGACGATGCCGCCGTCATCACCCCGCCGGCGGGCTGCGATCTCGTGCTCAAGACCGATGGCATCGTCGGCGGCGTGCATTTCTTCGCCGACGATCCGCCCGACACGGTTGCCCGCAAGGCCCTGCGGGTGAACCTGTCCGACCTCGCGGCCAAGGGCGCAAAGCCGCTCGGGTTCCTGCTCACCCTGGCGTTGCCGAAAGAGATCGACGACGCATGGCTTGCGCCGTTCGCGCGCGGGCTCGGCGCGGACGCGCAGACGCTTCGGTTGCCCGCTGCTGGGCGGCGACACCGACCGCACGCCGGGGCCGATCACGATTTCGATCGCCGTCGTGGGGACGGTGCCGCAGGGCAAGATGGTGCGCCGCGCGGGCGCCGCGCCCGGCGACCGCGTGGTGGTGACCGGCACGATCGGCGACGCCGCGCTCGGCCTCCTCCTGCGCCGCGACCGCTCGGCTGCCGCGCGCTGGGGACTCGACCGCCGCCAGCAGGACCACCTGCGGGCCCGCTACCTTGTGCCGGAGCCGCGCATCGCCATCGCCGAAGTCCTCGGAGGCCATGCATCGGCCGCCATGGACGTCTCCGATGGCCTCGCCGGCGATCTGGCCAAGCTCTGCCGCGCCTCCGGCGTCGCCGCCGACATCGAAGTCGCGCGCGTTCCGCTCTCCGATGCCGCGCGCGCCGCGCTCGCGCGGGAGCCCGCGCTGATCGAAGCCATCCTCACCGGCGGCGACGATTATGAAGTTCTGGCCTGTGCGCCGGCCGCCGCGGTCGAGGCGCTGCGCCGGCAGGCGTCGGCGGCGGGCGTCGCGGTCACCGAGATCGGCGCGGTGAGCGCAGGGAAGGGGACGGCGCGCTTTCTCGACGCGCAGGGCAAGCCGCTGACGCTGGCGCATCCCTCGTTCAGCCATTTCTGAGCGACCCTGCTTCGACCGGGATGACGGTCAAAGCTTCACCCTGCTAGTCTCAACGGCAGCAGGGCAACCAGACCGGCGTCGCGAAGTTGCCCGTCGAGAAGCTTCGGGAGGAAGGCCATGTCGTTGCATTCGGAATTGGCAGCGCTGTCCGCGCTTGCGTTGGTCTGCGGCTTTGGAACGGACGTCGTGCAGCCCGCGGCCGCTGCGGAGCGGATGATCGTTCGCATCGGGGCGGTGGTGGATCAGACCGGAGGCAGCACGTCGCCGCTCTACCGCGCCGCCGTGGAATTGGCGGCGAGGCAGATGAACGCGGCGCTCGACCGCAGCGGCGGCCAGGTGAGGTTCGAGCTCCTGTTCGGGGATTCCAAAAGCAATCCGTCGTTTGCGCAATCCGAGGCGCTCCGGCTCATCAATCAGGAGCAGGTGAAGGGGCTGGTCACCGACAGCAGCGGCGTCACCGTTGCGGTCAACAGGCTCAACTACGATCCGGCGAGCCCCGCGAAACAAAAGGTGCCGATCACCTGTTTTCAGTGCTCGTCGAGCTTCATCAACGACGCCAACGTGACCGAGACCGATCCCGTGACGCAGGCCGCCGAGCGCGACCTCGACAAATGGCTGTTTCGGGTGTTCTACGTCGCGAAATATGAAGCCGCCGTGCTGGTGCAGATTGCGCTGAACAAGACCGGCGGCGGCAAGGGAAACGGCGACGGCAATTTCAAGATCGGAATCTTCGCCGACGGCGGCCACCGGGCGCTGGCCACCGGCATCGCCGCGACCTTGCCGGCGTTGTACAAGGACCCCTCGTCGACCGAGATCATCTACATGTCGAGCCTGGACAAGCTCGGCGCGGATTGGGGGAAGGTGGTCGACAACGTCAACGAGATGACCGGCAAGACCGACGGCGCACCCGATATCGTCATCGTCGCCATGCTGCCGGAAGCGGCCGCGGAAGCGATCAAGACCTATCGGCAAGGCGGGTACGACATCCCGATTCTCTCCAACAACAGCTTCCGCCGGAACTACATCCTCAAGCAGGTAGGCGCGGCGGCGAACGGGCTCGAGGGCAGCTCGGTGATGCAGGTCGACAAGAGCCCATCCGGACAAGCCTTCCTGAAGGCGTTCCAAGCTGCCACCGGACAATCCCCGGAAATGACCTCTGCGGGGGCCTACGATGCGACCGCCACCCTCATGCTCGCGGCGCTCGTCGCCGCCGGCGATGTGAAGCGGCCGCGCGAGGTGGCGCCGGCGCAGGTCCGCGACGGGCTCACCAAGATCAACGACAAGGGCGGACGCAAGGTGCGCCCGACGGTCGAGGATTTCGGGGCGGCGATCAAGGCGCTCGCGAGGGGCAAGCCGATCAACTATGAAGGTGCCTACGATTCCGACGATTGGGATGCCGCCGGCGACATGTTTCCGCCGCTGGTACATTGGAAGGTGGAGAACGGGCAGTTCCTGGAATACGAGCTCTACCGCTGCTCTCCGCAGCAGCCGCTCTGTCCGAGCAGATAGAAACCCCATGCACGACACCACGGCCTTGGTTCGACCGGCGGCGAAGGACTACACGCCGGCCGACAATCCGCGCTTCCTCAAGCTGCATCGCCGCTTCCCGACCGTCGCCTATCTGCGCCGGCAAGCTCGGCGGCACGTGCCGAGCTTCGCCTTCGAATACATGGACGGCGGCGCAGGCGCCGACGGCGGCATCGCCCGCAACTGGCGCGCGCTCGACGCCGTCGAGCTCGTGCCGCGCTATGGCGTCACCACCGCCTTGCCGCCGGTCGACGTCGAGCTGCTCGGCAAACGCTATGCGGCGCCGATCGGCGTCGCTCCGATGGGCGGGCCTTCGATCGTCTGGCCTGGCGCCGACCAATATCTCGCGGCCGCGGCGCAGCATGCGCGCGTCCCTTATACGCTCGGCCTCGTTGGCGGCATGACGGTCGAACGCGCGGCCGAGATCGCGCCCGATGTGCTCTGGTTCCAGCTCTATCGCTGCTGGCGCAATGAGCACGCGATCGGCTTCGATCTCGTCCGCCGCGCCGAAGCCGCCGGCGTGCACGTGCTCATGCTCACCGTCGATGTGCCGGTGCGTACGACGCGCCCGCGCGAGGTCGCGGCCGGCATCACCTCGCCGTTCCGACCGGATCTGAGCATGATCGGCGGCATTCTGGCTTCGCCCGGCTATCTCAAGTCGCTGTGGAAGCACGGGCAGCCGCGCTTCGGCAATCTCAAGCCCTACACCGCCGACAGCGCGGACGTGAACGAGGTCGCCGCCTTCGTGCGACGTGAAATGGGCGGCGCATTCACCTGGGACGAGGTCGCGCGCTATCGCGAGCGCTGGAAACGTCCCTTGGTGGTGAAAGGGATCCTGCATCCGGCCGACGCCGAAAAGTGCGTCGCGCTCGGGGTCGATGGCATCGTGGTGTCCAACCATGGCGGACGGCAGGTCGAGGGCCTGCCGGCGCCGATCGACGTGCTTCCGGCGGTCGCCCGCGCCGTCGGCGGCCGGGCGAGCGTGATGCTCGACAGCGGCGTCCGCTCCGGCCTCGATGTCGTGCGCGCGGTCGCGCTCGGCGCCGATGCGGCCTTCGCCGGCAAGGCCTTTCTGTGGGGCCTGGGCGCGCTCGGCGCCGAGGGTCCCGGCCACGTCATCGACCTCATGATCGACGAGATGAAATCGGCCACGGGCCAGCTTGGCGCGCTTCGGCTTGACGATTTAAGAAAACTAGATATTCGGCACGAAAGCGCCATCCGTTTCGAGCCGAGATAGCGACGCGCAAGGCCGCAGTGGCAACAGCTATGGCAACATCTCGCAGATTTCGCCGAACCTCGACCGCTCGCCGCGTGCTCGACGGCAACAGAAGGGCAAATGCAATGCGTTCTTTGTCGGCCGTCTGCTTTCTCGTGATTGTAGCTTTTGCAGACGCGAGCCCCGCAGCAGCACAACAGAACTGTGCTTGCTTTTGCCGAGCTCAAGGCGAAGGCGGCGGGGGGTGTTGGGTTAATGTGCTGGGTTGTAGTCCTCGTTCCGGCCTTCGGGCCTGCAACGACGGGGTCATGTGTGGCTACAATTGTGGTACCCCCGGCCTCCCGGCCAGACGAAGCGCGCCGCGCGCGCATCCTCTCGGGCAACATTATCGGCCAACCGAGCAGCCGCGGTAGCGCTGTAGGATGTTGTCCCCGACGTTCATCCAACCCCCATCGCCAACAATTCCATTCTGCGGGGTCTGACGGCACCCGCCGCTCGGCTACGAGCCGACGCGCGAGGCCGCGATCGCGGCGTTCGCGAAGAGTTGGCGAAAGCAGTAGGGACGCGCCGAATGCGATTCCGCCGATCCGCCATCCCGGGGCGCTGCACTTCTGATCTGCGTTCCGGGTATTGGTTATTTCCCACCCTGCGGCTAAGAAGAAAAACTCTTCTACCCGAATCCCCTTCCGGAGGACGCAGGTGTCGGCTGTAGCCGAATCCGTGCTGGACACGGTTGCGGGCGATCGTCTCGCCCGGCGCAACGCAGTGGTGCTGGCGGCGACGCAGGCGCTTGCCGGCGGCAACAACACGGTGCTGGTCGCCACCGCCGGCATCGTCGGCACCGTGCTCGCCCCGGACAAGGGTTTGGCGACGCTTCCGATCAGCGTCTTCGTTCTCGGCATGTGGATCGGGACGCTGCCGACCGGCGCGCTGGCGCGGCGGTTGGGTCGGCGCAACGCATTGCAGATCGGTACCGCCTGCGGCGTGCTCGCCGGATTGATCTGCTGCCTCGCCGTGCTGCGCGGTTCGTTTCTTCTCTTCAATGTCGGAGCGGTATTCAGCGGCTTCTACGCCTCGGCCCATCAGTCCTACCGCTTCGCCGCCGCCGATACCGCGAGCGAAGCATTCCGTCCGAAGGTGATCTCTTGGGTTTTGCTCGGCGGGGTCCTTGCCGGCATCGTCGGAGCGCAGCTCGTCATCGCGACCCAGGATCTATGGCCGCCCTATCTCTTCGCCGCCACCTATCTCGCCCAGTCCGCGCTCGCCCTGATCTCGGCCGGCGTGCTGATGTTCGTGCACATACCAAAGCCGCCGCCGCGCGCGACCGCGGGCGATGGTCGTCCGCTGTCCGCGATCGCAAGACAGCCGCGCTTCATCGTGGCGGTCGCGTGCGGGGTCGCGGCCTATTCGATGATGAACCTGGTGATGACCTCGGCGCCGCTCGCCATGGTCATGTGCGACCATTCCGTCACCGAGGCGACGCTGGGCCTGCAGTGGCACGTGCTCGGCATGTACGCGCCGAGCTTCATCACCGGCGCGCTCATTGCCCGCTTCGGGTTCGAGCGCATCGCCGGCCTTGGCCTCGCGCTCATCATCGTCGCCGCCATGATCGGAATCGCCGGGATTTCGCTCTGGCATTTCTGGATCGGGCTTGCCGTGCTCGGCGTGGGCTGGAATTTCGCGTTCATCGGCGCGACCACGATGGTGACGGCGTGCCATCGTCCCAACGAGCGCAACAAGGTGCAAGCCTTCAACGATTTCCTCGTCTTCGGCTCGATGGCGATCGGGTCGTTCGCCTCCGGCCAGCTGTTGGCGAGCTTCGGTTGGATCATGGTGAACGAGGTCGTGTTTCCCGTGGTGGTGGCAGCGGCTGCGCTGCTGCTCTGGGGCGCGTCGCGCTCGCGCACCCGAACCGCGTGACGCGTCGTCGGCGCGACAAACGCGAGCCCGCGCTGCGCGCAAGCATCCCGGATCCGGCCGTTTACCAAGACGCGGGTCGGGGTCCACGAGCTATCTTGCCGGCTTGGCGGAAAAGCTTCATCCTCAATCTGCGCGAACACGTGGCAAGGAAGCTGCAGATCAACGCGGGGCGAGTTACTGAGGAGACGAGTGATGAAAACGGTACTGGCTGCGATCGCTGTATCGGCAGCTTTGGTTGCGACCGACGCATCGGCGCAAGGCGTGAATCTGACTGGCCCCTATCGATGCGTGCAGAACTGCCTATCGGGCCGGCCGGGCCAGTACGCGTTCGTCACCCAGAACGGCTGGGAGCTCAACCTGGTGAACGACGCCGGCCAGGCCTCCAGGGGCTGGGTGGACTATCCCGGCCGCATCTGGATTGCCCGGGCAAATCTCGGTGCGATCTATTCGCCGGACGGCATGGTCATTCAATTCGACAACGGCACGATCTGGCAGCGCGCGCCGGAGGTGCCGCCGGCTCCTCCTCCGCGGCGACGTCGCAGATAATCCCGGCTGTGTAAGCACCGACCGGCAGCCGCGATCGGAACGGCGTGACCGAGTGTCGATGTGGGCGGGGCGGGCTCATGTCGACGCCCCGGAATACCGCGTCATGTGGTCGAGGAGATCCGGGTGAAAATACCGGCGAGCTTTCCGTCCGGTCCGCCGATTGAACATGGCTCAGAGCGTCATCCTCTTCGCCGTCATGCCCGCGCTCGTCGCGGGCATCCGCGTCTTCAAGGCCGGTAAGCGCAAACCATCAAATCTCCGAACCGATGGCGCGACGGCGTTTTGCCGGCGGCGGCGTTAGATCGCAATTCACCGCTCGAATGCCCCGTGGTCGGCTCGTGCAGGGCCTGTCTTTGACCATGCTGGCGTTTCGGCACATATTGAACCGCGGGGCGCGCGTGCGCGTTGAGGTGACACGCAGGGGGCGGGCGAGCGCAAGAAGGGCGACCATGAAGGGTGTTCCGCCTCGCAAGCTTCTCTTCTCGGGCCGCATCGCATTTCCGAACTTGGCGGTTGTCGGAGTGGTTGCGGGCGCCCTCCTGGTTTCAGCCTGCAGCCAGCCCTCGGACTCCCCGCAGGCCCCCGCGCAGCAGCAGGCTGCGGCCGAGGAGCAAACGCGCAAGGAGGCGGACGAGAAGGCTTGGGCCGATGCCGCCCAAGCCAATACCGCCGCGGCGATGACGGCGTATGTTCAGAACTTCAGCACTGGCGCGCACGTCGCCGAGGCGCGTCAGCGCCTCGCCGCCTTCGAGGAGCAAGCGCGCAAGGACGCGGACGACAAGGCCTGGGCGGAGGCGTCGCGGACCAGTAGCACGGCGGCGATCAACGGGTATATTCAGAAGTTCGGCGCCGGCGCGCACGTGGCCGAGGCCCGCCAGCGCCTCGCCGTCCTCGCCGAGCAAGCGCGCAAGGAAGCGGACGAAAAGGCCTGGGCCGAGGCCTCGCGCACCGGCACCGTGGCGGCGATCAACGGCTATCTCGAGAACTTCGGTTCCGGCGCGCATGTCGTCGAGGCCCGCGAGCGCGTCGCCGTCCTCGAAGAGCAGGCGCGCAAGGAGGCGGACGAGAAGGCCTGGGCCGAGGCCTCGCGCACCGGCACCGTGGCGGCGATCAACGCCTATCTCCAGAACTTCGGCTCCGGCGTGCACGTCGCCGAGGCGCGCCAGCGTGCCACCGTGCTCGAGGCGCAAGCGCGCAAGGAGGCGGACGAGAAGGCCTGGGCCGAGGCGGTGCGCATCGGGACCCCCGCGGCGATGAATGCCTACCTGCAGAACTTCCCCTCCGGCGCGCATGTCGCCGAGGCTCGCCGGCGCGCCTCCACCCTCCAGGCGCAAGTCGGCAGGGAGGTCCCCACCGTCGACATCGAGAAGACCTGCCAGGCCGCCGCCGGCGTGATGGTCAGCCTGTTGGGCGGGAGCACGACGGAGCAGGACGTCAAGGGGTGCCTGGACTCCGAGCAGAAGGCCCGCGAGCAGATCATCAAGGACCGCGCGAGTTATTCATCCGCCGACAAGACAAGATGCATGCGCACCGGCGTCTATCTCCCGAGCTATGTGGAATGGCTCACCTGCCTGGAGATGGAACGGGACGTGCGCAAGATGCAGCAGGAAGAGCCGCCCGCGGCGGCTTCCAAGACGCTGCCGAGGGTGCGCCCGGCCATCAATCGCTGAGCCGCGGCGCCGCTGGCGCCGGCCGCGCGGTGGTCGGCGATTCCCTCCGCGGCGCGCCGCCGGGCGCTGAGAATCCAACAAAATCAGGCATTTTCGAGCGTTGCGTCGCGGGACTCTTTTTGGCAATGTCCGCGCCACTTTCCGCCGGGCCGCGGGCGACGCATCAGGCTCGGCATCAGCGGTGCCGGGCCTCGCGCCCGGCCTGCTTCATCAACCGGGGTTTCAACAATGACGGCTCTCTGGCTGATCGTCCTTTGCGGCGTGCTCGCCATCCTCTACGCGGTGTGGGCGACCCGATCCGTGCTCGCGGCAGATCCGGGCAGCCCGCGGATGCAAGAGATCGCGGCGGCGGTGCGCGAAGGCGCGCAGGCTTATCTCAAGCGCCAATACACCACGATCGGCATCGTCGGCGTCGTGATTTTCTTCATCCTCGCCTACCTCCTCGGCTGGCTGGTGGCGGTGGGCTTCTTGATCGGCGCGGTGCTGTCGGGCGCGGCCGGCTTCATCGGCATGAACGTGTCGGTGCGCGCCAACGTGCGCACCGCCCAGGCGGCTATCCGCTCGCTCGCGGATGGGCTCGAGCTCGCTTTCAAGGCCGGTGCGATCACCGGGCTGCTGGTGGCCGGCCTCGCGCTCCTCGGCGTCACGCTCTATTTCGGCTACCTCGTGGGTACGCGGCACATGGCGCCCGATAACCGCACCGTCATCGACGCCTTGGTGGCGCTCGGCTTCGGGGCCTCGCTGATCTCGATCTTCGCTCGTCTCGGCGGCGGCATTTTCACCAAGGGCGCGGACGTGGGCGGCGACCTCGTCGGCAAGGTCGAGGCCGGCATCCCGGAGGATGATCCCCGCAATCCCGCCACCATCGCCGACAATGTGGGCGACAATGTCGGCGATTGTGCCGGCATGGCCGCCGACCTGTTCGAGACTTATGTCGTGACGACGGTCGCCACCATGGTGCTGGCGGCGATCTTCTTCCGCAGCGCCGGCGCCGACGTGCTGCTCAAGATGATGACGCTCCCGCTCGCCATCGGCGGCATCTGCATCATCACGTCCATCATCGGCACGTTCTTCGTCAAGCTCGGCGCCAACCAGTCGATCATGGGCGCGCTCTACAAAGGCCTCATCGTCACCGGCGTGCTTTCGCTCGCCGGCGTGGCGCTGGTCATCCATTTGCTGGTCGGCTTCGCCAGCGTGCCGGGGCAGTCGTATAGCGGCACCAACCTGTTCCTGTGCGGCGTCGTGGGTCTGCTCGTGACCGGATTGATCATCTGGATCACGGAATACTACACCGGCACCAACTTCCGTCCGGTGCAGTCGATCGCCAAGGCCTCCGTCACCGGCCACGGCACCAACGTCATCCAGGGTCTCGCGGTTTCGCTCGAAGCCACCGCGCTTCCCGCCATCGTCATCATCGCCGGCATCATCATTACCTACAAGCTCGCCGGGCTGTTCGGCATCGCCATCGCCGTGACCACCATGCTGGCGCTCGCCGGCATGGTGGTGGCGCTCGATGCGTTCGGCCCGGTTACCGACAATGCCGGCGGCATTGCCGAGATGGCCGGCCTGCCCAAGGAGGTGCGCAAATCGACCGACGCGCTCGACGCCGTCGGCAACACCACCAAGGCGGTGACCAAGGGCTACGCCATCGGCTCGGCCGGCCTCGGTGCGCTCGTTCTGTTCGCGGCCTACAATGAGGATTTGAAATTCTTCATCGCCAATGCCGCCACCGTCCCGTACTTCCAGGGGGTCCAGCCCGATTTCTCCCTCAACAACCCCTATGTGGTGGCGGGGCTCCTGTTCGGCGGCCTGCTGCCTTATCTATTCGGCGCGCTCGGCATGACCGCGGTCGGCCGCGCCGCGTCGGCGATCGTGGAAGAGGTGCGACGGCAATTTCGCGAGAAGCCCGGCATCATGCAGGGCACCGAGAAGCCCGATTACGGCCGCGCCGTCGATCTTTTGACCCGCGCCGCGATCAAGGAGATGATCATCCCGTCGCTGCTGCCGGTGCTCTCGCCGATCGTGGTCTATTTCCTGATCTACTGGATTGCCGGCGGCGGCGCCACCGGCAAGTCGGCGGCATTCTCCGCGGTCGGCGCCATGCTGCTCGGCGTGATCGTCACCGGCCTGTTCGTCGCGATCTCGATGACCTCGGGCGGCGGCGCCTGGGACAATGCCAAGAAATATATCGAGGACGGCCACTACGGCGGCAAGGGCTCGGAGCCGCACAAGGCGGCGGTGACCGGCGACACGGTCGGCGATCCCTACAAGGACACGGCCGGTCCTGCGGTCAACCCGATGATCAAGATCACCAACATCGTGGCTTTGCTGCTGCTGGCCGTGCTCGCGCACTGGCGCTGACGGCGTCCGGCTGGCGGCATCACGCCGTGTGGCAGCCGCGCGCTGCCGGATGGTTCGGCGGCGCAATTCCCCTGCGGAGGTCGCGCGCTCAGAAGATTTTGAACATCGCGTTGATGTAGGCGTAGTCCTTGCCGCCGGTCGGCGTCGTGCGGGCGACGAAGTCGAAAACCTTGCCGTCCTTCAACCCGTAATTGGCGAGCCGTTCCACCCGGCGATTCTTGTCGAAATAAACCGCGACCACGCGTTGGTCGATCACCTTTTGCGGCATGAAGCCGACGGGACGCTCGGCGCGCTGGGAAATATAATAGAACGCCTCGCCGCTCACCGTGGCGACTGTTGACGGCGTGCCGAGGACGATCAGGACCTGCTCCTGCGTCGATCCCATCGGTATCTGCTCGAGCGCCCCGTCGGGAATGATGTAGCCGCGCTGATAGGTCTCGGAGAAGCAACCGCCGAGCGGCACGCCGAGCGCTAGCAGCGCCGCAAGCGTGACGGCGGCCCGGCGAGACGAAGGGCCTGGTCTATGCATGCGGTTTACGATCCCCCATATCGCGTTGCGCCCGCTGGCGCCTTGGCGTCCCCGGCGGTACTAGTGCTGCCCACCGACGCCTCCAAGCGGGGCCGCGCGCTGCCGGGCTAACCTGATGATATTGCGCCTGTTTCGCCGCACCCCGCGGGACGCTACCATCGCCTCTCTCTATGGCACGATCGTGGCGCAGGCGCGGCTGCCGGCCTTTTATCAAACCTATGGGGTCCCGGATACGGTGAACGGCCGACTGGAAATGATCATGCTGCATGTGGTGCTTTTGCTGCGGCGCCTGGAGGGCGAGGCGGTGCCGCTGCGCGCGCTCGGCCAGGCGCTGTTCGACGAGTTCTGTCGCGACATGGATGAAAGCATGCGCGAAATGGGTGTGGGCGACCTCGCGGTTCCGAAAAAAATGCGCCGGATCGGCGAAGCTTTTTACGGCCGCCAGGCGGCTTACCGGGCTGCGCTGGACGCCTCCGACGAGCGGCCGCTGGCCGCCGTCCTGCAACGCAACGTATTTGCCGGCGCCCCGGAGGGAGCGGCGGCCTCCCGGCTTGCGGCCTATATCCGCGAGGCCGCCCGCGCGCTCGCGCTCCAGGAGGACTTTGCGGGCCTGCGTCTCGCCTTCCCCGATCCCGAACGGGTCTGCTGCGGCGGCGACGGACAAGGACAGCCACGATGACGCGCCCCGAGCCCGCCTCCGAACGGCTTTGGAGCGTGCCGCTCGCGGTCGGCGAGGTGCCCGAGGCCGGACGCCACTTCGAGCTCGCCGCCGACGAGCGCACGCGCGCCGCCGTGGCCAAGCGCGCCGGGCTTGCGGCCTTGCCGCGCCTTGCTGCCAGCTTCGACGTCACCCGCCATGGACGCGGCGGCCTGCATGTGGTCGGCCGCGTTGCGGCCACGGTCGGACAGACCTGCGTGGTGACGCTCGAGCCGATCGAGAATGAAATCGACGAAGCGATCGATCTCGTATTCGTGCCGGGCGGCGAGCCTTCGCTCGCGGGCCAAGACGGGACCGAGGTCGAGGTGCCGGTCGAGGATGGGCCGGAAATGCTGGTCGGTGGCGCGGTCGATCTGGGCGCGATCGCGACGGAGTTCTTGATGCTTGGGCTCGATCCCTATCCGCGCAAGCCGGGCGCGGTGTTCCAGCCGCCGGCGTCCGGCGATGATGCCGCGCATCCGTTCGCGGCGCTCGCGGCGCTGAAAAAAGGGCAGGGCGGCAAGCAGAGGTGATTGTGCGCCCCCCTGTTGTGTCCGCCGTCGACACGGTATGGTCGCGCCATGCCCCATAAAGTCCGCATTGCGCTCGACGCCATGGGGGGTGACCGTGGGGCAGCGATGGTCATACCGGGAGCCGAACTGTCGCTCACCCGTCATCCCGGTATCGAATTTTTGCTGTTCGGTGACCGTGCGGCCGTGGCGCCCCTGCTCGACGCCCGTCCGCAGCTCAAGGCCGCCTGCAAACTCGTGCATACCGATGTCGTCGTGCAGATGCACGACAAGCCCAGTCAGGCGCTGCGCAAGGGGCGGCGGAAATCTTCGATGTGGCTGGCCGTCGACGCCGTCAAGCGGGGCGAGGCCGACGTAGCCGTCTCCGCCGGCAATACCGGCGCGTTGATGGCCATGGCGAAGATCGATTTGCGGACCATGGCCGGGATCGAGCGCCCGGCGATCGCCGCCCTCTGGCCGACGCTGAGGGGGAAGTCCATCGTGCTCGACCTCGGTGCCTCGATCGGCGCGGATGCCGAGCATCTCGTCGACCTCGCCGCCATGGGCAGCGCCATGGCGGCCGTGGTGTTCGGGCTCGAGCGGCCGACCGTCGGGCTCCTCAATATCGGGGTGGAAGAGGTGAAGGGGCTCGAGGAGGTGCGCAAGGCCGGCCAGATTCTGCGCGCCGGGCAATGGCCGCAATTCGAATATTGCGGCTTCGTCGAGGGCGACGATATCGGCAAGGGCACGGTGGACGTGGTCGTGACCGAAGGCTTTTCCGGCAATATCGCGCTCAAGGCCGCCGAGGGCACCGCCCGCCAGCTTGGCCAGTACCTCCAGCGCGAGATCAACCGCACGCTGGCGCGAAGGCTCGGCTACCTGCTGGCGCGCGGCGCGTTCCGCGCGCTCAGCGCCAAGATGGATCCGCGCAAGTCCAACGGCGGCGTTTTCCTTGGCCTCAACGGCGTCGTGATCAAAAGCCACGGCGGCACGGATGCCGAAGGCTTCGCCTGCGCGGTCGACCTCGGCTACGACATGGTGCGCCACGAATTGCTCGCCAAGATCGGCCAGACCCTCACGCGCCACCGCAGCGAACCGAAAACGCCGCACGCCGTCGGGGGAGCAGCCTCGTGACCATGCTGCGGTCCGTGGTGCTGGGCTGCGGCAGCTACCTGCCGCGCCGGGTCCTCTCCAACCCCGAACTGTCGCGCATGGTCGACACTTCGGACGAGTGGATCACGCAACGCACCGGCATTCGCGAACGGCACATCGCGGCGGAGGGGGAAACCACGTCGGACATGGCGCTCGCGGCCGCCCGCGCGGCGCTCGCGGCTGCCGGCGTTGCCGCGCCGTCGATCGATCTGATCGTGCTCGCGACCTCGACCCCGGACAACACCTTTCCGGCGAGCGCGGTTTCGGTCCAAGCCGGTCTTGGCATTACCCACGGTGCCGCGTTCGATTTGCAGGCGGTGTGCTCGGGCTTCGTGTTCGGACTCGCGACCGTCGACGGTTTGTTCAAGACCGGCGCGTTCAAGCGCGCGCTGGTGATCGGCTCGGAGACCTTTTCGCGCATCCTCGATTGGAACGACCGCGGCACCTGCGTGCTGTTCGGCGACGGCGCCGGCGCGGTCGTCCTGGAGGCGCAACCCGGGTCCGGCACGCGCGAGGACCGCGGCATCCTCACCGCGCATCTGCGCTCGGATGGGCGCCACAAGGCCAAGCTCTACGTCGATGGCGGCCCGTCTTCGACCCAAACCGTCGGGCATCTGCGCATGGAAGGACGCGCGGTGTTCAAGCACGCGGTGGCGATGATCACCGACGTGATCGAGGATGCTTTCAAGGCGACCGGCTACACCGCCGACGATGTCGACTGGTTCGTGCCGCACCAGGCCAACAAGCGCATCATCGACGACAGCGCAAGGAAACTCGGCATCGCGCCGGAAAAGGTGGTCATCACCGTGGACAAGCACGGCAACACCTCGGCGGCCTCGATTCCGCTCGCGCTTGCGGTGGCGGTGGCGGACGGCCGTATCAAGCGCGGCGATCTCGTCATGCTGGAAGCCATGGGCGGGGGCTTCACCTGGGGGGCGGTGCTGCTGCGCTGGTGAGCAAGTGCCCCTCAAATCTTCCCTTGACGCCCGTTGACCGCTCCGGCTCAAGCTAATATCGTGTGATAATTCAGAGAGATATCTTGATCGCCGAAGGCGGGGCTGGCGATGACGGGAAAAACGGTCACACGCGCGGATTTGTGCGAGGCGGTCTACCAGAAGGTAGGATTGTCCAGAACCGAATCGGCCACACTCGTCGAGCTGGTCTTGAAGGAAATCACCGACTGCCTCGAGCGCGGCGAGACGGTGAAGCTCTCGTCATTCGGTTCGTTCGTGGTGCGCAAGAAGGGCCAGAGGATCGGGCGCAATCCGAAGACCGGCAAGGAAGTGCCGATCTCGCCGCGCCGGGTGATGGTGTTCAAGCCGTCCGCGATCCTCAAGCAGCGCATCAACTCCGAGTCCGAAGGACGAAAATAACGCAACCCACGGGCTGAAGGGAGCGCAGCGGCGGTGGACAAGGCACCGGACGCATTCCGGACCATCAGCGAAGTGGCGGAGGAGCTCGACGTTCCGCAACACGTGCTGCGGTTCTGGGAAAGCCGCTTCCGCGAGATCAGGCCGATGAAACGTGGCGGCGGGCGCCGCTACTATCGCCCGGACGACCTCGATCTGCTGCGCGGGATCCGCCATCTCCTCTATGGCGAGGGTTACACCATCCGCGGCGTGCAGCGGCTCCTGCGGGAGCACGGCCTGCGCTTCGTGCAGAATGTCTGGCAGCCGGGCGCGCCGCAGCCGTTTCAGCAATCGGCCGACGAGGATGAGCCGGTCGAGCGGGCGGATGTGCCGGCTCAGGGCGGCGCGCTGCGCGCGCCTTCGCTGCGCGGCGCCGATGACGGCGAAGAGCTGCACGCCGCCGCCGAGCCGCCCGGCGCCCCGGATCCGGTCGTGCCGCCGCCGCCCGGTCTCGCGCGCGAGCAGGTGCAGAAGTTGCAGGCCGCGCTCGACGAGCTGGCCGAGTGCCGCCGGCTGCTCGACGCGGTGCTGCGGGAAGAAATCTGATCCGATCGCGTGCGCGTCGCCGCCGCCGGCCATGGCATCGGTCCGCGGCCCGTCGGGGAAGGACATCCGTTGCCTCGCGCGGCGCACCGGTCATGGCCTCGTCGCCGGCCATTGCGACCCGCTGGCGGCCCGGCATCGCCAAGACATTGCACGCCGTTGGGCGGGGACGAAAAGGCCAGTGGCAGGGCGAGAATGCGCAAGACGATAGCGACCCTAGTTGTCCTTGCTCTGGTGTGGCTCGGCTACGTAGCTTGGCCGCTGTATGATCTCCACGTTCTCGTGCGGGCGTTTGAAACGCGGGATGTCGAGACGGTAAAGAGATACGTCTATTTCGACTCCGTCCGGCGATCTCTCTCCGAGCAGATCGTCGCCGCCTATGTACGGCGCTCCGGCGTCCAAATCAGCCCGCTTGTGCAAGGCATGGCCGGCTCCGCCCTCGCGATCGCCGATCCGATCGTGGGCAAGGTGATATCGCCCGCCGCGTTGTCTGAGTTCTTGAGCACCGGCTGGCCCGTGACGGTGGTGCCGGACGTGCCGGCGGGGACGGTCGGGATCTCGAGCAAGGGCTTGGGCAACGCCTGGCAAGTGTTCGCGGCTTCGGAATACGGGTTGGGCAGGTTCGACGTATCGCTGCCGCGGTCGTTGCCGCCGCCGCAGCGGTTCGGTCTTGGGTTCAGGCTGTTGCAATGGCGCTGGCAGCTGACCAGCATCACCCTGCCGGAGAGCATTCAGAACCTGCTCGCCGACGAGCTTATCAAGATAATGAAAGCGCCGGCGCGGACGCAATGACGCGCGCGGCCTAAAGCATGATCCCGAAAAGTGGGCACCGGTTTTTGGAAACGATCATGCTCCAACAATAAGATAAAGCGGGATGACGATTCGAAGATAAAGTCATCCCGCTTTAGCCGGCTTGCGAATGATGCGAACGCCTGCCGGGCAGCCGCCGAAACGGAGCGGGGGCGGCAGGCGGGGAATGCCCGAGAATCGCCGGCGCTTCTCTCTCGATCAGGCGCTGAGTTCCTTTGGTGACGCCGTCACCTTTTTTTGTGCCGCCAATTCTCGTAGGAAAGCCGCTGCCCACCACGACACGTCATGATCCTGGAGCGGTCCGATCATCCCTTGCCAGCGGGTGACGCGCTCCTCATGGCTCATTTGGAGGGCATCACGGATCGCCTCGGCGACCTCAAGCTTGTCATTTGGATTGACGATGAGTGCGCCCGTCAGCTGCTGAGCCGCACCCGCAAACTTCGAAAGGATCAAGACCCCCGGGTCGGTAGGATCCTGAGCCGCGACGTATTCCTTCGCGACCAGGTTCATGCCGTCGCGCATCGGCGTGACCAGTGCGACGAGTGCAAGCCGAAAAAGGCCGGCGAGTACAGATCGAGGATAAGTACTGGTGACGTATTGGATCGGCACCCAGCCGGGCTCGCCCAACGAGCCGTTTATCCGCCCGAGGGTTTCATTCACGACCCGGCTTAGCGCGCCATACTCCGGGACTTCGCTGCGGCTTGTTGGTGCGATCTGAAGATAGGTGACGCGTCCCCGCTGATCGGGGTTGTTGATGAGAAAGCGCTCATACGCTTCCATTCTTTCTGGGATGCCTTTTGAGTAGTCGAGACGATCGACTCCGATAACCAATTTGCGGGAGCCAAGGCCGGCGATCGTCTGACTGACAATCCGATTTGAGCGTGAGCGCGCGGCGAGTTGCGTAAAGCTGCTGACGTCGATGCCGATCGGAAAGCTTTTCACGCAGGTGCTCTTTCCGTCCGCGTCCAGCACATCCGACTTTTGAGGGATGGCGCCCAGTTCCTGTACGAGTCCACGCCTGAGGTTGTCGGCGTCCCGCTCGGTCTGCACGCCAACGAGATTGAAATCCATGATAGAGCGCAGAAGATCCGTGCTTCCTGGAAGTGTTCCGAGCACCTCAGGAGCCGGCCAAGGGATGTGATGAAAGTATCCGATCGGATTGGTGAGGCCGTGAACTCTCAGTTGTGCCGCTAGGGGGATCAGATGATAGTCGTGCACCCATACGAGGTCGCTCGGGCCGACAAGTTTCGCAAGCGCGCTTGCAAATGTGCGGTTAACTCGCAAGTAGCCGGCATAGTCGGCTCGCGAGAAATCGGACAGGCCCACCCGGTAGTGCATCGTTGGCCAGAGCGCCCGATTGGCGAAACCATTGTAGTACTCCTGACGATCAAGCGACGTCAGGTCCATCAGCGCGTACTGAACCCGCCCGTTGTCGATCATTCTGGGCTGGGATGCAGGCTGGGAAGCTACCTTGCCGCTCCAACCGAACCAGAGACCTCGATAGGTTTGAAACGCCTCCCGCAATGCAACGGCCAAGCCCCCCGCGGCTCCTCTGCCCGCGGCATCGGGCACCGATACCCGGTTAGAAACGACGACGAGTCGAGGCAAAGAAGCGCTCCAAGACGGTTCTTCTCGTACAACACAATAAGCCCGTGGCCGACCAGCGAATAGACCGCGAGCACATCAGCTCGGATGCCACGGCGGAACGAATACGCCGATCCACCGGTCGAGCACCAGCCCCGGGAAGCCCGATTCCCGATAGGTCGGCAGCGTCGCTGTCGATTGTGCCAGCAGCCGTGGCTGGCTGCCACTTGGAGAAGATGCCGCTCACGGCAGCACCATCACTCGGGACTGTTGACTGGCGCGAACGGCCACCGGGCAAATCTGCAAACGCTTTGCAAACGGGCAGTGACCTGCGCGTCGCGTCGAGAAGCTTTGCGTTAGCTTACAAAGGGCTGATGGTCGGAGCGCCGAGATTTGAACTCGGGACCCCCAGTCCCCCAGACTGGTGCGCTAACCGGGCTGCGCTACGCTCCGCCAAGCATCGCCACGTCTACCCTCGCGCCGCCAGCCGCGCAAGAGCGGGTGACCGAGGATGACTACGCGGCGTCGGGCCGCGACATCCAGCGCACCAGCGGCATCGCCGGAAGCACCCAGCCCAGGCCCGCGACCACGTAGTAGATCACCTCGATCAGGCCGTTGGCCTTGATCGCCGGCGCTTGCGCGAGCGCCATCGCGATCAGCGCCCATGTCACCACCAGGACGATGAGCGCGACCGCGCCGATGAGCTTGCGCAGGCGGATGGGCATCACGCTTCGGGCTCGATTGCGGGACCAGGCACGCAACTATATGGTCCGCCCGCCGCCAGCAAGCGAATGACCGCATGAGCAGCATTTCTCCGTCCGCGCCAGCCCGCCGCCGCGCCGTCAGGCTGTGGCTGCTGGCGGTCGCCGCCTTGATGTTCGTGACCGTGGTCGTGGGCGGGGCCACGCGGCTGACCGAGTTGGGCCTGTCGATCGTGGAATGGAAGCCGGTCACCGGCGTGCTGCCGCCTCTCGATGCGACCGCCTGGCAGGCGGAATTCGACAAGTACAAGGCGATCCCGCAGTACCGCGAGCGCAATCCGGGGATGAGCCTGCACGATTTCAAGACGATCTATTGGTGGGAGTGGACCCATCGCGTGTTGGCACGGCTGGTCGGTGCGGCCTTCCTTTTTCCGTTGCTCTGGTTCCTCTGGCGCGGCTGGATCGAGCCGCATCTGCGCGCGCGGCTGTGGACGATTTTCGCCCTCGGTGCGGCGCTCGGGGCGGTCGGCTGGTGGATGGTCGCCTCCGGCCTGGCGGACCGGGTCAGCGTGTCGCAATACCGCCTGGCGTTTCACCTGACGCTCGCCTGCGTGATCTTCGCGGTCGTTGTTTGGACCGCGCAGGGCTTGACCCCGAGCGCGGCGATCGCGGCGCCAGCGCGCATCCGCGCGGGCGCGACGGCGCTGCTCGCCCTGGTGATCGTGCAAATCTATCTGGGCGCGCTGGTGTCCGGATTGCGCGCCGGCCTCATCTACAACACCTGGCCGCTGATCGACGGCGGCCTGGTGCCGGAGGGCGCGCGCCTGTTTTTCGCCGTGCCGTGGTGGCGGAATTTTTTCGAGAACACGCTCACGGTGCAGTTCGATCATCGCCTGCTGGCCTATGCGCTGTGGCTCGCCGCGGTGCTGCACGCCGCCGATGTCGCGCGCACGCTGCGGGGCGGGCCGGCGCTGACCGGCGCGCTGGCGCTCGCCTCCGCCGTCACCCTGCAGGCGGCGCTCGGCATCGTGACGCTCGTCCACCGGGCGCCGCTCGCACTCGCGCTGCTGCACCAGACGATGGCGCTGGCGGTGCTCGCCATCGCAGTGGTGCACGCGGAGCGGCTCGAACGCCGCCGCGCCCCGGCGCGTGAGCCGATGGCGGCGTCCGCCGCGCATCGCCCCGAGCGCGCAACGTGATCGAGCTCACCGAGCACGACGGCGTGGCGGTGCTGCGCATGGCCGACGGCAAGGCCAACACCATGAGCATCGAATTCTGCGCAACGCTGACCGCGCGGTTTGCCGAGGCGGCGGCGGCGCGCGCCGTGGTCGTGACCGGCAGCGGGCGGATATTCTCCGCCGGCGTCGACCTGCTGCGTCTGCTCGACGGCGGCGCGCCCTATATCGGAAAATTCCTGCCGGCGCTGAGCACGATGTTCGCGACCGTGTTCTCGCACCCGAAACCGGTAGTGGCGGCGATCAACGGCCACGCCATTGCCGGCGGCTGCGTGCTCGCCTGCGCCGCCGACCGGCGCCTGATGGCGCGCGAGGCCGGCCGCATCGGGGTGACCGAGCTGCTGGTCGGGGTTCCGTTCCCGCCGATCGCCATGGAGATCATGCGGCATGCGACCGCGCCGCAATATTTCGAGGAGGCGCTGGTCAAGCGGCGAGACCTATGCTCCGGTCGAGGCGATGGGCCGCGGATTCGTCCATGCCATCGTCGATCCGAGCAGCCCTCATCGAGGACGCCGTGGCCGCGGCCAAAACCCTGGTGGCGCTCTCGCCCGCCGCCTTCGCCTTGACCAAGCGGCAGACGCGCGCAGCGGCGCGGGAACGGGTGGAGCGCGCGGCGGTGGATGCCGCCGCCGTCGCGCAGATCTGGAGCGCGCCCGAGACGCTCGCCCGCATCCGCGACTATGTCAGCCGGACGCTGCGCAAATCCTGAGCCGCGCGATTTTGCTCGACTGCGTAACGCGAATCATGTAGCAGTGGCGCATCATCGTAAATTGCGCCTGAAGCCTTGGTGCCCGCCCGAGCGCGGCGCCGAGACGCGCCGGCGTAGCGCGTCCCCGCGACGGCATGGGGCTTCTGCCCATCACCTCCCTTGAGGTGGGCGCCAGTCCGGAGGCGGGCGCTGTTCTCCGCCTGTTATGAACAGAGGCGGGGCGCGTGACGGGCGTCCGAAGGCGCCTGCAATTGGGCAATTGCCCACATCGCCGGCATCGATGGATACGCCCGGGAGGGGCGACGGCTCACGCCGCCGCCAGGCCCTGCTCCAGGTCGGCGATGATGTCGTCCTTGTCCTCGAGGCCGATGGAGAGGCGCACCACGTCGGGCCCGGCGCCGGCCTGGACCTTCTGCGCGTCGGTGAGCTGGCGGTGCGTGGTCGAGGCCGGGTGAATGATCAGCGAGCGCGTGTCGCCGATATTGGCGAGATGCGAGAACAGCTTCACGTTCGACACCAGCTTGACGCCGGCGTCGTAGCCGCCCTTGAGGCCGAAGGTGAAACACGAGCCCGCGCCCTTCGGCACGTATTTCTTCGCGAGGTTGTGGTAGCGGTCGCCGGGAAGCCCGGGATAGCTCACCCACGCCACTTGGCGATGCCCGGCCAGCCACTGCGCCACCACCGCCGCGTTGTCGCAATGGCGCTGCATGCGCAGCGGCAGCGTCTCGATGCCGGTGAGGATGAGGAAGGCGTTGAACGGCGACAGCGCCGGCCCGATGTCGCGCAGCGCCAGCACGCGGCAGGCGATGGCGAAAGCGAAGTTGCCGAACGTCTCGTGCAGCACGATGCCGTGGTATTCCGGTCGCGGCTCCGACAGCATCGGGTAGCGCTTCTCGCGCGACCAGTTGAAGGTGCCGGCGTCGACGATCAGGCCGCCGATCGAATTGCCGTGGCCGCCGAGAAATTTGGTGAGCGAATGCACCACGATGTCGGCGCCGTAGTCGATCGGCTTGCAGAGATAGGGCGTCGCCAAGGTGTTGTCGACGATGAGCGGCACGCCGGCCTTCTTGGCGATCTTCGCGACTGCCTCGATATCGGTGATGACGCCGCCGGGATTGGCGATCGACTCGATGAAGATCGCCTTGGTCTTCGGGCTGATGGCGCGCTCGAAGGTGCCGATGTCGTCCGAGTCGGCCCACACCACGTTCCAGCCGAAATTCTTGAACGCATGATTGAACTGGTTGATCGAGCCGCCGTAGAGCTTCTTGGCGGCGACGAATTCTTCGCCCGGCCGCATCAGGCAGTGCATGGCGACCACCTGGGCGGCGTGGCCGGAGGCCACCGCGAGGCCGGCGGTGCCGCCTTCGAGCGCGGCGACGCGCTCCTCCAGCACGGCATTGGTCGGATTGCCGATGCGGGTATAGATGTTGCCGAAGGTCTGCAGCCCGAACAGCGAGGCCGCATGATCGACGTCCTCGAACACGAACGAGGTGGTCTGATAGATCGGCGTGGCGCGTGCGCCGGTGGTCGGATCGGGCTGGGCGCCGGCATGGATCGCGAGCGTAGCAAAGCCTGGGATGCGATCGGTCATGGCCGGTCCTCGTGCACTGCCGGGACCGGGCGGTCCGCGGATCCTGGTGCTGGTTTATCGAAGCGCCTCCCGCCGTCAAGGCTTGGGCGTGAGGACTTGGGCGTCACCACTTGGGCGAGGCATGCATCGATGCGCGAGCGCGCGCGCCCCGGCGTAGTGCAGCGGGACGAAGGAGGAAGAACGTCAGCCGCCGGCGTCGTCGGGCTTTTGCGCGTGCATGGCGGCGTCGGTCGAGCCGCCCGCCAGCGTGACGCGATTGAGCGCCATGCGCTGGATGCCGCGGCCGAAGAGCTGCGCCTTCTTTGCCGTGATGGTGCGGGTGTTGACGCCCATCCAGGCGATCTCCGAGGACAGGCGGCCATATTCGATCTTCGGGCAGCGGTTCATCACCACCTTGAGGCCGTTCGCCTCCGCAAGCTTCGCCGCCGCGTCGTTGCGGATGCCGAGCTGCATCCAAATCGCTTGCGGGCGCGGCGTGAGCGCGAGCGCCTCCTCGACGATCGCCACCGCGTATTGCGGGGCGCGGAAGATGTCGACCATGTCGACCGGCTCGGGGATGTCGGCGAGCTTGGCGTAGGCCTTGCGTCCGAGCAGCTCCTGGCCGGCGAGCCCGGGATTGACCGGGATCATGCGGTAGTTGCGCTCGAGCAGATACTTGAAGGCGAAATAGCTCGGCCGGCTGGTGTTGGCCGAAACCCCGACCATCGCGATCGTCTTCACCGTGTTGAGGATGCCGCGGATGTAGCCGTCGTCGTAGCTGTCGTGGTTCATGCCGGGCAACATAGGGACGCGCCTGTGAATGCGGAAGAGCGCTATCGCGGCGCGGCCGGCGTTTCCTCCGGCGCTGCTGTCGGCAGCACCGCCGCGCGCAGCCGCGCATTCTCCGCCTCCAGCGCGGCGATCCGTTGCAGCAGCGGCGCGGTGGCCTCGGCCACCTCGGCCTCGGTGAAGCGCGCGGTGATGTGCTGCGAGCAGTTCACGTCCCACGCGTCGATCGTGAACAGGATGGCGCGCTCGGGGCGGGCGCGATAGCCGGGGTCGCTGAGCCGCGCCAGCAGTGCCGGTTCGTCTTCGACGACCCGCGCGCGGCCCCACAACTTGATCCGCCGCTGCCGGGCAAAATCGAGCAGGAACAAGTAGGCGCGGTCGTTGTCGGCGAGGTTGCTGATCGTGATGTACTGCCGATTCCCCGCGTAGTCCGCAAAGCCGAGCGTCTTGTCGTCGAGCACCTTGATGAAGCCCATGGGGCCGCCGCGGTGCTGGATATAGGGCGCGCCGGCGGCGGACACCGTGGCCAGGAAGGCGGTGTCGAGTTCGGCGATGAAGGCCGCAAGCTCGTTCGTCACGCGCTCGGGAAAGCCCGCGGCGACGCGTTTGTCGTAGGCGCGCGCCGACCCGCGCCGGGCTTGCGCGCGCCGTGCGGCCGGGGTGAGGACGATGTCGCTGTTGTTCATGGCGGGGTCCCATCGCGTTCGCGGGGGCGGGCTCGGCCCGGCGGTTGCGGTTCGCCGGAACGGCGGTCGAGGCGTAAAGATAACCGTTTCGCAAAAAGTTATAATGGGGCTTCGCCGCAAGTCATTATTCCGTTATATGCAACAATATGGATCGGATCGATGCCTTGGCGGTTTTCGTCGCCGTCGCCGAGCACCGCGGGTTCGCCACGGCTGCCCGGCGGCTCGGGCGCTCGCCCGCCGCGGTTACGCGGGCGGTCGGGGAGCTCGAGGCGCGGCTCGGGGTGCGTCTCCTTAATCGCACCACGCGCGCGGTGAGCATCACCGAGGCCGGCGAGCGGTTTCTGGCGGGCGCGCGCCGCGTGCTTGCCGATCTCGACGAGATCGAGCGGGCGGCAGCGGGCGAGGGGAGGGCGCCGCGGGGCGAGCTGCGCCTCACGGCGCCGATCCTGTTCGGCCGCCTGCACGTGACGCCGATCGTGACCGAGTTTCTGGCTCGTTTTCCCGACGTGTCGGTGGCGCTCACGCTGCTCGATCGGCCGGTCGACCTGGTGGAGGAGGGCCTCGACGCGGCGGTGCGCATCGGCGCGTTGGCGGAAAGCTCGGCGGTCGCGTCCCGCGTCGGCGCGGTGCGTCGCATCGTCGTCGCCGCCCCGGACTATCTGGCGCGACACGGCACGCCGCACACGCCCGCGGATCTCGGTGCGCACGCAATAATCGCATTCTCCGCCATCTCGGGCGTCGAGCGCTGGGTGTTCGGCGACGAGGCCGGCGAAACGAACGTTGCTGTAAAGCCCCGGCTGGTCGTGACCACGGCGGAGGCCGCGGTCGACACGGCGAGAACCGGCTTTGGGATTACCCGCGTGCTGAGCTACCAGGCGGCCGACGATATTGCGCGCGGGTCATTGCTTCGCCTGCTGCCCGCCTACGAAGGCGACGACATCCCGATCCATCTCGTCCATCCAGGGGGACGGCACCCGCCGCCGAAGTTGCGCGCCTTCCTCGATTTCACCACGCCGCGTCTGCGGCGGCGCTGCGTGGCGATCGCGCGGGCTGCGAATGCTTGAACGGCGCTGGCGCCGCCGTCACTTGTCCTGCCACTTGGGTGGGCGCTTTTCCACGAAGGCCGAAATGCCCTCTTGCGCGTCGCGCGCCATCAGGTTCTCGACCATGACCTCGGCCGTATAGCGATAGGCCTCGTCGAGCCCCATTTCGAGCTGGCGATAAAACGCTTCTTTGCCGATCTTCACCACATGGGATGATTTGCCGGCAATCTTGCGAGCGAGCGCCAATGCGGCGTCGAACTCGCTGCCGGCAGGAACCACCCGGTTGACGAGTCCGATGCGAAACGCATCCTGTGCCGAAATCAGGTCGCCGGTGAGCAGCAACTCCATCGCGTGCTTGCGCGCAACGTTGCGCGAAAGCGGCGCCATCGGCGTCGAGCAGAACAGACCGGCGTTGATGCCGGACACTCCGAATTTTGCCTCCGCGGATGCGACCGCGAGGTCGCAGCTCGCCACCAGTTGGCAGCCGGCCGCGGTCGCCGTGCCCTGCACCGCCGCGATCACCGGCTGCGGCAAGTGGACGATCTGCTGCATCATGGCGCTGCATGTCAGCATGATGTGCCGGAAGTAGGCGCGGCCGTGGTCCGGATCGGAGCGGCGCGCGGTCAATTCCTTGAGATCGTGCCCGCCGGAGAAGGCGGGCCCCTTGGCGGTGAGCACGACCACGCGGACCGCGCGATCCCCGGCGATCCCGGTGAGCTCCCGGGCGAGCGCCGCGAGCATGGCCTCCGACAGGCTGTTGCGCGTCTGCGGACGGTTGAGCGCGAGAACGGCGACGTTGCCGATATTCTCGCGCACGAGGATCGGTCCCGCCGTGACTGCGCGGGAGCGGGCAGGCGCGGAGGATTGGACCTTCATGGCACGCCTCCCGGAGGCTGGCATCTTCTTCTACTTAACGCCGTGCGCCGACGGCGCAAGCCTTGGTGCGGCGGAACAGGGCATGCGCCCGGACGTTGAGATCCCGGCACTGTTGGCATGTTCAGCGCATGGTGATGTCATGGCAAGAAAACCCGCCGCGGCAAAGAGGCGAGGGCGCCACCCGAAGACCGCAGGCCGCAAGCGCAGCCGCGCCAGGCGGGCGACGGCGCGGCGTCCGCGCGGACGGCGCTGGTCGCGCCAAGTGACCGAGCACAGCGATGCGCTGACCCTCGAGCAGGGTGTGTTCACGTCGCGCGATCCCAAACGGATCGCGGCATCGTTGAAACGGTCGGCCGAAAGAAGCCGACGCCGCAAAGCCGATCCCTTCCGCTCCGCGCTCTCCATGCTCACGTTCTACATCAATCGTGCGGGGAAGAATTTGCCCGCCTCGCGCAAGAAGACATTGATGCGAGCCAAGGAGGAATTGCGCAAGCAATTCGGCAGGGAGTAGCGCTCTACAGATAGCGGTGGTCTGATGAGGAAGCAGGCCTCCCGGGGAAGCATTGCGGCAACTCTCACACGGCTTCGCGAGCTGCCGGCCTTTTTCATTCAGCCCTAATCGTCTAGTTCTGTCGTCACAGGGAGGGCGGCGAATGCCGGTCGTTATGACCATCGATGAGCTCGAGCGCTTTCTCGCCGCCGAGTTTCCGCAGGTCTTCCATCCCGAGAGTGGTCTTGCGATCGAAGCCCTATGGGAACGGGGCTGCCGGGTCCGACAGGCCTTCCGCGAGACCTACCTGCGGCCCGGCGGTACCATTTCGGGGCCGACCATGATGGCGCTCGCGGACTTCGCCATGTATGTCGCGGTGCTCGCCGCGATCGGCCCGGTGCCGCTCGCAGTGACCATCAATCTCAACATCAATTTTTTGCGCAAGCCCGCGCGCTGCGATCTGGTCGCCGAGGCGCGGCTGTTGAAGCTCGGCAGCCGGCTTGCGACCGGCGAAATCACCATTTGCCCGGCGGGGGAGGAAGCGGCGGTCGCGCACGCCACCTCGACCTATTCGATTCCGCCGCCGGTGGGCCGATTGGGAGTATTATAGCACCATTAGCGTAAACGCTTGAGTTGATGGAACATTATATCAAAGATGGCGTTGACCGCGGGCTTGCTGCTGGTGTATGAGCCCGGCCAGCAAAGTCGCTGTTGCCGCCCGTTACGGAAGCCGTGTCATGAAAACCTTTTCGGCCAAGCCTGCCGAGATCGAGAAGAAGTGGGTGATGATCGACGCCACCGGTCTCGTCGTCGGCCGGCTCGCCTCCATCGTGGCGATGCGCCTGCGTGGCAAGCACAAGCCGACCTATACCCCGCACGTCGATGACGGCGACAACGTCATCATCGTCAATGCGGAGAAGATCGTGCTCACCGGCCGCAAGCGCGAGAACAAGATCTATCGCCACCACACCGGCTATATCGGCGGGATCAAGGAGCGCTCGGCGCGTGCGATCCTGGAGGGCAAATTTCCCCAGCGCGTCGTGGAGAAGGCGGTCGAGCGCATGCTGCCGCGCGGCCCGCTCGCCCGCGTGCAACTGGGAAATCTGCGCGTCTACGCCGGTCCTGATCATCCGCATGCGGCGCAGAACCCCGAAACGCTCGACGTCGCCGCCATGAACCGCAAGAACAAGAGGAGCGCATGACCATGGCCGAAACCATGCAGTCGCTCGATCAGCTGTCCGCGCTCAAGCCTGCGGCGGCGCCAGAGACTCCGAAATACGTCCAAAAGCTCGACAAGCAGGGCCGCGCCTATGCCACCGGCAAGCGCAAGGACGCGGTGGCGCGGGTCTGGGTCAAGCCCGGCGGCGGCAAGATCGTCATCAATACCCGCGAATTCGAAACCTATTTCGCCCGGCCGGTGTTGCGCATGCTGATCCAGCAGCCGCTGGTGGCGACCAACCGCAACGGCCAATACGACGTGATCTGTACCGTCTCCGGCGGTGGGCTGTCGGGCCAGGCGGGCGCGGTGCGCCACGGCCTGTCCAAGGCGCTGCTGAATTTCGAGCCGGATCTGCGCGGCGCGCTAAAAAAGGGCGGTTTTCTCACCCGCGATCCGCGCGTGGTCGAGCGCAAGAAATACGGCAGGGCCAAAGCCAGGCGCTCGTTCCAGTTCTCCAAGCGTTGATCCTGCGCTCAATCGGCGGTCGCGCGGTTGGCGCGCTGCCTGCGCGCCATGCCGGCTCCGCTGATCGCGAGGGCGAGCGCGACGACAGACCACGCGCGCTTGTTCATTTGCCTCTGTCCCTCACCGATCTGCTGGCCCGCACGTCGCCTCTCCGTGACGCTGATGTTCGCCCCGGCTCCTGATAGTCATGGGACGATGTTTTGCGATGAATTCACCGCCGGTGAGCCATGTCACGCCTTGCCCTGACCTTCGCCTGCTGTCGCTACGATCGGATGGAAGCCATTCGGGAAGGGGATGTCGTTCCCGAGGGAATCGACCTCAATTGCATCACGCTGAGGTCGGGCCGCGAGATTTTCGACCGCATGGTGGGCGGGCACGAATTCGACATCGCCGAGCTTTCGGCGTCCGAATTCATCAGCCTGATGGGCCGCGGCGACTGTCCGTTCGTGGCGCTACCGGTCTTTCCCTCGCGCGTGTTTCGCCACGGCTACATCTTCGTCAATACGCGCCGCGTCCGCGCGCCCAAGGATCTCGAAGGCAAGCGCATCGGCCTTCCGCTCTATACCCAGACCGCCGCGATCTGGGCGCGCGGTCTCCTGGCGCATCAATTCGATGTGGATCTCGATTCCGTCCGGTGGGTCGAGGGCGCCGTGGAGAAGGCCGGCACGCACGGCAAGCCGCATGCTCCGCCGCTGCTGCGTCCGGTGCGGATCGAGCACAACAAGAGCGCCGAGCCGCTCGGCGCGCTGCTCGCGCGCGGCGCGATCGACGCCCTGATCGGATCGCGCAAGCCGGAGCAACTGGGCCGCCATCCCGAGGTCGCCCGCCTGTTTCCCGACTACCGCGCGCGCGAACGGCAATTCTACGAGCAGACCAGGATCTTCCCGATCATGCACCTCATCGCGATCCGGCGCGAGCTGTACGAACGACAGCCGTGGATCGCCTCCAGCCTGTACAACGCGTTCGTGGAGTCGAAGCGGCGCGCGCAAAGGCGCCTGCGCTACGCCGGCTCGCTCGCCGCGATGCTGCCGTGGCTGATCGACGACGTGGAGGAGATCGACGACCTGTTTGGAGGAGATGCATTCCCTTACGGCATCGAGGCCAATCGCCCGACCTTGCAGGCGCTGGTCGCATACATGGTCGAACAGGGCTTCATCGCCCGTCCGATTGCGATCGAGGATCTGTTCGTCCCGCTCGCCGGCGCGACCGGAACATGACGGGGTTGCCCGATGCCTGTCCCGGTTGATCCCGGCCTTGTTGGTTGCCGGCATCGCGGATCGACAAAAAGGGCGCCCGCGGGCGCCCTTCGAGGTGCATCGCCGCCAGCGATGATGGGGAGGACGCTACGCCGAATAGTACATCTCGAACTCGATCGGATGCGGGGTGTGCTCGAAGCGGATCACCTCGGTCATCTTCAGGTCGATGTAGCTGTCGATGAAGTCGTCGTCGAACACGCCGCCGGCCTTGAGGAAGTCGCGATCCTTGTCGAGGTAGCCGATCGCTTCGCGCAGCGAGCCGCAGACGGTGGGAATCTGTTTCAACTCCGCGGGCGGCAGATCGTAGAGATCCTTGTCGATCGGCGAGCCCGGGTTGAGCTTGTTCTTGATGCCGTCGAGGCCGGCCATCAGCATCGCGGCGAAGCCGAGATAGGGATTGGCCAGCGGGTCTGGGAAGCGGACCTCGACGCGCCGGCCTTTCGGCGAGGAGGCGAGCGGAATGCGGCACGAGGCCGAACGGTTGCGCACCGAATAGGCGAGCAGCACCGGCGCCTCGAACCCTGGCACCAGCCGCTTATACGAATTGGTCGTCGGATTGGTGAAGGCGTTGATGGTGCGCGCGTGCTTGATGATGCCGGCGATGTAATGCAGCGCCATGTCGGACAGATCGGCGTATTTGTTGCCGGCGAAAGTCGGCTCGCCGCCCTTCCAGATCGACTGGTGGCAGTGCATGCCGGAGCCGTTGTCGCCGTAGACCGGCTTGGGCATGAAGGTCACGGTCTTGCCGTAGATCTGCGCGACCTGCTGGATGCAATATTTGTAGATTTGGGTCTGGTCCGCCATCTTCACCATCGGGGCGAACCGCATGCCGAGCTCGTGCTGCGCCGAGCCGACCTCATGATGGTGCTTCTCGACCTTGACGCCCATGCGCGCCATGGCGCCGAGCATTTCCGAGCGCATGTCCTGCGCCGTGTCCTGCGGCGGCACCGGGAAGTAGCCCTTCTTGGTGCCGATATGGTGGCCGAGATTGCCGCCTTCGTAATCGGTGTCTGTGTTGGTGGGAAATTCGATCGAGTTGAGCCTGAAGCCGGTGTTGTAGGGGGTCGCTGAATACCTGACGTCGTCGAAGATGAAGAACTCGGCTTCCGGCCCGAAGAACACGGTGTCGCCGACGCCCATGGACTTGACCAGCCCCTCGGCCTTCTTGGCGATCGAGCGCGGGTCGCGATTGTAGGGCTCTCCGGTCAGCGGCTCGAGCGTATCGCAGACGAGAACGAGCGTGGTCTCCGCATAGAACGGGTCGATGCAAGCGCTCTCCGGATCGGGCATGAGCTGCATGTCGGACTCGTGAATCGCCTTCCAGCCGGCAATCGAGGAGCCGTCGAACATGATGCCTTCGCTGAAGGTGTCTTCGTCCACTGTCGTGATGTCGACGGTGACGTGCTGCCATTTGCCGCGCGGATCCGTGAAACGCAGATCGGCGTATTTCACGTCGTTGTCCTTGATCAGCTTCATAACTTCTTTGGCGGTCGTCATGGAACGAATACCCTTTCGTATGGCTGGGCCGTGGACCGGAGGGAGGAGCTGTCGTGCGGGACCAGCAGTTCAGATCGCGTCCAGTCCGGATTCCCCCGTTCTGATCCGAATGGCTTCTTCGATATTGGAGACGAAGATTTTGCCGTCGCCGATCCGCCCGGTTTGAGCGGCGCGACGGATCGCCTCGATCGCTTTCTCGACCATGTCGTCGCCGAGCACAATCTCGATCTTCACCTTGGGGAGAAAATCCACGACGTATTCGGCGCCGCGATAGAGTTCCGTGTGCCCCTTCTGCCGGCCAAAGCCCTTGGCCTCGGTAACCGTGATGCCCTGCAGTCCGACTTCCTGCAGGGCCTCCTTCACCTCGTCGAGCTTGAAGGGCTTGATGACGGCCTCGATCTTCTTCATCGCGTTTCCTTCCGTGGACCTGCGCGGAAGCACGCCCGCTCGGCCGCGCTACGGTTAGCAGGGTCCGTGCCAAGCCCTCACGAACGGGAAAAGCGGCTGATGATCAGAGATTTAACCGCGGCTCGCGACCGCGCTCCGGCGCCCGGAAAGGGCCGCCGGATTACAATTTGAGCAATTTGCCTATTTTGTGATCACGGCCGTGCATCTTCCCGCTGCAGGCGAAGGAATTGCCGCAAGGCCGCGGGCGCTTTGGGTTACTGTGCGCCGGCGATGATTGAATTGCTCTCCACTGCCGAGATGGCGGAGGCCGATCGCTTGGCGATCGCGGGCGGGGTTCCCGGCATCGAGCTGATGGAGAATGCCGGCCGCGCGGTCGCCGACCGCATCTCGGCGCGTCATCCCCCGGGCGCGCGCGTCGCCGTGGTTGCAGGTCCGGGCAACAACGGCGGCGATGGCTTTGTTGCCGCCCGCATTCTCGCCGAGCGTGGCTACCGCGTGCGCCTCCATTTGGTCGGCCAACGCGAGCGGCTCGCGGGTGATGCCCGGCTGGCCGCGCAGCGCTGGCAGGGTCCGTGCACGCCGGCCGCGCCGGCGGCCCTGATGCCTGCCGACGTCGTCATCGACGCCCTGTTCGGGGCCGGCCTCGACCGAGCGGTGGAAGGCGTCGCGCGCGCCATGATCGAGGCGATGAATGCGGCGCCCACCGTCCACGCGGTCGATCTGCCGAGCGGGATCAACGGGACGAGCGGGGCCGTCATGGGGCTCGCGGTCAACGCCACCGACACGGTGACGTTCTTCCGGCGCAAAAGCGGCCATGTGCTGTTGCCCGGCCGGCTGCACTGCGGAACCGTTCACGTCGCCGACATCGGCATACCGGCGAGCGTGCTCGACCGGATCAAGCCGCGGCTCTGGATCAACCGTCCGGAACTGTGGGCCGACCGCTTCCCGGTGCCGCGGGTCGACGGACACAAATATGCCCGCGGCCACGCCGTCGTGGTATCCGGCGGGCTCTCCTCGACCGGCGCGGCGCGCCTTGCCGCCCGCGGCGCGCTGCGCGCGGGCGCTGGGCTCGTGACCATCGCGAGCCCGCGCGACGCGCTCGCGGTCAACGCGGCAGCGAACCTCGCCGTGATGGTGCGGCCGGTCGATGGCGCCGACGGACTTGCCGACTTCCTGAGCGATCCCCGGCGCAACAGCGTGGTGCTGGGCCCCGGAGGCGGCGTGGGACGCCAGATGCGGGACATGGTTCTGGCGGCGCTCGCAAGCGGGGGCGCGGTGGTGCTCGATGCCGATGCTTTGACCAGCTTTGCCGACGCGCCGAAGACCCTATTCGCCGCCTTAAAGAGACGGACAACGCCCGCGCTGCTGACCCCGCACGAGGGGGAATTCAGTAGGTTGTTCAAATCAGTACATGGCAACGCTCGTTCAAAGCTCGAACGCGCGCGCCAGGCCGCCGAAGCCGCCGGCGCCGTGGTGCTGCTCAAGGGGCCGGACACGGTCGTCGCCGCCCCGGACGGACGCGCCGCGATCGCCGACAATGCACCGGCCTGGCTCGCCACGGCCGGGTCGGGTGACGTGCTTGCGGGCTTTGCGGCGGCCTGCCTCGCCCAGGGCATGCCGGTGTTCGAGGGCGCGGCAGCAGCGGTCTGGCTGCACGGGGAAGCGGGCGCGGAAGCAGGGCCAGGTCTGATCGCGGAGGACCTGCCCGAAGTTCTGCCCAGCGTGTACCGGCGATTGTTCGACCGGCTCGGCCGCTGCTGACCTGCGCCGTGCGGCTCCGCGCCGGTTCGATCAGGTCACCGCGAACCAAACCGCCGTCTCGGCGTCCTGGTGCTCCAGCATCCGGCTGTCGATCAGCCATTTGCCAGGATTGTCGGCGACGAAGGCAATACGCTCGGTCGGTCCGCCGACGACGAGCGTATCCATCCAGTGTGGCTTCCAGCCGTCATCGAGCCGGTCCAGGAGTCGGAAGTGATGGCCATGGAGATGCACGACCTGCGGACGGCCGCTGCTGTTGCGGATGCCCAAGCTCACGGGCCGTCCGCGTTTCACGGCAAACAGCGGCGGGCCGGCCGGATCCAGCGGCTTGCCGTTTGCAAGCTCAAGCTCGACCTTGAGCGCGTTTTTGAGGTCGATGCGCGCCGGCAGCGGGTTGGGTGGTAGCGGGGAGGGCTCCGCTCCGCGTGCGCGGCTGCTGCCATCACCCCTCGCGTAGACGAGCCGCGCGACCACATGCTCGTCCCTCCCTGTCACGATCGGCGCGATCGTCCCCGCATCACCTGTCATGTCGGTAAACAGATCAACCCGCGCGCCCGGTCCGAGCCCAACACGGCTGTCGCGGGCGAGAAACGGTTCTGCCGGCTGGCCGTCGATGGCCATGATCCAGGGCGCGGGGGCCGCGAATTTGAGAGTGAAGCCGCGCGCGGCTGTGGCGTTGATGAGCCGCAGGCGCAACCGCTGCCCGCTCTGAACCGAGATATCGGAACGCAGCGCTCCATTGACGAAGACCGGCGCGGGCGAGGTGCTGCCGTCGCTCGGCATTGCGAACAACAGCACGATGTCCCGGTCCACGTCGACCGGATGCGTTTCCTCGATCACCAGCGGACCGTGCAGGCCTTGATCGGCTTGGGCGCCCGGCGCGTGATACCAGAACGTGCCGGCATCGGGCGGGCGAAAGCGGTAGTCGAAGCTTGCGCCGGGCGTGACGGCGGATTGAGTGAGCCGCGGCACCCCGTCCATGGCGTTGGGCAAGCGCAGGCCGTGCCAATGCAAGCTGGTCGGCTCGGCCAATTCGTTGACGAGCCGAACGCGCAGCTCGTCGCCCTGCTTGACGCGCAGGGTCGGGCCCGGGATGGCATCGTCGTAGCTCAATCTCAACAGCGGCGACGGCGCAGCCTGGCCGGCGCGGGAGCGGCGCGCGTGCAGCAGGCGGAAACCGTCGGAGGCGGTCTGCCCGCGCGCGTGCAGCGGCAGGCCGAGGCAGCAGACGCCCGTGCCGACGAGAAAGCCTCGACGCGACACCGGTTGTCCGCGGGACGTCATCGCTGAGCGTCTGGCTCGATCAATTCACCTTGATGCCGACGGCCTTCACCAGTCGGGTATTGTCTTCGATCTCGCGACGCACCAGCGCCTCGAACTGTGCCGAGCTGAGCGGCATGGGATCGGCGCCAAGGTTAAGCAGCTTGTCGCGGACGGCGGGCTGCTGCAGCGCCTTGACGATTTCCGCGTGCAGCTTCGCGCGGATGTCGGCGGGCGTCTTTGCCGGCGCGAACACGCCGGCCCAGAAATTATATTCCGAGTTCGGGTAACCCGCTTCGACGGTGGTCGGCACGTCGGGCAGGGCGGAGGCGCGGGTCGAGCCGCTTACGGCGAGCGCCTGCAACCGGCCGTCCCTCAGCAGCGGTAGCGCGTTCACCAAGGGTGAGAAATAGAAATCGGCGCGGCCCGCCATCACCTCGGTCAGCGCTTCCGGAGCGCCCTTGAACGGCAGGTGCACGGCTTCGATCCCGGCCGCCACCCGGAACCGCTCGCCGTTGAGATGGGACGAATTGCCGGCGCCTGCCGACGCGTAGTTGACCGAGCCCGGCTTCGCCTTCGCCGCCGCGACGAAGTCGCCGAGTTTCTTGTAGCCCTTCGATGGATTGAACACCATCACCACCGGCATGTTGCCGAGCGGGACGATGGCGGCGAGGTCGGTCATTTCGAATCCCAAATTGGAGCGTGTCGCCGGGGTCACCGTGTGGGTCGAGGAATTGGCGAGAATGGTGTAGCCGTCGGGCTCCGCCTTCGCGACCGCGCCCATGCCGATGGTGTTGCCCGCACCGGGGCGATTTTCCACGATGATCGGCTGCCCGAGTTGCGCCGAGACCTGATCCATCACCAGGCGTCCCATGACGTCGGTCGCGCTGCCGGCGGTCAGCGGCACGATCAGGCGAATGGCCTTCGTGGGCCAGGTTTGCGCGGAGCCTTGCGCCCATGCGAGCTGTGGGAAGGCCGCCGTTGTGAAAGCGGTCCCGCTGAAACGCAAAAATTGGCGGCGAGTGGTCGACTTCACGTCATCTCTCCCTGTGGCCGAGCATCGCCGTCCCGTGCGGCGGCCCGCATAGCGCCCGTTCGCTTGGATCTTACCTGCGGGGCCGCATGAAGTCCTCATTCTCGTGCGGGGGCAACTACCCTGACCCGCACGCCGCCCGATCTCATTAGTATCCGGACCCGGGACGCCATCGCCGCGAGGTACGGCCGACTGGAAAGGGCGATCGGTTTTGCAATATCCGCGCTTGAGAAGGTCCGTAACGACGCCCATTTTTGGCGTGTGCGGCGTGCTTTGGGCATGATATAAGCCGCGCCGCCCGGCGGCAGCGCGAGTGGGTCATCCGGCCGACTGGCGCAGCTGATGTGACGATGTTGGGAAAGCCCGACATTTGATGCGCGCCGAGAATGCCCCATGCGGGCGTGGCGGAACTGGTAGACGCGCGGGATTTAGGTTCCCGTGACGAAAGTCGTGGGGGTTCAAATCCCTCCGCCCGCACCACGCCGGATCAAGGCATGTCGACGGCGTCGAGCCCGATCCACGACCGCCGCACGATTGCGGCCCTAGCGAGCAGATTGTCCCCGATGGAAGTCACAGAAACTCTCTCCGACGGTCTCAAGCGCGAATTCCAGGTCCAGGTGCCGGCAGCCGATCTCGAGGCGCGGGTGACCGAGCGGCTCGGCGAGCTCAAGGACCGCGTCCAGTTGCGCGGCTTCCGTCCGGGCAAGGTGCCGGTGGCGCACCTGAAGAAAATCTATGGCAAGGCGGTGATGGCCGAGACCATCGAGGCGGTGATCCGCGAGCTCAACGCCAAGATCGTCAGTGATCGCGGCCTCAAGCTCGCCATGGAGCCCAAGGTCACGATCCCGAACGAAGAAGCCGAGGTGGCCAAACTCATCGGCGGCCAATCCGACCTCGCCTATACGCTCGCGCTCGAAATTCTGCCGAAGATCGAACTCGGCAATTTCCAGGGCATCAAGCTCGAGCGTCTCGTCGCCGAGGTCACCGACGCGCGGATCGATGAAGCACTCGGCAAGATCGCCGAGCAGAACCGTCCGTTCGCGGCCAAAGCGGAGGGAGCGAAGGTCGAAAAGGGAGACCGCGTCGTTATCGACTTCACCGGCACGCTCGACGGTGCCCCGTTTGAAGGCGGCAGCGGCGGCGACGTGGGCGTCAATGTGGGATCAGGCACCTTCATACCCGGCTTCGAAGACCAGCTCATCGGCCTCGGCGCCGGTGAAACGCGGTTGGTGAAGGTCACCTTTCCCGCGAACTACGTGAATGCGCAGCTTGCCGGGAAGGAGGCCGAATTCAAGGTTACGGCGAAATCGATCGAGGCGCCCGGCACCGTGACTGTCGACGATGCCTTCGCGAAGTCGCTCGGCTTGGAATCGCTCGATAAGCTCAAGGAGGCGGTGATGGGGCGGCTGCAGCAGGAGCATGCCGGGCTCAGCCGCCAGCGCCTCAAGCGCCAGCTCCTTGATAAGCTCGATGAGATGCATAAATTCGCGCTTCCCCCGACGCTTGCCGAGGACGAGTTCAAGAACGTCTGGAACGCGGTGGAAAGTGACCTCAAGGCGCAGGGGCGTACCTTCGCCGACGAGGGCACGACCGAGGAGAAGGCGCGGGAAGAATATCGCGCTATCGCCGAACGGCGGGTGCGGTTGGGCTTGGTGCTGGCGGAAATCGGCGAGCGGAACAAGATCGCCGTCACCGAGGATGAGATCACCCGCGCGATCGTGGAGCGGGCGCGTCAGGTGCCCGGGCGCGAGCAGGAAGTCTGGGAGTACTATCGCAAGAATCCCGCTGCGGTGGTGGGGATACGGGCGCCGATCTTCGAAGAGAAAGTGGTCGATTTCCTGGTCGAACTGGCCACCGTGACCGAGAAGCAGGTTTCGCGCGAGCAGCTCCTCGCGGACGACGACGAAAAGGGCGCGGCCGGCTGACGCTCGGCGTAACCGAGGCCGTCCACGCGGTCGACCGGGCCGAGACGGATAACCAGTCCTCGCGCGCCAACGTATGTTCGACGCCGGGCAATAGGGCGAGCGCCGCCAACGCGCTCGCGGGCTGCTTTGGCGGTGCGAATCGTGGATATAGGGCCATGCCAGGGATAATGAAGCTCGCGGGCATTGCGCGTCGCTGCGGTCGCGATCAAGGCTTCGCTGCTCGTTCTGCGGCCGAGGCGCCGACGAGGTCGGGCGGCTTGTAGCCGGCCCGTCGGTTTATATCTGTGACGAGTGTATCAATACGTGCGTCGCGGTTCTGGAGCAGCACGGAGGCGTTCCGCCTTCACCACCCGCGACCAAGATAGGTTGGACCCATGCGTGACCCCCACGACACCTACATGAACACCCTCGTCCCGATGGTGGTCGAACAGACCAACCGCGGCGAGCGCGCCTACGACATCTTCTCGCGCCTGCTCAAGGAGCGCATCATCTTCATCAGCGGCGTGGTCGAGGATGCGATGGCGACGCTGGTGGTCGCGCAGCTCCTGTTCCTGGAAGCGGACAATCCGAAGAAAGAGATCGCGATGTACATCAACTCGCCCGGCGGGGTGGTGACATCCGGACTGGCGATCTACGACACCATGCAATTCGTGCGGCCGGCGGTGTCGACCTTGTGCATCGGTCAAGCTGCCTCGATGGGCTCGCTTCTGCTGGCCGCCGGGCACAAGGACATGCGCTTCGCGCTGCCCAATTCCCGTATCATGCTCCACCAGCCGTCCGGCGGCTTCCAGGGCCAGGCAACCGACATCATGCTGCACGCCCAGGAAATCCTGAACCTGAAGAAGCGCCTCAACGAAATCTACGTGAAACATACCGGCCAGCCGCTGAAGAAGATCGAGGATGCGCTGGAGCGCGACTACTTCCTGACCGGGGAGATGGCGGTGGAGTGGGGGGTTGTCGACAAGGTCATCGCCAAGCGGCCCGAGGACGTCTCGAAGATGTGACGAGCCGTCCGCGCCGGCCTCGACTTCGGTGCTGCGGCGCCGCCCCCTGGCTTGAAAGGGTCAAAAAGTCGCCACGGGCTTGAGTTTTCATCATTAACAAAATCTTGATTATCCCCGCACTACCGTGGTTCGCTAGGGGGTGATTTGGTCGAGATCGACCCAAAAGCGCCGAGATGTGTGGCATTGGTGTTACGGACTCTTAGAAGACCCCCTGTTATGCTCGGCTGCTATGCGGCCGGTTTGCCCGGGCGACAGCCGGCCGACGGAGAGATGGAATGAGCAAGGTCGGCGGTAGCGACTCCAAGAACACGCTCTACTGTTCGTTCTGCGGCAAGAGCCAGCACGAGGTGCGCAAGCTCATTGCCGGCCCGACCGTGTTCATCTGCGACGAGTGCGTCGAACTGTGCATGGACATCATCCGCGAGGAGAACAAATCCTCGCTGGTGAAGTCGCGCGACGGGATTCCGACCCCGAAGGAAATACGCAAGGTTCTCGACGACTATGTGATCGGTCAGGACCACGCCAAGAAGGTGCTGTCGGTCGCGGTCCATAATCACTACAAGCGGCTCAACCACCAAACCAAGCACAACGACGTCGAGCTCGCGAAGTCGAATATTCTGCTGATCGGCCCGACCGGCTCCGGTAAGACGCTGTTGGCGCAGACGCTCGCGCGCATCCTCGATGTGCCTTTCACCATGGCGGATGCGACGACGCTCACCGAGGCCGGCTATGTCGGCGAGGACGTCGAAAACATCATCCTCAAGCTGCTGCAATCCGCGGACTACAACGTCGAACGGGCCCAGCGCGGCATCGTCTATATCGACGAGATCGACAAGATCAGCCGCAAGTCGGACAATCCGTCGATCACCCGCGACGTCTCGGGCGAAGGCGTGCAGCAGGCGCTGCTCAAGATTATGGAAGGCACGATCGCGTCGGTGCCTCCGCAGGGCGGACGCAAGCACCCGCAGCAGGAGTTCCTGCAGGTCGACACCACCAACATCCTGTTCGTGTGCGGAGGCGCCTTCGCCGGGCTCGAAAAGATCATTTCCGCGCGCGGGCGTTCGACCTCGATCGGTTTCAGCGCCAAGGTGTTGGCGCCGGAAGATCGCAAATCCGGTGAGATTTTCCGCGAAGTCGAGCCTGAGGATCTCCTGAAGTATGGCTTGATCCCCGAATTCGTCGGCCGGTTGCCTGTCGTTGCCACGCTCGAGGACCTCGACGAGCCGTCCCTCAAGCTCATTCTGACCCAGCCCAAGAACGCGCTGGTGAAGCAATACCAGCGGCTGTTCGAGATGGAGTCGATCGATCTCACGCTGGCGGAGGAGGCGCTCGGCGCCATTGCGCGCAAGGCCATCGACCGCAAGACCGGCGCGCGCGGACTGCGCTCGATCATGGAGGGCATTCTGCTCGACACCATGTTCGACCTGCCGAGCCTCGAGGGCGTCGAGGAGGTCGTGATCTCGCGGGAGGTCGTGGAGGGGACCGCGCGGCCGCTCTACATCTATGCCGACCGGGCCGACCGGACGGGCGACGCGAGCGCTTGAGTGCGCTGCAACCGCAAGGCGCGGCCACGGCCGCCGATTCGTCCCAGGCGTCCTCGGCGGATCGCTCCGATACCGCTATTTGCTTGAATTTTCGGGCTTACTTGACACCGGCGCACGCCGTCGCCACCTATTGTCGAGCGAAAAAGCGTACGAGTGATCGCGTCGAAATTCTCCGGGGAGGGGTTCGTACCTACTCCGGCACACGGCGGGCTCCCGGGCGAGCCGTGTCTGCCTTCCCGGCCCACCTCTGCACTCGACCGTGACGCCGCTTCCACGGGCAAGGGCGAGGGGCACAACAACAAGGACTTCGGGCCATGACTAGCGCAAAGCCAAAACCGCCTCTCATTCCCGGCGAGACCCGGGCTTATCCGGTATTGCCGCTGCGCGACATCGTCGTCTTCCCGCACATGATCGTCCCGCTTTTCGTCGGACGCGAAAAGTCGATCAAGGCGCTGGAGGAGGTCATGCGCTCCGATACGTTCATCCTGCTTGCAACGCAGAAGAACGCCTCCGACGACGACCCCGCGACCGGCGCCATTTACGAGATCGGAACGCTCGCTAGCGTGCTGCAATTGCTCAAGCTGCCTGACGGCACCGTCAAGGTGTTGGTCGAGGGCGCGGCGCGCGCCAAGGTCGAGCGCTACACCGACCGTGCCGACTATTACGAGGCCGATGCGGTCGTGCTCGCGGATTCCAGCGGAGAGCAGGTGGAGGCCGAGGCGCTGGCGCGCTCGGTGATCAACGAGTTCGAGAACTATGTGAAGCTCAACAAGAAGGTGTCGCCTGAGGTGGTCGGCGTGGTCCAGCAGATCGAGGACTATGCCAAGCTCGCCGATACCGTTGCCTCGCATCTCGCGGTCAAGATCCCGGACAAGCAGCTGATCCTGGAGACGCCGTCCGTCACCGAACGGCTGGAAAAGGTGCTCGGTCTGATGGAGAGCGAAATCTCGGTTCTGCAGGTCGAGAAGCGCATCCGCACGCGCGTCAAGCGCCAGATGGAGAAGACCCAGCGCGAGTACTACCTCAACGAGCAGATGAAGGCGATCCAGAAGGAGCTCGGCGACGAGGAAGGCAAGGACGAGCTCGCGGAGATCGAGGACAAGATCAAGAAGACCAAGCTCTCGAAAGAGGCGCGCGAAAAAGCCAGCCACGAGCTCAAGAAGCTGCGCCAGATGTCGCCGATGTCGGCGGAAGCCACGGTGGTGCGCAACTATCTTGACTGGCTGCTCTCGATCCCCTGGAACAAGAAGACCAAGGTCAAGAAGGACCTCAAGCTCGCTCAGGAGATTCTCGACAACGATCACTTCGGCTTGGAGAAGGTCAAGGAGCGGATCGTCGAGTATCTCGCGGTGCAACAGCGCGCCAACAAGCTGACCGGCCCGATCCTGTGTCTCGTCGGCCCGCCCGGCGTCGGGAAGACCTCGCTCGGCAAGTCGATCGCCCGTGCGACCGGCCGCGACTTCGTGCGTGTGTCGCTCGGCGGCGTGCGCGACGAGGCCGAGATCCGCGGCCACCGGCGCACCTATATCGGTTCGATGCCCGGCAAGGTCATTCAATCGATGCGCAAGGCCAAGTCGTCGAACCCGCTGTTCCTGCTCGACGAGGTCGACAAGATGGGCGCCGATTTCCGCGGCGACCCGTCTTCGGCGCTGCTCGAAGTGCTCGACCCCGAGCAGAACCATACCTTCAACGACCACTACCTCGAGGTCGACTACGATCTCTCCCACGTGATGTTCATCACGACGGCGAACACGCTCAACATCCCGCCGCCCTTGATGGATCGTATGGAGATCATCCGTATCGCCGGCTACACCGAGGATGAGAAGGTCGAGATCGCGCGCAAGCACTTGATCCCGCACGCGATCGCCAAGCATGGCCTCGATCCCAAGGAATGGGCGATCGACGACGACGCACTGTTGCTTCTGATCCGCCGCTACACGCGGGAAGCGGGCGTGCGCAACCTCGAGCGCGAGCTCTCCACCCTGATCCGCAAGGCGGTGAAGGAGCTGACGCTCTCGAAGAAGAAGGCGATCACGGTCGAGGCGAAGACCGTGTCGGACTATCTCGGCGTGCCGAAGTTCCGTTACGGCGAGGTCGAGGACGAGGACCAGGTCGGCGTCGTGACCGGCTTGGCGTGGACCGACGTCGGCGGCGAGCTGCTTACCATCGAAGCCGCCATGATGCCCGGCAAGGGCAAGATGACGGTCACCGGCAATCTGCGCGACGTGATGAAAGAGTCGATCTCGGCCGCGGCCTCCTACGTGCGTATGCGCGCGGTCGCCTTCGGCATCGAGCCGCCGAGATTCGACAAGAAGGACATCCACGTCCACGTGCCGGAGGGGGCGACCCCGAAGGACGGACCATCGGCCGGCGTCGCCATGGTCACCGCCATCGTCTCGGTGATGAGCGGCATCCCGGTGCGCCGCGACGTCGCCATGACCGGCGAGATCACGCTGCGCGGCCGGGTGCTGCCGATCGGCGGCTTGAAGGAAAAGCTGCTCGCAGCCTCGCGCGGCGGCATGAAGACGGTGCTGATTCCGGAAGAGAATGCCAAGGATCTGGTCGAGATCAGCGACAGCATCAAGAAGGGCCTCGACATCATTCCGGTCTCGCGCATGGACGAGGTGCTCGCGCGTGCGCTCACGCGCAAGCCCGAGCCGATCGAGTGGGACGAGGAGAAGGCCAAACCGACGGAAACCTCGGTCACCACCGAACCGGCGGTCGAGGCGGATTCCTCGACCCTCACCGCACACTGACATATCTGCCGAACGAGACGACGGCGCCGCAACGCCGTCTCCATTTTTTGTTCTTTTTTTGTTCTTGACATGGAAAGAACAAAGAGAGAACATAATCGCGCTGCCGGTCAACCCCGTGCGCAAATCAGCGGGGCGGCGCGGCAGTTCCTTTGCGCCGCCGACCGATGTGGTCGGCGTTCGGCGAAACAGTCTCGGAGAGATGTGCGATGAAAACGACCTTCACCACGGCGCTGTGCGTCGCGTTCGTAGGACTGTCGGCATTGTCCCAGTCCGCGGTCGCGCAGCAGAAGACGGTCAAGCAATGCAACGACGAATGGACCGCCGACAAGGCCGCCATCCAGGCGAGCGGCAAGACCAAGCGGGTGTTCGTGGCGGAGTGCCGCGGCGTGCCGCTGCCTGCGCCGGCTGCCGCAGCCGCTGGCAAGGGGCAATATGCGACCGAGGCCGAAGCCAAGGCCAGTTGCCCGACCGATACCGTGGTCTGGGCGAATTTGCGGTCCAAGGTCTATCACCTCAGCAGCAGCCGAAATTACGGGCAGACCAAGCAGGGCGCTTACATGTGTGAGAAGGATTCGGTGGGCGCCGGTTTCCACGCGCCCAAGAACGCGATGCGCCCGACCTGATCGGACGCTTCCCGCAAGCGAGTGGGTGCGATCAGAATGGCGGCGGCGCCTTGCGCGCCGCCGCCGCTCTTTTTGGGTTGGCGCACGCGGATCGCCGGTGGAAGATTGCGATCATCGCCGCGGGGCCCCTCATGCCGCAAATACCGGATCGCGCCGAACGGCAGGCCGAGCGTCCTCAGCCCGGCGGCGCGGATCTCACGAATGAGGAGGCCGCAAAACTGGAAAGGCTGGGCGCAAACCCTCGGTCTTGCCGCCTCGAAACATCCGGGATGGCACGCTTGCTTCGCCGCGCGCGACGGCGATAAAGGTGATGCGAGGGCGGTTAGCTCAGTTGGTAGAGCGCCTGCTTTACACGCAGGATGTCGGCGGTTCGAGTCCGTCACCGCCCACCAGCTGTCGCGCCTTGCCGCATTCGACGACAAGTCAACGTTAGTTGCGGCGGCTGCCATGGGCCCGAGCACGCGACAGCCCAGGGATCGGACTCCAAAGACCGACGACGGAAGACGGGCTTCACCGCTCCTTCCGTCGCCTGTGCGTCATCCGCCGTGGCAGCGTCACACGGCTTCCTTGAGTTCCTTGGCTGCGCGGAAAGCGACCTTCTTGCTGGCCTTGATTTGGATCGGTTCGCCCGTGGCGGGGTTGCGCCCCATGCGGGCGGCGCGCTTGCGCACCACCAGGATGCCGAGGCCGCCGATGCGGATGCGGTCGCCTTTCTTGAGGTGCTTCGTCACCAAGCCGACCAGATCGCCGAGCACCGCCTCGGTCTGTTTTTTCGACATTTCATGCGATTCCGAGAGATTTGCGGCGAGATGCTTCAGGGTCACGGTCGCCTGCGCGCCCGGTTTCTTCGCTGCCATGGCTGGCCCTCCTGGTTGGGGGAAAGTGGCCGCAAAGCCACTTATCACGCGTTCGCATTAGACGATTCGGATAGGGTCTGACCATGACTTAATGGCGAAAAATGTGGGTTTTTTCAATGCCGGTGGTCGGAAACCGGCCAATGACGGGCTCTGGCGGGGTGCCCTGGATCGGCGAAGTCTCTGATTTGGCCATGGATATTGGCTTTTCCGAGGGTTCGGGCGCGTTGCCTTGACTCGCGCAGGGTGGGTATTTAACTGCGCACCGCGCCCGCGGGGGCGTAGCTCAGTTGGTTAGAGCGTCGGCCTGTCACGCCGAAGGTCGCGGGTTCGAGCCCCGTCGCTCCCGCCATTAAATCAAATACTTAGCCCAGATTTCGGGCCGCCCATCTTCCCAGAAATTGCCCATGGGAAGAGCATGGGAAGATCACTGAACCCCTAGGCTGACCCGATAGCCCTGCGCACGATTCAACAGGCCAGTGGCCTCGCCAATGGCAGGACGCGCCTATTCATTGCCGCCGCCAACTCTTAGCGAACGCCGCCATCGTCGCTTCATAGCCGTGCGTCGGCGTGCGGTCCTCGTGGTAGCCGTAGGCCAGCGTCCACAGCCAAGGCGTTCCCTCCGGCGCTGCGGCTGCCTTCATGATGCGGTCGCGTGAGAGCGCGGCCCGTTTTGCCAATGGCGAAAAATGTCTCGCTTGTCCTCGGTAATAGGCGCACGCTGGGCGAATCACCGGCTGCGGCCCCGTCCAACGAGACGAGGATAGCCCAGGCGCCGGTGGCTGAGAGACCGGTCGCGCTCCCGCCTGCCAGGCGATGGAGCTGCAAATGTGGATCACGATATTCGCCCTAACTTTCGCCACAGCAATTACCTTCGGTGTGGCATCAGTTATGTTGCACACTAAATCTTTCGCTCGTTTCAACGTATAAAAAGCCCACAACGCCGTCAGCGAGCACGTCGAAGTCGTCATCGTTCCATTGGCCGGACGAACGCGAGGCCGACGCGCGCTTGAGGATCAGCGGCGTCGCCATCGGTCCCGGCCCCAGTCCTCTTCGGCCTCGCGCTTCATTGCCGGTGCCGCCGGGTTCTTCATCTTCAGCCAGTCCCGCGACCGGCCCCGTCTTGGTGCCTCTTTAATACAGCCTCCTCAAAAATAGCTTCGTGCTTCTCATTTTCCCCATCGACAAACCATGTGCACGTAATGATAGTCCCGCTTATCCGAGAAACCGTCATGCGCGGACCTCCAGATTTCAGTTGGACAATATCTCCTGTCCTCAAAGCCATTTTCACCTCATATCCTGACCGAGCAACGCATGGTGGGGTTTTAGGTCAGGGGCCACCGCCGTCAACCTCTCTGTCGCCGCAGGGCAGCCCTGCTTTAGGGGGGCCAATTTGAAAGGGGCAGCGACCGGCTGCCCCTCCCATTGTGCGCGACGGTCATCGGACGCGGCGTGCTCGTCACGTTGCGCCATCTTACGTAGCAGGGCAGCGCTCCACTTAGCGGGACACCGGGCGCGGCCTCCGATACCGTTGCACTGAGATGATTTTTTTACATGCGTCGGCGACCCAGGGAACCTCTGGACGAGCCCGGGTGTTTCCCCAATCGAAACCCTCAATGAAACCTTATCATCAAGACTAGGAGGAACCGCCAAGAGGGTTTCGCTAGCCCCGCCCTGGGCGGTAGGCCCCCACGGTCCAACCTTCGGGCGGGGCTCTCGTTCGCGTAGTACGGCGCCCCCTACTCCTCCGGCTATTATGGGTAGCGGTACTGGTAACTAGGGCACGAAGCTCTTCGATGTTACGGTGCAGTTGTGCTTTCGAATGAAAGCGACAAGCTGGTCGTGCGTTGCCAGTACACGCCCTAAGGAGTGCGATATTTAAGGCCAAGCGAGGCAGCCAAGCCGTCAACGGTCCTGTCGAGGATTACGGCCAAGTCGCTGAGGACATATGAACACGCCTTCATCCATTCATTCGTATTTTCCTCGGTTGGCCCCCCCTTAAGAATCAGCTGGGTTACCTGAAGGTCTAAGCGTAGTAGCTCGTCGTAGTACAATTCCTTCAAGATACTCCACTGGTCTGCTGGAACCAGCCTGACAGCTCCTCCGATCTCGGCTCGGATGGATCCTAAGAGACGCCCTGCGTTTGCTAGATAGTTCGCGGCTGCATCCGGATAAGGGCTCGCGTGCGGCTGCCCGGAGGATGATGACACTCGGTTCTGCTTAGGTGATTGCTGGCTAGTTCGAAATGTCGGCTGCCCATAATAGAGCGGAGCGATAAGGGTCAACTGGAACTCCCAGAGTACACCCGATAGGCGCTGTATTAATGCCCCCTGCTCTTCGATAATCTTCGATTGCCTGGCTAAGTCTGCTTCGTACGCCTTCAGCCGTTTTTGATTGGCTACTTGAATTCTGTTAACAACGAAAGGTGCGAGGAGACCAGACACTAGCGCCGTCGCTGCTAACAAGATGAGACCTTCCACCAGTCGAGACATGGTGAGTCCTTCCTCAGTCGCCCTGCCTAGCACTTCTTATGAAACCGCGTCGCCCCTCACATGGCATATCAAAGCCCTGGCGGTAGCATTTGTGGGATTTCAAGGTCCGCTTTGGCCCCCTTTGCGGACTCAAGTCGGACATCTCGCGAGGTCCGAGAAGTGCCAGGAGCCGACATCGCTGCCATGCAGCAGATTTACTTGAACACTTCCACGGTTGCGAACGGTTCAGCCGACCACGGCCGGAAACGGTTCAATGTGAACTTTGTCTTTTGTCCGGGTTGGACATCAACAAGGAGGTAGTTGTACTCCTCCTTCGGCGGCTGGCCCTTCCAATAAAGGTCAGTCGGATAGCCCGCAGGCACCTTGATGGCCGTGCGGCCCGGGAGAATTGGGTCCTGTTCTGCGCCGCCGCCGCCCAGCAGCAGGTACTTCACGCCGTCCACCTCGTATAGCTCGGTCGTGTGAACGTGCCCGTTGAACACGACCAATTCGAGGTCCTTTGCGTATGACGCGATTACCTTGTGGGGGTTTTGCGGCTCGGGGATGGGGCCCATGCCGGAGCGGCAGAAGGCTGGAGCGTGGAAGCTGATGAAGACCTTACGGGTGCCCGCGGCCTTGGCCTCATCCAGCCACGTCTTCAATTCCTTCATCTGCGCTTCGTACCGGGGCCGATCAGCATCCCACGACGATGGCGAGCGATAGTCGTATTTGCCGGTCCACAGGAAGATGAAACGAGCGCCGTTGAAATCAAACTTGTAGATGAGCCTTTTGTCGGAAACTCCGAACTGCTTCAGGTATGGAAAAGCCTGCAACAGGCCCTGGGCGTCGGAGTTGTCCCACACTTCGTGATTGCCTACGGCGGGAAAAACACGACCTGGCAGGCCGGCGGCGCGCATCTGATTGTCCGGGGGCGGCAACCGCTTCAATACATCTTCATACACTAGCTTCCAGTACGGGTTCTCAGAAGGCGTGGGGCCTTGCTTGCCCCACCAAACCATGTCTCCCGTGTTAAGTATGAACCTGGCTCTGCCACTCCGGACATCTTTCACAACCTCGCGGGCGACCCACTCGCCGCCCTGCAACCGGAACATCGTGCGGTGCACGCCGGGAAGCAGCGTCACATCTTCCACGGATGCCTCCGTGACCCATCCCTTATCAACCTTCAATGTGCTCACTTCGCTTTTACTCTCAAACGGCATGACGATCTGGACCAATTCATTGGTGGACGGGTCATAGGTGAGCTTCACGTCCCTCCTGACGACTTCCTCCGCGACTTTTTCGGGAAGCACCAGTTCAAACATATCGACCATCAGCTTGATCGCTTCCTCCTTCTGATCCGACTTGTACGGGAGGTACATCATCGACCGTGAGTCACCGTACACAGCAAACGAAAAAGCCAAGTTGCCACCCCGTCTGGTTTGTTGGGCGAGGGCAGTCTGCGGCTGCAGGGCCGGAAGCAGAGCCAAAGATGAAAGCAGCGCTCGACGGTCGATCATGTTCGTCCTCTTCGTCAGATATCGCCCCCGGATGCAGGGTATTAAATTGGTCATCAGTTTGCCGAGAGCGACCGACGTCCGAGTCGGGTCAGAATCAGTAAGACTCGACGTGAGCAAATGTCTTCCGTTTTGCCCTCGAAAGCGGCCGTATCACGGACATCGGTGGACGGCTCAAATGTGCCAGGAACGGATATTCGGGCTCCTTTTCAACACTGAGCCGAAGAGGAAAACGGGAGCGCATCCGTCACATGCGCTCCCTTTGTCGTTCTGGTCGGCAATTTTCTACTGACCTGGACGGTTCTTGATCATCTCCTCGACCTTCTTCTTCACCGCCTCGAGATTGAACGATGCGGGGTCCTGCATCGGCGGATAGTCGATCGCGGTCTCCGCCAGCTTCGCGACGTACTGCTGGACCATGACGAACCGCCAGAACTCGCGGGCGTAGAAGTCGTTGCCGTAGCCGAAGGAGCCGGTGTTGGGCGACTCGCCGCGAATATTCGGGGTACGCTCGAACGGATCCTGGCGGATGTTGACCATCACAGGCATGTCCGTCGTGGTCTTTTCGCCCGGCCAGCCGTACGGCTGCGCATAGAAAGTGAACTTGAAGTTGTCGATGCGAACCGCGCCCAGGTTTGCGCCACCAAAGTAGAACACCTCGCGGCGTTTGGATGGGCCCTTACCGGTGAGGAGATCCATCTGGTTGTAGCCGTCGAGGTGGTTCTTGTAGGTGCGGTCACCAAGCTTCACGCCCTTCAGCAGCTGATCGGTGATGTTCGGGTTGCCCGCCGCCGCCAGCAGGGTCGGGAACCAATCGAGGCCGGAGAAGATTCCATTCTCGACGCTGCCCGGCCTGATCTGGCCCGGCCAGCGGATCATCGCCGGCACGCGGAAGCCGCCCTCGCCGACAGTGCCCTTAGTGCTCTTGAACGGCGTCATTCCGCCGTCCGGCCAGGTGAACACCTCCGCGCCGTTATCCGTGGTGAAGATTACGATGGTATTGTTGGTCTCGCCGGATTGGCATAAAGCCCATCTGTTGGAATTGCCCTTTCGATATCCGTTCCTGAAAAATCTCGTGATTTCACTCGCTGCAATTGAGGCAAATCACCATTCCGGCTATACTCAACCAATCCCGTTGCGCTGGTGTCGCACAGGTTTCGGAGGCAATTACCGCCCGCGCCCCTTATTCATCTGCAATTGCGGCCGCTCCGTTCGTAAACTCTATTTCAAAAACGGTAGCCTCAAGTGCCGCAGATGCGCCAACGCTACCTATGCCAGCCGGGCCTGCAGCAAGCGTCTGCGTCCCATCCTGCAAGCACAGCGAATACAAGCCTTCCTCAGCTTCAAATCATATATGTGGAAGAACAATCGCCAACGTCTAAAGGCCCGTATCGCTACCGCGCCAAAGCAAGAGTTCAAGAGCAAGCGTCTCAGTCACTATGCAATCCAGCACCCACAACACAACTACGGCACAAGAGGCGCTATGCATTGGCGCTGAATATCGCCTAATGCAGCCGATGCATTAGCGGTAGGCTGAGAACCGCGCCTCATCGCTCGCGCTTCGCACATCGCATCACATGCAGCACTGTTGCGCCTCTCGCTCTTTGCGCTGTTTGCTCTTGGCTTGTCGCCAAGTGCTGGCGCCATGGCCGTTGCTCGAGCGCGGCTGAGCGGCTGCCAACAAGCGGCTGCCGCGAGGGGGGGGTAGGAGGTAGGAGGTAGGAGGTAGGAGGTAGGAGGTAGGAGGTAGGAGGTAGGAGGTAGGAGGTAGGAGGTAGGAGGTAGGAGGTAGGAGGTAGGAGGTAGGAGAATTGGCTTCCCGCCTTCTCAATTGGGGCTGCTCGGTCTGTGCTTTTCGCTGCAAGCGCTGGTGCTTTGTTTGCTTGGCTGACCGTCAGCGCCAGAAATCCCTGAACCGGTCTGGGCTTAGCTCGGTGTAGCGCACCGTGTGCTGGATGTTGCGATGCCCGAGATAGTGCTGCAGCGCGCGGGTGTCGTGCCCGTCGTTGGCGAGCTTGAAGCCGCAGGCATGACGAAGCATGTGCGGGTGTATGGCAAACGGCAGCTTGGCAACCTTGCCGAGCCTTGCCATGAGGTGATGGAAACCCATGGGGCCTCATCGGCCCGCCGCGCTCGGAAACGAATACGTGAGCTTCCGTAGGGTTCTCCCGCCGTAGCCTGCGCAGGGCTCGGATCTCGTCACCGCGGATCGGGTGAACCGAGGGCGTGCCACGCTTGGCTCTGCGCACATGCAGCCTGCCTTGGTCGAGCTCGACTTGGTGCCACTCGAGGCTGCAGACCTCGCTTGCTCGCAGGCCGTGGCGATAGGCGACCAGGATCATGGTGGCATCGCGATGACCGTGCCGGCTGACCTTGCGGGCAGCATCCATGAGCTGCTCGACCTCGCGCTCGGTGAGATAGCGGCGCTTGACTGTGAAGCTTTCGATGGTTGGTGCGCTGCTGTCGGCTATCTGATTTGCCACGTGAAAAGCCTTTCGGGTTAGTATGACTTGAAAGATAATAACCCTTTTTTTCACAGATTGGAATTAGGTATTTGGCCGTTGTCGCAATAGTTGATCGCGAGAGAGCGGCGGGTAAAACAGGAAATCCGAGGAAATCTTTTTGGATTTTTTCTGCGGATTTTCTGGAAATGGGACCAAGCTACTCCCCCTACCCCCCGCCCGGGGATAGGGGGCGGGGAGATGGGAGTCCCTGCGCTTCCTCAATGGGACCCGGTTTTCCAGACTGGGACCCGAATCCCGGAAAGGGGACCCTGTTTGGTGGTCTGGGTCCCCTGCTGTCTGTGCTGTGGTTCTGGGAGCCGTCAGGAAGGTTGCTGGTGCCCCCGTCGGCCGACTGGCCTTTGGGCACCGCTGTGGCTTTGTCTTGTGCGCGCGAAAAAAGAGTCCGTGGTGAGTCTCGATATTAACGGTGCTTGCCCGCCTTTGTCTTTTTCCGCGCCTTCATTGTCTTGCCGCCGATCTCGGTAACCGCGATAGAGGATAAGTTGGGGAAGAAATCAACATTGGTCACAGTGGCGTTTATGCCGAGCCCAGCATTGTTGTCATTGGCCACGCTGATCTCTGCGGACCCGGGAGCGCCAAGGACAGTGGGGACGACCTTACGCGCCGCGGCCTCGTCCGCCGCATTCACACGCACCACTGCGATGAGATGCACCTCAATTGTGTAATCGTCCATTAGGGGTCCCGCCAGAATCAAGTAGATTAGCAATCTCTTCGCGGCTAGCCCTTGTGCCATTGGGGCTGTGAATTTCCCCGTGTCTGCCGCGCGAGCAGTATGCCAAGCTTAGGGCTTCTTCAGGTGTGACCGCCGTCACAGGTTACTCGTCGACAACCCATTTATTTTTTGGACAGCGGCGTGGCTCACTTTCCATCTAAGAAATGACTGAAGTCACTGCAGCGCACCTAACCCATTTGAGGGTCGCGCAATTGACCTCCCTCAATCGGCCAGTAGCGGACTTTCTGGTTGTCCAAAAAACGTCGATTGACAGTGTTGTGCAGTAAAACTGCCGCTCATGGCGGCTGCGGCGGTACGTCACAGAGGGGCTGACTGTCATGAAATCGAAGTTGAGCGTGCTCGCCGCCGCAGAGCAATGTTCCCCAACATTCGAGCATCGCTGGCAGGCTAGCCTTTCTTTCGGTGCCTGCCCCCATCGTCGGCGCGGGCCTGCCCGGCCTGATGCTCGCGGCGCTCGGCATGCTCGGCTGGCGGCGACGGCGTCGGAAAATCGCCTGAGTGAGAACGGTGTTTCGGCCGGTCTCAGTTTTTCTACTTTTTCAAACCAATTGCTTTATTCGCTGATGCTACCGGCTGGACACAGGTCAAAGCTATCTTAGCCTCGAGGAAGACGGTCAGCATCGCAAGCGGAACCGTGCCGCCGCGATTGCAATGGAAACCGCTATCGAAAAGCGTACCCCATTTCGGGTCTTGCAGCAGCCGCAAGTCCTCGGGACGTGACCCGTCTGGAGTCCTTTTCGCGGCTGAAACGCTCATTGGGATTTGGCTGGAGCCCGGCACATAGAGAGACGCGCCGTTCCGAAGTGCGCAATATCCGCAGTTCCACCACCAGCCTCGAAGCTCGGCTTCGATCAGCTGTACCGCGGCGTCAATGGAGCGCGTCACATTATGGGAAGCCGAGGGAAATGTGCGCTCGAACTCGCTGTCGAGTTCAGGCGAACCAGAAGGAGCGGTCTCGACTTTTTGCAGGAGTTTCCTCAGGTCCACCTTTTGTCGTCCCCTGTGGGCAGGCGTCGAATTGTGCCCCAGGTTGCTTAGCGTCTTATTAATGACCGGTAAGGAAAAAAGCGCCCGTCACTTGGCTCGACGTCGGAACAAAATGACGTTTTCCCGCGAATATGACGTATTTCTCAATTTATTCCTGTGTGGCCACTCCATCAGTACTGCGGCGTGGCTGCTTTGCGACCTTCTGAGGGGCCGCGCGGCACAAGCAGTCGGCGATTAGGCGCAACTCGCCCTCAAAGAATTTGATCGACGTGAATTAGGCCCCGCTTCGGCAGGGCTTTCTTGTCTCGACTATTCCTTCTGCACTAGGCGCAGCCCTACGCGCGTGCCCGGGTGCTTGATTAGGCCCAGCATCCTCGCTTTCTGTCGCGCCTCATCCTCGTCCCTAAATAGGAAGCTAATCCTCGCTTTCTGTAGCACCTCATCCTCGTCCCTGCATGGGAAGCTCGCCGATTCGGCGAACGTGTCCCCATGGTCGAGACGATTAGCCGATAGGGCGATTTGAGACTTATAGAAATCCAGTACGAACAGCCGAATAGCCGACGACAGGTTGGCGTGTTGTCGCGTGGAATCGATTTCGGTCACGAGGGTGTGCAGTCTGATATTGCGCGCGACGGCGCTCTCCTTGAGCCCGTCCCAGAACTCATCCTCAAGGCTGACGGTTGTCTTGCGACCAGCAATAAAGATAGAATACTTACTGATCGAACTCTTGCCTCGTTTTACTGTGCTTCGCATCACGCCTTCCGATTGCAAGCTGGCGCCGCCCTTTTGGCCTTAGCAAGAAAAAAGCCCCGCCAGATGGATTAGCAGGGCTGCTAAGTGACGGGAGTTGCTCAAGCTCAAGACCCCAGGTGTTGTCCTGAGCGCCTTACTGTGGAGTGCCTGTTTGGGCGGCGGCAATTTGATTCTTTTGGACGCCCCGCGTATTTTTTGGACATAGGTTCGTAGCGGCCTCACTCTTTGTGTTGCTCGATGGGCGTCGAACCTTTGTCCAGAAAAATGACGGGGTCGCGAGAGTCGCACACCCCCATTTGGGGGTTGCTCCCTTACGGTCGGCTTGCGGCGGTCGCTGGTGGCGACGGCGGCAGAACCCACTTAGCGGGGCGTGAGCCAAAGCGCGCCCATGTAGCGGCATCAGGTCGGCGAGCCAATCACCAGACCACGATGTTGCAACATGGCATCGTAACCGGCCCGAATGTCCTCCCCGCTCTCGCGGGCGTAGGCTTTGGCGCGCTCCTCGATTTCTGGGAGGACTGGACCGCAGTGGCTTTGGTAGTAATTGACGGTCAGAGCGTACTCGGCCTTGTCAGCTGGCGATAAGGCACGCATGCGCGAGAATTGCACCGGACGATGAAATAGGCCATCAGGCCGCCGAGCAGACCGAACAGTAGGGCGATCTTTACCGAAGCCTTTCATTGTCCCAAAATAGCACTCCTGCTAATTCGCCAACGCTCGGCGCGGAGCTTTGCGGCAGGTCCGCCCGCGGGGGCGGGCAGCAGCTTTTTCTAGCCGTGCAAGCCGTGCGCGAAGGTCATCAATGTCGTTGAAGGAGTTTCCGGTCGTCGGCATCGTTTAGCCTCCTGTGATACTAGGAGGCCATATACCGTTGCGGCCGGGTTGCAAGGCTCACAACCTATTTAAATCATTGGGATAGTTGGCAAAAGTGGAACATATGGAGTATCTAGTACGTGTTCTTAAAGGGGTTTTTGGGTTATCCCCACGGTGAAAAATTGCTGCGGTTGGCTCACGCTCGCAGCGGCGTGACGTTGGAAACGCGGCCCTGAACGATTGCGGCGACATGCTCAGCCCAGCGACTCAGTGCTGTGGCCTTCTCGGTTTCATAGGCCGCCTTATTGTAGACGCCAGCGATCCCGCCCTTGTGGCCGCTGACATGGTTCAGGACGGCCTCGATGATGTGCGGCTGAACGCCGATTTCAGCCATGTGCGTTGCAGCGCTTCTGCGAATGTCATGGATGACAAACGGCGCAATGTTCACAGCAGCATCAAGCCGGGCCTTGCTCTTGGACCAGCCGGAAAATCCACCCTGTCCGCTGCCGAAGACAAACTCGCGACCGTTCTGCGGCCTTGCCTCGAGAATGGCGCGCACCATTGGCGACATGGGTACGGAATGACGCCTGCCGTTTTTGGTGCGCGATGGTGGCAGGACGATTAAATTGCGGTCGAAATCAATTTCATCCCAATGCAGTTCAGCAATTTCGGCAGCGCGCTGTCCGGTCAAAATCAGCAGTCGGACGATAACGCCGTAATCGTTGTCCGGTAGCACGTCCCAGATTGTCTTGAGCTCCTTTTCGCTCAATACCCGGTCGCGTGATTTCAGCGGGTTCTTGTTCGTGTGCAGGGCGGCGTTGGTTTCAGTCAGACCTTCCGCCAGGCACCAGTTGAGAAACTTGCTGAGGCTGGCGCGGGTATTGTTGGCTTGTGTCGGCCCGGTCTCATTGGTCACTCGTGCCAATTGCGCTGCGATGGTGCGCCGGTCGAGCTTGTCGAGGGTGATGCCATGCAGCGGCGCGAGATTGCGCCGCAGGTGGCGCTCAATTTCCCCGAAGGTCGAATCACGAACCTGTCCCCGGCGGCGGGGAAGATAATTTTTCAGGACAGCGCCAAAGGTCTCCGCCGCATTCCTTTGCTTTTCGGCTTTGATCGCGGCGGGGTCATTGCCGAGCCGTACCTCGGCGTAAAGCTTGGCCGCGGTCTTGCGGGCTTGGCCTGGATGCAGCGCGGGATATTTCCCCAAGGTGATTCGGCGGTGCTGCGGGCCGAGCTTGTATTGGAAGATCCATGTTCTCGAACCGCTGGCGCGGATGCGAAGGCCGAAGCCCGGAAGGTCGTCGTCGAACACGATGAGGTCAGCCGTCTTTCCGGATTTCTTCCCAAGCAGCTTGGCAAGCGTGCTGTCAGTCAGCTTCATCGAGGCTCTCCTGGGAAGACCATGGGAAGATTGATTTGGTCGCCCACCGAGGCGACATGAGGCCACTAGATTGATGGTCTAGATGGTTTCCCAGTGAGTTACAAGGGGGCTGTGGCCTACTGAGGCAACTGTAGGCGTCGGGGCAGATAACTGTCACGCCGAAGGTCGCGGGTTCGAGCCCCGTCGCTCCCGCCAGATTTCAATGACTTAGTGGTGCACTGTTGCCGGCGTTCCGATTTTTCAGGCCGTCGCGTTCCAACTTTTGCGCTGGCTTTGTTCTCTGGGGGTGGTTGCTCGATGCTCCAACGGTCGGCCGAAAGACCTAGCTTATGGAGCTTCACCCTCTCGTTCCGTGAACATTTGTTTGCGGCCATGAGTGGCGGGGCCAGCGTACCGTTCACTGCTCTGGCGATATTTCTTGACAACGCTTGGGCGCAAACCTTGTTTGGATTCCTTGCCCTGACATGCGCTTGGATTGCAGCATATCGCGTCTGGAAGCCAGAATGGGACAGAGTGCCCCCTGGAGCAATATTGGGACGCGAACCACAATACGGCCCGGCATCGTGCAATGCGCAAATTTGTTTTCGGCTTATGAAGATTGCGGAGAACTCAAATTGGAAGTGTCGCCCCCCAAACTCAACTTGGCGAAGGAAATTCAAAAACCTGGAAAATATCGACTCTGCATCAGCGTCACAGCAAGGGACACTCCAACCAACTCGCGGTCGTATCTTTTTGAATGGGACGGTTCGTTCCGGCACATCACACTGACACCGGAGAATTAGGACGTGTGTTCATAAATGCGCAGATCGGAGGTCTGCTTCCGGTGGCGATGGTAGGTCAGCGGATACGCGAACCGTTTCCCGGTTGGCTTGGCAGTGACGCCGATCAGCGCGCTTTGGATGACAGGGGGCCCTCTCACCCTCATTCATCGCCGGGCGATGAAAACCAAAGGGGTGTTTTCGACGTCCAGGGATTGCGGCGATAGCGATTGTGCAGCAGCAGGTAGGCTGCCTTCGACGTCTCGGTATGCGTTTGTCCGTATCGTGTTGCCCGCACTACGAGGTGGAGCGCCTCGGGCACCCGCGGATCGCGCGGCTGCGCGTTGGCCCAGGCGAGAATAATGGCTCCGAGATAGGCGGGGGCTCCGGGAAGTTGGCGCAAGCGGCTGACCTCATCGCGCGCGCGGTCGCGATCTTGGCGCGTGATGAATCCCGGCGCGGCCAATTGCAGCGGAAGGGCACAATCGCTGCAAAGCGGGACATCGTCCTGAGCGTCGACCGCGGCTCGATTGTCGGAGTCCGCATGCTCCCACCAGCGCGTTGCAACGAGCCCGATTCGGTCGCGCGTGTAAGGGTAGCCGAGCCCGGAATCCGGCCAGGGACTTGCGCCCGGCAGCCGCAGCAGCAGCAGTGCCGCTTCTATTTTCTTCTGCTGCGGCGTGGCGGCGCTCTGATAGGCTGTCCAGCCCCCACCGTATTGGGGAAAGTGGCGCGCGACGATGGGCGCGACGGAATTGGCAATCTCGGCATCTTCGAGCAGCACCGCACGCGTCCATACCGCCAGCGCCACATCGCGCTGCATGTGGGGCGGGAGCCGGTCGGATGGTGCGACCCGCGCCATCAGCGGCAGCGGCATGAAAGCCGACATAACAGATGCCGCATCCTCATCGAAATAGCGAGGATTGGGCTGAAACAACTCCGTCCGCCACTTGAGCATTGCGCCGAAGTCGTACGGAAAGCGCGTCGTCGATTTCAAAGGCGGCGCCGTAGCGTCGAGCTTGGTGCGCGGGTCGGGAAGGTACATCACGAATTCGCCGCGTCGGAGCGCGAAGCGGACAAACTCGTCGAGGTCGCGCGCCAGCTTCATGCGATGATAGCGCATCAGGTTCTCAACCCCTTCCGGCAGCGGGCGGCCGTCAAGGATCTGATCGAGCTCGGCGCGGGCTTCCTCCTGCTTGTTCTCGCCGATGAGCAGGCGCAGGCGATGCCAAGTCAGCGTGTAATAGGCAGGCGAGCCTGCCTCGATCGCGCGTGAGGCGGCAATCGCGGCCGCGACATCATCGTCGCCAGGGGAAAGATGCATCAGCGCGGCGACAAGCCACGGCAAACTGCGCCGCTCACGCCATCGGCCGAGCGCATCCGCCCTGGCCGCGGCCAAGTCCTGCTCGCGACTAGAGGTGGTCAGAACGTCGATGTCGTAAATCCAGGCGCCGAGATCCGTGGTGCGCGTGCCGGTCCGCTCCAACAGCAAGAAGTCGCGCAGCTCGACGGGAAGCGTGGGCGGCAAGTCGGGAGCAAGCAGCGAGCGTTCCAGCTCCCGCGCCCGTTCCTGCGGGCGGGTCGCGAAGGCGAGCAACGAGGCCAATTTCGGCGCGTCGGCGCGATAGTCCACGAGCTCCGGATCCGTTGCGGCGGCGTCGATGGCCTGCTGCGCATCGGCGATGAGCTTTGGTGTCTTTTGCTCGATCGCCGCGTGAACGGCGCAGCGCGCAACCAGATAGCGCGCGGTTTTCTGCCATGGCGAGGAGGCGTCGTGGCCGATCTCGGCGAACAGCTGTCCCGCGCGGGCATAATCCAGGCGATAGAAATAGGCCGCGGCGATCTGATAGGCGCGGTCGGCCTTGAGCCAGGGCGGCGCATTCGGCAGCTCGTCCGGTAGGGCTGAATCCGTGCTGCAATTGAGGAGGACGGCGTCCTGGCCGATCACCCAGTCGCGCACCAGCGGACTGTTGGCGCCGTGTTCGGCGATGCGCGCGCGTAGCGTCGCGGCGGAATTGCGATAGGCATTCGGAACGCACGAGACGTCGAAGGACTGCATGTCCTCCGGCCGCCGGCGGAACGCCGTCGCCTCCTGGGCGGGCGGTACGCCGGCGACGCGCTTGCGCAGGTCGGGCCAGCTCGTCATCGCATCGAAAGGCGTCTCCGGAGCACCGCAGCAGCGCGCGAGCAATTGCCTGGCCTGCGCCTCCGAGAAGCGCCCGCCCAGCATGATGCGGTAGGCGGCGTAAAGCCGATTGTCGGTGAAAGTGGGACGCAGGATGCCGAGATGCCCGCGGAAATACGCAAGATCATCCACCGGATCCTGGCCGGAGCGGCTGAAGAACCTGATCTCCGGCCCAAGCGGACCGGTCGCCCACGCGGCGGGGACAAGACCCCAAAGCATAACGGCAAGCGTCAATAGAGGCGCGAAGCATCTGACCATTGACGTATCCTCTCGCGCAGCGTGGCGTAAGTTTCGGCGTTCCAGCGTCGGGGGCTGAAAGCGTAAATGCGTCGGCCGGACGGTATTGCCGGCGGCAGCTCGTCGGTCGCGACGCCAATGCTGGTCCGGCAGTTGGCCGAGCGAAAATCTCCCCCGTCGGCGAAATACTTCCGGATGCGTCGGCGATCGGGGCCCATGCGGAAGAACATTGGGACCACCTCGTCCACAGCCAGCGCTTGCGTCCACCGTTCGTGCAGGCACCACGATGTCAGTGCGGTGGCCGAGAGCGTTGCATTGGGAAGGCGCTCTCGCAACGCCGCAACCGCCTTCACGAAAAAGGCGCGCTGCGACGATGTTGCCTCGAAGTCGATCTGAAGAAATTCTCCCGGACGAGTCTCGTGCAACGCGGCCAGCGTCGCGGCGAAGGCGTGTGATTGCGCGTCGCTCACGACCGGCGGCTCATGGCGATCCACCTCGACATGCGCGACCGCGATTAGGCGAGTCCCTTTGGGAGGAGCCAGCGGATGATGGCGAGGCGTAAGGAAGACGGTCTCCCCGCGCAGGATGACGGTGGCGGCGAGATAAGCCACCGCCGTGTCGCGAATATCGATGAAGCTCAAATCGTCGTCGCGGTCCCAAGCCCAGAGGACAAGCGGAGGCATATCAAAGGGCATCTGGGTGCGAGCAGATATATTTTGATCGCTGACCAAGAAAACCAATAGAAGCAAAGGAGCAAATGCAATGCAGCGTCGGAGCAGAGGGCGCATAGCAGTCGGCTCGACTGACAAGGTAACTGGTCGGTCTTTACTGCACGTCAGCCTGCCATAGAGCGGCCACCAAGTCTTATGGGCGGAGCTGAATTGTTCTGAATGAGGGCGGCTATTGCCACCACGTCCCATCACCCAATTGGGGGAGCCCAGCACGGTGCGCCTGTCCCCGGGCGATGTCCGAGATGGGTCCAAACTCTGCCCGTCTCGAGATTTCTGCAGCACGGCTGCTTTACCC
>CAVQIP010000077.1:0-67966 GCA_963712565.1 uncultured Alphaproteobacteria bacterium | reverse complement strand
AGAAGGATCTCGGCAAGCGCATGCGTGGACTTCACGTGCTACGATATCGAGGAGTGCTGGCGTGCTCCTCGGTCGATCTCGATCTATGAGGATCATCTGCCTGGGCATGCCGGCGATCGATCGGCTCACTGGGGCCGCGTATTTCGCCGGAATGGGCGCGGCCGGCAATGACGGTCCTGCCGAACTGGTGGCGAAATATCCCGATCGCTTTCCCGGCTATGCCGCCTCGCTGCCGATGAACGCGCCGGAGGCGGCGGTGAAGGAGGCGGAGCGGGTGCTGGCGAACGGCGCGAACGCCATCCAGCTGCACACCAATGTCGACGGCGCGCCGCTCGACGAGGAGCGCTTTCTGCCGATCTTCGCGGCGATCGAGAAATCCGGCAAGCCGATCCTGCTGCATCCGATCCGCACCCGCGAGATGGCGGACCATCGCAACGAGAAGGTGTCGAAATACGAGATCAACAGCGTGATCGGCTGGCCGTTCGAGACCGGCGCCTGCCTGGCGCGGCTGGTGTTGTCCGGGGTGATCGACCGCTTCCGGGCCTGAAGATCATCACCCATCATCTCGGCGGCATCATTCCGTATTTCGAGGGCCGGGTGGCGCACAGCTGGGACCAGCTCGGCGCGCGCACCTCGGACGAGGACTATGCGGCGATCCTGCAACGGCTGAAGAAGCGGCCGTTCGACTATTTCAAGGATTTTTACGGCGACACCGCGCTCGCCGGCGCGCGCGGGCCGACCATCTGCGGCATCTCCTTCTTCACCCCGGACGATGTGCTGTTCGCCTCCGATTGCCCGTCCGATCCGGAGAAGGGCAGGGGCTATGTGCGCGCCACCATCGAGGTGATCGAGTTGCCCGATCTGCCGCCTCGCCGACAGGCGAGAAATCTGTCACCGTAACGCGCAGACGATGTTCGGGCTCCCGGCGCGTTGACAGCGATCGGCGGGCCGCGCCCGGCCTGCAAGCGCGCGGGCGAATTGCACAAGCCGTTGAATGCGGCGATGCGGCCGGCTACCCTGCGGGCACCGGGAGGAAACATGTTTGCGCGCTGCACCGCAGCGATGGCGATCGCCGCGCTGATGCTCGCGGACGCGCCCGCGCGCGCGGACGCGGTCGCCGATTTCTACAAGGGCAAGCAGGTCAGCCTGATCGTCGGCTACGGGACCGGCGGCGGCTACGACGTCTACGGCCGGCTGTTCGCGCGCCATCTCGGCCGCCACATCCCGGGCAATCCGAACGTGGTCGTGCAGAACATGCCGGGCGCCGGCTCGCTGCGCGCGGTCAACCATCTCTACAACACCGCGCCGAAGGACGGCACCGCGATCGCGACCTTCGGGCGCGACATGCCGCTGCTCGGCGTCATCGGGCACAATCCGAACGTGCGCTTCGATGCGCGCAAGTTCACCTGGCTCGGCTCGTCGTCGAGCTATGCCAACGACGCCTATTTCCTGTTCGTGCGCAAGGACGCGGCGGTGAAGTCGATCGAGGATGCGCGCCGCCCGGGCGGTCCGCCGCTCGTTCTCGGCGGCACCGCCGAAGGCTCGACCGGCAACGACGTGCCGATCCTGCTGCGCGATGCGCTCGGCCTCAACATCAAGCTGATCGCCGGCTATCCGGACGGCGCCGCGATCTTTATCGCGGTCGATCGCAAGGAAGTGGACGGCCGGCTGGTCGGGCTCTCGGCCACGCAGTCCGCGCATCCGGAATGGCTGTCGCCCGACAGCAACATGCGCAACGCTGCTGCAGTTCGCGCGCGTCACCCGCCACCAGCATTTTGCCGACGTGCCGACCGCGCGGGAGCTTGCGCTCAACGATCGGGCGCGCGCGCTGATCGGACTTGCGGAACTGCCCTACCGGCTGTCGCGGCCGTTCGCGGCGCCGCCCGGCGTTCCGGCCGACCGCGCGCGGGCGCTGCAGGCGGCGTTCCTGGCGGTCCATCGGGACCCGCAGTATCTCGAGGAAGCCGCGCGCCTGAAGATCGACGTGAGCCCGATCGGCGGCGACGAGGTGCTGCGCGCCATCGACGACATCGCGGGGGCGCCGCAAGAGCTGCTCGACTACATGCGCAAGCTGCTCACCGAGAGCAAGGGCGGCGGCTAGGCTCGCTCAACAAATCGGGAACGCTCGACAGCTTGCGTATTTGTGCGACAGGCTCCACCTCTCCCCGCTTGCGGGGAGAGGTCGCTAGCGAAGCGAGCGGGTGAGGGGAACAGTACATCCACAGGCCGAAGTTGGAATCCCCCTCACCCCAACCCTCTCCCCGCTAAAGCGGGGAGAGGGAGCGCACCGAATTCGCGGCCCCGCCAGTGGCAACGCGGCGCGCGACCTCGGTCCATTTCGCCAGTTCGCTCTTGATATGCGCTCCTACGGTCGCTTGTTCGCGGGCGCCGGCGATGCTCAGCCCGCCGCGCCGAGAACCTTGCCGGCCCGCTCGACCGGCTTGGCCGCGACCAGCACGAAGGCGATGACGCAGGGCTCCTTGCCCGGGTTGCTCCAGTTGTGGATCGTGCCGCGCTGCACCAGCACGTCTCCCGCGCGCAAATGCACGCTCGATCCGTCGATCTCCATCACGATCTCGCCCGACATCACGATGGCATAGTCGACCGATTCGGTGCGGTGATTGCGCGCCGCGACGCCCGGGTGATAGACCCCGATCCGGAACACCGTGCCGTTCGGATCGATCGTCGCGACCGGGCGTGCGCCGCCATCCTCCGCGTCCGAATTGTCGGCCGGAAACGACCCGGTCGACCAGACGACGCAGCTTTCGTGGTTCGGCCGCCGCGACATGACGTTCTTGCAGATTTCGTCGATCGCGATGACCGCGCGTCCGCCGTCGTCGTGACCGGTCACGACCCGCCTGATTTTCAACGCCATTGCTCATCTCCCCGCATCCGATCCACTGCCGGCCCGACGCGCGAGCGCGCCGGGCCGCCCACCCGCGTGTCAGCGCGTGACTTTCGTGCTGTACACTATCAAACTGCCCGCGACGAGTGGCTTGGACACCGAGAACGGGCCCTGGTCACAAAGCGAGCAGCGAGAACCGCCGATGAAACGAAGCAGCGATCGAATTCTCACCACCCATGTCGGTAGCCTGCCGCGGCCCGCCGACCTGCTCGATGTGGTGCAGGCCAAGGAGCAGGGCAAACCCATCGACGAGACCGCGCACGCCAAGCGGCTGCGCAGCGCGGTCGCCGAGATCGTGCGCAAGCAGATCGAGCTCGGCATCGACGTCATCGACGACGGCGAGTTCGGCAAGCCGAGCTTCGTCTCGTACGTCAACGAGCGCCTCGGCGGCTTCGAGGTCGACACGGAGATGCCGCGGCAAAGTCCGTGGTCCGGCTCGCGCGAAGCCAGATCCTTTCCCGAATTCTACGCCGACGGGCATGCGGCCGCGCGCCAGAACCACATGGTCTGCACCGCGCCCATCACCTATCGCGGCATGGCGCAATTGCAGACCGACATCGACAACCTCAAGGCCGCGCTCGACGGGGCGCAGCCGGTGGAGGTGTTCATGCCGGCCATCTCGCCGACCAGCGCGGCGGACTGGCAGCGCAACGGCTACTACAACACCGAGGAGGAGTATCTATTCGCCATCGCCGACGCGTTGCGCGAGGAATACGAGGCGATCGTGAAGGCGGGCTTCCTGCTGCAGGTCGACGATCCGCATCTCGTCACCTACTGGATCAAGGAGCCCGATCTCACCATGCAGCAATGCCGCAATTGGGCCGAGGTGCGGGTCGAGGCGCTCAACCATGCGCTGCGCAACATTGCGCCGGAAAAAATCCGGCACCACACCTGCTACGGCATCAATATGGGTCCGCGCATTCACGACATGGAGCTCAAGGACATCGTCGACATCATCCTGAAGATTCGCGCCGGCGCCTATTCCTTCGAGGCCGCGAATCCGCGCCACGAGCACGAATGGAAGCTGTGGGAGACGATCAAGCTGCCGCCGGGCAAGGCGCTGATCCCCGGCGTGATCACCCACTCGACGGTCCTGGTCGAGCATCCGGAGCTGGTCGCCGAGCGCATCGGCCGCTACGCCAAGGTGGTTGGGCGCGAGAACGTCATCGCCGGCAGCGATTGCGGCTTCGCCACCTTCGCCGGCTCCAAGGAGGTGCATCCGAGCATCGTGTGGGCCAAGTTCAAGTCGCTGGTCGACGGCGCGAAGATCGCGAGCAAGCAGCTGTGGCGATGAAACCGATGCTGCCGCAACGGTCGCGCCCGCCACGCCGCGGCGCCTTCGTGGCAGCGACGGCCGGCGTCGCAGTGGGCGTGGCGGCAGGCTTGGCTTCCTCGGCGCCGGCGCATGCGCAGACCTTCCCCAGCCGCTCGATCACGCTGGTGGTGGGCCTCGCGCCCGGCTCCGGTCAGGATGCGGCCGCGCGAACCGTCAGCCGGCGCGCCGGCGAAGTGCTGGGCGCGCAAATCGTGGTGGAAAATCGCCCCGGCGGCGGCACCATGACCGCGTCGCTCGCGGTCGCCAGGGCCCAGCCCGATGGCTACACGCTGCTTCAGAACGGCGTCGCGCTCTCGGTCAATCCGGCACTCTACAAGCAGGTGCCCTATGACGCCGCGCAAGATTTCGTGCCGGTCGCATTCCTGGTCAATGCGCCGATGATCCTGGTGATCAACCCGGCGCGCGGGGTGGCGACGCTCGCCGAACTGCTGGGCAGATACAAGAGCTCCGACACGCTGACCTACGCGCATCCCGGTGCCGGAACGATGCCGCATCTCGCCGCCGAGCTGTTTCGCGTGCGCAGCGGCCTCACGCTGCGGCCGGTGCCGTATCGCGGCGGCGCGCCCGCCCTCACCGACGTGATCGCCGGCCACGTGGACATGACCATGGTCACGCCCCTCGCCAAGCCCGTGATCGTCAGCGGAAAGGTGCGCGCGCTCGCGCTAGGCTCGCAGCAGCGGGTGGAGACGCTGCCGGAGCTGCCGACCTTCGCGCAAGCCGGCCTGCCGCTGCCCGAGCTCGATGCCGGCGCCTGGTTCGGGATTCTCGCGCCGAAAGGCACGCCGCCGGATCTCATTCGCAAGCTCAACGAAGCCTACAATACGGCCTTGCGCGATCCGGGCGTGCAGGACGATCTCAAGGCGTTGGGCTTCGTCCCCAGGACGATGACGTCCGAGGAATTTGGCGCCTTCCTGCACGACGACACGAAGAAGTGGCCCGCCATCGCCGCGGCGGCGGGGCTCAGCGCGGAATGAGACCAGGCGGCGAAATCGGTCGGCGGGACGGTTGCCTGAAGATCATCTCCCGGCCCGCATTCGCGCCAGCAGCTCCGCCGTCGGCCAGCCGTCGGCCGGCAGGCCGAACTTGATCTGCACGTCGCGGATCGCGATGCGGCTCTTGAGCCCGAGCACGCCGTCGATGCGGCCGACGTCGTAGCCGCGCTTGGCCAGCAGCTCCTGCAGTTCGCGTGTTTCCTCGAAGGTGATTTTCGGAATATTCGGGCCGCCCTTGTTCATGGCCGGCGCGCCGTCGAGGCGCGTGGCGTAATAGGCCGCGGTCAAGGAATAGTTGAGCGACTGGTTCCATTTCAGGTAGGCCTGAAAATTGTCGTAGGCGAGGAAGGCCGGTCCGAACCGGCCCAACGGCAGCACCACCGAAGCCGGCATGTTGTCGTTCGGCAGCGGCTTGCCGTCGGCGTGGGTGACGCCCCAGGCCGCCCATTTCGAGCGCGGATGCTGGACCGAAAGATCGGCCTCCTTCCAGGGCAGGTTCGCCGGCACGCGCACTTCCTGCAGCCACGGCTCGCCGCGCTTCCAGCCGAGATGGACGAGATACTTTCCGGTCGAGCCGATCACGTCCGGCACGCTCTTGATCAGATTGCGCCTGCCGTCGCCGTCGTAGTCGATGGCGTGCGCCATGTATTCGGACGGCATCATCTGGGTCTGCCCGAGCTCGCCCGCCCACGAGCCGATCATTTCATCGGCGCGCAGGTCGCCGCGCTCGATCAGGCGCAGCGCATCGAACAGATGGCCGCGAAACATCTCCGAGCGGCGGCAGTCGTAGGCAAGCGTCGCCAGCGACTTGATCGAGTGGTCCTTGCCCTGGCCGGCGCCGAAATCGCTTTCCAACCCCCAGAAGGCGGTGATCACGGACGCCGGCACGCCGAAGTCCTTCATCTCCCGCGCGAACAGCGCCTGGTGCTTTTTCATCTGGGCGGCGCCGTTCGGGAGGCGCCCGCCCGCCAGCATCTTGTCGGATATTTCGAGGAAGTTCTGGGCGAAGAATTTCTGCCCGCGGTCGATATTGATGATGCGCTGGTCGAGCACCAGGTAGGGTGAGGCGGCCGCGATCGCGGATTGCGAAATGCCGTTGGCCGCAGCTTCCTTCTTGAAGTCGGCGAGCCAGGGTTCGAACGCGCCGCTGTTGCGGCAATTCGCCTGGCCGAATGCCGCCGTCGGAATCGCGATCAGCAGCACCGCCAGCGCAGCCCAAGCCGGTCGCATCGTTTGCATCGTCATCGTCTGCATTGGCCCCGCCGTCTTTTCCGCGCCCGATCGCCCAACTCGTCGCGCAACGATTGCGCTACCGCACTTCTTGCTCGCGCAACGGCAACTCGCCTATCCTGATCGAGGGGCCGCCCGAAACCGCGGATTGCGACCCTGCAAAGGTTATAGGCTATCGGCGCTGGTCTAGAAACGACCGATTTTCGACAACATCATGACGCCGCAACGGGTAAGCCAGCTGGAGACAGGACCATGCGAATTCAATTCTTGATCGCGCTCGGCATCGGCTCGGCGCTGGCGCTCGGCGGCACCGCCCTTGCGCAGCAGCCGGCGCCGTCGCCAGCGCCGCCCGCCGCCGACTACGGCCCGCCGATCACGAATGAACAGGCAAAAGCCGTGGCGGCCGCCGCGTTTGCCGAGGCCAAGAAGAACAATTGGCGCATGGCGTTCAGCATCGTGGGGCCGGCGGGCGAGCTGATCTATTTCGAACGCATGGACGGCACCCAGATGGCGTCGGCCGACCTTGCCCAGGCCAAGGCGCGCACCGCCGTGCTGTTCCGTCGTCCCAGCAAGGTATTCGCGGACCAATATGCCGCGGGCAATACCGCGTTCGCGACCTTTCCGGAAAAACCGGTGGCGTCGGAAGGCGGCCTTCCGATCACGGTGAACGGCAAGATCATCGGCGCGATCGGGGCGAGCGGCGGGACCGGCCAGCAGGACGGCGTGGCGGCGGCCGCAGGCGCGAGCGCGGCGAAATAGTGCCCGCGCCGGAAGGCCGGCGCCCGGCGCGAATCACTGGGTGCACGGTCTGCGGCCCCGCCGCTCGCCGGCGGGAAGCGAGCGGCCCGATCGGCCCGGCCGGCAATTTTTAAGCTTTTGAAAAGTCGAGATTTTTGCCGCACGCGCGGGGCGGGCCTCACGTCATATAAAATATCCGCGAGCCGCAACCCGATTTGGGCGGTTCACGTATAATGAAGGAACAATCGATAGCCCCCAGTAGTTTCTCGTCACCAAAGCAGTCTCGACTTCTCCAACCCGGGATTGGGCATGCCGCCCGCTACCTCGTCATCCGTCCTTCGTCGCCGCCGTGACGAGGGTCATAACCGAACAGTGGGAAACGCAGCGCCGAACGATGCTCGCACCGTTTGGCGCGACGCCTTCCGCGCCGTGCGTGCGGAAACCGAACGCCGCGCCGCGTTTCTGGGTCCCGAGGACCAGATGGTGCAGTCGATGCCCGATGCCAGCCCGACCAAGTGGCACCGGGCGCATACCACCTGGTTTCTCGAGCAGTTCCTCCTGCGACCGCATCTTGCCGGCTATCGCGTGTTCGACGAGCAATTCGCCTATCTCTTCAATTCGTACTATGTGGCCGCCGGCCCGCGCCATGCGCGCCCCAGGCGCGGCCTCGTGACCCGACCGGATTGCGAACAGGTCGGCGCGTTCCGAGCGCACGTCGACCAGGCGGTCGAGCGGCTGCTCGCGAGTGCGGAGGAGCCGCAGCTCGCCGAACTGGTGCGCATCCTCGAGATCGGCCTGCATCACGAGCAGCAGCACCAGGAGCTCCTGCTCACCGATATTCTGCACGCCTTCGCGCAGAATCCGGTGGCGCCTGTCTACGACGCCGATTGGCGAGCGCCGCACGTGCAACCTTGCACTGGTGAATTTATCCGCTTGCCCTCCGGCATCCACAGCATCGGTTTTGCGGGCGAAGGATATCGCTTCGACAACGAAGGACCGGCGCACCAAGTCTGGCTGCAACCGGCCCGCATCGGGCGCAGTCTAGTGACCAATGGGCAATGGCTCGAATTCATGGCCGACGGCGGCTACGCGACGCCGTCCCTGTGGCTGTCCGACGGCTGGGCGATGGTCGAGGCGGAGGGCTGGAACGCGCCCGGTTATTGGCGCGAACGTGACGGCGCCTGGCTCGCGCTCACGCTCGGCGGGCTGCGGGCGGTCGATCTCGACGCGCCGGTCGTCCACGTGAGCTACTACGAGGCGGACGCCTTCGCGCGCTGGTCCGGCAAACATCTCCCGACCGAGGCGGAATGGGAAGTTGCGGCGCGCGCAGGCCTGCTCGATGATGCCTTCGGCGTGGTGTGGCAATGGACGCGCAGCGCCTACCTGCCTTATCCGGGCTATCGCGCGGCGGACGACGCGCTCGGCGAGTACAACGGCAAATTCATGATCAACCAGATGGTGCTGCGCGGCAGCTCGCATGCAACGGCTGCCGGCCACGCGCGCCCGAGCTATCGGAATTTCTTCTATCCGCCGGCGCGCTGGCAGTTCAGCGGGCTCAGGCTTTTGGATTATGTCGGATGAGCGCGCGAACGCGCGACGACTGGAGTTGAGGGATGGCTGCGCAGACCGGTGCTGCTGTTCGCTACGAACCCGCGGAGGCGGATTCGCGCTTCGCGCGCGACGTCATCGCCGGATTGACGGCGCGACCCAAGCGGCTGTCCCCGAAATATTTCTACGACCAGACCGGCGCGCAGCTGTTCGAGGACATCACCGCGCTGCCGGAATATTACCCGACGCGTTGCGAGTTGCAGATCCTGCGCGAGCGGGCGGCGGAAATCGCGCGCTTCTTCCCGCTCGGCTCGGCGTTGATCGAATTCGGCAGCGGCTCGAGCAAGAAGGTGAGGATCCTGCTGGCGGCGGCGACGACGATCGCGGCCTACGTGCCGGTCGACATTTCTTCCGAGATGCTGGTGCAGGAGGCGGAAGAGCTGCGGCGCGATTACCCGAAGCTTGCCGTCCTGCCGGTCGAGGCCGACTTCACACAACCGTTCTCGCTTCCCGCCGCGGTTGCCGGCATGGCGCATACCGGATTTTTTCCCGGGTCGACCATCGGTAATTTCGAGCCGCACGAAGCCTGCGCGTTCCTGCGCCACGCCGGGCACATGCTGGGACGCGGCTCCAGTTTGATCATCGGCGTCGATCTGGTGAAGGACGCGAGCATCCTCAACGCCGCCTATGACGATGAAGCCGGCATCACAGCGAAGTTCAACCTCAACCTGCTCGCCCGGATCAATCGCGAGCTCGGGGCCAATTTCGACCTCGCGAGCTTCAGCCATCACGCCTTCTACAATTCCGAGCGCCACCGCGTCGAGATGCATCTCGCCAGCAAGAAGCGCCAGAAAGTGCGGGTGGCCGGCCGGGTCGTCGAATTCCGCGCCGGCGAGACGATCCACACCGAGAACAGCTACAAATACACGCTCGACTCCTTCCGCGCCCTGGCGCGCGGGTCGGGCTGGCGCCCGCTCGCGGCCTGGACCGACGCCGGCGCGAATTTTTCCATCCATGCGCTGGCTTTCGAGGACGTGTGACGCGACCCTGCGTGGGCCGGGCGACCGCGTCGAAACGTGGTTACGCAAAAGTCGCGTTGGCGCGTTTGTCCCATCCACGGTCACTGATATTTTGCCCCCATGCCGATCTGCGAAGCCGATCCCTGGCGCCTGCAGTATTTCGAGCACGCCCGCTGTCCGCCCGGCGTGAACATCCCGACCGAGGACAGCGACGCCTGGCTCTGGTATCCGGATCATCGCTGGGTCTATGACAAGATCGCGATCGCGGCGAGCCAGGGCATCGCGGCCGGACCCCACGGTGTGCCGCCGCCCGCCTATCCCGTGTTCTCCAAACCGATCGTCAATCTCAAGGGCATGGGGATCGCAAGCCGCGGGCTGCATTCGCAGGCCGAGTACGAGCAGTGGCTCACGCCCGGCCACATGTGGATGACGCTGTTGGACGGCCGTCACGTGAGCTCGGATGTTGCCGTGGTCGACGGCGAGCCGCGCTGGTGGCGCCACGTCACCGGGGAGCCGAGCGGGGAAGGCACCTTCGACTACTGGACCGTGCATGCCGCGTCCGATCCCGGCATCGAGGATTATTGCGGCGCGTGGATCCGTCGACATCTCACCGGCTATACCGGCATCCTCAACACCGAGACCATCGGCGGCCGGATGATCGAGGTGCATCTGCGCATGAGCGACCAATGGCCGGATCTCTACGGCGCCGGCTGGGTCGATGCGGTCGTGCGGCTCTACCATCAGCGGGTATGGGACTTCGCCGATGACGACCGGCGTGACGGATACAGCGTGGTGCTGTTCGGGTCGCACGGGCCGCGCTATCGCCACCCGCCACCTGCGCTCGTCGCACAGCTGCGGCGTCTGCCCGGCGTGTCGAGCGTGCAGATCACGTTCCACGAGGACAAGGAGCCCGAGCTCCACGCCATGCCGCCCGGCGGCTTCCGCCTCGCCGTGGTCAACGCCTGGGACCTGCGCGCCGGCCGCGCCGGGCGCGAGGCGCTGCGGACGCATTTTCTCGCCTGCGCGGCGTGAGCATCTCCGTATGACGAGCTGTAGAGTGGGCAAAGGCGCACGGGTGATCGGTTTGTGCGGGCGGCGCGGACTTGATCGCGTGCGCCGTGCCCACGCGGTCCTCGTGACGCTGAGAAACGCGTGGGCACGCTTCGCTTTGCCCACCCTACGTTCGACTGCTAAAACAACGCCGCAACCAGGTGAGGGAGTGTCCATGAAAATCGTCGGTTTCGAAGCAAATGGCGGACTGCATCTCGGCGTGGTCGAGGGCGATCAGGTGATCGATCTGCAGGCGGTCGACAAGGCGATACCCGGCGATCTCGGCGAATGTCTGCGCCGCAACAACGGCGACCTGTCGCCGCTCGCGGATGCGGCCAAGCGGGCGCCTGCGAGCGCGCGCCGGCCGCTCAAGGGCCTGAAATTCGGTCTGCCGGTGGCGAAGCCGGGCAAGGTCATCTGCCTCGGCCTCAATTATCTGGAGCACGTCAAGGAAGGCTCGCAACGCGACAACATTCCGAAATTCCCAACCATCTTCATGCGCGGCAACAGCTCGCTGGTGCCGCACGGCCAGCCCATCATCCGGCCGAAAGCGTCCGAGACCCTCGACTACGAGGCCGAGCTCATTTTCGTCGTCGGCAAGCGCGCCAAGCATCTCACGGTGGACAACGCGTATTCCTGCGTCGCCGGATATTCCTGCGGCAACGAAGGCTCGGTGCGCGAATATCAGCGCAAGACCACGCAATGGGACATGGGTAAGAATTTCGATCGCACCGGCGGCTTCGGACCCTGGATGGTCACCGCCGACGAAGTGCCGGCGGGCGGCAAGGGCCTGAAGATCCAGACCCGGCTCAACGGTCAGGTCATGCAGTCCGACAATACCGACAACATGATGTTCCCGGTCGCCGAGACGATCGCCTATATCAGCCAGGGCATCACGCTCGAGCCCGGCGACATCGTCTTCACCGGCACGCCCTCCGGTGTCGGCCACGCGCGCAAGCCCAATCCGGTCTGGATGAAGCAGGGCGACACTTGCGAGATCGACATCGAGGGCGTCGGCGTGCTCGTCAACCCGATCGAGGACGAGAAGTAACAGAAAACGCGATGTGACCGCGGGGATGACAGAACGGGTTGCTGAGCATCAGCCTTTCATCCCCCACCCGGAGATTGCCATGGCTACCTTGAACGTCGTCTCGATCTGCGGCTCGCTCCGCAAAGGCTCCTTCAATGCCATGGTGCAGCGGGCGCTGCCGTCGCTGGCGCCGGACGGCATGACGATCAAACCGGCTCCCTCGTTTGCCGATTTCCCGCTCTACAACGCCGATATCCAGAACACGACCGGCTTCCCCGCGCCGGTCAACACGCTCGCCGACGCGATTCGCGCGGCGGACGGCGTGATCTTCTGCACGCCGGAATACAACTTCACCATTCCCGGCGGATTGAAGAACGCGATCGACTGGGTTTCGCGGCTGCAGAACCAGCCGTTCGCCGGCAAGCCGGTTGCGCTGCAATCGGCGTCGCCGGGACCGGTCGGCGGCGCCCGCGTGCAATACGACATGCGCAAGGCAATGACGTTTCTCGATGCCCACACGCTCAACAAGCCGGAGATCTTCATCGGCAATTGCGCCTCCAGGCTCGACGAAAAGACCGGAGAGATCACCGACGAGGCCACGCGCGGCTTCATCAAGCAGCAGCTTGCGGCGTTTGCGACCTACATCGCGCGGCTGGCGCCGAAGAGCTAGGCGCTGCCATCGCTCCCGTGGCTGTCGTCCCCGCGCAAGCGGGGACCCATATTCCAGAGACCGTGGTTATGGATCCCCGCTTTCGCGGGGATGACAGGCGCTATTGTGGCCTGCTCTTGGGCGCGGATCGCATGAGGTCGAGAGAATGCTTGCCCAAACCCGGCGATGCGTTATCAATTTGCCTTCTTGCCTCGGCGCCCTGACGGGCGCCGCTTTTTAGGGGTGGCTCGTGGCCGACCGACAACTCGATGTGCTCGTGATCTGCGGCTCGTTGCGCAAGGGCTCGTACAACGCGGCGCTCGCGCGCACCTTGCCGGCGCTGGCGCCGGGGGGGCTCACGCTGCGCGCCGCGCCGCCGTTCGATAAATTTCCGATCTACAACCACGACATCCAGGATGCGACCGGATTCCCGGCCGAAGCCGTCGCCTGGGCCGACGCCATCCGCCGCGCGGACGGGATCATCATCGTATCACCCGAGTACAACTGGTCGATTCCCGGCGGTCTGAAGAATGCCATCGACTGGGTCTCGCGCATGAAGGAGCAGCCGTTCAAGGACAAGCCGGTGGCGCTGCAGTCGGCCGCCGGCGGCATCCTCGGCGGCTCGCGCATGCAATATCATCTGCGGCAGTCGCTGACCTCGGTCGATGTCATCCTGTTCGGCCGGCCCGAGGTCATCGTCACCTTCGCGGCGCAGAAATTCGACGGCAAGACCCTGGAGCTCAAGGATCAAACCGCCATCGACCTGATCAGGCAGCAGCTCGCGGCCTTCGAAAAATTCATTCGCCGCGTGAGCGTGCAGGGGTAAGTCCATGTCGCGATTGTCCGGCCGCACGGCCATCGTCACCGGCGGTGCCAAGGGCATCGGCCGGCATTATTCGCGCGCGCTTGCCGCCGAGGGCGCGCGCGTGATGATCGCCGACATCGCCGACGGCGAGGCGGTCGCGCAGGAGATCGCCGCCGCGCACGGGGCGAATTCGGTCACCAGCATCGTCGCCGACGTCAGCGACGAGAGCTCGGTCGAGCGCCTGGTCGCGGCGACCATGGAGCGCTTCGGCAAGATCGACGTGCTGGTGAACAACGCCGCGCTGTTTGCACCCCTGCAGGAGACCAAGTGCACCGAGATCGACGCGGAGCTGTGGGACAAGGTGATGGCGGTCAATCTGCGCGGGCCGTTCCTGATGGTGAAGCACGTCGCCCCGCACATGACCGCGCAGGGCTACGGCAAGATCATCAATATCGGCTCCGGCACCGCCTTCCGCGGCATCCCGTGGATGCTGCACTACGTCACCAGCAAAGGCGGCATCATGGCATTCACGCGCGCGCTCGCGCGCGAGCTCGGCGAGCACGGCATCCGCGTTAACACGCTGGCGCCGGGCTTCACCCTGAGCGACACCGTGGTGAGCGAGAACCCGGGGCACGTGGAAACCGCGCGCGAGCGCGCCGTGCAAGCGCGCTCGCTGCGGCGCGACGAGCATCCCCAGGATCTGCTGGGCGCCCTGGTGTTCCTCGCTTCGGCGGACAGCGATTTCATCACCGGCCAGACGCTCGCGGTCGACGGCGGCAACGTGAATACCTGATCCGGGCGCATGCTGCGGCACGGCCGCGCCCGCGGCGTCGGCCGGCGGAGGCGGCTGCCCGCCGGGAATACCTGATATTCCGGCGCTGTCCCCCGGGAGATAGTTTCATTATATACTAATTCCCAGTTTTCGATTATTCTAATCTGGACAGGTCCCCCATCCGACCGAGGGAGAACGCCATGGCGAGCGCGAGCGCAGCCAAACGGGCCGAAAACCGCGCCAACGGCAAGCGGCCGGGCCCCAAGCACAACATCGAAGCGGTTCGGCAGGAATACTACGACCGCATTTCCCGCCTCGACATGGCGCCGCTGTGGAAGGTGATGAAGAACATCGTCACCAAGGAGCCGGTGACGCGCTGCGTGCCCCATCGTCTGGCGCTACAAGGACGTCAAGGCGTTCGTGATGGAGTCGGGCGATTTGATCACCGCCGAGGAAGCGCAGCGGCGCGTGCTGATCCTCGAAAACCCGGCGCTGCGCGGCGAGTCGCGCGCCACCAACACCATGTTCGCCGGCATCCAGATGATCCTGCCGGGCGAGGTCGCGCCCGCCCACCAGCACGTCTCCTCGGCCATCCGTTTCGTGCTCGACGGCGAAGGCGCCTACACCGCGGTCGAGGGCGAGAAGGCCTATATGGCACCCGGCGACTTCGTCATCACCGCCAATTGGGCGCCGCACGACCACGGCAACCCGTCGAAGAAGCCGATGCTGTGGCTCGACGTGCTCGATTTCCCGCAGGTGAATTTCTTCGAGGCGTCGTTTGCCGGCTACTTCGACGACGCCACGCAGAAAACCAGTCGCCAGGACGGCGACTCGCTCGCCTTCTACGGTTCGGGCGTGCTGCCGGACGGTTCGCCGGCGCACCTCAACCGCAGCCCGGTCATCAACTACACCTATGCCCGCACGCGCCCGATCGTCGAGCGCATGAAGCGGGCGGGCGACATCGACAAGCGCCACGGTGCGCGCGTGCGCTACGCCAACCCGATCAACGGCGGCCCGGTGCTGCCGACCATGGGGGCGAATCTCGCGCTCTTGCCGAAAGGCTTCAAGGGCGAGAAATACCGCGCCACCGACGGCACCATCTTCGTCTGCGTCGAAGGCCAGGGCACGACCACGGTCGACGGCAAGGCGCTGGACTGGGGCCCGAACGACGTCTTCGTCGTGCCGCCGTGGAAGCACTACGTCCACCACGCGCCGAAGGAGTCGGTGCTGTTCTCGATCTCCGACCGTCCGGCGCAGGAAGCGCTCGGAATCTGGCGCGAGGACACCGGCACGCATTAGGCCGTTTCGTTACATCGAACCAGCGTCGGACGCATGGCCGCTCGTCACCGCAAGTCGGGCTTGCCGACTTGCGCATCTACACGGCGGATCTCGGCAGCCGAGTTCGAGCGGCACGTCTTCATTGCCTACGGCCCGACGCTGGACTGCGCCGCCTCGCGGGCGTCCGGCGCAGATGGTCGACGCACGAGCAGCGCGATCCCGCCGGCGATTCCGGCGAAATTCACGTAGTATCGCCGCCCGCATGCCGAACGGACTCCGGCGGCAGCACGATCAGCAGCGACAGCGCGCCGTAGAGCAAGCGCGACGGCGGCGTCAGGTGCGTGAGCGCGAAGCCGACGATCCCGGCCGTGCCGACGAACAGGCCGAACAGGATGCGGCAGAAGTTCCACCCGATCAGGTAGCCCGGTCCGTCCATGAGCAGGCTCGGCGTGAGCACGAACAGGAACGGCAGGATGAACGTGCTCCAGCCGACCAGGCAGGCGATCCAGCCCGTGGTCCAGCCGTCGGTGCGGGCGATGTTGGCGGCGGCGTAGGCGGCGAAGGCGACCGGCGGCGTGATCATCGACAGCATGCCGTTGTACATGACGAACATGTGGGCGGCCATCGGCGTGACGCCGAGCTTCACCAGCGCCGGTGCGAGCAGCGTGGCGGTCAGGATGTAGACGCTCACGGTCGGCAGGCCGATGCCCAGCACGAAGGCGAGCACCGCGATCAGCAGCAGCAGCAGGAACACGTTATCGCCGGAGAGCGCCAGCAGCTGCAGCGTCATGCTGAAGGCAAGACCGGAGATAGCCAGGATTCCGACCATCACGCCGGCCGCGGCGCCGATCAGCAGGATGTCGAGCGAGATCCGTCCAGTTTCGATGGTCGCCTTGGCGAGACCGAGCAGGGTGGGGCGCTTGCCGCGGTAACCGAAGATCCGGGTGAGCACCATCAGAATGGCGGTCGAGACGATGGCGGCCTTCTCCGGCGTCAGCAGGAAGATTTCGGGGTAGATCAGCGCCAATACCAGGAAGACGATCGGGACCAGGAAATGCCAGCCCGATTTCATCACCTCGGCAAGCGTCGGAGCATCCGGGTCCTGGACCGCGCCGATGTTCTGCTTGGCGGCATCGAGATCGACGTGGATGAACAGGCAGGCGTAGTAGAGGATGGCCGGAATCGCCGCCGCGACGCAGACCGCGCCGTAGGACACCTGCAGGAACTCCGCCATGATGAAGGCGGCCGCGCCCATCACCGGCGGCATCAGTTGTCCGCCGGTCGAGCCGACGGATTCAATCGCGGCCGCCTTGTAGCGCGAGAATCCCGACTTGATCATGGTCGGGATGGTGACGATGCCGACGGCCAGCACGTTCGACACCGCGCTGCCCGAAATCATCCCGAACAGGGCCGAGCCCACCACCGCGATCTTGGCCGATCCGCCGCGGAAGCGCCCCATGGCGGCCATCGCGATATCCGCGAAGAAATCGGCACCGCCGGTGCGCGCCAGCACCTGGCCGAGAATGGTGAACGGGATCACCACGAGAACGGCGACCTGCAGGATTGTCCCGATCATGCTGTTGACGTCGAGGCCGAGGTAGGCGACCAGCCGCTCCGGCGAGACCCAGCGCGTCTGGAAATCGCCCGGCAGGCTCGGGCTGATGTAGATGTAGACCGCCATCGCCAGGATGATGCCGACGAAGCCGAAGCCCGAGGTGCGGCGGCTGGCGTCGAGCACGAGGAACAACAGGATCGCGCTGCCGACGATGCCCTCCGTGGGCAACATCGCGAGCTCGTAGGTCAGCGGCTCGTAGCGCACGAAGATGTAGCCGCACAGCAGGAGCGACGCCACGGCGGCTGCAAAATCGAACCAGCGCGCGAATGCGCGCCTGCTTGCAAGAAAGGTCCACGCCAGCGCGAGCGCCAGGCCGGCCCATATCAGCGGCGGGATCTCGAGCAGATGGGAGGCGCGGTACGCGATGTAGGCCAGGATTGTGAAGACGGCGATCGCGCCGGCGAGGTCGACCGCGTGGTATTCGCGCTGCGTTTCCACCACGAAGGCGAGCGCGAGCGTCAAACCCAGACAAACGGTCAACAACTGCTCGGTATAGAATGAGACATTGAAAACTTGTCTGGGTATGTCCAGCACCCAGAGCACGACGCAAGCGACGAGCAGTCCCTGCAGGAGGTTGGTCAGGAAGACGGTTGCCTTCGACGCGGAGGCGGCAAACTCTGGCGCTCGCCAGCAGCCTTTCCTCGGACGCGGCCGAAGGAGGCTTCGCCGCGCCGCAGGCTGTCGCTGTTCGTTCACTGGAACGGCTCCCGCTCGATCGGCGTCACGCGTAGGGTCGATCCCGAGGCAGCGACGATTCGCACCACTGCGGCGGGCGATTTTGCCCACGCGGACGGAACGCGTGGGCATTGCGCCCGCGCGAGACGTGCGGATGAAAATCGAAGCCGCGCAATGCCCACCCCGATCGTTCACTGGAACGCCTTGGCCTCGATGTTCTTGTCCTTGAAGTATTTCAAGGCGCCGGGATGGAATGCAAAGTCGTATTTCTTGTTGAGTCCGGCCGCCGAGAACTCACGCAGGTTCGGAGCGACGGCGATCATGTCGGCCTTGTTGGCTTCCATCGTCTCGATCACCTTGTACACGACGTCGTCGGGGACCTTGGCGTGGGTGAAAAGGATATTGTCGATGGTGTAGACCTTCATCGGCTTTTCGACGCCGATGAAGATCGGGCCGGGTGCGACGTCGCTGAGGTAGCCGTAGGGCGAAATCTTGCGCGCCGCGGCCATGCCCGGGGAGTCGGGGATTTCCAGGAAGCGGGTGCCGCCGACGGTCACGTCGACTTCGCGAACCTTCGGCGCGCCGAAGGCGAACATGAACATGTCGGCCGCGCCGGCGACGAAATCATCCGCCGAGCGCACGACGTTGGGGACCAGCACCGGCTTGATGTCCGTCTCGGCGAGACCGCCGGTCGCGAGGATGGCGCGCGACATCGGCTCGAGCGCGCGCATGGCGGAATAGCCCATGGTCACGCGCTTGCCGCGCAGATCGGCGACGGTGCGCATGTTGCTGTCCTTGCGCACCCAGAAGCCGGTCTTGAGCGTATAGACCGGACCGATCATGCGAAGGTTGGGCTGCCCGTTGTTGGCGAGCGCGATGCCGATTTCCGGGGCGTTCGCCATGGCGAAATCGGCCTCGCCGCGGCCGACGATCGCGATCATCACGGATTCGCCGGCCGTGGCCTGGACCAGCGTGTTGAGCCCGCCCTTTTCCTTCAGCACCTTGGAGATCGCCGAGCTGGTCGTGTGATTGATGGTTCCGGGCTGCATCGCGGCGAAACCGAAGGTCTGGGCGTTCCCAGCGCCGCTCGCGAATGCGAGCGCGGTCGCGCCGGCGCAGGCCGCGATCAGATATCGTGTTGTTGACATTGCGGTTCCCTCCCTGGTCGTGCTTTTTTCTGCGGCGTTCGCTTCCGCAGCTTGACGCCGCTTGCTCAATCCACCGGCTTGGGCGCGATGTTGTGCTCCTTGAAGTACTTCACGGCGCCCGGATGGTACGCGACTTCGTACTGCTTGTAGCCGAACGCCGGCGAGAATTCGCGCAGCACCGGCTGCACCGCGACAAGGTCGTCTTTGTTGTTGAACAGCGTGTCGAGAATCTTGAAGACGAGCTCATCGCTGGTCTTGTCGCTGGTGAAGAGCAGGTTGTCGAAGCTGTAGATCTTCATCGGCTTCTCGACCCCGATGAAGACCGGCCCGGGGCCGACCTCGGTCAAGTAGCCCCAGCGCTCGATCTTGCGCGCGGCCGCCATCCCCTTCTCGTCGATCTCGGTCATGCGTATGCCGCCCACCGTCGCGTCGACCTCCCGCACCTTCGGCGCGCCGAAGGCGAAGTAGAATGCGTCGGCGGCGCCCGAGGTGAAATCGTCGGCGCTGCGGATCACGTTGGGCACGAGGACGGGTTTGATGTCCTTCTCGGTGAGACCGGCCGTCGCCAGGATGGCGCGCACCGTCGGCTCGAGCGCGCGCATGGCGGAAAATCCATACGGCACCCGCTTTCCTTTGAGGTCCGCGACCGTCCGAATGCCGCCGTCCTTTCGCACGAAGAATCCGACGCGCAACGCGTGCGCCGCCGCGATGATGCGCAGCTCCTTGAAGCCCTTCGCAAGACCATCGTGCACCTCCATCGCGTTGGAGATGCCGATCTCGGCCTCGCCGCGGGCCACCATCGGGACGATCACCTGGTCTCCGGCGGTCGGCTGCACAAGCACGTTCAGCCCGGCCTTTTCCTTGAGCACCTTGGCCACCGCCGACGCCGTGGTGTGGTTGAGGGTGCCGGGTTGCAACGTGGCGAAGCCGTAGGTCTGCGCGCCGGCCGTTCCGGTCCACGCCGTCATGGCCACGGCGCCGATCAATGCGCCGATCAAGCCGCCCGCGGTTGCACGCGCACGGCGTTCGATGGTGGATTGCATGAAGTCCCTCCGCGATGATTGCTCTTGGCTCGGGAGCCGCCGAGCGCGCCGGCCTGCGTTCCCTTGCATGGTGCGTCGATGATATTCGCACGACGTGCCGGACAATGCGAGTTACAATGACTAGTGCCCCGAACCCGAAGTTCGCGCACACCGTGCGGCAAAGGCGATCGCGAACTTCGGGTTCAAAAGGGGCACGAGCAACTCTATGATTCTAGTGTGGCTTTGGATTTGACGTTCCTACGAGGGACTCGTCGCAATGCTGGTAGGAACGTCAAATCCGCCACACTAGTGCCGGACGGTGGGCGGACTGGCGGGTGGGCGCGTCGGATGGTCGCATCGTTCATTCACGATATCCAACCCCAGCGCGTCGTGTTCGCCGCCGGTGCGATCGAGCGCCTCGGCGACGAGGCGGCCCGGCTCGGCCTGCACCACGTGCTGGTGATCGCTACGCCCGGCAGTGGAACGCGTCTCGGCCAGCAACTGGTCGACATTCTCGGCAGCCGTGCGGCCGGCCTGCATGCGCAGGCGGTGGTGCACGTGCCCAAGCCGGTGGCCGAGGCGGGTCTCGCGGCGGCGCGTGGCGCCGACGGCCTGGTCGCCGCCGGCGGCGGCGCCGCCATCGGGCTCGCCAAGATCATCGCGCGCGATCTCGGCCTGCCTATCGTCGCGGTGCCCACCACCTATTCCGGATCGGAAGCCACGGCGATCTGGGGGATGAGCGAGGGCGAGCGGAAATTCACCGGCAAGGACACGCGCGTGCTGCCGCGCACGATCGTCTACGACCCGGAGCTGACGCTCGCGCTGCCGGCGGCGGTGAGCGCCGCCAGCGCGATGAATGCGATGGCCCATTGCGTCGAGGGTTTGTGGGTGCCCGACCGCACGCCGTTCCTGATGGCGCTTGCCAGCGACGCGGCGCGCCGCTTCGCCGCGCATTTGCCGCGCGTGGTTGCCGACGGGTCCGATCGCGCGGCGCGCGCGCAGTGCCTCGTCGCCGCCTGGCTGGCCGGCGTCGTGCTCGCCGCCGGCACCGGGCTGCAACACAAGCTCGCCCACGTGCTCGGCGGCCTCGGCATGCCGCATGCCGAGACCCACGCGATCATCCTTCCCCACGTCGCCCGCTTCAACCTGGCGGCGGCGCCGGAGGCGCAGGCGCGGCTCGCCGCGGCGCTGGGCGGCGACCCGGCGGAGCGCCTTGCCGAAATGCTGCGGGGGTTTCCGATCCCGCAGCGGCTGCGCGAGGTCGGCTTCGACCGCGGCAAGATCGATTTCGTCGCGGGGGAAATGGCGGCGATGGCGATCAAGATGCCGCGCAACGTCTCAGCCGACGACGTGCGCACGCTGCTCGCGGCGGCGTATTGACCGCCACCGTTGCCGCTCGGTGGTGTTGTTGCCTCTTGGGCGCGCCCCCCCGTCAGTCCGGCGGCCGCGGCGGCTCGACCCGGAACCCTTCGCCGGCCTCGAGCGTGATCCGGCGCTGCGCCACCGCCGCGGCCCAGCGCGCCGTCGGCGTCAATCCGCCGAACGAGAAGAAATGCGGCGCGATCTCGCCGAGATGCCGGCTGCCGCGCGCCGCCGCGAGCGCGCGCACCAGGGTGTCGGGGGCCGACATGGCGAACAGCTGCCGCACCAGGCCGGCCTGCCGGGCGAGGCCCTGGGCCGATGCCCGCACGCCGCAGCGCTTGGCGTAGCGCAACAGCGTGGCGAAGTTGGTCGGGCCGGCAAGGCCGATGCGCACCGGGTGCTCGATGCCGAACTCGCGCAACCGGCCGATCCAGTGCAGGATCGCCTGCGCGTCGAAGCAGAACTGGGTGACGATGTGCACCGCCATCCCGGTGGTCTCGGCCGAACGGATCTTGTCGGCGAGCGCGCGGTCGAGCTCCTGCTGCGACAGGCGCGGATGGCCATCGGGATAGCCCGCGATCCCGATCTCCGGCGATGCCGTGACGCTGCAAGGCGCCGCCGTCGATGACCTCGATCGAGCTGCGGAATTCCCCCGCGGGCTGGTCGCGATCGCCGGCGATCACCAGCACGCGCCGTACCCCGGCTTGGCCGTTGACGCGGGCGAGGAATTCATCGAGCTCGCGGGCGGTCGCGAAATTGCGCACCGCCAGGTGCGGCACCGGCTCGAACCCGGCCGCGCGCAAGCGCACCGCCGCTTCGATCGCCTCTTGCGCCGGCCGCGTCGGTACCGCGCTCACATAGACGGCCGTGCCGGCCGGAACGATGGCGGCCAAGGCGGCGACCTCGTCGGCCGACGGCCGCGTCGCTTCGAACGAGACGCCGCGCATGAAATCGGCGATGGCGTCGATCGGATCGGCCGACTCCGCAACCGTGGCCGCGGGGGGGGACAGGGTCATGCATATATCCCTTGCCACGCGAGCGGTGTGCTCCCTCCCCCGCGTGCGGGGGAGGGGTGGGGTGGGGGAACGCACGCACGACTCTTCATGTCTGCCCCCTCCCTGTCCCTCCCCCGCATGCGGGGGGAGGGGACGCTGGAGTCGCTGCACGTGAATCTGGGCGCTCGCTCGAATGCCAGCCGGGCGCCCGTCACTCGCGCCGGCGCGAGATCACGTAGGATTCGTCGTAGAACCAGAGCGCGCCGTGCTCGCGCAGGACCTCGCGCGTGGTGTCCAGATAGCGGCCGTCGGCGACCACCCCGGCGAGCCGGTCGTCCTCGACCTGCGCGACGTAGATGGCCGCATTCCATGCCGCAAACAGCGTCGAGGTGCCGATCGACAGGTCGGAAATCTCGCTCGGCAACGTGTGCATGTCGTAGCGGAACAGCGAGCGGTTGTCGGCATAGGCGTTGAAGTTGAGGTCGCGTCCGGCGGGGCCCAGCTCGTGCTTCACCGCTTTCATGATCTGGTGGCGGTCGTGGATGAACGGGTTGTCGCCCGGCCATACCCGCTGGATGATCTCCATGCCGGGATCGTGCCGTGGGAATGGATGGCGATCAGCCGCCCGCCGGGGCCGAGCGCTTTGGCCAGCGGCGCGATCACGCGCCTGGCCTTGAAGTCGAGCGAGGCGCGCGCGCGGTAGGGCTGCGAGGCGATGACGAGGTCGTAGTTGGCGACCGTGCCGCCGGGCCGCGGGATGATCGGGTCGAGCAGGAATTTGTGGTCCTCGCGATAGAGCACCAGCACCACCGGCCGTTCGTAGACCGGATTGCCGGTCTTCGGGCTCACCCCGGCCTTCCAGTTCTGCGACAGGAACGGCACGAGATCGGTGATCTGCTGCTCGAAGCGATAGGCGGAATTGCCGGTCAGCGGCACTTCGTGCCAGACCATGCTGGAGGCCGCCGACAGCGACTTGACCGCGAGCCACGGCGCGTCGGCATAGGCGAAATTGGTCAGCACCAGCACGGTTGCCGGATGCTCGAAGAAGCGGTCCGACATCTTCTGCAAGGCGAGGCGCACGTCCTCCAGGCTGATCTCCTTGCCGACGACGTAGAACGGCGTGTGCGGAAAGCGGTCGTGCATCGCCCGCATCACCCGCAGCAGCACGGTGCCGTCGCCGACCCCGGCATCGAACACGCGCAGCGCCGGCGGCCGCGGATGGACGTTGGCCAGTTCGAGTCCGACCCGGCTGGCGACCACCCACTTTTCGCTGCAGGTGTTGACGAACAGCAGGTACTTCTGCCGGTTGTCGAAGAAGCGGAAGTTGCGCTGCGGATCGTGGCGGCCGGTCGGCGTCGGCACCGTGGCCGCCGGGACGGCGGCGGGGCGCGGCTCGCGCGCGCGCTCGATGATGGTCGGGCGCGCGATGGCGCCCGCCGTGCGATTGGTCTCCATGAAGCCGCGGATGCGGTCGAGCGTTTCGGTGGTGATGCGCCCGCCGTTGCGCAGGCGCGCGGTGAGCTTGCCGTCGTTGACGGCGCGCCGGCCGAAGGTCGATTCCGCCAGCCCGCTGTGGCGGCAATAGTCGGAGATTTCCTGCAGCAGTTCCTGGGCGTTCATGCCAGACGCCTCGCTCGAAGGGTTTCGCTCCGGTCCCGCGCGCGCCGTTCTTGGGGACGGTTGGTGGGAGGCGCAGGAACCGCCGCAGCGAACCAAGCACGGGGACTCGCGTCAACCACAAAGCATCCCACCGCGAGGGTGGGACGAATAGTGGGAACTATACCAACTGGCTGAAATGCTGATGTTTCCGGCCTCCCACCGGGCGCAGTGTCCCGCATCACGGGCAGGATGTGGGGTCGTGGGAAGTGTCCCACAAGAGAGTGGGCAAAACCCGGCTAGCCGCTTCCCGCCGGCGCCAGCGCCTGCAGCACCGCGGCCGCGATCGCGGCGGTGCCGTCGCGGCCGCCGAATTCGCAGGCGCTGCAGGCCGCCCGCGAAGGCGCGGTCGACCGCCGCCTCGATCGCGCGGGCGGCGCGCGCGGCGCTTTCCTCGCCGTGACGGTCGGCGAGCCAGTCGAGCATCAGCGCGGCGGAGAGGATCATGGCGGTGGGATTGGCCAGCCCTTTGCCCATGATGTCGGGCGCGGTGCCGTGACAGGGCTGGAACACCGCGTGCTTGTCGCCGATGTCGGCCGAGGGCGCCATGCCCATCCCGCCGATCAGGCCGGCGGTCAGGTCGGAGATGATGTCGCCGAACATGTTCTCCATCACCAGGACGTCGAAATCCCATGGCCGCCGCACCAGCATGGCCGAACAGGCATCGACGTAGAGACGGTCGGTCGCGACCGCCGGATAGCGCGCGGCGCATTCGTCGAACAGCCGGCGGAAGAAGGCATAGGCCTTGAACGCGTTCGCCTTGTCGACACAGGTGAGCAGGCCGCGGGAGCCGCGCGCCTTGCGCCGCTGCGTCAGGCGGAACGAGAAATCGAACAGACGCTCCGAGGTCTTGCGCGTGATCAGCAGGGTCTCGCGCGCTTCGGTGTCGGTCACCACGCCCTTGCCCATGGAGGCGAACAGGCCTTCGGTCGATTCGCGGATCACCACCAGATCGATCCCGCGTTCGGCGGCGCCGACGATCGGACTCGGGATATTGGGGATCAGCCGGCAGGGGCGCACGCCGGCATAGAGGTCGAAGATGAAGCGCAGCTCGACCTGCGGCATGATCTCGGTATTGTCGGGATAGCGGATGTGCGGCAGCCCGCAGGCGCCGAGCAGGATGGCGTCGGCCTGCTCGCACAGCTTGATCGTGGATTCCGGAAGCGACGTGCCGGTGTCGCGATAATGGCCGGCGCCCGCGGGCGCCTCGGTGAAGCGCAGCTTCAGGCCGGGCGTCGACGCCGCGACCTTGCGCAGCACCGCGAGCGCCGGCGCCATGACTTCCGGCCCGATGCCGTCGCCGGGCAGGACCGCGATGTGGAAGCCGTCGTTGGCGAGCATGCCAGGCTTTCGTCGGGGGCGCATGTTCCGGAAGCAGGAACCGGTATTGCCGAATAGAACATGCGCACGAGGGAAGAAGCTAGAGCGCATCACGATGCAAAGCCAATCGGGATGCGCTCTGCTGGACACGCCAGTCGGTGCAACGATACGCTGGTTATGCGGATCGCGCGCTCATCGCAAGGTCGCACTAGTGCGGTGCGATTTCAAAAACCGCACTAGAATCGTCAAGCTGCTAGTGTCCTTTGATTCCGAAGTTCGCATCAGAGGGCGCCGCGAGGGTTTTGCGAACTTCGGATCGGGACACTCATGCCTCGCTTCGCCGCCAATCTGGCTTATCTCTTCACCGAGCGCCCCCTGATCGAGCGCTTCGCGGCGGCGGCCGACGCCGGCTTCCGCGCGGTCGAGCTGCAATTTCCCTACGACCAGGCGCCCTCGGCCGTGAAGGCCGAGCTCGATCGGCACGACCTGACGATGCTCGGCCTCAACACCGCGCTCGGCCAGGTGCCGGCGGGAGCGTCCGGCGGCGCGGCCGTTCCCGGTCGCGAGCAGGAATTCGCCGCGCTGTTCCAACAGGCGCTCGACTACGTCGTTGCGATCGGCGGCTGCCAGATCCACTGCCTCGCCGGCAAGGTGCCGCCGGAGCAGCGCCCGGCGGCGGAGAAGACCTTCATCAAGAATCTGGCGCGCGCGGCCGATGCGGCGCAAGGCAAGAACATCACGCTGCTGATCGAGCCGATCAATCCGCGCGACCGGCCGGACTATTTCCTCACCCGCGTCGAGCAGGCGGCCGACATCGTCGCCAAGGTGGAGCGGCCGAACGTGCGCATCCAGTTCGACTTCTATCACGCCCAAATCGTCGGCGGCGACCTGATCAGGCGGCTGGAAAAGCACTTTCCGCTGGTCGGCCACGTGCAGATCGCGGCGGTGCCGTCGCGGCAAGAGCCCGACGAGGGCGAGGTGAATTACCCGGAAATCTTCGCCGCGCTCGATCGTCTCGGCTACCGCAGCTGGATCGGCTGCGAATACCGGCCGCGCGCACGAACCGAGGACGGCTTGGGCTGGGCGCGCGGATATGGAGTCACGCCGACAAGAGGCAGTGCTGCAAAGGGGTAGATCGAATGCGTCTCGACAACAGGGTTGCGCTCGTCACCGGCGGCGCTTCGGGCTTCGGCAAGGGGATCGCCGAAACGTTCGCGCGCGAAGGGGCGCGCATCGCGATCGCCGACCTCAACGAGCGCGCCGCGCGCGAGGTCGCGGCCTCGATCAGCAACCAGGCCGTTGCCGTGCGCTGCGATGTCTCGCGGCGCGCCGATGTCGATGCCGCGGTGCAGGCCACGGTCGACGCCTTCGGAACGGTCGACATCCTCGTCAACAATGCCGGCATGAGCCACCTGCGGCGGCCGATGCTCGAAGTGGAGGAGGCCGAGTTCGACCGCCTGATGGCCGTCAATGTGAAGTCGATCTTCCTGTTCGCGCACGCCGTCGTGCCGATCATGCGCAAGGCGAAATCCGGCGTGATCATCAATATCGGCTCCACCGCGGGCATCAGGCCGCGGCCGGGCCTGACCTGGTACAACGCCTCCAAGGCTGCGGTGAACCTGGTCTCGAAATCGATGGCGGCGGAGCTCGCGCCCGACGGCATCCGCGTCTGCGCGATCGCGCCGGTGATGGCGGAGACCCCGCTGCTGCCGACCTTCATGGGCGGTGATTCGCCGGAACTGCGTGCGCAGTTCAAGGCCACGGTGCCGCTCGGCCGGTTTGCAACCATCGACGACGTGGCCAACGCGGCGCTGTTCCTTGCCTCCGACGAAGCCTCTTTCCTCACCGGCAACGTGCTGGAGGTCGATGGCGGGCGCTGCGTGTAGTGCGCCGTCGTCCCCACGAGGGGCACCCCGCGACGCCAGCGTCGCGGGGACCCCGTTGCGGGGACCCATGGTGCCACGTGCGCCAGCCTCTGGGACAGGGGTCCCCGCCTGCGCGGGGATGACAGATCCGTGTCAGCCCCGGCGCCGCGCAATCCATGGAATAGTGCTCCCGGGCCTGCGACCGCCCCTTGCCTTGCCGCCGTCGATTGCTAGGTTGCCGGTCATGTGGGGTCGTAAACGCCGAGACGCCGAACCGACCAGGCCGGGCGAGCCGCCGCGGGAGCGACTCAAGGAGGCGTTGCGCAAGGCGCGCGTCGATCACGCCGAGCGCACCGGCGTCGTGGTCGATCTGCACGACGCCGAGGTCGCCCGGCTCGAGCTCCTGAACGAGGCGCTCGACCCGCTGTTCGAGGAAATTCCCCAACAGGTCGATCTGTTCGATCGCGGCATCAGCCGGGGCGAGACGCCGCGGCTGTGGATCGACGCCATCGCGCACGTGGGCATGGGCCGCGACAAGCGTCTCTACCGGTTCGTGCAGGACGGCCGCTACGGCCGCAAGGTGCTGCTCGAATCCGTGCACGTCGACGAGATCGTCGAGGCGGTGACGAAATACGTGGCGCAACGCCTGATCGAGCGCGAGCGCGCCCTGGTCGACGGCGCGCCGGCGAGCCCGCGCGATCTCGAGCAGGAGGCGCGCCTGGAGCGCCGGAGCCGCCGGCGCGGCCTCAAGGCGTTCCTGTTCGGCTTGCTCGCGGGGTTTGCGATCCTGATCGCCGCCGCCCTGCTGTTCGGACCGAAGGGATAGCGGGAATCTCGCGAGCCGGCGCCGCGCCGGCGCGCCGTCCCAACCGCTGCCGGCTTATATCAACGGTACCAATCGTTGACCGTCACCCTGAGGTGTCCGAGCGAAGCGAGGGCCATCGCAAGTCGGCGGTAGCCGACTTGCGCGCTCAGGAGTCCGATCTCGGGTAAACCCGAGATCGAAGGGCGACGGCCCGCATGCCCCCGCGAGTTAGGGGCCGTCCATCCTTCGAGGCTCGCACGCAGCCAAGCTTGCGCAGGCTGCGTAGACTTGCCTGCGTGCTTGCACCTCAGGATGACGGTCACTGATTGTTGCCTTTGGTATTACTTCACCTCACGTCGGGATAGAGTCCCGAGGCCTTCACCACCGCAAGGCCCTCGGCGCGGTCGGCCTCGAGCTCCTGGGCGAACTGTTCCGGCGAGTTCAGCACCGGCGCCAGCCCGCGGCTGATCATGTGCCTGCGCTGGAATTCGGGGTTCGACGCGACCTTCACGATCGCATTGTTGAGCTTGTCGATGATCGGCTTTGGCGTGCCGGTCGGCGCATAGATGCCGAAGAACGTCGCCATCAGGTGCTCCTTGTAGCCGATCTCCTTGAACGTCGGAATCTCGGGAGCGAGCGGCGAGCGCTTGTCGCCGTCGACGGCCAGCCCGAGAACCTTGCCGTCGCGGATGAACTGAACGAGATTGCCGATGCCGAAGATCGCGATCGGGGTCGTGCCGCTGAGCATGCTGTTGACGGCATCGCCGCCGCCCTTGAAGGGCACGCGGACGAAGTCGGTGCCGTGCTTCTTGTTGAAGTCTTCCATGAACGCGACCTTCGACAGCGAGGGCGCCATGTAGCTCAGCGTCTTGGGCTTGGCCTTCGCCGCCGCCGCCAGTTCGGCGAACGACTTGACGTTGAGGGACGCGTTCACCGCAAACACCTGCGTCAGGTAGAACGCCCTGGTGATCGGGACCAGGCTCTTCTTCGGATCGAAGCCCGTGTTCGGGAAGATGATCGGATTGATGACGATCGGCTCGGTGGGGAGAATGCAGATCGTATAGCCGTCCGGCGGCGCCTCGCCGCAGGCGCGCGCGCCGATCGAGCCGGCCCCACCCGTGCGGTCTTCGACCACGACGGTGCCGCCGAGCAGCGGGCCCATCTCGTCGCCGAGCGCGCGCATGAAAATGTCGCTCAACCCGCCGGGTCCCTGCGACGCGATGGCCCGGATCGGCCGGGATGGATAGTCCTGGGCGATGCAGGGCAACGTCGTGGCGCTCAGCACCAGCGTTGCGAGGACCGGATACCAGCGGCGCATGTCGTTTCCTCCGGAGCGTTTATTGTTGTGCGCAACAATGCCGCAGCCCACCGGGAGCGGCAAGCCGCACGGGCGCGGTGCGTCGTTATGTACACCGACGTGCGCGCGGCAAACCGTGCGGATGACGCTGGGGCTTTTCGTGAAGCGATGGATTGCCGGGTCAAGCCCGGCAATGACGGTGCGGCAACAGCAACGCTCGTCGCTCGGCCTCACCGTTCCTCTCACGCTGCAAGCGGCCGCCGACGAGGTGATCGAATAAGGACGTTTACTTCCGCTCGTGGCACATCGCGTCGAATGCGCAGCGTGCCTACAATGTCCGACATGGGGGACAAGCGGACTCGTATAGGACGCTGAATCGACGCGAATGACCCAACTCGGACATCGGTGACCTAGCAAAATGCGGAGGCGCGTGTGTGATCTTACTCGCGCAACCGTCATCGAAGCTTGATATTGTCTCGTCTTCCCCGAGCCGCCCGTTTTGAGGTGCAGCACGTCCCTTCTAAGACCACGGGAGCTCTCCATGATGAAACTCAGTCGCAACATGCTTGCGGGTGCGGGTCTTCTCGCCCTTGGTTGCGTTTCGGCATTGGCGCAGCAGGTCACCGGTGTCCCAGGTTCGCCCGGTGCCACCACCACGATCGACGGAAAACAACTTCCGCCGCCCGATCCGAAATTCGGCGGGGTGATCAAGGAAAGGGCATCGGAGTCGACAGCCCTGGTGGCCGCCGCGCGTGGTGCCGCCGAAGGGCGCGCCCAACGTGCTGCTGATCATGACGGACGATGCGGCTTTGGCGCGCCGAGCACCTTTGGCGGCGTCGTCCCGACCCCGGCACTGGATCGTATCGCGAACAGCGGGCTGCGCTACACGAATTTCCACTCCACGTCGCTGTGCTCGCCGACGCGTGCGGCGATTATCACGGGACGCAACCATCACTCGGTGGGCTTCGGGGTGGTCGGCGAAATCGCGACGGGGTTCCCGGGTTACGACTCAATCATCCCGATCGAGAAGGGCACCATCGGCACCATCCTGAAGGAGAACGGGTACGCGACCTCGTGGTTCGGCAAGGACCACAACACGCCCTTCTACCAGGCGACCCAGGCCGGGCCGTTCGATCAATGGCCGAACGGGATGGGCTTCGATTATTTCTATGGCTTTGTCGGCGGCGACGCCAGCCAGTGGCAACCGAACCTGTTCCGCAATACGACGGCCATCTACCCCTTCCAGGGCAATCCCGGCTGGAACCTGACGACGGCCATGGCCGACGAGGCGATCCAGTACATGAAGCAGCTCAAGGAGATCGCGCCCGACAAGCCGTTCTTTGTCTATTACGTACCGGGCGGCACGCACGCGCCGCATCATCCGACGCCGGAGTGGATCAAGAAGATCAGCGACATGCACCTCTTCGACGAGGGCTGGAACAAGATACGCGAGACCATCTTCGCCAACCAGAAGCGGCTGGGCATCATGCCCGAGAACGCCAAGCTGACGCCGTGGCCGAAGGAACTGCCGGAGTGGGATTCGCTCAGTTTGGAAGAGAAAAAGCTCTTCATCAAGCAAGCCGACGTCTATCGGGGCCTACCTTGCCTACACCGACCACGAGATCGGCCGGGTCATCCAGGCCGTCGAAGACCTTGGCGAGCTCAACAACACCTTGATCATCTACATCGCGGCGACAACGGCGCGAGCGCCGAAGGCATGCTCAACGGCACGCCGAACGAGTTCACCACCTTCAACGGCGTTTCCGTGCCGGTCAAGGACCAGTTCCTCTGGTACCCGTTCTGGGGTTCCGAGCGGACGTTCCCGCACTTTGCGGCAGCCTGGGCGTGGGCGATGGACACGCCGTTCAAGTGGATGAAACAGGTGGCGTCGCACTTCGGCGGGACGGCCCAGGGCGTGGCCATGTCCTGGCCCGGCCACATCAACGACGTGGGCGGCATCCGCCGCCAGTTCCACCACGTCATCGACATCGTGCCGACCATCCTCGAAGCGACCGGCATCCCGGCGCCCGATACGATCAACGGCATCAAGCAGCGCCCCATCGAAGGCGTGAGCATGGTGTACACGTGGGACAAGGCGAACGCCAACGCGCCCACCCGGCACACGACGCAATACTTCGAAATGCTCGGCAATCGCGCCATCTATCACGACGGGTGGGTGGCGTGCCACGACCCCGGCGACTCTCCCGTGGGAGCTGAGCACCGCGACGCCTCCGGATGTGATCACCGGGTACAAGTGGGAGCTCTACAACGTCCAGGAGGACCCGACCCAGTCCAACGACCTGGCCGCCAAGATGCCGGAGAAGCTCAAGCAGATGCAGGCCCTCTTCTATTTGGAGGCGAAGAAGTACGACGTGCTGCCGCTCGACAACTCGTCGCTCGCGCGCTGGAATACGCCGCGCCCGAGCCTGACGGCGGGACGAACGGTCTTCACCTATTCGGGCGAACTGACCGGCGTGCCGGCCAGCGCTGCGCCGAGCATCCTGGACAAGTCCTACACCATCACCGCCGAGGTCGAGATTCCCGAAGGCGGCGCGGAAGGCATGATCGTCACCGAGGGCGGGCGCTTCGGCGGCTACGGCCTGTTCCTGAGCAAGGGCGAATTCGGATTCGGCCGGGGCAAGGTGGTGTTCCTCTATAACCTGCTCGACCTCAAGCGCACGACGTGGGAGGGGCCGGAGTTGGAGCGCCGGTAAGCACACCATCGTCTTCGACTTCAAGTCCGAAGGTGCTGGTTTGGGCAAGGGCGGCACGGGCGTGCTCTCCGTGGACGGAAAGGAAGTGGCCAGGAATTCCATGGACCACACCACCCCGATCACGTTCCCGGAGGACGAAACCTTCGACATCGGCCAGGACACCCGCACCGGGGTCGCGATGGTGGAGTATCGCTACGATGTTCCGTTCAAGTTCACCGGCAAGATCAACAAGCTGACCTTCAAACTTGAGCGCTAAGTAATCAGGTCGATGAAAAAGGTGCTGATTTTCGCCGCTCTCGGCGAAGGCGTTACCGGATTGGCCTTGCTGATTGTTCCCTCGCTCGTCGGGCAGTTGTTGTTGGGTGAGGAATTGACCGGCGTCGCCATACCGGTTGCGCGCGTGGCCGGCATCGCCCTGATTGCTTTAGGGGTCGCCTGCTGGCCGGGCCCGCCGCTGGTCGGCATGTTGACCTACAGCATGATCGTCACGCTGTATCTTGCTTACCTCGGTTTCGCAGGTGGGTTGACCGGCATCCTTCTATGGCCGGCGGTTGCGCTTCACGTAGTTTTGTCAATTCTTCTCGGTCGCACTTGGTGGCTTGGTTCCTCCAGCAGCCCCCGTCGAGGTGATTGAATGAAGCGCGTACTTTGCTGCGGTGCATGAGTCAGCTTTTGGCAGAGCTTGTGGATAGATGAAGATTTTGGGTGCTGCGCTTCAGGCTGATGGTGAAACGAGGTCCGTGTGTACGGCCTCAAGCATCAGAAGGAGAAGCGCAGCATGGACTATTTTGCTGGACTAGACGTTTCGGTCAAGGAGACGAGCGTCTGCATTGTGGATGATACGGGCAAGATTGTTCGGGAAGTAAGGGTGGCGAGCGAACCCGAGGCATTGCTGAAGGTGCTGACCAACCCCGCCTACCACTTCAAGCGAATTGGCTTGGAAGCTGGCCCGTTATCGCAATGGCTGTTCAGCGTTCTCGCCGAAGCGGGCTTGCCGGCGATCTGCGTTGAGACGCGGCAAATGCGGGCAGCGTTGAAAGCGCAGATCAACAAGACGGACCGCAACGACGCTCGCGGGATCGCGCAGATGATGCGGGCGGGGCTTTATCGTCCGGTGCACGTGAAGACGTTACGGAGCCAGAAGCTGCGAATGCTGCTGACCCACCGCAAGCTGCTGCAGTCGAAGGCCATCGCGATCGAGAATGACCTGCGCGCCACGTTGCGCAACTTCGGTCTTAAGGTCGGCGTAGTGGCAACGAGGAGATTCGAAGCGCGCATCAAGGAGCTGGTCGAGAATATCCCTGATCTGACCACCCTGGTCGAACCGCTTCTTATTGTCCGGCGGGCGCTACGCGAACAGATCGTCATTGCGCATCGCCGCTTGCTGGCCATCGTCCGAGACGACGAGGTGTGCCGGCGGTTGATGACGACCCCAGGTGTCGGCCCCGTGGTGGCGTTGACCTATCGCGCAACCGTCGACGTGCCCGCTCGCTTCCGTAAATCCAAGGCCGTCGGGGCGGTATTTGGACTGACGTGCTGCAAGTATCAATCGGGCGCGCTCGATTCAGCGCAAAATCATGTTGCGAGACGAGATGATCGGGCATGCTTAACGGACATGTCACGATGTCCGGCTTAAGTCCGCAAAGCGCTTCAAAGCGACATTATCAGGCCGCTCTCGCCAATCGCCATTTATGAGTACACGCCTTAGTGTCGTGCGGCGGGAAAGCGCCGACGCGGAGGGGGGAACATGCCCGAGCACAAGATGAAGGTCGAAAAAGGCATCGCCGTCACCATGCGCGACGGGGTCCGCATCTCGCTTTGCGTCTATCGGCCCGACGCCGCCGGCCGTTTTCCCGCGCTGTTCGCGGCCTCGCCCTACCAGTACGAGATGGACGAAGTGCCGGCCTATCCGCTGTTCCTGTGGCGCGAGACCGGCCCGGTCGAATGGTATGTTGGCCAGGGCTACGCCTATGTCCACGCCGACGTGCGCGGCTCCGGCCGTTCCGAAGGCGAATTCGAGTTCATGGGGCTCAACGAGCAGCAGGACTATCTCGAGCTGATCGCCTGGATCATCAAGCAGGACTGGAGCAACGGCCGCGTCGGCGGCATCGGCCAGTCGTACTACGCGATGGCGCAATGGCTGATGGCCACCTACAACCCGCCGGGGCTCGCCTGCATCGCGCCCTACGACGGCCTCGTCGATCAGTATCGCGGTTCGAACTACCACGGCGGCATTTACTGCAGCTACCGCTCGGTCTGGTACACGAGCCTGCGCGCCGACAACCAGCACCGCCCGGCCGGCCGGCACGGCCGCCCGCCCATGACGTTCGATCTCGTCGGCGCCATCATCGACCACTCGCTCGACGACGAATTCTGGCGCCAGCGCTCGCCCTACTGGCGGCTCGACAAGATCAAGTGCCCGGTGCTGTCGATCGGGCACTGGGGCAAGATGGGCCTGCACCTGCGCGGCAACATCCTCGGCTACGAGGAGGTCAAGGCGCCGAAGAAGCTCGTGGTCACCGGGGCGCGCAACACGTTCGAAGCGCACCGGATGTTCGACCAGGTCGAATTCCACGAAAAGGAGCTGCTGCCGTTCTACGACCTCCATCTCAAGGGCAAGAACAACGGCTTCATGGAGGCGGAGCCGGTGAAGCTGTTCGTGCGCGGCGCCAATGTCTGGCGCGCGGAGGAGGAATGGCCGCCGCGGCGCGCGACCCCCGTCGCCTATTACCTGCGCAAGGGTCCGTCGGGCAGCGTCACCTCGCTCAATGACGGCGGGCTGTCGACCGAGAAGCCGGCGGCGGGCGAGCGGTCCACGAGCTACACCTATCCCGACTGGGAATGGGTCAACGGCGTCGCGGTCATCGGCCCGGACGGGCGGGTGGATCCGGTCCGCCGGGTGCTGACCTTCACCAGCGCGCCGCTTCCGGCCGATCTCGAAGTCACCGGGCCGATCGTGCTCAGACTCAACGCCTCATCGAGCGCGATCGACACCCAGTTCATCGTCAAGCTCACCGACCAGCATCCGCAGGATGCGGCGGCGCGCGCCAAGGGCGAGCAGCCGGGCTATACGCCGGTGTCGAAGGGCTGGCTGAAGGCCTCGCATCGCGAGAAGGACGTGCAGCGCTCGACCGCCACGCGCCCGTTCTACACCCACACCAATCCGCAACCGATCACGCCCGGCGAGGTCTACCAGTTCGACATCGAGGTGCTGCCGGTCTGCTACGTATTCAAGCAAGGCCACCGCATCCGGCTCGAGCTGGCCAACGGCGACTCGCCCGCGACCGACGGGGTTTTCTCGCATCCCTATCATCCCTCGCTGATGGGCACCGACACCATCCACCACGATGGCGCGCACGCCTCGTGCCTCGTGCTGCCGGTGATGCAGCGTTCGGCGAGCTAAAGCGGGTTCGGGTGAGGTGGACGCGGAACAGTACCGCTCACTCGGTGTGCTCCCCTCCCCCTTGCGGGGAGGGGTCGGGGGTGGGGGTCGTGCGATTGACGCACTAATGTTGCCAAACGCACCACCCCCTCCCCCAACCCTCCCCCACAAGGGGGGAGGGAGCAAACCGATTTTGCGGCTCGCACTGATTCCATTCCCGCGGGATGCGCTTTCAGGGCAATCCTTGAAGTGATCGACCAACGTCTATGAGATCACGCGCTCGTTCACGAGCATGATCCGCTTGATCTCCACCACCGCTTCACCCTCGCGCGCCAGCCCGCGCGCGATCGCCTCGCAGGACCAGCTGCCGCCGCGGCCTTCGATCCGGTAGAGGTTGTAGCCGGCCGGATCATGCTCGCCCGGCGGCGCTTCCGACGCCGAAGGCACCCCCACGACCGGGATGCGGCGCTGCGGTCCTTCGAGCTCGATCAGGGAATGCTCGTGATCGTGGCCGTGAATGACCAGCTCGGCGCCGTGCCGCGCCAGCACGGCGCGCAAGTCCGCGCCGTCGAGCAGCCGCTTGAAATGGCGCGCCGGCTTGCTGATCGGCGGATGGTGGATCAGCACCACGCGAAAACGACGTTCGCGGCCGCAGCGGTCGAGCGCCTCGGCGAGCCTGCCGATCTGTTCGCCGCCGAGGCGTCCCGTCGCCATAAGGGGCGCCGTCGGCAGCGCGGTCGACAATCCGATCAGCGCCAGCGGGCCGCGCTGGCGCACGAACGGAAACGCCGTCTCGGCCGCATCGTCGCCGCGCATGTAGTCGCCCCAATGCAGCTGCGGATGCTGCGCGGTCGCGCGTACATAGGCATCGTGATTGCCGGGCACCAAAGTGACGTCGTGCGGCGGCCCGAGCGCCGCGAGCCAGGCGCGCGCCGGCGCGTATTCGCCGGCGAGCGAGATGTTTACGAGGTCGCCCGTCACCGCGATGTGGTCGGGCGCCTGCGCCTTCAGGTCGGCCACGATGCGCGCGAGCACGTCGGCGCGATGGATCAGGTGGCGCTTGCGCCGCCAGTTCAGAAAGCCGGTGGCGCGTTTGCCGATGAGTTCGGTCAATCGCGGCTGCGGCAGCGGTGCGAGATGCGGGTCCGACAGATGCGCGAGGACGAACATGGTGGAGTGATCACGGCTGATATGCGCCCTCACGAGCTTCCGATCAAAATGCCGGCGAGAAACACGAGCACGCCACCGACGACGACTTGAAACGTCGCCGCCAGGAACGGCGTGTCCATGAAACGATGGCGGATGTAGGAGATGACGGTGAGCTCGACCATGACCACCGCGATCGCCACGACGGTCGCGGTCCAGAAATTGGGGATGAGATAGGGCAGGGTGTGGCCGAGCCCGCCGATCGCGGTCATCACCCCGCACACCGCGCCGCGCATCACCGGCGCGCCGCGCCCGGTGAGCGAGCCGTCGTCGGAGAGCGCCTCGGCGAAGCCCATGGAGATGCCGGCGCCGACCGACGCGGCAAGCCCGACCAGAAACGTCTCCCAGGTGCTGTGGGTGGCGAAGGCGGCGGCAAACAGCGGGGCGAGCGTCGAGACCGAGCCGTCCATCAGCCCGGCGAGGCCCGGCTGCACGTATTGCAGCACGAACACGCGCCGCGCGGTTTCGTCCTCGGTCGCGCGGGCGCTCGGCGTCAAGATCTGCTGGCCGAGCTTGTGGGCCAGGCTCTCGTGCTCGACCTCGGCCTCGGCAAGCTCGTTGAGCAGCTGACGCACCGAGGCGTCGCGCGTCGTCTGCGTGGCGCGCCGGTAGAATCGCGCCGCCTCGTACTCCATGTTCTCGGCGAACTTGCGCACCTCGTCGAGATTGAGCGGCTGCATCAGCCACAGCGGCTTTTTCGTGATGAAGCCCTTGACGTCCTGGCGGCGGATCAGCGGCAGGTATTCGCCGAATTTCGACCGGTAGAGATCGAACAGCATGGAGCGATGGCGCACCTCCTCCTCCGCCATTTCGTCGAAGACCTTGGCCGAGGCGGGATATTTCTCGCGCAGCCCTTCGGAAAAGCCGCGATAGATGCGGCTGTCCTCCTCCTCGTTGGTGATGGCGAGCGCGAGGATTTCCTGTTCGGTGAGGTCGGCGAAGCGTTTCACGGGGTTCCTCGCGCTCGAAAAAAAAGCCAATGTCCTATATTAGAACTCTTCTAACCAGGCAAACGCGACCTTTTGACAAGGCGGACGCGGTTCTCCGTCATGGCCGGGCTTGTCCCGGCCATCCACGCCTTGCTTTGCGGAACGAAAGGCGTGGATGCCCGGCACAAGGCCGGGCATGACGGGTGGAGTACAATCGCTATTGATGGCAGCGACGGAGGCCGCAGAGCGGGGCGAAGAAACGACATGAGACGTGCCAGCCTCGATCGCACGCGCCGCGCGCTCGAGCCCGCGCTGCGGCGGGTGCTGCACCTCTATTGGCGCTTCGCACGCGCCATGACGCTCGGTGTCCGCGCGCTGGTGGTTGATGAGAACGGGCGGGTTTTTCTGGTCAAGCACAGCTATGTCAGCGGCTGGCATTTGCCCGGCGGCGGGGTGGAAGCCGGGGAGACGCTGATGCAGGCGATCGCACGCGAGTTGCATGAAGAGGGCAACATCGAGGTGACCGCGCCGCCCCAGCTGCACGGAATTTTCTTCAACGATCGGGCGTCCCGGCGCGATCATGTCGCGCTGTTCGTCGTACGCGGCTTCCGGCAAACCGCGGCGCCGGTGCCCGATCGCGAGATCGTCGCGCACGGCTTCTTCGCCCTCGACGCGCTGCCCGACGACACCACGGCCTCGACCCGCGCCCGCATCATCGAAGTGCTCGGCGGCGCGCCGGTGAGCGAGCGCTGGTGAATCCTCCGGTCGCGGTCTCGGCGAACGTGCTCTATGGTGATCCGAGCACCGCGACTTGGTCGAAGCACCATGCACGCTCGCCTGCAGGCCATCTATCACGTCCGCGCCGATGCGCGTTCGATCGCGGAGCGCGCGCAGGCCATTGCGGTCGAGCAGAGCGTGGAGATGCCGCTCTCCGCCATCGCCGACGATTTCGTCCGCGCCGAGATCGTCGGCCGTGTCGAGACAATCACCGAAAGCGAAGGCGGACTGTTCGAGGTGCGCATCTCGCTCGCCGCGGAAACCGTCGGCGGCGACCCCGGCCAACTCATCAACATGCTGTTCGGCAACACCTCGCTGCACGAGGATGTGGTGCTGCACGACGTCGCGCTTCCGCGCGAGCTGGTCGAGGCCTTCGGCGGCCCTCGGCACGGGCTGCACGAGCTGCGCCGGCGGGCCGGCGCCGGTGCGCGCGCGCTCACCTGCTCGGCGCTCAAGCCGCAAGGCCTGTCGCCGGCCGCGCTCGCGGAGCTTGCCGGGCGTTTTGCGCAAGGCGGCATCGACTACATCAAGGACGACCATGGGCTCGCCGAGCAGGCCTATTCCCCATTCGCGCGCCGGGTCGAAGCGGTGACCGCGGCGCTGCGCGCGGCCGCGCCGAAGAGCAGCCGGGCGGCGCGCTATGTGCCGAGCCTGTCGGGCGACCTCGACGCCATGCGGGCGCAGATCGCGCTCGCCCGCGATGCCGGCATCGATACCGTCATGATCGCGCCGATGATCGCGGGTCTGTCCAACTTCCACCGCCTGGTGCGGGAAAACCCCGGCATCGCCTTCCTCGCCCATCCCTCCATGGCCGGGGCGGCGCGCATTGCGCCGGCGCTGCTGCTGGGCCGGCTGTTCCGCATCCTGGGGGCCGATGCCACGGTGTTTCCCAACCATGGCGGACGCTTCGGCTACTCCCCAGATACCTGCCGCGCCCTCGCCGACGCGGCCCTGGACGAGCGGGACGGGCTGCGCCCCTGCGTTCCGGTGCCGGCCGGCGGCATGACCACCGATCGCGTGGGCGAAATGCTTGATTTCTACGGGGCCAACGTCATGTTGCTGATCGGCGGCGCATTGCTCGACGCGCGCGAGCATTTGGTCGAAGCGACAGCGGCCTTCGTGGCCGCCGTCCACCGCTACGGTGAGCGAGGCCATCCGAGTTGAAACCATGACCACCCGCGAGCGACCCGTCCACCGCAAGGCGAAGGATTACCGCTGGGAAGGCGTGGAGGAGCTTCCTTACAAGGAAGACGATCGCGCCTTGTTCAAGTCGATCACGCGCCAGGTGCTGTTCTCCGATCCCGACCTGCATGGCGAGCTGCGCTATTTCGAGATGGCGCCGGGCGGCTTCTCCACCCTCGAACGGCACGAGCACATGCACGCGGTGATGATCCTGCGCGGCCGCGGCCATTGCCTCGTGGGCGGCGAAGTCAAGCCGATCGCGGCGCGCGATCTCATCACCGTTCCGTCCATGACCTGGCACCAGTTTCGCGCCACCAAGGGCGAGCCGCTCGGCTTCCTCTGCATGGTCAATGCCGGCCGCGACAAGCCGCAATTGCCGACGGCCGAGGATCTGGTCAAGCTCGCGGCCGATGCGCGGGTGGCGGCGTTCCTGCGCGACGAGCCGCAGGAAGACTAGCAAGAGTAGGGTGGGCAAAATCGTCTGCCGAGAAGCTGCCGTTTCGCGCCATTTTCGCAAGCGATTTTGCCCACGGGCGGAACGCGTGGGCATTGCGCCCCACGGTCGGCGCGGATGAAAGCACCGAGCATGCGCAATGCCCACCCTGCGGAAGCGCTTGAGCGAAACCCGGAGACTGCCCGATGCAGGAACACCTCGCTCCCGACATAACGGCCAAGCTGATCGAGGCGAGTCTCGCCGAACGATTCGGTGAAGCGTTCCCCGTCGATCCCGAGCTGCGTGGACTGCGCGAGCTGGCGCGGATCGCCGGCCATCGCGTGCATCGGCGCTTCCTGCCGCGCCCGGTCGAGCCCGCGCTCATCCGCCTGTTGTGCGCCTGCGCGCTTTCGGCGCCCTCGAAGAGCGATCTGCAGCAGGGCGACATCCTCGCGGTCAGGGACCAGGAGAAGCAGCGCGCGATCGCCGCGCTCATTCCGGACATGCCCTGGATCGCCGACGCGCCGGTATTTCTGGTCTTTCTCGCCAACGGTCGCCGGCTCCCGGAGATCGCGCGGCTGCGCGGCAAGCCGTTCCCCAACGATCATCTCGACCTGTTCTTCAATGCCGTGGTCGACAGCGCGCTCCTGCTCGCAACCTTCATGCGCGCTGCCGCGGCGGTCGGTCTCGGCTCATGTCCGATCAGTGCGATCCGCGACCGCGCCGGCGTCGTGAGCGAGCTCCTCGCGCTGCCCGAGCGCGTCGTCCCGGTCGCCGGGCTGTGCGTCGGCTGGCCGGCCGAGGCCGGTGGCATCACGCCGCGGCTCGGGCTTGCGAGCACCCTGCACGAAGACACCTATCGAACCGGCGGGCTCGCCGGCGAGATCGACGCCTACGACCGCCGCCGCGCGCGACAGCGTCCCTATGCGCGGCAGCGAAGCCCGCAGCGCTGGGGCGAGGCGAGCTTCTACGGCTGGTCCGAGGACAAGGCGCGGCAATACGCCGAGCCGCTGCGCGCCGATTTCGGCGCCTTCGTGCGCGGCAAGGGTTTCCGCCTCGACTGAGTGCGCGCCGAGGGCTATTCGCTGAAGTGGAGTCAGCGAGCGACAGGCTCGGTTTGCTCCCTCCCCCGCAAGCGGGGGAGGGTGGGGGTGGGGGCAGACTGGCACGAGTCTTCGTGCATGCCCCCTCCCTGTCCCTCCCCCGCAAGCGGAGGAGGGCACGTTGTGGCACTACCCCTCGTAATCCGACGGGCGTCCTTCGACTTCAGCGAACGCCTCGCTACCCGCCGAACCTGCCGCGGTCGTGCGGCGCGGAGAAATCGAGCGCCGGCCCGAGCGGCACGATGCCGGTCGGGTTCACGTGGCGCTGGCTGCCGTAATAGTGCCGCTTGATATGGTCCATGTTCACGGTCGCGGCGATGCCTCCCTGCTGGTAGAGGTCGCGCAAATAGTTCGAGAGATTGGGGTAATCGACGATGCGGCGCAGGTTGCACTTGAAGTGGCCGTAGTACACCGCGTCGAAGCGAACGAGCGTCGTGAACAGGCGCCAGTCGGCCTCGGTGAGCTCCGGCCCCACCAGATAGCGCCGGCTTGAGAGCCGCTGCTCGAGCTCGTCGAGCGCGGCGAACAGCGCGCGGAACGCCTCCTCGTAGGCCTCCTGCGCAGAGGCGAAGCCGGCGCGATAGACGCCGTTGTTGACGTTCTCGTAGACCAGTGCGTTGACGCGGTCGATCTCCTCGCGCAACGGCGCGGGATAGTAGTCGGTCCGCACATTGGTGAACCGGCCGAAGGCGCCATTGAGCATGCGGATGATCTCGGCCGATTCGTTGTTGACGATGGTGCGGCGCTCCTTGTCCCACAGCACCGGCACGCTCACGCGGCCGCTGTAGCGCGGATCGGCGCGCAGGTAGATCTCGGCGAGCTCGCTCGCGCCGTTGACGCTGTCGGGAATGGTGCCGGGGCTGCTGCCGAACCGCCAGCCGTGCGGGCCGTAGAGCGGCTCGACCACCGACAGCGAGACCACCTGTTCGAGGCCTTTGAGCATGCGCATGATCACCGTGCGGTGCGCCCACGGGCAGGCGTGCGCCACATAGAGGTGATAGCGCCCGCGCGCGGCGGCAAAGCCGCCTTCGCCGCTGGGGCCGGGGGCGCCGTCCTCCGTCACCCAGTTGCGGAAGCGCGTGGACGGGCGCAGGAAACGACCCCCCTTGGTGCGCTCGTGGGCTGCTCGTCGCGCCAGACGCCGTCGACCAGAAGGCCCATCCCGAACTCCCTTGTCCGCCGCCCCGCCAGCTATCTAACCATTCGCAGCCGCGGTTTCACCTCCGCCGCGCCTGCCGAGCAATCGGCACCGGCGCTGGGCGATAGATTTTCCGCCGGCCAAATGCTAAGCGCGCTGCCGGGCAACTCAGCCGATGACCGACCTTGCCGTCACCATCCTGCCGGAAACGGCCGACGACGCGCTGCCGATCGAGCGGCTGCACGAACGCACCTTCGGCCCCGGCCGCTACGCCAAGTCGGCCTACCGCCTGCGCGAGCGCCTGCGCCACCGGCTCGGACTGTCGTTCACCGCGCGCATCGGGTCGCTGCTGGTCGGCTCGGTGCGGCTGTCGCCGATTCGCATCGGCGAGACGAAGGCGCTGCTGCTCGGTCCGCTCACCGTCGAGCCGCCGTTCCGCGAGCGCGGCATCGGCTACGCCTTGATCGAGCGCGCGCTGGCCGCGGCCAAGGCCGAGGGCCATCGGCTGGTGGTGCTGGTGGGCGACGAGCCGTACTACGGCAAATCCGGCTTCCAACGCATCCCCAAGGGCCGCGCTAGCCTGCCGGGCCCGGTCGATCCGGCGCGGCTGCTCGTCTGCGAGCTGGCCGAGGGCGCCTTCGCGGGCGTGTCCGGGGCGATCCGGCCGGACTGGACGGCGACGTGATTGCCCGCGATGATGTCGGCGGGTGTCGGTGCCAAGTGAGGGACGGATCTTGACGGCCAGTGTTGAGTGCGCCTCGTCGATCGGTTCCTCCCGTCGTCGACCGCGACCGATCTTGCTCAGCGTCGCGGGCGTCGTTGCCGCCGTCGTGCTCGCGGCAGCGGCCAATGCCCAGGCCGTCAACCTTTCCACCATCAAGTGCAAGGCGTTTGCCGAATTGCCGAAAGAAACGGTCACCGCCATCACGATGTGGCTCGACGGCTATTTGACCGATGAAGAGGACCCGGCGGTCATCGATCTCGACAAGCTGAAGGCCAAGGCCGAGAAGCTCGCGGGCTATTGCGCGCAGAATCCCAAGATGGGCCTGATGACCGCGGCCGAGAACGTCATGGGCAAGTAGCGCCGGGCGACGAAATGCGCTGAGCAGCTTGGCCACTTGATCGTTCCCGTCCTGTGCTCACTTGGTCTTTTCGATCTTGATGACCGTGAACTGGCCGTTGACACGGTCCGGCACGAAGCGGACGCGGTCGCCCGGCTTGACGGCTTTCAGCATCGCCGGATCGCCGGCGCGGAAGACCATCGTCATTCCCTCGTCCATGTCGAATTTCTTGAGCGGGCCGTGCTTGATCGTGATCTTGCCCGCGGACGCGTCGATCTTGGTGACCTGGCCGGAGACGAAGTCGTCGGACTGAGCCGTGGCCGGCGCCGGCGTTGCCGCGAGCAACAGTCCCGGCGCCGCCGCGATCACGAGTGTGCGCATCTTCATCGGCAGGCTCCTTGTCGTGCGAGAGGTGTCGTTCACTTCACGATGACGGTACCGAACATTCCCGCCTCGCGATGACCCGGGATCAGGCAGCCGAACTCGAACGTGCCGGCCTTGGTGAAGCGCCAGACGATCTCGCCGGTCGCGTTCGGCTTGAGGCGCTTGCCGTTGGGCTCGTCGTGCTCCATCTCGGGGAATTTCTTCATCAGCTCGGCGTGCTTGAGATTTTCCTCGGTCGTCGCCAGCAGGAATTCGTGCTCGAGCACGCCGCCGTTGCGCAGCATGAAGCGGATCTGCTCGCCTTTGCGGACGTCGACGCGGTCGGGGACGAACATCATCTTGCCCTCGCCCTCGCGCATCGTGACCAGGACGACGCGCGCGCGTTTTTTGGGATTTCCCGGCTCGCCGGCGGAAAAGCTTCCATGGTCGTCGTGCGCGGAGGCGGCAGTGACGGCCGCCGACGCTGTCAGCAGCAGAGCCACCGCCGCGCTGACCCAGGCTCGCAACATGCGCAACTCCTTTCAGTGTCCTTTGTGCTTGTTCGGGGGTTTGACGACTTTGACCCCGGTGTTGGAGATGGTCGATCGCGCCGGCCCGGTCTGCCGCGGCGGCGCCGCCGGGTTGTCGATTTCGTAGGCGACCGTGCCCGCGGGGTGCCGGTACCAACCGGGGTCCTTGTAGTCGTCGGCCGCCAGCCCCTCGCGCACCTTCACCACCGTGAACATGCCGCCCATTTCGATCGGGCCGAATTGCCCGAACCCGGTCATCATCGGCAGCGTGTTGTCCGGCATCGGCATTTCCATCGCGCCCATCTCGGCCATGCCGGCGCTGCCCATCGGCATGTAGTCCGGCACCAGCTTGCGGACGGCGTTGGCGAGGTCGCGTTGTTGGGCGCCGATGAAGTTCCGCACGTTGTGTCCCATCGCGTTCATGGTGTGATGCGACTTGTGGCAATGCAGCGCCCAGTCGCCGGGAACGTCGGCGACGAACTCGTAGGCGCGCATGGCGCCGACCGGGAGGTCGATGGTGGTCTCTGGCCAGCGCGCGCTCTCGGGCACCCAGCCGCCGTCGGTGCAGGTCACCGAGAAATGGTGGCCGTGCATGTGGATGGGGTGGTTGGTCATGGTCAGGTTGCCGACCCGGACGCGCACCCGGTCGCCCCGGCGCACCACCAGATGGTCGATGCCCGGGAACACCCGGCTGTTGAATGTCCATAGATTGAAGTCGGTCATTTCCGTGACCTTCGGCAGGTAGCTGCCCGGATCGATGAAGTAGGAGCTGAGCAGGAAGACGAAGTCGCGGTCGACCGGCATGAATTGCGGGTCGCGCGGATGGATGATGAAGAGGCCCATCATTCCCATGGCCATCTGCACCATCTCGTCGGCATGCGGGTGGTACATGAATGTCCCGCTCTTGGTCAGGACGAACTCGTAGACGAAGGTCTTGCCCGGCTTGATGTGCGGTTGCGTGAGCCCGCCGACGCCGTCCATGCCGTTCGGCAGCAACATGCCGTGCCAGTGGATGGTGGTGTGTTCCGGCAGCTTGTTGGTGACGAAGATGCGGACCTTGTCGCCTTCCACCGCCTCGATCGTCGGCCCCGGCGACTGGCCGTTGTAGCCCCACAGATTCGCCTTCATGCCCGGCGCCATCTCGCGCACCACCGGCTCCGCCACGAGATGGAATTCCTTCCAGTCGCCGTTCATGCGCCAGGGCAGCGTCCAGCCGTTGAGCGTCACCACCGGCTGGTAGCGCGGGCCGCTGGTGGGAACGAGCGGCGGCTGCATCGTGTTGGTCCTGGTGGTCGGCGCCTCCGGGATGTTGGCCGCCTGGATGCGCCCGCTGACGGCGCCCGCACCCGCGAGCACCGCGGCGGTGCCGAGAAAACCCCTGCGCGAGATCATGCGCTCCTCCTGTGTCCCGTAGCGTTTTCCGGCGAAGTGGGAACCGGTTCGCCGCAGAAAACGCGTCAAACGCAACTACTGTCTGCCCGCCTCGCCGGACGACGCGGCGATCGGGCCGGTTGCTTCGTTCCTGCTGGTCGACCGGCCGCCACCGGCCACCGCCGCCTTGAGATCCGCGCTCGCCAGCCAGAAATCCCGCTTGGCTCCGATCGCGGTGGTGGTGGCGGCGATGCGCTGGCGCGCTTCCGCCAGCAGCGCGAACACGTCGATCTGCATGGCGTTGTAGCGCAGCAGCGTCTCGTCCGAGATGATCTTGCGCAGCGGCAGGACCTCGCGCTGGTAGTGGCCGGCGATGTCGTAGGCGGAGCGATAGACGCGGTAGGCGTCGCGGGCCTCCGAGCGCACGTTGACCGCCAGGGCGATGAGGCGGTTGACGGCGTGCATGTAGGTCGCCTCGGCCTGACGCACGCGGACCTCGCCGAAATCGAAGATCGGGATTTGCAGATCGACGGCGAAGCCGCGTTTGATCGGCGCGCCGGTTTCGATCTTGTCGGCATAGCCGGCGTCCAGCAGGTTGATGAAGCGGGTGGCCTGCGTCAGGCCATAGGCGCGCGCAAGCGCGTCGAGCTCGAGGCGCGATATCTGCAGGTCGACGCGCCGGCGGACTGCCTCCACCTCGATCGCCGCCAGGCTCTGCGCCCGCCGCGGCAGCGCCGGCAGCGAAGTCGGCAGCCTGAACCGGAGCTCGCCGTCCCACAGCCCGAGCCAACGGATCAACGCCTCCCGTTCGCTCGCCGCGGCCTGCCGGGCAAGGGCGAGCTGCGCGGTGATGTCGGCGTAGAACACCTGCTCGCGTGCCTGGTCGAGCTTGTTCATCGCCCCGGTTTCGCCCAGACGCGCCGCCAGTTGCGTCGCCGTTTCGGCGGCGGATTGCGCCTGGGCGAGGAATGCGACCAGTTCCTGCGCCGCGACCGCGCGGTAATAGCTCCGCCGGGTCTCGACCGCGAGGCGCAGCGTTTCCAGCGCGGCGGCGAGCTGGGCCTGGCGGAAGCGCACGAGCGCGATGTCGGAGCGCGCCGGCAGCGTGGCCAGCGCGAGGATGTCGGCCACGATGCTGCGCTCGATCTCGAGGTCGCCCGAGCCGGCGATCCGCATATAGGAGATGCGCGGATTCGGGGGCAGGCTGCCTTCCACCATCTGCGCCTCGGCGAGCGCGAGCTCGTTGTAGGCGGCCTGCAGCGCGCGATTGTTGAGCAGCGCGATCTGGACCGCGGCGTCGGCGGTCAGCGTCCGCGCCAGCAGGCGCCGCACCGCCGCGCGCACGGCCGCGGCCTCGTCGGGCGTGCGGATCGCCACCACGTCCTTGTCGAGCTCGTGATCCGCGATGCCGGCGACGACGCCCATGCCCGCATCGGGCGCAAACCAGGCGCAGCCGGAAACTATCGTCGCCACGATCAAGGCCGCGCAGGCGCGCGCGGCTCGCGGCGATGCCGCCGGCAGCCGGTCGCTGGGCGGGCGGCGACGCGTGGCGATTTCCCGGGCGCGCGACATCGAGCCCTCCTACTGCCCGGGCTTCGGAGCGGGGGCCACCCGCTCGTTCGGCTCGCCCCAGGGCGCCGGTTCGGCCGGCCGCTGGCTGCGGTAGCCGCCGAGGGTCGAGCGATAGTCGACCCGTGGCACGCGCGCGCCCGGGTCCGCCGGGTCGGGCCCGGCCAGCGGCAACGGTGGCGCGGCGGCACACCCGGCGATCAACAGTGCGACCGCCGGCAGGATGGCGAGCACGCCCAACCTGATCTGGAACGGGCGTATGACCGCCGCTGCAGCGGCGGCGCATGACGCCGGAATATGCGCGGACATGGAATCCTCGACTGTCGATTGACCACGGGCACGCGGCTCTTCAGCCGCGGCGTCGGCTCAAAGCGACAGCGGGGAGATCGGAGGTCGGTAGAGGCGTTCGGGGGTTCTGCCCGTTACGTCCGCTTGATTGGCGGATGCCGCGGTCATCGCCGGCAGCACAGGGGCCTGGACCTCCGAAACACTTGCCGGCAGCGCGCTCAGGCAGACCAGTCCGCAGCACTGCGTATCGGAGCTCTTGCCGGCGGGGGCTTGCGAGTGCTCGTGGCTCGTGCCGTCGTCGTGGATGTGCGCTTTGCCGCCACCGTGCTCATGGACGTCGTGCTCATGCACGTGGACCGGCTGCAGACCGTGATTGTCGTCGGTGAGACAGTGGGCGGCGCGCGAACCGTCCCCGAAGGCGAAGGCAGCGGCGGGAGCCAACACGCAGAGCATGTAGAGCAACGCGACGGTGCTTGCCATCCGCCGTCTCACTGCTCTGGTCAGCCGAATGAGCATCGACCTTGCCACCACCAGGGAATGCCGCCCGCGCCCGGCGTCGACCGGTCGCTTCCACGGGCGCTCGCATTATAATCAGCACCGCGAACGTGGCAAAACGTGGCCCGCAGGGGTTGAAAACGCGACCGCTCGGGTCCTTCGAATTACATGTGACTCGAGTACGAGCCGCGTCATGGCAGCAAGCGCATGACGGACAGCCCGGCTGGCAGAGTGACGGCGACTATCTCACCGCTGGAAGGGCAGCGCCTGTGGAAGCGAGCTCGAGCGCGCCGCCTATCTGCGCACGGTGCAGGACTGGATCATCCGGCCGCAGCTCAAGGCGTGCCGGCGTGGCGGGGGTGGATGCGATCGGCGGATACGTCAAGCAGTACCACGTCCAGCCCGACCCATCGAAGCTGATCGCGCTTGGCTGTCCTTCGGCGACATCGCCCGCGCGATCGAGGCCAATAATCTGAGCCGCGGAGCCAGCATCGTCGAGCAGAACGGCGAAGGCTACGTCGTCCGTGCCACCGGCCGGGCCGAAACTGCCGACGACATCGCCGACATCGCGGTAGCCACGCGCGCCAGCGTGCCTATCCGCGTCAAGGACATTGCTGAGGTCAAAATCGGCGCTCCAGACCCGCACCGGCAGCGGCAGCGAGCAGGCGAGGAGGTCGTCGTTGGAACCGCGCTGATGCTGATCGGCGCCAACAGCCGCACCGTGGCGGCGGCGGTCGACGCCAAGATCGATGAGATCCGTCGCACGCTTCCGTCCGATGTCGCACTCAAGACCGTGCTCAACCGCACCGAGCTCGTGGACGCCACCATCGCTCACGGTTGCAACCAATCTCGCGGAGGGCGCGTTGCTGGTGATCGCCGTGCTGTTCCTGCTGCTGGGAAATTTCCGCGCTGCAGTCATCACCGCCGTGGTGATCCCGATCGCGATGCTGATGACCGCCATCGGTATGTGGCAGGGGCGGATCAGCGCCAATCTCATGAGCCTCGGCGCGCTCGATTTCGGGCTCCTCGTCGATGGCGCAGTGATCATCACGGAAAACAGCCTGCGAAGGCTGGCGGCACGGCAGCACGACGCGGGCCGACCGCTCAGCTTGTCGGAGCGGTTGGAGACCGTGCGCGCGGCAGCAGACGAAATGATCCGGCCCACCGTCTACGGACAAGCGATCATCATTCTGGTCTACGTCCCTCTTCTCACCTTCAGCGGTGTGGAAGGAAAAATGTTCGAGCCGATGGCGCTGACCGTGATCATCGCGCTCGCCGCTGCTTTTGTTCTTTCCCTCACATTGGTCCCGGCGTTGATCGCCATCGCGGTGAGCGGCCGAGTGCGAGAAAGTGAGAACGCAGCTGTCCGGGGCTTGAAACAGCTGTACGCGCCGCTGCTGGCGCGCGCGGTGGCATCGCCCTTTCCGGTGATCGCCGCCGCCGTCCTGCTGTTCGGCGTCGCGCTCATTCTTTTCAACCGCCTCGGGCAGGAGTTCATTCCCGCACTCGACGAAAAGAACATCGCCATGCACGCGCTGCGCATCCCCAGCACCGCGCTGATCCAATCGCAGGCGATGCAGCTCGCCGTGGAGAAGACCATCAGCCGCCTTCCGCAGGTGGCCTTCGTCTACTCGAAAACCGGCACGGCCGAAATCGGCGTCGATCCGATGCCGCCCAGCGCCTCCGACACTTTCATCATGCTCAAGCCCCGAGAAGCGTGGCCGGACCCGCGCTTGCGCAAGGAAGCGCTGGTTGCCGAGATCGAGCGCGTGGTCAAGGCGCTGCCCGGTAACGCCTATGAATTCACGCAACCGATCCAGATGCGCTTCAACGAGCTGCTCGCGGGGGTGCGCGGCGATATCGCAGTGAAGGTGTTCGGCGACGAGTTCGATCCGCTGCTGCAGGCGGCTAACCAGATTGCCGGCATCCTGCGCGGCGTCGCGGGCGCCTCCGACGTCAGGGTCGAACAGGTCGCCGGTTTGCCGGTACTGGAGATTGCCCCCGACAAAGCGGAAATCGCGCGCCGCGGCCTGAGCCTGTCCGCCGTGCAGGAGGTGATCGGCACCGCCATCGGCGGGCGCGATGCGGCGCGGTTTACGAAGGCGACCGGCATTTCGACATCGTGGTCCGCCTCGGCTGAGGCGGGGCGGAACGATATAGATGCGCTCAAGAGCCTGCCCGTTCCGCTTCCGCCTTAACGCCGCCGGACAGATGGCCGGCAGCATTCCGCTGAGCCAGGTCGCGCGCTTTCGCCAGACGGAAGGCTGCAACCAGATCAGCCGCGAGAACGGCAAGCGCCGCGTGGTGGTGACGCGAATGTGCGCGGCGCGACATCGCCTCGGTGGTGGCGGACGCGCGGCGCGCATCGATGGAGCGCGTCCGCCTGCCCGCGGGCTATTGGCTGACGTGGGCGGACAGTTCGAGAACCTCGCCGCCGCACGGCAGCGCCTGATGATCGTGGTGCCGGGGTGCTTCGCGCTGATATTCCTGCTGCTCGTTGGCGCACTCGGTTCCGGCCGCGATGCTCTGTTGGTGTTCAGCGCCGTGCCGCTCGCGCTCACGGGCGGGGCGGTCGCGCTGTGGCTGCGCGGCATGCCGTTTTCGGTCTCGCGGCGGTCGATTCATCGCCCTCTCCGGCATAGCGGTTCTCAACCTACGCCGCCTGACGGGTCGGCGCCACCCCTCCGAAAGCCAGGCAACACGAGGCACTCATCTTGATGCAGCTCGAATCCACATTGACCTGCCCGCGCTGCGGGCACCGAGCGACCGAGCTGATGCCGACCGATGCGTGCCGGTTCTTCTACCTGTGCAAAGGCTGCGGCGAGACCCTCAAGCCGCTGCCGGGCGACTGCTGCGTGTTCTGCTCCTACGGCAGCGTGCCGTGCCCGCCGGTGCAGCGGGGGGAAGGTCACTGCGGCGTTGCCGACCCTTCGTAGAGGAACGTCATGATCTTGGGGCCGGGGATATAGGCGGTCTGCCGCCGATCCACGCACACTCGGTTGTGATCGCACCCGTGCGGCTGCGATCTTGACCTGGACGGGCAACCCGTTCGGAAGATAGTCGTTCGTTGGGGAGCGCCGCATGTCCGATCCGTTCACCGATTTCTGGGATTTCTTGATCGGGAATACCGAAGACCACAATGCGCTCGGGTCGTGGAAGTATCTGTTCGTGGCGCTGTTCGCGGCCCTCATCGTCGCCAGCGTGGTCGTCGCCTGGAAGAACTGGCGGGAGGACCCCGCGCAGCGCACCGGCCGGCACCTCGCCCTGTGGTTCCTTCGCGTGCTGGTTGGCGGCATGTGGTTTCAGGGCATGCTGTGGAAGCTGCCGCTTCCGGTCTCTCCCGGTCTGCAATACTGGCTCGAGCAGATGGGTCACCGGGCCGCGTTCGCTTTCCACCGCCAGCTGGCGACGGACTTCTATGTCCCCTATCTCCACATCCTCGACCCGCTCGTGTTCCTTGCCGAGTTGACCTTCGCCGTTTCGCTGATCCTCGGGTTCGGCGTTCGCCTGGTCGCCAGCCTGGCGGTCGTTTTCGCGCTGCATCTCTGGCTCGGCATTTATCAGCCGGGCGATCCGGCCGAGTGGCCGTGGTCCTACGTGTTCCTCGCGATCGTCATGCTGATGTTTGCGATCGATGCCGCCGGTCGCAGCCTCGGTCTCGATGCCTGGCTTCGCCGCCACGTGCCGGCGGTGCGAGATGGAACCGGATTCGTCGGCAAGCTCCTCAACATCGCGGGCTGAACGCCAATGCAGGGCCGGGCGGTGCTGCGAGGGCCGCCTCGGCGCGTCGGGTCGACGCGCACCGACCGGCCCGCGCTTCCTGCGATCAGCTTGGTGAAATTGAGCATATGACCGCGATCATATGGCCGGACCGGCCGACGGTATACAAAAGGCGTCAAGGGCAACCCACACGATGAGGTTGGATCATGTCTTCATGGTCATGGAAGGCCGGACTTGCCGGCTTGGCGATCCTAGCGGCGACGGCGTACGCGTTGGCGCAAATGCCCTCCGGCCACCCCGGAATGCACGGCGACGGGGGCCGAGGCGGTCAGGACCAGTCGACGATGCCGCAAGGCGGCATGCAGGATTCAATGCACGGCCGGATGATGCGGATGATGCAGAGCCGGATGCAAGGACATCAGCCGGCGCACGGCGGGATGGGACCGCATGGCATGATGCCGAACGCAGTGACCGGCGGGCCCACCATGCCGGGACAAGATGCGTTCGGCGCGATCCAGGAAGTCGTGCAAATCCTGGAGGCTGATCCCACGACCGACTGGTCGAAGGTGAACATCGCCGCACTGCGCGAGCATCTGATCGACATGAACGAGGTGACGCTGCGCGCTGTTGCAGCTGAGCGGGCGCTCGATGATGGCATCGAGATTGCGGTCACCGGCGAGGGTCGAACCCTCGAAGCGATAAGGCGCATGGTTCCCGCTCACGTGCGCGAGCTTGTCGAGATCGGCTGGAACGCAAAGAGCGAAGAGCTGCCGAATGGTGTCCGGCTCATCGTCACGACCAGCGATCCCAAACAGGTGGCCAAGCTCAAGGCCCTTGGCTTCATGGGAATCATGGTGCAGGGATCGCACCATCAGCCCCACCATTTGATGATGGCGAAGGGCGAGCTTCATATGCATTGACCTGAGCGGGCCGGAACGCGTCGCGCATCACGATTCACCAGCGCGTTTGCCAGCCGGCTTGATTCAACTTCCCACATGCGTTCGTCGCAAAGAAGAACTTCTTCGTAAGAAGATGGATTGCCGGGTCGAGCCCGGCAATGACGGTGTGCGGCAACAGCAACGCTCGTCACCCGCGGGCTTGACCACGCAAGTCGGATTGATCCGACTTGCGCACTCAAAATGTCCGAACTCGGGTATACCCGAGTTCGGGTGGTCCATCTTCCTCGCAAAGATGCAACTCGCGTTTTCGTAAAGAGATGGACTGCCGGGTCAAGCCCGGCAATGACGACTCGTCGCTCGGTCAACCTGAGTGGAAACGCTTTAACGACGGCGGAGAACGATCTTGTTCTTGCGCCGCTCGATCTCGCCGTCGGCCGCCAGGTCCGCGAGCGCCCGGTAAAACGCTTCGTGGGTAAGCCCCAGCTCCGCGGCCAGCTCCTTGAGCGTTCGGTGCAGCCGGACGGTGCGGCCGTCGGCGCCGGCGTCGAGCGCGAGGAAGTGGAGCACCCGCTCGCGCGCGGAGCGGATGTTGCGCTGCTCGAGCCTGGTGCGCAGCCGCATGATCTCCCGCGCCAGCAGCGCCATGAAAGCCTGGGCCGCCTGCGGGTTCTGCCGCAGCTCGGACAGGACCTTGGCCTTGGGAAAAAGCCGAACGACGGCACCCGTCTTCGCGATGGCGTCACAGTGATAGGTCGGAGCGAACAGGGCGGCCTCCGCGAAGATATCGCCCGGCCCCGCGGCATAGAGCACCACCTCCCGTCCGCCGGAACCGACGCGGAGCAGCTGCAGTTGGCCCTTCACGACCTCGTAGACTCCCATCGTTGGATCGCCCATTCGGAACAGCGCTTGTCCCGGCGCCAGCACACGTTCGCGGCCGAGCGCGCGGATAGCGGCGGGAAGCCATTCGTTCACGGCCATCGATGTCTCGCCTCGTCAGGCTCGCCGATGCCGGCGCGTCAGCCGGATCGGCGCGCGCGCAGTCGCGAGATCGAATCATACGCCGGCCCGGTGCGCGACGACAGCTTGCGTCCCCAATCGCGAACGTCGCCGATGCCCGGCGGCCGGTAACCGGTTTTCTTCCCGCCTGCGCCAGCCAGCCTCGCGATCGCGCCGGCCTGGGCAGCGGGAAAGGGCCGGTCGCGTCGCGCCGCATTGCACGCGCTTCATTTGTCTGACGATCCCATCGAGCCTATGTGTAGGCTCCCTGGTCTCGAGGCCGCCCGATGAGCGCCGATTGCTGCGACCACTGTGATGTGCCCGACCCCCATCGCGGGAACCGGGCCTATCGGCGCGTGCTCTGCGCCGTCCTGGCGATCAACGCCGTCATGTTCCTGGTCGAAATCGGCGCCGGTGTTGCTGCCGGATCGGCGTCGCTGCAGGCCGACGCCCTCGACTTCCTCGGTGACGCCGCCAATTACGTCATCAGCCTGTTCGTGGTCGGCATGGCGCTGCGATATCGCGCGACGGCGGCGCTCGCCAAGGCCTGCACCATGGGGGTGTTCGGCCTTTGGGTGGTTGGCACGGTGATCTGGTACTCGGTGCTGGGCACGCTTCCGAGCGCCTTCACCATGGGGACGGTCGGCTTCGCGGCCCTGCTGGCAAATGCCGCCTCGTTCGGTCTGCTTTGGGCCTACCGCGGCGGAGATGCCAACATGCGTTCGGCCTGGGTTTGCACCCGCAACGACGTGCTTGGCAATCTCGCCGTCCTCTTGGCCGCGGCAGGGGTGTTCGGCACAGGGTCGGGTTGGCCGGACGTGATCGTGGCGGCCATCATGGCTGGACTCGCGCTCCAGGGCGCTGCGGCCGTGGCGCGACAGTCCATCGGTGAGCTGCGGCGTCCGGTCGCGATTGCAGCGGAGTAGGCCACGGGCATGGGTCGGGCGCGGCGAAACCCCATCGTCGGGCGTCTCCCCACTAGTCGTGTTTGGTGCTCCATTGCGTGGCGTCCTTATTGCAGTCGAGCTGCTTGCCCGGTGCCATGACCGACATTCTCGGCATCCAGATTCCATCCACCGACCCCGTCTTTCTGACGATTGTCGGGTTCCATGTTCTGCTCGGCATCGCCTGCGTCGTCGCGGGCGCGGGCGCGATGGTCAGCTCAAAGGCTCGCGGCCGACATTCCAGCTTCGGATCGGTCTACTTCTGGCTGCTCGCGGTGGTCTTTGCTTCCGCGACGGTCCTGTCGGTCATCCGCTGGGAGGAGGACTACCACCTGTTCGTGCTCGGACTTCTGTCGTTCGTGGCCGCGATGTTTGGACGGTCGGCTGCTCGAAGGCACTGGCGTCACTGGCCGAGGCTTCACCTCACGGGCATGGGCTTGTCGTATATCCTGATGCTGACCGCCTTTCTGGTCGACAACGGCAAGTTCCTGCCGCTCTGGCGCGAGCTTCCACCGCTCGCGCTCTGGTTCATCCCGAGCGTGCTTGGGCTGCCGTTTCTCGTGCACGCACTGCTTCGGCATCCCGTGGCCGTCGGCTACGATCGTTTGCGCGGCCCGGTCAATTTCAAGTGATGCGCGTGCTGCGTTTTCCTGAGGGATGCAACCGCGAGCTCGCTGAGCCCCGGAACGTTTTCAACGAGGCTGGAACGGCAGGCGGCGACGGCCGTGTTTCACGCCGGCATCCCCGCTTTGCGCAGGCCCTCCACGTAAAGCTCCAATTGGTTGGGGCTCTTGATGTAGAACAACCGTTTGCGCGCGAAGCTGCAGGAGAAATCCGGCTTGCGCTGCAGCAGCTCGCGCGTCGCCACGCGCAGCTCTTCCGGACGCTCCAGATGCCCTAGGGCGGAGACACGGTGTGCGAACGGCCAGTAATGCGCATGGGGCACCCGCGTGGCTCTCTGCGCCCAGTCACAGGCCAGCTCGAATTCCCGCGCAAAGATGTGCGCGAGGGCGCGATAGGAGTAGAACGCCCAACGCAGGGGGTCGTATGGACTGAGATCGATCGCTTTCTGGAAGTATGGGATCGCCTCGCTGATGCGTCCCTCGTAGGTAAGGGTGTCGCCGAGGCCGCAGTAGCTCACCGCAAGGTAGGGATTCAACTCGACCGCCGTTTCCAGCTCGGCCAGCGCATCCCCGTATGCCTTTCGGGCGAGCAGCGCGCGTCCATACATGAACCGCAGCAATCCGTCCTGATCGTCGAGCTCGACGCCTTTTCTTCCGACCGCAACGGCTTCGTCCAGGCGCTCATCGCACGGGTCGGCCTCAAAATAGACCATGCTCAGGACGAGCGCGTAGGAAAGGTAGCCATACGCCTCAGCCAAGCTGGGGTCGAGTTCGATGGCGCGGTGAAACAGCCGCTGCGCTTCGAGGTTGTCGGCCCCAGTCGATTTGTAGAAGTGCTTCGTCCCGAGCCGGAAAAAGTCCCATGCGTGGAGCGTCGGCACGGCTTTTCGCTCGACGCGCAGCCGCTCGGCGGCGCCGATCTCGGGTTCGATCCGTGCCGCAATGGCGGTCGTGATTTCGTCCTGCAATGCAAACAGGTCCTCAAGATCGCGATCATACCGCTCCGCCCAGAGTTGCCTCCCTCCTTCGGTCTCCACGAGCTGCGCGGTAATGCGCACGCGCTGCCCGATCTTGCGGACACTGCCCTCGACCAGATAGTCGGCGCCGAGCGTCAGGCCGGCCTGGCGCGCGTCGCCGCCCGCGTCCTTGAAAGCGAAGCTCGAATTGCGGGCGATCACCGCTAAAGAGCGGGACTTGGACAGGGCGGCGATGACGTCTTCTGTAATGCCCTCCGAGAAGTATTCCTGCTCCGGATCGCCGCTCAGATTCGTGAAAGGCAGCACCGCAACGGACGGCCTTCCGCCCCAATTGAGCGCGGCGCCCGAACCGGCCGGGCTGGGAGCGTTGTCAAGAGAGTCCGCGTCCGCAGGGGTGTGCGGCCCTTCCGGCGCTGTTCGGGCTCGTTCCCGCGGAGCCTCCGCTGCATCCGCCGCATGGTCAACGCGGATATCGCCCACAAACCGGAAACCCTTCCGGGCATAGGTCTTGATCAGGACCTGCCGCTCGCCACTGTCGCCCACGGCCTTCCGAGCGGCAGCGATGCGACTGCTGAGGGTCGACTCGGAGATGATCCGCCCATTCCAGACCGCTGCAATCAGATCATCTTTGCTAACCACCCGGTCGCGGTTCAGCGCCAGGTATAACAATACGTCGAACACCTGCGGCTCGAGCACAACCTGCTCGGACCCTCGCCTGAGTTCCCGCCTTCCGCCGTCAAGCACATAGTCGCCAAAGGCAAGCTGCACGAAGGCCCCTCCGCAAGGCGGCTAGCATCGTCTCGGGCGATAATCGGGCGTACCTCGCGGACAAATCAAGCGCCTCTCACAGCTTTCGCGGTGGAAGTTCGCCATCCTGGTGCCAGAGCGATAGCAGCGCGCTATCGGCCATGGACGGAGGAGAAGAACAGCATGCCTGAAACGTCCCGCGAACTCGTCGTGCTCATCACGCATGGCGCCGACCACGAACTGTCCTCGGTCGCCTTCACCATCGCGAACGGTGGCATGACCGCGGGCCTCAGGGTCTCGGTATTTCTGACGAGCGGGGCGGTTGATCTCGTCCGCAAGCGTGCAATCGACGGCACGGTGGTGGCGCCGCTGGAGCCGCTGGCGGTTCTGCTCAAGGACTTTCTCGCCCGCGGCGGCCGCTTGTGGGCGTGCACGCCCTGCGTCAAGGGGCGCGGTTACGAACAGAGCGATCTCATCGAAGGCGTGGAGATCGCCGGCTCCAGCAAGATCCATGAGCTCATCAAGGGCGGTGCCGCGACGCTCAGTTTCTGAGCGTGGGAATGCCCGCTCCGCATTCGTCGCTATCAAGACGCAGATCGGGGCATCCAGCCAACTTCCAGGAGTGAGACATGACCACAACCACATTCGATCCCAAGGAACTCGAATCCAAGGTAAAGGCGATGTACCGCAGCGTCGCCGAGAATCCGAGCGGGGAATTCCACTTCGAGATGGGACGCGCGATGGCCGAGCGTCTCGGCTATGCGCCGGCAGATCTCGACCGCATACCGGCAGAGTCGATCGAGTCGTTCGCCGGCGTCGGGCATTACTTCCATTTGGCCGATCCCAAGCCGGGGGAAACCGTTATCGATCTCGGCAGTGGTTCCGGGATGGACACGTTCATCGCCGCGCTGAAGGTCGGGCCGCGTGGAAAGGTCATTGGCGTGGATATGACTGACGAGCAGCGCGCCAAGGCGGAGCGGCTGCGCGACCGCCATGGCTTCCTCAACGTGACATACGTCAAGGGCTATATCGAGGAAGCTCCGCTGCCCGACGGCCTCGCGGACGTCGTGATCAGCAACGGCGTCATCAACCTAGCCACCAACAAATCAAAGGTGTTTCGCGAAGCCGCGCGTTTGCTCAAATCCGGCGGCCGTCTCGCGATCTCCGATATTGTCACCGAGGTACAGCTACCGGAAAGCATCGTTTGCAACTCCACCCTCTGGGCAGCCTGTATCGGCGGAGCGGCTCAGCAGGGCCATTATCGGCAAACGGTCGAAGCAGCGGGACTGCGTCTCGTCAGGGTCGAAGATAATCCGCAATATCAGTTCATCTCCGACAACGCCAAGGCGGCGAGCAAGAAATTCGGAGTGAAGAGCATTTCGTTGTTGGCCACGAAGGCCTAGGGTCTTCAGGAAGCAGAGGTCGCAACGGCCGCCCGCTGGTCGAACGCGGCCGTGCCTGGCCCGCGCCGAGGGCGCGTCCGAAGCGCCGCGTCGCGCCGTAAGCCGGATATTCCTGTCGCGAGCGTCCCGTGGTCAGTGCCGGTGGTCGTGATGCATGTCGGGCACGTGCGGGTGTGAATGCGTCAATACGTCGTGCTCGTGCGCATGGGTGTGGGGCTCGCCCGGCGGATCGTGCGGCCCATGCCCGTGTCGGTGATGTTCGTCATGGACGTGGGAATGGGCGTGCGCCATTCGACGATGGGCATGGGCATGTTCGTGCCGCTCGGTGACGTGCAGCCAGACGCCGAGCGCCATCAGCGCTCCGGCGGCAAGGAGTTGGATCGTCAGATCTTGCTGGAAGGCGATGACCGCCGTTGCCGCGCCGATGAACGGCGCGGTCGAGAAGTAGGCGCCGGTGCGCGCGGCGCCGAGGTGGCGCAGCGCGACAACGAAGAGTGCGAGGCTGAGACCGTAGCCGACGAAGCCAACCAACCCGCCGAGGAGGCTTTCGGACGGGCCTGGCAGCGATCCTCCTGCCCACAACCCCAACAACAGATTGAACGGGCCCGCGGTCAACCCTTTTAGCTGCACGATCTGCAGGGGATCGGCGAGCGAAACCTTGCGGGTGAGATTGTTGTCGATGCCCCAGGCCACGCAGGCGCCGACGATGGCGAGCGGGCCGGCGAGCCCTTCGATCGTCGGGGTGCCCGACCACGAGACGGCGGCCGCGCCGGCGACCAGGCAGGCCATGCCGAGCGCGATGCGCCGGTCGAAATTCTCGTGGAACACGAACCAGGCCAGCAATGCCGTGGCCGCGCCTTCCAAGGTCAGCAGCAGCGACGCGGTGGCGGCCGGCGTGCGCGCAAGCCCGAGCATCAGCAGGACCGGGCCGGCAACGCCGCCGAAGGCCACGGCGCCGGCGAGCCATCCGTAATCCTTGCGCCCGAGCGGCTGCTGTCGAGCGGCGGGTGAATTCAGGATGACCGTTCCCCAGACGCGCAGAAGTGCGATGCCGATGCCCGCGCCGCAGTAGAGCAGGCCGGCCAGAATTACCGGATGCACCAGCCCGAGCAAGGCCTTGGCGGCAGGCGTGGACACGCCGAACAGGGCGGCCGACGCGAGCGCACAAAGGACGGCAGATCGGTTCATGCGGCCGACTGCCTTGCGGTTAACATCCGCCGAAGCGGGGCGGCGGACGGCTTGCGATAATGGGCCATAGGGAACCTATGCGCTCAATCCCGGAGGGCTTGCCGCAAGCTGCCTCATTTCAAGCTTACGCTCGGCGGGCGCGCGTCACCAGCGGCGCGGCGTTCAGAGCCGGCGCGTCGATCTTCCCAACTCGCTCGATGTTGAAAGCCATGGACTCACGGATACTGGAGTGGAATTGGCGCGGCGCGATCATCCGCCTGGGCGCCGAATCGAGCGGAACGGGGCCGCACGGTGCTGCTTCTGCCGGCGCTCAGCTCGATCTCGACGCGGCATGAGATGCGCGCGTTGCAGCAGCGCTTGGCGCGGCGCTATTCGACCATGTGCGTGGACTGGCCCGGATTTGGCGATGGCGCGCGCCCGCAAGTCGATTGGACACCGGAAACCTATTCCGCCTTCCTGTCTTATCTGTTGACCTCGGTGATCCCGCATCCCTACGCAATCATAGCAGCCGGGCACGCGGCGACTTACGCCCTTGGACAAGCCGCGAGCGCGCCGCAGGCGATGGCCCGGCTGGTCCTGATCGCCCCGACCTGGCGCGGACCATTGCCGACCGTGCTGGGCGGGCATCGGCCGTTCCTCGCTCGGCTCTGCCGGCTGGTCGATCTCCCCGGACTGGGGCCGCTCATCTATCGGGCTAACGTCAACCGGCTCGTCGTCCGTCACATGGGAGCCGGCCATGTCTATTCCGATCCTGCGTTCCTGACCGGAGAGCGACTGCGTGAGAAGCTCGCGGTCGTGCGAGCGCCCGGAGCTCGGTTTGCGTCGGTGCGGTTCGTCACCGGCCGCCTCGATCCGATCGACCGCCGCGACGAGTTTCTCGCCCTGGCGCAGCGAGCGACGGCTTCGATCCTGCTGATTTACGGCGCCGAGACGCCACCGAAGTCGCGGGCGGAAATGGAGGTACTCGCCGCGCTGCCGGGCATCCACAGCGTGCGACTTCCGCGCGGCAAGCTTGCCGTGCACGAGGAATTTCCCGACGCGACCGCCGAGGCCATCGATCCGTTCCTGCGCGAGGAGCCGCGCGGCGCTGCCGCGCGCTGACCACGCCCGCTCGGCGCCTCGATGTCCGCGCCGCTGGTTCGGTTCTGGCCAATCGATCATGCTGGCGGTGGGCAGGCGGTAGACCCTGCCGTCGTCGAGGGCGAGGCGTTGCGCGGGCCGCCTTGCGTCTCGACGTTGCCGTGTCGCGATCAGGCCCGGCTCGCTGTTGGGTAGTGTCTCAGTTTGAAATCAGACCGAGCCTCGATAGCAACCAGCCCGAGAGTTCAACTCCCATCCATAGGCTGAAGATGAGCACCACGCCGATGCCGGCGTAATGCAAACTCTCCAATTCAAAGCCGCGCCGCTGCCGCCTTCACCCATGGACGAAGGCACATCGCTACGACAGCCATCGGCCCAAACATCGAGACGTAGGCAATAAGTAGTGCCAGCGGCCAGTATTCTTTGCCCATCGGAACAGATTAATCTCGATCCTTCTCGACGGAAATACGGAAGCCGCGTTCAGTGCCAAGTTGGTGACCGCAGTCAGCACAGAAATAGGGATGGGCTTCGTCCCAATCTCCGTCTGTTGGCACGCGATGAACAGTAACCTGATTCCAGGTGTCGCACTTGGAGCAGTGCTTTTTAAAGGCGCGGGAAATTTCGTCTGGATCGTGGCTCACTGCTGCTCTCCATCATTCTAAGCAGCTGAATTGGCTGATCGCGAAGCTCCACGATGTCCACGAGTTTCTGCGAGTAGGACACATTCGCGCACGTAATCCTCAAATTGTTCCGCCATGGACATGCACTCCATTGCCTATTGCCTGTCCCTTCTCAAAACCTCACCCACGGCAGGAACCGTGGTGGTTTCCGCCCAATGAGCGGCTGGAATCACCAAGCTTGCTCGAGTGGATGACGTTTTGAGAAGTGACGGCCGCCTCGGCACCTGTGTCGCGATCGTTCAATGCGCGGTGAGCGTCGAGGCTTCCTCCTCGACCGGGGGCTCCTCGGGCACGGCCGCTGCGGTGGTCGTGGTCTCGTCCCACTCGATCGGCTCCGGCTTGCAAGTCATCGCGCAGGCGAGCACCTCGTCCATGCGCGAAACCGGAACGATCTCGAGGCCTTTCTTGATGCTGTCCGCGATTTCGACAAGATCCTTGGCGTTCTCTTCGGGAATGAGCACCGTCTTGATGCCCCCGCGCAAGGCCGCGAGCAGCTTCTCCTTGAGACCGGCGATCGGCCACACGCGGCCGCGCAGCGTGATTTCGCCGGTCATGGCGACGCCGCGGCGCACCGGAATGCCGGTCATCACCGAGACGATCGCGGTGGCCATGGCGACGCCGGCGGAGGGTCCGTCCTTCGGGGTCGCGCCTTCCGGCACGTGAACGTGGATGTCGCGCTCGTCAAACAAGGGCGGCTTGATGCCGAAGGCGACCGCGCGCGAGCGCACGTAAGACGCTGCCGCCGAGATCGATTCCTTCATCACGTCGCGCAGGTTGCCGGTCACCGTCATCCGGCCCCTGCCTGGCATCATGGCGGCTTCGATGGTGAGCAGCTCGCCGCCGACGTCGGTCCAGGCGAGCCCGGTGACGATGCCGACCTGGTCCTTGTCCTCGACCTCCCCGTAGCGGTACTTCGGCACGCCGAGATAATCCGCGAGGTTATTGGCCTCGACCCTAACCGATTTCTTCGTCGACATGATCAGTTCCTTGACCGCCTTGCGGATCAAGGTCGATAGCTCACGCTCGAGGTTACGCACGCCCGCCTCGCGTGTGTAGCGGCGGATGATGGTCAGTAGCGCCTCGTCGTCGATCCCCCATTCCTTGGCGTCGAGGCCGTGCTTGGTGATCGCGTGCGGGATCAAGTGCTTGCGTGCGATCTCGACCTTCTCGTCCTCGGTGTAACCGGCGATGCGGATGATCTCCATACGGTCCATCAGCGGTGGCGGGATGTTGAGCGTGTTCGCCGTCGTGATGAACATCACGTTGGAGAGATCATAGTCGATCTCGAGGTAGTGGTCGTTGAAGGTGTGGTTCTGCTCGGGATCGAGCACTTCGAGCAGTGCCGAGGATGGATCACCGCGGAAGTCGGAACCCATCTTGTCGACCTCGTCGAGCAGGAACAGCGGGTTCGATGACTTCGCCTTGCGCATCGACTGGATGATCTTGCCGGGCATGGAGCCGATATAGGTGCGCCGGTGACCGCGGATCTCCGCCTCATCGTGCACGCCGCCGAGCGAGAAGCGCACGAAGTCGCGGCCGGTCGCCCTCGCGATCGACTTGCCGAGCGAGGTCTTGCCGACGCCAGCCGGACCGACCAGGCACAGGATCGGCCCGGTCAGCTTGTTGGCGCGCTGCTGGACCGCGAGGTATTCGACGATCCGCTCCTTGACCTTCTCCAGGCCGAAGTGATCGTTGTCGAGGATCTCCTCGGCAAGCTTGAGGTCCTTCTTGATCTTGGAGTGCTTGGCCCACGGGATCGACAGGAGCCAGTCGAGGTAATTGCGCACCACAGTGGATTCCGCCGACATCGGCGACATCTGCCGGAGCTTCTTGAGCTCGTGCGTCGCCTTCTCGCGCGCCTCCTTCGAGAGCTTGGTCTTCTTGATCTTGTCCTCGATCTCGGCGAACTCGTCCTTGCCTTCCTCGTCACTGATCTCTTTCTGGATCGCCTTCATCTGCTCGTTGAGAAAATACTCGCGCTGGGTCTTCTCCATCTGCCGCTTGACGCGGTTGCGGATGCGCTTCTCGACCTGGAGCACCGAAATCTCGCTGTCGATCAGGCCGAGCACCTTCTCCAGCCGCTCGGTGACAGACGGCGTCTCCAAGATCAGCTGCTTGTCGGGAATCTTGACTGCGAGGTGCGAAGCCATGGTGTCGGCGAGCTTGGCATAGTCATCGATCTGCTGAACCAGGCCGACCGCCTCGGGCGGCACCTTCTTGTTGAGCTTCACGTAGCTTTCGAACTCGGTGGTGGCCGAGCGCGCTAAGGCCTCCGCTTCGACACGCTCACCCATCGTGTCGCCGAGCGCGACCGCCTCGGCCTCGTAATACTCGCTGCGATCGGTGTACTTGAGCACTTTCGCGCGCTGAGCGCCCTCGACCAGTACCTTGACGGTGCCGTCGGGGAGCTTGAGCAGCTGCAGCACGCTCGCAAGCGTGCCAACCTCGTAGATCGCCTCCGTTGCCGGATCGTCGGCGGAAGCGTTCTTCTGGGTGGCGAGCAGGATGAAGGTGTCGGACCGCATCACCTCCTCGAGCGCGAGGATCGATTTCTTGCGTCCGACGAAGAGGGGCGCGATCATGTGCGGAAATACGACGATGTCGCGCAGCGGCAGCACCGGATAGGCCCGGGTCTCACCGGGAATGAGTGGTGGTCGAGGCTTTGCAGTGGTCATGGCCCCAAGTCCGTATTGTTGTCCCTCCCGTAGTATCAGATTTTTCTCACTTCAAACGTAATGAAAAGCCCCAGCCGGAGTCGGGGGGACAGGGGGCTGGGGCTTCCATCTTCGGGACGGCGACGCGATAAAGCACTCACGCTACGAGCCATCCCGGCTACAAGTTTGTTTCCGCTGCTACTTAGGCCGCGGCCGCAAAGCGGACGTTTGGTGAGCCGACTACGCCGCTCTTCTGCAGCGTCGCCTTCATCTCATCCGAGCCCAACCAGGAGCGGGCCTTTGCCACGTCGGCAACATCCTGCAGGATCACCACGTCATTCGGGTCTTCGGCGCTGCGGAACACTCTCCCATTCGTGATACCCGCGGAGAGGCGGCTCTTCTCGTGTCCATCGTAAGCCGGACGCCATGTGCTGTAGTCCTTGACCTTGATGTGGATAGTCAGGTTTTCGGTCGCATGCGGAGCATTTGTCATCGCAATTCCTCCAGATATTTTGTGAAATATTGTTTGAATATGATTATTCAACCAACCCATCTCACCTAAGCCATGCTTCTGGGAAAGCTAGGCTGCATTAGAAATAAATTTGACCATTGATGTCGAAGAGTTCCATTTTGCTCAACGGCGGGTAGCGCGGGTTTTGGAAGATATCTCACGTGATCGGTGGCCGCCCCGTTCGACCGTAGTGGTCACCATGCGGCAGTTTTGCCGCTGCCCTGGGCCGATGGTGATGCCGTCTGGGCCGACGGTGGTGTCGGAGTTGTTGCGCCGGCGACGGTAGCTGTCGTCGCGGTCCCGCCCGATCTGAACATCGACGCCTTGGGCTATCTTGAGGTTTTGGGTCTCGGCCGGAATGGTGCCGCGCGGAAATGATTTTCGGGAAGGACGTGCCCGCCGAAGGGCGCGCGCGCCTCTTAGTCGCTCAACATTCCTTCGGTTTCAAGCAGGGCACGCACGGTTTCGGTTGCATGTCTGATAGATGCCGCATTTCGAGTTGCCTCCTCGAGCGAGGCCGCCGCGTGCTTCCAATCGACGTCCGTCACACGTTCGCCGATGAACTCAGTACAGATGAATCGTGCTGCGTCCCCAATAGTCTGCAACTCTACGCGCATCCCGTCCCGATCGTTGGCTACGATCTCAAACGCCAGTGGCGTGGCGTTGTTCAGCACGGGGAGTTCCATGGCGTAATTATCGGGCTCAAGGCGCCCCGTGTCGAGTACTCAGAACAGCGCGTACAACGAAATGAGAACGCATCGATCGTTGGACAAAGATGCGCCGCTCTCGCGCCCTTGTTCAGCGGACCGGAAGCATCAGGTCACATGCGCTCTTTGGCGCGCTCCATCATCATTACGTCCGCGCTTAGGTTCTCGGTACACACAGCGGACGGCGGGACTTGAACCCGCATGAGAAGCAGTGTGCCCTTTTTGACTTGACCAATGATCGCGCACGTTCGCGTGACATTGGTCGGAAAGCATCCGGCTTGCGAGCCGCATCCTGACGGCAAGCAAGAAAGGGCTCAGCGCTTAATTTTTGGACCCGCCATTGTGTTTTAGGTCCGACACCACACGTAACTACATACAGGCAAGCAGCGGCATGCTTGAGAGCTGCCAACGTACCGAATTCTCCGTTCCCTACAGTGGCAGCGGGCTGGTGCCGTCGGCAGGCACACACCCGCAAACGTCAGCGAGTTGAACAAAATCAGCTACGTTTGGGATCGGGGCAGGTTCGTAGAAAAAGGCGGGTGGGCACGATGCCGGAGCGGCATCACCTGAAACGGCCGTGGCTTGTAGACATTGCGGATCATGCCTGCTCGACCTTCCGTCCACGCCAACCGAAGGTCAGTCTATGAGTGATCAAGGAGAAAATCGGGATCGTGGCCAAACAGGCCACTGGGGCTGGATTTTTTTCGGCGTGTTAGCACTTGGCCTGATCGTCGCGGCAATCCTCTACAAATACACCGGCGATTTCACAGGTCTCGCTTCATTCAATACACGCGGCCAAAGTCCGGCAACGCCGACAGAATAACCTACTTCTCTCTCGCACAATCCTCCCGTGACGTGTCTGGAGGAAAAGACACTGAAGTACTGATGGCTAGGATTGATGATCATTGTAAGCGGCATCCGCTCGATAATTTGTATAAGGCTTCGGCCGCGCTCGTTGATGAGCTCCGACAGTGAACCACCTTCATCACTTCGGCGTCGAGCTACACCGTGAGCGTCGGCGTGCCGACCTTCCTGGTGCGCGGCAACGTCTATTTCTGTGGCTCGATGATGGGCGCCTGCCTGATCGCGAGCGTGCCGATTGCGATCATCTATAATTTCTTCGTCGACCGGTTCGTGGCTGGGTTCACGGTCGGTGCGGTGAAGTAACCACACTTGCGTGGGATTTTGGGTGACCTCCTCGTCAGTCCCTTCTACGAATCCACCAGAAGAGAAAAATGAGCGCGGCCGGAATCTGAGGTGGTCCGACCGGAAGTATGTCATTCGGCATGGAAGGAGGACCGATATGCCGAGGAAGCGATACAAGCCTTGACGGTTAACGAGCTAGACGTGCTTCGACAGCAGGAAGCCGCGGCTGCGGGCTAAACTAACCCACTCGACTCCCGAGCGCGGGCTTGGCACCCTGCAAAGGCAAGGAGTGAGCAATGTCTCGACGCTTTCCCGCACCTTGGCGCGAAGAAAGATTTTCCGGAGGATATGTCGTGCGCGACGCGACCGGCCAAGCCCTTGCCTATCTCTATGCGCGCTCGACCGACAGCGAGGCCATCGCGGCAAAGCAGTTGACCGTGGACGAGGCGCGGCGGATCGCCGTCAACATTGCCAGGTTGCCGGAACTGCTGAAGGGGCAAGAGTGACCCCCCCGCCTCCACCTCCCCTCGACTCCCCTCCGATCGCGTGCTCAGTGAGCGCGGCAACGAGAGGGAGCCATGAAGGTCGAGCTGCCTGGCGAGATCAAATCGTTTGCCGATATCGAAACAGGTGAATGTTTCGCGTTCACTCGCAAGCAGGTCACTTCCGTCTGTATGAAGGTGGAGTGGCTAAGCTCCACCTCGATAGCTGTATTGTGGTCAGCGTCGGATGATTGGACCGTTCCTCACTTGATCGCGCGCCTACCGTGACGGCCGCCAAAGGCTCACGTGCGGCCGGACTGGTCACCGCATACCAACCGGCCGGCCTCCAACTGAGCCGGCCAATATAAAAGCCCCGGCCTGAATCGGAAAGGAGACAAGGCCGGAGCTTCTATCTTCGGAAGGGCCGCGAGATACACTCGCAACATACCGTTCCGGTCGTTACGCCCTGAATGGGGTGTAGAGACTATAGCTGATGAGGCTTTACCCTCCTCCCCATAACGAATGACGCTACACTGAAGCAGATCGCAGCAGCCAACGCGACTGTCAATGTTGGGAGCCACATCTGGACATAGAACCACATCTGGCAATCCTCCTGACGTGTCGGCTTCTCAAAGTTGATATGGTGGCGACAGGCGCCTTTTACTAGGTACCTAGGCGAATCAGGACACCTTGCCGGGCCGCCACAATTGAAACTGACCCACTATTCGCTGTTGACAACGTAACACGAATCATCGATACAAGGCGCACTCTCCAAAGCTACGCATGACGCCCGGGCGGGACACCGCGCCGGGCTTTTTCATCGCGCGGGCGCTATCGGCGGCCGCGCGCTGCTTTTGCTGCGAGACCGAGAAGGAGAATCGAGCCATGCAGTTTCAGAAGGGGCAGAGTGGAAATCCCGACGGGCGGCCGCGGGGATCGCGCAACAAGGCGACGATCCTGCTGCGGGACCTGCTGGACGGCGATTCCGAGGCGATTGCGCGCAAGGCGATCGAACTGGCCAAGCAAGGCGACATCGCCGCGATCCGCGTTTGCCTGGAGCGGCTCGTGCCGCCGCGCCGGAGCGAGCCGATCGTGTTCGAGCTCCCGCCGCTCGCGACGGCGGCGGACTTGCTCGCGGCGCTGGCGGCGATGGTGGCGGCGGTCGCGGCCGGCGAGCTCACGCCGTCGCAAGCGGCCGACCTGACCAAGGTGGTCGACAGCTACGTCCGCACGCTCGCCGCGGCCGGCTTCGAGGAGCGCCTGGCCAAGCTGGAAGCCGCGGCCGGCGCGCGGGCGCGCGCGAATGGCGATCATGCCGGCGCCGGAGCCGGCGCATGAGCCGGTCGCCGCGGTGCCGGCTCGCAGCGCCTGGAGCAAACGCAGGCCGAGGAAACGCGCATCCGCTTCCTGTTCGTCTCGGCGCGCGCCACCGACGCCGAGATCGCGGAAGAATGCAACCGGATGGTCGCGGAGGGCGAAGCGAGCGCGACCGACCGCTTCATTCCGTTCTGCTGGAAGGACGATTGACCCCGCCGGCCCCTGTTTTTTTCCTGTTA
>CAVQIP010000076.1:0-30130 GCA_963712565.1 uncultured Alphaproteobacteria bacterium | reverse complement strand
TCGCCGGCGGCCGCGCCGACGTCTGGGAGCCCGAAGAGCTCTACTGGGGGCCCGAGGGGACGTGGCTGGGGGACGAACGCTACAGCGGCGAACGCGAGCTGCAAAATCCGCTCGGCGCGGTGCAGATGGGCCTGATCTACGTGAATCCGGAAGGGCCGAACGGCAAGCCGGATCCGGTCGCGGCGGCCCGGGACATCCGCGAAACGTTCTTCCGCATGGCGATGAACGACGAGGAGACCGTCGCGCTCATTGCCGGCGGCCACACCTTCGGCAAGACCCACGGTGCCGGCGATCCGTCGCTGATGGGCCCGGTGCCGGAAGGCGCCGCCATCGAGGATCAGGGCCTCGGCTGGAAGAGCAAGCATGGCACGGGCTTCGGGGCCGACGCCATCACCGGCGGCCCCGAAGTCACCTGGTCGCAGACGCCGACGAAGTGGAGCAACCACTTCTTCGACAACCTGTTCAACAACGAATGGGAGCTGACGAAGAGCCCGGCCGGTGCGCAGCAGTGGAAGGCCAAGGGCGGCGCTGCCACGATCCCGGACGCCTACGACAAGTCGAAGAAGCATGTCCCGACCATGCTGACCACCGACCTCTCGCTGCGGCTCGACCCGGCCTACGAGAAGATCTCGCGGCGCTTCTACGAGCACCCGGATCAGTTCGCCGACGCGTTCGCCCGGGCGTGGTTCAAGCTGACGCACCGCGACATGGGCCCGATCGTGCGCTACCTCGGCCCGCTCGTTCCGAAGGAGGCGCTGATCTGGCAGGACCCGATCCCGGCGGTGAACCATCCGCTGATCGGGGAGCAGGACATTGCTGCTCTGAAGGCCAAGATCCTCGCCTCCGGCCTGTCCGTCTCCCAGTTGGTCTCGGCGGCTTGGGCGTCGGCGTCGACGTTCCGCGGCTCCGACAAGCGCGGTGGAGCGAACGGCGCGCGCATTCGCCTCGCGCCGCAGAAGGATTGGGACGTCAACCAGCCGGCACAGCTGGCCGCCGTGCTTGCAGAAACTCGAAGCGATCCAGAAGGAGTTCAACGCGTCGCAATCCGGCGGCAAGAAAGTTTCGCTCGCCGACCTGATCGTTCTCGGCGGCTGCGCCGCGATCGAGAAAGCCGCGAAGGCCGCCGGCCACGACGTCAAGGTCCCCTTCACGCCGGGGCGCATGGACGCGTCGCAGGAGCAGACCGACGCGAACTCCTTCGCCCCGCTCGAGCCGGTCGCCGACGGTTTCCGCAACTATCTCCGCGGCAAGCAGCTCATGTCGCCTGAGGAGGCGTTGGTGGACCGGGCGCAATTGCTGAAGCTGACGGCGCCCGAGATGACGGTCCTCGTCGGCGGCCTGCGCGTGCTCGGCGCCAACGCCGGACAGTCCAAGCACGGCGTCTTCACCAAGAAGCCCGAGACGCTGACGAACGACTTCTTCGTCAACCTGCTCGACATGAGCACGCAATGGCAGCCCGCCGGCTCCGATGGCGTGTACGAGGGCCGCGACCGGAAGACGAATGCGGTCAAGTGGACCGGCACGCGGGTCGACCTGATCTTCGGTTCGCACTCGCAGCTCCGCGCCTTCGCGGAAGTCTATGCGTGCGCGGACTCGAAGGAGAAGTTCGCGAAAGACTTCGTGGCGGCCTGGAACAAGGTAATGAACGCCGATCGATTCGACCTCGCCTGATCTCTGCGGAATTTGAGAGCTTCTAGAGCAGAGCCGCGCGGTGCCAGGGGCTTGCCGCTGCCAATGCGGCGGATCATTCTTGCCCGACCAAAACTAAGACAGGGAGGATGGCCATGGCCCGACCGCTTGGGAGACTCGCGCTGCTGATGACGCTTGCGGCCGTGCTGCCCGCTGCGGCGAACGATTACCCGAACAAGCCCATCCGGGCGATCGCGTCGCAAGGGCCGGGCGGCCTGAGCGACGTGTTCATGCGTGCGCTTGCCGACCAGCTCGGGCCGGAGATTGGCGGAACCGTGCTCGTGGAAAACCGGGTCGGCGCGAGCGGCTCGATCGGAGCGCGCGCCTGCGCCGATTCCGAACCGGACGGCTACACGATCTGCATTCTCAACAACGAGTCGATGGTCATCAATCCACTCATCTTCAAGAGCCAGAACTTCGACCCGAAGACGAGCCTGACCCACGTCACCCGGCTTTTCTATCTGCAGCATGTGTTTGCGGTGGACGCCTCGCTGAACGTCAAGACGTTCGACCAGCTTGCGGCGCTGGCCAAGTCCAAGCCCAAGACGATGAACTACCTCACCCCTTCGTTGTCGAAGGTCGCGTTCATGGAGTCCTTCAACAAGAAGTACGACATCGACTTCGTGCGCGTGCCGTTCAAAGGCGGCGGCGATGCCGTCAACAGCATGATGGCCGGCACGACGCCGGTCGCCATCTTTGGCATCGGCAATCTGATCCAGCTCATTCGCGCTGGAAAAGTCGTCGGCTTGGCGGTCGACGGCGACACGCGCTCACCGCTTGCTCCGGAGATCCCAACCTTCAAGGAGCTCGGCTACACCGTTCACGTCTGGGCGTCGTCCTTCGGCATGCATGTGCCGGCCGGCACACCGAAGCCCATCATCGAGAAGCTGAACCAGGCGATCGTTAAGATCGCCTCCAATCCGGAATTTCAGAAGCGGCACATGTTCAACCGCGGGCTTACGCCAGTGCTCGACTCGCCAGAGCATTTCGCCAAGACGATTGAAATCGAAGCTGCCCTGGGCCGGGATGTCGTTAAGGCTTCGGGACTTTATCCGGACGTGAACTGACGCGGCCGCGCTAAGCCTGACGGCGCTTGCACGCTGACACATGGCCCTGCGAGGCCGTTAGCGGCGATGACCTGAAAACCGCGTAGTGAACTGTGAATTTCGAACGGCATCGGGTGCTGGTGCGCTTCGGCTATACCTTCTGACCCGCCCGTTGCTGCGCACGCAGCGCCGACGAACACGCCAACCATGTCCGCTGTGGTGCCAATAGGGGAAATCGGCGAATCTATTCCATTATCTCACTACTGCGCGTGCTGTGTCGGAGGCGCGGTGAGGCCGATCGCCCATTCGGCGGCTCGTTCTGCGAGTCCGGTCACGCCAGCAGTCGCCAACCCGCAATCGAGGGCTGCGCGCAGCCGGCGTCGGAAAGACGGACGCGATCAAGCTTTCAGCTGGCGCGCGATAAATTCCTTGACCACCTCGACCGCCTTGTCGGTCTGAGGGCCCGGCTCCGCGACCCATTCGTGCACGGAGTTCTCGAACAGGCGATAGTCGCAGTCGCCGCCGGCCGCCTTGTAGGTCTTGGCGAATTTTTCCTGCATCTCGGGCAACACGTTGTCATCGAGCGCGCCCTGCATAATGAGAAACGGCACCAGGGTGACCTTTTCCTCGCGCTCGAGAATTTCCTGCGGGTTGCTTTCGTGGATCGTCTCCCACGGATTGAAGAACACCTTGTTGTTTTTCATCATGTTCTCATTGCGGCGCCGCTCCGCGTTTTCATAGCGCGCAAAGGTGTTGCTGACCGGTGAGCGCATCGCAACATAGGCGACGGTGGCGTCGACGTTCGGCGCGGCAGCAAGCGGAATTGAATTGTAGCGCGGATCGCGCGGACGCATCGCCAGGAGTTCTGCGACGTGACCGCCGCTGGAGGATGCGTAGACACCGATCTTCGAGGTGTCACCGTTCCAGGTTGCGGCATTCACCTTCAGCCAGCGCACGGCGTAATTGGCGTCCTGCACGCAGGCCGGATATGGCGCTTCGGGCGCGACCGTCATGTCGACGGCGACGACCAGCAGGCCGCTCGAAGCCAGCGCGCGATCCATCGGCTGTTCGGCGAAGCGGTCCTTTCTGTTCCACGCGCCGCCGTGCAGATCGAGAACGGTGGGGAAAGGTCCCGGCCCTTTCGGCTGGTAAATCCGGGCCATCAGCATCCGGCCGGCGCTGTTGCGCCGAAGCTCGACTTCGCTGACGGCAAGATCGAACCGGGCGGTGGGACTATACGCGGGCGCGCCGGCTGCGTGAGCGGCGCTGGGCCAGAACGTGCCCACGGCGGGCAAACCCGTCGCGCCCGCGGCGACGATCAGCTCGAGAACGTCACGCCGAACGAAAGTGCCTTTGTTCACGTTCGCCTCCCTCAAAACGACCTGGCTGCCGCAACAATAGGCTCCCGGCAAACGCCCGCAATGGGTCGGCCGGCCGACGCGGGCGCTGAGCATTCGGCGCTGCGGTTCGCCACCACGCCGAGCCAACCGAGGCGAGCAGCGCACCATGGAAGCGAAGCGGTAAGCAGTCACCGCCGACCGGGTCGTTCCGAACGATTCTTGCCGCAATCGGCGTGCTTCCTGCCGCCCGCGTCGGGGGACGCACGTTGCCGTTGGACGCTGTGTCAGAGGCGACGTGGTAGGGGTGGGGGACCTATTGGTTCAGTGGGGGGTTCGCGCGATTCCGTTTGGAATCGCCGCGATGTGTTCTGGGGTTCGTTCTCAAGTCGGCAGGGACGCAGGCAGGTCCGGCAGACACCGGATTGCCCGGTCCGGGCATCTCCGTTTTTGGGACCATCCACCCTGACATTTTCCGGCTCCGCGCGCCGCTGGGATCAGGGCAACCGGACGGTCGCATACGGCTGGCAAGCCTGGAACCGCAGATCCGATTCGATGCTCCGGTCGACGGGTTGGGCATGCTGACGGACACGTCCGCGTCGGCGTGCGCGAACGTGTCGTCGAGCGCGTCGTTAGACGAGCGTTTCGCTGCGTTGGACGATCGTCCCGCCTCCTTCGATAAACGTTTCGCTCCGGCCGATGATTGTCTGGCGTCCTTCGACGAGCGCTTCGAGAGTCGACCACGCGGGCGCTTGCGAGCCGCCTGCGATCGGCGCTGGATCGGGACGTGCAGAACCTGCGAGCCGATGCGCCGACGAAACCGACCGTTGCCAAAGCGAGCGTGTCGCCCCGCGCCAGCGCGCAAGGAGGTCGCGCCGCTGGACGACGACGGCCGTACCGCGATCTACGATATCACCGCGCGCACCGTCTACCTGCCGAGCGGCCGCCGGCTGGAGGCCCATTCCGGCCTTGGCGACCTCATGGACAATCCCCGCCATGTGCATGTGAGGATGCAGGGGGCAACGCCGCCGAATGTCTACAATCTCGCTTTGCGCGAGCGACTGTTTCATGGGGTTCGCGCCATCCGCCTCAACCCCGTCGACGGCAGCAGGATGCACGGTCGCGCCGGCATCCTTGCCCACTCCTACATGCTGGGCGCGAACGGCCAGTCGAACGGATGCGTGTCCTTCAACAACTATCCCGAGTTCCTGAACGCCTTCCTCCGCGGCGAAGTCACCCGCCTCGCCGTGGTCGAGCGTCTTGAAAGCCCGCCCGGCAAGCTCGCCGCGGGACAGCTGCCGGGCCCGGTCAGAGACCTGTTGAAGGCGACGGATCGCAACCGCCAGTATGCCGCCGCCGGCGGTCAGTGACGCTCCGCCCAAGGGCGCCCACCGGCACCCGCCGTGGCATCGGATCAGCATCCCTCCAGAGTCGGTCTACCGCGTGTTCAGCCTGCCATAGAGCGGCTCAGAACGAGCAAATGTTTTTCCGCTTTTTTCCGAAAGCGGACCTCCGATCGGCGCATCAATGAGTACACGCCCTTGTCGTGAGAGATGCCCACCTGCCAGCGGCGTTCCCACCTTGTGCGCCCTTGACGAGAAGGAAAAAGGCCGCTCGGTGGCGTGCCCGCGAAATGCAATCGACCTGTGCTTCACAACGGTCGGGTCGAGGTCGTGCATCGTCCGCTGAGAGCGCGCCACGAGGCCGTGAGAAGGCATTGCTGGTGCAGGTTGACGACCCGCCGGGATGAGGTCGCGCAGATTTATTTGAGCCCGGCGATGCCGGGTGACCTCTTCAGCCAATCGGCTGAGCCCCTTTAGTATCCTCGATAGGGTTTGCAGAGGCCGTCCTGAACGGTCCAGCCAGGCTGGCAACCGTTAAAAGTTCGAAATCGCCCAGGCCGGTAGTATCCGCGCTCTCCACGATCCCCATACTGTTCTCGGTATCTGTAACGGGGCTCATCGTAGTAGTCGCGATAGTACGGACGGGGGCCAGGATTGGGGCCTAAATCCAAATAGATTCCCTGTGCCGATGACGGGCCCGCCCCGCTGACGATCGCCCCAGCCGTGAGCGCAAGTGCCGTGAGCGCAAGTAATGTCATCCTTTTCATGATCGTCCTCCAGATTAGGGCGGCGAACGGCGTTCGTGGAACCAATAGGCCAGTTCCAGGTTCCGGAACCTGCGGGGGAACTTTCTGTCTGCGCAGCGGGGCGACCGTCGCCCCCGGCCCGCACGAGCAGCGGACCGGGGGCCACTCCTCACTCTCATGCCGCGAGAATGGCCCGGAACGATTGGGGGGATAAGGGGCGCACCCTCGCATCCTGACAACTCTCGGCGACGCTAGATCGTTCCTGGTTCCATGTCGTGTGACGTTGCGTCAGTCTGGCGCGGGTGACGAGCGTTTGTTGCGGCACGAACTCGCCCGGCAAAGACCGTCATTGCCGGGCTGGCAGTCGGCACCAGACTGTCATTGCCGGGTGGCGCGGCGGCTGGGCTACGACGCGCGCTGCAGAAACACCGGCAGCCCGCGCTTGTTGGCGTACATGGGACGGTAGCGCTCGGTATTGTATACCGTGGCGACATCCAACTTGCGCGGCCCGAGCCCGGGATCGGGGATGGGCACCAGCTCGAAGCAGCCCTGCACCAGCGCCGACATCAGGCCGGTCTTGCCCTCCAGGACGGCATCGTAGGCCATGTTTCCGAAGGTGATGCCCACGAGCTTGTCGAGGAAGTCGGGGTCGCCGGAGCGCAGGTCGTAGGTGAGGTCGGAGGCGATCGTCTCCTCGCCGGTGCGCCGCTTGATCTCGTCGGCCAGCGACTCGGCCACGTTCGCCTTCTTGCGGTGGCCGTAGGCGTCGGCCTCGCCGTATTCGCGCACCTCGTAGCCCTCCCACGCGGGCGCCCTCGCTGAGCACGACCAGCGCGTAGTTGCTCGGGTTGGCCCGCTTATCCTCCATGAGCAGCCGGACGAGCTTGTCGAGATCGACCTGGTATTCGGGGATGACGCAGCGGATCGAGGTGACGTAGGCGGTGTAGAGCGCGGTAAAGCCGGCGTCGCGGCCGAACACGCGGAAGACGCCGATGCGCTCGTGCGAGGCGACAGTGGTGCGCTGGCGCTGGATGGCGTCGGCGGCGCGCGTGATCGCGGTCGAGAAGCCGATGCAGTACTCGGTGCCGTGGACGTCGTTGTCCATGGTCTTCGGGATGGCGACGACCTTGAAGCCGAGGTCGTTGAGCCTGGCCGCGTAGGAGAGCGTGTCGTCGCCGCCGATGGCAATGAGGTGCTCGATGCCCAGCGCGGCGAGGTTGGCCAGCACCTGCTTGGAGAGGTCCCAGGTGTTGGCGACACCACCCTTGCCGGTGCGGGAGAGCGGAAAGTCCTTGCCGGCGAGGTGATCGGGCAGCTTCTGCATCTTGGACGGATTGGTGCGGCTCGAATGCAGCACGGTGCCGCCGCGGCGGTCGATGGTGCGCGTGTTCTCGCGGTCGAGCGCCAGAACGTAGCGCTGCCGGCTCGCCGGGTCGTCGAGGTCGAGGTGGGTGAGCGCCTCCCAGCCGCGGCGCAGGCCGATGACCTCGATGTCGTTCTCGCTGCCGCGGTAGGTGACGGTCTTGATGACCGCGTTGAGGCCGGCGACGTCGCCGCCGCCGGTGAGAATGCCGATGCGCTTTTTCGCCATGCGCACTCCTTGAACCGGAATGTTCGCGAACGCCGCGAACTCCGCGTTTTGGAACTTCCCCAGTCTAGCAAACAGCGCTGCCACCGTCCGCCCATACCGGCCTGCGCGTCTCGTTGCCGGTTCGCCACGGCAGCTAGCCGTCGTCGACACGCATCAGGCTGGGCCCGCGCCAGCGCGTCGGCAAACGCCTTGCCCGCTCAGCGGACGGGGGGCTCCATGCCACTCTTTCTGATGAGCGGCGCGGCTTCCGGCGCGGACATGAACTTCACCATCGCGATCGCCGCCTCCGGCTGCTTCGATACCGCCAACACGCCGGCGGAGAATACGACGTAATCCTGCAGCTCGCGCGGCAGCGGGCCGACGTAGTGGATGCCGGCAACGGGCAGGATGACGTTGATCTGCTGCATCCCGATCTCGGCTTCGCCTTTGGCCACCACTTCCGCGACCGGCACGCCGTCCACCAGCCTGGTCCTGGACTTCATCTCGTCGGCGATGCCCAGCCGCTGCATCAGCTTGGCGGCGTAGAGGCCGCTCGCGCCCGCACGCGAATAGGCGACGGACTTGGCGGCGAGCAGCGAACGCTTGAATGCGTCGGCAGAGCTGATGTCGGGTGCCGGTGCGCCCGCCCGGACCGCGACACCGATGCCGGCGCGAGCAATGACGGCGCCGGTACCGGCGAGCACTTTTCCCTTCTTGATGAGATCATCGATCATCTCCGGGTAGTGGGTAACCACGTCCGCGGGAGCATCGGAGTTGACCTTGTTCATCAGTCCAGGGCCCACCTCGAAGCTGACGACCACCTTGTGGCCGCTCGCGCGCTCGAACGCGGGCGCGACGTCGCGCACGGCCGACACCACGCCCTGGCCAGCGAGGACGACGATTTCCGCCGTCTGGACCGATGCCGGACTCAAGAGGCCGAGCATCGCAACGATGCCCCAGATTGCCGCATTCGACGCTCTCCTCATGGCATCCTCCCGTTAGTAGCGGTTCGGCATCTTGTTGGCGAGCCCGGAGCGTGAACGTCAATTGCGATTACTTGGAAATCGCTGGCTGATGTCCGCATTGCTCCCGGAAAGCGGGCAAACAGCGGACGTCGCGCAGGTCCGATTTCTGCCCCGGACCGGGCCTACGGCGGGCCACTCACTCGATCACCTCGCCGGCCGTCGTCGCGCCGGAGGCGCGTTTCGCCATCGACTGCAACCCCATGAAAGTCGCGGCGGGGTGCACGATGATGCTCGACGGAATGGCGGCGAGGTACGCTCGAAAGCGCCCTTTTTGCTCGAACCGGGGGCGGAATTCCGAGCGTGCCATGAATTGCGTGAGCCGCGGGGCGATCCCCCCTGCGATGAAGACGCCGCCCCGGGCGCCGAACGTCAGAGCCACATTTCCGGCGATCGCTCCCAGCATCGCGCAAAACAGGTCGAGCGCCGCGCGCGCGACCGGACAACGACCCTCCAGTGCCGCATTCGTAATCTCGGCGGCATTGCGTGTCGGGGCTTCAATTCCATCGATGGCGATGACGGCACGGTAGAGATTTTCCAACCCGCTGCCGGAAACGACGCGTTCCGCCGAAACGTGCCCGAACTGCCGGCGCAAATGATCGATGATCGCATCTTCGCGGCGGGACGTAGCCGCCATCGTCGCGTGACCGCCCTCGCTCGGGATGACAACCGAGCCTAGGGAGCCCGGGACACAGCAGGCGACGCCGAGGCCGGTCCCAGGTCCGAGCACCGCCATCGGGGCCCCCGATACCGCCGCGCCGCCTCCCAGCGGATACAAATCCGCCGCGGTCAAGTGCGGCAGCGACAGGGCGGTCGCTTCAAAATCATTGCAGATGTGGACCTGCGCGAAGCCAAAGGCCGCGCGCAGCTCGGCGGCATCGATCGTCCACGGGCAGTTGGTGAGCACGCAGCGGCCTGCGTCAACCGGCCCGGCCACCGCCAGCAACGCCCCGGCCACCGGCAATTTCCGACCGTGCTGGTCCAAGAACACTTTGACGGCGCCGGCAAATCGAGGGAACTCAGCTACGGGAAACCAGCTGACCGGACCGAGAATGCCGTTCGAAAGCAGCGCCAATCTGGCGTTCGTGGCGCCAATGTCGCCCAACAGCACGTGCTCAAGCGAGACCCCCATCGGAGCTTCCCGAGGGTTGCATTTGTCAGAGACCGCGGCAGCTACTCGACATCTCGAGCCAGGCACCGAGCGCCCAGTTGGCGCAATCTACATCGAAAACGGATTCCAAACGCAATCGGATGCTTCCCGGCGGTGGAGAACGCGATCCGGATCAGCCAGTTCCGGGGTGCGACCGGCGCGCCGCCCAGCCGGGCGGCGCGACGACGCCCGCACGTCCGGCGGTATTTCCGCCCGGTCGAGGCACCCTCGCCGATGACATCGTCACGTCGGGCGCCGCGGTCGCGCGGACGCCGGAACCAGGGCACGCTGCCCAGTCCGGCGCCGAAGCGTGGCCGAAAAAATCATTACCAAGGAAAGAACGGCCCCGGGAGTGGCGAATTATGCCAGCCCACGCGCCCGCCGGTATTGGTGACCACATCCAGCGCAACGTGGGTCGGCGAGAAGGCGTAATCGAGGAACTTGCGCTCGCCCGATCCCACCTCGGTCCCAGCGTCGAGGAACGAGCGCGGCCGGACGATCACCCGCGACCGCGCGCGTTTCGCGCTGACGACGCGCGTGGTAACGGCGCCGCGATGACGAGCAACGGGGTGTGCCACGTTCTGTTCTTTCTTGGCCGCTGGGATCTCGAGAGAAGGTTGCGTTGAAGTCTGGTCGGCAGGGAAACGCTCCTTGAACGTCGCGGCCGATTCGTCGGAGTCCTGCGCGGACGCCCCAAGGGGGGCGGCAAGCATCAGCGCAAGAGTCATGCCCGCCAGGATGCGGGCATAATGAGGACCACGCATAACGCGTTCTCCTGAATTATGGACCTGCCTTCAACGACGCCGATCTCAAGATCAGCACAATCGAGCCAAAGGCCACTGCATGCATAATACTACGCTTTGAAATCCATCTACCTGCCAGCGCGGACGCAGGGTTAATGCAGGTCGGTGTTAGATTACTCTGATCGTATGCGATGGCCTGAAAGAGGAAAATCGATGTTTCGCTCGTTAACTAACGGATTAACCGCGGCTGCGATAGCGGTGTATCGACACGCCCGTCGCACTGTTCGAGATGTACTACAATTTTATGCAGCATCCTTAAGACGCTGCGTCCCACCTGCGATAGCTGCTGGCGATATTCAGTCCGGATTACCCCCAGGAGCAGACGGCGACGCTAGATCGTTACTGGTTCCAGGTCGCGCGACATCGCGTCAGTCTGGCGCCGTGACCGCGACAGCCTGTGGCCGGCACAACATTTAGGGGCACGCCCCTCAGCTTGGGGCGCCGACCCTTTGCGAGGTGAGTCCAGTCGTGACGAAGCGTTCAGGACCGCTTAAAGCGTTCAGGACCGCTTGATGTCGTCGAGGCCGCCAAAGCGGCCGATGACCGAGTTGGCGCCGATCGCGACCACGAACAGGACGATCAGCAGCGCGTACATCTGCGGCATGTTGAAGATGCTGTAGGCCTGGATCACCAGGAAGCCGATGCCGCGGTTGGACAGCTTGGTCTCCGCCAGCAAGGTGCCGATCAGCGCCACGCCCAGGCCGAGCCGCACGCCGTTGATCACGGGATGGCGCATGGCCGGCAGATAGATCTTGGTCACCATCTGCCAGGTATTGGCGCGGAAGCTGCGCCCGACGCGGATCAGGACCTTGTCGATCTCGCGCATGCCGCCGGCGACGTTGAGCGCGACCGGGAAGAAGCAGGAGATCGCGCCCATCGCCACCTTGGAGCCCGGGCCGACCCCGAACCACATGATCATGATCGGGAAGAAGATGATCTTGGGACAGGGACCGAGATAGTAGAGATAGGCCTCGTAGGCGCGCGACATGAACTTGCTGCCGCCGAGAAAAATTCCGACCGCGAGCCCGCTCACGCCGCCGATCAGCATGGCGATGCCGATCTCGTAGAATGTGGTGTACAGATGGAAATAGAAGGTGGCGTCGATGAGGGTTGCATAGAGCGATTTACCGATCGCAACGAGCGAGGGCACGACGTCGCGGTAGAGCAGACCCGACGCGGACACCGCCTCCCAGATCACCACCACCGCCACGATGATGGCGATGCGCAGCGCCGTCACCGGGCGCAGCGGCAGCCGCAGCGGCCTCGCCGCGGCAAGGTTCAGTCGGCCGGCCTCAGCCATCGCTCGAGCCTTTCCAGCAGGATGAACACGCAGATGCTGACCAGAATGACGAAGCAGATCGCGGCGTAGGTTCCGGCGAGATCGTAGCGCTCGGCGAGCTCGTTGATAAGCTGCCCGAGGCCGCCGAAATTGATCAAAAACTCCACCCCGACGATGTTGATGAGGGCGAAGATCAGCCCGAGCCGCAGCCCCACGAAGATGGTGGGCAGCGCCGCGGGGAAGAGAATCTTCCAGAACTGCTGCGAGGGGGTGAGATTGAAGCTCCTGCCGACGTCGATCAGCACGCGGCGGGTGGCGGAGAGGCCCTCGAGCGTCTTGAGGATGATGGGGGCGAGCCCGGCGGAGAAGCCCATCATGACGATGGTGAGCGCGCTCCTCCCGAAGATCACGAGGTAGAGCGGATACATCAGCACCAGCGGGGCCGCCGCCACCGCGGCGACCCAGGTCTCGGTCGCGAGGCGGAGCAAATGGTAGCGGTAGAGCAGGACGCCGCCGGCGACACCGAAAATGATCACCAGGATGCTGGCGGAGAAGGCCTCGCCGGCGGTGAGCAGGAAACGCCGCAGCACGTCCTCCTCGACGACGACGCGCGGGAAGGCGGCGATGATGTCGGACGGCATCGGCACGATGAAGCGGTTGATGATCCCGACGCGAATGAGGAGCTCGACCAGCGCGACGAACACGACGATCGAGCCGATGCCGAGCGCGGCCGGGACGTAGCGGTTCCTGGCGAGCGCGGCGGCGGTCATCGCTTCTCGCCCTCGTGCAACTTTCGGCTTTCCTCGTCGTCCATCCCGCGGCTCGCCTCCTCGCGCAGGTCGCCCCAGATCTGCGCCACGTAGCGGCCGAACGCCTCGCTCGACACGATCTCGGAGGTGCGCGGGCGCGGCAGCCTGATGTCGACGATCCGCTTCACCTTGCCGGGGCGATAGGTCATCACCAGGATGCGGTCGGAGAGCTGCACCGCCTCGGTGATGTTGTGGGTGATGAGCAGCGTGGTCTGCTTGAGCTGCTGCTGGATCTGCAAGACCTTGTCGCCGAGCAGGAGCCGGGTCTGCTCGTCGAGCGCGGCGAACGGCTCGTCCATCAGCAGGATTTTCGGCTCCGCCGCGAGCGTGCGCGCCATCGACACGCGCTGGCGCATGCCGCCGGAGAGCTCGGCCGGATAGCGGCGCTCGAAGCCGTCGAGGCCGACCAGCCGGACGAAATGGCGCGCGCGGTCGTAGCGCTCGGCCTTGGGCAGGCCCGCGATCTCAAGCGGGAAGGCGACGTTGTCGATCACGTTGCGCCAGGGAAAGGTCGACTCCTCCTGGAAGATCATGCCGATCGACGCGTGCGGCCCGCGCACGCGCTCGCCAGCGACCTTGACCGTGCCCTCGTAGCCGTCGAGCAGGCCGCCGATCACGTTGAACAAGGTCGACTTGCCGCAGCCGGAGGGGCCGATCACGCCCACGAACTCGCCGGGCGCGACGCTCAGGGACACGTGGTCGACGGCGGTGAGCACGCCGTCGGGGGTCTCGAAGCGCTTGACGATGCCGTCGACCACCAGGATGGCGTCCGCGGACGCGAGCTTCGGCGCAGCGGGGTCGGTGCGTTCAACCGGCGCGGTCACGGCAGCCATTTCGCGTTTCCTCTGCGACCATCCGTCTTGCGCGCCACGGTTGACCCGTCGACCTGGCCACTCCCTCGCCCTATAGCACAGACCGCGGCGCGCGAGCACGGCGCGCGGCGGGAAATGATGTCGCTGGCAGCGCGGTTACGCATCTCCGCGACATGGAATCAGGGCGAGCGGCAAACTCGGTTCTGCTCCCTCCCCCCGTGCGTTTCGTGCCTCACCCCGGCTCCGGCCGGTAGGGGCGGCCGGCGCGCCGGCACCAGTTCTCCCAGGCGCGGTTGATGCCGTAGGAGCCGGTGCGGCTGGCGACCTTGTCGACCTCGCCGGGGGTGAGGAACTTGACCTCGCCCATGTCCATGGCCTGCTTCTGCAGCCGCGCATTGACCTCGAGATAGACCGAGACGTAGACCGCGTGCCGGATGTTCCTGCCCGCCACGGTTGCACCGTGGCCGCGCATCAGCGCGGTGGCGCCGGCGCCCATCAGCTTGGCGAGGTCGCGCCCCATCTCCATGTTCTCGACCAGCAAGGCGGTATCGCCGAAATGGTCGTGGGAATCCCACACCGGCACGTCGCGGCCGATGGACGCGCCCATGTGGAAGATCGGCTTGATGGCGCGGCCGGTCACGCCGAACGGAATGACGCTTTCGCTGTGGTTGTGCACGACCGACATGACGTCCGGCCGCGCCTCGTAGAGCGCGCCGTGGATGAAGCGCTCGAGATAGGGCGCGCGGCCCCGGGCGTCGACCGGCGTGCCGTCGAGGGCGAACTCCATGATGTCGTCGTTCTCGATGCAGTCGGGCGCGCGCGAGCGCGACAGCAGATAGCGCCGTGGATCATCGGGATGGCGCACGCTGACATGGCCGAAGGAATCCACGACGCCCTCGCGGGCGAGAATGCGGTTGGCGGTGACGAGTTCTTCGATCAGGTCGGCGAGCTTGGCCATGGGGGATTCCTTTTCGGACGTTTTCGCGCGTTCCATCCTAGGTCATGGCCAGGCTTGTCCCGGCCATCCACGCCTTCGTTTCATCGTCCGGGAAGACGTGGATGCCCGCGACAAGCGCGGGCATGACGGTGAGGAGTTCTCGTCACAGAATGAAACTCACCGAGCCGAGCATGCCGAGCTCGTGGGCGTCGATGAGCACGCGGCGCTCCTTGATGCGGAAGGAGTCGCCGCTGCGCTTGAGGATGTAGCGGTAGCCGCCGACATATTCGCGGATGCGCTCGTAGCGGCGGTAGCGGTAGCAGACGAAATTGGCGGCGACGGTGACGAGATCGCCGTCGACGCCGAGGATGCGCACGTTCGAGATCATGCGGCGCAGGCGCGAGCGCGGAAACTCGGCGTGGCAATTGGGATCGAGCACGCGGATGACGCGCTGGCGGATGCGCTCGCGGTCGTCGGCCACGAGGAACAGCGTGTCGTGATGATCGCCTTCGGGCTGGTCGTTGGGCGGAACGTAGTAGGCGGCGTCGTCGGTGAGCAGTTCCTGCCACTCGTCGAGCTTCCAGTCGTCGAGCAGCGCGGCCTCGCGGTAGAGGAAATCCTCGACCTCGGCGCGGGTGACCACGCTTGGCGCCGCCACCGTCATTGCGGCGCTCCCATCAGCTCGTTCCAGCGCCGCCAGAAGATGCGCAGGTGGTGCTCGTCGCTGTTGAGCTGCTCGCCCTCCTTGCCCATGCCGCGCGACATCTCCGACCAGCGGTCCTCGGCCCAATTGGCGAGGCCCTGCTGCACCAGTTCGAGCGCCTCCACGTCGTCGGGGGTGGCGAAGCCGCCGGGGCCGTAGAAGGTGAGGAAGGCATCGAGCCGGCGCGCGCGGGCGCTGACCCCCTCCTCCACCGGGCCGAGCGCCCAGGCGGTGACGTGCATCTTGCCCACCCCTTCGGGATAGAACGTGCGCACGGTGACGGAGGAGCCGTCGTTGATCACCAGATTGGGGAAGATCACCAGGTTGCGGTTGGTGTCGGCCACGCGGGCCGCGCGCTCGGCGCCGAGGCGGGCGACGAGCTCGGCGCGGATCGCGTCGATCTCGGCCCTGGCGGCCTCGCCGTAGAGCGGGATCCATTTCGCCACCGGCCGGCCGCGGAAGTTGATGTTGTCGGTGGTGAAATGGCCGTTGCCGAGCTCGACCGCCTTGCCGCGGGTCGGCAGCACCAGGCCTTGCCTCCTTGGGCGGCTCGATCTTCACGCCGGAATTGGCCATGAAGTTGAGCCAGGTCGAATGGGTCGAGGGCAGGTGATAGTCGTCGACGCTGTTCTCCACCATCAGCTTCCAGTTGGCGGCGACGTCGTATTCCTGCACGCCGGCGATGATCTCCATGCGCCCGGACGGCGACTGGTCGATGACGAGGTCGATATAGTCCTTGGCGCCGGCGAGATAGTCGGCGAGCGCAGGGGCGTCCGCATCGAGGCACATGAACCAGAAGCCGCGATAGTCCTCGAAGCGGGCCGGCCGGCGCAGGCCGTAGGCGGACTTGTCGAGGCCGTCGGCATAGGCGTCCTCGCCCGGCACGCCCACGAGCCGCCCGTCGTTGCCGTAAGTCCAGCCGTGATAGATGCACTGGAAGCGGCGCCGGTTGCCCTCGCGCTCGGTGCAGACGATGGCGCCCCGGTGGCGGCAGGTGTTGAACAGGCAGTGGAACGCACCGGCCTGGTCGCGGCAGAAGATCACCGGCCGGCCGGCGACCTTGCGTGAGCGGAAATCGCCGGGCTTTTTGAGTTCGGAGGAATGGCCGACATAGATCCAGCAGCGGCCGAAGATTTGCGCCATCTCACGACGCAGCACCTCCTCCGACACCAAAACCTCGCGATCGAGCAGGAAGGTCTTCCTCTCGCGATCGTCGACGATGTAGGAACGCACCGACATCTCCCCTCGCCTCCCGGTTCGGCCCCCGCGCGCCCGGCGGCGGCGAACCGGACGTCGCGTGAGCGCGCGCAAGGTATAAAGGCTCGCCCGAAAGGCGGTCAATCGCGCGCCGACGGCCGTGCCGGGCGCGCCGCCCTATTGAACTTTTCCGGCGTCCCGCTAAAGCAGCGCGCGAGAGTGCGTTCCGTTGGGTTGATAGAGAACAGTGCCGCGCAGCTCGGTGCGCTCCCCTCCCCTTGTGGGAGGGGCCGGGGGGTGGGGGTCGTGCGATTGACGCACCGACATTGCCAAACGCATCATCCCCTCGCCAGCCCTCCCACAAGGGGAGGGAGCAGACCGAGTGTGCCGCCTGCACTGATTTCATTTCAATGGAGATGCTCGGACTTTTTTGCGATCAGTGAGGTCATGGCCGAAAATCCCGTTCCCGTCTGCGCCGCCGCCGATCTGCCGCCCGGCAACGTGAAGAGCTTCGAGGTGGGAGACGAGCTCGTGGCCGTCTACAACATCGACGGCACCTTCTATGCCACCGAGGCGCGCTGCACCCATGCCACCGCCGACCTCGCCGACGGCATCCTGGAAGGCGACGTGATCGAGTGCAGCCTGCATTTCGGCGCGTTCCACGTGCCGACCGGCAAGGCGGTGCAGGCGCCCTGCTTCACCGACCTCAAGACCTTCCGCACCGAGGTGCGGGACGGTCAGGTATTCGTGGATCTCTCGGGGCCGGCGGCGGCGACGTCCTGAACCGATCGCCGTTCGAGCAGCGCGCGCGCGCGAGCCCTTCTTGCCTTCTCGCGCGGCGGCCCCATCAGCACGGGCTGGAACAGCACCGCCGCCGCCATGGTGGTGACGAGCGCGAGCGCCATCAGCTTGCCCATGCTCGACGTGCCGGGATGGCTCGACAGCCACAGGCTGCCGAACGCGGTCGCGGTGGTGAGCGCGCTGAACATCACGGCGCGCGTGAGGCTCGACTGCAGCAGGTCGGTCTGCCCGGCCCGCCACGCCATGATGTAGTAGATCTTGAAGGCTACGCCGACGCCGAGCAGCAGCGGCAGCGCGATGATGTTGGCGAAGTTGAGCTTCATGCCGAACAGCACCATCAGCTCCATGGTGACGATGCCCGCCATCAGCAGCGGAATGAGGGTGAGGAGGACGTCGCCGAACCGGCGCAGCACGATCCAGAGCAGGATGGTGATGGAGGCGAGCGCCCAGAAGCCGGCCTCGAAGAACGCCCGGATCACGGTGCGGCCGGATTCGAGGATCGCGATCGGACCGCCGGTGGCGTTGGGCTCCACCGCCTGCACCGCGCGCGCGAAGCGCCGTAGCGTCTCGTTGTCGGTGGGATCGCCCTTGGGCAGGATTTCCACCTTGTACCGGCCGTCCTGGGTGACCCATTCGCGCGCGATCTCGGGCGGCAGCGTTTCGAGCGTGACCGGCTGCGCCTGCAGATAATTGCGCAGCTCGTCGAGCGCGGTGTTGAGCGGCGGGATCATGGCGGCGTGGGCGCGCGCCCGCAGGGCTTCGTCGCCGTCGGCGAGTTTGGCCAGATCCTCGGCCAGACGCTTGGCCGCGGTGGCACCGCGTCCGTCCTGGCCGCTGGCCGCCTTGTTCAAGTTGTCGACCGCGGCCTTGAGCGCGGCGACGTTGTCGGCATCGGTCGGCGGCTTCTTGTTGGGGTCGGGCCGCAGCGCCGGCTCGAGCACGGTCGCAAGTTGGCGGATGGCGGCGAGCTTGGGCTGCTGGTCGGCGGGAATGAAGTCCTCGATGGTCTTGACGCTCGCGACCTCCGGCAGCTTGGAGAGCTTCTCCTCGTCGACCTTTGCGGCCGCCTGGTCGGGCGCAAGCACGTGGATGGAGCTCGCCCCGATCGCGGGATCGCTGCGCAGCTCCAGGAACGTCGCCACCGACTCGACCTTGGGACTTCGCAGATTGAGCGGGTTGAAATCGAACTGCAGCCAATAGAGCAGCGGCAGGCCAGCGGCGACGATAAGCCCGGTGCCGACGATGATCGGGATGCGCTGCCGCTCCATGAAGCGATCGACGGGCGCGAGCCAGCGAAATCCCATCTCCTGCGGTTCGCCGGGGGGCCGCAACAGCCGCAGCAGCCCCGGAATCAGTGTGATGCTGGTAAGGAACGCGATGATCATGCCGAGACCGGCGAGCAGGCCGAGCTCCGACAGGCCCTTGTAGTCGGTCGGGAGGAAGGACAGAAAGCCGGCGGCGGTCGCCGCGGCCGCCAGCGTGAGCGGCGCGCCCACGTGCTTGGCGGTGTTGATCAAGGCCTGATGGAGATCGTCGACCTCGTGGCGCTCGGCGCGATAGCGGACGCTGAATTGGATGCCGAAGTCGACGCCCAGCCCGATGAAGAGGACGGCGAAGGCCACCGAGATCAGGTTGAGCGCGCCTACGATGGCGAGCCCGATCGCCGCGGTGACGGAGAGGCCGACCAGCAGGCTGATGAAGACCGCCACGATGATGCGCGGCGAGCGCAAGGCGAGCCACAGGATGGTCAACACCACCACGATGGTCGCGGTGGTGTTGACGACGGCGCCTTCATTCAAGGTGGCATATTCCTCGTCGGCGATCGCCACCGGTCCGGTGAGCCGCAGCGTGGCGCCGTATTGCGCGCTCTTGTTCAGATCGGCCGCGGCCTCGCGAATGGCATCGGTCGCCGCCTTGCCCGGCATGAGCGCGCTATAGTCGAGCGCCGGCCTGATCTCGATGAAGCGCCGGCGCTCGCCCGGGCTCGGGGGCCGGCCGTTGAGCATCGCCCGCCAGGAAAAGCTCGCGGGATGGTCCGCGATGGCCGCATCGAGCGTGTCCGAGACCATGTTGAGGGTGCCGGCGAGATCGTCGAGCGTGTAGTGCTTCATGCGGGCGCCGATCAGCCCGTAGTTCAGCGTCGTGGTCAGACCGCGCAGATTGGGATCCTGCGCCAGCGCCTGGATCAGGGGCTTGGCATCGCCGAGCTTCTTGGTAGTGGCGACCACCTCCCCGGCGGGCAGGAAGAGGAGCCCATTCTTCTGGAAGAACGGCCCTCCCCCGGCCTCGATGATCGAGCGGAAGAGGTCCTTTTGATCCGACAGTTTCCGGATCAAACCGGTCGTGAACTGCGTCGCCAGTTCGGAGGTGGGCGCGTCGATCACGGCCAGGATGGTTTCCTCCTTCGGGGGAAAGAATTTTTGAAAGGCCACCTCGCGCTGGCGCCAGGGCAGGTCCTTGGAGATGAGCTTGTTGACGTCGGCGTCGATGGCGAAATGGCCGGCGGCGGAGATGGCGGTGATGAGGCCCAAAAGCGCTGCAATGCCAACGATTTGCGTGGCATAACGGGTGCAATAATCAACCGTGCTGACGATCGCCTTCTGCAGCATGCCGTGTCCTAGAGATTCGCGATTGGGCTCAATCGGGGTGGCGGGCATCGGGAACCTGAGCCACTGGGCGGCGGAATATCAGGCAATTCAGTGCGTTGACAACGACTAAGGTTGCGCGGAGAACAGCCGCCGAAAGAAAGTCCTGCCGAGTCTCGTCAACAACCCCCAGGGTGCGCGTTAAGTTCATACGGGCAGGCCGTTGGGGCGCCCGCGACCGCGGTTTGCAGCGATTTGGACTGTGCCTGCGGGAACCTATGTGGAAAAATGTTCGGATCATGACCCGCCCGCCCCTGCCGATCGATGCGATCGAAAGTCCTGACGAATTGGGCCGCCGTCCCGCCCGGGCGCGGCGGCAGGCGGACGGGCTGCGGCCCGACAGAATCAGTGCGGTTGCGATGGCCGCGGGGGACCCGAAGGCCGGGCGCAGGGTCGCGAAGCTCGCGCTCGCACACCAAGTCCTCGCCACCCGCGCGGATCGGCTGGCCCGGGATGTGGGGCAGCGCACCGACCGGCGCAAGATCCCGATCGGGCAATACCGTCGGACGCCGGCAACGGACTACGCGGCGAAGCGCCTTCGCGCCACGCCGGCCGCGGCGGTGCGGCCATGAAGGTCATCCTGGCGCAACCGCGCGGCTTCTGTGCGGGCGTGGTGCGCGCCATCGAGATCGTCGAGCGCGCGCTCGAAAAATATGGGCCGCCGGTCTATGTCCGGCACGAGATCGTGCACAACAAATTCGTGGTCGACAGCCTCAAGGCCAAGGGCGCAATCTTCGTCGAGGAGCTCTCCGACGTGCCGCAGGGCGCCGTCACCATCTTCAGCGCCCACGGGGTCGCCAAGAGCGTGGTGGACGAGGCGGCGGGGCGACAGCTGCCGGTGCTCGACGCCACCTGCCCGCTCGTCACCAAGGTGCACAACCAGGGCAAGCGCTACGTCGCCCAGGGTCGCGTGCTCATCCTGGTCGGGCACGCCGGCCATCCGGAGGTGGAGGGCACGCTCGGCCAGATCGACGGCCCGGTGGTCCTGGTACAGAACGAGAAGGACGTCGAGGCGCTGAACATCCCCGAGGATACCCCGGTCGCGTATGTCACGCAGACAACCCTCAGCGTCGACGACACGCGCGGGATCATCGCCGCGCTCGAACGCCGCTACCGCAACATCGTCGGACCGGAAATCAGGGACATCTGCTACGCCACGCAAAATCGCCAGTCGGCGGTGCGGGAACTCAGCCGTCACGTGGATTTGATTCTCGTGGTCGGCGCCAAGAATAGTTCCAATTCCAATCGCCTACGCGAGATCGGCGAGGAAGCGGGCATTCCAAGCTACCTCATCGCCGACGGCGGGGAACTCGCGCCGGAATGGGTCAAGAACGCGCAGACAATCGGCATCACCGCCGGCGCTTCCGCGCCCGAGGTCCTGGTCGAGGACGTGATCAACACGTTGCGAAGACTAGGCCCGGTCGACGTCTCGACACTGCCCGGCCGCGAGGAGCATATTGAGTTTCGGCTGCCACGCGAACTGGCGACAGCCTGACGGCAAACAAAAACGGTCCGCGGCGGAAAACAGGAACACGGAAAAGATGCAAATCCCGTTTCTCAAGGAAATGCGAATCGGCGCCTACATCCTCAAGCAGAAGCTGTTGGGGCGCAAACGCTATCCGCTCGTGCTGATGCTGGAGCCGCTGTTCCGCTGCAATCTCGCCTGCGTCGGTTGCGGCAAGATCGACTATCCGGATCCGATCCTCAACCGCCGGCTGTCGGTGAAGGAATGCCTCGACGCCGTCGACGAGTGCGGCGCGCCGATGGTGGCGATCCCCGGCGGCGAGCCGCTCATCCACCGCGAGATCGGCGAGATCGTGAAAGGGCTGGTGGCCAAGAAGAAATTCGTCTCGCTCTGCACCAACGCGCTGCTGCTGGAGAAGAAGCTGCACCTGTTCGAGCCCTCGCCCTACCTGTTCTTCTCCGTCCATCTCGACGGGCTGCGCGAGCATCACGACAAATCGGTCTGCCAGGACGGCGTGTTCGATTGCGCGGTGTCCGCAATCAAGGCCGCCAAGGCCAAGGGCTTCACCGTCAACGTCAACGCCACGATATTCGACGGTCATCCGGCCGAAGACATCGCGGCGTTCCTCGACCACACCAAGGAGCTCGGCGTCGGCGTGTCGATCTCGCCCGGCTATGCCTATGAGCGCGCGCCCGACCAGGAGCATTTCCTCAACCGCCGGAAGACCAAGGACTTGTTCCGCAAGGTCTTCGCCATGGGCAAGGGCAAGAACTGGAATTTCATCCACTCCAACCTGTTCCTCGATTTCCTCGCCGGCAACCAGACCTATCACTGCACGCCCTGGGGCATGCCGACGCGCAACATTTTCGGCTGGCAGAAGCCCTGCTACCTGCTGGGCGAGGGCTATGCCAAGACGTTCCGTGAATTGATGGAGACCACGGACTGGGATTCCTACGGCACCGGCAGGTACGAGAAGTGCGCGAACTGCATGGCCCATTGCGGCTACGAGCCGACCGCGGCGACCGCGACGATCGCGCAGCCGTGGCAGGCGCTCAAGGTCGCCATGTTCGGCCCCCGCACCGAAGGACCGATGGCGCCGGAAATCCCGCTCGAGGGGCAGCGGCCGGCGGAATTCGTGTTCTCGCGCCACGTGGAGCACGAGCTCGCCGCCATCGAGCGCGGCGGGAAGCGGCCGGTCGCTCCGCTGCAGGCCGCGGAGTAGCCCTGGGTGCACCGCCGGTCACCCGCGGGCTTAACCCGCGGGTCCATCCTCTTCGCAAGACTCGAAGTGCTTTCGCGCTTAAGCGGATGGATTGCCGGGTCACACCCGGCAGTGAGGGCCGAGAGATTCGAGCCGAACAGACATCACATCCCGAACGCCACCGCGCGCGCGTTGGCGCGCTTGAGATTGCGGTAGCGCGCCAGCGCCCACAGCGGGAAAAACTTCGAGTAGCCGTGGTAACGCAGGTAGAACACGCGCGGGAAGCCGGTGGCGGTGTAGCGCGGCTCGTCCCAGAACCCGTCGTTGCCCTGCCTCTGCGACAGATAGTCGATCCCGCGCTCGACCGCCGGATGGTCGACCTCGCCCGCCGCCATCAAGCCGAGCAGCGCCCAGGCGGTCTGCGACGCCGTGCTCGGTGCGCGCTCATAACCGCGGTAGTCGAGCTTGTAGCTCGCGCCGTCCTCGCCCCAGCCGCCATCGGAATTCTGGATGCTGACGAGCCAGGCGACCGCCTTGCGCAATTGCGGGGCGGCGTGATCGACGCCGGCGGCGTGTAGCGCGCACAGGACCGACCAGGTGCCGTAGATGTAGTTCATGCCCCATCGGCCGTACCAGCTGCCCTCCTCCAACTGCGTGCGCCGCAGATAGTCGACCCCGCGCGCCACCGCCGCGCTGTTGTCCGCGGTCTCGCCGAGCTGCGCCAGCATCGAAACGCAACGCGCAGTCACGTCCTCGGTCGGAGGATCGAGCAAAGCGCCATGGTCCGCGAACGGGATGTTGTTGAGATAGTCGTATTCGTTGTCGGCATCGAACGCGCCCCAACCGCCGTTCGCGCTTTGCATTCCCAAAATCCATTCGCGCGCGCGAGCCATCGATGCGCGGAAGTCGCTGTTGGCGTTCAAGGCCTGCGCACGATCCATCGCCATCACCACCACCGCCGTGTCGTCCACGTCGGGATAGTGCGGATTGGCGTATTGGAACGCCCACCCGCCGGGGCGGAGATCGGGCCGACGCGCGATCCAATCGCCTTCGACGTCGAGGATTTGCCGTGGCACCAGCCACTCGAGGCCGCTGCGGGCCGCCGCGACGGCGCGGTCGTCGCCGACTTCGAGCAAGGCGTGGCAGACGAGCCCGGTGTCCCAGATCGGCGACACGCAAGGCTGGCAATAGGCCTCATGCGGGTGCACCGCGAGCAGCCTGTCGATCGACCGGCGCGCGATCGCCCGCAGCGGATGCTGTTCCGGATAGCCGAGCGCGTCGAACATCATCACGCTGTTGGCCATGGCCGGGAAAATGGCGCCGAGACCGTTCTCGCCATTGAGACGTACGGTCACCCAGTCCACCGCGCGATCGATCGCGCGTCGCCGCAGCCGCTTGGAAAACATCGGCTCGATGGCGCGCAACACCGCATCGACGGCGCGGAAGAACCAGAACCACGACGCCTTCTGTTGCGGCGCCTTCGAAGGGGGACCGATCGTGTGCGCAGGTTCGAGGAAAAGCTCCGTCGATGGTGACCCCCTTGGGGTTGCGCGCTTTCGGCTTGAGCGCCTGCAGCACCAACAGCGGCACGATGACGGTGCGACTCCAATACGAAATCTTGTCGAGATGGAAGGGAAACCACTTCGGGAGCAGCACGATCTCGACCGGCATCACCGGCACGGCGCGCCAGGGGATGAATCCGTAAAGCGCCAGCATCAGCCGCGTGAACACGTTCGAGCGCGACGCCCCGCCGCGCGCGCGAATGGCCTCGCGGGCGCGCACCATGTGCGGGGCATCGACCGGGTCGCCGATCATCTTGAGCGCGAAATAGGCTTTGACGCTGGCGCTGGTGTCGAAGGCGCCGTCGCGAAACAGCGGCCAACCGCCATGCTCGCCCTGGATGCGCCGCAGGTAGGCCGCGATCTTGGCTTCGAGCGCGGCATCGACCGGCTCGGCCAGATAGTGGCGCAGCAGCACGTATTCCGCCGGGATGGTTGCGTCGGCCTCGAGCTCGAACACCCAATGCCCGTCGGCCTGCTGCCAGGCGAGCAGTGCGCGGCTGGCCGCCTCGATGCCGCGGTCAACCGCGGATGCCGGCGGGGACGATTTCGGCTCGACGGACACGCGGTTCATCACCTTCCCCGATCATCACCGCCGACGAGATCGGCCGCGCGATTGCCGGACCGGATCGCGCCTTCGATGGTCGCCGGCAAGCCGGTCTGGGTCCAATCACCGGCGAGGAACAGATTGCTCCAGGCGGTGGCGGCAGCCGGACGCTTGGCATTCTCGCCGGGCGTGGCGGCAAAGGTCGCGCGCCGCTCGCGCACGATCTGCCACGGCGGCAACGCCTTGGGAAGACCGGTGGCCATCGCGACCTCATCCCAGATTTTTCGCGCCAGCGTCTCGCGCGGAACGTCGAGCAAGCGGTCGGCGGCGCTGATTGTGGTCGACAAGCGATCAGGAAAGGCGAACAGCCATTCGATGGTGCCGTTCACGATGCCAACAATGGGGGCGAGCCCGGCGGGAGGAGCAAGGCGGAAATGCGCGTTGACGATGGCGCGGAATTGCGACGGCGCCGCGAGCCCGGGCACGAGATCGACCGCCACCACCGGCGGCACGGCCAGGATCAAAGCGTCCTCGCCGAGCGCCAGCTTGTCCTCGCCGAAGTCGAGGGCCGCGACCTTGTCGGCCGCGAAATCGAGCGCGCGCAGCCGGTGTCCGAATGCGACCTGCACGTTACGGCCGGCGAGAAAGCGCAGCGCCGGTTCGATGAAAGCGTGGCTCAGGCCATCGCGAGCGATGAGCGGCCGGCAGGCCTTTCCCCCCGCCACCAGCGTTTCGCGGAGGACGGCCGCGGCCAGGCTCGCGCTCGCCTCCGTCGGCTCGGTGTTGAGCGCCGCCAGCCAGAGCGGCCGTGCCAGACGCTCGTAGAGCGGACCCGCGCATCTCACCGTCTCGCCGATCGTCTTGTGCTCGGAGGCGAACAGCAGACGCGCGAAAGCAAGATAATCGCGCGCCGCCGTGTCGGGTACCCGCCGGCTGCGATCAAAAATCCACCACGGCACGCGCCCTTCGTTGATGCGCAACGTCCATCGCCTGCCGCTCGCGAGATCCATGAACGCGAATTCGGCTGCATCCGGACCGGCAAGCCTTCCGCCGGCGCCGATGGTCTCGACGAAGGCCAGCGCCGCATGGTTGGCCGAGAGCAGAAGGTGATTGCCGTTGTCGATCACCATGTCGAGCGCCGGGTCATGGTAGGAGCGGCAACGTCCGCCAGCCTGGCTGGCGGCCTCATGGACGACGACGCTCGCCCCGCGCGCCGCGAGGCGCACCGCGGCGGCGAGCCCGGCAAGTCCGGCACCGACGACGTGGACCCTGCGGGGCATCAGATGAAAGCGTGACGCATGATGATCCACAGCAAGCGCGATCGCGGCAGGTGGATCGGGCGGCGCGGGTGGGACCAGCCGCGGACGACGAGACTATCGAGGATCAGACGATAGGCCTCGCCCATGATGCGCGGCGCGCGTACCGAGCGGCGCGGGCAGCGGGCCATGATCTCGTCGGCTTGCGCAAAATGCCTGCGGGCGCGCTCGGCGACGCGCGAACAGACCTTTCCGAGCGATGGACTCGCCAGCACGATCGCCGGATCGGTTGCGGTGATGCCGGCCTCGCACAACGCCTCCGCGGGCAGATAGAGGCGCCCGAACGCCGCGTCCTCGTCGAGGTCGCGCAAGATGTTGGTGAGCTGCAACGCGCGCCCGAGATGATGAGCCAGCGCAATGCCGTCCTGTTCTTCCATGCCGAAGACGCGGACCGACAGGCGCCCGACCGCGCTGGCGACCCGATCGCAATAGCTGTCGAGCGTCGCGTCGTCGGGTGCGCGGATATCGTCGACTACGTCCATCTCCATGCCGTCGATGACGGCGTGGAAATCCTCGCGCCTGAGCCCGAAATCGCGCACCGGCGCGTGCAGGCCGAGCGTGCGCGGAACTGGCTTGCCGGCGTAGAGCGCATCGATATCGGCGCGCCAGCGCTGGAGAGCCTCCCGGCGCTCGGCGCGGGGACCGCTCGAATCCGCGATGTCATCGACCTGACGGCAAAAGGAGTAGATTTCGAACATGGCCTCGCGCTGCGCCCGCGGCAGGATGCGCATCGCGGTGTAGAACGAGCTGCCCGACGCCCGCTCGGCCGCAGCCGTGTCTGAAGCTTCTGCCAGCGCCAACGCTCACGCATCCTGCGGTTTGTGGCCGGTCGCGAACAGGCGGCCGACGCGGCGGCTCATCCCCCATAATAAGCCGAGAAAGCCGAAGCCCGCGACCCCCGCCTTGCCGAGATGGACGCGCTCGCTCAGCGGATCGCGTCGGCTCAGCAATGCGACCAGGCGCGTCGCGAAGGTCTGAATGACCGCGACCTCCAATGCGAGCCGCGTGTCGTCGATGCTGGCGGAAAACGGCTTGCTGTCGCGCAGGAGATCGCCGGTGCGGCGAGCCAGCATGTGGATGCATTGGCGCAAGCCGGCAGGAGCGCGGTCCCCGCCCAGTTCGCTCACGCTAGTGCCGGTCTCGGCAAGGACATCGAGCGGGATGTAGACGCGATCGAGATTGCGATAATCCTTTCCGCAATCCTGCAGGTGATTGATGATCTGCAGCGCCGCGCACAGTGCATCGTTGGCCGGCCAGGTCGCGCGGCTCTCGCCGTGGACGTCGAGCACGAAACGTCCGACCGGCATGGCCGAATAGCGTGCAATAGCCGATCAGATCGTCCCAGTCGCGGTAGCGCAGCTTGGTCACGTCCATGCGGAACGCGGTCAGCAAATCCTGCGCGTGGCGGGGCGAGAGCTGGCGTGCCGCGAGCTGCGAGCGCAGCGCCACGCCGACCGGATCGTCGTCGCTTTTGCCGAGCAGCGTCGCTTCCAGCCGATCGAGGAGCGCGAGCTTTTCCGGCGGCGCGAGCGTCGGAATGGTCGGCAATGTCGTCGGCGGTGCGCACGAATTCGTAGAACGCCAGGATCGGCCCGCGATGGCGCGGATGAATCAGCCGCGACGCCACTGGAAAGTTCTCGTCCCGGTGGCCCTTGCCCGAGCGCACCTCGGCGGGAGTGATCATCGCGGTTCCGACACGTTGGCTTGCACGCGCCCCTTCCAGCTCCCGCCCCGTCCTCGCATATATTGATAGGCGGAATCGAGAGTGAACAGCATGTACTGCAGAGCAATAGCCGGCAGCGCAATGCCCCACAGCGGCGACAGCCGGTAGAACCGCAGCGTCGGCTGGAAGGCGATGGCCATCAGCAGCCAGGCGGCAAGCGCGAGGATACGAGCAGCCCCGCTGCCGAAGATCGCCAGCAGCGGCGGCAGCAGATAGGTCAGCACCATGCCCGCAACGGTCGCCAGCAGCAGCAGCGGCGAATAGCGCAGCTGCGCATAGGCCGAGCGCGCCACCATGCGGCGGATGTCGGCGAAGGCGGGATAGGGGCGGATGCTGTGCACGCGCTCGGTCAATCCGAGCCAGATCGGTCCGTGCGCCTTGAGTGCCTTGGCCAGCGCGCAGTCGTCGATCAGGGCGCCGCGGATGACCTCGATGCCGCCGGCCTTGCGCAGCGCATCGGCGCGCACCAGCATGCAGCCGCCGGCGGCGGCCGCGACCGCGCTGTGCGGCCGGTTCACCCAGGAGAACGGATAGAGCATCTGGAAGAAGAAGATGAAGGCCGGAATGGCGGCGCGCTCGGCGAAGCTCTCGCAGCGCAGCTTCACCATCAGCGAGGTCAGCACGAGGCCTTGTCCTCGGCGTGTGCGACCAGGCGGCTGACAGAATCGGGCGCGTGCACGATGTCGGCGTCGGTGAGCAGGAGATAGTCCGGCGGCTGCGGCGAAGCCAGCGCGGCGTCGATGCCCTGCTTCACGGCCCACAGCTTGCCGGTCCATCCCGCCGGCAAGCGTGGCTGGTCACCACGCGCAGCCGCTCGTCGGCATTGCGCGGCCGCGGCGAGCGATGCTCGGCGGTGCCGTCGCTGCTGTCGTCGTCGACCAGGATGACGGTCCACGGCCCCGGATAGTCCTGCGCGAGCAGCGAGCCGATGCTGGCGCCGATGCAGTCGGCCTCGTTGCGCGCGGGCACCACGGCGGCGACGCGCGGCCAGGCCGGAAGGTCTGCCGGCCTCCAATCGTCGCGCTCGGTGCAGAGCCAGAACGCCCCGCGGGCAAGAGCAGGTAGAGCCAGACTGCCAGAGCGATCGCAGCAAGCGCCGTCACGTGATCACAGCCTCCGCTCGGCGCCCGGAATGCCCACCGCGCCCCCGCCCTCGTAACCGTTTCCGCAAAAACAAGTCAACATATTCAATGAATTGAGCTAGGAAAAGTTTGGACGGACGGGGGGCTCTTGCTAGATTGTCGACCGGCGCGCGTTCGGGCTGGGGCAGCCGCGCCCGGGCGGCCGATCTCGAGGCGATCGAGGTCGGCCAAGCGTGCGGACTTAACGAGTTGGAGCGCGGTCCGCAGGTAGGTTCCTGCGCAAGGGCGTGATCACTTGCGTACAAGCGGAAAGCGGTTCGACACGCGCTGGGGTAGCGGAACGCATGGCCCGCATCGATGCGGTGAAAAAAGGCGTGGACATCGAGGCGGTCTTCCAGGACCGGCTCGCCGAGGTTGCGAACGAGACCGAAGCGCTGCTCGACCGCCTGCTCGGATCGAGCCGGTCGATGGCGAGCGCGCTCGGCCGGCGCGGCTGCTCGAGGCCATGCGCTATGCCAGCCTCGGCGGCGGCAAGCGCTTGCGGCCGTTCCTGGTGGTGGAATGCGCCGCGCTGTTCGGTGTCGCGCGGCAGAATTCGCTGATGGCGGGCGCGGCGCTCGAATGCGTGCACTGCTATTCGCTGGCGCACGACGACCTGCCGGCCATGGACAATGACGATCTGCGGCGCGGCCGCCCGACCACGCACAAGGCGTTCGACGAGGCGACCGCCATCCTCGCCGGCGACGGCCTGCTCACCTTCGCGTTCGACATTCTGGCGCGGCCCGAGACCCATCCCGATGCCGAGGTGCGGCTGCGACTCGTCTCGGCGCTCGCGCGCGCGGCCGGCCTCGGCGGCATGGTCGGCGGACAGATGCTCGACCTCGCGGCGGAAGGACGCTTCGATGCCTCGCCGCCCAAGCTCGGCGAGCAGGACGTCAAGACCTTGCAGGCGATGAAGACCGGCGCGCTGCTGCGCTTCGGCTGCCTCGCCGGCGCGATCCTGGGCAAGGCCGATGCGAACCGGCGCACCGCGCTCGACCGCTACGGCTCCGCGCTCGGCGAAGCGTTCCAGATCGCCGACGATCTGCTCGATCTCGAAGGCGATCCCGCGACGGTCGGCAAGGCGACCGGCAAGGACGCGGCCGCCCACAAGGCGACGCTGGTCGGCGTGCTCGGCCCCGCCGCCGCGCGACGTCGGCTCGAAGGCCTGGTGGCCGAGGCGGAGGCGGCGCTCGCGCCCGTTCGGCCGCGGTGCCGACGTGCTCAAGGCCGCGGCGCGCTTTGTCGCGACGCGCAGCGCCTGAACATCGGAGGCGACCCCAAGAGCAGACCGGCGGGAGACATGTGG
>CAVQIP010000075.1:0-75022 GCA_963712565.1 uncultured Alphaproteobacteria bacterium | reverse complement strand
GCCCGGGTTCCAGAAGAACGTGTCGTTGCCCGCGCCCAGCAACGCCATGTCGTTGCCGGTCCCGCCGACGACGACGTCGTTGCCCGAACCGCCGATCAGCGTGTCGGTGCCGTTGCCGCCGAACAAGGCAGCGTTCGGCAGCGCGCCGTTGGTCTCGTCGAGCGCGATCGTGTCGTTGCCGTCCTGACCGAACGCCTGGATCAGCGTGGTGTTGGCGACAGTGGGCGTGCCGCCCGCAATGGGCACGGCGCCGCCGTTGACGAGGATGTTCCCGGCCGCGTCGCGGCTCGCCGTGATCGCGTTGTCGAGGCCGTCACCGGTCGCCGTCAGCACGCCGGTGCCGGGGACAAAGCTGGCTGTAATGGCCATGGTGGTCCTTTCGAAGATGCGGCCGGCGCGCAGACGCGCGCTGGCGGTGAACAGCGTTGCATCGGTGCCGGAGCACGTTGCCGGACGCTTTAGCGGCAGACGGAATGGCAGGCTTGAAGGCGAGCTTCAGCCGGTCGTTGAATCTCTGTCTAGATTGTCTTGAGATTTTCTGGATGTGTTATGGTACCGCCGCGGCGGTGGCCGCTGCCACGACGGCACGCAGTTACCTCCACGGACGTGCTGCCGGCGAGAATGGGACGCACCAAGCCTGAAATTTATCGACGCCGCACAAGGGCCTTGAGCTTTTCGCTCCCGTCCGCGCCGCAGCGCGGGACCGCAGCAGTTCGACAGCAAGAAACGGAGTGTGCCCGGCGGCCTCGCGCTCCACGCTGAAACTGTCTGTCCGGAGGATTCCCATGCGTCGCACGCTTGCACCCGCGCTCGCTGTGATCCTCCCGATCGCCATCGCCGCATCGTCAGCGCCATTCGCGCAGGAGCGGCCGCCGATCGCGAACGAGCGCGCGGCCGGCACGCGCGCGGGGACGAGCGCGCCGCCGAACTCGCCCGCGGTGCTCACCGGAAAGGAACGTCTCGGCGAGAAGTGGAAGGACGAGCAGCGGCTCGACAACTGCAAGGTTCCCCCCGACAAGCGCGGACCCAAGCCGCGGCCCGACACCTGCCCGAAGGTTCCGACCGGATGACCTTCGACGGTAATGTGGCGGTTCAGAAGTCCGCATCATTCTTGCGGCGGGTCCGAAATGCGGACTTCTGAACCAAAGCCACACTAATTCAATAAATTGCTAGTGTCCTTCGATTCCGAAGTTCGCAAAGAGGGTGCCGCTTAATGATGCGAACTTCGGAATCGGGACACTAGCCCGCCGATCCGAATTCGGATGCGGAACATCGGAATTGGGGATTTGCCGACGAGAATTCGAAAGCAAGGACCGGAGTGCGGCGTAGCCACGAGACCGCTATCTGAGATGACAAGATCAGCCTAACAGGACGAACAACATGAGCCTTGTCATTGCAAAGAAAGCCGGCAGCCGGGCGGTACCAGCCCCGGAGCGGGATCCGCGCTGGACGGCCGTCGCCAATCGCGACCGCGGGTTCGACGGCAAATTCGTCTATGCGGTGAAGACCACGGGCATCTATTGCCGCCCGTCGTGCCCGGCGCGCCTTCCCAAGCGCACGAACGTCGCTTTCTACTCCGGATGCGAGGACGCCGAGCAGGCGGGCTTCCGCGCCTGCCGGCGCTGCAAGCCGAACGAGGCTTCGCTCGCGGAGCAGCATGCCGCCGTCATCGCCGCGGCATGCCGCCGGATCGAACAGGCCGAACAAGCGCCGAAACTGGACGCGCTCGCCGCGGCGGCGGGCATGAGCCCGTTCTATTTCCACCGCCTGTTCAAATCCGTCACCGGCGTGACGCCGAAGGCCTATGGCGCGGCCCACCGCGCCCAGCGGATTCGTCAGGAACTTGCCGGGGGCAAGCGCAGCGTGACCGAAGCCATCTACAATGCCGGCTTCAATTCCAGCAGCCGTTTCTACGCGACCGCGAACGACGTTCTGGGCATGACCCCTTCAGCCTTCCGAGCCGGCGGCGCGGATGCCGACATCAGGTTCGGCATCGGCGAATGTTCGCTCGGCCCGATCCTCGTCGCCCGCAGCGAGAAGGGCGTGTGCGCCATTTTTCTCGGCGACGATCCGCGAGAGCTGGTGCGCGATCTCCGCAATCGGTTCCCGAAGGCCAACCTGATCGGCGCAGACGCCGAATTCGAGCAACTGCTCGCCAAGGTCGTGGGCTTCGTGGAGGCGCCGCGTCTGGGCCTCGACCTGCCGCTCGACGTGCGCGGCACGGCGTTCCAGCAGCGCGTCTGGCAGGCGCTGCGGCGGATCCCGGCCGGCGCGACCGCGAGCTATGCCGAGATCGCGCGCCGCATCGGCGCGCCAAGCTCGGTGCGGGCCGTGGCGCAGGCCTGCGCCGCCAACAAGATCGCGGTGGCGATCCCGTGCCACCGGGTGGTGAAGAGCGACGGCGGGCTGTCCGGCTACCGCTGGGGCGTCGAACGCAAGCGCAGCTTGCTCGCGAAGGAGGCGCAAGCATGACCGCCCGGGCCAAGATCGTCGCCGCCGCGCCCATTCGATCGCCCGAGGAACGCGTCGGCGCCTACGACTGGAATGCGCTCGCGAGCGAGCTCGGCAGCTATGGCTGCGCGGTGCTCGAGAAGCTGCTGACGCCGAAGGAATGCCGGGAGATCGCCGCGCTCTATCCGCAGGAGCAGCATTTTCGCAGCCATATCCACATGGCGCGGCACGGCTTCGGCAAGGGCGAGTACCGCTATTTCAAGTATCCGCTGCCCGAGCTGCTCGATGGTCTGCGCACCGCGCTCTATCCGCGCCTCGTGCCGATCGCCAACGAGTGGAACGCGCGCATGGGCGATGCCGCGCGCTATCCGGTGCGGCACGCCGACTTCCTCGCGCGCTGCCATGCCGCCGGCCAGCTCCGCCCGACGCCGCTGCTGCTGCAATACGTGCCGGGCGACTTCAACTGCCTGCATCAGGATCTCTACGGCGATCTCGCCTTCCCGCTGCAGGTCGCGATCCTGCTGTCCGAGCCGGAGCGAGACTTCACCGGCGGCGAGTTCGTGCTGACCGAACAGCGTCCCCGCATGCAGAGCCGGGCCGAGGTCGTGCCCCTGCGCCAGGGCGATGCGGTCGCGTTCGCCGTGCACAACCGGCCGGTCCAGGGCAGCAGGGGCAGCTATCGCGTCAACCTGCGTCATGGCGTCAGCCGCGTGCGCTCCGGGGAGCGGCACACGCTCGGCATCATCTTCCACGACGCGAAGTGAAGCGGTGCCGATCGCCCTCGCCAGGGAGACGGTGGAGACGCCGCTCGGCGCCTTCACGCTGGTTGCCGATCGCGAAGGCGTCCTGTGCGCGGCGGATTTCGCCGATTGCGAGAGCCGCATGCGCGGCCTGCTCGATCGAGAGTTTGCGCCGGCCGGTTACGAGCTCCTGCGAGATCCCGTTTGCGCGGAAACCAAAGCCGCGCTCGACGCGCTATTTCGCCGGAGAGCTCACGGCGATCGATCGAATTGCCGTCAGCACAGGGGCAGCGCCTTCCAGCAGAGGTCTGGTCCGCCGCTCCGGACGATCGCGCCCGGCCGGACCGCCACCTATTCCCAGCTTGCACGTCGCGCTCGGCCGGCCTCAGGCGGCGCGGGCCGTGGGCCATGCGAACGGCGCCAATCCGCTTTGCATCGTAATTCCCTGCCATCGCCTGGTCGGCGCGAACGGGGCGCTCACCGGCTACGGCGGCGGCATCGAGCGCAAGCGCTGGCTGCTGGAGCACGAGGCCCGTCATGCCGTCAGCCCCGGTGATCGCCGGCACGCGGCAACGAAACCGCGCAACCACGTTGCGTCTCCGAGAGAGCGACTATAACGTTTCGCGGTTGCGGGAAGGCCGCGCGTGACGGCGGCCGCCGCGACTGGGAGCGTCCCGACAGCGGGGCGCCTAGCATTGGGAGACGGCCGTGAGCTCAGTGTTCGTCGTTCAGACGAAGGATCTTCCGCGCGCGAAAGTTGGAGGAGTGGACGACCCGACGGTGCGGTGGGCCGGCGCGTTCGCCGCCTATGGCGGACACGGAACGACTGCGTCCTCGACCATCGTCTACGAGATCGAGCCCGGCGGGCGGCTCGGCTGGCACACCGACGCCACCGAGGAGACACAGTACATCCTGGCCGGCACCGGCGAGCTGCGCATGGAAGACGGCAGCAAGCACGCGGTCGGGCCGGGCAGCGTTTTCGTCATCCCGACGCCGGTGCGGCACGACCTCGTCAACACCGGCAAGGAGACATTGCGGGCGGTCGCGTTCTTCGCCGCGGCCATGTTCACGCAGCAGTTCGACAACGTGATGCTGCCGCCCGACGTCCACGTCCTCGGCACTCCCAACCGCAGCGGCTAGCCCAGCGCCGACGCGGCCGTTCCGATCCCGGGGGTTTGATCGGTCCACCGCGGCCTAATGGCGGCGCATAGGGGCTGGCCGGCGCACGAGCGCTATCGCCCGGCGCCTCGCGGCGGAGATGCCGGGTCTGCCCGCAGGCGCGGCGGCTGGCTATCCGGCAGCACGGCCGGGACCGCCGCCGGGAGCGCCATAGCCTCGCAACGGCAACGACTTGATCGCAGCGCGCCGCCGTCCACCGGCATTCGTCGGACGCCCTCCCGGGAGCAATCGCGGTAATTTTTTATTCCGGCACGGTCCAGGCGATGAACCGCCGCGGGCGCTGGCGACACTAATAGGCGAAGCTTTCACCCCGTGAACCGGCCCGTGCGTGACCCCATGATCTCCGTCATTCCCACCGAGCTCCTCTGGCTGGCGGCCGCCTTCATCATGCTCATGGCCGCTTTCCTGGCCAGCGCCGCGGAGTAGCCGGCGAGCTGACGGCCCCGATCGGATTATCAGCGGGCGTTTCCTGGGCGTTTGCGTCGAGGAGAGCCATCCGATGCCGATCAATTCACGACCAGCGATGCCGATCGTGCCGGCCCGACAGGCAGCCTTCCGGGCGCGCCGGGAATGGCTGATCGCCCGCCTCGCCACCTGCATCACGGTGTTCACCGCCGCCATCGCCGTCCTGGTCGTGGCCGCGGCCGCGGTGGCCTTCACGATCATCTGACAGCCGGCGTTCGACGGACGCGTCCGCCTGGAGAAATCCGCGGCGGGATTTCATTTGCTCCGGAGCTTTCCATCGAGACCCGGGGTCAGGCCTGGGCAGACGGGTCACAGCCAGGGCCGCCGGCACTCATTCGAGCGTCGAGCCGCCCTCGCCCAAGAGCCCGCGTGATCGCTCCAGGATATCGACCACCTGCGCAAAAGCCCCGGGCGCGAGCGCCGGGCCGGGATCATGGGTTTTGCGGTCCCTGACCACGCGATCATGGGCCACCGCCAATCCAGCCTTGTCGATCCCGGTCGCAATGATCTTCGCCACGATCGCATCGGGCACGGGGCCGAGAATTTCGACAACCTCATCGCGTGACAGCTCAGACATCCGGAACACCTCTTGTCAGCGGACCTTGCCCGGCAACAGGGGCCGGCCCGGTTTGGCCTGCAGCACCATCTGCAGCATGCGATCGGATCCACGCCCCCGGCATCAGCCGTAAACGGTTCAGTGGCCGCGCGCGAGTCCCCCCGCCCGCGCGCCGTCCCCTAGCGGGCCGGCGCGGCGTCCGCGGGCTTGCCTTTGCGCGCCGCGCGCCATTCCTCGAACCGCCGAACCACGACAAAAAACGACGGCACGAACAGCACGGCGAGACAGGTCGAGGCGAGCATGCCGCTGAATACCGCGATGCCGATCGACTTGCGCGCGCTGGCGCCGGCGCCGGTCGCCAGCACCAGCGGCACCACGCCGAGAATGAAGGCGAACGAGGTCATCAGGATGGGCCGGAAGCGCGCGCGCGCCGCCTCGAGGGCCGCCTCGAGGATCGGCTTGCCGTCGAACACGCGCCGCTCGCGCGCCACCTCCACGATCAGGATCCCGTTCTTGGCCGACAGCGCGATCAGCAGCACGAGGCCGATCTGAGTATAGAGGTTGTTGTCGATGCCCAGCCCCTTGAGCGCCGCTACCGGCCCCAACAGAGAGAGCGGCACCGCCAGCAGCACCGCCACCGGCATCCACCAGCTCTCGTATTGCCCCGCCAGCACGAGATAGACCAGCAGCATCGCGAGCGCGAAGATGTAGTAGATCTGATGGCCGACCAGCTTCTCCTGGTACGACATGGCGGTCCATTCGTAGCCGGCGCCGGGCGGCAATACCTTGGCGGCGATCTGCTCCATCAGCGCCATCGCCTCGCCGGAGCTGAATCCGCTGGCCGGCAGGCCGATGATGGTCGAAGACGGGTAGAGATTGTAGAGGCTGAGCAGCGACGGCCCGACCGACGGGGTGATGTGAACCATGGTCCCGAGCGGGATCATGGCGCCCTGCTTGTTGCGGACCGGAAGCAGCTCGATATCCTCGGGCCGCAGGCGAAACTGCGAATCCGCCTGCACATAGACCTGGAAGACGCGGCCGAACTTGTTGAACTGGTCGACATAGCTCGATCCCAGATAGGCCGCGAGCGTCGCGAACACGTCGTCGATCGACACCTGCAGCGTCTCCGCCTTGGCGCGGTCGACATCCACCTTCATCTGCGGCACGCTGGAGCGAAACGAGCTGGTCACCCGCTGCAATCCGCTTTGGGTCTGGGCGTCCTTCACGATCGCATTGGTGATGGTCTGCAGCTTGGTCAGGTCGAAGCTGCCGTCGCGCAGCTCCACCTGCATGGCAAAGCCGGCGGCGTTGCCGATGCCCTGGATCGGCGGCGGCGGGAACACCACGATGCGCGCGTCCCGGATCGCCGCGAAGTCGCGGTTGAATTGCTGGAACAGGGAAAGCAGGTCCTCGCCCTTGCCGCGCCGGCTCCAATCCTTGAGCACGACATAGGCGACGCCGGCGTTCGCCAAGGTCGAGTTGTTGTCGAGCGCGGAAACGCCGGAAATCGCGATCACGTTTTCGACCGCGGGGTTCTTGCCGGCGATGTCGCTGACCTGATCGAGCACCTGCCGGGTGCGCTCGAGCGAGGCGCCGTCCGGCAACTGGGCCATCACCAGCACGTAGCCCTGGTCCTCGGTCGGCAGAAAGCCGGTCGGAATGCGGGAGAGGCCGTAGCCGGCGCCGCCGATCACGATCAGCGCGATCGCGCACATCAGCCCGCTGCGTGCGACCATGCCGCCGATCAGCCGGCCGTAGACGTTTTCGAGCCGCCCGTAGACCGCATTGAAGGCGCGAAAGAACAGGTTGCGCCGCTCCGGCGGCACCGGCGGCCGCAGCCATAGCGCGCACTGGGTCGGCTTCAAGGTCGCGGCGTTGATGGCGCTGAGCAAGGCGGTGGCGGCGATCACCAGCGCGAACTGCGCGAACATCTTGCCGGTCAGCCCGGGGATGAACGCCGCGGGCAGGAACACCGACATCAGCACGAGCGTGATGCCGATGATCGGGCCGAACAGCTCGTTCATCGCCTGGATGGCGGCTTGCTTCGCCGGCAAGCCGCGCTCGATCTGGTGGGCCGCGCCTTCGACCACCACGATGGCGTCATCCACCACGATGCCGATCGCCAGCACGATGGCGAACAGCGTCGACAGGTTGACGGTGAAGCCGAGCGCGGCCATGGCGGCGAAAGCGCCGATGATGGTGACCGGCACCGTGGTCATGGGCACCAGCATGGCGCGCCAGTCCTGCAGGAACACCACGATGACGATCAGCACCAGGATCGCCGCCTCGAACAACGTCTTCCATACCTCGTTGATCGAGGCGCGCACGAACGTCGTGGTGTCGAACGGGATGGTGTAGGTCAGCCCTTGCGGAAAGCTCTTCGCGAGCTGCGCCATCTTGGCCGCCACCTCGCCGGCGACGGTCAGCGCGTTGGCCTCGAGCGTCTGAAAAACGGCGATGCCCGCCGCCGGCTTGCCGTTGAGCCGGAAGATCTGGCTGTAGGTCTGGGCGCCGAGCTCGACGCGGCCGACGTCGCGCAGATGCGTCATCTGCCCGTTCTGCTCGGTCTTGACGACGATGTTCTCGAACTGGCTGACGTCGTCGAAGCGGCCGGCGATGTCGAGCGTGTACTGGAACGCCTGGGTGTTGGGCGCCGGCGGCATGCCGAGCTGGCCGGCGGTGACCTGCTGGTTCTGGCCCTTGAGCGCGTCGACGACGTCCTGGGTGGTGAGCGAGCGCGCCTGCATCCGGTCGGGGTCGAGCCAGACCCGCATGGAATACTGCCCAGCCCCGAAGATGTTGACCTGACCGACGCCGGGCAGGCGGGCGAGCTCCGGCTGCAGATTGATGGTCGCGTAATTGGCGAGGAACAGACTGTCGTAGCGGGCGTCCGGCGAGGTCAGGGTGACGAACTCCAGAATCGCGGTGGACTTCTGCTGCACCGTCACGCCTTGCGCCTGCACCGGCTGCGGCAACTGCGCGAGCGCGCTGGATACGCGGTTCTGCACCAGCACCTGGGCGAAGTTGATGTCCATTCCGATCTTGAACGTGACGATGAGCGCGTAGCTGCCGTCGGAGGCGCTGAAGGACTGCATGTAGATCATGCCGTCGACGCCGTTGACCTGCTGCTCGATCGGCAGGCCCACGGTATCGACCACCGCGCGCGCGCTCGCGCCGGGGTAGCGGGTGGTGACCGAGATGGTGGGCGGCACGACGTTGGGATATTGCGCCACCGGCAGCGCGAACAACGCCACGCCGCCGATCACGATCATGAGGATGGCGAGCACGTTCGCCAGAACAGGATGCTCGATGAAGAATTTCGAGATCATGGGGCGCGCGCTATTTCGATCCGGTCTCCGCGGCCGCGGACGCCGGCGCCTGCAGCTGCGGATCGACCTTCTGTCCCGGAATCGCGTCCAGGATGCCGGACACGACGACCCGTTCGTCCGGCTGCAAGCCGCTCTCGACCACGCGCATCTGGCCGACGGTCTGGCCGAGCTGCACCCGGCGCTGCTCGACGACGTTGTCGGCATTGACGGTGAGCACGTAGCGCCCGCCCTGGTCGCTGCCCACCGCGACCTCCGGCACCAGCAGCGCCTGCTCCGGGCGCAGGGGGACGCGCACCCGAACGAAATAACCCGGCAGCAGCGCCGGCGTCGGATTGTCGAAAATGCCGCGCACCTGCAGCGTGCCGGTCGACTGATTGACCTCGGGAGAGACGTAGTCGAGCAGGCCTTTGTGCGGATATCCGGTCTCGGTCTGCAGCCCGATCTCGACCGGGATCTTGCCGATGAGCTCGGCGACGGTCACGCCACGCTCGGCCATCTGGGCGCGCACGCGCTGCACGTCGCGCTCGCTGAGATTGAACCACACCCAGATCGGATTGAGCTGCACGATGCTCGCGAGCTGGCTCGGCTGGTCGCCGCCGACCAGCTCGCCGACCGACACCTTGCGCGCGGTCACCACGCCGTCGAACGGCGCTTCGACGGTGGTGTAGCCGAGATTGATCTCCGCGGTCTGCCGATTGGCTTGGGCCTGCAACACGTTGGCGTGCGCGGTATCGCGGTTGGCGCGCGCCTTGTCGAGGTTCGCCTGGGTCGAGACGTCCTTGGCCTGCAGTTCCTGCTGACGGGTGAATTCGGCTTCGGCGTTGACCAGCGTCGCCTTGGCGCCCTCCTCCGCCGCCTGCGCCTGCTCGAGCTGAACCTTGTAGGGCTGCGGCTCGATGATGAACAGCGGCGTGCCTTTCTTCACCGCCGCGCCGTCCTGGTACTTGATCTCCTGGACGTATCCTTGCACGCGCGCCACCAGTTTGACGGTATTCACCGCGGCGGTGTTGCCGGTCGCTTCCAGATAGGGCGTGACCGTCTGCTGCACCGGCAATTGCACCGTCACCTTCGGCGGCGGCGGCGCGATGAAGCGGTTTTCCTGGCCGCAGCCGGTCAGCAGGACGAGGACGGCGGCGCCGGCGAGCAAGGGCGATCGGCCGCGCTGGCGCGCGCACCCCGGCGCGCGCGGCATCATGCCGCTGCGCCGGCGCATCCGGTGCGCGAGCGGCCGAGCACGCGCACCGCCCGAGACATCCGGGGCAATCCATTCCATCGTCATGTCTCCCGGTCTTGCGCCGGCGACCGCCATCGCTCGCGCCATGGCAGCGAACGTCGATTTTCCTCAGCCCGCCTGCGCGCAGATCGAGTACGAGCGATCATTGCGATGATGGTATGAGCCCAGCACCTGCCAGGTCTAGTGTCCCGGTCTTGCCCCTTGCTCCGGGCAGGACCGGGACGACAACGCCGCGAGATCGTCCCCGCCGATCTCGGGTGAAGCGCCGAACGGTACGGCCGGACGGATCGCGGCCGTCGATCCTTTGCGTATTCGCCGTGGTAATGTACATCAGCTTGCCGACCTAGCAAGGGTCCGACCGCGCGAGGACGAGGGATGACTATCAGCAAGCCGCCCGCGAATCGGTTGCTATATGTACTGGCGCCGATCGTCGGCCTGTTCGCGATCTTCGTCGCCGCCTCCGCACTGGCGCAATCCGCCTGCACTACGAACTACTGCATCAGGAGCCAGAGCGTATCGTTTCAAACACCGCCGGGATGGCCGGGCGTTGCCGTCGAGTCCTGCTGCAAGACCGATTGGGGCGCGCTGCCCGGCGGGATCGACTGGAACAACGGCGCGCCGATCATGATCTGCACCGGCAATGCGGAATACGCCACCGCCTTCCCGAATTGCGGCGAGCCCAACAATCTGTCGCAGGCATTCCCCTTGAACTACTGGCAGCCGAAGATCGGCATCGGCGTCGCCTGGCCGAATTCGAAGGACTATCGCTACGAGATGCAAAGCGTTCCGATCGTCGACGGCCCCGACGGAACCTGCGCCGAGTATTCCAGTCAGCCCGGCAAGGTGACGAATTGGTGGGTCTACGAGCTCAAGGATCCAAAGCGCGGATCCTACGTGTTCACGGCGAGCGTGAGCTTCCAAAAGGGCGAGAAGGGTTATTATGCGGTGCTGAGCAGCTGCAAGCTGCAGCCGCCATCGTGATCAGCCCGCAACAGCAGCGTCGCGCCAGTGCGGCGCGCGCGGGAGGCCGCAAATGTTTCCACCAGCCTTAGCTCTCGCGCTCGGTGCGACGCTGATGCTGCCCATCGCCGACACGGTCCCCACTCTCAACGTCGAGCCCGCCTGTCGCGCGGCGGCGAAGATGGGCGACAGCTTGAGCTTGGATACCACGCTTGGGCAATGCCTGGCGGACGAGAAGAGCGCGCGTGACCAGCTGGAAAAGGAATGGACGCAGTTTGCGCCGGCGCTGCGCCAGCGTTGCGTGGCGACCACCGAGGTGGGCGGCGATCCCAGCTACGTCGAAGTTCTGGTATGCCTGCAGATGGGGCGAGACGCCGCCCAGATGGAAAAGTCGTCGCCACGCGGTGGACAAGCCGATTGACGTTTTTTTCAGCCAGCGCTCCGCGCGTGCGGACGGCGCCGGGGCGGAGCCGCACGGCTGGTCGATGGTCGCGAGCGGTCGATCGCTTGCAAGCCGCAACGCCGCTCGGTCTCGCTGCTCGATCCCGCCATCAATGGCCGCAATAGGCGAGCCGCAATACCCCGATAGAAGAAGGAGCGCAGCATGAAGGAAGCAGAGGTCAAGGCGCGGGCCTTCGCCATGCCGCTGACCAGCCCGGCCTACCCGCCGGGCCCCTATCGTTTCGTCAATCGCGAGTTCATGATCATCACCTATCGCACGGAAGCGCAGAAGCTGCGCGCGGTGGTGCCCGAGCCGCTCGAGGTGGACGAGCCGCTGGTCAAGTACGAGTTCATCCGCATGCCGGATTCGACCGGGTTCGGCGACTACACCGAGAGCGGGCAGGTCATTCCGGTCAAGTTTCGCGGCCGCAAAGGCGGATACACCCACTGCATGTTCCTCAACGACGAGCCGCCGATCGCGGGCGGCCGCGAGCTCTGGGGCTTTCCGAAAAAGCTCGCCAACCCGACGCTGCACGTCGAGACCGATCAATTGGTCGGCACGCTCGATTACGGCCCGGTCCGCGTCGCCACCGCCACCATGGGATACAAGCACCAGCAGGCCGATGCCGAGGCGATCCGCGCCGCGCTGGCGGCCCCGAACTTTCTGCTCAAGATCATTCCGCACGTCGACGGCAGCACGAGAATTTGCGAGCTGGTCGAATATTACCTCGAGGACGTCACGCTAAAGGGCGCGTGGACCGGCCCGGCGGCGCTGTCGCTCACCCCACATGCGCTCGCGCCGGTCGCGGAACTGCCCGTGCTCGAGATCGTGTCCGCGGTTCACATCGTTTGCGATCTCACGCTCGGCCTCGGCAAGGTCGCCTACGATTACCTCCAGCCATCGTCGTCGAAGCGCGAGCCAGCGCCCGCTCCCGCCACCGCAGGAGTTTCCTGACATGCGTCTGAAGGACAAAGTTGCCATCGTGACCGGCGCCGCCAGCGGCATCGGCAAGGGGATCGCCAAGACCTTTGCGCGCGAGGGCGCGCGCGTCGTGATCGCCGACGTCAATCAAACCGCCGCCGATGCGGCTGCGGCGGAACTCGGCGGTCCTCGCCAGGCGCTCGCGGTCGTCATGGACGTGACCGACGAGCAACAGGTGGAGGCCGGCGTCGCGCGGACGGTGGAACAATTCGGACGCATCGACGTGCTGGTCAGCAATGCCGGCATCCAGATCGTCGCGCCGCTCGAGGAATTCCCGTTCGCCGATTGGAAGCGCTTGCTGAGCATCCATCTCGACGGCGCCTTTCTCACCACCCGCGCGGTGCTGCAGCGGATGTACGCGCAGGGCTCCGGCGGCAGCATCATCTATATGGGATCGGTGCACTCGAAAGAGGCATCGGTGTTGAAGGCGCCTTACGTGACCGCCAAGCACGGGCTGATCGGCCTCGCCAAGGTCATCGCCAAGGAAGGCGCCAAGCACGGCGTGCGCGCCAACGTCATTTGCCCGGGCTTCGTGCGCACGCCGCTGGTCGACAAGCAGATCCCGGAACAGGCGAAGGAACTCGGCATTTCGGAATCCGACGTGGTCAAGAAGGTGATGCTGAAGGACACAGTCGACGGCGAATTCACCACGGTCGCGGACGTGGCCGAAACCGCGCTGTTCTTTGCCAGCTTCGACAGCAACGCGCTGACCGGACAATCCCTGGTGGTCAGCCACGGCTGGTCCATGCAGTGACGGCGCCGCCGGTTGTCGCCCTGAGGCTGGTTCCACCGCCGCGCCATGCCGTCCGGTCGGCCGCAGGAATACGCACGGAATATCAAGCGTTTGAACTGAGATGGCCGGCCCGATCAGGCGCCGGCGGCAAAGCCCCCGGGGCGCGGCGGCCGAAGGCTGGCCGGGCGGGGCGATTTGAACCTCTTGGCCCGCAACCGCGACTAATAGTCAGGCAAGCCCTCGCCGGCCCTCGATATGGAACCGGCACAAGAACGGGCGCAGCTAATCAACTCTTTCAGGGCGAGGTGCGTCATGCGTGTGCAAAGCGGACATTGGCTCGACTACGATCCCGTCGCGCTGGTGATCCTGGTCGTTGGTATCGGCGCGTTAGCGTTGCTCGCGCTGAGCATCTAAGGCGATTTTTTTCGCGAGGCCGCCGGCCGATTCTGCATCGGCCCGCGGCCTTTACCGTCTGGCGGTGGTTCCCACTGCGCCAGAACTTTCAAGCGGCCCCCATCCCCACATTTGAACGGCACGCTCGCTCTCCGCTGTCGCGGGAGGAGAGATGCTTTCGCGACGCGTTCAGCTTCGCAGCGCCGTCCCGCCGCGGTTCCAGCCGCGGCCGCCCTCGCCGTAGATGTCGAAGCCGGTGTCGGTGACCACCACCGTGTCCTCGAGCTTGATGAACCCGCGCTGCGGATGCTGCAGCGTGGTCTCGACCGACACCACCATTCCCGCTTCCAGCGGGCGGCCGGCGTCGTAGGCGTCATAGGGGACCGGCCCGGTGGCGGTGAGCCGCGGCGCTTCGTGGCTGACCAGTCCCATTCCGTGCGCGAGGAAGTGCATGTGGTTGTGGTGCTTGGATTTGTGCACGAGCGGCTCGGCCGCGGCGTAGATGACGCTGCCCATGGCGCCGGCCTTGATCGGCTTCATCGCCGCGCGCTGGATCGCCTCGATCTCCGCCAGCAGGTCCTCGAGCTCGGCATCGGGCTCGCCATGGATCGCCATCCGGCAGAGGTCGCCGATATAGCCGTGATAGTTGCCGCCGGAATCGAGCGAGAGCACGTCGCCCTTGCCCCATTTCTGCTCCGACGGCGCGCGGTTGAGACTGGTGCCGGCGGTGATCAGACAATAGTCGAAGACGAGGCCGCGGTTGGTCTCCTCCCGCCGCAGCGCCTCGGTCAGCTCCCGCTTGGTCGCTCCGGGGCCGTGATTGGCGATCACCGCCAGCATCGATTCGATCACGCACTCGGAGGCGATGCGCAGCTGCTTCAATTCCTCCGGACTCTTCACCGCGCGCAGCCGCTCGAGCACGAACAGAGCGTCGACGATTTCGCTGTCGGCAAAGGCGGCGCGCAGCGCCGTGCCGGCATCGACCGGCAGGAACGCCAGCTCGGCCGCGATCCGGCGGGTTTTCACGCCGGAGCGGCGGATGTGATCGATCGCCTTCTGCATGGCATCGACCGAGCCCGACGAATTGGTTTGCGATTCCGGCACCCAGAACGGATCGTTCTCCTTTTGAAAGCCCTCCATGCGATGGCCGAAATAGCCGGCCTTCTGCCGACCGCCTTTGGGATAGACGAGGACCGGCAGGTAGCGGCTCAATCCCATCGCGTCCATGGATTCGAAGAAGAAGGCGCGATGCCCGCCCAGCAGATATTGCACGTTGTGCTTCGAGGTCACGACCAGGACGTCGATGCCGGCGTCGTCCATCAGACGGTCCAGGCGCTCCGCATCGAACGGGACCGAACGTGCAACTGGCTTGACGACGTCGAGCATGGCCGAAACTCCCTGGGACTGAGCGCTGCGCTTTGCGCACCATGATGCGGCACGCGCGGAGATCTTGCGATCTCGCGCCAGCGCGAAGGTGCCGATGCGTAAATCATACACCACGGCGGCAGGCTACCGCCATGCCCCGGTCGATGATCCCCGCGCGCAGGAGGCGCAGCTTCGCCCCCGCTATTTCTCTCGCACGGCGATGAGCTTGATCGCTTCGCCCCACAATGCAATGTCCGCGGCAATCATCGCGGCGAACTGCGCGGGGGTATTGCCGAGCGGGTCGACGCCGAAACCGGCGAGCCGCTCGGCAAACTTTTCGTCCTTGACGGCGCGCGCAACCTCGGTCGCGATCCGGTCGACGGTTTCCTTGGGCGCGGCGGCGGGCGCCATCAGGCCGTTCCAGGTGAGCGCCTTGAACCCGGGAAATCCGGCCTCGGCGAAAGTGGGGACGTCCGGCAGCTGCGGCACGCGCTTTTCGCTGGACACCGCGAGCAGGCGAATGGCGCCGGTGCGCGCATGCGGCACGACTTCCGACAAGGTCGCGAAGTAGATCGGGACGTGACCGGCGATGACATCGGCCAACGGCGCCGCACCGCCTTTGTAGCTCACCGGGGTCATCTCGAGCCCCGCGCGCTTGAGAAACAGCACCATCGAGAGGTGACTCAAGCCTCCGAACACCGGAGCGGCATAGGCCAATTTGTCGGGTTGCTTGCGGGCATAGTCGACCAATTCCGCGACGGTGGCGACCGGTATGCTCGGGTGAACCACCAGCACGTAGGGATTGGTGCCGACGACGCTGATGGGGGCGAAATCCTTCACCGGATCGTACGCGGTCTTGGTCATCGCCGGAACGATCGCGATCTGCGACGGGGTACCCATCAGCAGCGTGTGCCCGTCGGCGCCGGAGCGCGCGACCGCCTCCGCCGCGGTCGCGCCGGCCGCGCCCGGGCGATTCTCGACCACGAATTGCTGCCCCAGCCGCTCGCCGAGCGGCTGCGCGATCAAGCGCGCAATGCCGTCGGTATTACCGCCGGGCGCGAAGGGAACGATGATCTTGACCGGCTTCTGCGGCCAAACTTGCGATTGTGCGGGCTGGCCGAAGCTCAACGCGGCGAGCGCGGTCAGCAATGCCAGGAGCGCCTTCGGCGTTTGCATGACGGCAACTCCGTTGCGAGGTCAGCCATCCGGCGTGCAATTCTAGTGCACGCGGTGATTGAAAAGCCATAGCCTTGTCCCGCGCGCCGGGGGCGGACCGCAGGAACGGTCAGGTCCGATAGCTCGGATCGATCCGGTCGAGCATGCGAAGATAGGCCGGCCAGTCGGCCGAGCCGCGACCGCTGTCGTGCTTGTCGTATTGCGCCACCGTCTTCCGGCAGATTTCCGGCGGGATCTCGATCAGCGCGTTGCCGGTGGCCTCCATGGCCAGTTGGATTTCGGCCGCCTCCAACAGATGCTTCATCAGGATGAAGGCCTCGCGCGCGGTCTTGCCGACGGTGAGCACGCCGTGATTGTGCATGATCATGGCGCGATTGTTGCCGAGATGCGCAATGAGCCGCTCGCGCTCGCCGAAATCCTCGGTGATGCCCTCGTAGGGATGATAGCCGACGCAGCCGAAGAAGCGCACGGCCTCCTGCGAGATCATCCGCAGCCCGCTCTTGAGGCCGGCGATCGCCATCCCGGTGCGGGTATGGACGTGCACGGCACAGACGACGTCGGGCCGCCCGCGCAGGACGCCGCCATGGAGCGTGAAGCCGGGACGATTGACGCCGGCGCGCTCGTCGAGATCCTCGTCCATGTCGACCTTGACGAGGTTCGAGGCGGTGACCTCGGTCCACAACAGCTCGTGCCGCTTCATCAGGAATTTCCGGTCTTCGCCCGGAACGCGCATGGAGCAGTGGTTGTAGATGACATCGTCCCAGCCGTGGTGGGCGACCAGGCGATAAACCGCCGCCAGGTCGACGCGCGCCTGCCACTCGTCCGGCGACACGGCCGTACCGGTCGCGGCTTTGGTATGGACGTTCATGGCGGAGCCTCCTGTTTTGTTTCGGCCAGGCACGGGACGCGCGACGTCGTTTCTCCCCGGACGATGGTAGTGAATTTGCGCGGCGCGTTCCAGCCGTCTCGCGGGCGAGCACGTTCGGCGCGCATCAGAATTCTCGCCCGATCAGCAGATGATCGAGCGAGATCGCGCCGCCGCCGTGGATGAGGAAATAGAACGCGGCCACCGTCCACATCAGCGTGTATTCGAGCCCGGTCTTGTTCCAGAAGTAACCGCCTACGCGCCAGCGCTCGTAGTTGGAGACCATGAGGAAGATGACGATCGCAAGCGCGGCAGGACGGGTAAAGAGCCCGAGCGCCAGCAGCGGCCCACCGATCAGTTGCGTGAGCGAGATCGCCGGCGCCCAGAATTTTCCCGGCCGGTAGCCGTCGTGGTCGAGCTGCTGCGCCAGTTCAGCAAGGTCGTGCGAGCGCACGCCGGTGTTCGGCCACAGTCCGAACGTGTTGCGCAATCCATGGGGCACGAGCGCGAGGCCCACGACCGCGCGCAACAGCGCCTCCGCCCAGGGCGCCAGCGTTTGATAGAGGCTGCCGAGCGCGGGAAAGATCAGCGGCACGGACTCCATGTAGCGCCCCACCCCCCGTCAGGCGCGGGCGCGACCCGCGCATCCATCGTGTTAAGAAAAAAGACTGATTGTCGGATCAAGCCCGGCAACGACAACCGAAAGAGCCGACCACGGATCAATCCGCATGCGCTAAATGCGGATCTCGCCGAGATTGACGCTCACGCCGAGATTCGCCTCGATCGTCTTCTTGGCGCGGCCGGGAGCGGAAATCTCGACCAGGTAGCGGCCCGAGCCCTCGTCGATCTTGTCGAACTTGAAGTCGCCGTAGTTGTCGCTCGTGGTCTGCGCGACCAGGGTGCCGCCCTTCATGAGGCGCACGCTCGCGCCCTCGACGCAATCGACGACACCATTCGCCTCCGCCGCCAGCGTGCCGCCGATGAAGCATTTCGAATAGCGCCAGAGATTGCGGTAGTAGACCCGGGGCCGGGTGCCGAGCTCGGGCTTCATCACCTCGAGGCCTTCCTCCCGCGCCATGCGCGCCATCTCCTCGTCCTCGACCTTGACCGCGCGCATCGCGCCGGTCGGGCACGACTGCTGGCCACGGGTCTGCTGCCAGCCCTGGTCGAGGAGGTGGGCGTCGAACGGCCAGATCTGCGGAAGCTGCAACTCCTCGTTCCACCAGATGTGGCCGTAGGGGCAGGCCTCGACCAGGTCCTTGCGCCCCCTCGCCTTTTCGGGATCGATCAGCATGATCCCGTCGTCGCGCTTCGTCACCGCCTCGCCGCCCTTCGCCATGCAGGGCGCGTTGTCGCAGTGATTGCACATGGTCGGAACGTAGGCGATGTCGATCATCGGCACCTGCCCGCGCTCTTTTTGCAGGATGTTGATCCACTTGTGGCCGTGCTTCGGCATCGGGGCGGCGTAGCCCGGCCAGGCGTTGCCGACATACTCGTCCATGACCGCAAGCGTGCACAGGTTACAATTCGTGCACTCGGCGACGTCGATGATCATGTTCCATTTTTGCATGGGACGGCTCCGGTCACTTCGCCGGCACGAGCCGCGCGGCTTTCAGGGTTTCGCGCACCTCGTGGTCTTTCTCCATGCGCGCGAAGGTCTCCGACATGTGCTCGGTCCGGCCGTCCCACAGCTCGACCTGAACGAGCGAATTCGCGCCCGCGATCGAGTGGGTCGACTTGGTCTGCGTGCGCTCGGGCGTCAGCAGGTTGAGGCACCCGCCCCGATCGACGGATTTGCCCGGTTCGCCCATCGGATCGTAGACCGCCGACGACTCGTAGCCGTGGCATACCCCGCGCGGCAGCCGCTGCGTCGGCAGCGCCGCGCAGATCACCGCGCCGCGGTCGTTGAACACCTTCACCAGGTCGTGCTTCTTGATGCCGCGCGCGGCCGCATCCTCGGCGTTGAGCCGCATGATCCAGTAGTAGTAGCCGTCGACCTTGACGCGATGGTCCTCGATATTGAGCAGGAACGAATCCTTGCCGTCGCCCTGTGTGTGGAACGAGTATTTCGAGTGCGGCGTGAGCATTTGCAGGGGATAGCGCTCGTACATCGCGCCCGAATGCGGCCCCTCCCATGACGGCTCGTATTTGACGATCGGCGGCCGTTCCGGATCGTTGAAGCGCTTGAGGCTGTTGCACTCGAATTCGAGCTTGCCCGACTGCGTCTGCAGCCCGCGCAGATATTCCTGCGTGTAGTCCGACGGCAGCGGCTGCGCCTCCGGCACGTCCTTCTTGCGGTTCTCCCAGAACCAGCGGAAGGAGACCGGCGCGCGCAGCTTCTCCTTCTCCGCCGGCACGACGTAATAGCCGCGCTTGATGAACTTCTTCCACGAGATCACTTTCGGCATGTCGGAGGCGAGATACACGCGCTTGACCCAGTCGATCTCGTTGACGCCTTCGGAGAAGTAGTTGGCGAGGCCGAGCCGCTTGCAGATCTCGTTGAAGATCCAGAAATCGGATTTCGACTCGCCCAGCGGCGCGATCGCCGGCGCCTGGAAGATAATGACGCGATGGTTGAGCTGCTGCTGGCCGTGGTGACCATAGCCGCCGAGCCCCGCCCATTCGCTGATGTCGACGCGCTCGAAATTGGTGCAGGCGGGCAGGATCACGTCCGCGAACTTGGCCTCGCCCTCGAACCAGATCGACTGGTTGACCACGAATTCGAGGTTCGCCGACTGGTACATGCGCACCCAGCGGTTGGTATTGTTCATGGTGGAGAGAATTGAGCCGCCGTACTTGAACATCATCCGCACCGGCGCGTGCCCGGGCGCCGGATAGGCGAACTTGGCGAATTGGTGCTCGATCGACTTGCCGATCCAGGGATAGCCTTCGGCCTTACCGTCGGCGATCGCCTCCGGCGTCCACAGCCGCGGGATGCGCTGGAACGTCGAGGTCATGGTCGGCAGCTGCGGCATGCGCTGATAGAGCGAGATCGGCAGCGCGGTGCCCTCGAGATCGCCCGACATTCCGCCCTCGGAATAGCCGGGGAAATAGAATTGGAAGTCGAGCGGCGTGCCCCACTGCAGATTGCCCATGTTGACGCCGGGCTTGCCCAGCCCCTGCATGGCGGTGAGGCACACCATCACCCGCGCCCATTGGATGCCGGTCTGGTTGCGGCAGGCGCCGCCGTGGCCGTTGCCCCAGCCGCCGGGCGCGAGATAGACGCGCTTCCGGCCCCATTCGCGCGCGAGCGCGCGCACGTCCTTGGCCGGGACGCCGGTCTCCTTCTCCTGCCACTCCGGCGTCTTGGCGATGCCGTCCTCCTCGCCGAGGAGGTAGGCCTTCCACTTGTCGAAGCCGATGGTGTGGGTCTCGACGTAGGCCTTGTCGTAGAGGTCTTCCTTGATCCAGACATAGGCGATCGCCATCGCCATCGCGACCGAGGTGGTCGGCCGCGGCGCGAACCACTTGCCCGGCAGGAATTGCGCCGATGCGTTGTAATACGGATCGACGTGCACGATCTTGATGCCGAGCTTGGGATTCTTCAGCCACTGCCGGCGCACCGTGCCTTCCTGCGCGCCGTAGGAGCCGCTGGTGCTCTCGGGGTCGGCGGCCCAGAACACGATCATGTCGCAGTTCTGCAGGCAGTCCTCGACCGTGCCGTAGGTCTCCGACTGGCCGACGCGTAGCGTATAGCCCCAGTGATGCACCGCGCCCCAGTACCAGCCTTCCCAGCTGTCGGGATTGTGGTGGATCTGGGTGTAGCCGACCGCGTTGCGGAAGCGGAACAGCGCGGAGAGGTAATAGCCGATATTGCCCCAGGTATGATGCGAACCGTGCGACACCGCCATGACGCCGGGGCCATAGGTGCGCTTGAGCCGCTTGATCTCGCCGGCGACGAGGTCGAGCGCCTCCTGCCAAGAAATGCGCACATAGCCGGACTTGCCGCGGTTCTGCGGGTTGCGCTCGCCGTTCGGATCGAAATCGACCCGCTTCATCGGATACAGCAGCCGGTCCGGCGAATACACGATCGACTTCGCGTTTTGGCCGTGGGGAGCGAGCGTGGTTTTGCGCGGCGGCGTGAGCTTGAGCCCGCGGGCTTCGATGGTCCATGGCGGCGGATCGTCGGCGCCGAAGTCGATCGGCGTCATGCGAACGATCTTGCCATCCTTGACATGGACGAAGACCGGCCCGCCGTTGGTCATGTTGCAGTAGCGCATGGTGCCGTCGGCAAGCCGCGTGCCGATCTTCAGCCCGGCGCTTTGGCTCATCATGACGGTCTGCGCGAACCAGTTGGTGAGATCCTCGGGGCCGTCGACGGTGAGCTTGAAATCCTTCTGCGCGTTGATCTGGTCGAGCCAGTTGATCGGCGGCATCAGCAGATCGGCGCCAAGCGCGGCGGTCTTGAAGGCAAGCGTGACCTCGGCGTCCGAGCGCAGCCCCCGCCCCGAGGTCACCTTGCCGTCACGAATGAGGTACCAGCGGCCGATCTCCTCGTCGCGCGCCTTGAGCTGGGCGATGAGATTGCGCTCCTTGAGTCGCGCCGCGAAGGCGGGGTAACGCCACGCCGCGTAGGTGAGAAGCTGCGCCATTCCCCACAGGATGATCTCGAACTTCATCGCTGAGAGCATGGTCTTCCTCCTGGCCGGCTTGCGCGCCGTTATGTTGTAATCTCGCGATATTTTCGGCGCTTTGGAGCGGTTGCGCAACATCAAAGAAACGCCCGGCCTACGGACCTGCAGGCCGGGCGCGAGCTTGACGTCGATGGGCGCGGCAGCGAGGCGGCGTCACTGCGCCTTGGCGCCCGACACCTTCACCACCTGCGCCCACTTCTCGATGTCCTTGCGCAGATAGGCGTCGAACTCGGCGGGAGACATCACCAGCGGCACCGCCCCCTGCTTGTCCCAGGCCTCCTTCACGTCGGCGCGATTGATCACCTTGTTGATCTCGGCATTGAGCTTGTCGACGATCGGCTTCGGCGTGCCGGCCGGCGCCATGATGCCGAGCCAGATGGTCGACTCGTAGCCGGGCACGCCCGCCTCCGAGATGGTCGGAACGTCGGGCAGCACCGTCGAGCGCTTGGCGGCGGAGGTGCCGAGCGCGCGCACCTGGCCGGCCTTCACGTTCGACGCCATGGTGGTGATGGCGTCGAATGCCATCTGCACGTGGCCGCCGATCACGCTGTTGCGCATCTCGCCGGATGCCTTGTGCGGCACGTGCACCAGATCGGTGCCGCTCATCGCTTTGAACAGCTCCGCCGCCATGTGATAGGGCGTGCCGGCGCCGGACGAAGCGTAGTTGAGCTGCCCCGGCTTCGACTTGGCATAGGCGATGAATTCCTTGAGATCCTTCGCCGGCACCGAGGGATGGACCACCATCACCAGGTCGGAATAGTTGATCCCCGCCACCGGCACGAAGTCGCGCATCAGTTGGAACGGCTTGTTGGGGACGAGCGACTCGTTCGTGGTGTGGGTGTTCGACATCGCGAGCAGCGTGTAACCGTCGGGCGGGGACTTGGCGACCGCGTCGCTGCCGATGATCGAGCCCGCGCCCGGCCGGTCCTCGACCACGAACGGTTGCTTGAGCGTCTCCGACAGGTGCTGGGCCAGAACGCGGGAATAGACGTCGGCGGGGCCGCCGGCGCCGAACGGCACCACGATCTTGACCGAGCGCGTCGGATAGTCTTGCGCCGACGATACGGCGGGCCACGACAACGCCAGGGCAAGCGCGAGAGCAGGTACGGCGGGCGCAACGGCGCGCAGCGACACGGTCATTTCGATTCCTCCGTTTGGATGGCGATTCAAGCGACGATAGACACCGGGACGGCACCGTTCAATGAGGCGCTTCGCCGCCCGTAAAGCTAACCCCGCGGCAGAGCGTTCATTTCCGCGCCACCAGCAGGGACAGCGTGACCGCACACAGGGCCGCGAAGGTCACGACCGCATTGGCGGCGTGCGAATACTCCCATTGCCTGCGCAGTTGCTCCCAATGGTCCGGGATGGTGGTCCAGTTGTTGGTCGCCTGATTGGCGGGGTAGGTCCAGGTGAAGAAGACGACGAGCGTGAGGGCGATACAGAAAAATGCCGACAGCGCGAGGATGAAAGCCGCGCCCCGCCCGCGCGTAAGCCATACGAGCAGGAGATTGGCGATCAACGCGCCGAACAAGACGATGCCGAACAGGCTCCAGCCGCGGTAGATGTTCTGCACGATGAAATATTGCTCGGCCCCGAGGCCGATCTTGTTGAGCAGCGCGAACAGGTGCGCCCCGCCCGGGATCAGCGCGAGCGTGGTGAGCACCACCGCGAGAAATTGCACGACTTTCAGGCCCACGACCATGTCCTCCCCGCCGCGCCGCTCCCACCGTCTCAACCCCATCGCGACCGCACAGTTCCAGCGCTCCCGCGTCGAGGAGAAGGGCCTGCAATTACGCGGGGGTTAACGTCCGCACGGCTCTTTGCACCTATCGCCGCGACCGGTAATCTCGCCATGCAGCGCGTCATCAAGAGGCGCAGCTTTCGTCCATCGGATCGCGGTGAAGACGGGAGCAAGGGAAACGCAATGAGGGGAATCATGGCTGAAGCAACCTCGCAGCTCTACGTTCCCGTGCTGGGAAGAGTCTACAGCGCGGTGAACACATACGCCGAACCGATCCTGCGGATCGCGCTGGGCGCAATCCTGATCCCGCACGGCCTGCAAAAGCTGTTCGGGGCTTTCGGCGGCATGGGCCTTGCCGGCAACGCCGCGCTGTTCGACCGCATCGGCTACACGCCCGGCATCTTCTGGGGCACGCTGGTCGGCTGCACCGAGTTGATCGGCGGCATTCTTTTGGTGGTGGGCCTGTTCACCCGCTTTGCGGCCGCCGCCGTGCTGATCTTCATGATCGTCGCGGTAAAATTCACCTCCGCCAAAGGCTTCTTCTGGACCGCCGGCGGCTACGAATATCCGCTGCTGATCGGGGCGTGCGCCCTGTTCTTCCTGATCCGGGGCAGCGGTCCCTGTTCGCTCGACCGCATGATCGGTCGGGAGATATGATCGAGCACGCGACTGACGTGGGCGGCGGATGCTTTGCCGTCGCACACGTGACTTCACCATCTCGCAACGTCGTGTCAACGCCGACTCGATCGGCAAGACCATGAGGGTGAAACCATGTCCATTCAATCAACTGAATCGTCTCATCCGCTGCTGTCGTGCACGGACGGCATCGCGGCGAGTACCTCGGACGTGCTGCTGCTGATCGGCCGCATCCTGCTGGGCTGGCTCTTTTTCACGACCGCTTGGGGCAAGTTATTCGGGGGCATCGACGGCTTCGCCGGCTATCTGCGAGCCCTGCACGTCCCTGCCCCCGAGTTCTTCGCCTGGATCGGTGCGGTGGTGGAATTCGTGGTCGGCGTCACGCTGATTTTGGGCATTGCGACCCGCTATGGTGCCCTGCTTTGTGTACTGTTCCTCATCGTTGCGACCGCGCTCGCACACCGCTACTGGGAATACCCGGCCGCACAGATGGGAGCCCAAAAAACCAACTTCATCAAGAATCTTGCCATCCTGGGCGGCGCGCTGTGCTTGTTCGTGACCGGTGGAGGCCGCTTCAGCGTCGATCGGATGCTGTCGAAGAGTTGACGCGACGAGGCTGATCGTCAGCTCCACAATTCCTTGCTGGCGAGGCGCGCGCCCTGCGCGAGCGCCTCGAGCTTGGCCCACATGATCGACGGGTGGACGCGGCGGTAGAACGGGCCCTGCGCGAAGCCGCAATCGGTTCCCGCCAGCACATTCTCGCGTCCGAGGAGCCGCGCGTAGCGGGTGATGCGCTCGGCCACCAGCTCGGGATGCTCCACCACGTTGGTGGCGTGGCTGATGACGCCGGGGATCAGCAGCTTGCCCTCCGGCAGCTTCACGTCCTTCCAAAGCTTCCACTCGTGCTCGTGGCGAGGATTGGCGCCTTCGATCACGTAGGCGCCGACCTTCGCCTTGAGGATGAGATCGACGATATCCTTGAGCGGTACGTCGGTGGTGTGCGGACCCGGCCAGCTTCCCCAACAGACGTGATAGCGGATGCGATCGGGCGGCAAGCCCTCGATCGCGTGGTTGAGCACCGCCATGTGCATGTCGACCCATTTGCGGTAATCGGCGAAGCTCGCCGGCGGCACCATGCGATCGTAGGTCACGGCCGCCCGCGCATCGTCGAGCTGCAGGACGAAGCCGGCATCGACGATCATTTTGTATTCGGTATGCATCGCCGCCCCGATGGCGACGAGGCACTCCTCGTCATTCTTGTAGTATTCGTTCTTGCGGTCGGGGATGACGCTCGCGGGCGCGGCGACCGGCAAAAACGCCTCTTCCACGCGCACGCCGTCGAGGGCGGCCTTGAAGTTGTCGATGTCGCGCGCGAGCTCGGCCTGTCCGGTATAGGTGATGGGGCCGACACAGATCGAATCCGTCCTGGTCGCGACCTCCTCGCGCGCGTCAAGCTCGGCATAGAACTCGGCGAAGCGTTCGCGGTCGGCGCCGCGCTGAAACGGATTGGCGCCCGGCTTGACCGGGCGGCGCTCGAAGCCGCTCAGGCGCTCGAGCACGTATTGCGACCAGCTGATCGACTTCCCGAACTCGCCGTCGCTGATCACGTCGATGCCGGCCTCGGCCTGCCGGCGCACGATGTCGGCGACCGATCGGGCAAGGCAGGTGTCGTAGGCGTTTCGGTCGAACGGCTTTCCCGCCTGCTTTGCGCGCAGGAACTCCTGCAACGGCTGCGGCCGGATCAGGCTCCCGACATGGGTGGTGAGGATGCGATCGCTGCTGCGTTTCATCTTGCTCGTTTCATTTTTTTCGTTCGGCGTTGGATGATGGTGGCGCGGCTTCTAGCAGACGCCGATATCGGTGGCCAATCGCGCGCCTCAGTCCGCGCGCGACGCCGGGACTGCGGCGAGCGCGGCGACGGCGCCGCGATCGGGCTCGAAGCCCAGTCCCGGGGTCTCCGGCAGCGTCAGCCATCCGTCCTTGGGCTGCGGCAGATCGCGGTAGATCTTCCGGCAGAGCTCGACCGCGAGATAATGCATCTCGACCAGGCCGCCATTGGCCATGCCGGCGTGCAAATGCATGTTGTGGTAGGGCCAGGCGCCGCCGTTCGCGAGCGGCACGTTGAAGGCGGCGGCAAGCCCCGCGATCTTGGCGCATTGGGTAAATCCGCCGCTGCTCACCACGTTGGGCTGCACATAGTCCACCGCGGCGTGCAGCAGGAGATCGCGAAAGCGATAGATCAGGCCCTCGTTCTGCCCGCAGGCGAGCGCCATGCCGGTCGTACGCCGCATCTCGGCCATCTGCAGCGCGTCGTTCTGGGTGATCGGCTCCTCGAAGAACGAAATGCCGCAATCCTTCACCATCTCGGCCAGGCGGGTGGCGTGATGGAGGTCGAGGCTGCAATTGGCGTCGATGTAGAGCTCGACGTCCGGCCCGACTGCTTCGCGCACCGCACGCACGCGCGCCGCGTCCTCCCGGATGACCTGCGCGAGCGGTCGGGTCTCGCGTCGACGCAGCGCCTCGTGGCCGACCACCATCTTGAGCCGCCGGTAGCCCTGCGCCACCCATAGCTTCGCCGCGGCGGCGAGCTGTTCGCGCTCGAAGAAATGGAAACCGAAGGTGGCGTAGAGCGGCACGCGCGAGCGCGCGCCGCCGAGCAGCCGCCACACCGGCTGCCCGAACGCCTTGCCCTTGATGTCCCACAGCGCGATGTCGACGGCCGACAGCGCCTGCGCGGCAAAGCCGGTCTGACCGCGCGGCATCAACGTCCAATAGAGCTTGTCCCAGACGCGCTCATGCGCCAGCGGGTCATCGCCCTTGATCGCCGGCGCGATGACGCCGTTGACGATCTCGGCGATGACGGTCTCGCGGGTGATCGCCGCCAGGCCATGGCCGACGATGCCCGTATCGGTCTCGACCTCGACCAAGCAGGCCTCGAGCGAGGATTTGCGCTCGATTCCGGGGAGCGTGATCTGCAGCGGGACATTGAGCGGAGTTGCCGCGACGCGGACGATTTTCATGGCAATGGGTGTTTTCGAACCGGTCTGTCGGGGGCCGACATCACGCCGTCGGCTTCACCACCAGTTGGCGCGTTTGCGCAGCGCCGCGTTGGCCGCCGCCGCTTCGGCCGCGATCCGCGCCGCGTCCATGACGGTGAGCCTGCCGCCGCGCTTGAGCACGCGTCCGTCGACCATGACGGTGTCCACGTTCGAGGGCTGCGCCGCGGTCACCAGCATGTGGGCGGGATCGCCGAACACGCCGAGATTGGCGGCGCGCGTCGACACCATGATGAGGTCGGCGCGCTTGCCGGCCTTGAGCGAGCCGACCTTGTCGGCGATGCCCATCGAGCGGGCACCCTCGATGGTACCGAGCTCGAGCACGCGGCGGGCGGTGAGCTTGAACTCGCTCTCGCTCTTGCCGTTCTCGATGTTCTGGATGAACTTCATGATGCCGAACATGTCGGCGTTGCCGGTGAGCTCCACGGTGTCGACCGAGAGCCCGACCGGAATGCCCGCTGCCAACAGGTTCGCGGTCTGCGGCAGACCGAAGCCGATGCGCAGCTCGCTGGTCGGCGAGAGGCTGACCGAGGCGCCTGCGCGCTTGATCGCCTCGATCTCGTCGGGCGTCAGCACCACGCCGTGGATGATCTGCATGTCCGCGGCGAGCAGGCCGGCTTGCGCGATGGTGGCAACCTGGCCGGTGGCCGGCCGCGAGCCGCTGGCGTGCACCGAGATCGGCAAGCCGAGCTTGCGCGCGGCCTCGATCTCCGCCTTGTAGATGTCCGGCGGAATGGCGGTCGCAGGGTTGTTGCCGCCCATGCCGCGCCACGCCAGGCCAAGCGTGATCAGCCCGTCGTTGGAGTAGCCCGACCAGTCGCGGGCAAGCCGCTCGAGGTCGGCCAACACGATGCCCTGGTTGTTCGCCATGCCCTGCGCGGCGCCGTAGGAGAAACGCGCGCGCAGTCCCGATTCGCGCAGCGCCCGTAAATCCTGATCGACATAATCGAGTGAACGGATGTTGTGGCACCAGTCGTGGACCGAGGTGATGCCGCTGCTGATCGCCTCCGCTGCCGCCAGCCGCGTGCCCTGATACATGTCGGCCGGCTCGTATTTCTGCCCGAGCGCGGCGGTCGTGCGGAAATAACCGAGTTCGGGCTTTTCACCCGACATGCTCCGCAGCAGCGTGTTCCACATGTGCCAGTGGGTCTCGACCAAGCCGGGCAGCACGATCATGCCGGCGCCGTTGATCGTGGTCGCGCCGGGCGCGTTGAGCTTCTGGCCCGACCGCCACGATCACGCCGTCGCGCACATGCACGTCGCCGTCCTTGATGTCGGGCGCGCCCGGCTCCATGGTCATGACATAGGCGTTGCGGATCACCACGTTGCCGCGCGCCGGCAGCTTGCGCGCGGCCGCGGGCGCGGCCGACGCCGGAGCGAGCCCGGCCGGTCCGACCGCCGCGGACGCGGCGACGCCCTGCAGGACGCGGCGGCGGCTGAATTGCAATGCGCCGATCATGCTGAAATCCTCCCCCATCCGTCAGGCTGCTGTTCGTTCCGGCGATTGTTCAATAGGCCGGACGAAATTGAAAGCCGTGGGCTGCAACGACAGCGGACGCATACGGTTGCGGGAAGCTGCCCACTTTCGCCGGCTGTGCCGGAAACGTGCAAGCCGCCCGCCGCGTCAATGACAAAACTTGCGCCGGCGACAATGCGGCGGGCAGGCAACGCTCGCGCCTCGGTCGTCGCCGGACAAGAGCGGCGACCAGCCGTGGCGGACGCTCATTTCAGAATGTCGCCGATCTTGGCGAGGAGCGACGGCGACAGCTGCAGCGTCTCCCGAACGATCGCGTCCATCGCCTCGCCCGTCCCCGGATCGACCATGAACTTGCGCTTCTCGCACGCCGCGAGGAAATCGGGATCCGCGAGCATCGCCTGGAACGCCGTGCGCAGCGCCGCGAGCCGCTCCTCCGGGACGCCGGGAGTGGTGATGATCGAGCGCCCGATCTCGGCGGTGCCGGCGACCGCGCGCAGGATCGCCCGGCCTTCATCGCCGACCGCGAGCTCGGGCAGCGTCGGCACGTTCGGCAGCAGCCGGTGGCGCGCGAGCGCGGCCTGATAAATGATCGTCGCCTCGCCTTTGTCGATCCATCCGGGATGACTGACGAGCATGCCGGGCAATCCGTAGGCGCCGACGATGTCCACCTCGCCGCGCTCCATGGCCAGCAGGATATCGTTGGTTCCTTTGTATCCCCGCACGATCTTGAACTGGGCGCCGCCATAGGCATTGAGCGCCGACGGGAACAGGACCGTGGTCGAGCCGCCGCCGGACGCGCCGACCGTGTACTGGCGCTTGCGAACATCGTCGAACGACTTGATGCCGACGCCCGGCAGCGCCGCGCCGACGTCGATATTGGTGGTGACACGGCCGACATAACGGAACTTGGCGGCGTCCAGCTTGGCCGAGCTGTTGATCGCGCTGTCGAGCGCAAGCGTCTGGGCGAGACTGCCGAGCGCGGTACCGTCCTTCGGCGCCACCTCCGCCATGTACTTGGCGGCGACGAAGCTGCCGCCGCCGGGCATGTTCTGGGCAACGATCGCGGGGGCGCCGGGGAGATGCTTGGGCAAAAATTCGGCGACCAGCCGGCCATAGAGATCGTAGCCGCCGCCCGGCCCGTAGCCGATGAACATGCGGATGGTCTTGCCGCGATAAAAATCGCCGATCGGATCGGCATTGAGCTCGCAGGCGGTTGTGACCGTCACTGCGACCGACAGCAGCACACCCAGCGCCCGTGTCCCCGGCATTTGCTCCCTCCACCGGACGACCCGCATCAGGCGACGGGCCGCGGATCGGTTTTCGTTCCGGTGCGGTAGTCTCTGTGCTCCGCCGTCGTTTGCGGTCATCGCGATGCCAGCGCCTTGGCTCGCCACAGCGCCCACGGCCGGGCGGCGGCGCGCAGCATGGCCTTGCTGCTGGTGATTGCCTCCTCCTTGGTGAGGAAATTGATCGGGCCGCCGATGGTGATCGCCTGCAGCTGCAGGCGGGCATTCACCTCGGTGTAGTAGGCGCGGAACACCGCGTCGCGCAGCGTCGGCCCGACCACGGAATTGCCGTGACCGCGCATCAGCACGACGGCGGCCTCCTTGCCGAGCGTCTTCGCCAGCGCCTGGCCCAGGTCGGGGGTTTCGATCAGCAGGTCGGTGCCGTTGCCGGCGCATTTGCGAATTTCGAACAGCGGTGCGCCGTATCCCAGGAACCCGGCATTGTGCAGCAGCGGGCGCAGCTTGGCGCGGGTCACGGTGAACGGAACCACGGTGGGCGAGTGGCTGTGCACGACCGCATGGACATCCGGGCGGACCTTGTAGATCTCGCCGTGGATGAAGCGCTCGCGGTACAGCAACTTGCCTTCGTCCTTGCGATCGACGGTCTGACTGTCGAGATCGAGAACGAGGATGTCGGCCGCCGTCACGGATTCGGGCGCCACCGAGCGCGCCACCAGATAGCGATTGGGATTGCTCGGATCGCGCACGCTGACGTGTCCGAAGGCATCGAGCACATTGAGGCGCGCGAGCGTCCTGTTGGCGGCGACGAGGTCGTCGACGAGATCCCGATCGAGCCTAACCGGCGATGCCTTCCGCCCGCCTGCCGCCGAATGCGACGAATTCACTCTCGCGCTCATCGATTGTTCCCCTAGTGTGGCGGTTCAGAAGTCCGCATCATTCTTGGGGCGAGTCCTAAATGCGGACTTCTGAACCAAAGCCACACTAGATCAATAAATTGCTGGTGTCCTTCGATTCCGAAGTTCGCAAACGAGGGTGCCGCTTAATGATGCGAACTTCGGAATCGGGACACTAGGGCGGATGGGCGCAATCTGCGCAAGCTCAAGCGCACGCGCAAGACCGGACTCCGCCTTTGCTGAACGCGCTTTCCGTGTACGGCCTCGGCGCTGCACCCGGGCCATGACCATCGGCGCCAAAGATTCAGTTGTGAACGCCGCCTTGGCCCGGCAAATTGAGGCCTTCAAGGACCATCCATGAGCCGTCCGCTCGCCAAGCTCGCAGCCACCGAACCGGTCACGCAGCGGCCGGCCATCCGCATCCGCGATCTCTGCAAGACCTTCGGGCAGCTCACCGCCATCGACGGCGTCTCCGTCGACATCGCCCATGGCGAATTCTTCATGATCGTGGGCCCGAGCGGCTGCGGCAAGACCACGCTGTTGCGCATCCTGGCGGGCCTGGATTCCGTCACCTCCGGCACGATCGAGATCGAGACGCCGAATTCGCAACGCCCGGTGAATTCGATGATCTTCCAGGGCGACTCGATCTTTCCCTGGATGACGGTCTGGGACAACGCGGCCTACGGGCTGAGGATGCGGCGCGTGCCCGCCGCCACCATCAACGAGGTGGTCGGACACTACCTCGCGCGCACCGGGCTTACCCGTTTTTCCAAATACTACCCGCACCAGCTCTCCGGCGGCATGCGCCAGCGCGTATCGATCGCGCGCGCCTTCGCCAACGATCCGGAAATCCTGCTCATGGACGAGCCGTTCTCGGCGCTCGACGCCCAGAACAAGCTGCTGCTGCAGGAAGAGCTGCTGCGCATCTGGGAAGAGCACAAGAAGACGGTGGTGTTCATCACCCACGCCGTCGACGAAGCGGTATTTCTGGGCGACCGCATCATGGTCATGACGGCGCAGCCGGGAAAGGTAAAGACGTTCGTGCCGGTGCCGCTCGCCCGGCCGCGCAACATCATGGAGCTGCAGAAGACGCCGCAATACGGCGAGCTGATCGCGCACATCTGGTCGAGCTTGCGCGAAGAGGTCCACCGCGCGCGCAAGCAGGAGGAGGAGATGAAATCATGAGCATCCAGACGATCTCGACCGGATCGCAGGCCGCCTCCAGGATCTCCGCACGCACGCGCGACCGCTTGCTGAACGTGATCTCGCCGCTCGCGCTGCTCATGCTGTGGGAGCTGTGCGCACGCTTCGGCTTCATCGATACCCGGTTTTTTCCGGCGCCTTCCAGCGTGGTGGCGACCATGATCGAGATGTTGCGCACCGGCGAGCTGATCACCCACACCGCGGTAAGCATGCAGCGCCTGCTCTATGGCGCGATCATCGGCGGGGTGCCCGCGCTCGTCCTCGGCATCGCGATGGGACTCAACCGGCCGATGCGGGCACTGTTCGACCCGTTGGTCGCCGCGACCTACCCGGTGCCCAAGAGCGCCATCCTGCCGCTGGCGCTGCTGATCTTCGGCCTGGGCGAGGCGTCGAAAATCTTCATGGTTGCGGTCGGCGTGTTCTTTCCGGTGGTGATCAACGCCACGACCGGCGTGCTCGAAATCAACAAGATCTACCTCGACGTCGGACAGAACTACAAAGCGAGCCGCTGGAACATGTTCTGGACCATCGCGCTTCCCGGCGCGCTGCCGGTGATCATGACCGGCTTCAAGCTCGGCATCGGCATCGGCCTGGTGCTGATCGCCGTGGCTGAAATGGTGGGAGCAAAGAGCGGACTCGGCTACCTGATCTGGAGCGCGTGGAGCACGTTCGCGGTCGAGCAGATGTATGTCGGCCTGTTCGTGATCGCGATCATCGGCTTTTTGATCACGCTCGGCCTCAACGAGCTCGAGCGCGTCATCATCCCGTGGAAGGCGGAATAGCCCTGCCGGTCCAGGGACGGCTCGTCCGTCGTCGCGGCCTTTCCCGGCCGATCCGAACCAGACTAGAGCGGGATGACTTCTCTTCGAGTCGCCATCCCGCTCTAAGTTTTTTTTTGCGCGTGATCTTTTCCGAAAACCGGTTCCCACTTTTCGGGATCACGCGCTATGCTGCGCACCCCCGAAGAGGCCTCAACACTGGAGGAAGAGAATGTCCGCTGCGCTCCGCTCATGGCGTCTCGTGCCGGTTGCTGCGATGTTCGCCATGGGAGCAGCGACGTCCGCCGCCGCGGTCGAGCTCAATCCCGCGGCCCTCGTCTACAAGACCCCGGACCAGATCAAATGGAATCCACCGAGCGCCGGCGGCGCGCAAAACACGGTTCTCGTGGGCGATCCGTCGCAGCCGGGGCTCTACGTCGTGCGCAACAAATGGCTCAAGGGAAACCATTTCAGCAAACCGCACTTTCACCCCAACGACCGCTTCATCACCGTCATCGACGGCACCTGGTGGGTGGGCAGCGGCGTCACGTTTGATCCCGACAACAGCACTCCCATGCCGGCCGGCACGTTCGTGACGCATTTCGGCAAGCAGGTCCATTGGGACGGCGCGAAGGACGAGGACGCCACGCTGCTGATCGTCGGCGAAGGGCCGGCGACCAGCACCCGGGTCGAACCCGCGACCGGCCGGTTCAGCAAGCTCGATCCAGCCGCCGTCGCCTACACTCCGCCCGATGTGTACAAGTGGCGTGATCCGACCGGCGCCGCGGCAACGAACCAGGTCGTGCTGCACGGTGATCCAAGCAAGAGCGGCCTCTACGTCGTGATCAATCGCTTCAAGCCCGGCAGCTTCAGCCGACCGCACTTTCATCCCAACGACCGCTTCATCACCGTCGTCAAGGGAACCTGGTGGGTCGCAACCGGCGACAAGGTCGATCGCGAGAACATGATGCCCATGCCCACGGGCAGCTTCGTGACCCATTTCGGCAAGCAGGTGCACTGGGACGGAGCCAAGACCGAAGAGACATGGGTGCTGATCGTCGGCGAAGGACCGGCAACGATGACGCTGGTCGAGGCCAAGTAGGGCACGCTGTGCGATCACGCCCGGCCGCATGCCTCGTTTCGGCGCGTGCCATCAGCGAGCGGAGCGGCTGATGCGCCTGTTGTGCCGCTGCCTATCGCTCCTCGCTTTGTCGCTGGCCCCGCTCGCGCAGCCCGCGCTCGCGCAAACGCCGGCCGAATTCTATCGCGGCAAGAGCCTCGAGCTCTACATCAGCTCCAGCGTCGGCGGCGGCTACGACGCCTATGCGCGCATGCTCGCCCGGCATATGGGGCGGTTCATTGCCGGCAATCCCACCGTGGTCGCCAAGAACATGGAAGGCGCGGGCGGCCTGCGGCTCGCGAACTTCCTCTACAAGGCGGCACCGAAGGACGGCACCACTTTCGCGACCATCTATCGCGGCACCCTGTTCGAGCCCCTCCTCGGCGGCAAGGGCGCGCAGTTCGATGCGACCAAGTTCACCTTCATCGGCAGCGCCAACAACGAGGTGAGCGTCTGCGTGGCCTGGCACACCACCGGCGTCACCAGGTTCGAGCAGGTGCTGACGAAAGAGCTGGTCGTCGGTGCGAGCGGCCTCAGCGCCGACAGCTATCAATTCCCCAAGATCGCCAACGGCGTGCTGGGGACCAAATTCAAGATCATCACCGGCTATCCCGGCGGCAACGACATCGACCTTGCCATGGAACGCGGCGAGGTGCAGGGCCGCTGCAGCTGGTCATGGACCAGCCTGACGGCGACGCGCCGATCCTGGCTCGCCGAGAACAAGATCAATCTGTTGTTCCAGATGGGGCTTTCCAAGCATCCCGATCTGCCGGGCCTTCCGCTCATCATCGATCTCGCCAATAGCGACGAGGATCGCGCCGTTCTCTCGCTCGTGTTCGCGCGCCAAGTGATGGCCTGGCCCTATCTGGCGCCGCCCGGCATTCCGCCGGATCGCGCCGAGGCACTGCGGCGGGCTTTCATGGATACGATGAACGACAAGGATTTCCTGGCGGACGCGGCGAAATCCCGGCTCGAGATCCGACCGGTGGCGGGCGAGGACATCGAGAAGCTCGTGCGCCAGGTCTACGGCACACCGGCAGCTATTGCCGAAAGGGCCGCGAACCTCCTCAAATAGCCGCGCTTGTCGAATGCAACCGCGTCATCTACGTTCCGGCGCTTTCGAGCGGACGGCCGCAATGCAGACCAGAGACGGAATTGTCGAGACCATCGGCAGCACGCCGTTGATCAAGCTCGAGCGCGCCTCCGCTGCGACGGGGTGTACCATCCTGGGCAAGGCCGAATTCATGAATCCGGGCCAATCGGTGAAGGATCGCCCGGCGCGGCAGATGATCCTGGAGGCGGAAAAGCGGGGCGAGATCAAGCCGGGCGGGCTGGTGGTCGAGAGCACCGCCGGCAACACCGGCATCGGGCTTGCCCTCGTCGCCAATGCGCGCGGCTACCGCACGCTGATCGTCATTCCGGAGACGCAGAGCCAGGAGAAAAAGGACACGCTGCGCCTGTGCGGCGCCGAACTGGTGGAAGTGCCGGCGGTGCCCTACAGCAACCCCAACAATTATCAGCACATCGGCCGACGGCTGGCCGACGAGCTGCGCAAGCACGAGCAAAACGGCGTCCTGTTCGCGGACCAGTGGAACAATCTGGACAACCGCAAGGCGCACTACCTCTCGACCGGGCCGGAAATCTGGCAACAGACCGACGGCGAGGTGGACGCCTTCATCTGCGCCATCGGCACCGGCGGCACGCTTGCGGGCGTATCAACCTATTTGCGCGAGCGGAACAAGGACATCGTCATCGGTGTCGCCGATCCCAGGGGCGCGGCCATGTACAATCTGTTCGCGCACGGGGAGGCCAAGCCTTCGGAAGGCGGCTCGATCACCGAAGGCATCGGGCTTGGTCGCGTGACCCGCATCATCGAGGACATCAAGGTCGACAAGCCGTATTTGATCCCCGACGAGGAAGCGGTGCCGCTCATCTTCGACCTGCTCGAGCAGGAAGGGCTGTGCATGGGCGGCTCGACCGGGATCAATCTCGCCGGTGCGATCCGGCTGGCCAAGGACATGGGACCGGGCCACACCATCGTCACCATTCTCGCGGACTATGGCACGCGCTATCAATCGAAGCTGTTCAATCCGGCGTTCTTGCGCGAGAAACGACTTCCTGTGCCGAAATGGCTGGAGCGACGTCCAAGCGTGCAGGTCCCGTTCGTAAAGGTCTGATCTCGACATTCGATTGCAGCACAGCGATCCGCCATGGCCACCGAGTGCCTGTTTCGCGAAGACTCCTATCTGCAGGAATGCAGCGCCACGGTGGTCGGCCTGACCGAGGAGGGCGGCGTCGTGCTCGACCGCACCGTGCTCTACGCCGCCTCCGGCGGCCAGCCCGCCGACCGCGGCGTGCTGACGACCGCGACCGGCGACGCCATCCCTATCGTGGGCGCAAGCTACACCGATGCGGCAAAGACCGAGATTGCGCATCTGCCCGCCGCCACCACCGGGCTGAGGCTCAAGATCGGGGAGCCCGTGCACGCCGCCATCGACTGGGATTTGCGCTATGCCCGCATGCGCATGCACACCGCGCTGCATCTGCTCTCGGCCGTGCTGCCCTATCCGGTCACCGGCGGCGCGGTCGGCGACAGCGATGGCCGGCTCGACTTCGACATTCCCGAGGCCGGGCTCGACAAGGACGAGATCACCAGTAAGCTCGCCGCCATGATCGCAGCCGGCGCCGCGGTGCGCGCGCGCTGGATCACGGATGCGGAACTCGCGGCCGAGCCCGGCCTGGTCAAGACCATGTCGGTCAAGCCGCCCGTGGGCACCGGCCGCGTGCGGCTGATCGAGATCGTCGGATACGACCTGCAGCCCTGCGGCGGCACCCATGTGCGCGCGACCAACGAGATCGGCGACGTGTGCGTGACGCAGATCGAGAAGAAGGGCCGGTTGAACCGTCGCGTGCGAATAGCGTTTGCGTGAGCGGAGCAGCCGCTCGCCTTGCCCTCCTCGGCGCGCGGCGCAGCTCCCAATCGTGCCCGCGTCGGCCGTGCCGGGTGAAGAGCGCGCCGCTTCAGTGAGACGAGAGGACCGCATGCCCAATGAAACCTCTGGCTCGCGCTGGCTGGTAAGCACCGACTGGCTGGCCGAACGTCTGGGCACCCCCGACACCGTCGTGGTCGACGGGTCCTTCTACCTGCCGGCCATGCAGCGCAACGCCGCGGCCGAATATCTGGCCGGCCACATTCCCGGCGCGGTGCGCTTCGATATCGACGCGATCGCCGACCATTCCAATCCGCTGCCCCACATGCTGCCTGACGCCGGGCAGTTCGCCCGCGACGCCGGCGCGCTCGGCATCGCCGACACCGACACCATCGTCGTCTATGACGGCGCCGGCATGTTTTCCGCGCCGCGGGTGTGGTGGACGTTCCGCCTGTTCGGCGCGGAGAAGGTGTTCATCCTCGACGGCGGCTTGCCGAGGTGGAAAGCGCAAGGGCGGCCGCTCGAGACCGGCCCGGTGAAGCGCGCGCCGCGCGGGTTCAGGGCACGCCCGCCCGCGGACGTCGTGGCTTCGGTGGAAACCGTGCGGGCCGCGCTGCGCAGCAAGTCCGCGCAGGTGGTGGATGCGCGCCCCGCCGACCGCTTTCTCGGGCGCGCGCCGGAGCCGCGGCCGGGGGTGCGCTCGGGCCACATGCCGGGTGCCTTCAATGTCCCCTCCACCGCGGTGGTCGAGAATGGAACGCTGGCTTCGCCCGACAAGCTCAGACGGGCGTTTGCCGCCGGCGGGGTCGATCTCGACGCCCCGATCATCACCAGTTGCGGCTCCGGCGTCTCCGCCGCCACGCTCTGGCTCGCGCTCGACGCGCTCGGCAAGGAACCCAAGGCGCTGTACGACGGCTCATGGTCGGAATGGGGATCGCGCGACGATCTGCCGATCGAGCCGAAAGCCTGATCCGATGGCGAGTTCCCAAGCTCCGGTCGTCGACGGCGGGATGACGCGCAAGATGATCTACGTGGAATAGACATCGCGCGCCCTTTTCCGGGCGGGCTTGAAGGATTTATAAGTGCCGATCAGCCGAGGGGATCCGGAATTCCAAATCGGCGAGGCCGCCATGATCTTCCGCCAGCTGTTCGACAGCGTCTCGGCACCTACACTTATCTGCTCGCCAGCCGGCGCGGCGGCGAGGCGCTGATCATCGATCCCGTGCTGGAGAAGGTCGACCGCTACATCCAGCTCGTGGGCGAGCTCGACCTCAAGCTGGTCAAGGCGGTCGACACCCACCTTCATGCCGACCACCTGACCGGCCTGGGCGCGTTGCGCGACCGCACCCATTGCATCACCGTGATGGGCGAGCGCAGCAAGGTCGACGTGGTGTCGATGCGGCTGTCGGAGGGCGACAAGCTCACGATCGAGGGCCTCGCCCTCGACGTGCTCTACACGCCGGGCCATACCGACGATTCCTACAGCTTCCTGCTGCGCGACCGCGTGTTCACCGGCGACACGCTGCTCATTCGCGGCACCGGGCGCACCGATTTCCAGAACGGCGACCCGCGCGCGCAGTACGATTCGATCTTCAACAAGCTGCTGCGCCTGCCCGACGAGACCATGATCTTCCCCGCCCACGACTACAAAGGCGAGACGGTCTCGACCATCGGCGAGGAGAAGGCGTTCAACCCGCGCCTGCAGGTCAAATCGGTCGAGCAATATGCCGAGCTGATGAACAACCTCAATCTGCCCAATCCCAAGATGATGGACGTCGCGGTGCCGGCCAATATGCGCGTCGGCCTGTCGCAACAGGAGATCGCGCGGCGCGGCTGGGCGGTGAGCGCCGCCGAAGCGCTCGCGCTCGTCGGCCGGCCCGAGGTGACGCTCGTCGACCTGCGGGAGCGGACCGAACGCGAGAAGCAGGGCGTCATCGCCGGCTCCCTGCACGCCCCGTATCCCGACCTTGCGGCCAATGTCCGGCCCGGCGGCATGCTGCACGAGCTGGCCAGCGCCACCGGCAAACGCATCATCTTCTACTGCGCCTTCGGCGAACGCTCGGCCATGGCCGTGCAGGCCGCGCAGGACGCCGGGCTTGCCTCGGCCGCTCACATTCAGGGCGGCATCGACGCCTGGAAGAAAGCCCGCGGGCCACTGGTGGGGGAATGACCCCCTGCCCCGCGCGACTCGTCATGCCCGGCGGTCGAGCCCGGCAATGACGGGCTGCGACCGGAAACAACCGCTCGTCACCCGCGGGCTTGACCCGCGGGTCCATCCTCCTTGGCAAGAAGCTTTTGACGAAGAGGATGGATTGCCGGTCAAGCCCGGCATGACGGCCGGGGCTGCTGCGCGAGGTCAAGCCCCGCCATGACGGCGCAAGGGCAATACCAACCGCCGTTGTTATCAGCGCAAGATCTGGCTCAGGAACAGCTTGGTGCGCTCGTGCTGCGGGTGGGTGAAGAAGGCCTCGGGCTCGTTCACTTCGATGATCTGGCCGGCATCCATCAGCACCATCCGGTTCGCCACCTGGCGGGCAAATCCCATCTCGTGGCTCACCACCAGCATGGTCATGCCGTCGAGCGCAAGGCCGACCATGGTGTCGAGCACCTCCTTGACCATTTCCGGGTCGAGCGAGGAGGTCGGCTCGTCGAACAGCATGATCTTCGGCTGCATGCACAGCGCCCGCGCGATCGCGACCCGCTGCTGCTGGCCGCCGGAGAGCTGGGCCGGATATTTGTCGGCCTGCTCGGGGATGCGCACGCGCGCGAGATAGTGCCGCGCGATCTCCTCGGCCTCTCTGTGCGGCAGCTTGCGCACCCAGACCGGGGCGAGCGTGCAGTTCTCGAGCACGGTCAAGTGCGGAAACAGGTTGAACTGCTGAAACACCATGCCGACCTCGCGGCGCACCTCGTCGATCTTCTTGAGGTCCTCGGTCAGTTCCATGCCGTCGACGATGACGCGGCCGCGCTGCCAGTCCTCGATGCGGTTGATGCAGCGAAGCAGCGTCGACTTCCCGCTGCCCGAAGGGCCGCAGATGACGATGCGCTCCCCGCGCATGACCTTGAGATCGACATCGCGCAGCACGTGGAACTTGCCGAACCACTTGTTGAGACCGATGATCTCGACCGCGACCTCGTTCTCGGTCGTGCGCATGTCGAGCACGATGTCGCCGGCCGCTGCATCCGGCGTTCGTTTTCGATCGTCGCGCGAGCGCCCGCTCATGATCTCAACGCGACGGATTGGGGTTCAAGCGCCGCTCCATGAACAATGCATAGCGCGACATTCCGAAACTCACGAGAAAATAGATCATGCCGGCGAACGCAAAGCCGGTGAACAGCGTGACCGGCGTCGCCCAGGTCGGATCGGCGAAGGCCGCCCGCAGTTGCCCCAGCAGGTCGAAGATCGCGACGATCAGCACCAGCGTCGTATCCTTGAACAGCGCGATGAACGAATTGACGATGCCGGGGATGACCACCCGCAACGCCTGCGGCAGGACGACGAAACCCATCATGCGCCAGTAGCCGAGCCCGAGCGCCATCGCCCCCTCGAACTGGCCGCGCGGGATCGCCTGCAAGCCGCCGCGCACCACCTCCGCCATGTAGGCGCCCGCAAACAGCACCACGCCGATCAGCACGCGGGCAAGCCCGTCGATCTTCCAATTGCCTGGCAGGAAGAACGGCAGCATGTAGGTGGCAAAGAACAGCACCGTGATCAGCGGCACGCCGCGCCAGAACTCGATGAAAACGACGCAGACCGTGCGGATGATGGGCAATTGCGACCGCCGTCCGAGTGCGAGCAAAATGCCGAGCGGCAACGAGAAGATGATGCCGGTGAAGGAGATGACGAGGCGTCACGAGCAGCCCGCCCCAGAGGCGGGTCTCCACATGCGGCAACCCGAATACCCCGCCGACCAAAAGGACGAAGGCGACGACCGGAAACACTCCGAAGAACACGATCGCGTTCAGCCCCTTGTAGGGCACGCGCGGGATGAGCAGGGGAACGAGCAGGACCACGCCGAGCGCGTAGGTGAGGCGGACCCGCCACTGCTCGGCTTCCGGGTAGAAGCCGTACATGAATTGGGCGAACTTGGCCTTGATGAACGGCCAGCAGGCGCCGACCTCGCGGCCAACCGTTTCCGGCAGGCAATCGACGCGGCTCGACCCGCTCCAGACCGCGTCGAGAAGGAGGAACTTCACCGTCGGCCAGACCAGCGCGGCGATGATGACGGCGCTGACCAGCGTCAGCACGGTGTTGAACACGCCGTCGAACAGGCGCGCGCGTGTCCACGTCAGGGGGTCGCTGCTCACCACTGGCGGCGGCTCGGGTTCCACCACCGCGCGGCGGATATAGGACGGTTGCGAGCCGGCCGCCATCAGCGTTCCGCCACCTGGATATGGGCGTTGTACCAATTCATCAGCGCGCTGGTGAGAAGCGAGATGGCGAGATAGACCGCCATTGTGATGGCGATGATCTCGATCGCCTGGCCGGTCTGATTGAGCGTCGTGCCGGCGAAGACGGCGAACAGATCGGGATAGCCGATGGCGACCGCGAGCGAGGAGTTCTTCGTGAGATTGAGATACTGATTGGTGAGCGGCGGCACGATCACGCGCAGCGCCTGCGGCATGATGATGAAGCGCAGCGTCAATCCCCGCCGCAGCCCGAGCGCGAAGGCCGCCTCGGTCTGGCCGCGCGGGACCGCGAGCATGCCGGCGCGCACGACCTCGGCGATGAAGGCGGCGGTATAGGTCGTGAGCGCGATGAGGAGCGCGATCGAATTCCGGGATCAGCCGGACGCCGCCGACGAAGTTGAAGCCGCGAAGCTCGGGCTTCTCGAATCCGATCGGAAAATCCAGCGCGACGAGGACGGCGAGCGGCAGCCCGACCACCAGCGCCAGGCCGGCCCAGAATGCCGGGAACCGGCGGCCGGTGCGACCCTGCCGGCGCCTCGCCCACCAGCCGAGCGCGACCGCGGCGATGACGCCAAACCCGAAGGCAAGGACGACCGCGCCGGACCCTTCGCCGGCCGTCGGCGCAGGCAGGATGATCCCGCGATTGTTGAGAAAAATTTCGCCGAACAGCGAGATGCTCTGGCGCGGGCCCGGCAGCGCGCCGAGCACGGCGAGATACCAGAACAGGATCTGGAACAGGAGCGGCAGGTTGCGAATGAGCTCGACATAACCGCCGGCGAGCCGCGCCAGGAGCCAATTGGGCGACAGTCGCGCAATGCCGACGAGGAAGCCGATCACGGTCGCCAGCACGATGCCGACCCCGGCCACCAGCAACGTGTTGAGCAGGCCCACGAAGAACACGCGGCCGTAGGTGTCCGATTCGTTATAGGGAATGAGCGACTGGTTGACGCCGAAGCCGGCGATCTGGTCGAGGAAGCCGAAGCCGCTCGTGATGTTCTGCGCGTCGAGATTGGACTTGGCGTTGAGCGCGAACTCGTAGCCGAACCACAGCACCGCCGCGAGCAATACGAGTTGATAGACAACGGCGCGGGCCTTGGGGTTGTTGTAGACCGCGACCCGCGGCGGAGCCGAGCCGCGTTGGCCATCAGCGCCTGCGTGAGCATCGATCCTTGTCGTCATCGTCCGTCCCTCGGGCCCGGTGACGCAAGCTTGCGCGTTCATCGCCGATCTCGGCTTCGCCTAGATCGGTGACCGCCCATGGGCAGGCTCTGGCGAACGAGCCAGCCTCACCGCCGTCGATATGGAGCCGAAAGGGCGTCCGAACGCCGCGCCTCCCGGGCAAGAACGCTGCCGATGTCACCGCACCGGCGGCGCATACTGGATGCCGCCCTTGGTCCAGAGCCGGTTGATGCCGCGGCTGATGCCGAGCTTCGAGCCGGTTCCCACATTGCGCTCGAACACCTCGCCGTAGTTGCCGACATTCTTGACGATGCGCACCACCCAGTCCTTGGTCAGGCCGAGCTGCTCGCCGAAATTGCCCTCGACTCCCAGCAGTCGCCTGATCTCGGGCTGATTCGACTTCAATGCCTCGTCGATATTCTTGGAGGATATGCCGAGCTCCTCGGCATTGAGCATGACGAAGTACGTCCACTTGACGACGTCGAACCATTGGTCGTCGCCGTGGCGCACCAGCGGCCCGAGCGGCTCCTTGGAAATGATCTCCGGCAGGATGACGTGGTCGTTGGCGTTGGTCAGCTTGAGCTTCTCGGCATAGAGCTGCGAGACGTCGGTCGTGAACACGTCGCAGCGGCCCGATTCGTAGGCTTTCACGGTCTCGTCGGCGGTGCCGAACGCGATGACCTCGTACTTCATGTTGTTGGCGCGGAAGTAATCGGCGAGATTGAGCTCGGTAGTGGTGCCGGTCTGCGTGCATACCGACGCGCCGTTGAGCTCGAGCGCCGAATTGACCTTGAGCGCCTTGCGCACCATGAACCCTTGGCCGTCGTAATAGGTGACGCCCGCGAAGTTACCGTAGGAGACGTCGCGCGAGAGGGTCCAGGTGGTGTTGCGCGACAGCACGTCGATTTCGCCGGTCTTGAGCGGCTCGAACCGATCCTTGGCCGAGAGCGGCGTAAACTTCACCTTGGTCGGATCGTTCAATACCGCGGCCGCGATCGCACGGCAGAAGTCGACGTCGAAGCCGGTCCAGTTGCCCTTGTCGTCGGGATTGGAAAATCCCGGCAGTCCCTGGCTGACGCCGCAAACCAGCGAGCCGCGATCCTTCACCGCCTTGAGCGTCTGGGCCGACGCCGCGGCGGAAAAGCCGAGCGCGAAGATCGCACCGACGAGAATGATTGCGCGTTTCATGAAACAGCCTTTCATGGGACGGTCTTTGTCAAGCCTCGACCGCAACTTGCGTAAATCTAGGAGATATTTTGTGAAAGCCACTATCGCGGCGCGCGCACGACGTCCCGGTCGTGCGCCAGTATGACCGCATGCGCCTGGCCCCGCTGTGGTCTTCCCGCCATCTCAGAACGATCAGGCACCGCGGTCAAGGGGTTGACGATCGCAGCGCGTGCCGCCATGACCCAATGTCGTGCCATCGCCGGGGGCGCCGAGACGGGCGCACCCGAGCGCTCGCGCGCAATCCACGCACTGGCCGGCGCGCGCAAGGACCGAGCCCCATGACCAAGAACACCGATGCCGGCCGCTTGCATCCACCGTTGCGGCCGGCCACGCGGCTCGTGGTGGGCGGGCGCGATGCCGCCAATCATGGCTTCGTCAATCCGCCGGTCCATCACGTCTCGACGGTGCTCTACCCGAGCGCCGAGGCCTTCCTCGCCCGCCGCGCGCGCTACCTCTACGGACGCCGCGGCACGCCCACGTCCGAGGCGCTCGAAAACGCGTTGCGCGCACTCGAAGGGCCCGAATGCGCCGGCGTTGCGTTGCTGCCCTCCGGGCTCGCGGCGATCTCGACCGCCCTGCTCTCGGTGCTCGCGGCCGGCGATCACCTGCTCGTGACCGACAGCGCCTATCTGCCCACCCGCAAATTCTGCGACGGCGTGCTCACGCGCTACGGCATCGCCACCACCTATTACGACCCGCTGATCGGGGGCGGCATCGCCGCGCTCATCCAGCCCAACACGCGCGCCGTGTTCGTGGAAGCGCCGGGATCGCTGTCGTTCGAAATCCAGGACGTGCCGGCGATCGCGCAGGCCGCCCACGCCGCCGGCGCGGTGGTGCTGATGGACAATACCTGGGCCACCCCGCTCTACTTCCACGCCTTCGACAAAGGCGTCGACCTGTCGATCCAAGCCGCCACCAAATATATCGGCGGCCATTCCGACGTCATGCTCGGCACCGTCTCCGCCAACAAGGCGACCTGGGAACGTCTCGCCGACACGGTGCATACGCTGGGCCTCTGCGTCGGCCCGGACGACATCTATCTCGGCTTGCGCGGGCTGCGCACCATGGGGGTGCGGCTCGCGCAGCATCACCAGGCGGGGCTGAGGGTCGCGCGCTGGCTTGCTGAGCGCCCGGAAATCGCGCGCGTGCTGCATCCCGCTTTCGAAAGCTGTCCCGGCCACGCCGTCTGGCGGCGCGATTTTGCGGGCGCCAGCGGGCTGTTCAGCATCGTGTTCAAGCCGGTCGCGCAGGCCGCGGTCAACGCGTTTCTCGACGAGCTCACGCCTGTTCGGCATCGGCGCGTCGTGGGGCGGCTTCGAAAGCTTGGCCATCCCCTTCGACTGCACCGCCATCCGCACAGCGACCAAATGGGCGCCGGGCGGGCCGACGGTGCGCATTCACATCGGGCTCGAAGACGTCGATGACCTGATCGGCGACCTCGAACGCGGTTTCGCCGCGTTCGCGGCCGCGCGCCGAGGTTGACGCACCGCGCGCGTACGCCGCGACCAGCAATCGTCATTGCGCCTTGATGCTGGATGCCCGGATTACCTTGGCCCAGGCGTCGAACTCGACCTTGGCTTGCCTGGCGAACTCCGCGGGCGTGCTCGCGACCGGCTCGAAGCCGAGCATCGCCAGGCGCTCCTTGACATCAGCGAGTGCGAGGATGTTGACGATCTCGCGATGGAGGAAACCGATGACCTCGCTCGGCGTTCCCGCCGGGACCACGACGCCCTGCCAGTTGTCGCCGGCGATGCCGGCAAAGCCCGCTTCCGCCATGGTGGGCACGTCGGGCAGCGCCTGCGACCGCGCCTTGCTCGTCACCGCGAGCCCGCGCAGCCTGCCCTCGATCACCTGTTGCGCCGCCGGCGACGGCGAAGCGAAGCAAATCGGCGTATGCCCGGCGACCGACGCGCCGACCGCCAACCCTGCGCTGTTGAACGGCACGTGCACGAGGTCGAGGCCGAGCGACAGGCGAAACTGCTCGCCGACGAGGTGCCCCGGCGTGCCGGTCCCCGGCGACGCGTAACTGTATTTGCCAGGATTGGCCTTGATGAGGGCGACGAGCTCCTCGACCGTGCGCGCCGACACCGACGGGTGCACCGTCAGCACCAGGGTCGTAAGCACCATCAGCGTCACCGGGTCGAAGTCGCGCTCGAATTCGTAGGGGACTTTGTCGTAGAGCGTGGGATTGATGACGTAGCTCGGATTGACCACGAGCGTAGTATAGCCATCGGGCGCCGCCTTGGCGGCGCGGCCCATGCCAATATTGCCGCCACCACCACCGACATTTTCGACGAAGAACTGCCTTCCCACGCGCTCGGTCAGCCTTTGCGCGACCAGGCGGGTGATGACGTCGGTCGGGCCGCCCGGCGCGTAGGGCACGATCATGCGCACGGGGCGCTCGGGATAAATCTGCGCCCATGCGATCCGCGGGGCAGCATGCGCCGCCACCGCCGCGGCGGCCAGTCGGACGAATTGCCGGCGAGGAAGCCGCATTGGTTGCCTCGCTTGCCTAGTTCAGGCCGGCCGCTGCTCGCCCTTGACCTGGGTGCGGTGCATGATCCGCCGGCTGTTCGGGTCGAAAGCGTCGCGCCGGTGCATGGTGCAGCGATTGTCCCACAGCACGAGATCGCCGACGCGCCACACCTGCTCCCAGGCGAATTCCGGCCGGTCGACGAAGCGCCACAGCTCGTCGAGCAGCGCCTCCGATTGCGCCAGCTCCAGCCCGAGCAGATAGGCGTTGCGGCGACGGCCGAGATAGAGCATGCGCCGGCCGGTGGCGGGATGGGTGCACACTAGCGGGTGCACCGCGCCCGGCGAGGTGCGTGGATCGTCGGTCGGCGTGACGCCCTGGCGCACGTAGCCGCCGCTGTTGTAGGTGCCGTCGTGCTTGATCCTGAGGCCGGCGATGCGCTCCTTCAGCGCGGCCGGCAGCGCCTCGTAGATGCCGTACATGGTGCAGAACGAGGTGTTGCCGCCGCTCGGCGGCACTTCCAGCGCGTAGAGCATGCTCGCCTTGGGCGGCACCTCGAGATACGACATGTCGGTGTGCCAGACCGCTTCGCCGTCGCCGAGGCTGCCAATCGGCTCGCCGTTCACCTTGACGTTGGAGACGATGTAGATCTCCGGCATGCCCGCGACGAAACGGCGGCCGGTCTCCTGGATCGGCGCCCAGTCGAGATCCCCCAAGCGGCGGCTGAAGCCGATCAGTTCCTCGTCGCTGAGCGATTGATCGCGGATCAGCACCACTGAATGATCGTGCCAGGCCTGCACGACGCGGGCGAACCCAGCGTCGTCGAGGTCGCGGAGATCGACGCCGCGAACCTCGGCGCCGAGCGCCGCTCCGGTCGGGATCACGTCGATTGCCTGGGTGGCGCGGTGGGCGGATGCGGTTTCGGCACTCAACGTCATCGTGGTCTCCTGCGTTGCGGAGCGAAGAGCACCAGTGCTGAACAGCATAGCAGCCGACGCCGAGGCGGCAAGCGGAGCGCCACCGGTCACCCGGATGGCGAACAGCCCTAGGCCGCCGCCGCGCTGCGGCGCCGGTCGCGCAACTCGAAATACAGATTGCGCGCGTAGACGAATACGCCGAAGCCCTGGCCCAGGATGAAGACCGGGTCGCGGATGTAGAGGGCGTAGCCGAAGAGCAGCACGCCGCCGCCGATCGAGAAGAACCAGAAGGCGATCGGCATCACCATTTTTCCCGCCCGTTCGGAGGCGATCCACTGCACCACGAAGCGCATGGTGAACATGATCTGTGCCAGGTAGCCCAGCAGCACCCACCACTGGAACTTGGTCACGAACACGTCGAACAGGTAGTTGCCGACCGACTGTGAGAGATCAATCAGCATCGCGTTTCACCTCCAAGGCGCACGGCACGTGGCGCCGACGGCGGATCAGCCACCACACGCCCAGGAGATCGAGAATGCCGACCCAAAGGCGGTCCCACATGCCGTAATTCGAACTGCCGGCGTGGCGCGGCCGATCGATCACGTCGACATAGCCGATGTCGTAGCCGTCGCGTCGCACCAGCGCCGGAAGAAACCGGTGCAACCCGTCAAAATAAGGCAGCGCCATGAAAACATCGCGGCGGAACGCCTTGAGCCCGCAGCCGGTATCGCGGGTGCCGTCGCGCAGCACGGCGTTGCGCACGGCGTTGGCGAGACGCGACTGGAACTTCTTGAAGCCGGTCGCCTTCCGGCCGACGCGCTGGCCGGCCACGAGGCCGATACGCGGCGCACCCGCCGCCAGCGCCGCGAGCAGCGCCGGGATGAAGGCTGGATCGTTCTGGCCATCGCCGTCGAGGGTGACGATGACGCTCGCCCGCGCGTGCCGCACGCCGCTCGCCACCGCCGCCGACTGCCCGCACGAGGTCCGATGCTTGATCTGCCGCAGCCATGGACGGCTCGCCATCAGCTGCGTCAACTCGGCTTCGGTGCGGTCGGTCGAGCCGTCGTTGACGTAGATGACCTCGAAGTTGCGGATTTCGCCGAGCGCGGCGGCGATCTCGGCGACCAGCGGCGCGACATTGCCGGCCTCGTTCCGCACCGGAACGACGACGGAAACGGCGGGCGGGGCCGCGCTGGCAAATACGTCGCTCATGATTCGCCCGACCTGGCCGCACGGCGGCTCGCATCCCCGGGGTGGCGCGAGCTTCTTATGAGGCGATCAGCTGCCGGGCAACCCTTTTCATGCGCGCGAACGACGGCCCCGGCATTGGTCGCACGATCCCGTCCGCGCCGAGCATGAAGGCGAGTCCGTGCGCCGCGTACCAATCGCGCACCAGCAGCGCGCCGACCACGCCGACCAGGGCTCCGACCATGACGTCGCTCGGAAAGTGCGCGGTGAGCACGACCCGGCTCACCGCGATGATGACGGCATAGGTCCACAGCCACGGCCGCGCCCGCGGCCACAGCGCGCCGATCGCCATGGCGGCGGCGAAGGCATCGACGGCATGGCCCGACGGCAGGCTCGCATATTCCACGCTCCAGCCCAGCGGCCGGTAGATGAAAGGGTCCGCGCTGCCCTCGACCAGCGGCCGCGCGCGCCCGATCAGGCGCTTGAGGTTGGTGAAGAGGAGGCCCGGCAGACCGATCGCCAGGAACAGGAAGCCGAGCCGCGCGGCAATCGCGGCAAGCACGCGCTGCGACATGGGCGTGAGCGGGGGCGCGGCGAAGAACGCGATCGCGACGAGGGCAAGCGCGAGCGGCACCAGAAACCAGAACGACTTGCCCAGGTCGGTGATGCGATCGAAGAGCTCGATCACCGCCTCCGGCACGCGCTGGGCGACGCCCACGGCCCAGGCGTCGGCCGCGATCATGGTCAGCGCGATGACGGCGATCCCCACCGCCGCGGCGATGCCGAGACGAAGCGGCGTGCGCCAACGCGGCGTCGCGCCAGACCGCCGCTTGCGTCCGAAAAAGGCGAAAGCGCGCACGACATTCGCGCACGCCCATTGCAGCCGCGTACCGTCGACCGAGACGTTGGCGAGCGGGCCACTCAGGCTCACGTCGCACCTGTGGAGCGAAAGACCGCGATCGTGATCGGCTGCCCGGTACTGATATTGATCGCCTCGATGCGCGGACCGGCGGTGTAGCGCAGGCCGATGGCTTCGGCACGCTGGGCGAAATTCTTTTCCTGGCGCGTCTCGACGAAGGCGAAGCGGCAGTCCCCGCCGCGCAGGAACTCGGCGGCGTCGGCGCCGTCGGTGAGGCGCGTCGCGGTGCCGGCGAGGAAGACGAGGCTCGGCTCGTGATAGCCGACCGCGGCGGCCTCCGGCTGCGCACAGCCGCTATCGCGCAGGATGCGGGCGAGCGTCGGGCTCGGAAACAAGGGGGCGAGCGCCGGGACGATCAAGGCGAAAATCGCGATCGCGCTCAGGATCGCGGCCGTGACCGCGCGCAGCAGCGCGTGCTCGGGGCCGTCGGCTTCGTAGAGCCGCCACGCCAAGAATCCCATGACGGCGGCGGCTCCGTACAAGCGGCCACACCAGCAGCCCGAACTGGCGCCCGACGACGGCGAGCGCAACGATGCCGGCAATGCCCGCCAGCATGGGAACCACGAACCACCAGATCGTTCCCCATACCAGGACCGGCTTGCGCGACAGCGCGCGCGCATCGATGGCGCCGGCGATCAGGATCGCGATCGCGGGATAGAGCGGCAGCACGTAGTGCGGCAGCTTCGTCACCACCAGCTCGAAGACGAGCCACGAGGGCACGAGCCAGGCCAGCAGGAACTTGGTCGGCGCCTCGCGTCGGGTTGACCAAACGGCGGGGGTCGCCAACGCCGCCAAGGTCGCGCCGGGCCAGAACGTCAACCAGAACAGCGCGAAATAATAGCCGGGCGGCGCGCCGTGCGATTCCTGGCTGGAGAACACCTTGCTGAGCAAGTCCTGCCCGACCGATTCCGCGAAGAACGCGTCTCCGGCGCGCCCCGCAATGGCCAGAAACCACGGCAATACCAGCAGCGCGAACCAGGCGAGACCGGGGACGGGCTTGAGCGCCAGCAGCCAACGGGCGGAGCGATCGATGACGATCAGCGCGATCGCGGCAAGGCCGCAAACCATCACGATCAACGGGCCTTTGATCAGCACGCCGGCGGCGAGCGCGGTCCAGAACACCGCCGAGATCATCCAGGCGCCTGCCGCGTCGAGTTGCTCGCGTCGCAGCGGCAGGTAGGCGCGCGCCATCGCTCCCATCGCCGCGACGACGGTCATGAGCAGCATGGCATCGGTCTTGGCGAGGAGCCGCTCGATGCCGAGCAGCACGCAGCTCGCCATCATCAAGGCCGCGAGCACCGCCGCGCGCCGCGAGACGAGGGCGAGCGCCGCCCAGTAGGTCAGAAGAACCGCGCCAATCGCCCCGGCGAGCGAGGGCAGACGGTAGAGCCAGATGGTGGTGAGCGCGCGCGGAACGCCGAGCGCGCCCGCGGTCTTCACCACGGCGGCCTGCAGCCAGTAGATGCCGACCGGCTTCTTGTAACGCACCTCCTCCTGGAAGCGGATGTCGACGTAATCGCCGCTCTCCACCATCTGCTTGGTGGCCTGGGCGAAGCGCGCCTCGTCGCGATCGATCGGCGGAGTGCTGAAGAAGCCGGGCAGGAAGCTCACCAGCGCGACCACGAGCAGCACGGCGACCGCGCGCGCGTGGGAGCCGACGGCGAAGTCGACGATCGCCTTGAGGCTGCGCTTGGACGCCGCCTGACGCCTGCCGTTGTCGGCCGTGGCCACCATGTCCCCTGCCCTGTCAACGCGGCTCAAGGCTGAGTGAATAACGGCCGCCGCCAGTCGGCTAGGGCCGAGTTGAGCGTGATAACTGCTGTCGTGGGTTTACTGCAACCTTACCACGACGCTGTCGGTGGCGCCGCGGCCGTCCATCACCGTGAGCCGCACGAAACCGGGCCCCTCCGGCTCGAAGAACAGCGTGCGCCGGCCGGGCGACGCCGCCAGCGGCAGGCCGTTGACCAGCACGGTGAGCGTCCCGGCGCCGCCCGTCACCTTGAGCGCGATCGGATCGGGCTTGCCGGACCCGTCGCCGGCAAGCTCGAGCCTCGCGCCGTCAGGCGGAAACATGATGCGCAGCGGCGGCTCCGTGCTCGCGCCCGCGAGCACGCCCGGGCGGAAGCGCTGCAGCGGCGGCGGCAGCTTGCCGGTCGCCGCGACCAGCACGCCCTTGGGCGCGGCCGGCAGCGGCGCGGGCAGCTTGCCGGTGCGGGCAAAGGCATCGAACAGGATCGGCGCCGCGGCCACGCGTCCGACCAGGCCGGGCACGGGCGCGCCATCGGGACGACCGACCCAGACGCCGATCGTGCGCTTGCCGTCGAAGCCGACCGCCCAGGCGTCGCGATATCCATAGGAGGTGCCGGTCTTGAACGCGATCCGCCCGCCGGCGGCGTTCTCCGGCGGCGGCGTGCCGAGCAGGATGTGGCCCACATACCAGGCGGCGGCCGCATCCAGGAGCCGGCGCGGCGTCGGCCCCTCCTCGCCGGTGACGCGCTCGGTCAGCGCGACCGTGGTGCCGAGCCGCGCGAGCCCGGCATAGAGCGCAACGAGATCGCCGAGCGTGACGCCCACGCCGCCGAGGCCCATCGCGAGCCCGGGCGCTTCGCCCGGAGGCAGCCTGACCGCCGCGCCCGCCTGCTCGAGTCGGGCCGCGAAGCGGCTGGCGCCGACCTTGTCGAGCACGGCGACCGCCGGCACGTTCAGCGACAGCTGCAGGGCGCGACGCACGGTCACCGTGCCCTGGAACACGAGATCGAAATTCTCCGGCGCGTAGCCGCCGAAACGGATCGGGCGATCGTCGATCAGCGTGTCGGGATGGATGAGGCCGTCCTCGAAGCCCAGTCCATAGATGAACGGCTTGAGCGTCGAGCCCGGCGAGCGCACCGCCGCCGTCATATCGACCTGACCGGCGCGGCGGAGGTCGAAATAGTCGGCCGAGGCGACACGCGCCAGCACCTCGCCGGTCGCATGATCGACCGCGAGGATCGCCACCGAAATCTCGGGGCCGAGCGCACGGGCGCGCTCGCGCGCCAGCTCTTCGAGATTCGCCTGCAGCGCCGCGTCGATGGTGAGGCGGTGAAGGCGGCGATCGGGCACCGCCGCGACCACCGCGTCGGCCGCATGCGGCGCCAGCATCGGCATGGGCCTGCGTGCCTCCGGCACCGGCTCGTGCCGGGCACGCTCGATCTCGTCCGCCGGCACGAGGCCGGCGGCGGCGGCGCGGTCGAGCACCCGGTCGCGGGCGCGGCGCGCGGCCTCGCTCGCGCGGTCGGGCCGGCGCTGCTCCGGCGATTGCGGCAAGGCCACCAGCAACGCCGCCTCGCCCAAGGTCAAGCGGCGCGGCTCCTTGCCGAAATAGGCCAGCGAGGCCGCGCGCACGCCTTCGAGATTGCCGCCATAGGGCGCGAGGCTCAGATAGAGCGCGAGGATTTCGTCCTTGGAGAGCGCGCGCTCGATTTCGACCGCGCGCACCATTTGGCGCAGCTTCGCCGTGAAGCTGCGCTCGGCGCGGGGCTCGAGCAGCCGCGCAACCTGCATGGTGATGGTGGAGGCGCCGGAGACGATGCGGCCGTGGCCGACGAGCTGCGCCGACGCGCGGCCGAGCGCGAGCAGGTCGACGCCGCGATGCGCGCCGAAGCGCTTGTCCTCGTAGGCGAGCAGCAGTGTGAGAAACCGCGGATCGACGTGCTCGCGCGTCGCCGGCAATCGCCAGCGTCCTTGCGGGGTGGTGTAGGGCCGCAGCAGCTTGCCGTCGCGGTCGACCACCAGGGTGGAGAATGCAAGTCCCTCTCCCAGCGGCGCCGGACCGAGGGCAGCGATCCAATATCCGCCCGCTGCCATGGCCGCGACGGCTGCGACGAATACCGTGGCGAGGCTCGCACGCAGCCATCGCCGCCGACGCGGTGGGCTCCCTCTCCCCGGCGGGGAGAGGACCTCTCCCCATGGGAAGAGGTAAGCACCGAGTGCGCGGCAACCGTCTGGCTCATCTCACTTCGCCGCCGTCACCTCGACCGTCCCGCTGGCGGTGCGGCCGAAGCGGTCGGGCCGGTACATATCCTCCACATAGGCCTGCGGGTGGACGTAACGGCCGGGCGAGACCGCGCGCACCACATAGGCGACGGTGAACACCGAGGCGTCACCGCTCTTGCGCTCGAACGCGGCGCTGAAGCGGTCGTCGCGGAATTCGGAATTCACCGGCTCCTGCGCGTCCTCGATCCAGGCGAGCGTGCCGGTGTCGCCCGAAGACACCAGCCGCGGATTGTCGATCTCGAAGCCGGCCGGCAGGTAATCGGCGACGATGACGCGCCCGAACTGCGGCTGCGGCTCGGTGATCTTCAGCACCACGGCAAAGCGGTCGTTCTGCCGGGCTTTGGTCGCATCGGTGGCCTGGCCGTCGAGCGTGTAGTACTTGCGCTCGATCTTGAAGCCGTTCTCGGCGGCGGGCTCGGGGACGAGCGGCGCGCCCGACACCGTAACGACCGCCTGCACCGCGGCCTCGCCGCTGTTGGTCACCTTCAGCGGCTGTTGCAGGTCGCCCGCACGCAGGTTGCGATTGAGCGCGCCTTGCGTCTTCTCGCCGCCGACGTCGAGCGCAACGGTCTGCGCATCCTTCGCCAGCGCGCGGGCCGCGAGCACCATCCACGCGTTCTCCTGCGTCGAGGTATAGGGCGTGAGGTTGCGCGCGGCCTCCACGCGCTCGACCGCGCCGGTGATGGTCGCCCGCGGTGCGCCGCCTTCGGACGCGAGCGTGACCAGCGCCGCCGCATCGCGCAGCACCGAGCCATAGTCGTGGCGGCCGTAGTCCAGCACCGGCCGCGGGGCGATCGACGCCAGCGCCGCGGCGTAGACGCGCTCGGCCCGCGCGCGGTCGCCGAGCATGCCGAGCGCCGCGGCGATCTGCGCCTTGGCGATCGGAGTTGCGATCGCATCGAGCTTGGTGTCGGCGAAGTAGCGCAGATCGCCGACCGGCGCGGCGCCGTTCCGCGCCAGCACGTAGAGCGCATAGGCGAGATTGCGCCCGCCGTCCTTGGCCGGGTCCTCGGCGTTGCCGACGAAATTGCGCAGCCGATCGAGCGCGAGCTTGAAGCCGATATCGGGCACGGCAAAGCCGCGCTCGCGCGCGCGCGTCAGGAAGTCGGTGACGTAGGCATCGAGCCAGACGTCATCGCCGCCGGCCGACCACAGTCCGAACGAGCCGTTGGAGCCCTGACGCGCCAGCAGCCGGTCGATGGAGTCGCGGATGCGCTGATCGACCCCGGTGTCGAGCGCCAGATGCGCCGCGCCCGCCAGATCGTTGACGTAGAGCAGCGGCAGCGCGCGGCTTGCAATCTGCTCCGAGCAGCCGAACGGGTAGCGGTCGAGCGCCGCCAGCAGCGCCGCCGCATCGAGCGCGCTCGGAAGACCGACCGATAGCGCGACGCTCGCGCTGCCCGGCACGAGATCGGCGAACAGGTCGTTCGAGAGCGTGAGGCTTTCACCCTTGGCCAGCGGCTTGACCGTGCGGCGGGCGAGGATCTGGGTCGCAGGCCGCACGTTGAGCGGATAATTGCGCTCGAGCGCGAAGCCGCCCGGCCCGCTGACGCGCACGATCACCGCCGCAGCGCCGGCGGCTGCCGCCGACAGCGGCAGCGTGACGGAGCTACGCTGCTTGGCGTTGAGCCTGAGCGTCTGCGGCGCGGAACCGCCGACATTGACGCCTTCGCTCCTCACCTCCAGCCGGTAGTCGCCGGCCTGGCCTTCGACATTGTCGAGGTCGAGATGCATGGTGCCGCGGTCGCCGTTGAGCAGGAAACGCGGCAGCGTCGCCGTGAGCACGACCGGATCGCGGATGGTGACGTCGCCGCTGGCGCGGCCGACCTTGTCCTTCGACCAGGCGACGGCCATCACGCGCGCGGTGCCGGCAAAATCCGGGATCTCGAACGCGATCTCGGCGGTGCCGTCGGGCTTGACGGCGACGATGCCGGAATAGAGCGCGAGCGGCTTCTGCGTGGGCGGCGAGCCCTGCAGCTCGGCGGCGCCGGCGTCGCCGCCGGTCCTGATCTGGCCGCGCGCGCCCTGCATCCCGTCGATGAGCTGGCCGTAGAGATCGCGGATGTCGGCGGTGAGCCGGCGCTGGCCGAGATAGTAGTCGTCGGGCGCCGGCGGCTTGTAGCCGGTGAGGTTGAGGATGCCGACATCGACCGCGGCGACGACGATGCGCGCCTCCTCGCCGGGAGCGAGTCCCGCGACCTTGACCGGGACGCGCAGCGTACTGTTCGGACGCAGCAGCGCCGGCAAGCCCAGGTCGAGGGCGAGCGTGCGCGCCTTGCGGTTGATCGAGAACCATTGCACGCCGATGGCGCGGCCTGGCATGCGCTCGGCGCCGGCATCGAGCGGGCGGCGCAGGGTCGCGACCACATAGGCGCCGGTGCCCCAGTCGTTGCCGACCGGGACGCGCAGCCGCGCCGTGCCGGGCGTCACGTCTTGCGTGACCGTGGTGATCAGGCGGTCGGCGATGACGTTGAGCGTGACCTTGCCGGCGGTGCGCGCGGTCACCGCCACCGTCATGCTGTCGCCGGGGACGTATTCCGGCTTGTCGAGGGCGATTTCCAAGAGGTCCGGCGTGTCCGCGCTCGCTTCCGCATACCAGCCGGCATCGAAGCCGACCGAGGTGACCGGCCCGTTGCGATCGCCGGTCGACACTTCCAGGCTGTAGCGGCCCCATTGCACCGGAACCGAGATGCGCGCCGGCTTGTCGGCGGCGACGTCGAGCTGGCCGTCGGCGACGCGCTTGGTCGTCTTCACCGGCTCGAAGTCCCAGCCGCCGTCGCGCCGGTACCACTGGTACTTGGTCTCGACCTTGAACAGCTCGTAGCGCAGGCCGTTGCGCGCAAGCGAGGTTCCATCCGGCGCCGCGACCACCACGTCGAAGGCCGCGCTCTCGCCTTCGCCGAGCGAGCGGCCGGAGAACAGCGGCTTGACGCCGATCATCGGCCCCGCCGGAATCACCGGCAGCGTGAGCTTGCGTTCGACCGCGCGCCCGCCGGCCTCGGCCAGACGCACGATCACTTGCGCCTCGAGCGGGCGCGTCGTCGCCGGCTGCTTCTCGAGTGTCACGGCAAAACTTGCCTTGCCGTTGTCGTCCGTGTCCGGCAGGTTTTCCAGCAGTTGGCGGGTGGTCTCGACGTCCTCGTCGGCCAGCCCGAACTGGTAGCGGGCAAAGCCCGGCCGCTCGCTCGCCGGCGATACGATCACCTCGCCTTCGAGCTCGAGTTTCGCCGCTGGCGCGCCGTAGAGATAATGTCCGTCCACCGTGATCTCGGCCGGCGTGGTCCTGGAGACGCCCTTGGCCTTGGAGGCGAGCTCGAAGTCGAGCCGGTCGGGCACATAGTCCTCGACCATGAAGGTGGCCTCGCCGACCGGCGGGCGCTTCGGATCGGTGAAGGCGCGCACGCGCCAAGTGCCGGTCGGGGCCGATGACACCAGAGGCACCGACAGGGCCCGCCCGCCCACGCCCTGATCGGGCACCACGGTGCGGCGATATTCGACCCCGTCCGGCCGCTCGACCACGAGCGTGAGCGGGACGTCGAGCGCGGCCACGCCCTGGCCGTTGCGCAACAGCGTCGTCACCTGCACCGTCTCGCCGGAGCGGTAGACCCCGCGCTCGGTGAAGACGAAGGCGTCGAGGCCGGCGGGCACCGCGCGGCCGGAGACGCCGCGGTCGGTGAGATCGAAGGCCGGCGCCTTCAGGCTCAGGAACGCGTAGTCGCCCTTGGTGTCGCTCGCGATCAGCATGGCCGGGGCGAGCGCGCCTTCGCCACGCGCCAGATTGGCCTCGAACTGCAGGTGGCCGGTGTCGCTGGTGCGCCGGCGCGCCAAGACCTCATTGCCGCGCGAGATCAGCCGCACCTCGACCGCGCCCTTCGCCTGGGCGGTCTCGAGCGAATGCACGAAGACATGGATGCCGTCGTTGCCGGAAAGCGCGGTCAGGCCGAGATCGGAGACGATGAACCACTGGGTGGCGAACGAATCCGTGTCATCCTTGATCGCGCCGGTCGGCTGCGCCACCACGACATAGACGCCGGGCGCCAGCCTGCCGATGGCGTCGGCGACCGGGAAGGCGGTGGTGACGTCGGTGTTGAGCACCTGCTCGACCGTCATCTCGCCTTTCCAGACCTGCGAGCCGCGCTCTTCGGTCAGGCGCTCGAGGTCGTAGCGGTCGAGGCTGCGCTGGAAGTCGCGTCCCACCACCGTCTCGAGCAGATTGCGATCGCCGATGCGATAGACTTCGAGCGTCACCGACGCGGTATTGACGCTGACCACCGGAATGCCGCGCTGGCCGGTGCGCGGCAGCACATAGGCCTTGCCGGTGAAGCGCACCAACGGCTTGCGGTCACGCACATAGATGTTGAAGTCCGCCGATTTCGACAGCGTCTCCTTCACCAGAGAGGGAATGCCGGCGCGCAACGTGATGGCGTAGCGCTCGCCGTGCTTGAGGCCCTCGACGCAGAGCTGCCGGTCCTGCACCGACAGCGCGGGCTTGTCCTGGCCGCCGACGGCGACGAAGGGCGAGAAGTCGGTGCGTTTGCCCGCCAGGTCTTCGGAGAACTGGAAACAGGCGCGGGGCGAGGCCGCATCGGCGTCGACGCTGTAGTCGAGCAGCCGGAAGCCGTGATCCTCGCGCAGGCGCTCGTACTGCTGGCGCACCTCGGCGACCTCGCGCAGCTCGAGCGAAACGCGCAGCGCGTCGAGCGCCGGACGCCAGACCGAGCGATCGGCATAGCTGCGCGCGATCACCACCAGGCTTTCGGCCTCCTCGCCGGAATTGCCGGAGCGCTGGTAGGCGAGATAGGCAGCGGTCGCGGCGCGTTCCAGCAGCAGGCTCTTCTCGCGGTCGTTGCTCGGGCGGATCTGGAGCACCGCCTTGGCGAGGCGCAGCCAGTTCGCGCTGTCGTCGGGCGCGACCGCCACGATCTGCCCGAGGATCTGCATGCCGCTGCGGAAATCGTTGCGCTGGAAGGCGGCGTCGGCCTCGCGCCGCAGCGCGGCGGCGGGCTTGCCCACCTGGCCGGCTTCGGCCTTGATCTGGGCTTCCAGCTTGATCGCCGCGTCGGCGAGATCATCGCGTTTGAACGGCTTGTCGGCGGCGTTGGCGGGGACGGACAACAGCAGGACGAGCGCGGCTGCGCAGGCAGCGCGAACGAACGCGAGCATGGGGGATCCTCCATTCCCGTCGGGCGGCGAGCGACCCGAACGGGCAGTACAAGGATGAACGGCAAAACATGTCGAGGTCGTGACCGAGAGAGCTTGGTGCGAGGGCCGCGCCGACCGCGGCGAGGCCCCGCGGCACCTCACCTTAAACATTTGATATGGAATGATCTTTCATGCCACCGGAATTTTGCGCAATGCTCTGCACAGGCTCGCCCTTCCCGTCCAAAGCCGACCGCAAATGCGCTATTGTGCGCCAAGCCGCGCCGATCAACGGCGCCGCATGACCCCCCGGGAGGCGACAACATGGATCACGACCGCAGAACGTTTCTCAAGACCACCAGCCTCTTCGGCGTTGCCGCAGCGGCAGCGAGCCTGCCGGCGGCGACCGACGCCGTTGCGCAGAGCGGTGTACGAACGAGCGAGCTCAAGGAGCTGCCGAAGGGCATGACCTTCGCCACGCTGCGGCGGCCGGACGGATACGGCCTGGGGCTGCGCACCGACCGCGGCATCCTCGACGTCGCCGCCGCCGAGCAAGATTTTCGCGAAGGCGCACCGACCACCATCGACGCGGTGTTCAAGGGCCAAGGCGACATCAACGGGCTGCGACGCCTCAACGACAAGGCGCGCGCGAGCGCGGCGGCCGACCGCTATTTCGTCGCAGCGGACAAGGCGGCGTTCGGGCCCTGCGTCACCAGTCCGGAAAAGATCATCTGCATCGGGCTCAACTACCGCAAGCACGCCGCCGAGACCGGCAACCCGGTGCCCAAGCAGCCGATCCTGTTCAACAAATACAACACCGCGCTGAACTGCCACGGCGGCACCATCGGCGTGTCCGAGGAGGACGCCCAGAAATTCGACTACGAGGCCGAGCTGGTGATCGTGATCGGGCGCCGCGCCCGCAACGTCTCGGAGGCGGATGCGCCCAATTACATCTTCGGCTATGCCACCGGCAACGACTTCACCGCGCGCGACCTGCAATCGCGCTCGACCCAGTGGATGCTCGGCAAGAGTCTGGACGGAGCGGCGCCGGTGGGACCGTGGCTCGTCAGTGCCGATCAAGTGGACGGCGACAACCTCAAGATCGAGTGCCGGGTCAACGGCGAGGTGCGGCAGTCCTCGAACACCTCCGACATGGTGTTCAACTGCAAGCAGCTCGTGAGCTATATCTCGCGCTATTTCACGCTCAAGCCCGGCGACATCATCTTCACCGGCACGCCCGAGGGCGTGATTTCGGGCTACCCCAAGGACAAGCAGGTCTGGCTCAAGCCCGGCGACAAGCTCGTCACCTCGATCGAGAAGCTCGGCGACCTCAGCCTTCACGCTGACCTGAGCTGTCGCGGGTTCCTCCGACGCGGTGCAACGCGCAGATGGTCTGCGCCGTCTGCGCCCGCGCGCGTGCCTGGCGGCGGCTTATATCAATGCTCACGATGTTCCGACTCGTCATGCCCGCGCTTGCTCGCGGCATCCACGTCGTGAGTTGTAGTCCCATCGACAGACGATGGATTGCCGGGTCAAGCCCGGCCACTGACGCTCGAGAGAGCGCCGGTCATCATCAAGATCGCGTCACTCGACCGTCTGGTAGCCGCGGATGATCCGCTCGGAGCCGAAGCCCCAGTAATTGCGCAGCGTGTCCGGCCCCCACACCTTCGGCCGCTGCGGCCGGTCCTGGTGCCAGGGGCGCGGGTCGAAATAGCCGAGCGCCTCGTCCTTCATCAGGTCCATCTCGCAGAAGAATTCGACCCGGACCTTGTCGGCGTTGCGGTGATAGATCGCGATGTTGTGGCCGATGATGTGACGGCCGGGACCCCAGACCAGGTGGATGTCGTTTTTGGCCAGCCATTCGCAGGCGCGCTGGATTTCCGCCCAGTCCTTCACCTCGAACGCGATGTGGTGGAGCTGCGGGACCTCGTCGAACACGAAGTTGACGGTGTGATGATCGGGCCCGCAGCGCAGAAACGCGAACGTCTCGTCGCGCCAGTCCGACACCCGGAACCCGAGCACGTCGGTGTAGAACTTCACCACTTGCTGCACGTCGTTCACGCGATAGGCCACGTGCCCGAGCTTGAGCGGCATGATCCCGGTCTGGCCGTGGTCCGCCCGGGCGAAGGCATATTCCGAGAAGACTTCGATCAGCGTGTCCTTCGGGTCCTTGAACACGATGGCTTCGGCGACCCCCGGCGAAATGCCGCTTCGGCGCTCGCTGTTGATCCCATGCTTTGCCAGCTCGCGCGCGAGCGCGGCGAGATCGCTCCCGGGCGCCACCTGAAACGCGAGCCGCGCCAGCGCGTTGGGCGGGCCGGGCTCGAGCGCGATCGCCTCCAGGCCCTGCTTGCTCGCCAAAAACGCCCGCTTGGCTTCACGCTCGATCAAAGTGAGACCGACCACGTCGGTATAGTACGCGATCTGCCGATCGAGATCGGGCGTCGTCAGGGTGGCGTGGCCGAGCCTGCGCACCTCGATCATGGGCCGGCTCCCGATCGGCGCCCGCGACGGCGGCGCGCCAAACTGGCGCCCGGCGGTGTGGCGGCGGCGTTGCTCGCATGGATGCAGGCTGGCATGGGCAGGCCAAATTACGCCAATTTCGGGCGGAGCGAAAAGCCGCGGGAGAAAAAATGTGCGGGACGCGAGAGCAAGCCGGCGCTGGCGGCTGGGCCTGCTGTTGGGCTACAAGCTCCCGGTCGCGACCCCGTAGCTCAGGGGATAGAGCAACAGCCTTCTAAGCTGAAGGTCGCTGGTTCGAATCCAGCCGGGGTCGCCAGTCGTCTCCAAGGCTTGACCCGGTCGGCAAGCCGGACCTCACCAACGGCCTGGAGTAACATCCGACGGTGACCTCGGCGATTCCCCAGACGCCCGCCCGTTTCAGCTCCGGCCATCCCGCACGGTGCTCCGATGACGCAGACCGACCCACCGCAACGCGTAGACGAGCGGCAATTGGACGAGCTCCTGCGCCAAGCGGCGGCGAGCCCGCGCCGGCGTTCGCACCTGCTGCTGCATGCCGGCCACCACGATCAGGTTCAGCGCCTGCTGATCGGGCTCGAACCGGACAGCTACGTGCGCCCGCACGTGCACAGCGAGCAATGGGAAATGCTCGTGCTGCTGCGCGGTGAGCTCGACGTTCTGATCTTCGGCCCGCCGGCCGAGCTCGCGCAGCGGCTGGCGATGAGCGTCGCTTCGCCGGTGGTGCAAATCCCGGCCGGCACCTGGCACGGCGCGGTGGCCCAGTCCGCGGCCGTCGTCATGGAGGTCAAGCCCGGTCCCTACCGGCCGAACGAATTCGCGCCGTGGGCGCCCGCGGAGGGCGAGACAACGGGCACCACGTTCGTGCGTTGGGCCGCGCAGGCGAGACCGGGAAGCAAATGGTCCGGCCGCCAGCCCCGAGATTGACCGAACAAGAGAAGCCGCGCCGTACCCGAAGGAGAACGACATGAGACTTGCCACATGCAGCGCTCCGCTACTCCTGCTCCTGCTGCTGATGTCCGCGTGCTCGTCAGGCGATCCGCGACTTGAATCGCTCGCCCATGAATTGAAGGACGCCGTCAACCGATGCGTACGGGACGTTCGAGATAACGGCCTCAAATACGAGACCTCTCAAAACTGCCGCTCGCTCGGCAGGATCGCGCAGGAATACGTGAAGGCCGGAGGTTTCACGGATAGCGCCCCCTGCCCGGCCGATCGGATCGCCGAGGGCGCCCGCGCAAGAGCCTGGATGGCACTGGCGGTCTCGAAGACCGGCGATCCCGGCTTGAGCATCTGGTAATTCGTTCCTTTCGCCGCTGCCGACCCAAGCTGAAGGCTCGCGCCGGCGCCGAGCCTACTTCAGCACGCGTGCGAGCGAGCGGCCGGCCGAGCTTTTGAGCTCTTTGGCATCGATCGTGCCGTCATTGTCCGGATTGGCGGCGTTGAACCGCTTCTCGACCACCGCGAGAAATTCATTCTTGTCCAACGTCCCGTCCTTGTCGGGGTCGGCGGCAGCGAAATCCTTGGCGTTGATCCGGCCGCGCAATTCGCGTCTATCCAGCGTGCCGTCGTGATCGCGGTCGAGCTTGTCGAACAGCTTCGAGGCCGCGCTCTTCGCTTCGGCCAGATCGACGCTGCGGTCGTTATCCGGGTCGAGCGTTTTCAGCAGGCTCTGCGACCACGCCGGCGCGGTGCCGATCAGCGTGATGGCGAAAGCGGCCAACAGGCCCGTTCGTCGAATGCTCATGTTCACGTCCTCTGATTCTCATTGGAAATCATAACGATCTTACACCTTTTTCCACGGGATTGTGACCGTGCCGGCAGCGCCGACCGGAGCGCTTTGGGTTTGGCCGCGTCTCCTCGGCCCGCCCTGGAGGCAGGAGTGCCCAGGGAGAAAAATCAGCCTGTGTGAAGCGCTTCACGCTGGGACCGCGGACGATGTGCGAGTGCACTTGCGTTGCCCATCACGACGAAAAGGTGACATCAGATGCGCAAGCTCATCGTTCTCGCCGGAATCGCCGTTATCGCCACAGTCGCGGTCGTCTGGTCGATGTCCACCCTGGCCACGCCGAAGATCGGGGACAAGGTCGGCGTCAGCGAGGCGTCGGCGCCGCTTGCCCCGCATGACATCATGGTCAGGCACGGCAAAGGCCTTCCGGTCGAGCATTGGACCGATCCGTTCTGAGCACCACGGCGGCGAAGTTGTCGCGGAGCCGGCATCCGCCGGGGCCGCGGGCGGACGACGGCTGGCTAGGCCTCCGCGCGGGCGCGGCGACGCGCCCGGCATCGGGCGCTGACTGTCCAGCAGGCGCCGGAGAACGCCGCGCGTCTCCTCGACGACGCTGTCGATGATGGCCTGCCCGAGCTCGGGCGTTGCGGCCTGGGCCTCGCCGATCACGCCGTTGGCGGTCAGCCGCGGATCGTCGGTGCGCCAGGGAAAGCTCGCACCGCGATCGAAGATCAACGCCGTGATCGTCGCGCTGTCGGGCGGACTGGCCGCAGGCGCGATCATCTGCGCGCGCACCAGCTGCGGCGCCAGCACCAGCATCACCGAGGTCTCGCTCTTGCCGGCGTGAACATCGGGACTCCTCGCACCGGTCTCCGCCTTAGACAAATCGAAGGGATGGATGACACAGGCATTGAGCGCGAAGTCGCCACGCAGCTCGTGGATGAGATTGTCCAAAACTCCACGATTGCCGCCGTGACCATTGACGATCAGAAGATTGCGCGCCGGCAGCGACCGCGCGATGTCCCGCGCCATGTCGCGCAGCAACCCCACGAAGCTCTGGATGGTCAAAGCGAGCGTGCCCGGCGCCCAATCATGCTCGCGCGACAGGCTGACGGAGACGGTGGGCAGCTGCCACAGGTCGAACTCGTCGCCCCAGCGCGCAATGATGCGGCGCGTCAGTTCCTCGGCGACGATCACGTCGGTATTGAGCGGCAGATGCGCGCCGTGCTGCTCGATCGCGCCGATCGGCAAGCAGAGCACCGAGCTTTCCCGCAGGCGTCCGGAAACCTCCGGAAAGGTGAGGTCTGCGACCGATCGGGTGGACGGCGCGGCCATGATGCGCGGCGCGAGATCAACGCGCGGTCGGGCACGCCGCGACCCGATCTCTGCGCAGGAGATGCTGCTGGAGCGCGTCGGTCATGCCGCCCCTCCGGGGCGCCGGTCAAGATTTGCGCGAACTTTCGCCAGCCTCGGCAAGGGCGCCCAGCACGTGATCGAGCTTGTGCCCGGCGCGGGTCGCCTTGGCGGTGAGATAGCGCCGGTTGTCGGAATTGATCGGCCCGTGCAGGGGCACGCGCCCCGACACGTCGATGCCGGCGTGGGAAAGGCCCTCGAGCTTCGCCGGATTGTTGGTCAACAACCGCACCCGCGTACAGCCGAGCACCTGCAGCATGCGCACCGCGACCCCGTAGTCGCGTTCGTCGTCGTCGAAGCCCAGCACGGTGTTGGCATCGACGGTGTCGAGACCGGCGTCTTGCAGCTGATAGGTGCGGATCTTGTTGGCGAGGCCGAGCCCGCGGCCTTCCTGCTCCAAGTACAGAATGATCCCGCCGCCGTGCTGCTCGAGCTGCGGGAGCGCAAGCCGAAGCTGATCGCCGCAGTCGCATCGCCGCGAGCCGAATACGTCTCCGGTCAGGCAAGCCGAGTGCAGTCGCACCGAAACCGGCTGCGAGAAATCCGGCTTTCCGACCACGACTGCGATCGGCGTACCGCCGATGCCGTCGCGAAAGATCACGAAGCGGGCGGGGAAGCCGCCGCTGAGCGGGATCGTCGCCTCGGCGACAACGGCGACGGATTCGATTGCGGCGCGACGGAATTGCGCGATCGCGTCGGCGGCCACCACCATCAGCGGCGGATCGCTCGCACTCACGCCGGCGGCGGCGCCGTCACCGACGAGCAAGGCCGGCAGTTGCTGGGCGAGCTTGGCGAGCTCGATGGCGGCGCCCGCCGTCGCGCCCGCGGGCACCATGTCGAGACGCCGGGTGACATGCGTATCCGCCGCAAGCGAAAAGATCGCCGCCGCATCGTGAAGATCGCCGATCGCCAAGCCTGTCGGTCCGGCACCTTTGAGCCCGAGCGCGCGCGCGCGGCGCGCGGCGATCAGGAGGTAAGGCCTACCCGGCGCACACAGCTGCCTGAAGGCGGCAAGCCCCTTGTCGGTCATGCCGTCGACCGGCAAGACCGCCACTGCTTCTTCCGGCGCTGTCACCACGATCGGTCGCCCCGACCGGAATTCGGCAAGACTACGCTCTACCGCGACCTGCTTGGGCGTGCCAAACAGGCCGAACTTCCCACTCCCACTCATGTCACCCCACACACACTATCCTTGGGCCGCGGCAAACTCACCGCATGGACCGAATAAGAATGCGTCCGAGCGGATTTTATTCCATTGGCAATGTCTTTTACCGCGCGTTTGGCAGTCACCGACCCACCAAATATCATGGCACGAAGCGGCAAGTTCCGAAAGCAGGTATTCGCCGATGACGGATGGGCGCCCAGCCGGGCCGGTCACCGGTCCTGAAAATGACTCCGCCACTGCTTCCTCTTGGGCGCCGGTACCGGCAACGTTTCGCAGTACCGCTGGTTCCCTGCCCCAGCCCTGGGAGGCGATCTTCGGACCGCTGCGGCAGGGCGCGGTCGACGACCTCGTCCTGGTCGGGCAATGCGGCCAGTCGATCGATGCCCGCATCGCCACCCCCAGCGGGCACTCCCACTACATCAACGGCGAGGGCGGCCTCGCCCATCTGCACCGCTTGCGGGCGCTGGTCGACGCCGTGGTGATCGGGGTGGGCACGGTGATCGCGGACGATCCGCAATTGACGGTCCGCCGCGTCGCCGGCCCAAGCCCGGCGCGGGTGGTGATCGATCCGAACGGCCGACTGCCATCGGCCGCCCGGGTGCTGGCGGCCGACGGTGTCCGCAGGCTCGTGATCACCCGCGCGCCGGCGCGGACGCAGCCTCCTTCCGGCGTCGAAATCGTGGCGGTCGCCCCCGACAAGGGCCAACTTGCCCCGGCCGCGATCGTGGCCGAGCTCGCCGCGCGCGGCCTGCGCCGTATTCTCGTCGAAGGGGGCGCCGACACGGTCTCGCGCTTCCTTGCCGCCGGATGTCTCGACCGGCTGCACATCCTGGTCGCCCCCATCATCCTCGGCGCCGGACCAACGAGCCTCACGCTTCCTCCCGTGCAGCGGGTCGGGGAGGCGGTGCGCGCACCCATGCGCGTCCACGCTCTCGGCGGCGACGTGCTGCTGGACTGCGACCTCAGCGCTCATCGGGTCGCGATCGGCCGGGCGAAGATGTCGACGTGACCGATGCGCAGGCGCGAGCGGCCGGCGGCCAGATGGACGCGGCGCTGGGCGAGCCAGTCCGCGATCTCCTCGGTCGACAGCGCGGCGGTCAGCGCCGCGAGTTCGGCCCAGCCGGCAAACAGCGCATCCTGGATGACGCGATCGTCCGGGCCGAACACCCAGTCCGAACGGCCTTGCACCACGGCGTAGCCGAAATGCTCGAACCGCTCGGCGGCGCGGGCCGGCGCGGTCGGCCCCAGCGCCGGGCCGAAGCCCTTGTCGGTGCGCTGGTGCAGGTTGAAGGCGGAGACGATCTCGGCATCGAGCGACGTGCCCGGCTCGGTGACGGCGCGGCCGTCGTAACTGAGCGCGGCATAGACCGGCAGCCGCCGCGCCGCCGCCTCGACGATGAAACGGTCGAGCCATTCCGGCGACACGAGATCGAGCAGCGCCGATGCGGTAACGAGGTCGAGCGGGCCCTCGAGCGCGAGTTCGAGATCACGGGCGAGATCGACCGGCCTTGCCGTGACGGTCACGTGCGGTGGCTGTGCGAGGGTCGAAGCCCGCGCCAGCAGGCTGAGATTGTTGTCGACCAGGCGCCAGCTCTGACGCGGCGGCAGATGCGGCCCGACTGCGCGCAGCGTCGCGCCGGTACCGCAGGCGAGATCGGTCACCGCGATCGAACTCTGGCCGCGGAACGCGTCGGCGACCGCGTCGAGCACCACCGCGTTGCGCGCGGCGCGATCATAGGGCTCGCGCAAGGCCAGCCATTCGGCGGAAAAGCCGCTCATGCCAGGGCGTCCAGCACGCGGGCGAATCGCGCCGCCTGCTCGCTCCAGGTCGGAAACCTGGCGGCGCGGGCGCCGGCGGCGAGGCGTTCGCGCTGCTCCGGGCTTTCCATCAGCCGCCGCAACGCCGCCGCCAGCATCCCGACATCGTCGGGCGGCAGCAGCACGCCGGCGTCGCCCGGCACCGTTTCCGCAATCGCGCCGGCCGTGGTGCCGACGACCGGGACGCCGTGGGCGATGGCCTCGGTGTAGGCCATGCCATAGCCTTCGAAGCGCGAAGCCAGCACGAACAGATCGGCGCCGGCGTAAAGCGAGGTCAGCTCTTCGGGCCCCACGGCGCCGAGCAAGCTGACGCGGTCGGCCAGACCGAAATCCGCGATGTCGGTCGCGAGCCGCCGAAAGGTTTCCGGGCTTCGGCCGCAATCCCCGGCAATGACGAGGCGCCAGGGCAAATGCTTGAGCTTCGCAAGGGCGGCGACCAGCACATCATAGCCCTTGCGCGGAATTACCGCGCCGACCGCGAGCAGGCAGAGCGCGGCTTCGCGTCGGCGCGGCCGCGCCGCGACGGGATCGGTTCCCGGCGCTATCACGCTCATTAGGTCCCGGGGGACGCCGTAATCGGCGGCCAGGAGCCGCGCGGTCATGGCACTGGTCGCAATGACATGGCGCGCGCAGGCGAGCGCGGCGCGTTCGCTCGCGCGCAAGCAAGCAGCGTCAGCCGGGCTCAATCCGGTTTCGAGCGCAAGCGGATGATGCACCAGCGCGACCAGCGAATGGCTCGCGACCAGCGCCGCGGCAGCCTCCGGCAGCACGCCGAAGGCAAGGCCGTCGATCACGATCGGAAGCCCGGGCGCCGACGCGGCAAGTCGCGCGCCCGCGGCAGCGCGCAGGTCGGGCGCCGGACACGGAAACCCGGCGCCGAGGTTGAGCACCTGCGCCCGCCAGCCGTGCGCCGGCAGCTCCGCGATGATCCTTCGGTCGTAGGCGTAGCCGCCGGTCGGGGTCGCAAGGTCGCCCGGCACCGCGAACACGGCTTTCTTCACCACAACGGCGCCTCATACCAGGCGCGCGCAACCGGGGATTCCGCAACGGTCACGCGGATCGACTTGAGCTCGCGTCCGTCGCGGCCGAGCCTGCCCGCACGCGCGGCGTCGGCGAGATGGTCGAACAGGTGCCTGGTCAAGAATTCGGTCGTGGTGTTGCTGCCCTTGAATTGCGGCAGCTCATCGAGATTGCGATAGCTGATCGGCGCCAGCGCCGCCTTGAGCACGTCGTGGGCGCGCGCGATATCGACGACGATGCCGTGCGCGTCGAGCGTGTCGGCGAAAAACGCCACGCGAATGACGAAGGTCGCGCCATGCAGCTGTTGGGCGGGGCCAAAAACCTCGCCGCGGAAGGAATGGGCGATCATGATCTGGTCGGAGACTTCAACCGCGTACACTGGCATCCCTCGTCATTGCTGCGTTTCTTCGGCAGCAGGATAGCGGATCAGCTGGCAGACCGCGTTCGAGTCGGACGCAAGAACCGAAGGCAGTTTCGCCGGCAGCTCGTTGAAAGCCAACGCCGGCGCGAGCAGCGCGTCCAGGACCGGCCGGTTGAGCAGCGCGAGCGCCGCCGCCAGGCGGCGGCCGTGCGACCAGCGCGCGCGGTGCGACGGGGCGACCTTGCCGACCTGGCTTGAGATCAGCCGCAGCCGCCGGCTGTGGAATGCCTCGCCGAGCGGCGCCGCGACGTCGCCGCTGCCATACCAGCTCAACTCGACGATGCTCGCCTCCTCGCCGGCGAGCCGCAGCGCCGTCGCCAAGCCAGCGGCGGTGCCGCTCGCGTGGAACACGAGATCGCAGTCGGCCGGCGCGGGGCCCGGCGGCGCGAAGCGGACGCCGAGCGCGTGCGCGAGCGCGGCACGCGCGGGGACGATGTCGACCAGCGTCACCTGCGTCCCCGGCAGCCGCGCACAAAGATACGCGACCAAAAGGCCGACCAGTCCCGCGCCCACGATCACGATGCGATCGGCCGGCCCGGGCGCGCCGTCCCACACCGCATTGAGCGCGGTCTCCATATTGGCCGCGAGCACGGCGCGCCGCGGCGATACATCGTCGGGAACGGGAAACACGGCTTCGGCCGGCACGGTAAACAGGCTCTGGTGGGGATGCAGGCTGAAAACGACACGCCCGCGCAATTCGGCCACCCCGTCCGCGACCCGCCCCACGGTCGCGTAGCCGTATTTCACCGGAAAGGGAAACGCCCCGCCCATACGCGGCGCGCGCATGCGGTCGTATTCGCTCGCCGGTACCCGGCCGGCCAGAACGAGGCGCTCGGTGCCGCGACTGACGGCGCCGAAGAGCGCGTGCACCTGCACCTCGCCGGGCCCGGGCGCGGCAACCGGCTCAACGCGCAGCTCGGCGCGGCCGGGACCGACATACCAGAGGGCTTCGCCTTGCGTTTTCGACATCGTGTCGCTTGTCATGTCCCGGTTGTCACGACCCGCCGTCCGGCCGCCCGCCCGGCGATGGGGCGGGCCGGCGACAGAGTATCACGCGACCGGTTACCGCCGGATTGGACTTCGACGCACGCCGCTATATCCTCAAAACGCCGGAAAGACACGCAAAGCCCCGCCATGCTCGAACGCTCTCCTCGCGACGCGGTCGTCATTGCCGCGCCTCCTGCCCTGCTCGCATCGCGGCGGGCGCTGTTCTTCGCGAGCGTCGGGCTGACGATGGTCGGCCTGACCTGGCTGGCCGTGGTCGCGCTCTCGCCCGGCGGCTTCGGCACCGTCGATCTCGTTCTGGTCGTGCTCTTCGCCGTCACGCTGCCCTGGTACGTGATCGGGTTCTGGAACGCGGCCGTCGGCCTTCTGATCATGCGTTTTGCGCGCGACCCGGTCGCCGCGGTCACCCCGGTTGCCGGCCGGCTGCGGGGGGACGAGCCGATCACCGCCTCGACCGCGATCCTCATGTGCATCCGCAACGAGCCGCCCGAGCGGGTGGCGCGCCTGCTCGAGCCCATGTTGGCTGGGCTTGCCGCGCGTGGCGTCGGCGAGCGCTTCCAGGTCTATGTGCTGAGCGACACCAACGACGCCGACACGGCCGCCGCCGAGGAGCTGCGTTTTGCGGCGCTGGCGGCGGCATGGCGCGGGCGGGTTGCGCTGACCTACCGCCGGCGCGCGCGAAATATCGGCTTCAAGGCCGGCAACATCGGCGATTTCTGCGCGCGCTGGGGCAAGGACCACGATTTCGCCGTCATGCTCGATGCCGACAGCGTGATGACCGTCGATCTCGTGCTCAAGCTGGTGCGCATCATGCAGATCGATCCAGGTCTCGGCATCCTGCAAAGCCTGGTGATCGGCATGCCTTCGGCCAGCGCCTTTGCCCGTATCTTCCAGTTCGGCATGCGGCTCGGGATGCGCTCCTACACCATCGGCAGCGCATGGTGGCAGGGCGATTGCGGGCCGTATTGGGGCCATAACGCGATCGTGCGCATCGCACCCTTCGTGGCGCATTGTCATCTGCCGGTGCTCGCCGAAGGGGCGCTGGTCAAAGGCCACGTGCTCAGCCACGACCAGCTCGAAGCAGTGCTGATGCGGCGCGCCGGCTACGAAGTGCGCGTGCTGGCGGAGGAAGGCGCGAGCTTCGAGCAGAACCCGCCCACGCTGGTCGAATACGTCCGCCGCGATCTGCGCTGGTGCCAGGGCAACATGCAGTATTGGGACTTCTTGCGAATACCCGATTTGCCGGCCGTGAGCCGCTATCAGCTCGTTTTCGCCATCCTGATGTTCATCGGCGCGCCGGCCTGGATCGGGCTGCTGCTGCTCGGCAGCGCGGCCGCCGCGCTCGCCCCAACTCCGGCCGACTTCATGCGCTGGGACGCCGGGATCGCCATTCTCCTGCTGGTGCTGGCGATGTGGTTTGCGCCCAATATCGCAACCGGCATCGACGTGCTGACCCGCGCGAAGTTGCGGTATTTGTTCGGCGGAACAACCCGGTTCATCGCGAGCTTCATGCTCACGATCGTGTTCGTCGTGCTGGTCGCTCCGATCACGTGGACGAGCCACACCCTGTTCCTGGTGCGCCTCCCCTTCGGCCGCACGGTGGGCTGGGGCGCGCAGGCGCGTGACGATCACGAGGTGCCGTGGGCGCCCGCCGTGCGGCAGTTCTGGCCGCATACCCTGATCGGCCTCGCACCGCTGCTCTTGCTCGCCGCCACCGTGCCATCGGGCATTCCCTATGCCTTGTTCATCGCGGGCGGTCCGTTGCTCTCGATCCCGCTGGCGGTGGTGACCGCCGCGCCGGCGCTCGGGCGCGCACTGGTCGCGGCCGGGCTCAATCGATTGCCGGAGGAGACGATGCCACCGCCGGAATTGCGGGCGCTGAGGCTTCCTGCGATCGAGATGATGCAACGCCGGCCCTAAGCCCGACCATGCGCGAGGCTGGGTACAAGGCCGGTTACGACGCAAGGCGGAGCGTCCAGGCGCCGCCCGGCGCCACTTCCGGTGACATCCATGCGCTGCGGTCCAAGGGCGCGCGACTCCCATGACAGCGCCGCGGCCCGGCGCCGAGAACGGCCGCGCTGATCGCGACGGCGCGACACCGTTCGCGGCGGCCGACTTCTCGGCCACCCGCGCGGCCTCGCCGTCCTGTTCGCGACCGAAACCTGGGAGCGCTTCTCCTATTTCGGCAACGCCGCGCTCGTCGTGCTGTACATGGTCAAATATCTGCTCGACCCCGGCCGGGTCGAGGCGGTGCTCGGCTTCGGCGAGGTCAAAGCAGCACTCGAATTGCTGTTCGGAAAGCTCGATCCGCAGCCGTTCGCTTCCCAGCTGTTCGGGTTCTACACCGGGCTCGCCTATTTCACGCCGATCCTGGGCGGGCTCATCGCCGACCGCGTGCTCGGGCAGCGTCGCACCGTCATCATCGGCGGCGTGTTCATGGCCATCGGCCACTTCATGATGGCGTTCGAGGCGCTGTTTCTGATCGCCCTCCTCATGCTCATTCTCGGCATCGGCGCGTTCAAGCCGAACATTTCGAGCCAAGTCGGCGCCCTCTACCCACCCGGAGACATCCGGCGCGATCGCGCCTATTCGATCTTCTATCTCGGCATCAATATCGGCGCATTCCTGGCCCCCCTCGTCTGCGGCGCGCTCGCCGTCCAGTACGGCTGGCACTACGGCTTCGCCGCCGCCGGGGTCGGGATGCTGACGGGCCTTGGCATCTACCTCTGGGGCCAGCGGGCGCTGCCGAGGGACGCCTTGCCGCGGGGCAGAGCAGTCATGCGCGAGCGGCAACCGCTCGACGCGCGCGAACGCCGTTCCGTCTTCGCGCTCGTCGGCATCTGCGCGCTGGTGACGCTGTTCTGGGCCGCCTACGATCAGCAGGGCAACACCATCCTGCTGTGGGCCGAGGATTTCACCGATCGCTCGGTCGACCTCGGGTTCTGGCGCGGCCAGATTCCATCACCCTGGTTCCTCGCGCTCAATCCGCTCATGGTCTTCGTATTCACGCCGCTGATCGTACGGCTGTGGGCGCGGCAGGGTCGCCGCGGCAGCGAGCCGTTCCCGATCAGCAAGATGGCCTTCGGATGCCTCTGCCTCGTCCTCGCCAATGTGGTGATGGCGGGCGCGGCATGGACGGCGGCGGGTAAGGCAAGCGCGCTGTGGCTGGTGGGCTATTTCGTGCTGGCCACGATCGGCGAGCTCCATGTGGCGCCGGTCGGGCTGGCATTGATCTCGAAGCTCGCTCCCGTCCGTGTGCTCTCCATGGTGATGGGCGTTTGGTTCGCGGCCACGCTGCCCGCGGACATCCTCGCCGGTTTCCTCGGCGGTTTCTGGAGCAGCATGGCGAAAGCGAATTTTTTTCTACTGATCGCGTTCATCGCCGCGCTGGCCAGCGCGGCGATCTGGACCGCAAGCCACGCCATGCGATCGGTGTTTGCAGCGAGGGACGCGTAATCGGGAAATTCGGCGCGCCGGGACCGGTGCTGCGCACGCGCTCGGCGGCTCGTGCCTGGACTGCTGTGCGAGGATCGAGCGCCGTATGCCGCGATCAGTGCGTCCAGGGGTCGCGGCGATTAAAGGCGAAGTTGTCGGCGTAGGAGATGCCGCGACGCGCCGAGGGTTTGGATTGAAAGACCTGATAGGCGATGCCGTGTCGCTCGCAATAGGCGATCGCCTCCTCGGCGCTGTCGAAGCGCAACTGCACCTGCGAACGCATGTCGCCCGAACTGGTCCAACCCATCAGCGGCTCGATTTCGCGCGGCTGCTCGGGCTCGAAATCGAGCACCCACTCCTTGGTCTTGGCGTTGCCGGACTGCATCGCGGTCTTGGCGGGCTTGTAGATGCGTGCGGTCATCGTCGGTCGGCTGTGCGCTCGCTCGGTCGAAAAAACGTGGTCGGGGCAGCAGGATTTGAACCTGCGACCTCGAATACTCAAAACTCCCGCGCTACCAGGCTGCGCTATGCCCCGGAGCCGCCGCGCCGGGCCTCGATACACGGTTCGGTTTGCGCCAGCAAGCGCGCCCGGATCGAGCCCGACGTCGATGCGCGAGCTCGGCGCCCGGCTTGTCTAACCGCCGGGCGACGCGGCCCTCGACCGAGGTCCGAGCCGTGCGGACGATGCCAACCCACCCGCTAACGGCTGTTGAAGATCGCGTGCGCCACACGGTCGCCGGGGGCGAGACCGCAACTTCTTGGCAGTTCCGGCGATCACCTCGAGCACCGCGCGCACCGGTCCGCCGGAGGGAACGAGCGTCTCCGAGAGCGGCACCGTGTTCTCCGCGATCCGCAGGATCTCGTCCGTCGCCGCGGATGAAGATCATGTCGAGCGGGATGTATGTGTTCTTCATCCAGAAGCTCGTCGGCTGTTCGCGGTGGAAGTCGAACAGCATGCCCTGCCCTTCCGGCAGTTGGCGCCGGAACATGAGGCCTTTCGCCTGCTCCTCCGGCGTCGACGCCATTTCGACCGCGAAGACGTGGACGCCGCTCTTGCTCGCGATCTCGAGCGGCTGCAGTTCGGCCGCCGCAACGCCGCCGGCTGGCACCAGCAACGGCAGCGCCAGCAAGGACAGCGCGGCGATGATGCGGAGCAAGCAATGACGCATGACGGGGCCTCGATTGGCGGGCTCCGATCATAGCAGATCAGGAACCGCCATGCCGCGTCGCAGCAACCCGGCGGCACGTTGTCCGGCGGGTCGGCGTGATGGGGATCTCGCCTTTGGGATCAGTGCGATGCCGGACCGACCAGGGCGCCTTTGGGCCGCACCTCGGCCGCCATCAACCCCTTCGGTCCCGGCCCAAAACGCACCAGAACGTACTGGCCGGGCCGCAACTCTGTTAGGCCGAAGCGGCGCAAGGTCTCCATGTGCACGAAAATGTCGGGCGTGCCTTCGCCGCGGGTGAGAAAGCCGAACCCGCGTAGCCGGTTGAACCACTTCACCTGCGCGCGTTCGAGCCCGCTGGTCGCCGTCACCGTGACGTGGGTGCGCGGCGGCGGCATCTGCGCCGGATGCACCGCCGTCGACTCATCCATGGACAGGACGCGGAACGCCTGCAGTCCGCGCGGACGCTGCAGCACCTCGACCACGACGCGCGCACCTTCGAATGCGACTTGAAAGCCGTCGCGCCGGAGGCAGGTCACGTGCAGGAGGATGTCGGGCATCCCGTTGTCGGGAACAATGAAGCCATAGCCCTTCGAGACGTCGAACCACTTGATGACGCCCGTGAGCTCGATGACGCTCGCCGCCTCGTCACCGATCTCGGCGCCGGCGCCGCGGTCGAGTTCCAAACCGCCGCCCGGCCCCTTCGGTCCAATTCCGTCCGACGTCATGACGCCCCAACGCCGCCGCTCAGTCTAGGCGCTTCTTCTGCGCGCTTCGAATCTTGGCCAGCATGAAGATATCATTCGGCGGCGAACGGGAAAGTCCAAAATGCGTTTACATCCCAAAAGAGGTGGATGGCTGTGTACATCTTTCCACTGTCCCGAATCAGTGGACGATGAAAGGAGATAGCACCGTTCCGATGTCTCGCGCACGACCAGATCGGCAATTTCATCGAATTCGGTCGCTTCGCGATTGATAATCACCAAACGAGCGCCGTTTCGTTTGGCCAGCAGCGGAAATCCCGCCGCGGGCCACACCACCAACGACGAGCCGACTGCGAGAAAAAGATCACAGTCAAGAGTCGAGTTGTTCGGCGCGGCGCATTTCGCGCTCGGGCATCGCCTGACCGAAGGATACCGTCGCCGTCTTGATGTGCCCGCCGCAGTCGGTGCAATCGGGCGTGCGTTCGCGGGCGTCGGCAAATTGCTGGCGCACCCACGACAACTCGTAGCGCTTTCCGCAGTCGAGGCATAACGCGTAACTGTTGTTCCCATGCAGCTCGATCACATGTTCCGCTGATATTCCGGAGCTTTGATGCAGGTTG
>CAVQIP010000074.1:0-50682 GCA_963712565.1 uncultured Alphaproteobacteria bacterium | reverse complement strand
CAATCCGAGCTACGGGGTGGGTTTCTTGGCGGGACACGGCGTGATCGGCCTCATCACGCTCGGCGCCGTATTTCTCGCCGTTACCGGCGCCGAAGCATTGTACGCCGACTTGGGCCATTTCGGTCGTAAGCCGATCCAGACCGCCTGGGTCGGACTGGTCCTGCCGTCGCTCGCGGTGAACTATCTCGGGCAGGGCGCGCTGGTACTCGCCAATCCGCAAAGCGATCGAGAACCCGTTCTTCTGGCTCATCCGGACCGGGCCGTTGCTGCCGATGGTGGCGCTGGCGACGGCTGCGACCGTGATCGCGAGCCAAGCCGTCATCACCGGCGCCTATTCCATCACGCCAGCCAGGCGATCCAACTCGGCCTGCTGCCGCGGCTCGAAATCCGTCACACCTCCGGAGAGCATTGTACGGCCAAATCTATATGCCGCGGGTGAACTATTCTCCTGCTGGTCGGCGTGCTGCTTGCTGGTCGCCATGTTCCGTTCGTCGAGCGCGCTCGCATCCGCCTATGGCATCGCCGTCACCGGCACCATGGTCGTCACCGGGATGATGGCGTTCGTGGTGGTCTGGAAGGTGTGGCGCTGGTCGCCGCTTGCGGCGGCGGCGCTGATGATACCTGTTCATCGTTCATCGATCTGATCATTCCTCGGGGCCAGTCTCCTCAAGGTGTTCGAGGGCGGCTGGGTGCCGCTGGCGTTCGGCGGACTGGTAATGCTCGTCATGTATACGTGGCGCCATGGCACTCAGTTGCTGTTGGAAAAGACGCGGCGTCAGGAAATTCTGCTCGCCGACCTCGTGCGCATGCTCGAGAGCAAGCCGCCTGTGGCGCGTCAGCGGCACTGCAGTCTTTCTCACCAGCACGCCAGATTACGCGCCGACAGCGCTCATGCACAGCCTCAAGCACTACAAGGTGCTGCACGAACATAACGTCATTCTCACCATCGAAGCGGTTAATGCGCCGCGCGCCGATCCGGCGGAACTCGTTTCCATCGAAAGGGTAGGCCAGACATTCACCCGCGTGACGCTGCGCTTGGGTTCATGGAAACTCCCAACGTGCCCAAAGCGCTGGCCGTGGCCCGCAAGCTCGGCTGGACCTTCGATATCATGTCGACATCGTTTTTTCTGTCGCGCCGGGCGCTCAAGCCGGCCGCTCACTCCGGCATGCCGCGCTGGCAGGACCACTTGTTCATCGTGCCTGACCCGGATCGCCAACGACGCCACCGACTATTTCCAAACCCCCACTGGGCGGGTAGTGGAAGTCGGCACGCAGGTGACCGTTTAGACGCACGCCGCGTCCCGCCCGGCGTGCTGTCGATCCTGCGGGCCAGGAAATCCACCGCATGCCTCTTAATCCCCGGGACGCGACGCGCGACTTTTGGTCGGGGCGGCCACTGCCCGCCGGACAAGGAGTGCGCTCATGCCCGCCGATGCGGCCGGAGACACGGGCACCGATCTGCAGCCGGAGGATGTGGCGCGCGGGTTTGCCGAGGGCCGCATCCTGCTGGTCGACGTTCGTGAGCCGAACGAGGTGGCCGTCGAGGCTTATCCCGACGCCGTGGTGGTGCCGCTGTCGGGGTTCGACCCGGGTTTGATACCAGACCCCGGTTTCAAGCAGGTGGTGTTTGCCTGCCGCTCCGGGAAGCGCTCGGTCACTGCTTCGCTCGCCGCGCAGGACGCCGGCCTCCCGCACGATTTCCCACCTTGAAGGCGGCATCATTGCCTGGAAAGAGGCGGGGCTGCCGACCAAAACCGCGGCTAGGTCCGTATCCAACATGTTCCGATCTCCATGCTTCGCGCTGCCGCGGCGCTGGCTATTTTTGTTGTTGGCCTCTCTGCGGCGCCGGCCGTGGCGCAGAAGGCGCGTATCCTCAACATCTACAACTGGTCCGACTACATCGCCCCGCAGGTGCTGCAGACTTCACCAAGGAGACCGGCATCAAGGTGCGCTACGACACCTTCGACTCCAACGACACGCTGGAGGCCAAGCTGCTGGCCGGCAAGTCCGGCTACGACATCGTCGTGCCGACCGCCTATTTCCTCGAGCGCCAGATCAAGGCCGGGGTGTTCCAGAAGCTCGACAAGGTGAAGCTGCCGAACCTCGCCAATCTCTGGCCGGAGATCGCGCAGCGTCTCGCGACCTACGATCCCGGCAACGATTACGCCGTCAACTACATGTGGGGCACGACCGGCATCGGCTACAACGTTAAGAAGGCGAAGGAAATCTCGGTGGCGATGCCGGATCGACAGCTGGGACATCGTGTTCAAGCCGGAGAACCTCGCCAAGTTCAAAGATTGCGGCGTGCACATGCTCGATTCCTCCGACGACATTCTGCCGGCGGCGCTGCACTATCTCGGACTCGATCCGAATTCGACTGCGAGGCCGATCTGGAAAAGGCAGCCGACGTTGATGCAAAGGTGCGGCCGTCGTGCGCAAGTTTCATTCCTCGGAATATCTCAACGCGCTCGCCTCCGGCGAAATCTGCCTGGTGGTTGGTTGGTCCGGCGACATCAAGCAGGCGCAGAAGCGCGCCGCCGAGGCCAAAGAAAGCGCAAGGGGGGCGATGTCGAGATCGGCTACGCCATTCCGGCACGGGAGCGCAGATGTTTTTCGACAATTTCGCGATCCCGAAGGATGCACGAATGTCGCCGAGGCGCACGAATTCATCAACTACATGCTGCGGCCGGACGTGGCGGCGAAGAACTCCAATCTCGTGTCCTATCCAACGGCAATCTGGCAAGCCAGAAGCTGGTCGATCCCGCGATCCTGAACGACAAGACGATCTATCCGGACGAGGAGACGATGAAGCGTCTTTACATCGTCACGGCGCGCGACGCCAAGACCCAGCGGATCATCAACCGACTGTGGACCCGGGTGAAGACCGGGAAGTGAAGAAACCTCTGCACCCTCCCTGGAGGGGGAGGGTCGACGCCGAATGGAATGAAATGAGCGTCGGGGTGGTCGAGCGTCACCCCACCCAGTCTCGCATTCGCTCCGCTCATGCTCGCCGACCCTCCCCCTCCAGGGGAGGGTGGAGAAGTCACCGCCACCTGCGGTGCAGCCACAGCCATTGTTCAGGGTATTCGCGGATCCAGCCCTCGACGATGCTGGTGATCGCCTGCATCGTGCCCGGCACGTCGATCTTGCCGGCGGCGTCGCGAACCGGTGGCACTTCCGGGGTCAGTTCCACGAAGAAGCGGTGGTTCGGCTTGCGGACGACCCGCGCGCCATGAATAGGGCATTCCACCTGCCGGGCCAGGCGCGCAATCAGCGGATTGGCGTTGGTCTCACGTCCGAAGAAGGTCGCACGCCGCGGACGTAATACTGGTCCACCAGCATGCCGACATGAAGGCCCTCACGCAGCGCTTCGCCGGCTTTGAAGGCGCCATCGAGCCCGGTCTTGATCAGACGGCCCATATTCACCCCGCGCGTCGCCATCACCATGTCGGCGACCGCGCCGATATTGGGCGCGCGATAGACCACAGCGCTCGGCAGGTTATGCGCGGACCGGGCAGGGCCGGCATCTCCCAGTTCGCCAAATGAGCAGCGAACACCAGCGCCGGCTTGCCGTCGTCGCGGGGACTGGACGAACCGTTCTTCCGATGCCGGATCGAAATCGATATGGCTTGCGGCGAGATTGTCCGGGTCGTGATCCCAGATCCGGTCGAGATGCGCGAACTCGATCCCCAGCCGCCCGAGATTGTCCCAGACACCCGACAGGATCTGTTCGATCTCGGCGTCGGATTTCTCCGGAAACGCCATGCGCAGGTTGGCGCGGCCGATCTTGTGCTCGCGCAATTTCGGGCCGACCTTGCTCATCAGGCCGCCGGCGAAATCCGACATCCGGTGCGGGTCGGTCCAGCGGAGCATCTTGATGATGCCGACCGCGGCATTGCCAAGCACGGCGTCGCGAACGGCGTTCGGAATCCGAATGCGCATCTAGCCCTGCCGTCGCCCCCGCGGGTGGTGAAACATCGACCTGCGCATCAGAGCGTTACGATCACCTTGCCGAACACTTGTCGCGTCTCCAGCCGCTCCAGCCCTTTCTCGAACTGGTCGAGCGGGACTTCCATGTCGATCACCGGGGTCATGCCGCCCGCCATCTTGTCGAGCTTCTCGGCGATGTTCTTCATGGTCGCGCCGAACGAGCCGAAAATCTTGTATTGCTGCTGGAACAATTGCATCAGGTTGAACTGCACGGTCGGACCCGCGGTCGAACCGCAGGTGACCAGCCGGCCGCCGCGCTTGAGGCACAGCAGCGAGCCGTTGAAGGTTTCAGCGCCGACATGCTCGAACACCACGTCGACGCCCTTCTTCCCGGTGATCTTGCGGACCGCGCCTTCGAAGCGATCGGTACGATAGTTGATCACGTGATCGGCGCCGAGCGCCTTGGCCTTCTCGACCTTGGCGTCGTCGCCGACCGTGGTGATCACCGTGCAGCCGATCGCCTTCGCCATCTTGATGGCGATGGAGCCGATGCCGGAACCGCCGGCATGCACGAGCACGGTCTCGCCCGGCTCGAGCTTGGCGTTGTCGAACAGCATATGCTGCACCGTCGCGAATGCGATCGGGGCGCAGGCGGCGTCGCGCAAATGGACGCCCGCGGGAACCGGCATCACCAACCGCGCCGGCATATTGACGAGGTCGCGCGCGAACCCGTCGACGTGAAAACCCATGATGCCGGCGACATTTTCGCACAGATTGTCACGGCCCTCCCGGCAGGCCTTGCAGCTGCCGCAGGTCAATGCGCCGTACATGACGACCGGATCGCCGGGCTTGAACCCGGTCGTGTCGGGACCGACCGCCGCGATCTCGCCGGCGGCCTCGACACCGACCACGACCGGCATCTTGCGCTTGGCAAAGGCCATGCCGCGATAGCCCCACAGGTCAAGGTGGTTGAGCGCGACCGCCTTGATCCTGATCTGCACCTCGCCCGGCGCGGGCGCGGCGGGCGAGGGGAGGTCGACGAGCTCGAGCTTGCGATCGGCGATCAGCGTGAGCGCCCGCATGCGTCACGCGGGCTCGCGGCTCATCACCAGCGAGACATTCTGGCCGCCGAAGCCGAACGAGTTCGACAGTGCGTGGCGCACCCCGGCGTCGCGCGCCTTGTTGGGCACGACGTCGAGCGGAATGGCCGGATCCGGGATATTGTAATTGATGGTCGGCGGCAGGCGTTCGTTCTGCAATGTCAACAGCGTGAACACGGTCTCGACCGCGCCGGCGGCCGACAGCGTGTGCCCGACCATCGACTTGTTCGACGAAATCGGAATCGACTTGGCGCGTTCGCCGAACACCGCGGCGACGCCGAGATACTCCATCTTGTCGTTCTCGGGCGTGCCGGTGCCGTGCGGATTGATATAGCCGATGTCGTCGGGGGTGAGCCCGGCATCGGCGATGGCGTTGCGGATGCAGCCGATGATCGGCTTGCCGTCGGGGCTCGAGCGGGTGCGGTGGAACGAATCCGCCATTTCGCCGCAGCCCACGAGGACGCCGAGGATTTTCGCCCCGCGCGCCGTGGCGGATTGGTGGCTCTCGAGCACGAGGGCGGCGGCGCCTTCGGCCATGACGAAACCGTCGCGATTTTTGGAGAACGGCTTGGCTGCCGCCTGCGGCGGATCATTCGCGGTCGACAGCGCCGATAGCAGCGAGAAACGGATCAGGGCCTCCGGATTGACGGAGCCGTCGGTGCCGATGCACAGCGCCGCTTCGGTTTCGCCGCGACGGATCGCCTCGACGCCGAGCTGGATCGCGCTCGCGCCGGACGCACAGGCGGTCGATACCGAAATCGGCGAGCCCTTGGTGCCGAAGCGGTCGGCGAGATGCTCGGCGACCGAGCCGAACAGGCAGCGTTCGTGAACGGCGTGGAAGCGACCCGAGGCGCTCGCGCGCAACAGATCGTCGTAGCCGACCGCGTCGTTGGCGCCCGACGCGGCCGCGAACGCCTCGCGATGCAGCCACTCGATCTCGATCGGCGCGACCGCGAGGAACAGCGGACCCGGGAAGTCGCCCTTGCCGCCGATGTTGGCCTCGGCGATCGCCTCCTCGGCGACCATTGCCGCCATGCGCTCGCCGAGCTCGGTCGAGCAGAACGGCTCGACCGGCACGAAATCGACGGTGCCGGCGATCGTGGTCTTGAGCCCTTCGTTGGCGAAACGGGTGATGCGGCGGATGCCGGATTCTCCGGCCGTGAGCTTGGCCCAGTTGTCCGCCTTTCCCGCGCCCAGCGAGGTGATGACGCCCATGCCGGTCACCACCACGACGGGACGCCCGCTCTTGTCGCGCAACGCCATGCTGCAAGCCTCCTTCACGCCACTGCCTCGACCAGCGCCATGCCCTCGCCACGCCAGTGACCGATGGCGGTGACGGCGACCCGGTCGAGCGGACCTTCATACGCCCGTTCGACCCCCGACGAATCGAGGGGCGGGAACAACTTTTCGCGACCCAGCGCGAGCGTGGCAAGCGCAATGTTCATGGCGAATTGCGGTTCAAAGCCATGGCCGAGAACGCTGCCGGTCGCCCGCACCGGTACCGCGGGCATGGTCTCGAGCCAGGCGCGCTCCGCGCTGGTGGCGGGTTCGGCGCCGGTGGCGCCGGAGATCACCGCGACGGGCCCGGCCGCGGCCGTCGGCACGAGGCTCTGCCACATCCGCCCGAGCGCGGCACTGCTTGCGCCGGACGGCCGGCTCGAGCGTTCCGACCTGACCCCTGACAGCCGCGCCAGCGGCCTGGCGTGACGCGCTTCGGCGTGGCTGCGCGCCTCCAGAACGAGGAACGCGCCGAGCGAACCGAGCACCATGCCGGGCGCCGCCTTGCGCTCCCAGATCGGTCGGAACGCGCCCCGCAACATATGTCCGCCGGCATCGTAGAGCAGCAGCAAATCCTCGCGCTCGCCGTTGTGCGAGCCGCCCACGAGCGCCAACTCGCTCTGTCCGGCGGCGATGCGCGCGAGCGCAATGCGCACGGCGTCGACGCCGGCCGCCTCCTCGCCCATGAATGTGCGCGAGGAACCGGTGACGCCGTGGACGATCGAGATATTGCCCGCGAGCAGGTTGGAGAGTTGCGCCAGGAACAGCGTCGGCCGCAGGTCGCTCATCAGCCGCTCGTTGAGGAAGACGTTGGGATCGGCTGCCTTGGACCGGTTGGTGAGAATCGTGCCGTCGACCGCGATGTCACGCTCGCCGCCGCCGGCGGCGACGATCATGTCCATGCGCGCGAGCAGATCGGGGTTGCCCTTCACGCCGGCATCGGCGAGCGCGAGGCCGGCGGCATAGGTGCCGATCCGCTGCCACGCCTCCATCTGGCGCTGGTCGCCCTTCTTCGGGATCTGCTTGTCGAGATCGAGCGGCGCGAGCGGATGGACGAGATACGGCTTGAAGCTCTCGCCATCGACCTTGATTCGTCGCTCGGCGAGGCCCTGCCAATGCGCCTCGGCGCCTTCGCCGAGGCACGACACGATGCCGATGCCGGTGATCCAGGCTTCGCGCGGCGGGTCAGCCATCAGCCCGGACCCCCATCGGGAATTCCAGGATCGCCGCCATCTTCTCCATGCTGGCGCGGAACTCGGGATTCGGAAACTCGACCAGCCGGAACGTGATTTCGGCATTGCAGGCAAGCTTGCCGTCGCATCGGATATCGGCCTTGGTGACCGCGAAACCCGAGCCCTCGTGCAGCAGCTTGGCCGAGAGCGAAAGAGCCTGTCCGGGCGTCACGAACGAACGCAGCTTCGCTTCCTTCACCGCGGCGAAGAACGGCATGCGGGTGAACTTGGTCACCGCGATAACCAGCCAGCCCGAGGTCTGCGCCATCGCCTCGATCAGCAGCACGCCCGGCATCAGCGGATAACCGGGAAAATGTCCTTCGAAGATGGTTGAGCTGGTGGGGACGCGCGCCTCGGCGCGGATGGTCTGCTGGGCAAGATCGAGGTCGACGATGCGGTCGATGAGCTGAAAGTACTCGATGCGCATGCGAGCGCGTCAGGCGCCCTTGGCAGCGACAAGCTCGTCGATGCGGGTGCACAGGTTGTTCAACTGGAAATATTGCTCGGTCGTGGCCTTGCCATCATTGACTTCCTGCGTCCATTGCTCCAGCGGCATTTTGATTCCGAACGCTTTGTCGATCGCAAACGCGATGTCGAGGAAGTCCAGGCTGTCGATGCCGAGGTCGTTGATGGCGTGGCTTTCCGGCTTGATTGTCTCGCGCGGGATGTCGCAAGTCTCGGAAATGATATTGGCCACGGTGTCAAAAGTCGAAGGCATCAGTAAATCCCTGATCGGCCACGTGTTTCGCCAACCGCGCTGACGTGTTTGCGATTGCGGGTGGATCGCCCCGGAGCGGCCCGTCTCCCCCGCGAGAGGTCGGGTGCCCGTATAGCGAAGACATCGCGCAAGTTCAATGGCGGCGCCGGGCGTGAAAGTTTCGACGCTTGAATGCATTAGGCGCCGCGCGGGGGTGATCGCAGGCGCCGAGCGTGAGATAATCCGCAACTCCGAGGAGGCCAGAACCTGCGGTAGACCCGATCGCACGGCGCAATGCCGTCAACCAAGGGAGATTCGTTCATGTCCATTCGATTCGCTTTTGCCGCCGGCTTGGCCGCTGCCTGCGCGCTGCCGTCATCCTCGGGCGCGCAGGTCGTCACGCACCGGGACGTCGGTGTGCGCATGGGTCTGGCGATCGCCGTTGCTGCGCTCGACCGGTGCGAGAGTGACGGCAACAGCGTATCGGTTGCGGTCGTCGATCGCGCCGGGCGGCTGCGCGTGTTCTTGCAGGCAGACGGGGCGAATCCGCACAATCTCGAACTGGCTCGGCGCAAGGCCTATACGGCGCGCACCTTCGGCCGCACCAGCGCGGAATGGGCCAAGCGAACGAGCGAGCTGCCCGAGCTTGCCGCGCAACGGCAGCTCGCCGATGTCATTGCCCTGCGCGGCGGCGTTCCGATCAAGATCGGCAACGAGACGATCGGCGCGGTCGGCGTGAGCGGTTCGAGCTCCGAAGGCGACGAGAAATGCGCCATGGCCGGCATCGCCAAGGTGGAGGATCAGCTCAAGTGACGATAATCGCGGCAGTGCGACGCCCTTGCGGAGCGGAGCGGCGCTGATCGCGTACCGGCGCGGACGGCGCGGGAGGAAACATTACCGCTTCGCAGCCGGTTGCTGTTTCTTCGCCAGCGCTTCCGCCTCGCGCTTTGCCTCCGCGTCGTATGCGGCCTTGTTGTAGGGCGTGCCGGAGCTCTCCGCGATCTCGCGCACCCCCTTCCATGCCTCCTTGTAGGTGATCGGGTAGAAGCGGTCATCGCCGCTGAACTCCTTGCGCATGGACGGCGGGAAGTCGAAGGCGAAGAAGCAGCCGCGGATCTTTCGCGCGAGATCGGGATGGAGATCGTGCGCATGGGCGAACGACGAGGTCGGGAACAGCGGGCTGGTGAAGATGATGCGGAAGTCGTCGGCCTTCAGCGTCCCGCGCGCGATCATTCGCTCGAACACATCGGAGGCGACACCAGCCATGTCATAGTCGCCGGCGGCGACGCCGAGCGCTGATTTGTCATGGCCGCCCGACATCAGCGGCTCGTAGTCCTCGTTCGGCTTGAGGCCCTCCGGCGGATAAAACACCAGCGGCGCGAGATTGCCCGAGTTGGACGAGGGCGAGGTGTGCGCTACACGTTTGCCCTTGAGATCGGAAAGTCTGCGGTACGGACTGTCCTTCTTGACGATCGACAGCAGATGGTAGCCTTGCGGTCCTTTCGCGGTGCCCTTGGCCGCGAACGGCACCGCGCCCGCCATGTTGACGGCGAAGCCGGTCGGCCCGGTCGAGAAACCGGCGACGTGCAGGCGGCCCGAACGCATCGCCTCGATCTCGGCCGAATTTGACTGCACGGGGTAATACACGACCTGCTTGCCGGTGCACTGCGCGAGAAACTCCGTGAACGGCTTGAATACCTTCTGGTACACGGCCGGGTCCTCGACCGGCGTGTAGGCAAAGGTGAGCGTGGCCGGATTCTTCAGTTTTTTCGGATCGGTCGGCACATCGGCGACGAGATCATTGTTCTCGTCGCAATAGAGCGTATCGAGTTGGCCGCGGTTCCGGCATTCCTGGGCGGCGGTCACGCCGGCTGACATAACGAGCGCAACGCTCGCGGCAACGCCGTGCCACGCCAGGCGGCGGCACACCTCGATCATCTTCGTCCTCCCCGAGCGTGGTCTGCGCCACGCCCTGATTTTTCTTGCCCGACGATACGCGCGGCCCAGCGAGCCCGCAACGGCGCTTCTAGCCGCCCGCGTGGAACTTTCTCGTCGAGATTTCGCGCGGAACCGGAAGGGGGGCGAGCCGTTATCGCGACAAGGATCGCGGGGAGTGGCATCGCTGCCAATTTACCGCCGCATTCAGACCAGAAGGGTCGGCCGCTCGAAGCGGCCGGCGAAACGGCGTCGCGCCGCAATGAAAGGAGGTTGTGGTGAAAGGTAGCATGCTGCTCTTCATTGCTTCCATCTGTGCCTACCAGTTCTCTCCCACCCATCTCGCATCTGCTGCAGATCAGACCGGCGTCGCCTCGGTCTATTCCCATGAAAGCGGAAGCAGCACGGCCAGCGGACAGAAATTGAGTCCCGGCGCGCTTACGGCGGCGCATCGCACGTTGCCGTTCGGCACGAAGGTCAAGGTCACCAACAAGCGCAACGGACGTTCGGTCGTCGTCACCGTCAATGATCGGGGTCCGTTCGTGCGCGGCCGGGTTATCGACGTGACGCCGGCGGCGGCGCGCGTTCTCGGCTTCTCCGGACTCGCCCCCGTCACCGTCTCGTCCGCGCAATAGCTCGCGCCCGCGAGCGGCGGGACCGGGTCGGCTTACCGCGCGAGCGAATTGACGTCGATCGGCGCGCAATTGCGCCGGCCGGAAAGCGCGCAATCCTGGTTCTTGCGCAGATCGGCGAATTGGATCACCAGCCACACCCCGGCGAGCGCCAGTATGGTGGTGAAGGCCAGGGCCGCAAGATTGACCATCATGCGATGGCGATAATTGTCGTGCTCTTGCCCGCCTTCGTATTTCGCAAGTCCTTCGACCGGGGGCGCCGCTGGCCGCGGCGCGCGCAGCGGCCAGCGCCATCCGGTCCGGGCCGTTCCGGCGGCGCGCGGACGGAACGGCACCACCCGGTGCTCGTCATCGGTCGTTTTGGAACGGTCGGGCGTCACCTTCGAATCCCGCCAAGTGGCGGCCTCTATCGGCGCAGCGGCGGCGGATTTCAAGGGGAACCGTAGCCGGCGCTTGCAACGGTGGTTTGCGCCTGCGGCTGACGCCTTATGCGACCGAGCCCACAGCCGGCGGCTTGGCAAAAAAAATTGCCGCGCGGACCTGCAAATGCCCTTGTCGACTGCACCGGCTTGGGGCTAATTTATGCGAAATTTATAAAAACGACAGGGACCGGGCGACGGCCTCTGTCTTTCCAGAGGAAGCGAACTCGTCAACAACAAATGCCGCCAAAGCGCGGCGGGGTGGCGACCCCATGATCCCGGCGTGCCGCGCCGGGAGGGAGACTGCGTCCAGGCGTGTGATGGTCGTGAGCGACGTCCTGTCAGCCTTGCTGCACCTGTCCGACCACGACTATTCGTGGCTGGCGCAATTCTTTTCGCTTCTGTTCCTGCCATTCGCGCACGAGGATCTCGCCATCATCCTCGGGGGCTACATCGTCGTGAACAACATCATGCCGGTCGGGCTCGTGGCGCTGTGCATCTATGGCGGCATGGTGGCGAGCGACTTCGCGTTGTACGGGATCGGCGCGGGTGCGAGACATCTGCCGTGGCTCACGCGGCTCGCCGTCGACGATCGTGTCCGCACTTTCGCCGACACTCTCAAGCGCAACCTGTTTGGCATCGTCACGCTTTGCCGCGTGGTGCCCGGCGTGGTCTTTATTGCGTTTGTTGCGTGCGGCTGGACGCGCGTTCCGCTCGGGCGTTTCACGCTGGCAACCCTGGTCACCTCGGCGCTCTACCTGCCGCTCATGCTATGCATCGTGGTCTTCTTCGGCGACGCGCTCGATGATCGTGTCGGATTGTGGACGTGGCCGTTCCTGCTCTGCGTGTTGGTGGCGATCGGATTTGTCCGTCGGCAGGTCTTCACGTTCCGGCAGGCGTCCAACTCAGCCGACGGCGGGCGCGCGACCCCGAGCGCCTCCGCCTCCGGCGGTGGCGTTCACGCAATGCCGGTGCTCGGCGGCAGCGCGCGCAAGTTGCCGGTGGCGGAGCGCATTCCGCTGGGCCTGTTCTACCTGCCCTTGATCGTGAGCTGGATCGGCTTCGCGGTGCGGCACCGGTCTCTGACCTTGCCCACAGTCGCGAATCCATACCACCCGACGAGGGGGATGGGCGCCGAATCGAAGAGCGGCTATTTGCTCGATGTCGCGGCGACTGAGCGGCGCTGGATCGCCGATCTCGTGGTGGCGACGCGCAGCACGGGGCCGCGGACGCTTTACGCCGACCTGGAGCAGGCTCGGCAATCGTTGTACGCCGCCGGACTGGCATTTCCGCTGATCGCCAAGCCCGATATCGGCCGCCATGGTGCATGCCGGCTCGACGATATGACGCAGCTGCGCGAATACCTCCGGCACTTCCCCCGCGGCGAGAAGCTGATCCTGCAGCGTTTCGTGCCTCAGCCCGGGCAGGCCACGGTGCTCTATGCGCGGCTGCCGGGAACGCCGAGCGGTCGCGTTCTCTCGCTGACGTTCAGCGCGGATGGGCTCCGCCGCGATGCGCGGCGCCATATCACGCCAGAGCTCGAAGCGCGGCTCGACGCCGTCGCCCGCAGCATGCGGGAGTTTCACTACGGCTGCTTCGATCTGCGCTTCGGCTCGATCGAGGAACTCATGCGGGGAGAGAATTTCTCCATCGTCGACATCAGCGGCATCGGCGGCGCTGCCGGGCGCGCGGGAGATTCCGCATTGCCACTGGCGGAAAACTATCGCCGTATGGTCGATCAGCAACGCATCATGTTTCTCATCGGTGAGAAAAATCGCGCGCGCGGTTTCGAACCGGTGGGATGTGCCGATGTCGTGAAATCCCTGGTCCGCGCGGCACAAACCGGCCGACGATATCCGGCCTCGGCCTGAACGGCGCAGCCGCGGCCTCGTCGCACCCGGCGGGTGGACGCGCCGACCCCACGGCCTTACATTGCCCGCATGTACCGGCTGATCCGCCGCAGGCTCGTCGCGCTTGCCGTTGCCTACGCGCTCGCGCTCGGTCCGACCTTGCCGCTTTTGACAGCTTTCGCGACGGCCGCGGAGACCGGTCCGGCGATCCTCTCCGACATCTGCGCGACCGACAAATCCGGTGCAGGATCGGACGCCGATGCTCCTAAGCGGCACCGGCCGGCTTGTCCGCTTGGGATGATGTGCCTGGCGCAGGACTGCGGGGCGAACTGTTGCCCGGCCGCCGGCGCGCATGGCGCCGCACTGACCGGCTTCGCTTTCCGATCGTTTTTTTCGTTCATTCCCTTCGACCACGAAACATTTGTACCGCGAAACATCGGCGCGCAGTTCGCGCGTGCTCCCCCGCGGATCTGACGTTTCACGCCCCTGGCTTTCATCAGATCCGCCATGGCGCCTGCGGGCGCCGTTTCGCACGGAGCAAATCAAATGACACGCACTGCTTTTTTTCTTGCGATCGCACTTGCGGTCTGCGCGGGCGACGCAATCGCCGGTGACTACTCCGTCGGCACGATACAGATCGGCAATCCCTGGACGCGAGCGACGCCCAAGGGCGCCTCGGTGGCGGGCGGCTACATGACCATCAGCAACAAGGGCAGCGCGCCCGACCGTTTGGTCGGCGGCTCCGCCGCGGTCGCCGCCCAGTTCCAGGTGCACAACATGACGATGGAGCAGGGCGTCGCCAGGATGCGCCCGATGGGAGCCGGGCTCGAGATCAAGCCTGGCGAGACGGTCGAGCTCAAGCCCGGATCGCTCCACGTGATGCTCATGGGCTTGAAACAGCCGCTGGAAAAGGGCCAGAAGATCAAAGGGACGCTGGAATTCGAGAAGGCCGGCAAGGTCGAGATCGAATACGCGGTCGAGGCCGTGGGCGCGCCGTCGCCGGCGTCCGGCGGGCACCACCACTGAGGGCGGCCCGGAGCGGTCTCACCGCGCGCGGCGTGTCCACCAGACGATGGTGGCTGCTCCGATGAATCCAAACGCCGCGAGCGGCAGGCCGACGTACCAGCGCTCACGTTCGCGGCCGCGTGTGCGCAGGTAATCCATGACAAAACGCTCGCCACGGCTCATTTCGGTCAGGGTCTGTTGCATCGAGCCAATGCGACGAACCTCGTCGGGGGTGAGCTCATCGCCTTGCCAGCGTGATTGCCGTTCGCGGTCATAGAGCCGGTCGACCTCTCCCTTGTGTCGGCGCTCGACTCCGGCGGCCTCTAGATAGTCTGCCCGTTCTCTTGACGTCATGAAGCGCTCGGGTCCGAACCCGGTCGCCATTTCGATCGCAGCCAGGACCGGATGATCTCCCGCAGGGGCAATGACGACCCAAGTACCCGAGAGGCCGAGTACCAGGCACGAAAGGAGCCCGCCCACGTACAACCCGACTCGCCGGTTGCGGCGGCGTTCTTTCGCGGGGGCCGTGATGAAGGCGCGTACTGCGCCCGCGATCAGCAGCACCGCGGCGAACGCCACGACCGTAACCGCGCCGGTCGGCGCATCGAGCAGGAAGGACCCGAATATCCCGGCCGCGCTTGCAGCGGCGCCGGCGACCCAGCCGATCACCAGCGCCACGCCGATGTGAGACGAGAACAGGCTGCCAACGAGGGCTGGAACGATGAGGAAGCAGAACACCAGCAATACGCCTGCGGTTCCGACCGAGGAGGTCACGACGACACCGAACGACAAGTAAAAGACCAGGTCCCAAAATGTGATTTGTCTGGTGCCCGTATCGGGATTGTCTGCCGCCGCCAGCAATGGCCGCCTTACGAGCCAATGGAAGGCTCCGATGGCGCTGTAGAGCAGGATGAACTTCACCACTTCATCCGCGGTCACCGATAGGATGCCGCCCACCAACATCTTCTTGACGTGCTCGGCGCCCTGCGGGGAACGATCGACGATGAGCACGGTCGCGGCGGTCGCAACGACATAAAGTACGCCGATGAAGGCCTCCTGCCGCACGCTGCGGGCCAAGCCGCGGCTTGCCGTCAGCAACAAGGCGCCCACCGCCGTGAAGATGAGCGTGTAGGTATAGCCGGCGCCACTCTGAACGGCGTGCCCTGCGACCACGGCCACCGTGGCTCCAAGCGCGGACACCTGCGCGAGAGCAAGATCGGCAAACACCACGTTCCGCCGCAGCACCTGGAGGCCAAACCAGGTGTGAATACCGGTGAAGACGACGGCGGCCGCGAGCGGCAGTGCTGCGAATGCAAAAACATCCTCGATCATCGATCGTTCAATTCGATGTGGCCGTCAGAGTGCGTGTGAGCGCTCCGACATTATAATTGAAGAGCGAGAGGTAATCGGCCGCTTCGGAGAGGGCGCCCACCGATGGCGCAAGCTTCAGCACGACTGCCTCGGTCCTGCGGGCAAGCAACTGCGACATCTCTTCAGGCGCGAATATCTCGTGCAGAATGACCCGCACTTTTTGCTCGCGCATCATCGCGGCGAGCTTGGCGAGGCGCGCCGGACTCGGACTCACGCCTTCCTTGATCTCGATCACGTCGACGATGTCGAGGCGGAAGCGCCGCGCAAAATAAGGCCAGGTGTTGTGATAGGCGATGAGGCGCGCGGCGCGGTGCGGCGCAAGCAAGCGTTCCCACTCGGCCAGATGCCCCTTGAGTCGGGTGAGAAACTCATCGCGATTGGCGATGATCTTCTTGGTCAATGCCGGTGCGACGCGGATGACCGCTTCGGCGATGCCACCCGTGATCACCTCGGCGTTTATCGGATCGAGCCAATAATGTGGATTGGCGAGACCGTGGGCGTGCCCATCCTTGCCAGTCGCGTCGAGGCTGCGGCCCTTGACCTCGAGCAGCGGGATACCGACTGAGGCGTCGACGTAGCCGTCGCCCTGGCGATTGACCGCGGCATCGCCGTGCAGCAGCAGGAGTTTATCGAGCCAATGATCGTAGCCGAGCCCGACGCGTACGACGACCGCGGCGCCCTTGAGCTTGGCGAGGTCTGAAGGCCGCGGTTCAAAGGCTTCCGGGTCGGTTGCCGGAGGAATGATGGTTTCGACCTGCGCCAGCCCGCCAGTCACCGCTCGCGCGAGGCTCGCCAGGTCGCTGGTCGTGGCGACCAGGCGGACGGTCTGTGCGACCGCAGCCTGCGCCGTGAATGGCACGCCGAGGAGAGCCAAAAGAATGAACAGGGCAAACGGCCCGAATCGTTCGTGCGTCCCGCACCGATCTGACCGGTTCCGGCTATCACCGCTTGGCAACGAAGATGCTCTTCGGGAGCAGGCAGTGCACGTTCTTCTCCGCATCCGAGATCGCGCCGACCCGACAATCCATCGCGATACTGGCGAGCCCATAGGCATCGAGGCGCGCGATTTTTTTCTCGCTTTCGAGCCATTTGATCATGCCCATCGAGGCGGCATCCATGGCCTTGTTCAAGTCGGCGTCCTTCGCGTGCGAAACATAATATTTCGCCGTTTCCTTGATCGGGCGCTCCATGTCCTCGCGCGCCGATGGATTCTTGGGATTGAGGCAGTGAACGCCCTTCTTGATGTTGACGACCTGCGACACCCGGCAGTCCGATACGGTCGTCATCAGCTTTGCCGCCTGATCGGCAGGAACTTTGCGCTGCTCGGAAAGGAACTTGATGGTCTGCGTCTTCGCCTGGTCCCACGCCTTGTTGAGATCCTGGTCGAAACCCATGGTGATCCACGACGAGCGCGTCTCGATGCGCGGGAAATCAAGCGGCTTGCCCTTGATCACCTCGAGCGTGACGTTCATTTCCCGGTACGCGGTCTCTACCGCGGTGAGATTGACCTCACCGTTACCTTGGGCGGCGTGCGAATCGCCGGTCCACAGCAATGCGCCGCGCACGTGCACGGGCACGTAGAGTGTCGCGCCCTCGGTCAGATCACGAATGTCCATGTTGCCTGCATATTCTCCCGGCGGCACCGTGCTGTACCGTCCGGGGTCTTTGCGTGCGACGCCGATCGTGCCGGGGAAGGGTCGGAGCGGGATCTGCACGCCGGGCAGGAACTCGGTGACCTTCTTGTCCCAATCGAGATACAGATATTTCACCTGACCGTCCGCATAGTCCTTCGGGAACTGGCCGAACATGCCCGGCACGTTGAAGTTCGTCGCGTAGGCGCGCGGTACGATCTTGTTGATCGTGACTTTGAGGACGTCGCCGGGCTCCGCATCTTCCACGTAGATCGGTCCCGTGACCGTGTGCGGTCCGCGGCCCGGATGGTCGGTCCGCAGCTTTTTGATCTGATCAATCGTGGTGCCGGGAATGACCTGGTTATGGCTATGCATCATTGTTTCGAGAACCACCGTGTCGCCGCTATTGATGCGCAGCACCGGCGGCTGGGCGTTGTCGAACCAGCCCCATTGCGTGGTTTCGAGCGTTGCCGGGAGGATGTGCATCTTCTTGCCGTTCGGCAGCGGAATTGCCCGCAGGTTCGGATCAGCCCGGCCGATCGGTGGGATCGCCTCGGTCGGTGGCGTGTAGGGCGGGGGCTGCTGCGCGCCGACCATGGTCGCACCAACAAGCCACGATCCGCCGGCAATCACGCCCGCCGCCGCCGCCAGTACAATGAATCCTCGCCGTTTCATGGTCAGCCCCTCTGTCATGTCCAAGGACGCCTGCACAAAGTAACACAGCAAACGAGATGCCATTCCGACATTAGACCGAGTCCACGCATTTGGCGGTCATCCCTTGTATTGGCTGCCTGTCCGGTGGAAGGGCTTGCCTAAAGATGGGGCTGCCAGCGAGACCTCGGGCGTGGCGATGGGGCTTGGCATTCACAGCCGGTGGACGCATCGCCGAGAACAACTTACCAAAGCGGGAGTGAGATCGCCAGGAAGGGCTACCGCCCGCGTTGCCGGTCCCCGGCAGTGGCCCGACCGCTCGCGCACCCGCTGCGCGCCCGGGACACGCTCGAGCCTCACGGCTTTTCCGCGAACGGCAGCGGCTCGCCTTCCGGCGGCGACATGCGGAAGATGTTGAGGATCATCGATATGAGCACGTAGTAGCCGAGAATTCCCACGAACTCGATGGTGCCGGCATCGCCGAGAATGGCACTGACCCGCTTGAAGTTCTTGTCGCTGACGCGCCTCGTCTTGTAGAGCTCGTGGATGAAGTCGTAGATCGCGCGCTCGTCCTTCGGGGCGGACTTTGGCACCCGTCCCTGGTGCAGAGCGCGGATCGTCTCGCTCTTGACGCCCGCGCGCTCGGCCTGGGGCACGTGGGCGAACCATTCGTATTGCGCGCGCCACAGTTTGGCGGTGACCAGGATGGCGAACTCGGACAGCCGCGGCGGCACCGCCGTCTTGAAGCGGCAATGGCCGCCGAGTTGCTGCGCCAACTCGCCGAAGGCGGGAGCGTGCAGGAACACCGCGAACGGTCCGCGGATGGTCGTGCTCCCGCCGCGCGGCCCGGAGCGGATCGAGTTCGAGCAGCGCGCGCTGCGCGGAGCTGAGCTCGCCTTCGGCGAGCACGCGGACGCGGGACGGCGGCATTTTCTTCGCGGGCTTTTTGGCAGGCATCGGGCTTTCCTCATCGTCGGGGGGGTGAGCAGAACTATTGCACGCCGGCTTTTGTCATTGTCGCAGAGGCTGCGGCGCGTCACGATACGAGCTACTTGAACAGCAGCGACTTGATGATGATGGGCACCACGTTGGTGAGCTCGATGACGCTGCCGATATCGACGTAGTCGAATTCCTTGAGCTGCACGCCGTCGATCGCGATCACGTCGGCGGCGGGCGCGATCTCGTGCCGGATGAGGCGCCCGAGACTCTTGCCGACGTCGCCGTCGATCAGCAGCACCAGCGGCATGTCCTCGCGCAGCGTGCGCGGCAGCGCGGCACAAATGCCGCTTGCGACCGCGTGCAACCGGGCATGCGAGGGGTCGCCCTGCCACGGAAACGACAGCGCGACCGGGCTCTCGCCTTCCGCGACATCCGCGCGCGCGAGCGCGTGCCGCACAGCGGTGGCGACGGCGTCGGCAGCAATCTCATCGCCCAAGCTGAAGTTGCACGACAGCACCGGCAGGTTTTGCAGCGGCAGCTTGGCGGGATCGGCGACCAGGATGGTGTTGCCGCTGATCTGCACCGAGAATTGTGCGGCGCCGATCACCGTCGCACGGATGCCCTGGCCCGGATCCCAGACTGGAGGAAGGTCGCGCCGGTGCGCCAGCGCATGGCGCAGCTGCTCGGCAAGGTCGCAGCCGAGATCGCCGAAGCGCCGGGTCTCGCGCTTGTAGAGATATTCCGCGACCCCGCCGGAAAAGGTCATGGCGTCGATGCCCTTGTTGACCAGATCGGCCGGCCAGGCTTCGGTGACCAGCAGCGTCCGGGCGAGCTCGCCCGGTTGGCGCAGGTCGATGAGCCCCATGATCATGCGCGCCATGCGCGTGGCGATCCGTCGGCGATCCGTCGGCGCCAGCGGCTGGCCGAGCGCGAACTCGATGCCCAGCGCCTTGGCGATCTCCTCGGCGGGTGGCTCGATGCGGGTGAGTCCGTGCGCCTCGTCTTCGACCAGTAGGCGGCCGCCGACGGCGATGGCGCAGGTGGCAAGGATGCGGCCGTTCTCGATCAACGCGAATTTGGTGGTGCCGCCGCCGATGTCGACGTTTAGCAGCGTCGCCCTGTGACCGCGCGAGAGCGCGATGGCGCCGGAGCCGTGCGCCGCCATCTGGCACTCCATGTGATGTCCGGCGGAGGCGCAGACGAACTTGCCGGCTTCCTCGGAGAACAGGTCGGCGATGGCGCGGGCGTTGCGGCGCTTGAGCGCCTCGCCGGTCAAAATGACGGCGCCGCTGTCGACCTGCTCGCGTTCAACGCCGGCATAGGCGTAACAGCCGCCGATGAAGCCCGCGAGCTCGTCCACGTCGATGGTGTAGTCGGGCCGGTAGGGTGTCAGCAGGATCGGCGATTGCCAGAGGATTTTTCGGTCGACGACGACGAAGCGGCTCGACAGCGCGGTCGAGAGCCGTTGCAGGTGGACGCGCGCGAACATCAGATGCGAGGTGGAGGAGCCGATATCGATCCCGACCGTGGTGAGCTCGACGTTATCGGCGGCCCACGCGACCTCGTTGACCGCGGCGTCATCGGGGCTGACGTGCAGGTGCTCGAATTCGAGGTCGTGCATCGAACGGTATGCCGCGCTTCAGGCCGGGCTCTTGGCGTAGGAGCGTTCCTTGACGAATTTCGCCATGCCCGACGCGACGCCGTATTTGGCAAGCTCTTCCAGGTAGATGGCGTGGATGCGCGGGTCCTGGTGCTCGTACTCGATCTGGCAGCCGCCGTCCTTCACGCTCACGTCCATGCCCAGGAACACGCGGCGCTTGTCGGTGGTGAAGGGGTAGCGCAGGCTGCCGAAGGCGATGGCGAGATAGCGCGCGGGATCGGGCGCGGTGTTGAAATGCTGGTGGAACATCTGGTCCGGCGGGGCGAATACCCAGCCGTGCCGCCAATCGATGCGCACGAAGTCCTTCGCGCCCTCGTACCACAGCAGCGAGAAGCCGTGCCCGGTCACCGCGAAGACGTGGAAATCGGGGCCGTGGCGGTGGGCCTTCTTGTAGGTGCCGACCGGCATCTGCGAGGTGTGGGCGTGCATGGTGCCGTCGGCGAGGATGAACATCATGTTCGATCCGCCGGCGCCGCGCTGCTCCCAGGTTTTGAGCTCGAAGCCGGCGAGATCGGGGATGAAATTGGTCTCCCACATGTTGCGGCCCGGGCGCACCGGAATGAACTCGCCTTCGCCGCTGAAATATTTGGCGGCGCCTTGCCGCTCCGGAAAGTCGTAGCCGTTGTCGAACACGAAGGTTTCGTTGTGGAACAGGTTGAGCATGAGCGCGAGGTTGTTGGTCGAGGCGAGCCGCGCGCGCTCGCGTCCGCTCGAATTGAAGTGCTGGTAGCGGGCGTTGAGCGGCAGCGCGAACAGGCTCTTGGGTCCCCATTCGAAGCTGTGCTTGCGTCCATCGCTGGTTTCGATAGTGGTGTTGCCGTGCCCGGACAGCACGTAGACGACTTCCTCGAACAGATGCTTCTGCGGTGCTGACCGCGCGCCCGGCGCGAGGTCGAGCACGAAGATCGAGACGAAATCGCCCCGTCCCTTGAGATGGACGAGCCCGCCGTCGACGCCGAAACGCGGCCACGGCGCGGTCGGCACCGCGAGCAGGTCGACGCCGAAATCCTCGGTGATCGGCACGCCCTCCTTCGCCGCCCAGGCGGCGTAGGGATCGAGCAGCATCTTGGGGTGCGGGATGTCCGTGACCGGCTTGTTCATGGGTCTACCTCGACAATCGGGCCGCGTGCATGGCATACTTAGCCCTCTAAGTATGAAGGCTAGCAAGTTCCGCCCGCTCTGTCGAGTTCGCGGTCGGGGCCGAAGCCGGGAACGATGCATGGTGAAACCTCTGCACGCCGTCGCTGAACCGGTCACGCGGGACATCCTGCGCCACTGGCGGGAGGCGGTCCCCAACGACCGGCTGGCGCATCTGGTCAAGGACGCCGCCCGGGGGCTGGCGCGCGCCTTGCAGATGCGGCTCACGGAACACGCGGTGTCGTACGGGCATTGGACCTTCCTGCGCATCCTGTGGGAGGCCGAAGGACTCACCCAACGCCAGCTCAGCGGCCAAGCCGGCGTCATGGAGCCGACCACGTTCTCGGCGCTCAATGCCATGGAACGGCTGGGATACGTGGTGCGCCGGCCAAGCCCGAAGAGCCGCAAGGAGATCCACGTCCATCTGACGCCCAAAGGGCGGGCGTTGAAGCACAAGCTCGTTCCTTTGGCCGAGGAGGTGAATGAGGTCGCCTTGCGCAAGGTCGAGGCTGCCGACGTCGCCGCGACGCGGCGCACCTTGCTGGCGCTAATCGCGAACCTGGCGGCGGACGAGACCGAATCGCTCGCGACCCGCCGCCGCATCCCATCGACGCGCGAATTATCGCGTCTGCTCGACCGGTCCGGCGCCGCGATCCGCAGTTCGCCCGCGCCTCGTCGCGTACCGTCGAAGCCACGACGGCGGCCAACGGGCTGAGCGGGCCGCAAGCGGCCTTGGCCGGGCCCCTGTTTAGCCTGTGGTCCGCGTGCGCGCCGGAGGGTCGCGCACCGGACTTGCGGCGCCTTCAGGTGCCAGCGCGCTCATCAGCTCGGCGCAGGATGGGCTGTGGTCGAACGCCATCACGGCTTCGACGATGCGCTCGCGCGCGCCTTGCGCGAGGTGCGGCGCGGTGAGCGCGTCGAACTTCTCGATCACGGTCCCGGCGTCGAGGCGGCCGCGGGAAAAGCCGGGCGGGTAGAGGACGTCCACCACCTGCTCGCGTCCGTCCTCGGTCCGCACCTGGAGCGAACAGGGATAGCTGTCAGGCGCGCGACTATTCCAAGCGCTGTTGTTGACGATCTCGAGCCGCGCCATCAAGGCGCAGACTTGCGGATCGTTCCAGCGCTCGCCGTCGAATTGCGCGAGCCCGAACTCGCCATCAATGAGCGCGACCGCGGCGAGAAAATTGAAGCTGTGATCGGCGGCCTCGCGCGAGGCGGGCTTGATGCGGCCCGGATCGTCCTTCTGCCGCCGCAGCCCCGGCGTGTCCGGGATCACGAGCTTGAAGCCGCTCAGCCCGTCCAATTTGCCGCCCAGGCGACGATGCATCTCGATGCCGGCGGCGACCACGCTCTGTCCGGTCGCCAGGCAGGGAAAGGCCTTGACGTTGGCGGCCATGATGGTGCTTTCCGCCGGCAGCGGTGCGGTCAGCGCCGCCGCCGCGTCGCCTCTGCAAAAAACCTCGCGCATCCCGCGCGGGTTCTCGAACAGATCCAGCGGGCCGGTGATGCCGCGCTCCGCCAGCAGCGCAGCCTGCACGCCGTTTTGCGCCACCAGCGCGTTGGCGATGGATTTGGCGGCGGAAATATCGCCGAAGCGCACCGCGGTCGAGGTCGCCGCGCGCGCCGCGCTGAGCGCGATCGCGTGCGCGAGTCGCAGCCGATCCAGTCCCATCAGCCGGCCGGCCATCGCCGGCGCCGCCAGGCCCGAGACGGTGACGCCGTCCCAGGCGGAATCGCGCTCCATCAGCTCCTTGCATCGGCCGAAAATCTCGTAGCCGAGCACGATCGCGGCGAGCACCTCCCGCCCTGCCGCGCCGGTGAGCTCGCCGACCGCCAGCGCCACCGGGATGTTGTCGCTCGGATGGCCGCCCAGGTCGCCGGCCTTGGCGTTGACGTAGTCGTTGAAATCGAGAATGCGGATGAGCGCCCCGTTGGCGAGCGTGGCGTTGGCCGCGCTGGTGCGCCCGCGGCCGCCGATGATCGTGCATTGCGGCGCGCCACCCGCCGCCTCCACCACCGCGAGCAGCGCGCGTGCGGATTGCTCGCCGCGCGCCGCAAAGCCGCAGCCGATGCTGTCGAGCAGCAACAGCTCGGCCTGGGTGACGGCGGCTTGCGGCAGATCCTCCGCGCGTGCGGCGAGCACCCATCCTGCGAGCTTCTCGACCACGCCCGGATCGACCGCCGCTTCGCGTTGCGTCATCTGCTGTGCCCCTGGTTACGTGCCGCTGCGCGCGTCATACGCCGCGATCCGGGAGCTGCCAATCGGGGTTTTCGGCCGCCGAGTTCGCGTGCTAAGGCTGAGGTCTTGCGTAAGAGGATTGGGGAAAAGCGACAAATGGCCAAGTTGCAGCTTTCGTTCGCATGCGGGCTCTATGACCGCATGCAGGCGCTCTACACCGGCGAGGTCAAAGTCGACGGCATCGATCTCAATTTTATCGCCATCGATCAGCCGCGCCCCATCTTCGACCGGATGGCGGGAGGCGAGGAATTCGACGTCGCCGAGTTTTCGAGCTCGGAATTCGTTCAGCGCTTTGCCAACAAGCAGTGCCCGTTCGTGGCCATTCCGGTATTTCCCTCGCGGGCATTTCGCCACGGCTTCATCGCCGTCCACCGCAAGGCGGGCATCAAGGCGCCCAAGGACCTCGAGGGCAAGCGCGTCGGCGTACCGTTGCTCACGATGACCGCGGCGATCTACATCAACGGCCTGCTGCAGCACGAATACGGGGTCGATCTGCGGAAGATTCACTGGGTTCAGGGCGCGATGAACACCGGCGGCGCCCACGGCAGCCCGACCGTGCTGCCGCTGCTCAAGCCGGTGGCGATCGAGCAGAACAGATCGAACAAATCGATGAGCGATTTGATCGAGGAACGCGCGGTCGACGCCACGCTGGGTACCAGCCTGCCCGAGGCGATCCGCACCAATCCGGACATCTTGCGCCTGTTCCCGAACTACGTGGAGCTGGAGAAGGAGTATTACAAGCGCACCCGGATCTATCCGATCATGCATCTGATCGCCATCCGCAAGCGGATCTACGAGGAATACCCGTTCATCGCGACCAGCCTCTACAACGCCTTCTGCGAATCCAAGAAGATCGCGCTCGAGAAAATGTTCAACCTGCGCGCCCTGCGTTACATGACGCCGTTCCTGATGCGCGACATCGACGAAATCCACGAAATATTCGACGGCGACCCGTGGCCCTATGGCCTCGAGCCCAACCGGCCCACGTTGGAAGCCTTCGTCACCTATCTCACCGATCAGGCGTTGATCCCGGCGCCGGTTCCGGTCGATGATCTCTTCGTTCCGACCCATTAGCGGCGCGCACCCGAAGCGAGGCCTTTCGACAAGCATGCCAGCCAGGTTGATAGACCCATGAGCAATCTCGACACCGTCATCCAGGATCTCGTCATCGCCAACCGCATCCTCGCGCGCGAGGAGGTGGTGGATGCCTACGGCCATATCAGCATCCGCCATCCCGACAATCCGAAACACTTTTTTATCTCGCGCTCGGTCTCGCCCGAACTGGTCGAACGCGACGACATCGTCGAATTGGGTCTCGACGGGCAGCCCGTGCGCGACGAAAAGCGCGCGCTCTACCTCGAGCGTTTTATCCATGCCGCCATCTATGAAGCGCGGCCCGACATCCATTCGGTGGTGCACGCCCATGCCGAGGACATCCTGCCGTTCGGCGTCGCGCAGGCGACGCCGCTGCGGCCGGTGATCCATTCCGGCAGCTTCATCGGCGCCAACGTGCCGGTATGGGACATCGCCGACAAGTTCGGTGACACCAACCTGCTCGTCACCAACATGGAGCAGGGTCGTGATCTGGCGAAATGCCTCGCCGCCAACAACGTAGCCCTGATGCGGGGCCACGGCTTTGCCTCGGCCGGGCGCTCGCTCATCGAGGTGGTGCGGATGTCGGTTTATCTGCCGCGCAACGCCCGCGCCCTCCTGCACGCCAAGCAATTGGGCGGCGAGATCAAGTATCTTCGGCAAGGCGAGATCGACGCCCGCAACCGCGGCTACAGCCCGTATTCGCCCGAGACCTGGCGGGCCTGGGAATATTGGGCCAACAAGGCCGGCTGCGGCCACATGCTGACCAAGCCCGACGCCGGACACGGGCATGGTCATAAGAAGTGAAACGGATTTGGATGTAACGTGTTGCGGCTAATTCGGTGCGCTGCCTCTCCCGACGGAAGGGGGAGCCGAACCGAGCTCGCGGCGCCGCCTGCGTTACGCAAGAGGAGCGAGCCATGAGTCCGACGCCTGAGGCGCTCGAGAGCTATCTGTCCGGCGGCTGGGTGCGCGGGGAGGGCGTCGAGACCCGGCTCGTCGATCCGGTCAAGGGCGATGAGCTGGCGACGGTGTCGGCGAAAGGCGCCGATCTGAAGCGCGCGCTCGAATTCGCGCGCAGCCGTGGGCAGGGCGGCTTGCGAAATCTCGGTTACGCCGGGCGCGCCAAGCTCCTCGGCGCGGTGGCCGACGTGCTCATCGCGAACCGCGCCCGCTACGAAGACATCGCCATCGCCAATTCCGGCAATACCAAGACCGACGCGGCGATCGATATCGACGGCGGTATCGGGACGCTGAAATATTATGCGCGCCTCGGCGCCGGGCTCGGCGATGCGTGCAGCCTGCTCGACGAAAAGCCGGTGCGACTCGCCAAGGCGGAGAACTATCAGGCCATTCACCTGATGGTGCCGCGCCGCGGCGTCGCCGTTCACATCAATGCGTTCAATTTCCCGAGCTGGGGGCTGTGGGAGAAGGCTGCGGTCGCGCTGCTCGCTGGCATGCCGGTGCTCGCCAAGCCCGCCTCCGCGACCGCGATGCTGGCGCACGCCATGGTGAAGGACGTGATCGCCGCCAAGGTGCTGCCGGAGGGCGCGCTGAGCCTTCTGTGCGGCGGCGCGGGCGAGCTGCTCGCGGTGCTCACCGCCGATGACCTCATCGCGTTTACCGGCTCGGCCGACACCGCCGCGCGCGTGCGCGGCCATCCCAACGTGGTGGCCAAAAGCGTGCCGGTGAACATCGAAGCCGACAGCATCAACGCGGCGCTGCTGGCGCCGGGATGCCCGTCCGGCAGCGCCGCGTTCGATGCCTGCCTGCGCGAAGTCGTGCGCGAGATGACGGTGAAGGCCGGCCAGAAATGCACCGCGATCCGCCGCGTCTTCGTGCCGGCCGAGCAAGCCGATGCGGTCGCCGATGCGCTCGCCGGCAAGCTCAAGGCGACCAAGGTGGGCGATCCGCGCCAAGCCGACACCCGCATGGGGCCGCTGGTCACTCGCGCCCAGCAGGCGGCCGCTCTCGACGGCATCCGGCGACTGGCCGCCGAGGCGGCGATCGTCTGCGGCGGCCCCGATGCACCCGTGCTCGACGGCATCGACAGCAACCGATCAGCGTTCGTGGCGCCGACGCTGCTGAAGCTCGCGGACGCCGGCGCCGCGCGCGCCGTGCACGAGGTCGAAGTGTTCGGCCCGGCCGCCACCATCGTGCCCTATCGCGACGAGCAGGATGCGGTCGCGCTGGTCGCGCGCGGTGGCGGCTCGCTGGTCGCCTCGGTCTACGGCGACGACAAGGACTTTCTCGTCCGCATCGTGGGCGCGATCGGTCCAGGCCACGGACGCCTGCTCATGGTCGATCCGTCGATCGCCAGCGCCCATAGCGGCCATGGCATCGTCATGCCGCAATGCAATCACGGCGGCCCGGGTCGCGCCGGCGCGGGCGAGGAGCTGGGCGGGCTTTACGGCCTGCGCTTCTATCACCAGCGCCTGGCGGTGCAGGGGTCGACCGAGCTGCTCGCGGACCTGCAGACGCAGGCGGCGAGCTTGCATTGACGCGAGCCGCGGCACATCGCCTGCAACAGCAGAGGCGCGGGGCATGACGTCGTGCGACCACGCCGCTATCATGCATTCGTCCTGGAGCGGAAACCGTGTCCTCACCGCACGAACGTAGCGCGCACAGCTTCGTCGAGCGCCACGGCTTGTGGAGCGACGAACAGTTCGAGGCCGCGGCCAAGGCGGACAAATTGATCGAGCAGCACGGGCTGGAGGTCGTCCGCCTGTCGTTTCCCGATCAGCACGGCGTCCTGCGCGGCAAGAGCGTGATGGCGAACGAGGCCGCGGCGGTGATGCGCAACGGCTGCTCGCTCACGACGACGCTGCTCGCCAAGGACACCTCGCACAAGACGGTATTTCCGGTCTTCACCGCCGGCGGCGGCTTCGGCATGGCGGAGATGGAGGGCGGCGGCGACTTCCTCATGATCGCCGATCCCACCACCTTCCGCGTGCTGCCATGGGCGCCGCAGACGGGATGGGTGCTGTGCGACATCTATTTCGGCGGCGGCGAGCCGGTGCCGTTCGCGACCCGCCACCTCTATCGCCGCGCGCTCGACCGGCTGGCGGAGGCCGGGTTCGACTACATGGCCGGCCTCGAAGTCGAGTTCCACGTCTTCAAGCTCGACAACCCGCGCCTAGCGCCCGCGGACGCCACCTGGCCGGGCGAGCCGCCGGAGGTCAGCTTGCTCGCCCAGGGCTACCAGTACTTGACCGAGGCGCGCCTCGACCAGATGGAGCCGGTGCTCGCGACGCTGCGCCGGGAGATCGTCGCGCTCGGCCTGCCGCTGCGCTCGGTCGAGGTCGAGCTTGGTCCGAGCCAGTGCGAATTCACCTTCCATCCGCAGGTCGGACTTTCACCCGCAGACACCATGATGCTCTTCCGCAGCGCGGTGAAGCAGATTTGCCGGCGGCAAGGCTATCACGCGACCTTCATGGCGCGTCCGAAACTGCCGAACGTTCTGTCGAGCGGCTGGCACCTGCATCAATCGCTGCGCGACCGGCGCTCCAACACCAACGCCTTCACCGCGCTAGACAACGACGTGCTGTCGTGCGCCGGGCGGAATTTTCTCGCCGGCCTGCTCGCCCATGCGCGCGCGGCGGCCGCCTTCACCACGCCGACCATCAACGGCTACAAGCGCTACCGCAGCTACTCGCTGGCGCCGGATCGGGTGATCTGGGGCCGCGACAATCGCGGCGTGATGATCCGCGTGCTCGGCGGTCCCGGAGACGCGGCCGCGCGGCTTGAGAATCGTGTCGGCGAGCCGGCCGCGAATCCCTATCTCTACATGGCGTCGCAGATCTTCAGCGGACTCGACGGCATGCAGCGCATGCTCGATCCCGGCCCGTCGGCGGACACGCCCTACGAGGCGCAGGCGGCGTTGTTGCCGAAAACGCTCGAGGAGGCGCTCGCCGCGTTGCGCGCCGACGCCTGCTTCGCCGAGGGTTTCGGCAAGACGTTCATCGACTACTATCTGCGCATCAAGGAGGCCGAGATCGCGCGCTACAATGCCGAGGTCACGGAGTGGGAACAGCGCGAATATTTCGAGTTGTTCTAGGACGTGAAGGGCGCTTTGCGTAGGATGGACTGAGCGCAGCGAAACCCACTTTACTCTCACCATCCGTGGTGATGTGCAGGTCGCGCGAATACTCCGAGAGATCGGGTTTCGCTGTGCTCAATCCATCCCACGGACCGAGCCGCATGCGGTCGACGAATGTCCGCAATGGATCAAATCGGCTGGTCTGGCGGAACGGAGCAGGCATGGGTGGAAGCGAAATTGATGCCGTCCGCGCGCTGCTGAGTTCCAAGCCGCGGCCAGTGGGGTGGACCGCGCGGCGCCAGCGACTCGACGAGGTGGGCTCCGTCTGGCCGGTGGCGGATGACATCGCGCTCGCGGCGGGCGATCTCGGCGGCGTGCCGGGGGAATGGTCGAGCGCTCCCGGCAGCGACGTCGCCCGCGTTCTGCTATTTTTTCACGGCGGCGGCTATTGCTCCGGCTCCATCCTCAGCCATCGCCGCATGGCGACCGAGGCGGGTCGAGCGGCGGGAATGCGCACGTTGGCCATCGGCTATCGCCTCGCTCCCGAGCATCCATTTCCCGCCGCGCTCGATGACGCGCTGACCGCGTGGCGCTTCCTGCGCCAGCAAGGCGTCGCGGCGTCGCAGATCGCGGTCGGCGGCGACAGCGCGGGCGGTGGGCTGACGGTGGCGCTGATCACCGGGTTGCGCGACGCCGGCGAAGAGCTTCCCGCTTGCGCCTGGCTGGTGTCGCCCTGGACGGACCTGACGATGTCCGGCTCGACGCTTGCCAGCAAGGACGCCGTGGACCCGATCATCCACAAGGGCTACCTCGAGGAGTTGGCGGCCGCCTATGTGCCCGCCGGTATTGGCCGCAGGGATGACCGGGTCTCTCCGCTCTACGCCGATTTGAACGGCTTGCCGCCGACCTTGATCCAAGTGGGATCGGCCGAGACGTTGCTCGCTGATGCCACGCGCTTTGCGGCCGCCGCCGGCGCCGCCGACGTGCCCGTGACTTTGGAGATCTGGCCGCACATGATCCATGCGTGGCCGCTGTGGAACGCGCATCTGGAGCCGGGCCGCCGCGCACTCGCGAGCGCCGGCGCGTTCATCCGGGCCCATCTTTAGGACGGTGGCTTGCGGTTCGAGGTCTTGAACGGGGAAGCTCATGCACGTGCGTATCGTTGCCCATCATCATCACCGACATGACGCTGGAATGACTGAACGCTGCCTGTCGGGATCTGCGTTCGGCTCCACCTAGTAGAGGTAGCAACATGTTCGAGAAACCCAGCGTCGCTGATTTGCGCCACGCCGCGCACCAGCTCGGGATGAATCCGAGCGACGACTATCTCCACGCCGTCGAGCAGATCGTCGCGCCGCTCGCCGCTGCCTACGGCGCGCTCGATGCCGCGCCGGACGAGCTTCCGGCGGTGAAATATCCGCGCGCACCCTTTTACCGGCCGCAGGCTGAGGAGAACCGGTACGGCGCCTGGTACGTGAAGACGTCGGTCAAGGGGAAGCCGGGCGGCAAGCTCGCCGGCCGCCGCATCGCCGTCAAGGACAATGTGTGCCTCGCCGGGGTGCCGATGATGATCGGCGCCGACCTGTTGGAAGGCTACGTGCCGGACGTCGACGCCACCGTCGTCGAGCGCATCCTTGACGCCGGCGGCGAAATCGCCGGCAAGGCGGTGTGCGAATACTACTGCGTGTCCGGCGGCAGCCACACCAGCGCGACCGGGCCGGTGCACAATCCGCGCAAGCCGGGTTACTCCGCCGGCGGATCGTCGTCCGGCAGCGCCGCGCTGGTCGCGTGCGGCGACGTCGACATGGCCATCGGCGGCGATCAGGCCGGCTCGATCCGCATCCCCGCGAGCCATTGCGGCATTGTCGGACTCAAGCCGACCTACGGTCTTGTGCCCTATACCGGCATCGCACCGCTCGAGATCACGCTCGATACCTGCGGGCCAATGACCGCCAATGTGCGCGACAACGCGCTGCTGCTGGAGGTCATCGCCGGACCCGACGGCATCGATTCGCGCCAGCGCGGCGCGGCGGCGGGCCGCTACACCGACGCGCTCGACGGCGATGTCAAAGGAATGCGCATCGGCGTGCTCAAGGAAGGTTTTGGCCATGCCAATTCCGAGCCCGACGTCGACGCGCATGTCGCCGACGCTGCTCGACGCTTGGCGACGCTCGGCGCAACGGTCGCCGAGGTGTCGGTACCAACGCACGGGCTCGGCTTCGCCGTGTGGGCGGCGATCCGGGGCGACGCCGCCTGCGTTACGCTGCTGGAGATGAACGGAGCCGGCATCGCGCACGAGGGTCTCTACGTCACCAGCCTGCTCGACGCCGCCATGGCGTGGCGGAGCCGCGCCGATGAATTCGCGGATACGCTGAAGATCGCGTCGATATTCAGCAGATATACGCTCGGCCGCTACGGGGGGCACTATTATGCCAAGGCGCAGAACATCCGGCGCCGGCTGCGCGCGACCTATGACGCCGTGCTGGCCTCGCACGACCTGCTGCTCATGCCGACCGTCCCGATGAAGGCGACGCCGATTCCAGCAAAAGACGCGACGCCGCAGGAGATCACCCGGCGAAGCTGGGAGCCGACGCGGAACACCTGCCCGTTCAACGTCACCGGCCACCCCGCGATCAGCCTGCCGTGCGGCATGGAGGACGGCCGGCCGATCGGGATGATGCTGGTCGGTCGCCACTACGCCGAGGGCATGATCTACCGCGCCGCGGCCGCGTTCGAGCGCGCGGGCGACTGGACGACGCTTTGACGCTGCAAGGCTCGTGCTTGCAAAAGGCTGACATCGTCCGCGCTCGGCCCGCGGCGAGGGGATCTGTGGCCTTTTCACCTCGGGGTTTTCGTGGATGTACTTGTCGCTCACCATGAACGACGTGTAGTCGGCGGGGCCGACGGGCTCGCCGATCGAGGCGAGAAAGTGCGCCTTGCCGTGCATCTCGAGTTGCGAGGCGTTTGGCTCGATGAAGATGGTGTATTGGGGGGTAGCTGGTCAGCAGCGGGTTCACGATGTGCGCCTTCGGCAGAATCTCCCAGAGCACAAGGAAGGCGACGAGGATGGCGAGCTGAGTTGCGCGGACCGCCATCCGGCCGTGGCGCGGATAATGATCGTGCCGGTCCGAACTTGCTCGGCATGTTTCGGCGAGAGGTCCGAGTGGACAAATCGCCGCCTTCGCCAGCTCGCAGCAAGCGTGCGCTTGCGACCAAGGCGCGCGAAGCGCAATCTACGGTCCGTTGACGAACACTGCCGGGTGAAGCCCGGGTCTGCCGAGGGAGGAATGCGATGCCGGATCGTGTTCGGTCAGGCCGTGCGCTTGCGCTCGCCGCTGTCGTGGTCGCGATCCTCGTGACGACGACCGCGGCCTACCCGCAAGTCAGCGCTCCGACCAATTCCGCGCCCAATCCGTATCACGCGGTCGAGAACTGGGCGAAGATGCCGGAGGGGCGGACGTGGGGTTCGACCAGCGGCGTCGCCATCGATCCCGACGGCACCAGTGTCTGGGTCGCGGAGCGATGCGGCGCGTTCGCTCCTCCCTCGCTCATGAAGCCGGGAACTCCGTTCGCCTGCGACGGTTCCAATCTGCCGCCGATCCTCAAATTCGACTCGTCCGGCAAGCTGGTGAAGGCTTTTGGCGCCGGCCTGTTGCTGTTTCCGCACGGTCTTCACGTCGATCGCGACGGCAATGTGTGGGTCACCGACGGCCTGGGCAAGGACGGCAAGGGCCACCAAGTGTTCAAGTTCAGCCCGGACGGCAAGGTATTGATGACACTCGGCAAGGCTGGAGTGGCCGGCAACGGCCCGGACGAGTTCAACGCGCCGTCCGCGGTCGTCGTTGCTCCCAACGGGGACATCTTCGTCGCCGACGGGCACGGCGGCAACACCAATGCCCGGATCGTGAAATTCGGCAAGGACGGCAAGTTCATAAAGACCTGGGGCAAGAAAGGGGCGGGTCCCGGCGAGATGGACAGTCCGCATGCGCTCGCGATGGACTCGCGCGGCAGGCTCTTCCTCGGCGATCGCCAGAACAACCGCATCGAGATTTTCGATCAGGACGGACATTATATCGATCAGTGGTTCCAGTTCAGCCGCCCGAGCGGCGTTTTCATCGACAAGAGTGACAAGATCTACGTCGCCGACTCCGAATCGGGGTCGGTGGCGAAGAATCACGACGGCTGGAAGCGCGGTATCAGGGTGGGCCGGATCAGTGACGGCGTGGTCACGGCATTCATTCCGGACCCGGTGGAAAAAACCACCGGCACCAGCGCGGCCGAGGGCGTCGCGGCGGATGCCAACGGCAACATCTACGGCGCCGAAGTGGGTCCCAAGCGGCTGATGAAATACGTCAAGAACTAGAATGGCCTGCGGCGCGTTTCGCAGCGCGGCTGCGATTTCCCGATTCATTCGAGCCGCTTCAGCGGGCGTAACTCATTACCTAAGCCGCCGCAGGTGCGCTTGCACGCGGTTTGCCGAAGCGATGATCAAAGTTCCATCGCGGATATTTGGCCGGACTGTCGTCTGAAGGCCCGAGTTCCGCCGCAGTTGCGTTCATCATTAACGCTTGGTTGGCCGGGGGACCAGCTGAAACACCCACGCGCATATTGCGAGGAGAGGACGCAGGATTAGAGCGCAGTTGACGGATGCGGGGGGGCATACCGTGACTCGTTTGCCAGGGGCACGATTTTTTTCCGCGCTCGGTCCGCGCGGCATGGCGAACTATGCGCTCGACTTGGCGATCGTCGGCGCCGCGTATTTCGCGCTGGCCAATGTCAGCCTGACGCTGGCGTCGATCCACTCCAGCGTGATCCCCATCTGGCTACCGGCCGGCCTCGCGCTCGGCGCCGTGCTGTTGCGCGGCCTGCGGGTCTGGCCGGCGATTTTTGCGGCGGCGTTCGCCGCCGGCGCGCCAACCGACATTGCGCCCGCGAGCGCTGCCGATCCGCTCTGGCCCTCGCTCGCGACCGCGACGGGCAGCACGCTTGCTGCGGTCGTGGGCGGCTATCTGGTCAACCTCTGGTCCCATGGGCGCAAAACCTTCGACACCCCGGCCGGAATCGCGAAATTCGCGTTGGTGAGCGTCGGGCCCAGCGCGCTCATCGGCGCGAGCGTCGGGGCCGGCGGCTTGGGCCTTGCCGGATATGTCGAGTGGGCGAACTCGATCGCCGTTTGGCTCACGTGGTGGCTCCGCGACGCCGCCGGTACGGTGGTCGTCGCGCCGCTCGTCGTACTCTGGGCGGTCGACGATTTCCGCGCGTTCAATCCGCGCAAGGCGTTGGAATCCGCCAGCGTGTTGCTTGTGGCGGTCGTCGTGGGCGTCCTCGCCTTCAGTCCGCTGTTCGAGCAGACCGCGGGAAGGAGCGTGCTCGGGTTTCTCGCGGTCCTGCCGCTGCTGTGGGCCGCGCTACGCTGCGGCCAGCGCGACGCCGCCACCGGCGCGTTCATTCTCTCGTGTTTTGCGGTCTGGGGCGCCTTGGCCGGCGGCGGGCCGTTCGCGGCGGCGACCGGCGATGCAGCCTTCCTGCCGCTGATCACGTTCATGATCGGCGCCTCGGTCGTGAGCCTTGCCGTGAGCGCCGATGTGGCGACGCGCAAACGGGTCGAAACCAAGTTGCGTCAGCAGGAGCAAATCCTGCGCGTCCTGTTCAGCCGCGCCGGTGTGGGCATCGCCCAGATCGATACCGCCGGGCGTTTCAATCTGGCCAACCATCGATTTTGCGAGATCATCCAGCGTCAGGCGGCGGAGCTGCTGCAGATGCGGATTCACGACCTGACCGATCGCGACGACCTGCCCTATCTTCTCGATCTGCTGGCGCACGCGATCGAGAGCGCAGAGGGGTTTGCCATCGAGACCAGGACCGTGTTGCCCGACGGCTCGCGCCTGTGGGTGCGCAACAACGTCTCTGCCATTCTCGATCAATCCGGTGCCGTGCGTCACTTGATGGCGGTGATCGAGGACGTGACCGCTCGCCGCCGCGCCGAGGAGAGCCTGCAGCGCGCGCACGACGACCTGCAGAAAACCGTCGACGAGCGCACGGAAACCATCAAGAAGGCCACCGAGATCCTGCAGATCGAGATCGAGCACAGGAAGCGCGTCGAGGCTGCGCTCAAGCACGACATCGCCGAGCGCCGCAAGGCGCAGGAGGCGCTGATGGAAAGCGAGTGGCGCTTTCGGATGGTCATCCAAGGCGTCACCGACTACGCGATCTTCATGCTCGACCGCGACGGAATCATCACCAACTGGAACATGGGTGCGCAACGGATTCATCAGTACACGGCGGCGGAAATCATCGGCCAGCACTTCAGCTGGTTCTATTCCGAGGAGGAGCAGCAGCGCGGCGAGCCGGCGCGCGCCCTCCAGCTCGCCGCCTACGAGGGCAAATGCGTGGTCGAGGGCGCGCGGGTGCGGCGCGACAAGAGCCTGTTCTGGGCGAGCGTCGTGATCGAGGCGATCCGCGACGAGGTCGGCACGCTCGCCGGCTTCGTGAACATCACGCGCGACATCACCGAGCGACGGGAGGCGCAGGCATCGCTCGAGCGCGCGCAGGAGCAACTCGCCCAGTCGCAGAAGATGGAGGCGCTCGGGCAGTTGACCGGCAGCATCGCCCACGATTTCAACAACCTGTTGACGATCGTCAGCGGCCACGCGCAGCTGCTGCGCCGGCGGCTCACCGAGCCCAAGCACGCGCAGGCGATCGACGCGATCCATTCGGCCGCCAATCGCGGCGAAAGCCTTACGCGCCAGCTGCTGGCGTTCTCGCGACGGCAGCCGCTCAACCCGGTGGTCACCGACCTCAAGGAACGCGTCGAGGCCGTCCACGAGATGCTGGTGGGCTCGCTGCGCGGCAACGTTCAGCTCAAGTGCGACATACCCGCGGACGTCTGGCCGGTCGAGGTCGACATCGCGGAACTCGAACTGGCCCTGGTCAACGTCGCGGTCAATGCGCGCGACGCCATGCCCGGTGGCGGCTTCATCACGCTGTCGGCTCGCAACGTCACCTTGAAGAAGAGCGACGGGGTCGATCAGCTCGAGGGCGACTTCGTTGCGCTGGCGATGACCGATACCGGCGTCGGCATCGCGCCGGATGTGTTGCCGAGGATTTTCGAGCCGTTCTTCACCACTAAGGCGCTCGGGAAAGGCACCGGCCTGGGACTGGCGCAGGTCTACGGCTTTTCGCACCAATCGGGGGGCACGGTGGTTGCAACCAGCACGGTGGGCAGCGGCACCGCGATCACCATCTATCTGCCGCGCAAGCACGCGGCGCCGGTCGAAGCCACGCAGGCGCCTCCGACGCAGCCCATCGTGCCGGGGCAAGGGACGATCCTGGTGGTCGAGGACAACGCCGAGGTGGCCGACGTCACCGCGTCCCTCGTCGAGCAACTCGGTTACCGCACCATCCGCGCGGAAAACGCCACGGAGGCTCTGAACGTGCTGCAACGCGGCGACAACATCGATCTCGTTCTCAGCGACGTCGTCATGCCCGGCGGCATGAACGGCACCGCCTTGGCGCAGGAAATCGGCAACCACTACCCGCAGATCTCGGTTCTTCTCACCAGCGGTTACAGTGATGTCGTGCAAGCCGCGCAATCGCAGTTCCCGATTCTGCGCAAACCGTTCCAGCTGCCGGCGCTGGAAAAGTCCATCCGGGAAGCGCTCGAGCGCGGCGCCGCGCGCGGGGATGGCGATCGCGTGCTGCGGTTCGCGCGCTGGCGCGGCACGGCGGCCCGCGAGTGACGCAATTCGAACGCGGCGGCCGAGCCGCGCGGGCACGAAAAAATGGGAACAGGAATGGCTTCCTGTTCCCAGTTCCGCAGCCTCATCCAGTTGAAGGCCGCGAGATATCTGATCCGGGCAGGCGCCACGATGCTGGGCGCGCCAGTGCAGGGCGCGAAAGCCGCGGCGTTTCCAGCCTCGCCAGCAGGCACTTGCGTGAGTTCGCGGACTGCGTGGTCTTTTGCATTGGTAGGACGAGCGGCATGTCTGGTTCACGGGCGCGGCAAGAGGGGCGCGGTGCGGCGGTCGCGGTGGTCGGTGAGCAGAGGAAGCCCGAATAGCCGCGCCTGCAGGCGGCGCGCCCCGGCGGACGATTAACCGGGCGTTTAGGTTTCCATCGAGAACAACTCGCGCGCCCGGGTCGAAGATGCGACTATCGTCGCGGGCTTGGCTCCGGTGATCGATCAGGGCGCCCCAAAGCCCTGATCTCAGCCCAATCACCGGGCCGAGCCTCCCAACGATGGCGGGCGCGCCGGCCGCGCCGGGGCTCACGCCGGCTTCATATTTCCGTGACTGAATTTAGAGCTGGTCCGCCTGCGTGCAGGCCGGATCGCGTTCGACGGCACGCCGCGCGGGAAGCGCAAGCCCGCCAGGTCCAGCTATGCGCGCGCGCCAATCCCGACCTGGAATACGATCGGTATGGCCGGTTTCCCCTTCTGCAACAACAGACTGAATGAAAACCTGTATTGTTCGAATTGTCCCTTTTTGTCTTGATGCAAAGGAATGTGCGAGCGTATTGCTCAAGGTGTGCTCCGATAGGGAAGGGATGATGCCCGCCGCAATCGCGCCCACCGCCCGCAGGCGCACCGTCCTGCAGCTGCTGGCCGGAACGATTGCAGGTGTCGGGCTCAAAGGCCTCGGTGCGGGCTTGGCCTTCGCGGCCGAACCGCTGGTGCAGGTGGGCGACACGATCGTGGGTCTGGAGTTCGACGCGGTCCTGCACAGCCGCGTTGTCGCGCGGCAAGGCGGCGGCTTCGAGCCGCTCACCGATTTCGAACCGAGCGAGACGCTCCGGCTCGCGGATGGCAAGCGCATCGATCGTTTCCCGTTGCTCGACCAGCGCAGCGACGCCGTGAATGACGTTCACGGCCACGGCACGCGCCACGTTCTGCGCGGGCGGGCCGGCGAAGGCATCGAGAAAGAGATCAGCGTAGTCCTTTATGATCGCTTTCCCGGCTTTGCGCTGCAACGCGTCTCCTATCGCAATGTGGGCGCGGCGGCGGTCAGCATCGAAGGCTGGGTGAACGGTGCGCATGTCCTCAAGCCGATGGCGGGTGGCGCGCTCGACTATTGGTCCTTTTCCGGCGCGTCCTACGAAGATCGCCGGGATTGGGTGCAGCGGGTGCGCGGCGGCTTCGGTCAGCGCAACTTCATGGGTATGAATGCATCCGACTATGGCGGCGGCACGCCGGTGGTAGACATCTGGCGGCGCGACCACGGGCTGGCGGTCGGCCATCTCGAGACGGTGCCGAAGCTCCTTGCGCTGCCGCTTACGACGACGGAAGCCGGCGCGCGGATCGCGGTCGAATGCGATCGCGCCGTGGCGCTCGCGCCGGGGGAGGGCTTTTCGACCTTCGATACCTTTGTGGCCGTTCATCGCGGTGATTACTTCGCGGTGCTCGATGCCTATCGCAGGATTCTCGCCGAGCGCGGAATGGCGCAGGCCAAGGTGCCCGCCGCAGCTTACGAGCCGATCTGGTGTGCCTGGGGCTACGAGCGCGGTTTCACCGTGGATCAGGTGGTGAGCTACGCTGCCCAAGGCCAGCGAGCTCGGCCTCGGTTGGGCGGTGCTCGACGACGGCTGGCAGACGGCGGTGGGTGACTGGTATCTCGACCGGCGCAAGTTCCCGCGCGGCGATGCCGACATGATCGCGCTCGTCGCGGCGATCAAGGATGCGGGCCTCAAACCCAAGCTGTGGATCGCGCCGCTTGCAGCGCATCCGCGCAGCGAGCTCGTGCGCCACCATCCCGACCTGATGCTCCTGGACAGGGACGGCAAGACACAGGACGTGTCCTGGTGGGACAGTTTTTGCTTGTGTCCCGCCTATCCTCCGACGGTGGAGCGCAGCAAGGCGCTTGTCCGCAAGATCATGGGCGAATGGGGCTATGCCGGCCTCAAGCTCGACGGCCAGCATCTCAACGGGGTCGCGCCCTGCTACAATCCGGCGCACGAGCACGCCCGGCCCGAAGAGTTGGTCGAGAAGTTGCAGGATTTCTGGAAGGCGATCTATGCGGAGGCGGTCTCGATCAATCCGGACGTGGTGATCGAAATCTGCCCGTGCGGCACGGCGCAGGCCTTTCACAACATGCCCTATATGAACCAACCGGTCGCCTCCGATCCGGAGTCATCGTGGCAGGTCCGGCACAAGGGCAAGACGATCAAGGCGCTGATGGGGCCATCGACAGCCTATGCCGGCGACCACGTGGAGCTCAGCGACAACGGCGATGATTTCGCGTCCACGATCGGGATAGGCGCAATCGTTTCCACCAAATTCACCTGGCCGCGCGATCCGAAGACGCAGAACAAGTTTCTCCTGACGACGAGTCGAGAGGCGGAATGGCGCAGGTGGATCGCGCTCTACAACGAAAAGCGCCTTCCCGAGGGGCGCTACCGGGGCGAACTCTACGACATCGGCTTCGACCAGCCCGAAGCCCACGTCATCGAGAAGGATGGCCGGTACCATTACGCGTTCTACGCCGATCACTGGGACGGCCCGGTCGAGCTACGGGGGCTTGGCAAGGGGCGCTACACGGTTGCCGACACCTGGACCGGCCGGACGATCGGCTCCGCATCGGCTACGGCAAATCGGTTATCGGTGTCGTTCGAGCGGTTCCTCCTGCTCGAGGCGACGCCGCTCGATGGGACGTGACGATGTCGGGCGCCGTTCCGGGGCCGAAGGCGTGGCTGCTCTATGCGTTCGCAACCACGATCCTGTGGGGCTTGTGGGGCGCATTCACGGGCCTGCCGGCGGAGCGCGGTTTTCCCGAAACCCTGGTCTATTGCGTCTGGTCGGTCACGATGCTCTTGCCGGCGCTCTATGCGCTCGCGCGCGCGGGCTGGCGGCTCGAGCGCGACCCACGATCGATCGTCTACGGCATGATCATCGGGCTGCTCGGTGCCGGCGGTCAGATGGTGCTGTTCTATGCAGTGACCACGGGTCCCGCCTATCTGATCTTTCCGGTGATCTCGCTGTCGCCGGTCGTGACCATTGGCATGTGCTATCTGCTGCTGGCGGAACGCACGAACATCGTGGGTGCGGCTGGGATCGTGCTCGCGCTCCTGGCGCTGCCGTTGTTCGATTACTCATCCCAGGGACGGGCCGAAGGCGAGGGGCTGGGCTGGTTCCTGCTTTCGCTGATCGTCATGGGATGCTGGGGCGTGCAGGCCTTCTTCATCAAGCTGGCGAACCGCAGCATGAGCGCGGAAAGCATCTTCTTCTACATGATGGTGACGGGCCTGCTTCTTGCTCCTGTCGCCTGGGCGATGACCGACTTTAGCCAACCGGTCAATTGGGGTGTCGACGGCCCCTGGCTGGCCGCGGGGATCCAGCTTCTGAACGCGATCGGCGCGCTCACCCTGGTCTACGCGTTCCGCTACGGCCAGGCGATTGTGGTGTCGCCGCTGATCAACGCGGGCGCGCCGCTGATGACGGCGGTCATCTCGCTGGCTGCGATCGGCACGCTGCCGGGCCGGCTCAAGCTAGTGGGTCTGGTGCTCGCCGGCATCGCCGCCGTCTTGCTTGCGCTCGCCCCGGAAGAGGGATCACAGCTGACGCGAAAACGACATCGAGCACGTTCCGAGCGATGCGACATTTGACGACACGGTCTGTTTTTCATTTTCATAGGGTGCCGCACGACAGAATTTTGGGTGCTTGCTCGCGCCCGCGGCGCCGGGCGAAATCGCGCGAGGAATTTCAATGAAAGCCATTCTCGACCTGATCGCGCGTCACAAGGCGGGCGAGCCGTGCGGGATATTTTCCGTATGTTCCGCGCATCCGCTGGTGATCGAGGCGACGTTGCTGTACGCCCGGCGTTCCGGCGTGCCGTTCGCGCTGATCGAAGCAACCTCGAACCAGGTCAATCAGGACGGAGGCTATACCGGGCTGAAGCCGGCGGGCTTCCGTGACTTTGTCCATCGCATTGCCGACCGCGTCGGCCTGTCCGGGGATCGCATTGTTCTCGGCGGCGACCATCTTGGCCCCAACGCCTGGCAGGCGCTGTCCGCGGACGAGGCGATGGCACGGGCCGAGGTGCTGATCGAGGACTATGTTTGCGCCGGCTTCCGCAAGATCCATCTCGACTGCTCGATGTCGTGCGCGGATGATCCGGCACCCCTCTCCGACGAGACGATCGCCCGGCGCGCGGCGCGCCTCTGCATGCTGGCCGAACGCGCCCATGCGCGCACGGGAGGCGAGCCGCCGGTCTATGTGATCGGCACCGAGGTCCCGGTCCCCGGAGGCGCCACGGAAGAACTGGACACGGTTGCGATCACGACGCCTGGCGCGGCGCGCGCGACGATCGACGTGCATCGGGCAATCTTCGCCGAGGCCGGCCTCACCGACGCTTGGCCGCGCGTGATCGCCCTCGTTGTCCAGCCCGGCATCGAATTCGATCATCGCAAGGTCGTCGGCTATGCATCCGGGAAGGCGCGGGCATTGAGCCGGATGATCGAGGAATGCGATGGTCTGATATTCGAAGCCCATTCGACCGACTATCAAACGCCGGTCGCGCTCGCCGAATTGGTGCGGGACCATTTCGCGATTCTGAAGGTCGGCCCCGGGCTGACCTTTGCGCTGCGCGAGGCGCTCTGGGCGCTGGACGCGATCGAGCGCGAATGGATCGAGCCCGGGCTCGTTTCCGGCTTCCGCAATGCGGTCGTCGCGCGCATGAAGGCCGAGCCGCGGCATTGGGCCAAGTATTATCGCGCGCGCGGCGCGGCTCTCGACTACGAGCTGCAATACAGCCTGAGCGACCGGATCCGGTACTACTGGTCGGACCCGGAGATCGCCCGCGCGCAGGACCTTATGTTCCGGAATCTGGCCCGCAACCCGCCGCCGCCCGCATTGATCAGCCAATATCTGCCGGTCGCGCATGCTGCGGTCAGGACGGGGCTGATCGGCGGCGCCCCGGCCGAACTGGCGATGGCGCATGTATGGGCGGTGCTCAACGATTATCATGCGGCGACCATGCCCGCGAAAGGGGCGCACCATGGCTAAGCTCGGCCGCGACGAAGGCGAACTGCGGGCGCTGGGCGCGCTCTGCACGGCCCGCGAAATCGAGCAGCAGCCGGCGATGTTGCGCAAGACCCACGCGGCGCTGGTTGCCCGCAAGCACGAGGTCGAGAGCTTCCTTCGCCCGCTACTGGATCGCGCCGCAATTCGGGTGATCCTGACCGGTGCCGGCACATCCGGCTTTATCGGCGAATGCCTGGCGCCCTATCTGGCCGCACGGCTGCGGCGCCGGGTCGAGGCGATCCCCACGACCGATCTCGTCTGCGCGCCCTATCTCTATTTCGAGCAAGACACGCCGACGCTGGTCGTTTCGTTCGGCCGCTCGGGCAACAGCCCGGAGAGCGTCGCTGCGCTTGATCTTGCAGACCGCTTCGTCGACGAAATCCATCACCTTGCGATCACCTGCAATCCGGATGGCGCGCTCGCCCGCGAGATCGCGATGCGTGGTCGCGGAAGGGCGATCCTGCTGCCGGAGGAGACGCATGACCAGGGCTTCGCCATGACGTCGAGCTTCAGTTGCATGACCTACGCGGCGCTTGCCGCGCTGTCCGGCATCGACGGCATGCAAGCGCGGGTCGAGCGGGTGGCGCGAGCGGTCGAAGCCGTCATCGCAGCGCAAGCGGGCGCGATGAAGGGGCTCGCCGCAAGGGGATACGAGCGCGTGGTCTGTCTCGGCAGTCATATCTTCAAGGGGCTTGCGCGCGAGGCCGCACTCAAAGTGCTGGAACTGACCGACGGCGGGACGATCGCGGCATACGACTCGCCCCTCGGTTTCCGGCACGGGCCGAAGACGATCGTCAACGACAAGACGCTCGTCGTGATGTTCTTGTCCAACGACGCCTACACCCGCCGCTACGACCTCGACCTCTGGAAGAGATCCGTCGCGACGGCAAGCACGGCGGCGCGCTCGCGATTTGCGGCCGCATTGAGGGAATACCTGCCGGGGTGGAGCGCATCCTGGTCCCCGCCATGGAAGACGCGGAGGATGTCGATCTCCTGGTCCCGTTCATTGCCGCACCGCAGATATTTGCGTTCGAGCTGGCGATCGCTCGCGGTCTTTCGCCGGATAAGCCGAATATTTCCGGCACGGTAAATCGCGTCGTGCAGGGCGTGCGCATTCACGCCGTCGGGTGACGCCATGAAGGGGACCCTGTTCCTGGGCGTCGACGGCGGCGGCACGAAGACGCGTTTCGTGCTGATCGATGGCGACGGCAACCTCGCCGCCTCGCATGTGGGGCCGGGCTGCTATCATCTCGAGATCGGCATCGACGGCGTGCGCAAGGTGCTGGCCGATGGGATTGCGCGTGCTGTACGCCCAGGCGCGCATCGACGGCAGCGCGATCGCGCACGCCTTTTTCGGTCTTCCGGCTCATGGCGAAGACAGTGCGGCGCAGGTGCTGCTCGATGCCTTGCCGGAGCCGCTCCTCGGGCATCGCCGCTATCGCTGCGGCAATGACATGGTCTGCGCCTGGGCGGGGTCGCTCGGGGGCGAAGACGGAATCAACATCGTCGCGGGGACCGGGTCGATCGGCTATGGCGAGCGCCTGGGAAAGACTGCGCGTGCCGGCGGCTGGGGCGAGGTCTTCGGCGATGAAGGCTCGGCTTACTGGATCGCGGTGCAGGGGTTGAACATCTTCACGCGGATGAGCGACGGCCGCCTGCCGAAGGGGCCGCTCCATGCCGCTTTCACAGCATCGCTCGGCCTGAGCGCGGACCTCGACCTGTGCGCCAAGGTCATGAATGCGCATACGCGCGGCAGCATCGCCGCCCTGTCCCGGCTCGTCGCCGGCGCAGCGCACGATGGCGATGTCTCGGCGATCCGGATCTTCGACGATGCGGCGCGCGAGCTCGCGGCCGTCGTCGAGGCGGTGCGCCGGGCGCTGGAATTTGCACCCGGCGAACCCGTTGCGCTGTCCTATTCCGGCGGCGTATTCGACGCGGGGACGCTGATCCTCGGGCCGTTCCAGCGCCATCTTGCGGGGCACTATGGCGGCTATCGCCTGCAGGCGCCAATCGCCCCACCCAGCGTCGGAGCCGCGATCTATGCGGCGAAGCTCGCGGCGCAGCCGCTTTCGACAGCGGCCATGCAGCGTCTCGGCAACCGTCTGCGGGAGCAGGATCGAGGGTGATATGGAGAATGATGCCGCGCCGGCGTTTCCCTCGTGCAAGCGGCTGGGTGATACAGACCCGGCGTGACAGCGGCGAGGCCAATAGACATGTAATTCGAGCGGTCGCGCGTCCCGTCCAGGGAGGTACTCATGGCTGCCCCATCAGAAGGCACGATTACAGACCAGGCGTTAGAGCAAGCAATCGAGCGCAAGAGAGATCAACTCGTCAGCGCGATCGGGTCCCGCATCGGCCAGCTCATCAAGAAATATTTGCCGCCGACGCGGGAGACGCACTGGCTAAACGATCCCCGTCGCATCCCGCAGAGCGAGCGAGACGCCTTCTTGAAAGACCTTGAAGCCCTTTGATCGATGCGCGGCGAGCGTGTCTTCAAATCCAGTTGAGCCTCAACTCGGTGCGGAGTCGTTCTCATGCCCATATTGCGGCGCTCTTGCACATCAATTGTGGTTTGTTCCACGGAAAGGTAGATGACGATGCAGGGACAGGAGTATGCCGTATTCACCGAGTTCTCGCCCGACAGCAAGACGATGACTCCGGGCTTCAACATCCGTGTGTTTACCGACGTCGACTCGCAACGGGGCAACAGTATCCGGTGCGACTTCAAGACCGGCGCGATCACGCTCGCGCCGGGTTCGTATCACATAACGGGGTTCTCCATGTCGACGTACAATTCCGGCGGTGAGCCACCCGAGATGACCACCGTGCGATCACCCGCCGCAGCCGGCTATTGCCGGCTGCGAACTTACGACCCGAAGGCGACTGTGGACCCATCCAATATGCAGTCCATTGCCAATGAGGATCCCAGCGTCTTCTGTATCGGAAGTCCGTGCACGCCGAACATGACCCCAAGCCTGTTCGAGGCGTACTACACGACGGAAAAAGAAGTTCAGATCATTCTGGAACACCAGATGGGCCACGCCCCGGACAAGATCTACCTTCGCGTCTACATCGAGAAATCGAAATGGCATGTCTTTGCCAGAATCGCCATCCGCCAGATCTGAAGTCGGGAACGTGCCCGCGACGTGAAACCGGCCGCAAGCGGGGTGACCAAAAGTTGATTAGATGCTGATAAATAGGGATTTCTAAGTGGCTGGGGGACTAGGATTCGAACCTAGATTAACGGAGTCAGAGTCCGCCTAGTCCAACTGGTCCATAAGCGCTTTTCCTCAAAAGAGGCATCAAAGCGCTCGTGGGATATCAAACAGTTACAGGTGAATTTCAAAAGGCCCGCGCGCCTCCGCGCCCGCCCTGAAAAAGTTTTGCCCGGCATCCGTCCGTCCAAGGGAGATGCCGGGCTTGAATTTATCCGAACTTCCCCGAGCACCTTGAGGAGTACCCGAAGCACCGTGTTTCTAGCCGTCAAAATTACGGGTCGCAAGCCTCCTTTTGGGCGGGAGGCCTGAGATGTCCATCGGCACCCGTCCCGTTGCCACCAACAACAGCCTCGCCGGAATGGTGGCTCGTTGTGCCCATTGTGACGAGCGAACCTTCCTGCTGCCGCTGTACGGCGCCCGCGGCGGTCCCCTATGCTGCCCGCTCTGCATCGGGAAATTTCACGCCGAGCATGGCAAGCGCCGCCGGCATGGCCGCATCGTCATCCGGGCAATGCGAGCTTTTCTCGCCAACGGCGGTCGTCCCGACGACATCGACAAGCTCAAGCAGACCGTCATCTGCGGTGATTTTTTCGGCCATGACGTTCTCGGCCACGACGCATTTACCGATCCGCTCGGCTATCTCGCCCACACTGCCAACACCAAGGGCGAGGTCATCGAGCTGACGTCCGAGCTGCTGGCCGACGCCATCCGGCTCGCGCATCCCGACTATCACCCACCCGAACGTCAGGACCTGGCGCGGCGGACGACGCAAGGTCTGCTCGCGCTTCAACCCTTCACGTTCCCGGCGCCAAAGCCCAAGCCGCCGCCGAAGCCGGTTTCCGAGGCGAATGATGACGAGTTGAGCAAGGCGATAAGGAAGATAACCGATAGACCCCGCACGACAGAGTCGACCTATCCTTGCGCAGATTGTCGGGGCACGGTTCCCGCTGACTATTGCGAGTCCCTGCAGCGCCGAATGGGACAAGCGCCAGGAGAAGGAGCGCGAGCAAGAAGCCGCCAAGCGACGAAAGTGGTATGCCAACCGCAAGGCACGGACCTGGAAATCAAAAGCCTGCGATAGCTGCGGCGCAAGTTTCAAGATCAGCGGCGGACCGGGCAAGGGCAAGCGCACGGACGCCCGTTTTTGCTCCGATACCTGCCGACAGAAAGCGCATCGCCAACCCCCCGTCACGGATAAATCAAAGCCACAGGCGCAACTACCATCTAGCCGTGACAGCATTTGGCAGCGGGGCATTCTGGCCCTACTCGAGCGTCATTCGGCAATCTTCCTCAATGATCTGCTGCCGAGAACGCGAACACGCGCTCAATATCAAGCCTTATGCCTGGCAGCCACGAAGCTCGAAGCCGCTGGCAAGATCGGGTCCCGCTCCTATTGGTCCCGATGCGGGAAGCCCGGCTTCAAAGCCGTGGTCAAGCCAGGGCATGAAGTCAAGCACCCGGATGGAGCAATTCCGCGGCTGAAATCCGACGAGCGACTTGAGTGCGGAGGCGCGCCATGAGCGTGCCTGTCCGCCCGAGCGATCTCAAACTCGACCCGGTTGAGGTGTTTCGCGCACGCGCCGAGGCCCGCGCCATGTTGTGGGCCGCCGGCAAATTCGATCTGCATGCAGCGATCGACGTGCTGCAACGCGATGCCGAGCGCGATGGCCTCGTCGCCAAGCTCGGCCAGGACGAAGTGCAACGGCTTATGGTGGAGGCCTTCGCACCGGTGCGCGACGAGGTGTCGCGCCACAGTGGTGCAAACCCCCGACAACGAGGAGGACCCACTTCTTGATGGTCTAAAGATTTGCGCCGACACCAAACGGCATTTGGAGGAATGGGAAAGAAGAAAGGCAAAGACGGCGGTGGCAGAGCCCGAGATGGTGCCGGATGCCCCGGAAAATCAAGTTCTCGCGCCCCAAAGTTGGGGCACCATCTCTGGCAACTTGAACGCGGCCGACGATGCCTGGTCCGCGCCGGGCTGGCGGGACGCCGCGATCGAATATCACCGGGAGCGCGGGGAATCGACACTCATCGTCGAGATTGAGCCCGAGCGCTTGGCACGCGCGCGCCGGCTGCTCGCCGACGATGTCACCCTCGAGCGCGCCTGGGCCGAGCTTAACAAGCCGAGCGAAGTGGCGGCTTCGACGTTGCAGACCGCGGAATTTCTCCTGCAGCAAAAATATCCGGCGCGCATGCGGCGCTGGCTCGATCGGCACAGCGCAACGGGACGTGAAGCAATTCTGCGGCACCTCGAACAGCCCAGGAAGAGGCGCACATTCGATGAGTGAAGCAACGGAAGAGGACGTGCTCGACGTGGTGCGTCTTTATGTCGAGGAAGACCAAGAGCGCGCGCGTGCAAAGTCAAACGGACGCTCGCGCCGATCAGACAACAACCCGCTTCCGCTGACGTTCTTCAATGATCTTACGGAAAACCCGCCCGCCAAGCCCTGGCTGATCAAGAATCTCATGTCGCGCGATGAAACCTCGAGCTGGATCGCACCCCCCGGCAAGGGCAAGTCGGCACTGCTTACCGATATCGCCGTTCACAAAGCCGGCGGCCGGGATTGGCGCGGTTTTCGCACCAAAGGACACTCAGGCGTCGTCTATTTTGCCCTTGAGCGTGCCGATCTCGTGCGACGCAGGCTTATCGCCCACAAGCAACGCGACGACCTTGAGGATCTGCCGATCGCGGTTGCTGGCGAGATTGTCGATCTGCTGAATCGAAATTGCGTGAATGTCATCCTGGCGACGATCCATGCCGCTGAGCAACGTTTCGCTTGCGAGGTCGGTCTCGCGATCTTCGATACTTATGCGAAGGGCATCGCGGCCGGCGGTGGCGATGAAGACAAGGCCAAGGACCAGAACCTGGTTCAGGCAAATCTGCGACGGGTCTTTGATCGGGGCTGCCATATCCATATCGCCGGCATCGGCCACACCGGCAAGGACGAGAGCAAAGGCGAGCGCGGGTCGAATGCGCGGCTCGCTGATGTGGACGTTCAAGTTCAGATAGCCGGCGACCTGATCAAGGCCGCAAACATTAAGAAGGCGAACGATCAGCCCGAGGGGCTTCTGACCTCATTCAAGCTCGAACCATTCGACTTCGGCCCGGATGAAGACGGCGACCTGTTCCGCACCTTCATCGTCAGCACCGAAATCTTTACTGGCGAGTACGGGCAGCGATCGTCGCGAAAGCCGTCCGACCGCCAGATATTAGCCTTGCGCGCTCTTGCCGAGGTCACCATGTCGCAAGGCCGCGACCCGCCGCCGGAATATCGCCTGCCCCCGGACATCAAGGTAGTCGCCGCCGAAGCGTGGCGAGAGGAAATGTTGCATTGCAACGCCCTCGACCGAAGGGCTGCCAATCCGTGGGCGCGCTTCAAGGAGCTTCGAGACGGTCTGTCGGCCCGGAACCTGATCGGGAGCAAGGATGATTTCGTTTGGGCACTACGGCCCGTCTAGCCCAGGGCCTACGACTACGAACTACGTTCCCCTCTATAGAGGGGGGAACTTTGTCGTAGTTCGTAACGTAGAGGCTGCGACGGACTACGAACTAACTACGAAGTACGAACCTCGTAGTTCGGCCAACACGCCTGCAGTGAGTGAGCGCCATGCGCCCGCGCCCTATCGAACACTTTGAGAGAGGCTCGAGGGATTCCCCCTATCGCGTTGAAATGACGGGGGGAGGCTAAATGTTGGCCGATCGGCTGCGCTATGACCGCCCGCCCCCTCATTCGGAGATTTTTTGCGCGCGGAGAGTAAAATCCGGAGTTGAACCCACTCTGGAGGGGCAAAAATGCCGGAAAATGCAAAACCGCACCCATTATCGAAACGGGGTCGACCGCCGTTCAACCCCACCGCAAAGCATCGCGATCGGGTCATGCTGCTGGCCGCTGGCGGCATCACGCACCCGGCGATCGCGGCGGTGCTCGGCTGTTGCGAGAGAACCCTGCGAAATTGTTTCAAGGCTGAGCTCGAAACTGGGCGCGGCGTCGCGCGCGCGCGGGTTTTGGAACAGCTTGCGGCCGCAGCACGCAAGGGCAACGTCTCGGCGATGAAGGCGTTGGCGGCGGCCTTCGATCGTGGCGAACACCAGGAGCAGATTGCCGGCGAGACCGCGGCGGCACGGCGTGAGCGCGCCGAGGCGGCGGTACGGGAGAGGATCAGCAAGCGCCAGCTCGAGCAGCGGGATGCGCTCACGGCCGGGCAGGACACCGACTGGGGCGACGATTTGTTGCCGCCGGCGGACTGGCAGCAGCACTGACCCACCATGACTGCCGGGCCGGATTCCTCGCGCCGCATCGATGGCTGCATCCGTGAACTGGAGGCGCGGTGGCGGCGTCCCTGCCGGCGGAGGATGGTGATGGTTCTAATAGAACCATCAGCGCCGACCCGGCCGACGACCTGGCGGACGGCAACCTGCTCGATACGTCTTCGGCGACGCCGCGGCCTTCGCGCGTTCAGGTCCAGCCCAAGGACAGAACAGTGGACCCGGCAAGGATGATCGCGGAGAGCTTGACACCGAAACCCGGAATTAGAGAACACAATCGGCACTTTTCGGACGTGCCAGCCGCGCCAACCAATGTCCGGTTTCAGGGTGTGGGTTCAATCGGTCAGTGCAACACCGCTTGTAGTCTATCGGCTGGCGTTTCGAAGCCCAAGGTCTTTCGCGGACGTTGATTAAGTCGCTCGTCTGGCGGTGCCTTGCCGGGTGGGACTTGCACCCACTGGAAAGCGCCGCCTTGTCACGGCGCACACCCGACCCGGACATTTGGCCCTTGCTGGGCTCCCCCCCAATTGGGTGATGGGACGTGGTGGCAATGGCCACCCTCATTCAGAATAATTCAGGTCCGCCCATAAGACTTGGTGGCCGCTCTATGGCAGGCTGAGCGTGCGGTAGACCAACTCTGGAGGGGGAAGGTCCGACATGAGGCGACGCGAGTTCATCGCGCTGCTCGGCGGCGCGTCGGCGCGCGCGCAGCAGCCGGCGATGCCGGTGATCGGGTTCCTCGACCACAGATCGCTCGAGACGATTACGGACCGACTGCGCGCATTTCGCCAGGGCCTGAAGGACATGGGCTATGTCGAGGGCGAGAACGTAGCGATCGCTTACCGTTGGGGCGAGCATCAGTTTGATCAATTGCCAAAGCTTGCGGCCGAATTGGTTCGTCGGCAGGTCGCCGTGATCGTCCCGTCCGGAAGTGTTGCAGCGGCGTTGGCGGCCAAGGCAGCAACCCCAATCCCATAAATATGGAGACCACGTTGAGAGACGTGCAGTCGGCTGCCCGCGCCATGGGGCTGCAAGTCCAAATCTTCAATGCCAGCACCAGCCGTGAGCTTGATGCGGTCTTCGCAACGTTCGCGCGCGAGCGCCCTGGTGCGCTCTTCGTCGGAAACGAAGCTTTTTTCATTAGTCGGCGTGTCCAATTGGCCCTTCTGGCGGCGCATCACTCGATCCCCGCGATATATTGGTCGCGGGAAAATGCCGAAGTTGGCGGGCTGATAAGCTATGGAACCAGCCTGACGGATGCGCTTCGTCAAATGGGCATCTACACCGGCCGCATCCTCAAGGGTACCAAGCCCGCCGACTTACCGGTGCTGCAGTCGACAAAGTT
>CAVQIP010000073.1:0-33653 GCA_963712565.1 uncultured Alphaproteobacteria bacterium | reverse complement strand
GCGCTCGGGCCAAGAATGATCCGAAGCGAGGAATTCCAACGCCGCAATCAGGGAGGTTTCAAATGTCGGCTCAACCGAAACTGGCGTCCGATATCGAGGGACTGGCACACCAGGTCGATCCGCTGTCGCGACGCGGATTCTTCATGGCGGCCTCGGCCGCCGCCGCCGCCGGCTACACGCTCGCCGCCGGACCGGTGCGCGCCGACGCCATCAAGACCGACACCAGCGGCCTCACCGTCGGCGACGCCAAGGTCAAGGTCGCCGACGGCGAGATGCCGGTCTACTACGCCCGCCCCGCCAACGCGCAGAACCCGCCGGTCATCCTGGTGGCGATGGAGATCTTCGGGCTGCACGAATACATCAAGGACGTCACCCGCCGGCTCGCCAAGCTCGGCGCATTCGCGATCGCGCCCGACTACTATTTCCGCAAGGGCGAGGATCTCACCAAGATCACCGAGATTCCCAAGCTGATGCCGATCGTCAATCCCAAGCCGGACGCCGAGCTGTCTTTCCGATCTCGACGCCACCGCGGCCTGGGCGAAGTCGCAGGGCGGCGACACCAACCGGCTCGGCATCATGGGCTTCTGCCGCGGCGGCCGCACGGTGTGGGAATACGCCGCCCACAACAAGGACCTCAAGGCGGGCGTCGCGTTCTACGGCACCCTGGTCGATCCGCCCGCGCAAAAATCGATCTGGCCGAAGAGCCCGACCGAGCTGGCGCCGGAGATGAAGGCGCCGGTGCTCGGCCTCTACGGCGAAGCGGATCAGGGAATTCCGGTGGCGCAGGTGGAAGCGATGAAGGCGGCGCTGAAGTCCGCGGGCAAGACCGCCGAGTTCAAGATCTATCCGGGCGCGCCGCACGGCTTCCACGCCGACTACCGCGCCAGCTATCGCAAGGAAGCGGCCGAGGACGCCTGGAACCAGATGATCGCCTGGTTCAAGAAATACAAAGTGCTGAGCTGACCGCTGCGCGGTCTCGACCGCCGGGCGCGGCGCTTCGGCGCCGCGCCTTTGTCTTTCACAGGCGTAACCGTGGCGCGCGCTCGCACCCGGGCGACTTGCGATCCGACGTCATTCAGTTCGGAATCTGCACCAGCTCCTTCACCTGCTCGGGCGTCAGCGGCGCCGCCAGGAATTTGCAGGCTCACCGCCTCGGAGATGATCTGATCGACCCCGACGACGTCGATCGGGCGCCATGGTTTCCTTCGGCAGCAGCGTGCGCACCTTCGCCACGACCTTCTCGGGCAGGCCGGAATAGTCGCTGAAATGCTTGAGCGCCGCCGGATCGGAATACATCCAGTCGATCGTCTCCTTGTAGGCGCGATGGAAGCGCACGAGCGCGTCCTTGCGGTTCTGCAGCGTGGTCACGTTGGTGAGGTTCACGCGTCCGGTCCGGCTCTTCAGCGAGGCGACGTCGCTGCCGGTCACGATGATGCGGATCTTGCCGTCCTCCACCTGGTCGAGAAAGAACGGGATCGCCGAAAAGCCGACATCGACCTGGCCGGTCATGGTCTGCGTGAGCGTTCGCGGTGATGCTGCCGGTCGACGTCGGCTTGGCGGTGAGCTTGTATTGCGCGATGAGCGCGAGCAGCGCCGGCATGGCTCGACGAGCCGGTCAAGGAATAGGCGACCGTCTTGCCGTTGAAATCCTCGACCTTGCGGATCGGAGGACGCGGCCGGCACGTACCAGTAGAGGTCGGGCGAGCCGATGATCTCGCTGCCGATGATGCGGATCGGCGCGCCCTTGGCGAAGGTGCCGAAGGCGGCCGAGACGCCGGACGCGGTCGCGATGTCGATGCTGCCGCCGATCAGCGCCTGGATCGATTCGGGTCCGGCCTGGGTGTAGAGAATTTCGAGGTTGAGCCCGTGCTTCTTGAAGATGCCGCCGCGCTGGCCGAGCTCGGCGAGACCGGCATCCCAGGCGCCGCGCTGCGGGACCGCGACCTTCAAGGTCTCCTCCGACCGCGCGCCCGCGCTCGCGCCGGCGATGATGGCGAGCGCGCCGAGCGCTGCGATGAATTTCGCTTTCGTCATTGCTGTTCCTCCCATGGTCGCGGCGTAGCGGTGCCGCGGCGCCGGCGACTATAATGAGCCGATACGCGCCGCTCCCACAAGCGACCATCGGTCGCGCGCTCCGCCCGCAATCCGCGACTTTTTGCGCGCGATAGCGTGCGCCGCGGGAGCGAACAACCGCCCACGGCGTGCTTCCTCGCCGGCAATCGGGCTCGACCGCCGACCCCAGCGCGTAGAAGATACGCGCGCAAACGCCGATCGATCGAGGGATGCCCGGCCGCATGATCAAGCCTTCGCCCGCCGACCTGCTCGCAGACGAGTTCGCCCAGGAGAAGGCCTCGGCGCTCGGCCGGCTCGGGCGCGCGCTCGAAGCCGCGATCGAGGCGCTCGCCCGGTTCGACGCCGACCATCCGCGCGCAACGCCGTCGGCCGAGCACCGGCAAGCGCGCGCAGCGCTGGTGGCGCAGGCGAGCCTTGCGCTCTGGCACCTGGTCGTGCAGCGCGAGGCGTGCGGGCTGCGCGAGACGCGTCACCTCCTGCGCGACTACCGCGTGCCGCCGGAGGTCGCGGCGCGCCTCGGCGCGCTGCCGGACCACATGGTCCGGCCGCGCCGGCGCAGCGGCAAGCCGTAGACGGTGATTTCAGCCGGACCGGTGCGCGCCGGCGGCGCCGAAATCCTGTGTTTTACCACCCGCGCCCGATGCCAGCCGCGCCGAAAGCAGGTACCATTCCGCCACGATTCCAAGCCGAGCTCAGCCCCAGCCCTCGAAAGGGGAACGCGCATGAACGTCCTCATCGGCGTGCTCATTACCTTCCTCGTCGTCATCCTGGTGCTCTATCTCGTCAACCTGTTGCCGCTCGACGGACGCACCCGGCAGATCGTGCGGTGATCGTGATCATCATCGGCGTGATTTCGCTGCTGAAATATCTCGCGGTGTTCTAAGCCTTGCTCGCATCGCCGCGCCGGCGATCGCTCGGCGCGACAGGGCCGCAACCTCCCCGCCCCTGCGGCGGTGAGCGGCCGCCGGGCCCGCGTCGTCGCCGCCCGCAACAACGCCATTGACGAATCAGGGCGAGCGAGCGCATGAGGGCGGCACGGGGGAGTTCGCCGTGCGAGGCGGCTGCCCGCGATCTCGGTTCCTCCCGCGTGGCGTACAAACTGGGCGGCCTCGTGCCGCCCATTTTAGCTGTACGCGGCGCGGCGTCGTTGCACGCCGAGATCGCCGCGAGCGGCGGGATCGATTTCCGCCGACGCAACCCGATGACCCGAGCTCATCTGCGCGCGCGCTGCGGCGGTGGTTGCGGCGCCCACAGCGCCCACGGATTTTGGACGCAATAATTGCCGAGCCCCCGCGCCGTGGCCATGCATTGATCGAAGGTGTAATAGCCGCAGTCGTAGCCGCCGTCGCGCCCGCCCAGATAGGCGCACCAGGGCGCCGGCCGGCGGCCCTGCGCCAAGGCGGTGCCGGCGTCGAGCGCGCCTGCGCCGGCGACGGCGACGAGGGCAACGGCGATCTTCAGCGCGAGCTGCCGGCGGCGACGATCGAGCGCCATGATAATCACCCCTTTGCTTTCGACCCGCCATGATGACCGGTTCGGCGCGCCCGGGCAATCGCGCGCGCAGGCGGCGAGCGGGCGGCTCGTCACGATCCGCTTGTCACGACCAGCGCGTTGGCGCAAGCTTGGCGCAAGGAGAAGCGCAAAGGGAGAAGCTAGATGAGCATGAGCGTCGGTGTGCTCGATCATTACAATGTCTCGACCCGCAATCTCGGCGACACCGTTCGCTTCTACGAGGAGGTGCTGGGCTTCGTGAACGGGCCGCGGCCGCCGTTCGATTTCCCCGGCGCCTGGCTCTACAGCGAAGGCCATCCGGTGCTGCATCTCAACGACATCTCGCCCACCGACCAGCCGCAACGGCCGGACTCCGGCGTCATCGACCACATCGCCTTCGGCAGCCGCGGCTTCGGTGCCATGAAGCAGCATCTCACGCAGAAGGGGGTCAAGTTCCGGGTCAACGAAGTGCCGAACAGCACGCGTCGGCAGATTTTCGTCACCGACCCCAACAACGTGCTGATCGAGCTCAATTTCGACGTCGCGAGCGAGCCGAGCGGGCGCTGAATTTCCGGCCGCGGCGGAACGGGCCGTCCGCCATCGACAGGGGTCAGCGCTTGATCGCTTTCGCCACCTTCTCCGCGATGAAGCGGGGCAGCGCGAAGGCCGCCACGTGCACCTCGGGCGTCCAGTACTTGGTCGGGAAGCGGCCGGCCTTGCGGTAGCGATCGGCGATGGTCTTGACCGAGAGCTGGCGCAATTCGACGTTGTCGGTGGCCCAGCCCATGGCGAGGTGGCCGCCCACATAGGTCGGGATCGCCGCGACGTAGCAATAGCCGTCGGCGAACAGCTTGCGAAACTGGGCGATGCTGGCGGTGAGCTCGCCGGCCTGGAAGATCGGCACGCCGTTCTGCGTGACCAGGATCGCGCCCTTGCTCATGCAGCGCCGGCAGGCGGCGTAGAATTTCTGGCTGAACAGCACCTTGCCCGGTCCCAGCGGATCGGTCGAGTCGACGATGATGACGTCGAAGCGCCGGTCGGTCTTGGCGACGTAGTTCATGCCGTCGTCGATGACGAGCTCGAAGCGCTTGGTCGGCGAGCACCGGCTTGGTGAATTCCGGAAAGTGCTCCTTGGAGAATTCCACCACCGAGGCGTCGATCTCGACCTGGGTGAGGCGCTTGACCGATTTGTGCTTGAGCACCTCCTCGGCGATGCCGCAGTCGCCGCCGCCGACGATCAGCACCTCGCGCGCATTGCCGTGGGCGAAGATCGGCACGTGCGTCATCATCTCGTGGTAGACGAACTCGTCCTTGCTGGTGACCTGCGTGGCGCCGTCGAGCATCAGCATCTTGCCGAAGAACGGGTGCTCGAACAGAACGAGATGCTGGTGCTCGGTCTGCATCTCGTAGAGCACCCGCTCGACCTCGTAGGTCATGCGGAAGCCGAGATCGTCGAACAGCGTTTCGGGGATCCAGCGCTTTTCGGCCATGCTCGGGCACCAGGAAGCGCACGACGCCGGCAGACCACGCGGACCGGTCGGTCCGTCGCGGCGCGCGCGTGATCAGGCGCCTGCCCGCGCAAGATCTCGCTGACCTCGACGCGCTTGGCCTTGAACGCCTTCGCGCAGCACCGGGATGCAGGCGTCGGGACTGGCCTTGCCGCACATGAACACGTCGAGCGCGGCGTAGCCGCATGTCGGGCCAAGTATGGATCGAGATGTGGCTCTCGGCCAGCACCGCCACGCCGGACACGCCGTTGGGCTGGAAATGATGCAGGTGGATGTGCAGGAGCGTCGCCTGCGCCGCGTCGACGCAACGGCGCAGCGTCGCGTCGATGAGATCGATGTCGTCGAGGCCCTCGGCGCCGTGCAGATCGACGATCAGATGCACGCCGGCGCAGCGCACGCCGTTGCGAATGGCGAAATGATCTGCGCGCTCCTCGGCGGACGCGACCACGGCAACGTGAGCGACGTTCTTTCGGGCGGTACCTGGATTGACCAAGCCCTTCCCCGATCGCAAGAGGGCGTTCTGGCGCATTGTCGTCCTCCCCAACCGAGTGATCCAACCGGAATACCGCCCAGCGGCGTCAGGCAAGCGAATGCCGCCCGATCAGTCCGCGCGCGGACAAATCACAGCGGCTGGTCCCCAAATAAGGCCCATGTCCCCGGAGTCAAGAGAATTCTGCATACCAGATATCCGGAATGCCGCGCGCGGCGCGCGGTCGCTGCGACCGCACGCGGACCGCTCGGCCACGGCGCGCACCGTCGAGCTCGACGCGCCGTCAGCCAGCACCGAACCGCACGCGGTGGAACGGGCCCGAAACAGCGGCTAAGCTCGGCGCTGCCGATGCTGATCCACAACAACAAACCGCGAGGGAGCGATGCGCGCCAATTCGACACGACGTAGGTTTTTCCGCGCCTGCCAGTGCTGCGACCCGCCGTCCTTGCCGGCTGCTCCGGCGCGCCGACGTTTCCTGGCGGGTGGCGCGGCCGCGCTCGGCCTGGGATCGTTGCCGGCGATCGGCCGCGTCGTGCCCGCGGCCGCGCAGGCGCCCGCCGCCAACCCGCGGATCGACGTGCATCACCACTTCATCCCGCAGTTCCACATCGATGCCATGATGGCGCCGGGACGCCGCGCCAGCGGCGCGCCACCGAAATGGTCGCCGGCACTGTCATTGGAGGACATGGACAAGAGCGGGATCGCGACCTCGATCCTGTCGATCGTCCAGCCCGGGGTCTGGTACGGCGACAATGTCGAGGAGTCCCGTCGGCTCGCGCGCCAGCTCAACGAGTACGGCGCCAAGGTCGTGAAGGATCATCCCGGCCGCTTCGGCCTGTTTGCCGTGATCGCACCGCCGGACGTGCCAGGCAGCCTCAAGGAAATCGAATACGCCCTGGACACGCTCAAGGCCGACGGCATCGGGCTGCTGACCAGCTACCAGGACAAGTATCTCGGCGATCCGTCGTTCGCGCCGGTCTACGAGGAGCTCAACCGGCGCAAGGCCGTGGTCTACGTCCACCCGACCACGCCCGCCTGCTGCCGCGGCCTGGTTCCGGGCATCCCGCCGGGATCGATCGAATACGCCACCGATTCCACGCGCACCATCGCGCACCTCGTGTTCAGCGGCACCGCGATGAAGTTTCCCGACATTCGCTGGATCTTCTCCCACAGCGGCGGCACGCTGCCGTTTCTGACCGGCCGCTTCATCCGCCTTGCCCAGGAGCGCAAGCCGGCGCACCTGCCCGACGGTCCGCTGCCCGAATTCAGGAAGTTCTATTATGAGCTGGCGCAGGGCAACACGCCGGGCCAGATCGCGGCGCTGCTCAAGATGGTGTCGACCTCGCAGGTGATGTACGGCACCGATTATCCGTTCCGCAATGGCGCGGAGGTCAATGCCGGCATCGCGGACTGGGGCTTCGCGGCGGCCGACCTGCGCGCCATCGAGCGCGAGAACGCGCTCAAGCTGTTGCCGCGCGTCAAGGCGACCTGAGGCGCGTTGCGAAACGGGAAGGCCCCGCTCCGCCGAATTTGGGCGTTGCGGGGTCCCGGAGTTTTCCTCGCGGCGCGCTGCGCGCGTCGCTGCCCCGGGACCCCGGTCGCTCAGCCCGCCACCGTGCTCCAGTTCGACGCCAGCTGCTCGGCCCCGCGCAGCGACAGCGCCAAGATGGTGTAGGTCGGGTTCGAGGCTCCGGCGGTGGCGAAGATGCCCGGCCCCGCGACGTAGAGGTTCGGGATCTCGTGGGTCTGGCCGTAGCTGTTGGTGACCGAGTTGCCCGCCTGCGTGCCCATGATGGTCCCGCCCATCAGGTGGATGGTCGGCATGTTGCCGCGCGCCGACCACACTTCCTTGGCGCCGGTCGCCTTGGCGATCTTGAGGCCTTCCTCGAAATTGGCGTTCCACAGCGCCTGTCGCGTCCTGGTCGTAGCTGTGGATGATCTTGGCGAGCGGCATGCCGAACTCGTCCTTGTCGCTCGCGAGCTCGATCCGGTTCTCGATGTTCGGCAGTTCCTCGCCGAACGCGCCGATGCGGCGTCAAGCCGCGCGCGGCGCGCTTCATGAAGGCGGCGAGGTCCGGACCGAACAGATCGAGGCGGGCATTGGCGAAGCCGCCGAGATCGCTCGTCTTCATCGCGGAGCCCGCGGTGATGAACGAGCTGCCGAAGGCGCCCTGGTGGCTGGTCTTGCCGTAGCGGTCGTAGGACATGAACTGGGCGCCGGTGGTGCCCATGTGGTTCTGGATGTCCTCGTCGAACAGCGCCCAGGTGCCCGAGCTGAAATGCGCCATCATGTATTTGCCGAGCAGGCCGCTCGAATTGGCGAGCCCCTTGGCGTGCTTGTCGGTGGCGGAATTGAGCATGAGGCGCGGGTTCTGCGCCGACCATGCGGCCAGCACCACCACGCTCGCCTCCTGCACCTGCCGCTCCTTCTTGGCGTCGTAGTATTCGACGCCGGTCACCTTGCTGCCCTGCGCATTGCTGAGCACCCGCGTCACGGTCGAGAGCGGACGCACCTCGGCGCCCGCCTTCTTGGCGTCGCCGAGATAGGTGACGATCGGATTGGCGAGCGCGCCGGTCGGGCAGCCGACGTGGCACCAGCCGTCGTAGATGCAGGCCGGCCGGCCCTTGTACTCGGCCGAGTTCATGGCGACCGCCGCCGGCACCATGCGGATGCCGGCCGCCTCGAAGCCCTTGAGCCAGATTTCGCCGTGGCGGAAGGTCTTCATCGGCGGCATGGGATAGGGCTGGCCGGCCGGCCGCCAGATTTCCTCCGCCTTGGCGTCGCCCGACACGCCGATGTCGTGCGCGACCTTGTCGTAGTAGGGCGCGACGTCCTGGTAGGAGATCGGCCAGTCGTGCGCGCGGTTGTGCTCGCTCTTGATCTTGAAATCGTTCGGCAGCAGCCGCGGGAAGTTGGCGAAGTAGTGCAGCGCCGCTCCGCCCACGCCCCAGCCCGCCTGATAGACGTAGCCAAACGGGTTCTTGCCTTCGAGCAGGAACGGTCCGCTGGCGGGCTTGATCCGCCGCCCCCAGAAGTCCGAGCTGATGAGATCGGAGAGCTGCCAGTCCGGTCCGGATTCGAGGACCACGACCTTCTTGCCGGCCTTCGCCAGCACCGCCGCGAACACCGAGCCCGAGGCGCCTGCGCCGACGACGACGACGTCTACTTTTTCGTTGGCCATGTCACCACCTCTTGGTCGGTGCGATGTGCGGCATGTAGGGAATGCCGAGACCGGCATAGCCTTCCATGGTGCCGTAGACGACGTCGACGCTGTCGCTGCGCAGCACGAAGTAGACGAAGGGTCCGGCCGGGCCCTGCCAGCCTTCGACCTTGTTCTGGCGCATGTTGTCGACGAAGCCGCGCTGCTCGGCGTCGCCGAGCTGGGCGAAGCCGCGGCCGTTGTTGAGCGCCTGGCTGGCGCGATCGACCGCGCCGAGCGCGGCGCGATAGAAATTGGCGTAGGGCGGACGGATGTTGAGGATGCGCGCCTCCAGCAGCGCCTCCTCCGCCGGGATCGAGATCTGCTGATCGACGAAATGCGATATCCCGGCCTGCCGCGCGCCCGGAACGAGCGTTTCGCCGAGCGCGTCGAGCGTTGCCGCCTGGGCGGCGGTCAGCGTGCGCAACGGCACGCCCTGCGCGCGCGCCGCGCCGGGCGTGAGCAGGACCTCGGCGCCGCCCACCGTGAAGGCGAGCGCGCCCATTGCCGCGCCTTTCATGAAGGCGCGTCGTTCGATGTCGTGCATGGTCTCCTCCCTGATGCCCTGTTGGGCACTCTTGTCGTCGGCAACACGCGCCGCGCGGGGTCCGTCGCAGCGAAAGGCCTGGAGACGGCCGCCGTCTTCTTGGAATGGCTCCAAAATTCAACGCCGATTTCGGCACCGAATCAAGCGGCCTCGGCACGTGGTCGAAATTCCGGGCGCCAGGCCAGCGCGCCCGGCGCAAGCCAGCGCGGATCAGGCGGTCGATGTTTACCGCCTCATTCGACCTTGCCGCCGAACAACCGCTCGGCATTGCCGTAGGCCACGCGTCTGGCCTGGTCCTCGGGAAGCTGCGCGAGCCAGCCGCGGTAGGTCTGCATGATGGTGTCGTAGCTGGACCAGCGCTCGTTGATCCAGGTATCGGAGCCGAGCAGGAAGCGGCCGGAATGACGCGCGAACAGCTCGCGCCATTCCGCCGCGAGCCTGTCGCCGCCCGCGGTGATGCCGCCGCGGTAGGACAACTCGCCCATCAGGGCGGGATAGGTCTCCAGCAACTCGCGCACGCGTGCCGGCGGCGTCGAAAAGCCGGTATGCGCCCAAATGATCTTCGCCTTAGCATTGTGGCCAAGCAGAGTGAGCAGCGCCGCCTCGTCGCAATGGGCGAGCAGGTAGAGATCGCGCGCGGCGGCAAAGTCGACGACCTTCTTGACCAGCGGAGCTTGTGCGGCACTGCCATAGATGTGGAATTCACCGATGCCGCGGAAATAGCCGCGCTGGTATTCGGCCTCGATCAGATCGTAGATCGCGGGATCGTTCGACCAGTTCTGCACGTCGTCGCGGGTGCGATAGGGACGAATGAACGGCACCACCCAAAGCCCCCGCGCCTTGGCGTCGACGAGCTGATGGGTGCCCTTGTTCGGGCGGCTGTTGGCCAGGACGCCGGCGACGCCGTTGCGGCGAAACCCCTCGAGCACGCGCTCGAGCGGGTAATACGGGTTTGGCTCCTGATTGTAGTGCAGGTGCGCGTCGAAGATTTTCAGCACCGGCTGGCCGCCGGCACGCGCAGGCAGCCAGAGCACCGCAGCGGCGATGGCGCACGCAACGAACCGCAATGCGGGCATGACGCGTCCCCCCATCCGTCTGTCCGACGAGCATCAGGCTCTCGGTCAATCCTACCGCATTTCCGAAGCCAAAAGACAGACGAACGCCGACCGGAAGACAATCACTTCTCCGGCAAGGCCAACCGGATGTGCAGCTCGCGCAGCTGCTTGGGCGTGACCTCCGACGGCGCGCCCATCATCAAATCCTCGGCCCGCTGGTTCATCGGGAACAGCACGACCTCGCGCAGGTTCTCTTCGCCGGCGAGCAGCATCACGATACGGTCGATGCCGGGCGCGATGCCGCCGTGCGGCGGCGCACCGAGCGAGAGCGCGTGCAGCATGCCGCCGAACTTCTGCTCCAGCGTGTTCTCGCCGTAGCCGGCGATGGCGAAGGCTTTGCGCATGACGTCGGGACGGTGGTTGCGGATGGCGCCCGAGGACAGCTCCACCCCGTTGCAGACGATGTCGTATTGGATCGCCTTGATCGACAGAATCTTTTCCCGATCGGCCGGATCGAGCACGAGGAAATCCTCCACCGCCATGTTCGGCATCGAGAACGGATTGTGCGAGAAGTCTATTCTCTTCTCCTCCTCGTTCCACTCGTACATGGGGAAATCGACGATCCAGCAGAACTCGAAGCGGTCCTTGGCGATCAGGCCGAGCTCCTCGGCGATCTTGTTGCGCGCCGCGCCTGCGAGCTTGGCGGCGTCAGCCGGCTTGCCGGCGGCAAAGAACACCGCGTCGCCCGCCCCGACGCCGGCGCTGGCCATCATCTTCGCCTGCACGTCGGCGGGAATGAACTTGGCGATCGGACCCTTGCCGCCGTCGGCCTCGAACACGATGTAGCCCAGACCCGGTGCTCCCAGGTCCTGCCGCGCCCAGTCGTTGAGCTTGTCGAAGAACGAGCGCGGCTGCGCCGCCGCCTTGGGCGCCGGAATCGCGCGCACGACGCCACCCGCCTTGATCACATTCTTGAACGCGTTGAACGTGACGGACGGATCGTTGAACTCCTCGGACACGTCCGCGATTTCGATCGGGTTGCGCAGGTCCGGCTTGTCGGTGCCGTATTTGCGCATGGCCTCCGCGATACGGGATCAGCGGAAACTTTTGCGTCACCGGCTTGCCGCCGGAAAACTCCTCGAACACGCCGCGCATCACCGGCTCGACCGCGTCGAAGACGTCCTGCTGGGTGACGAAGCTCATTTCCAGGTCGAGCTGATAGAATTCGCCGGGCGAGCGATCGGCGCGCGCATCCTCGTCGCGGAAGCAGGGCGCGATCTGGAAATAGCGGTCGAAGCCCGACACCATGATCAGCTGCTTGAACTGCTGCGGCGCCTGCGGCAACGCGTAGAATTTTCCCGGATGCAGCCGCGACGGCACCAGATAGTCGCGCGCGCCCTCGGGCGAGGATGCCGTCAGGATCGGGGTCTGAAACTCGAAGAAGCCCTGCTCCTTCATGCGCCGCCTGATCGAATCGATCACCGCGCCGCGCAGCATGATGTTGCGGTGCAGGCGCTCGCGGCGCAGGTCGAGGAAACGGTATTTCAGCCGGATATCTTCCGGGTATTCCTGCTCACCGAAGACCGGCATCGGCAGCTCGGCAGCAGCGCCCAGCACCTCGATCTCCGAGATGTAGACCTCGACCGCACCGGTCGGCAGGTCCGGATTCTCCGTGCCAGCGGGACGCCGGCGCACCTTGCCGTCGATCCGCACCACCCATTCCGAGCGCAGCTTCTCGGCCTCCTTGAAGCTGGGCGAGTCGGGATCGGCGACCACCTGGGTGAGGCCGTAGTGGTCGCGCAGATCGATGAACAGCAATCCGCCATGGTCGCGGATGCGGTGGCACCAGCCGGACAGCCGCACCTCCTTGCCGATGTCGCCTGCGCGCAGGGCGCCGCAGGTATGGGTGCGATAACGGTGCATAATGGTGAATTGAGCCTCGATGCCGCGCGGAAAGGCACATGCGGGGGCGCGCTTGTCAAGAACGGCGCGAAGACCGCAATCGAGGACCTTCCACCACCGGAGCCTGCGAGCTTCGCTCGCGGAGCGAGGGCAAATTCGAGGATCAAGCGGCCGCACCGCAGACGCAGGGCCCTCGACAGCGTGCCGGCGATCTGCACACTCGGCCGGCCTTTCGAGTTCGAGCACGATGAGCACGGCGAAGCAGCCCAAGAGCCCGCGCAAGCACCCGGCCCGCGATGCGGCCGCGCGCATGACGACGGCGGAGGCCGCGGTCGCCGCGCTCGTCGCGCATGGCATCGACACCGTCTACGCGCTGCCCGGCGTGCACAACGATCCCCTGTTCGACGCGCTGTTCAAGGCCGGCGAGCGCGTTCGCACCATTCACAGCCGCCATGAGCAGGGCGCGGCCTACATGGCGCTCGGCGCGGCGCTCGCGACCGGCAAGCCGCAGGTCTACTCGGTGGTGCCGGGGCCGGGGCTGCTCAATTCCGCCGCAGCCTTGCTCACCGCCTACGGCATGAACGCGCCGGTGCTGGCGCTGATCGGACAGATCTCGCAAGCCGCGATCGGCCGTGGGCTGGGGCATCTGCACGAGATCCGCGACCAGGCCGGCATCATCGCCCGGCTCGTGGATTTCTGCGCCCGCATACGCGAACCGACAGAGGCGGCGCCCCTCATCGCCGAGGCGTTGCGCGCCATGGGCACCGGCCGCCCCGGCCCGGCCGTCTTGGAATGCGCGATCGACGTTTGGGGCCGCAGCGCGCCCGTGGCCGCGATCGCGCCGCCTTCCCCCGCCGCGCAGCCGCCGATCGACGAGGACGCGATCGCTGCCGCCGCCGCGCGCCTCGTCGCCGCCGAGCGCCCGCTGATCGTCGTCGGCGGCGGCGCCCAGGGCGCCTCCGCCGAGGTCACGGAACTGTCGCGGCGATTGCAAGCGCCGGTGCTGGCCTATCGGCGCGGCCGCGGCGTGCTCGACAGCCGCGATCCCTTGAGCGTCACGCTGCCGCTCGGGCGCGAATTGTGGGGCGAGGCCGATATGGTGCTCGCCGTCGGCACGCGGCTGTTCCACGGCTTCACGCAATGGGGCATCGACCCGGAGCTTCACATCATCCGCGTCGATGCCGATCCCGAAGAGCCGGAACGGTTCGCGCGGCCGGCGGTCGCCCTCATCGGCGACGCCGCGCCGATTCTGCGCCGCCTGCTCGATGCGCTCTCCGCGCATCCTCGCCGCTCGCGCCGCGAGGAAATGCAGGCGCGGCAAGCCAAGATGCGCCGGCGCCTCGACAAGCTCGCGCCGCAAATCGGCTTTCTCGATGCCATGCGCGCGGAACTGCCGGACAACGGCATCTTCGTCGATGAGGTCACCCAACTCGGATTCGCCGCTCGGCTCCTGTTTCCGGTCTACCGGCCGCGGACTTTCCTGTCGCCGGGTTATCAGGACAATCTCGGCTGGGGATTCGCGACCGCGCTCGGCGCGCAGCACGCGCGCGCCGACGTGCCGGTGCTCTCGATCTGCGGCGACGGCGGCTTTCTGTTCACCTCGAACGAGCTGGCCACCGCCATGCGCCATGGCATCGCGTTGACCGTCGTGGTCTTCAACGACGGCGCCTTCGGCAATGTGCGGCGCACCCAGGAGGAGCAGTACGGCAACCGGGTGATCGCGAGCGACCTCGCCAATCCGGATTTCGTGCGCTATGCGCAGAGCTTCGGCGCCGAGGCAGAGCGCGCGCGCAATCCGCAGGAGTTGCGGGCCGCGCTCAAGCGCGCGTTCAAGCGCCGCGGCGGACCGACGCTGATCGAGGTACCGGTCGGACCGATGCCGTCGCCCTGGGAGTTCATTCACATGCCGCGGATACGCGGCGTCAGGTGAGGCCCGAGATGGAAGCTCGCAGCGATGTCCGCGGCGCGGTCGACGAGCGGGAGCCGCTCATCATTCGCCGCGTCGACGCCATCCCGGTCGGGCTGCCGCTGCAGAAAGCGGTGGCGATGGCCGGCGCGACGGTGAGCCGGGCGCTCAACATCGTGGTGCGCGTCGAGGCGACGGACGGCACCGTCGGCTGGGGCGAAGCCGCCTCCGCCCCGACCATGACCGGCGACACGCTCGGCGGGCTGGTCGCGGCGGTGCGCGATCACCTCGCGCCGCTGTTGATCGGCGAGGACGCCTGGCTGCGCCCGGCCTTGCGCCGCAAGCTCAAGAGCGCGCTCCTCGGCAATACCGGCGCCCATTCCGCCATCGAGATGGCGCTGCTCGATCTCGCCGGCCAATCCTCCGGCCTGCCGGTCGTCGACCTCATCGGCGGGGCGGCACGGCGCGCGGTGGCGCCGATGTGGCTGCTCGGCAATCCGACGCCGGAGCAGGACATCGCCGAGGCGCATGCCAAACGCGCGCAAGGCTTCGATTTCTTCAAGCTCAAGATCGCGACCAAGCCGGTCGAGCGGGAGATCGCCTCGACGCTGGCGTTGCGCGATGCGCTGGGCGGCGCAACGCCGCTCTGTGCCGACGCCAATTGCGGGCTGACGTTGCCCGACGCGCGCCGCTATGTCGAAGGCGTGCGCGCCGCCAACCTCATGTTCGTCGAGCAGCCGCTCGCGCACGATGATCTGCGCGGCCTCGCCTGGCTGACGCGGATAGCGCCGATGCCGATCGGCGCCGACGAGGGCATCCACTCGCTCGCCGATATAGCGGCGCACGGGCGCTGCGGCGTCGGCGGGGTCTCGCTCAAGTTGATCAAGCTCGGCGGCATCGGCGCGGCGGTCGCGGCAGCGCAGCTGTGCGAACGCCTCGGGCTCGCCGTCAACGTCGCCGCCAAGGTCGCGGAATCGAGCATCGCGTCGGCGGCCGCAATCCACCTCGCCTGCGCCGTGCCCGCGGTCGATTGGGGCGTGAGCCTGACCCATTTCTATCTTGCCGGCGACCTCGCCAGGACGGCGCCGGCGATCGCCGATGGCGCGGTCGCGCTTCCGGCCGGGCCGGGGCTGGGCATCGAGGTCGACGAGGCCGCAGTGGAGCGCTTCCGCGTGGCCGCCGGCGCACTCGCAGGCTGAGGGTCGACCTCGCGCAACCGGCGGGACATGCATCGAACAGAAGGCAAGCCTTGACCCTGCGGGGGGCCGCCGGGCGCCGAGGTATCGGCAAGGTCCTCGACCTGCATCGATGCAGTGGCAATTCTTCGCGAATCGCATTCAACTCCGCCTGCGAGCGCGTGCTCGGAACGGCTCGGCGGCGCCCCTGACAAAGCACGCCGTCTGCGCTATCTAGCCCTGTGATGCAGCCGATCACGACGACCAGGACACTCACCGATGCCTGCGCGCGCATGGCGCGGCATCCCTTCGTGACGGTCGACACCGAGTTTTTGCGCGAGAGCACCTATTACCCGCGCCTCTGCGTCGCCCAGATGGCGAGCCTCGACGAGGCCGTGGTCATCGATCCGCTCGCCGACGGCATCGACGTCGCTCCCTTCTTCGCGCTGATGGCGGACGAGAACGTCATCAAGGTGTTCCATGCCGCCCGGCAGGACATCGAGATCTGCTGGCACGCGGCCGGTATCATCCCGCGCCCCATCGTCGACACCCAGGTCGCCGCCATGGTGCTGGGCTACGGCGATTCCATCTCCTATGACCAGCTCGTGCAGCGCATCACCGGCGATCATCTCGACAAGTCGCACCGATTCACCGATTGGACGCGGCGGCCGCTCAGCGAGGCGCAGCTCGCCTACGCGATCTCCGACGTCACCCACCTGCGCGATGTCTACCTCAAGCTTGCCGCCGATCTGGACAAGCGCGGGCGCAGCGAGTGGATGCGCGAGGAAATGAAGGTGCTCACCTCCCCCGCGACCTATCGCTTCGAGCCCGAGCATGCCTGGGAGCGCCTCAAGACCCGCGTGCGCAAGCCCAGGGAGCTCGCCGTGCTGATCGAGGTCGCCGCCTGGCGCGAGCGCGAAGCGCAGGAGCGCGACGTGCCGCGCGGCCGCGTGCTCAAGGACGACGTCATCGGCGACATCGCGGTGCAGGCGCCCACCACCATCGAGCGTCTCGCCGGCTTGCGCTCGCTGCCCAGGGGCTTCGAGCGCTCGAAATGGGGCGAGGCGATCGTCGAGGCGGTACGGCGCGGGCTCGCGCGCGATCCCAAGACCCTGCCGCGGCTCGAACGCGCGAAACCCCCGGTCAACGGACAGGCCACGGTGGAGCTGCTCAAGGTCCTGCTGCGGATGACCGCGGAACGCCACGGGGTCGCCGCCAAGGTGATCGCTACGGTCGACGACCTCGACCGCATCGCCGCCGACGACCAGGCCGACGTGCCGGCGCTGTCCGGCTGGCGGCGCGAGCTGTTCGGCGACAAGGCGCTCGCGCTCAAACAGGGGCGGCTCTCGCTCGCGATCGAGAAGGGCCGCGTGGTCGCCGTGGAGCGCGAGTGATCTCTCTCCCCGCCGGACGCCGGGGAGGCGCTATGATGCGCATCCGCGACGAGGGAGCCAGAGCGATGGGCCCATTCCTTCGCAATCAATGGTACACGGCCGCGACCTCCGCCGAAGTCGGCGAAAAGCCGCTGGCGCGGACGATCTGCAGCGAGCCGCTGGTGATCTTCCGCGGCCAAGACGGCAAGGTCGCCGTGCTGACCGACCGCTGCCCGCACCGCAAGGCGCCGCTGTCATCCGGCGAGGTCGTCGGCAACGACATCCAGTGCGGCTATCACGGCATCCGCTTCGCGCCCGACGGGAGCTGCACCCATGTGCCGGGCAATGCTGCGATCGGCCGCAATTTCCGCGCCCGCAATTTCCCGGCGCGCGAAATCCACGGGCTCGTCTTCGTCTGGCTGGGCGAGGCGGCGCTTGCCGATCCGACGCTGATCCCCGACTTCGGCGAGAACGTAAAGCCCGGTTGGACCGGCGTTCACGGGATGCTTTACGTCAAGGCCAACTATCAGCTGCTGATCGACAATATTCTCGACCTGACCCACGTCGTCTACGTGCACAAGACCACGCTCGCCGGCGGCGGCGTGGCCGAGACGCCGCTCGAAGTCGAAATCGACGGCGACGTGGTGCGCGCCCAGCGCTTGATGCGCAACGTCGATACCGCGCCGATCTACAAGGCCGCCCGCAATCTTCACGGCAAGATCGACCGCTGGCAGTTCCTCGAATTCCGCCCCCCGATCTATGCCCGGATCACGCTCGGCGCGCGCGAAGCCGGCAGCGACGTGGCGTTCGGCACGCCGACCCACGTCGTGCTCAACAGCTTCACCCCGGAGAGCGAGCGCGCCACGCATTATTTCTGGTCGACGGTCCGTTCCTGGGGGCTCGACGATGCGAACGTCTCGAAAATCTACAAGGACATGACCGACCTCGCCTTCGCCGAGGATGCGCGCATGGTCGAGCTGCAGCAGCAGCTGATCGACAGCGATGCGTCCGGCGCGCCACTCGTGAGCCTCGCCTTCGATCGCGCCGCGCTCGGCGCGCGGCGCATCATCAAGCGCAAGCTCGAGGAAGAAACGGCGGGAGCGGTGCGGTTGGCCGCGCCCCGGGCGCCGGCGAACGCGCAATCGGGCGCATAGCCAGTCGTAATGTCGTGGATGCGCGCACCGGCACGCGGGTGCGCTGTTGCCGCAACCGCGCCGTGACAGGTTAGGGCTTGGGACGGATCCTGCGCAGGAACTCCCATGTCGGCACCGCCGTAAGCCCGCCCACGGCGCCACTGAGATAACTCGGAATGTCGGCGGTGAACAGCCAGGACCAGAGCAGCCCGACGAGGTAGCTCGCCAGCAGCATGACGGCGAACGTGATCAGCAATCTCTGCCACAGCGGCATGACATCCTCCTTGCAGCCTTGGAAAGGCGCACGACCGCGTCGGCGCGACGGCGGCTACCGGGAAAAACTCCGCATCAGGCCGTCTCCATCACCGGCTCGCGGCCGATCAGCCGCGCGAGCTGGCGCAGCCGCGCGAATACCCGTTCGCCCGCGAGCGCCTTGAAGCCGTTTTCGAACCGCAGCACCAGGCGGCCGCGCTCGACCATCATCGGGGTCTTCGGCAGCACCCCGGTGGTGGAGGCGGACACGAGATAGGCGACGCGCAGCGCGGCGCCGAGCACCCGCGCGCGGTCGAGCACGCGGGTCGAGGCGAGCTCGCGCAGCCGCGGCGAAAGCTCCTCGTCCACGAGGCCGACGTGGCGAAAGAACACGGCCAGCGCCATGAAGGTGCGGCCGGGATGATCGACCGCGACGAACGCGGCATTGGCGATGATGTTGAGCGACTGCTCGCCGCGATAATCGGGATGCGCTCGCCAGCCGATGTCGGCGAGAAGGCATGTCACGTGACGCAGCCGGCGCTCCTCCGCAGTCTCGTCCAGCCCGGAGGATGCCATGAAGCGGTCGGTCCAGCCGATCAGTTCCTCGCCGTGGGCGGGGGAGCGCGAGCGCAGCACGTTGAGCTCGCTGGCGGCCGCGATCAACGGGTCCTTGGCCCGTTCCTCGGGGTCGAGCATGGAATAGAGCAGGCCTTCGCGGACGCCGAGCGCGGAGACGACGATCTCCTTCGGACGCGCGATCCGCACCAGATTTTCGAGCACGAGCGCGGCATAGGCGAGCAGCGGACGCCGTTGATCGGTAACCACCTCGATCTGCGAGAGCATCTCGGGATCCAGCCGGTGCACCAGGCTGGAGAAATCGAACGCCTCCTTCGCCGGCATCACATAGCCGTGCATGACGTGGAGCGGATAGCCGGTCTGCCACATGTGCAGCCGCGCCAGCGCGCGCCAGGTGCCGCCGATGGCATAGAAGGTGCGCCCCTTGCCGCCCTCGAGCAGGCGCGCATCTTCGAGCGCCGTCCTGACGATCTTTTCCGCTTTCTTGAGCGATTTCGACGAAATGTCCTGCAGCGCGAGTCCACCGAACGGAAAGGTCAAACCGGCCTTGATCCGTTGCCCTCGCACTTCGGTCAGTTCGAGCGAACCGCCGCCCAGATCGCCGACGATGCCGTCGGGCTTGTGGAAGCCGGAGACCACGCCGAGCGCGGACAATTCCGCCTCGCGCCGGCCGGAGAGAACGTCGATCTTGGTGCCGCAGATTCTCTCGGCCTCCGCGACAAAGGCCTTGCCGTTCTCGGCGTCGCGGCACGCGGCGGTGGCGATCGCCCACCGCTGAGTGACGTCCATGCGCTCGCACAGCGCGCGAAAACGCCGCAGCGAAGCCAGCGCCTTGTCGACCGCATCGGCCGCCAGGAGGCCGGTGGTCTGAACTTCGCGGCCGAGGCCTGCGAGCACCTTCTCGTTGAAAATCGGAGTCGGGCTGCGCGTGAGGCCTTCGTAGACCACGAGCCGCACGGAGTTCGAACCGATGTCGATGACCGCGACCGGCGGTCCATAATCGAGACGGCCTTGCGCCATGTTCATCGCAGGGCGGCGCCGCTTAAGAGCGATCGAGGCGGCGTATAAGGCTACGCGGGGACGATTCCTTGAGCGATTTGCCACGGCCCGACAGACTCGGATTGGTCATGAAGTATTTGTGGGCGTTGAACGGCTCTTCGCCCTCGGCCGCTTTTAGGCGATTCGATGTCCCGTCGGGTAGTAATTTCCAGCTTTGTTCATTGTCCTTGAAATTCGCCACCATGATTTGATCGAGCACCTGCTCGTGCACGGTGGGATTGAGAATCGGGCACAGGACCTCGACGCGGCGGTCGAGATTGCGCGGCATCATGTCGGCGGAAGAGATGTAGACCGCGGCCTTGGGATGCGGCAGGCCGTGGCCGGCGCCGAAGCAGTAGATGCGGCTGTGTTCGAGGAAACGCCCGACGATCGATTTCACCCGGATGTTCTCGGACAGGCCCGGCAGGCCCGGCCGCAGGCAGCAGATGCCGCGCACCACGAGGTCGATCGAAACGCCCGCGCGGGAGGCCTCGTACAGCATGTCGATGATCTCGGCATCGACCAGCGCATTGTCCTTCATCCAGATCGCCGCCGGCCGCCCGTTCCTGGCATGCGCGATTTCCTGCTCGATGTGTTCGCAAATCCGGTCGCGCAGCGTGAGCGGCGAAACCGCCATTCTTTCGAGGTGCGCCGGCTCCGCGTAGCCGGTCACGTAGTTGAAGATGTGAGCCACATCGCGCGCAATGACGGGATCGGAAGTGAAGAACGAGAGATCGGTATAGATGCGGGCGGTGACCGGATGATAGTTGCCGGTGCCGACATGGATATAGGACGCGAGCGCGCCGCCTTCCCGGCGCACCACCATCGACAGCTTGGCGTGGGTCTTGAGCTCGATGAAGCCGTACACCACCTGCGCGCCTGCGCGCTCGAGCGCACGCGACCAGCGGATATTGGCCTCCTCGTCGAACCGAGCCTTGAGCTCGATCAGGGCGGTGACCGACTTGCCGGCTTCGGCCGCCTCGATCAGCGCGCGAACGATCGGAGATTCGGCCGAGGTCCGGTACAGCGTCTGCTTGATGGCCACCACATCGGGATCGCGCGCGGCCTGCTGCAGGAATTGCACGACGACGTCGAACGACTCGTAGGGATGGTGGACAACAAGGTCCTTCTGGCGAATGGCCGCGAAGCAGTCACCGGCGTGATCGCGGATGCGCTCGGGATAGCGCGGATTGTAGGGCACGAACTCGAGGTCCGGACGATCGACGCTGGTGAGCTGGACGAGCTCGTTGAGCGCCAGCATGCCGTCCACCAGAAAGACCTCGTCGTCGGCGCACGAAAGCGCCCGTTGCACGAACCGACGCAGCTCCACCGGCATCGCCGCCTCGAGCTCGAGCCGGATGACCGAGCCGCGCCGTCGGCGCTTGAGGACGGTCTCGAACTCGCGCACCAGATCTTCCGCCTCTTCCTCGATCTCGATCTCGGAGTCGCGGATGACGCGGAATGCGCCCTGCCCCTTGACCGCATAGCCCGGAAACAGGCGGGCAATGAACAGGCCGATCACCTGTTCGAGCGTGATCACGCGAGCGGCGGATGCTCCTTCGGCGCTCGGCAGCCGGATGAAGCGATCGATCTTGTTCGGCATGCGGATGAGCGCGTTCATCGCCTTGCCGTCGCTCGCGCGCGCGAGCTGGAGCGCGATGGTGAAGCCGAGGTTGGAAATGAACGGAAACGGATGCGCGGGATCGATCGCGAGCGGAGTGAGCAACGGGAAAATCTGCCGGAGGAAATGATCTTCGAGCCAGGTCCTTTCCTTCTTCGTTACCTCCGGCCCCTCGACCAGCACGATGCCCTGCTCGGCCAGCATCTGCCGCAGCTCGCGCCAGCGCTTCTGCTGGTCGCTGGCCAACACCCCGACGGCCTCCGCGATCCGGGCGAGCTGCTCGGCCGGGGTGAGCCCGTCCGGGGATTTGGTGGCAATGCCGGCGCGCAGCTGGCCCTTGAGGCCGGCCACGCGGACCATGAAGAACTCGTCGAGATTGTTGGCGGAGATCGACAGGAAGCGGACGCGTTCGAGCAGGGGATGGGCGTCATTGCCCGCTTCTTCGAGCACCCGGCGGTTGAAATGCAGCCATGACAACTCTCGATTGATGAAACGCTCGGGGCTCGCGGCAAGATCGAAGGAAGGCGCAGGCTCGGCCGCGGCCGCACTCGGGGCAACGGCCGTTTCTTCTTTCAGGACAGCGATTTGGCCGCGGTCAGCCATGGCGAGATGATTCTAATGCGGGGGCGCAATATCGCCGTCATCCATGACGGCTTGGTGGCAATAAGGCGCCGCCGCCAAGGAGCCGTCAAGCTTGCGGCGCGCGCAGCATGTCGGCGGCGAACGCCCTGGTTAACGGCCGTTGCTGCCGCATCGCCTCTTCGTCGAGCCGCGCCACCACCGCCCGCGCGCCCGCGAACGAACGCTCGATCCGCGCCGCGACATACCCGACCAGGCTCTCGTCGACGGCGAGTTGCCGGTCGCTGAAAAGCTTCACCAGCACCGCCCGCAACAGCGCATCATCCGGCGGCGCCATGGCGACGAGGGGAAGCGCCTTGAGGCGGGACCCGAGGTCGCGGATGGCGAAGGTCAGCGGCACGGCGCGCGCCGTGAGCAGCACGAAGGCCTCCTCTTCGCGGGCGAGATTGAGAAGGTGAAAGAGCGCCCGTTCGTCGAACGCGCCGGCGGCGAGGTCCTCGACCACCAGCGCACCGGTGGCGAGCGCCGACGGCACCGCGGACTCCTCCAGCGCGCGTGCCGCCACCCGCCGCGCGCCCGCCGCCTGCGCCCAGATGGCGGCGAGATGGCTCTTGCCCGAGCCTTCCGGGCCCGTGAGCATCACCGTCCGATGCGGCCAGCCCGGCCAGAGGTCGATGAGCGCAAGCGCCGCGGCGTTCGACGGTCCGCTCAGGAAATCCTCGCGCGCAAAACTTTCCGGATGATCGAGCGCAAGCGCGAGTTGATGCGAGCTGGCGGACATCAGGTCGGCTTTTTCCCGGTATACAGCGGGCTGGCGAAATATTGGCGCAGCCCGAACCGCAACAGCACCGCGATCGCGGCCGCGAGCGGGACGGCGATCAGAAGCCCGACGAAACCGAACAGATACCCGAAGGCGAACATGGCGAAGATCAACCACACCGGATGCAATCCCACGCGCTCGCCGACGAATTTCGGCGAAACAATGCTGCCTTCGAGGAACTGACCGAACAGGAAAATGGCGACGACGATCAAGATGCGCTTCCAGTCCGGCCAGAATTGCGCAATCGCCACGCTCGTTGCGATCATCAGCCCGGTCATCGAGCCGATATAGGGGACGAAGGTGATCAGGCCGGCGACGAGGCCGATGAGCAACGCGAAATCCAGCCCCGCCAGCATCAATCCGATGGCGTAGTAGCAGCCGAGCACGAGACACACGGCGAACTGTCCACGTAGAAACCCGCCGATCGCCGCATCGATCTCGCGCGCAAGCTGGTGCACGGTTTCGCGCTGATGCACCGGCACCCAACTGTCCACCATTGCAATCGTCGCGTGCCAGTCACGCAGCAAGTAGAAGGTGACGACCGGCATCACGATCAGGAGCGAAGCAAACGAGACCAACGCCTTTCCCCCGGTCCACAGCGAATACGCAAAGCCCATGAGCCACGAGGCCGCCTGGCTCATCAGTTCTGAAACCGTCGTGCTCTTTTCGGCCCCTAGCCAGTTCAGCCACGGCAAATTCTTATCGACTATGAGCTCCTGAACGCGCGTCAAATATCCGGGAATATGGGCGATCAATGCCACTCCCTGCTGCAGCAAGAGCGGGACGAGCAGCAAAATGAGCGCGATCAGGATCACGACCAGGACGGTGACGATGAGCAGCGCCGCGACGGTGCGGTTCATGCCGAAGCGTTCCATACGGTCGGCGAGCGGCGTGAGCGCGTAGGCCAGGGCCATGCCGGCGACGAACGGAAGCAGAATGTCGTGGAGCAACCATAGCGCGGCGGCGAGCACGAGAAACATCATAAGCCAGAACGCGAGATGGCGGCCGTAGATCATCGGATCATTTCCCTCCGGCACCCTTGATCGACAGGAAGCGCCCCGCGGGTCAGGAGCCTATCTCCGCCCTGTTCATGTGCCGCACCCACTCGGCGACATAGAAGGCAACGGAAAGCAAGGTCAAGGCGGCGACCAGTGCCATCAGTACCATCACCACGACGCCGGCATCGAAATCGAAACCAAGCGCGGCCATGATCACGCAAGCGAGCACGATCTGCGCAACCGTGTTGAGCTTGGAGGTGAGCAGCGGCTTGAGCGGTACCGGCTTGTCCACCAGCCAAGACAGGATCACGGCGCTCACGATCATGATGTCGCGCGATACGACCAGGATGACGAGCCAGCGCGGAATAGCATCGGTGATGCCGAGCGCGACATAGATCGAGACCAGCATGGCCTTGTCGGCGAGCGGGTCGAGGTAGGCGCCGAGCTCGGTGGTCATGCCGAACCGCTTGGCCAGAAAACCGTCGACGGCATCGCTGATGCCGGCCGCGAGAAATAGCACGAAAGCGACCCGCATCTCGCCCGCCGCGATCGCCCAGACCACGACCGGCACCAACAGGATGCGACCAAGCGTAATCAGGTTGGGAATACTCAAGTCTGCGCCCCCGGCGCGGCCCGCGCCTCGCCGTCACCACCGGCGCATGTGGCCCTGCCAGCATCAGTATAGCCACGATCAAGCCATTGCACAGTCGCGGATTCCCAAGTACCGAAGCGCGCGAAAGCGGTTCTCTGTTCCGCCGGAATCGCGAACTGCTCTCGCATCATTGCGTTTGACGCGTTTTCCGCGGCGGATCGGTTCGCCGGAAACGCCAGAGCCGCGAAGGATATGCCATGGCCGACAAGGGCCTCACCTATGCCGAGGCCGGCGTCGACATCGATGCCGGCAACCGCATGGTGGACCTGATCAAGCCGTTGGTGCGCTCCACCGCGCGGCCGGGCGCGGACGCCGTGATCGGGGGTTTCGGCGGGCTGTTCGACCTCAAGCGCGCGGGTTGGTCCGATCCGATCCTGGTGGCGGCAACGGACGGCGTCGGAACCAAGGTCAAGATCGCGATCGAAACCGGCAGGCACGAGACGATCGGCATCGATCTCGTGGCCATGTCGGTCAACGATCTCGTCGTCCAGGGCGCCGAGCCGCTGTTCTTCCTCGACTACTTCGCCTGTGGACGGCTCGAGCCCGAGGTCGGCGCGCGCGTAGTCAAAGGCGTGGCGGAAGGCTGCCGGCAGGCGGGCTGTGCCTTGATCGGCGGAGAGACGGCGGAGATGCCGGGGCTCTATCGGCCAGGCGACTACGATCTCGCCGGCTTTGCAGTCGGCGCAGCGGAACGGGCCGCGCTCCTGCCACGGACGGACATTGGCGCCGGCGACGTCGTTCTGGGACTGGGCTCCTCCGGCATTCATTCAAACGGCTATTCGCTGGTGCGCACGATCGTGCAGCGGGCGAAACTGCGCTGGGATGACGCTGCGCCGTTCGATTCCGGACGCGAACTCGGCGCGGCGTTGATCGAGCCCACCCGTATCTACGTGAAGTCGTGCCTTGCGGCCTTGCGCGAGACCCAGGCGGTCAAGGCGTTCGCCCACATCACCGGCGGCGGGTTTCCCGACAATGTCCCGCGCGTGCTGCCGGACGGACTCGGCGTCACGCTCGACCTCGCGCGACTGCAGGTGCCGCCGGTCTTCCGCTGGCTTGCCGCGGCCGGCGGCGTCAGCGAGCCGGAAATGCTGCGGACCTTCAACTGCGGCGTCGGCATGGTGGCGGTGGTGGCGGCGAGCAAAGCCGACGCGGTCGATGCGGTGCTCAGCCGTGAAGGCGAGCACGTCGTCCGTCTCGGTGAAGTCGTGGCCAACGCGAGCGGCGCCGCGCGTGTCGGCTATCGCGGCCGCCTCGATCTCGCCTGGTAAGCGCATGGCCAAGAAGCGCGTCGCCGTCCTGATTTCCGGCCGCGGTTCCAACATGGCGGCGCTGATCGCGGCGGCGAGCGCGCCCGACTACCCCGCCGAGATTGCGCTGGTGCTCTCCAACCGTCCCGACGCCGCGGGTCTGGGGCTCGCCGAGGCGCGGAAGGTCGCCACCGTCGTGCTCGACCATCGACCCTTTGGACAGGATCGGCCGGCGTTCGAGCAGGCGCTACAGGCGGTGCTCGACCAGCACCGTATCGAATTCGTTTGTCTCGCCGGCTTCATGCGCCTGTTCACCGCCGATTTCGTGCAGCGCTGGCGAGGGCGCATGCTCAACATTCACCCCGCGCTGCTGCCGTCCTTCCGCGGCCTCGATCCCCAGGGCCAGGCGCTCGCGGCGGGTGTGAAGATCAGCGGCGCGACGGTCCATTTCGTCGTCCCGGAAATGGACGCTGGACCGATCGTGGCGCAGGCGGCGGTGCCAGTGCGCGACGACGACACCGCCGAGACATTGGCGGCCCGGGTGCTGGCAGCTGAGCATCGCATCTATCCGCTCGCGCTGAGATTGATAGCCGAAGGACGCGTTCGGATCGTCGGGGGCCGCTGCCTCACCGACGGCCAAGGTGCCGTCGGCGACGCTTTGATCGTTCCGCAAGATTGATGCGCCGCCGGCCGCAAACGCCGCGCGACTGCAAACATCCGCCGCAGGCTGGCGCCCGCGGTCTCGAAACGAATGCGGCCTCTCGGCACGCAACGGCCGGAGCGGCCAAAATCCGAATTGTGGCGCAAGAAATACGAAAAATGCGGCCTTAGCAAGACTGGCGGTGCGCATGGCCGCCCGGTGAACGCCCGTCGCCGCGCGTGCATGGGTCGCCCCGCGGATGGCTTACCCCACACCCAGCGGCCGGGGATACCGACCGATCCGCCGGCGGACGTTATAGACTACCAACGCGCATCGCGATTCGCCGCGCGCGGATGTGGGCGCTCGAGCGATCGGGCCACCCTGCGATCTACGCGCGTCATCGCGCAGCCGCGGAAATTCCGCGCGCCGTCCGGTGTTATGATCAATTACGGATCGCGATGACAATATAGGGGGAGACGCATGAGCACGATAACGTCAGATCCACGCGCTGTACCGGTCGGTGAGGCAAGGCCGATCATCCCGCCGCTCGCCGGCTTCTATTCCCATACCCGCGACCTCGCATGGCTCATCATCCGCCTCACCGCGGGTGGAATGCTGCTGGTCCACGGCATCTTCAAGCTGATGCCCATGGCCGAGAAAGGCTTCACCGCCACGATCGAGGCCTTCGCCGCGGGCAGCATGGCGCGGCGCGGGATCGAGCCCGCGATCGTCGCCGCCTATGTCGTGTTCTTTCTCGAGACGGTGGGCGCGGTGCTGATCATGCTCGGGCTGTTCACCCGCTTGATCGCCGCCGCGATCGCCATCGAGTTCGCGATCATCACCTTCGTCGCGCATTGGCCGCAGGGCTTCACCTGGAGCAGAGGCGGATGGGAATATCCGCTGTTCTGGGGCCTGATCATGTTCGCCATCGCGTTGCGTGGCGGCGGCCCCTATTCGCTCGACCGCAAGCTCCGCTGGGAGCTGTAGCTCGCCGATCCCATCGGTCGGCATGGGGATCAGGACAGGCCAGTCCTGATCCCCCACGCACTGGCGTCCGCTCGCCGAACGGCGGGGCGAGCTACTCCGCCGCCCGCACTTTCTCGGCGTGGGCGGCCAGTTTCGAGCGCCGCCACAAGCCGCCCACCACCAAGACGAGAATGGCGCCGACGAGGGCGGCAAACAGCACGATGTAATGGAAACCATCGGCGCCGAACCTGGGCTCAAGGTAATTCTGGATGACCGGATCGGTGACGATGACCTCCCCGACGATCCAGCCCAGCAGCGCGGCGCCGGCCCATACCAGGATCGGATAGCGATCGAGCAGCGCCATGATCAGCGCGGCCCCGGCCACGATCAACGGAATGCTGACGGCGAGGCCGATGACCAGCAGCGCCACGTTGCCCTGGGCCGCGGCCGCGATCGCGATCACGTTGTCGAGGCTCATGATGATGTCGGCGACCGCCACGATTCGAACGGCCCGCCACAAATGCTCGACCGCCTCGACCTCGTCCTCGTCCGGGTCGTCCGGGACCAGCAGCTTGGCCGCGATGTAGAACAGCGCCAGTCCGCCGACGATCTTGAGCCACGGCAGCAGCATCAGCGTCGCGACCACGCCGGTGAAGATGATGCGCAGCAGGACGGCGACGCCCGCCCCCAAGATCATGCCCCACACCCGCTGGCGATGCGGCAGCCCGCGGCACGCCATCGCGATCACTACCGCGTTGTCGCCGGACAGCAGGATATTGATCCACATGATCTTCAAGAGGGCGACCCAGAACGCGGTCGTGCCCATCTCGTCCCAGCCGCTCGAGAGCATGCCAAGCCAGCTGCCCGGATCCGCCATTTGTCCGATCGAACCCACGGGATGTTCCTCTCGCTGTCCCCGCGCGCGGCGAGATATTGTTCATTACCCGCCGCCCGGCCGAAACTAATCTACAGGCGAAACCCGTGGCGTGGCCAGCGCGCCAAAACGCCACGCGTTCCCGCCCTCAACCGACGATTTCGTTGCCGGAAAAGAACTGGGCGATTTCCTTTTGCGCGGTGTCGGGCGCGTCAGAGCCGTGCACCGAATTCTCGCCGATCGATCTTGCATGCACCTTGCGGATCGTGCCCGGCGCCGCCTTGGCGGGATCGGTGGCGCCCATGATGTCGCGATACTTCGCGATGGCGTTCTCGCCTTCGAGCACCTGCACGACCACCGGTCCGGAGATCATGAATTCGACCAGGTCGCGGAAGAACGGCCGGTCGCGATGGACCGCATAGAAGGTCTCCGCCTGCTCGCGGCTGATGCGCACGCGCTTTTGCGCAATGACGCGCAGGCCCGCCCCCTCGATCATGGCATTGATCGCGCCGGTCAGGTTGCGGGCGGTCGCATCGGGTTTGATGATCGAAAAGGTACGTTCGATCGCCATAGGACTGTTCTTCAAGGAGAAATCCGGGGGAAGCGCACCGCGGCGGCTTATAGCGGCGGTGCCGCAGCGCGGCAAGGCTCACGCCTGTTGGCTTGCGCCGCAGCCGGGCGGGCGAGACCGGACGGGACGGGTGGACCATCGACGAACGGCGCCCACCGCCCCTCCCCTCCGGTTCCGTGCGGCTCTCGCAGGGCTTTTTTTGTCGGGGCGCCGTTGAACCCGCCGGAGCGTTTCTCCGACAGACAGGCAGGATGTGAGAACACATCCAACAAAAAGCACGGAGAGACCCCATGATCCGCAAGACCATTTTCGCCGCCGCCACCATCGCCGCCATCGGTGCCGCCGCGCTCATCCCGACCGAAGCTTCCGCCGGTGGCGGTGGCAAGGGCGGGGGCGGGGGTGGCAAGGGCGGCGGAGGCTACCACCACCACGGCCATTGGGGCATCGGTGGGCTGGTCCTCTCGACCGCGGTGGTCGGCAGCTGCTGGCGCTGGGTCGAGACACGCCGCGGCCTCGCCAGGGTCTACGTCTGCGATTGATCGCAAGATCGGTCCTGATCGAAGAGCCCCGGGTTTCGCTTCGCGAAACCCGGGGCTCTCGTGCGCCAAAAAGAAGACAACAGCTCAAGTTTGACGAGCCAACCGGACACCGCGCCCGCGCTCGTGGCGTTGAGAATGACGCCCGACCGAAGCGGTCGAAACGCTAGCATCCCTATGGTCAAGATGCTTCGGCGCTCCGGGATCGAGCCGGCGCTTGCACGGTTGCCACGTCAGACGAGCGCGATGAGGCGCGCCGGGCCCCCGGTTGCATCCTTGATCTTGGCCAATCCCACGACGAGGGTGGCACCGGAGGCCGGCACCTTGTCGAGGTTCGCGACGTTCTCCAACCCCCAGCGGCCCGACGGTAGCCATGCGTAGTGAACCTTGAAGTCCTTGGATGGACCATGGTCGAGCGACAGGGTGTCGACGGCTAAACCCGAAACCTTGCGTTCCTTCATCAGCCAATCGGCTGCCTCCGGACTTACGCCAGGGAAGTGGAGCACGCCGGAGCTGTCCTTACCGGTGAACTTGGCCGGGTTGCCCACGTGCTGCGCCCAGCCGGACTGCATCGCCACGCAAACATTGTCGGGCAACCGACGGTGCTTCTTCTCCCAGGCAGCGAGATCTTCGCGCGTGAGCAGGTAGTCGGGATTCTGCGCCGCCTTGGCCGCCACATCGATCACCGCGAGCGGCACGACCAGCGTTTCCGCCGGAATTTTATCGGCCGTAGCACCTGCCTCCGAGAAGTGGATCGGTGCGTCCAGGTGCGTGCCGGCGTGCTCGATGATCCGCCACCAATAGAGATTGAAGCCGTCCTTCTTGAGATCGAATTTCTTGTCCATCTCGATTCCCGGCACGCCGAAGAAGGTCGGGAAGTCGGGCGACATGGTATGGGTCAGGTCGACCGTCGCGGTGAACTTGCGCTTGGCCGCGGCCTCAGCCGTGTCCGGTGCAACCGCCGTGGCGGCGATGGAGGCGGCGACCGCCCCCTGGAAGAACCCACGCCGCGAGAGCGCGTGCCGCACCGCTTCCTGACATCCGGGAACGCACATGCCAAACCTCCATCTTGTCGGCCGCCGCTGCCCACCAAGATTGACGCCGCCAACAATGATGCGCAACCGCAGTCGGGCGAATTGCCGCGTCGGCAGCGATTTCATCGCCTGCCAGAAAAACGGCGGCCGCCAACGAGCCGGCCTGCACCCGCGCCCAGCACGCGGGACGCAGAGCCTTGCCGCCAGCGGCGCTTGATAGCTATAGCGGCAGCATGCTCGTCATTAGCGACCTCACCTACCGGCTCGCGGGGCGTACGCTGCTCGACCATGCCACCGCTGCGCTGCCGGCCGGCGCCCGTGTCGGCCTGGTGGGCCGCAACGGCAGCGGCAAGACCACGCTGTTTCGCATCATCGCCGGCGAGATCGCGCCCGAGCTGGGCCGTATCCAGTTCCCGGCGCGCCAGCGGATCGGCCGGCTGGCACAGGAAGCCCCGGATGGTCCCGAAAGCCTGCTCGAGGTCGTGCTCAAGGCCGATACCGAGCGCACGCGGCTCCTAGCCGAAGCCGAGCTGGAGCGAGACGGGGCGCGCATTGCCGAGATTCAGTGCCGCCTGGCCGACATCGGCGCCCATGCGGCGCCCGCGCGCGCAGCCGAAATCCTCGCCGGGCTGGGCTTTTCGCACGATCAGCAACAGCGCCCGTGCGCCGAGTTCTCCGGCGGCTGGCGCATGCGCGTCGCGCTCGCCGCAACGCTGTTCGCCGAGCCCGACCTTCTGCTGCTCGACGAGCCGACCAACTATCTCGACCTCGAGGCCGCGTTATGGCTGGAACAGCGGATCGCGCGCTATCCACGCACGGTGATCGTCATCAGCCACGACCGGGATCTGCTCGACAACGCGGTCGATTGGATTCTTCATCTCGAAGCGGGCAGGCTCGCGCTCTACCGCGGCGGCTATACCGCCTTCGAGCGCCAGCGCCGCGAGCGCCAGGCGCTCGATCTCAAGCTTGCCAAGAAGCAGGAAGCCGAACGCAAGCGGCTGCAAGCCTTCGTCGACCGCTTCCGGGCCAAGGCCACCAAGGCGCGCCAGGCGCAGTCCCGCGTCAAACTGTTGGCCAAACTCGAGCCGGCCGCGGCCATGGTCGCGGATGAGGTGCCGTCGATCGAGATTCCGTCGCCGGCGAAGCCATTGTCGCCGCCGATCATCGCGCTCGATGACGTCTCGGTCGGCTACGAGCCGGGCCGCCCCGTGCTGCGGCGCCTCACGCTGCGCATCGATGACGAGGACCGTATCGCGCTCCTCGGCGCCAACGGCAACGGCAAATCGACCCTGGTGAAGCTTCTGGCCGGCCGCCTCGCCCCGCTGTCCGGCCAAATGATCCGCGCGCAAAAACTCGCCGTCGGCTATTTCGCCCAGCATCAGCTCGACGAATTGAACGCAAACGCCAGCACCTACGACCACCTGCGCCGGCTCATGCCCGACGCACCGGAGGCCAAGGTGCGCGCGCGCGCCGGCGCCGCGGGCTTTCCGCAGGCAATCGCCGACACGCCCGCCGGCGAACTCTCGGGCGGGGAAAAGGCTCGCCTGTTGCTGGCGCTCGCCACGTTCTCGGGGCCGCATCTCGTCGTGCTCGACGAGCCGACCAACCATCTCGATATCGACACCCGCGCCGCCCTGGTCGCCGCGCTCAATTCCTATTCGGGTGCCGTGATCCTGGTGTCGCACGACCGCTATCTGATCGAGGCCTGCGCCGACCGTCTCGTGCTGGTCGCCGACGGTCAAGCCACGCCGTTCGACGGCGACCTCGACGACTACCGAAGACTCGTGCTGAGCGAGCGTGGCCCGGATGGCAAGGACACGGACCGCCGCAAGGCAGGCGTACCGCCGCGCGCCGGACGCGCCGGCATCCGGCGCGCGGCCGCGGAAAAGCGCGTCGAGCTCGCGCCCCTGCGCCGTAAGATCGCGGACGCCGAAGCCGCGATCGCACGCCTCAATGCGGAGATCGCGCGCCTCGATGCACGTCTTGCCGAACCCGGGCTGTTCGCGCGCGATCCGCCCAAAGCCGCCGCCCTCGCCAAGGCCCGCGCGGACAATGCGAGCGCGCTCGCCCGGGCGGAGGAGGAGTGGCTCGAAGCGAGCGCGTTCCAGGAATCACTGAGCAGGAAACAATAGGCAGGAGACGAATCGCCATGCTGATGACCGCGCCGACGACCGACCGTCGATTCGGTCGCCGTTACGTGCCGGCGGGCTTCTTTGCGGTTGGCTTCTGCGGTTTCGCCGGCGCGGGCGGTGGACCCGGCGCACGCTCGATCGAGATCAACCGCCCGCCCGCGAAGCGATAAACTCCCGGCCACGGCCCGCGGGTATAGGTGAGCGTCGTTGCACGCTCGCCGCGGTCGTTGGCCTCAAGGTCGACCTTTTCGGCCACGCCGGCGCGCCGTACCACGTCGCATTCCGTCATCTGCAGCGCGATGCCGCCGACTACGGGAGGCGCGGCACCCTGCCCCGCCGAGTCCGCAAAGCCGGCGGCTTGCTCCGGCCCACGGCTGCATTGCCCGTCGGGACCGACAAGGTCCGCGGCCGTCACCGGCCGTAGCTCGAATTCGTTCTTGCCGCCCGAATAGGTCGCCCAGTCGGGCTTGCGCAGGAAGGTGTCAGGCTTGGGAGCGAGCGTGAGATTGTTCAGGCCCAGATCGGACGAACAGCCGCCGATGGCGGCCGCCAGCGCCGCCAGCGCAATCATGCGCAAGGCTCGGTCAAAACATTGCAAGGCCTCGACTCCCACAACCGGTATTCCGCGGATGCGCCATGCGGCCGAGATTTTGCGCCAGCACCATGACGTTGATCAATAGGTGTTATTTGCTCCAAACCCGGTGACCGGACGCGACCCGCCGGCAGTCCCGGCGCCCCGCCGCCGATATGGCGAGCGCTATTGTGGCTGCACCCTCGGCCGGGTGATCCGCACCGCGATCACCCAGGCGACCCACAGGAACAGAAAGTACATCGCCAGAAAGGCCGGCAGGCTTGCCGCGGGCATATTTCGCTCAATCGCGAACCCGATCACATAGGCAACGATATCCCCGGCGATCATCAGCGCGAGGTAGATGATGAGCAGCCCCATGGCTCGGTCCCTCCGGCCTTTAACCGGCGGCGTTCAGGCCGGCGCATCGCCGAGCCAACCGCCTCCGGCGTAGCCCGTTCGCGCCCTAACGATCGATCCTAGGCCCGCGTATCGGCAAACCGGCATCCGTTATCGTTGAACGCCCGTTGCGCAATATTCCGACAGTTTCGCACTATCCGCAACGGCCGCACGCCATTCAAAATACGTTAAGGCGCGCCGCGTCTGCATCGACGGCGCCGCGTCGGTTGCAACGCGCGCCTTCGGTGGTCGCTTTTCTAAAGTGCGTTGCCAGGTTCACTGTGTGCTGTGGTCAAA
>CAVQIP010000072.1:0-66281 GCA_963712565.1 uncultured Alphaproteobacteria bacterium | reverse complement strand
CGTAGCTCAGCCGGATAGAGCAGCGGTTTCCTAAACCGAAGGTCGGAGGTTCGAGTCCTCTCGGGACCGCCAAGATTTCCTTGCCGGCACTGCCGGCCAGAGGCTTGGGCCGGGACGGCGCCGACCAATCTCGGGCGTCGCCCCGGCCGGCGCAGGTGAAAGGATGGCTATGTCGGATAACGCGGAATCGAAAGATGACGAGCGGCCGTGTCTGCACTGCCTGATCGGCGACCTGATCGATGAGTTCTATGCGGAATACGGCTCGTTGAGCGGCGAACAAAATACCATGGATGTGGACGAAGTCATCACGGCGCTGGCCAAGACCGTTGCGGAAATGACCTTCGGTTCCGACGCCGCGCTGCGTCAGCGCATCCTGGAAGACTTGATGCGCGAAATTTCGCAATTCGAAGCCGAATATGCGAGTGCCCCAGGGAGCGACATGCGGCACTGAATTTTACCAGCATGGGACGTCCCGGTCGCCTGGTCACGCCAGCCGAAGCCCGGAAATGGCCACTAGGCGCCGACCGTATGATCTTCGAGCGATCACGATAGAGCCGAATTGCGAACGAAAATACCCCGCCGGCCGTGACCGACGGGGCACGCGCTTGCTTGGACGAGTGGCCCGGTCGCTAGATCGCGAGCTTCAGATGTTTGGCCGCACGAAATGCGACCTTCTTGCTCGCTTTGATCTTGATGGCTTCCCCGGTTGCGGGATTTCGCCCCATGCGGGCTGCCCGCGTCCTGACCTGCAAGATGCCAAAGCCTGCGATGCGGATGCGTTCGCCTTTCTTGAGATGCTTGGTGATCAGGCTCACGAGATCGCCGAGGATGGCTTCGCCCTCGCGTTTCGTGAGTTCATGATCCTTGGCCAACCTTGCCGCCAGGTGTTTGAGCGTAACCGGACGGCTCATCTTGGCGGCAGCCGTCGGTGCCATAGCTTTGCTTGTGCGCGAAAACGCCATGATGGATGCCCTCCTCAGCGGCGCGAAATGCGCGGGCGCGTAGGAGATATGATTCGAGACCGTAAGGAAAGGAGTCTTTCGGCATGCGGCGCGCGACTTGAGCCAGCCCGGTCGGGCGCCCGCAGCGCAAGACGCTGCACGGAAGCGCGCCAGAGCGCAGCGGCCGGATGATCCGATCCATTGCGGCGTCGCACCAGGGGCCATGGGGCCGGTGGGCGGCGCGCGCAGTGCCCCGCCCGAGCGTGCTCGCCGCCGAGCCGCCGGCCTGGCGGAAGCTTGAGAACGCGGTGCTTTCGGCGCCTGACTCCCCCCTCGAACCGCCGGCCGCCCGTCGTCGTCTCGGCGCACCGTCGGTGAGCACCTCCCCTTCAAATGATCCATAAGGGAATCCGCCATTGGCAGGGTAGGGCGGGGACGGTATGCTGGACGGGTTAACAGGAGGCGAGAATGGCTAAAGGCACTGTGAAGTGGTTCAACCCGACCAAGGGCTACGGATTCATCCAGCCCCAGGGCGGGGGGAAGGACGTGTTCGTTCATATCTCAGCGGTCGAGCGCGCTGGACTGAGCACTCTCAACGAGGGGCAGGTGGTCCAATACGAAGTCGTGGCCAACCGCGGTAAGGAATCCGCAGAGAATCTCAAAGTCGAGTAGACCCTCGCAGGTCCAGGCGACGCGACCGCCGTGCTCGCGCCCGGCGGTTGTTTTTTTGCTTTTTGTCGATCCACTTCCCTCGCCTGCGCGCGGGGACGGCGGCCGTCTCGGCTGGCGGCATCGGCGCGGCCGGCTCGCGCGGCGTTAATGATGCCTTTACCCAACTCGGCGACATGATCCACGGCGCTGATTCATCCGGCGGCCGCGGCCGGCCTGTTGTTCACGCCGGTATCCACCCATGCCGCAAAAGCGACTTGCACGGCCAAAAAACGCGACGCGGGAAACTTCACTCTACGTCCCGGTGAAACGCTTCCTCGAGACCCTCGGTTTTGACGTGAAGGGCGAAATCTGCGGCTGCGATCTCGTCGCGCTGCGCGGGGACGGACCGCCCCTTGTCGTCGTCGGTGAGTTGAAGCTTGGCTTCAACCTCGAGCTCGTGCTGCAGGGGATCAATCGGACCGCGGCTTGCGACGAAATCTGGCTTGCGGTCCGCGTTTCGGGGCGCGGCGGCCGCGAGCGCGACCCGCGCGTGCGCAAACTTTGCCGGTTCCTGGGTTTCGGGCTTCTCGGCGTGTCGGCGAGGGGCCGGGTCGAGGTGTTGGTCGAGCCGGGGCCCTGGCGCCCGCGCCGTGATCCAAAACGCCGGTCCCGCCTCGTCGATGAACATCGGCGGCGCCTTGGCGATCCGGTGCTCGGTGGGACATGCAAGTCGCCGATCATGACCGCCTATCGCCAGCAGGCGCTTGCGTGCGCGGCTTCACTGTCCGATGGCCCTCGGTGCACATCCGAGATCAAGACCATCGTGCCGGATGCGCCGAAGATACTTCTGCGCAACGTGTACGGCTGGTTTTTCCGCGTCGAGCGCGGCCGCTACGCCCTGACTCGCGAGGGTACGGCAGCGCTGTCGCGCTGGCCGGCCAGTGCGAGGTCGGTCGTTGCAGATGAGCTCATGTCGCACGCGCCCGGGCGATCGGAGAGGGCGATCGTGAGTGGATCGGGTTGAAAAGGGCGCGCGCGGATAGGTGCTGGCATTCGGAGGCCGGCGAACACATATTTCCCCGATGAGCTACTCCATCTCGCCCGCAATGACTCATGGGGCGGCTTCCAGACCACGATGGGTATCGCTCCGGGCACCGCAACCCGTCTCGCCGGCCCGCCGCAGGCCGACGCGCCTGGCCGATGAGCGGTTCATCGGGCCGCATTGCCGCGGTAGCGCACGAACCCTGTCGAGGTAGTGTGGGTCCTCGCGAATTTCTCGATCGGACAACAGGATGTTCAAAGCCTGGGTTGAATGGACATTGGATGCGGCGCTGGTCGGCCTCGCCGTGCAACGGGTGGTGGGCCTCAGGCTGATGAAGATAGCGGTCGGCGGACCGCCAGCTCGGGCCGAGGCACAGCGCATGGTGACGGAGAAGACGGCAGCCTTGGCTGAAGCGGCGTCGACACTCGCCGCTGGCGGCTCGGCGCGGACCGTCATTCGCAGATACCGCACCCACGTCAGGGCAAACGAACGGCGTTTGTCGCGGTCGAAGTCGAAACAGTGAACCGGACCCGGCCGCCCGCCAACGAAGCGCAGGCCGTGTGCCGGGCCTGCGGGGCGTGCTGCGCATTTTCGCCCGAGTGGCCGCGGTTCTCCTTGGAGGATGACGCCGCGCTCGATCGCATCCCGCCCGCGTTCGTCGATGGCGAGCAGGGGCGGATGCGCTGCGAGGGCAATCGCTGCGCAGCGCTTGTGGGAGAAGTCGGGGTATCGACGTCCTGCGCGGTCTACGCCGTGAGGCCTGACGTCTGCAGAGCTTGCCAGCCCGGAGACGATGCCTGCGAAACGGCCCGGCGGCGCTTCAACCTATGAGCTGGCGTACCGCGAAACGGCAGGAAGTTCGTGAGCGCACATCAAGTCTTCGGTAGCTCGAGAATTTTGTTGACCCCTCCGACAGCGTCATAAACCGCCACCTGAAGGATCGGGTGTCCCTGCTTGATTGCCAAGCCCGCCTGTTCGGCGGCCTCATACGTCAGGTACGACGCTTTTGTTTGCCGATCCACTTGCAGCCGGAATTGGCCGCTTTCCGGCCGCTTGCCCTGCCCGACCACCGCCAGCACAGGTTCGTCCGCATCGGGCACCATTGTTATGGTCTTTTGTCGTGCCGCCATGTCACCATTCTCCTTCGGTTGGTATTCGCACGCATTCATCGCAAGACGCGGATTGGTCGAACGCCGCGTCGGAAGTCCATGCATTCGTCGGGCTTTACCTGGCTCCGGCATGAATGCCGTCACGCGAGCTCGCACATTCGTTGCCGGGTCGCCGCTCCGAGCGGGCCGGAAGCAAAGCTGGCCGCGACGTCTGCGGGCCTATCGGGTGTCCTTCACCCCGCGCATCTCGAACGGGCTGTCATTTACCTGGCCAAGCCCGTTGCTTGCAGCCTTCTGCGCTGGAACCACGTTCGTCACTCAATCTCTCAAAAGAAGATCTGCAACATCGTCTAAGCGGTCATCATTAAAAACGCCAGGGTAAATATAAGTTGGAAAACATGCTAGAACTAGTCGTTTTACCGAAATATTTTTCAGAACCGGCATATTTATTTCATTCTTCTATCGACGATCGGGTCGAAGCGCATTAAATCTAGCGTGAAAACCGTGATTACGGCAGCTGGCGACGAGGCAGCGATCCGGATCAGCGATGAGACTTTCAACGAGAGGTATCGACGATGCAGATCTATATGTTCGTATCGGAAACCAGCTCCAATTTGCGCGCATTTGCCGGAGATCCGACTGGCAGCAAACTCCCTGAGAACCACGGCCCCTGGGGTGCCGCGGGGTCGCTGCGGCCCGACCAGCACCCTCCGCACCGGTTCTCCCGGGCGAGAATTGAAGAAGCGATCAAACTGGCCGGTTTTCAACTCTGGCGCATGAAGACGAGTGAATAAGTCAAGTTGAATGAGGATTGCTCGAGTTGACGGTAGCCGCTGTCCGCGACCTCCTGCCGGCTCGCGGTCGCGGACATCTTGGATTTAAGGCTCCGATCAATGGAGCGGCGGCTCCAGGCCCGGCAATAGGCCTCTTGCGGCCAGCTCTCGCTTCAATTCTTCGATGGCGCTGTTGGCCGCTTCCGAGCTATTCGCTTTTTCCATCCGACGCAGGAGCACACGGATGGCGCGGTCTTTGTCCCTGATTGCCCATCTTCGAACAAAAACCTGGGCGTCGTGAAAGGAACTTATCCGAATTCTCCTGTCGAAGCTCGGCAAGTTGGCGTCGAATCCCGCCGCAATCCGAACATCGCTCATGAAAAGCTCCTTCGATATCTGTCGTGATGAACGGCTTGGCCCTCATCACAAGTGATGAGCATCGGCCATAGCATGAATTCATCACGGCTGTTGCAACGAAGCGCGAGTTGTTCACATCTTCGCCAATCCGATCAGTCGATCGAGCTTGGCGGCGTCGTGCTTCAACGTGTCGCTCGCTCCATCATAGACGATGCGCCCGCGGTCCATGATGACGGTACGCGGGGAAACGTCGAGCGCCAGTCGTGTATTCTGCTCGACCAGCAGCAGGGTCAGACCGTCGGATTGCGCCAGGTGCTTCACCACGCGCACGAGTTCCTCGACGATCACCGGCGCGAGACCCTCGGACGGCTCGTCCATCAGCAGGACCGACGGATTGCCCACCAGCGCGCGGCCGATCGCCAGCATCTGCTGCTCGCCGCCGGACAGCTGATTGCCGCGATGGTCCTGTCGCGCCGCGAGCTTCGGGAACAGCGTGTACACTTCCTCGATCGTCCAGCGCCCGGGACGGGCGGCGATTTCGAGATTTTCCCGCGACGTCAAGGAAGGAAAAATCTCCCGCTCCTGGGGTACATAGCCGAGCCCGGCCAAGGCGCGGCGATAGGTCGAGAGAGTTCCGAGGTCCTTGCCATGCAAGCGCAGGCGCCCGCCGTGAAGTGATGTGTGGCCCATGATCGTCGCCACCAGCGTCGTCTTGCCCACGCCGTTGCGGCCGATGATCGACAGCGTCTCGCCGTCCGCGAGCGCGAGCTTGACCCTTTCCAGCACCACGGTCTCGCCGTAGCCGGCGGAGACGTCGTCGAGCTCGAGGGCGAGGGCCGCGGTCATGGAGCCGCCCCGCCACGCGCCTCTTGGCCGAGATACACGGTGCGCACGCGCTCGTCTGCTGCGATATCGCGCGGCGCCCCCTCGGTCAGCACGACCCCCTCCACCATGACGGTGATGCGCTCGGCAAAGCGGAATACCACGTCCATGTCGTGCTCGATGATGAGCACGCCGATGTGCTCGGGCAACGTTTCGATCGCGTCGAGAATGATGTGGCTCTCCGCGCTCGGCACGCCCGCGGCAGGTTCATCCAGCAGCAGGACCTCGGGCCTCAATCCGAGCGTGATCGCAAGCTCGACCAGTCGCTGGCGGCCATAGGGTAGCTCGGCAACGCGCCTGCGCGCATCGTGGTGAAGCTTGAGCATCTCCAACAGTTGCATCAACTCTTCGATGACGTCCGTGCGCTTGCCCGCCGGTTGAAACATCGACGCCGCCGCGCCGAGGCGTTCGGCCACCGCGATATAGACGTTTTCCAGGACCGATAGCCCGCGGAACAGCCGGTTGATCTGGAAGGTGCGGGCAATGCCGAGCTTGACGCGTTCGGCCTGCGAGACCGAGGTGATGTCGCGGCCGTTGAGCAGCACCTCGCCCGTGGTCGGCCGCAGCACCCCGGTGAGCAGATTGACGAACGTGGTTTTGCCCGCGCCGTTGGGACCGATCAGGGCGTGGCGGGCGCCGGCTTCGAGCCGGAAGTTGATGTCGCGCGCGGCCGCGAGCGCGCCGAAGTTGCGGCCAAGGCTGCGGGTCTCGAGCAGCGGTACGCTCATGGCGAGCTGCGCTCGAAGCCGAGGCGGCGCAGCAGCGCGTCGGCGATACCGAGAATGCCGTTGCGCGCGAACAGCGCGACTACGACGAGCAGAAGACCAAGCCCGAGTTGCCAGGCGGTGGGATAGATCCTGGCCAGGAAATGGGACAGCACCATATAGGCGACGGCGCCGATGAAGGCGCCGTAGAGACGGCCATAGCCGCCCAGAATGAGAATGATGAGCACGGCGGCCGCGCGATCGAGGCTCAGCGCGCTCAGGTTGACATAGGCGGAGGCCTGCGCCCACAGACCGCCGGCAATGCCGGCAATGGCCGCCGATATCGTGTAGCAGGTGACGAGCCGGGCGCGGACCGGCGAGCCGACCGCGTGCATGCGCAACGTGTTCTCGCGAATTCCGGTCAAGCTTTGTCCGAACGGCGAATAGACCAGGGTGCGCACGAAGACGAAACAGAGGAACAGGACGGCGAGGACGTAAAGATACTGCGTGTTCGAATACAGCGGATCGAACTCGAATAGACCGAACAACGGCGAGATCGGCAGGCTGGCAAGGCCGTCGAAGCCGCCGGTGTAGTCGTGGGCCATGTTCGCCGCCTCCTCCAGCAGCGCCATGGTGCAGAGCGTGAGCATGAGGAGCGTCAGGCCGGAGGTGCGCAACAGCACCAGGCCCGACAGCAGGCCGACAACTGCCGCCGCCAGCGCGGCCAGCAGCAGGCTCGTGATCGGTTCGGTCCAAATGCCGTGATAGGCCAACATGCCGACCGTATAGGCGCCGGCGCCGAAAAACGCGGCGTGACCCAGCGTGATGATTCCGGCATATCCGAGCACGAGGTCGAGCGAGAGCGCGAACAGGATCGCGATCAGGAGCTCGGTGCCGAAGCCGAGATAGTTCGGAAAGGCGAGGTAGAAGGCGATGGAGAGGATCCAGGGCAGCGGCTCCCAGATCCGCAGCCGGTGGCGTTCGATCAGGGCCTGTGCCGCCGGACTTTGGACCGGGGCATGAGTGAGCGCGGTCATGTCGACTTCTTTCCGAACAGGCCCTGCGGTCGCCACAGCAGCAGCAGGATGGTCAATGCGAAAATGAACAGCGTGCCGCCCTTGGGAAGATAGAGCTTGAGCGCGAAATCGAGCACGCCGATCAAGAGCGAAGCGAAGAACACGCCGGTCACTTGTCCGAGTCCGCCGACCGCGACCACGATCAGGAAATACACGAGGTACTTGAGCGCGTATTGCGGATCGAGGCCGAGGAACTCGGCGCCGAGCCCGCCGCCGAGCGCCGCCATCCCGCTGCCGAAGGCGAACGTGAGGGTGAAGAGACGATCGACATTGATGCCGATCGATTCGGCCATGCGGCGATTGTCGACCGTGGCGCGGATCTGGGCGCCGATCCTGGTGCGCTCGAATCCGAGCCACAGCCCGAGCGCAATGAGCGTCCCGACCACGACCAGGAAGATGCTGTAGGTGCGGTATCGGATGAAGCCGAGGTCGAGCTGTCCTTGCAGCGCCGGCGGCAGCGTGAGCGGCTGATTTTCCGGTCCGATCACGAGCGTGATCGAAGCAATAAAGACGAAGATCAGGCCGATCGTGAACAACACCTGGTCGAGCTCGGCTGCCCGGTAAAGCCGCCGATAGAGCAGGCGCTCGAACATCACGCTCACCGCCGCCGTAGCAATGAAGCCAATCGCCAACGCCGGCGCGAAACCGATATTCGCGCGGTTCATCGCCAGCACGATGACGTAGCCGCCGAGCATGGCGAAGGCGCCGTGCGCGAGGTTGACGAATCCCATCAACCCCATGGTGACGGAAAGGCCGACGGAGACGATGAACAGCACCATGCCGGCGGACAGCCCGCCCAATAGAATGCTGACGATGTCAGCGCCGAAGATCACGAGCAAGGTCCCGACTCGTCATGCCTGGGCGTGTTCCGAGCATCCCCACCTTGCTTTGTCGAGGTGGCACGGCACGAATGGCATCGGAACGCGGGCCGGCCCGACTGCCGCAATCAACCTGCTGCACGTCGGGGCTCTCCGACCTGCAGCGGCAAGGCCGGCTGTGACGTGACAGCCGGTGAGCGCCATTGGCCGGCGTGACGGGCGCCGCTCAATTCTTCGGGGCGCACGGGCCGATCTTGAGCTCCTTGCAGGTGTCCTTCACATTGTCGATCTGCCCGATCACCTTCTGGTGCAGCTTGCCGTCGCTCCCCATCACCACTTCGGACAGGTACTCGTTCATGATGATGTCCCGGGTGGCTGGATCGATCATGATCGGCCCCTGCGGGCTGTTGAATTTCCAACCCTTGAGCGACGCCACCGCCTCATCGCCGCCCATCTTGCCTTTGGTCGCCTGCACCGCATGAACGATGGCGGCCATGCCGACATAGCCGCCGACCGCCATGAAGTCGGGGGTTGAATCGGCGCCGAAATCCTTCTTCCAGGCGGCCACGAATTTTTTGTTCTCGGGGTTGTCGAGATCGGCGTTGTAGTGGTGCATTGTGATCAGGCCGACCGCGGCCGGACCCATGGCCTGCAGCTTGGTGTCCTGGGTGATGTCGCCGGGTCCGATCAGCTTGATCCCCTCCGCGCGCATGCCGAGCGCGCCATAGGTCTTGACCACCGCGGCGGCATGATCGCCGGCCGGGACGAAGACGAAAAACACGTCCGGCTTGTGATCCTTGGCGCGCTGGAAGAACGGCGTGAAATCGGGCACGGCGCCGGCGCCGCCCATCGGGATCGCGTCGAGAATCTTGCCGCCATTGGCCTCAAACCCGCGCTTGAACGCATCGAGGCTGTCCTTGCCGGGCGGGAAGTCGGAGTAGCCGACAACGGCGGTCTTCACCTTCATGATCTTGGCGGCGGCCTCGCCCATGGCGTAGCCGGCATGCCACATGCTGAACGAGGTCCGCACATATTCAGGCGCAAGGTTGGTGATGAAGGCCGTGCCTGCATTCATGATGACGGCGAGTTTCTTGCCGGCGGTGACGATCGGCGCCGTTGCGATCGCGTTGGGTGAATAGACCCAGCCGCCGAGCGCATCGACCTTGTCCTGCGTGAGCAGCTCCTGCACCGCGATCTTGGCGTCCGCGCCGCCCGGATTCTTGACGTCGCGCTTGATCAGCTTGAGCGAGTAGGGTTTGACCGCGTCGGGGTTGAGCTTGAGATAGAGGTCCATGCCGCGGTCGATCTGCTGGGCGAACTCGGCGCCGATGCCGGTAAACGGCAATGCGACGCCGACCTTGACCTCCTGCGCATGGGCAAGTCCGGTTGCTCCCAGCAAGAGGAGCGATAGCAAGGCCGTTTTGAGCGCGCTCTGGCGTTTCATGTGTTTCCCCTTTTTTTGAGGTGACGAAGGAATGGGCTCCGCGCGGCGAGCATGGCCCGATATTGCAAAGCGCGATGTCGGCGATCACGATCGCGCCGCAGCCCGCAGAAATGAAGGTCTCGGCTCATGGTCCATACTAACGTATCTCATCCGGACACCGGCAATTGGTCAGAATACACAGTTGCAACAATGGCCAAAAGCATAAAAGCGCGCTAGGCCTGCCGGCACGGCCGTGTCGGAGCCGGACGCGGCCACGGCGTCTGCCAACAAACGTATCGGCAAAGCCGCGAAGAAGCGCACCAACAAAATGCCTCGCCGGCGCCGAGGCGAGCCGGCCCCGCTGAGCCGCGCGGCGCGATCATGTAGGCTGCGCCGATAGGTCGCGGATCAACGCCAACGATCGGAGGAAGCGGGGTGGAGGCGGTCGAAAGCAGCTACGACGGCATCATCATCGGCGCCGGCCACCACGGCCTGGTGCTGGGCTCGTATCTCGCCAAGGCGGGCTTGAAGGTACTCCTGGTTGAACGCCGCCTGACCTATGGTGGCGGGCTTTCGACCCGCGAGGTGACCAGGCCGGGCTTTTATCACAACCTGCATTCGATCAACCATTTCCACATCAGCGAGGCGCCGTGGTTCAAGGATTTGGGGCTTCGCTCGCGGGTGAGCTACATCACGCCGCGCTACGAGTTCGGCCAGGCGCATCTCGACGGCACCGCGCTGGTGCTGGGGCGCGACCTCGAGGAGACCGTCGCCAACATCGCGCGGTTTTCGCGCAGGGACGCAGCGACATTCCGTGAATGGAACCGCCGAGCCGAGGAGATCACCAGCCGAATCCTGTTGCCGGAGCGCTATTCGGAGCCGCTGCCCCAGGCCGAGCGCGAGGCGCTACTGGGCGAGACCGCGCTCGGCCGCGACTTTCTCGCCATGACCCGGCGTCAGCCGCTCGACGTGGTCGACGAGCTGTTTGAGAACGAGCACGTCAAGCTCCTGTTTCTGTTCAAGGTATCGTTGTTCGGCACCTGGCTGACCGACACGCTGTCGAAAACCAGCCCGATGGGATCGGTGATCCGCGCTTTCGACCTGCAAAGCGGCTACCAGCTTTGTCGCGGCGGCTCGTTCAACCTCGCCCGCGGTCTCATGGAGACCTTCATCGCGGCCGGCGGCGGGTATCTTCCGCAAGCGCGCATCGACCGCATCATGATCGAGGCGGGCCGCGCGACCGGTATTGCGCTCGATGATGGCGCTACCGTGCGGGCGAACTCCTTCGTCGCCAGCACCATCGACGTGCACCAGACGTTCGAGCAACTCATCGGCCGCGAGCAAGTGCCGGAACGGCTGCGAAGCCGGCTCGCTGCATTCCAATATACCCCCTGGACCCTGTTCGGCCTGCATCTGGCGTTGCACGAGAGCCCGCGCTTTTCGGCGGAGGCGTTCGATGCCAACATCAATCGTGCGCTCAAGTGGAGCATCGGCGCGGAGACGATGGCGGATTTGTTCTCCGCGCACCGCGACGTGCAGGCCGGTCGCGTGCCTTCGATCGTGCAATTCGGCTCCGGTCCGTTGAGCCTGCTCGATCCGACGCAGGCGCCTCCCGGAAAACACACCAGCTACGCGTGGCACGTGATGCCGCTCGCCCCGGATAGCGGCGATCAGGACTACGAGGCCTTCAAGGAGGAATTCTCCGACCGCATCCTGCACACCTGGGCGCGCTACTGCCCGAACATGAGCGCGAAGAACGTCATCGCAAAATATGCCTATACGGCGCGTGAATACGTGGCGGAATTCTCCAATATGCGTGGCGGCGATATCTTCATGGGCGCGTTCAACGCCGAACAGGTGATGTACAACCACTTCGGCTATCGGAGCCCGATTTCCAACCTGTATTATGCCGGGTCGGCCGCGCATCCCGGCGGCGCGATCTCGGGCGGATCCGGCTACATCAGCGCCGGGATCATCGTCCGCGACCTCGGGCTCGAGCCGTGGTGGCAGCCCTGGGATGCGCGCGCGGCGCTGGAAGCCTTGCCGCAGGCCGCATGAGGCGCCAATGAACGGTTTGCCGGCCACCGATCTGCGCCAGCTCGTTGCTCCGTCGCTGCGGGGCCGAGTCGCGATCATTACCGGGGCGGGGCAGGGCATCGGCCGGGTGTTCGCCAAGGCCTTGGCGCTGGCCGGCGCCATCCCGGTGATCGCCGAGCGCAACCACGACAAGGCCAAGGCGGTCGCCGCCGAGATCGGAGCCGCGGGCGGCGAAGCGCTGGCCATTCACACCGATGTCGCCGACCCGGCATCGATCGAACGCATGGTGGCGGCGGTCGACGCGCGGTTCCGGCGGGTCGATGTCCTCGTCAATAATGCGGGGATTTTCTCTACGCTGGACATGCGTCCATTCGATCGGATTCCGCTCGACGAATGGGAAGAGGTCCTGCGCGTGAACGTGACGGGTCCGTTTCTATGTTCGCGCACGGTGCTGCCGGCCATGCGCCGTGCCAAATGGGGGCGCATCATCAACATGGCCTCCGGCGCGGTGACGCTCGGCCGGCCGCATTACCTGCACTACATCACGTCGAAGGCGGCGCTCATCGGCATGACGAGATCCATGGCTCGCGAGCTCGGAGAAGAGGGCATTACGGTCAATTCCATTCTGCCGGGCGCGACCTTCACCGAGATCGAGCGCAGAACCGTCACGCCGGAGCAGAAGCGACGGATCATCGCGCAGCAGTGCATTCCCCGGCCGGAAGTGCCGGAGGACCTCGTCGGCACCCTGCTGTTTCTCGCCTCGGATGCTTCGGCGTTCGTCACCGGCCAGGCGTTAACCGTGGACGGCGGCTGCACCCATCCCTGAGTTCCTGCACGGTCGGGGCGCACGCAAAGCGTGGCCGTCAACCAACCGCGGCGGAAGCTGTTGCAGAGTCGATATTGCCGGTCATTATATCGTTTCCGGAGCGATCCGGCGTGATATTGGTCCGGGCAAGTCAGGGGCGTCGTCGCGAGCGCGTAGTCGGACGAAAGCCCGGGTGTGAGGCGTAGCGTCATGAAGGTCATTATCGTCGGGGGCGGAATTGGTGGTCTCACCACTGCGCTCATGCTGCAGGCGCGCGGCATCGACTGCGAGGTCTACGAGCAGGCCGACAGCATTCGAGAGCTCGGCGTCGGCATCAACACGCTTCCGCATGCGATCAAGGAGCTGGCGGGACTTGGTCTGCTCGATCGGCTCGATGCGGTGGCGATCAGGACCTACGAGCTGATCTACACCAATCGCTTCGGCCAGGAGATCTGGCGCGAGCCGCGCGGCACCGATGCCGGCTACGACGTGCCGCAATTCTCGATCCATCGCGGGCGGCTGCAGGGCGTCATCTATCACGCGGTGCGCGCGCGTCTGGGGGAATCGCGCGTTCGCACCGGCCATCGGCTCGGTGCGTTTCGGCAGGATGAAGGCGGCGTGACCGCCTATTTCTTCGATCGCCACGGCGCCCACCGTCATACCGCGCATGGCGACGTGCTGGTCGGCGCCGACGGCATCAATTCATGCGTGCGCGAGTGGCTCTATCCCAACGAGGGACCGGCACGCTGGAACGGCATCATGCTGTGGCGCGGCGCGATGGAATGGCCGGTATTCCTCACCGGACGTTCGATGATCGTGGCCGGCGGCTTGGCGGCCAAGCTGGTGATCTATCCGATCGCCGAAGGCGCGCGCGCCGACCGGCGCCTGACCAATTGGGCGGTGGCCGCCAAGATCGGTGCCGACGCCACCGAACCGCCGCGCAAGGAGGACTGGTCGCGGCCCGGCAGGTTCGACGAATTGATGCCGCACCTGCAACGCTTCGAGCTGCCTTACCTGGACGCCCAGGCCTTGATCGTGGAGACGCAGGAGTTCTGGGAGTATCCGATGTGCGACCGCGATCCGTTGCCGCGTTGGTCGCACGGCCGGGTCACGCTGCTCGGCGATGCCGCCCACCCGATGTATCCGGTGGGCTCCAACGGGGCCTCGCAGGCCATTCTCGATGCGCGCTGCCTCGCCGATCGGCTGCGGACGGCCGAGCATCCCGTTCACGCGCTTTGGGAGTACGAGCAGGAACGCCTGCCGGTAACGGCGCAGATCGTGCAAATGAACCGCAAGGGGGGACCGGAAGGCGTTATCGACGTGGTCGAGGGGCGGGCGCCGGACGGGTTCAAGAACATCGATGACGTGCTGTCCTACGAGGAGCGCAAGGCGATCGTGCGCGGCTATGCCGCAACCGCGGGCTACGCCCGCGAGCAGGTCAACCGCTCGGTCGGCAAGGCTGCGTAGCGATCGGCGTTTTCAGCGCCACATGGGAAGACCGCGCCGCCGGACGGCGCACGGGTTGCGGAGAGGTGCGGGCCGTCAGCGCTTCGCTGCATTGGGTCGTACGCGCGCCGGCGATCTCGCGCCGTCGCGGGCTTGGGACCGCTACTCGGCCGGCGGCGGCAGGAAGACGACCTCGTGCTTGGCCGAGAGCGCCACGACCTCCTCCGGTTTCTGCTCCTTCATGCTGTGGATCGCCCAGAACAGATCGTAGAGTTTGCGCGTCGGCGTCACCCAGAACAGGCACTTTACCGGCTGGTCGGACTTGTTGAAGAAGCCGTGGGGAACGCCGCTGGGGAGCCGGAGCAGATCGCCGGTACCGGCGACGAATTCCTTGCCGTCGAGCAGGGCGTCGAGCCGGCCTTCGAACATGTAGATGAACTCGTCCTGGGTCGGGTGGATGTGCGGCGGCACGAAGGTCCCCGGCGGAAACGTCGCATGCCAGGAAAACGAACTATCGCATACCTGCTTCGGTACGTAGGTCTGCCCGAGAATGTTCCAGACGATGCCGTCGATGCCGGTCCCGGCCTTGGTGATGCCTATCGTGAGCGGTTGCATGGGATTCCCCTCGCTAGCGGCGTAGCGCAGGCATATTCAATCACGCCTCAAAGCCGTGCAAAACAGCTCGTTGGGGCAAATAGCGCCTGTTCTGCCAACAACGTAAACGCAAGGGCTCGCACGCGGGCGGCTTTGCGAAGCCCAAGCGCAGCCTCCTCCACCTGCCTCGCCGGCCATTTTTCGAGCTCGAGCCGTCTCCGCGTTGCGACCGGTGAACCGCTCGAACAGACACTGCCGGCGGCGCGCCCGGCGCCGCGATCGAAAAAAAAGCCCCGACGAGCGGGGCTTTAAGTGAAGGAGGAAACGCCCATGAATAGGCAGTGGTAAGGTCGCCTACTTTGCCCGCGCTGCCAATCTCAAATTCGGTCTCGCGCAGACATTTGCAGCGTGTGTGACCTTTTCGTCACAGTCTCGCGCTCGCGGCATGTGGATGCGACAGATGAAGAAATTCCCGGCCCTGTTACGCTTCGCCAATTCGGCTAGCTTGCGCGGGCCATAGCCGCAACAGGGCGCAACCGAGCATGACGACCGTGGCCAGCGTGAATCGTGGGCGCAATCTCGGGTTTTTCTTTGATCAGGCCTTGGCGCGCGTGCCGGACAAGGTTGCGATCATCGACTTGTTCGGCGGCCGGGAGCGTTGCGCAAGCTACCGCCAGCTCGACCGGCGGATGAACGGCGTAGCCAGCATGCTGGCTCGGCTCGGGGTGCGTCCGGGCGAGCGTGTCGCCATGCTGGTCGGCAACCGCACCGAGTTCGTCGAATTCTTCTTCGGATCGATGCGCGCCGGCGCGATCCCCCTGCCGCTCAATACCCGGCTGGCGGCCGACACGCTCGAACGCATCATCGCCGACGCGGCCTGCGTGCTCGCCGTCGTCGATCCAGCGAGCAATCGGGACGCCGTCGCGATCGCGCAACGTGTGCCGCTGCGCTGGCGGCTGATGCTCGACGGCAACAGGGAGGGCTTTCTCGGCTTCGAAGAGGAGATGGCAAAGCCGGACGTCCCGGTCGACCCGCCACCCGTCGCCGACGATGCCCAGGCGTTCCAGCCCTATACCTCGGGATCGACCGGCCGTCCCAAGGGCGCCATCATGACGCATCGCGGCATGCTGTGGTACGTCGCCTACAACCAGCGCTACTGGCCGTCGGCCGAGAGCGATCGCGGCCTCGTCGCGCTGCCGCTGTTCCACAAGAACGCGTTGCGCGGCACCGTGAAGCCGATGCTTTATGCCGGCGGCTCCTTCGTGCTGATGCCGAGCTACGAGCCGCGCGCCTATCTCGACGCCTTGGCCAAGTACCGGTGCACCTATTCGCGCGGGGTGGCGGCGGTGTTCACGATGTTTCTCCAGCATCGCGACTACCTGCGCATGCTCGACCTCGGCGCCTTGCGCGGCATGACGATCGGATCGGCGGTGGTGACGCCCGAACTGCTCGATGCGGTCGAACGCGCGCTTCCGCACATCAAGGTCTCGGAAAGCTACGGGTTGACCGAGGGCGGGAGCCCGTTGCGAGCGCCGATCGACGGCCGTCCGGTCCCGCGCGGCAGCCCCGGCGTGCCCGCACCGGAGATCGAGGTCAGGCTGATCGACGCGAACGGCAACGACGCCGAGGAAGGGGAGCTTCTGATCCGCTGCCCCTATGTCTGCCTCGGCTATTACAACGAGCCGGAGATCACGCGCGCGAAGCTCATTAATGGCTGGCTGCACACCGGCGACATCTTCTGCAAGGACGCAGACGGATTTTTCTATTTTCGCAGCCGCGTCGATGACATGTTCAGTTGCGGCGGCGAGAACGTCTACCCCAAGGAGGTCGAGAATCTGCTGTTCGCCCACCCTGACGTGGTAAATGCGGTGGTCGCGCCGGTGCCGCATCCGGTGAAGGGTTTCGTGCCGGCCGCCATGGTGATCGCGCGCGCAGGCTCGACTGTTACGGCGGCGGAGCTCAAGCGCTATTGTCTGGACAAAGGATCGGCCTATTCGCATCCACGCTTTATCGACATCGTCGGTGCGCTGCCGCTCAACGGCGCCGGCAAGATCGACCGCAGCGTGGTGCAGGCCAAGCTCAACGCCGCTTATGCGGCGGCGAGCGGCGGCGACGAACGGTAGGCGAAGCCAAGCGGAGCGTCCGTCGAACACGGCTTGGCTGCGGCTGGTGGAAGGCCTTCTTCGAACGGAGCATCGCCCGCCGCGTCGCGCCGTGGCCAGCCTTGTCCTCACCAACTGCGCTGTTGCATGATCCGGCACGTCCGCACGTCGGCAGAACAGTGAGCCCGCGGGCCGAACAAAGCAGGCCAAGATGACGACCGGTGCACGAAACCTCGCGAGCTCGCTGTTGGCCGCGCTCAGCGCCGCGCTGCTCACGGCCGCGCCGCCATGCGCCGCGCAGGAGGCGGTGGCCTTCTTCCAGGGCAAGCAGGTGCGATTCTACACCATGGGCAGTCCGGGCGGCGGCTATGACACCTATATGCGCGCTTTGGTCCCGCATCTCGAGAAGAAGCTCGGCGCCAAGGTGCTGCCGACCAATGAGCCCGGCGCCGGCGGACTGATCGCCGTCAATCGCACGCTCAACGCGCCTGCCGACGGCTTGACCATCCTGCTCGTCGGCGGGGAAACCCTGGTGACCGCGCAGCTCTACGATGCGCCGGGGGTCAACTACGACGTGCGCAAGCTCACCTGGCTCGCGCGGGTAAGCAGTGAGGCCAAGGTCGCGCTGCTCGGGCCGAAGGCTCCCTACAATAGCGTCGCGGATTTGGTGAAGAGCGACACGCCGGTCACCTGGGCCGGCTCGGCCAAGATCGACGGCAACGCCGATTTCACCGCCATCATGGCCTACGCGCTCGGGATGAAGAGCAAGATCATCACCGGCTACAAGGGCACCGGCGGCATGAACCTCGCCATCCAGCGCGGCGAAGTGGATGGCCGCGTGGTGTCGGAAGAATCCGCCGCGCTGTACGGACCGAGTAACGGCATGCGGGTGGTGGCCGTGCTCGCGCGCCATCGCCTCGAGCAGTTCCCCGCTGCGCCGACCTTGTTCGAGGCGGCGGAGCTCGGCCGTGCGGCGGCGCGCTTGATCGACTGGCGCGCCGGCATCGCCGGCCTTGGCCGCCTGATGGTCGTCACGCCGGGCACACCGCCGGACCGCGTCGAGCGGCTGCAAAGGACCTTCGCCGACATCATCCGCGATCCCGGATTTGTCGCCGAGGTCAAGAAGCTCAACCTTTCGGCCAACCACGCCGGCGCCGACGAGGTGCGGGCGACCGTCGAGCACGCCATGACGATGCTCGACAAAGCGGAGCTCGCCGAGATTCGCCATATCGCGCTGGAGCGCTATTATCACTGACTGAGGAAATCGCCAGGAGAGAACGATGTTCGGGAAGCTCAACCATCTCGCCATTACCAGCGATCACTATACGCTGCTCGGCATGTTCTACCGCGCCGCCTTCGGATTGAAGGCATCCGGCGACACCGCGCGCGAGGTCGGCGCGATTTCGGTCGGTGACGGCTATCTCGGCATGACGCTGATCCCTCGCCGCGGGGGACGCAAGGCCGGGCTCGACCATTTCGGCATCGAGGTGGAGGACCTCGACAAGGTGCGCGCCAAGATCGCCAAGAAATATCCCGATATCGAGATCGTGAAGCGGCCGGGCAATCGGCCATTCGCGAGCTACAGCGCGCACGATCCGGCGGGCAACTATTTCGACCTGTCGCAGCCGGGACATGAAAACCGCGCCGAGGTCTATGCCAAGGGCGAATGGAAGCAGGATACGAGGTTCAGCCATTTCGCGCTGCGCGCCCGCGAGGCGCAACGCGTCGCCGATTTCTACGTCGACGTGTTCGAGCTCGAAGCCCGCAACGCCCCGACGGAGGACGGCGGCTACCACCTGACCGACGGCCGGGTCACGCTGGCGATCCTGCCGTGGAAGATTTCGTCCTTCAACGGCGCTGGCATCGAGCAGCCGGGCATGGACCATATCGGCTTTCGCGTGCCCGCGCTCGCTGCCTTCAAAAGCCACCTCGAGAAGCTTGCCAAGACCAACATCCACCTCGCGCCGAAGCCGATCGATTTCGATTCAGAGGGCGCGGCGCGCTTGGCATTGCTGAAGAAATGCCCGCACGGCAGCATCCAACTCGCCGACCCGGACGGTACGCTGATCGACGTCGACGAAGATCGCTGATCCGGCAGCATGCTGGTTGAAATGACGTCGCTTGCCTCGAGCCGATGGAGTCCGCCATGAAACGAATGTTGCAATTGAGCATCCTGCTCACGGTGCTTGGCGCTTCGGCCACGTTCGCCGCGGATCGGATACGGCTCGCGCAGACCGTTCAGCCAACGCCCATACCGCCGCCACAATTGTTGCCCCAAGCAACGACATCAACGACGTGCTTGATCAACTGCGATACGCAGGCCATGAACTGCCAAAATTCCTGTGTCGTTGTCGGACCTGTAGCCACTCCCAACCCGGCAGGCCCTGCGCCCTGTAATCTCAGCTGCACCACGCAGCAGCTGGTTTGCAAGCAATCCTGCAGCAGGTAGGCCGCGCCGACATAGCGCCGAGCTGCCACGCGCTGTCGGCGCCTCGCTCGCTGCCGGGCGTCATTGCCGATGGGCGACAAAGGGGCGTTGGCCAAGCAACGTCGCGGGCGTTATCGGGTCGTGGTGGCCCATCGGGTTCTTCTCCTCCGCGCACATCGAAGCAACGGTCAACCCGCGCGGTTGCTTGATGGGGCGCTAGGCACTGCGCCGTTTCCCGCTACACTACATGCGCGAGGACCATCCGTCCGCCAGAGGAGCCATCATGCTGTCCGATGCCGACCGCAAGAAAGCCGCCGACATTCTGATGAGCGCGGAAAAGGAGCGCAAACAGGCGGTCCAGCTCTCCAAGACCTGGCCGGACATCACCATCGAAGACGCCTATGCGATTTCGACCGAGGTGGCCAAGCGCAAGATTGCCGCCGGGGCGAAGCTGATCGGGCACAAGGTCGGACTGACCTCCAAGGCGATGCAGCGCTCCTCGCAGATCGACGAGCCGGACTACGGGCACCTGCTCGACAACATGATGATCGCGGACGGCGCCAAGATCCCGCACCAGAATTATTGCCGGCCGCGGGTCGAGATCGAGCTCGCCTTCATCATGGGCAAACCGCTGAAGGGGCCGGGCATCGGCCTTGCCGAGGTGCTGCGCGCGACCGAATACGTCGTTCCCGCGATCGAGATCGTCGACGCGCGGCTGCAGGACCCGCGCAAGATTTTCGACACGGTGGCGGACAATGGCGCGGCCGCCGGCATCGCGGTCGGCGGCCGACCGGTGGGTCCGCTCGACGTCGACCTGCGCTGGGTCGGCGGCATCATGTACCGCAATTCCGAGATCGAGGAGACCGGCGTCGCCGCCGGCGTGCTCGGCCATCCCGCGCTCGGGGTGGCCTGGCTCGCCAACAAGCTGGGAAGCCTGGGCGTCGCGCTCGAGCCCGGCCATCTCGTGCTGGCGGGCTCGTTCACGCGCGTGGTATTCGCGCAGAAGGGCGATACCCTGCACGCCGATTTCGGCGCGCTCGGCGGCATCGCCGTGCAATTCGTGTAAGGGCCGAGCTGGGGTCAGTTCAGAGGGACAAATGCTCCGAAAAATACCGACGTGTGTGGCCGGCCTGGCCCTGCTGCTGTGCGCGATGCCGGCGGCCCACGCAACGGACTATCCGACGCGGCCGGTGACCCTCGTCGTTGCCTTCCCGCCGGGCGGCGCGAGCGACGTGCTCGCCCGCATCCTCGGCAGGAAGCTCGAGCAAATTCTCGGGCAGCCGTTCGTCATCGACAACCGGCCCGGCGCCGGCGGCAACGTCGCGGCCGAGGCCGTCGCTCACGCCGCGGGTGACGGCTACACGCTGCTCACCGGGAACAACGCCATCCTTGCCACCAACGCAGCGCTCTACAAGAAAATCAATTTCGACCCGGAGACCGACTTCGCCCCGGTCGGGCTGATCGGATCGCAGGCCAATATCCTGGTGGTGAACCCGGGCCTGCAGGTCAAGTCCATGGCCGAGCTGATCGCGCTCGCCAAGGCCAATCCGGGTAAGCTCAATTTCGCCTCGTCCGGGCATGGCTTGGCCGCGCATCTCGCCGGCGAGCTGTTCAAGGCCGAGGCCAAGGTCGACATCATCCATGTGCCCTACAAGGGCGCCGCTCCGGCGCTGCAGGACGTGATCGCCGGCCACGTGCAGATGATGTTCGCCACCGCCTCGTCGGTGGTGCCGCATATCCGCGATGGCAAGGTGAGGGCTCTTGGCGTCGCCACCCTCAAGCGCACGGCGATTCTTCCCGATATTCCCACCATCGACGAGCTCGGGATCAAGAACTTCGATGCCACCACCTGGCATGGCCTGGTCGCGCCGGCGCGCACGCCGAAGGAGGTGATCGCGACGCTCAATCGCGCGCTTACGGCTACGCTCGATGATCCCGCCGTCAAGAAATCGCTCGGCGATCTTGGCGTCGATATCATCAGCGGCACCCCCGAGGATTTCGCCGCCTATATCAAGTCGGAAATTCCAAAATGGAGCGCCATCATCAAGGCATCGGGCGCGAAGCTGGATTGAGCGCTCGGGCGGTGATGCCCGTGCAAGCGGGCATCCAGTATCCCGCGAGAGTGTAGGGGCAGCGCAGTGCCTTTGATCTTGGTCCGGTGAATGTGGGATGCCCCGCTTGCGCGGGGCATGACGAGCGGAGGCTTTGGACGCAATGAACAAGGTGGAACGGCAATCGAGCGCGCTCGCCCGCAACGTCCGCCGCCTCGGCCATCTCGATCTCGCCGGCGCCGGCCAGGTCACGGTCGCCGGCTCCCATGCCTATGTCGGGCACATTCCGAACCAAGCCCATCTCGGGACGTCGATCGTCGATATTTCCGATCCGCGCAAGCCGCGCGTGGTCGCGACCGTCACGCTCGACGATCACGAATCCCACAGCCACAAGGTGCGCGTCGCGGGCGACATCATGATCGTCAATCACGAGCGCAACATGAGCAGAATCGGGCGGCGCGCCGAGCAACTGCCGGCCACGCGGCGCGCGCTGAGGGAAGAGCGCGGGCGTGAGCCGACGCGAGCGGAAATCGCCGCCAAGATGAGCGTGACCGAGGACGACCTGCGCATGCTCGAAGAGTTCGAGCAGCGCGGCTATCACAACGGCGGCTTCAAGGTCTACGACGTCTCCAAGCCGGCGCAGCCGAAGCTCATCTGCTATCACAAGACCGGCGGCATCGGCGTGCACCGCTTCGACATGGACGAGCGCCATGCCTACATCTCGACCGAGATGAAGGGCTATGTCGGCAATATCCTGGTGATCTACGATCTGCGCGATCCCCGCCGGCCGCAGGAGGTTTCACGCTGGTGGATGCCCGGGCAGCATGTCGCGGGCGGCGAGACCCCGACCTGGTCCGGCCGGCGGCATCGGCTCCATCATGCGCTGCGTTTCGGCAACGAGATGTGGGCGAGCTGCTGGCACGGAGGCTTCTGGGTCGTCGACGTGTCCAACCTCGCGCAGCCCAGGAGCGTCGGCAGCTACAATTACCATCCGCTGTTTCCCGAGCCGACGCATACCGTGATGCCGGTGCCCGGGCGCATCGGCGGCCGGCGCGTCGCGCTGGCGATCGACGAGGAAGACCAGGCGCAGAGCGCGGACGAGGAACAAGCGCGGCGCGGACGCGCGCACGCCTGCGTCCTGACCTTCGATGTCGGCGACCTCGGCGCCATCAAGCCGCTCGCGCAGTTCCAGGTCAGCGAGCTCGATTCGCCCTTCAGCCGCACCGCCGGCGCGCGCTTCGGCGCCCACCAGTTCTGTGAGCGCATGTCCGGCACCATCGTCTACGCCGTCTGGTTCGGCGGCGGATTGCGCATCATCGACGTCGCCGACCCGGCGAGCCCGCGCGAGATCGGCCATTTCATTCCGGAGCCGGTTGCGGGCAGATCCGCGCCGCAAAGCAACGACGTGGCGCTCGATCAGCGCGGGCTGATCTACCTGGTCGATCGCCATGTCGGATTCGATATCGTGGAGTTTCAGGGGTGATCGCGAAATCCGGCCGATCAGTTGATCGTGACTTCGTCCCCGCGAAAGCGGGGACCCATAACCACCGGCTCTGGAATATAGGTCCCCGCTTGCGCGGGGACGACAACAACTGATGCCAGTCAACTACGAATGCCGGAGTCGTCACTGCGCCGATTGATAGAACGCCTTGGCGTCCGCGCTGAACGCCTTGCGCGATTCCGCATCGATATAGAACATGTGCCCGCCGCGATAGAGATTGAGCTGGGTGCGCGACGGATCGCCGATCGGCGGCAAGTGGTCGAGCACGTAGCGGCTCACCGCGTAGGGCGTGACCATGTCGCTGTAGCCGTGCGCGATGAGCAGGCGGAATGAGGGAACGAGCGACAGCAGCTCCCGCACCTCGTCGCTGACGCTGGCGGTGCCGCGCCCGGAATGTTCCCCCCAATCCCATTTGCCCGAGACATCGGATGCCAGCAGGATGTAGGTCATCTCGGTCTTGAAGCCGAGCTCGTCGCGGGCATAGGCGGAGTAGGCGCCGCCATAGGCGCGGGTGAGACCATCGAGCAGCGGATCGGCACCGCGCGCGGTTTCCTGTTCTGGAAACGGATCGGCGACCGCGAAAGTCGCGTCGTAGCGGCTGACGATCTTGCCTTCGGCGGAGCGCAGGTGCTTGACATAGGCGTCGCGGATGAAGCCGCGCGCCTTGGTTACGACATCCTCGGGCAGTCCGCTGATTTGCGCGACGCGCGCATAAAAATTGCGGGCGGCCTCGCCCGTGGGCCGCGCCCCGGCCAGCGTCGTGAGATATTCGGTGAGCGCGAAGTGCTCGGCGGCCGCCTGCGCCTCGCGGCTGAAGGTGCCCCTGCGTTCGAGCTCGGTCGCCGCCAGCGACGGCAATTGCAATGCCGCGCCCAGGGCGAACCGGCTGCCGCCGAAGATCAAGGCCCCCTCGATCAATGGCGACACCATGACGATGCCGGAGACGGTGATGCCCTGCTCCCGTTGCAACGCCTGCGCCACCTTGGCGGCGCGAAACCCGCCGTAGCTTTCCCCGAGGATGTATTTGGGTGAGTTGCCGCGGTTGTTCTTGGCGAGGTAGAGCGCGATGGTCTTGGCCAGCGCCTGAGCGTCCGCGCGCACGCCGTAGAATGCGCCGCCGCCGTCGGCCTTGGCCGGCCTGCTCCAGCCGGTTCCCACCGGATCGATCATGACCAGATCAGTGAAGCCGAGCCAGGTCTGCGGATTGTCCTGCAGGCGAGCGGCTGCCGCGTCGTTGCCGACGAACTCCAGGATCCTCGGCCCAACCAAGCCCAAGGTGAGATACGCCGACGCCGCCCCCGGGCCGCCGTTGAAAGCGAAGGTGATGGGACGGTTCGCGCCCGCGGCGCTGTTGGCGACGTAGGCGGTGTAGTAGATCGCGGCCGAACGCTCGCCCGACTGATCGAACAGCGAGAGGGTTCCCGCGGTCGCGGTATAGGCGAGCTTGCCGCCGGGGATATCGACGCTGTGCTCGCTCACCGCATCCGCCGGCAACAGCCGCAGCACGCTCTCGTGTGCGTCCTGCCGCTGCTGCGACGGGCGCTGCTCGGTCTGTTGCTGAGACGGGCGCTGCTCCGTCTGCTGCTGCGGCGGCTGCTGCTGCGGCCGGCGCGCGCGCTCCTGCGCGCTCGCGACCGTGGCCGCGCCGGCGACCAGCAGCGCCAATAGCAGGCGGCTCAACTTCGTCATCGGGGAAAAGTTCGTCGCGGGCGTCGTCATCAAGGCGTCCTGGTCCATCGATCGTTCGGGCGCCCCCCGGCTCGCCCGCACCATAGCGGATATTGTCTGCGCTGCTCAAATCCGTTCCTCGGTGGACAACAGGCGGGATATCAGGGAATGTCGGGGGCCTTGCCGGCGCTCCGCCGGGCCAAGAGCAACATCTCAAAAGAAAGACACCAGGCAGGGTGCCGAAAAAATGCCGTTTCCCAGGGCCTCGCGCGCGCTCGAACGATTCACCGTCCTCGATCTGACCCGGGTCCGCGCCGGCCCGACCTGCGTACGTCAGCTCGCGGATTGGGGCGCCAACGTGATCAAGATCGAGTTACCGCCCGAGCCCGGCGGCGGCGACCCGCTCGGCGGCCCGCGCGAAGGCTCCGACTTCCAGAACCTGCACCGCAACAAGCGCAGCATGACCCTCAATCTGAAGGCGCCCGCGGCCTTGGCGGCTTTCAAGCGCATGGTGAAGAAGGCCGACGTGGTGGTCGAAAATTTTCGCCCGGACGTGAAACGCCGGCTCGGCATCGACTACCCGCAATTGCGCAAGATCAATCCCAAGCTCGTCTATGCCAGCATTTCCGGTTTCGGGCAGACCGGCCCCTACGCCGGCCGGCCGGGCTTCGATCAGATCGCGCAAGGCATGGGCGGGCTGATGTCGATCACCGGCTTGCCGGGGCAGGGGCCGGTGCGGGTCGGCATCCCGATCGCCGATCTCAGCGCGGGCCTGTTCTGCGCGCTCGGCATTCTGGTGGCGTTGCTCGAGCGTGAGAAGTCGAAGAAGGGCCAGCATGTCGCGACCTCGCTGCTGCAGGCGCAAATCTTCATGCTCGACTTCCAGGGCGCCCGCTGGCTCATCGGCGGCGAAGTGCCCAAGCAGGCCGGCAACAATCATCCCACCAGCATCCCGACCGGCGTGTTCAAGACCGCCGACGGCCATATCAACATCGCCTCGACCGGTTCGAAGATATGGGCTCGGTTCTGCGAGGCGGCCGGCGCGACCGCGCTGGCGGAGCGGCCGGAATATCAGACCGCCGCCGAGCGCTCGAAGAACCGCGATGCGCTCAATGCCGACATGGAGAAATATACGGTCAAGCGCACGAGCGCCGAATGGATCGAGCTGCTCAACAAGGCAGGCGTTCCGTGCGGGCCGATCTACACCATCGACCAGGTCTACGCCGACCCGCAGGTCGAGCATCTCGGCGTCGCACAGACCGTGAAGACCAAGCACAAGTCGAAGCTGCGCATGGCGGGCCAGCCGATGTCGCTGTCGCGCACGCCGAGCAGGCTGGCGACGCCGCCGCCCGAGCTCGGCGAGCATACCGCTGCCGTGCTGAAGGAGTTTGGATTCAGCGCCAGGGAGATCGCCGCGCTGCACAAGGCGAACGCGATTTGAGATCTGCAACGATTGACGCGCAAGAACCGAGCGCGGAGGACAAGCCATGGACGACGTAACCAAGACCGAGAACAAGACCGACAAGATACTTTCGCGCAAGGACGGCCGCGTCGGCTACGTGATCTTCAACAATCCCGAGCGTCATAACGCGGTATCACTCGATATGTGGGCGGCGACGAGCCGGATCCTCGAAGACTTCGCCAAGGATGACGAGGTGCGCGTGGTCGTACTCACCGGAGCCGGCGGCAAGGCCTTCGTCTCCGGCGCCGATATCTCGAAGTTCGAAAGCGAGCGCGCCACGCTCGACGCGACCAAGCATTACAACGCAACCGTCGAGAAGGCCTATGCGGGCGTGCAGGAGTTTCCCAAGCCCACCATTGCCATGATCCGCGGCTATTGCATCGGCGGCGGGCTCGGGCTGGCGGTGTGCTGCGATCTGCGCATCTGCTCCGACAACTCGCGCTTCGCGGTGCCGGCGGCGAAGCTCGGGCTCGGCTATTCCTATGCCGGCCTACGCCGGCTCGTCGCCATCGTCGGGCCCGCCTTCGCCCGGGAAATCTTCTTCACCGCGCGCCAGTTCGATACCGAGGAGGCGCGCCTGATGGGTCTCGTCAACCGCGTCGTGGCAGAGGCCGAGCTCGAGGCCTATGTGAAGAACTACGCCGAGATGATCGCCGCCAATGCCCCGCTCACGGTGAAGGCGGTCAAATATATCGTCGGCGAGGTCGTCAAGGATGAATCCAAGCGCAACGTGGCGCGCTGCGCCGAAATGGTTGAGCAATGTTTCACCAGCAACGACTTCATCGAGGGGCGCCGGGCATTCATGGAGAAGCGCAAGCCGCGGTTCACCGGGACATAGGGGGCGATGCCGTCGTCCGGGCGCCATCGTGTGTGCCAGTCACGGTCTCTGGAATATGGGTGCCCGCCTGCGCGGGGACGACAAGATGCGGTGCGATCGCTCTTGTCCTCGGACCTGAAGACGGGGAATCGCCAATAGGCGGCAAGCTGTCGCGGATGCCGAGCCGCGATTTGGTGTTTCAATAGGCGCGAGACGAAAGCGGCCGACAATCCGGGTCGAGGGTCGAGGAGGCAAGGGCGTGGCGTCGGTTGAATTGCGGGGGCTCACCAAGCGCTACGGCGATCTGGCGGTCGTCGACGACGTGTCGCTCACCATCGAGCACGGCCGGCTCGCCTGCCTGCTCGGTCCCTCCGGTTGCGGCAAGACGACGACGCTGCGGCTGATCGCTGGCTTTGTCGAGCCTTCCGCCGGCGAGATCCGGGTCGGCGACCAGCTCGTATCCTCGCCAGCGCGAACCATGCCGCCGGAGCGGCGCAACATGTCGATGATCTTCCAAAGCTACGCGCTGTGGCCGCACATGACGGTTGCCGAGAACGTCGCCTATGGGCTCGAGCTGCGCAAGCTCGACCGCGATACCATCAAGCGCAAGCTCGCCGCCATCCTGGACACCACCCATCTCGGCGAGCTCGCCGATCGCTATCCGGGGGAGCTTTCGGGCGGTCAGCAGCAGCGCGTCGCGCTGGCGCGCGCCCTGGTGGTCGAACCCGAGACGCTTCTGCTCGACGAGCCGCTCTCGAATCTGGACGCCAATCTCCGCGAGGAGATGCGCTTCGAGGTGCGGCGCCTGCACGACGAGTACCGCTACACCACGGTCTATGTCACCCACGACCAGTCGGAAGCGATGACGACCGCCGACGTCATCGCAGTGATGAACGCCGGCAAGATCGAGCAGGCGGGCTCGCCCGAGGACATCTACGAACGGCCGCGCTCGGAATTCGTCGCCCGCTTCATCGGCTCCAGCAATGTCATCAAGGGCCGGGCGCGCGACGAAAGCCACCTGTCGTGCGCCGGCGGTACCTTGCGCTGCAGCGGCGGCAAATTTGTCGCGGGCAGCGAGGGCGCGATCGCGGTGCGCCAGCACGTGGTGCGGCTTTCGGCGAAGAAGCCTGATACGATGGACAACGTGGTTCCGGGAACCGTGGTGCGGCAGGTCTTCCTCGGCGCGAACCGCGACTATCTGGTGGAGGTGCCGGACGGCACCCAGTTGCGCGTGGTGGCATCGGCGGCCGAGAACATTCCCCAGGGAACCGCGGTCTGGCTCTATCTGCCGCCGGACCGCTGCCGCGTGCTCAGCGGATGAGGCCGGGAATCCGGAAACAGAACACGAGCTGCAGAGGAGACGACCATGACCAAGCCGATATTTTCCAGGCGGGAGCTGCTGCAGGGCTCGACGGCGCTGGCGGCGTCGAGCGTGCTCGCTTCGGTCGCGTCGGCGGCGCCAGCGGCCAGCGCGGTCACCCCGCAACTGATCGAGGCCGCGAAGAAGGAGGGCAAGGTCGTCTATTACACCTCCATCGACCTGCCGCTCGCCGAGAAGATAGCGAAAGCGTTCGAAGCGAAATATCCGGACATCGCGGTGCGCGTCGAGCGCACCGGCGCCGAGCGCGTGTTCCAGCGCATCGGTCAGGAATATGCCAGCCGGATACATGCCGTCGACGTGGTCAATTCATCCGACGCCGCCCATTTCATCGTCTGGAAGCGCGAAGGCATCCTCGAGCCCTATCTGCCGGAGGACGTGGCCAAGTATTATCCCAGCGAGCACAAGGATCCGGACGGCATGTTCGCGACCTTCCGCGCCTGGGTCTGCGTCATCGGCTACAACACCAATCTGGTGAAGGCGGCGGACGCGCCCAAGAGCTACGCCGACCTGCTCGATCCGAAATGGACCGGCAAGATCGTCAAGGCGCATCCGAGCTACAGCGGCACCATCATGACCGCCACCTACCAGATGTCGCGCGATCTGGGATGGGAATATTTCGAGAAGCTCGCCAAGCAGAAGGTGCTGCAGGTGCAGTCCTCGGCCGACCCGCCCAAGAAGCTCGCGCTCGGCGAGCGGGCGGTGATGGCCGACGGCAACGAGTACAACATGTTCGTCGAGAAGGAGAAGGGCAACCCGGTCGAGATCGTCTACGCGACCGAGGGCTCGCCGCTCATCGTCGGCCCCAATGCGATGTTCAAGAACGCGCCCAATCCCAACGCGGCGCGCCTGTTCCAGAGCTTCTGCTTCTCGCCCGAGGCGCAGCAGCTCATCGTCGATGTCGGCGGTCTGCGCTCGTTGCACCCGCAGGTCAAGGAGAAGCCCGGCCGCAAGCCGTTCAGCGAGATCAAGAAGATGAAGGACGACCCGGCGGCAGTGGAGAAGATGAGCGAGCAGATCAAGGCGCGCTACAGCAAGCTGTTCGGGGTGTGATGCCGGTGAAAGTTCCGGGCCGGTCATCCTGATGCGCACGCCGGACGGCCGCAAGAGGTGAACGATGGCCAAGCTGCGCTTCTCCAGACGCGCCCTGCTCGGGGCGTCGGTCGTGACTGCCGGCGGCGTATTGGTCTCCCATGGTGCCGGCAGGTTGCTCCCCCGTGCGCAAGCGCAGGCGGTGACACCCGAGCCGACCGCAATCACGCCGAAACTGATCGAAGCGGCGAGAGCGGAGGGAAAGGTCAACTACTACACCTCCGTCGACCTGCCGCTGGCCGAAAAGATCGCGAAATCGTTTGAGGCCCGGTTCCCCGGCATCGCGGTGCGTGTCGAGCGCACCGGCGCCGAGCGCGTGTTCCAGCGCATCGGTCAGGAATATGCGAGCCGCATCTACGGCGTCGACGTGGTCAATTCGTCGGACGCCGCGCATTTCATCGCATGGAAGCGCGACGGACTGCTGGCGCCGTTCGCGCCCGAGGACGTCGCCAGGCACTATCCTGCGGATCACAAGGATCCGGATGGAATGTTCGCGAGCTTCCGCGTGAGCTTGAGCGCGGTCGCCTACAACACCAACCTGGTCAAGGCCGAAGAGGCGCCCAAGAGCTTCGCCGACCTCCTCGATCCGAAATGGACGGGCAAGATCGTCAAGGCGCATCCCGCCTACAGCGGAACCATCCTCACCGCGACTTATCAGATCGTGCGCGAGCTCGGTTGGGAATATCTGGAGAAGCTCGCCAAGCAGAAAGTCATGCAGGTGCAGTCCGCAACCGATCCGCCCAAGAAGCTCGCGCTCGGCGAGCGCGCGGTGATGGCGGATGGCGGCGAATACAACGTGCTGCAAACCAAGGAGGCCGGCCGACCGATCGAGATCGTCTATCCGACCGAAGGCATCCCGACCGTAGTAGGCCCGAACGCAATCTTCAAGAATGCCCCCAATCCGAACGCGGCGCGACTATTTCAGTGCTACTGCTTCACGGTCGAGTGCCAGCAACTCATCGTTGATTTCGGCGCGTTGCGGTCGATGCACCCGTTGGTCAAGGAAAAAGCCGGCCGCAAGCCTTTGCGCGACATCAAGACCATGAAAGAGGACCCCGCCGGCGTCGACAAGATGAGCGGCGAGATCAAGGCGCGCTACAGCAAGTTATTCGGCGTTTGACGGCGCCGCCCGATCCCGACTGGGAGGACACAATGGCCACGATTCGATACTCCAGACGCGGCCTGCTCAAGGCGTCGGCCGCGGTCGCCGCCGCTGCCGTCGGCTCGCAGGCCGGCGGGTTCGCACCGTCCGCGCAGGCTCAATCGCGCGCACCGGCGGCCGAGCCGATCACGCCGGCGCTGGTCGAGGCGGCCAAGAAGGAGGGCAAGCTCGCCTTCTACACCGCCATGGATCTGGCGTTCGCGCAGCGGCTGGCGCAGACATTCGAGGGCAAGTTTCCCGGCATCGCGGTGCGCGTCGAGCGCTCCGGCGCCGAGCGCATCTTCACCCGGATCAGCCAGGAATACGGCGGCAACATCCACGCTGTCGACGTGGTCAACACCGCGGACCAGGCGCATTGCCTGGCGTGGAAGCGCAACGGTTGGCTCGCGCCGTACATGCCGGAGGAGGTCGCCAAGCATTTCGAGCCGAAATATTATGACCCGGAAGCGCTGCACATCACGACGCGGATCCTGATCTCTCCGCTCGCCTACAACACCAATCTGGTGAAGAAGGAGGAGGCGCCGAAGAGCTTTGCCGACCTGCTCGATCCGAAATGGGCGGGCAAAATGGTCAAGGCGCATCCCGCCTACAGCGGCACGATCATGAACGCGACCATGCAGACCGCGCGCGAGCTCGGCTGGGAATACTTCGAGAAGCTTGCCAAGCAGCGGGTCCTGCAGGTCCAGTCGGCTACCGACACGCCCAAGAAGATCGCGCTCGGAGAGCGCGCGGTCATGGTGGACGGCGCCGGCTATCTCGTCATCCGCTACAAGGAGGAAGGCCAGCCGGTCGAGATCGTCTATCCCGAGGAGGGGACGCCGCTCGCCACCGGGCCGAGCGCGGTGTTCAAGGCGGCTCCCAACCCGAATGCCGCGCGCCTGTTCCAGAACTGGATGCACTCGCGCGAGGCGCAGCAGCTGCTGGTCGACTGGGCCCGCCAGTATTCGCCGCATCAACAGACGGTGGAAAAGCCCGGCGGCCTGCGCAAGCTCTCCGAGATCAAGCTGATGAAGGAGGACCCCGAGGGCGTCGAGAAGATGGCCGAGGAGATAAAGGCGCACTACGCGCGGATCTTCAAGGTGTGATCGCCGGTCATGACCATCGCATTGCCCGCCGTGGTCGTGCCGCGCAGGCTCAAGGTCGATCTCTCGTGGCCGATCCTGCTCCTGTTCGCCGCGCTGTTGTGCGTGCTGATCATCCTGCCGATGTCCTGGCTGGTCTATTACAGCCTCGTCGACCGCAGCGGCGCCTTCACGCTCGACAACTTCAGGACGCTGGTCACCGACCCGGTCTTCGTCGATCCGTTGATGACGACGCTGATCCTGGCGACGAGCTCGAGCATCATCTGTTGCGGTTTCGCCGCGCCCATGGGATGGCTGGTCGCGCGCACCGACATGCCGCTGCGCCGAACCGTGCGCGCGCTGGTCACGGCGTCTTTCGTGACCCCTCCCTTTCTTGGCGCCATCGCCTGGGAACTGTTGGCGGCGCCGAACAGCGGCCTCCTCAACAAGGTCTACCGGGCGGTGACCGGCGCGCCGGCGGACGAGCACCTCTTAAACATCTATTCGCTGGCCGGCCTGATCTTCGTGATCTCCTGCTACACCTTCCCCTACGTGTTCGTGCTGCTCGCCAATGCGCTCGACCGCATTCCCGGCGACCTCGAGGACGCCTCCTCGATCCTCGGCGGCCGCACCTGGACGACGGCCCGGCGCATCACGATTCCGCTCGCGCTGCCCGCGCTGCTGGCCGGCGCGCTGGTCGCCTTCCTGCAGGCGATGACGCTGTTCGGCTCGCCGGCGATCCTGGCCATCCCGGCCGGCTTCCACACCATGACGACCAAAATCTGGAGCCTGTTCAATTATCCGCCCAAGCCCGAGCTTGCGGCGGCGGCCTCGGTGCCGCTGCTCGTCCTCACCGTTGTATTGCTGCGCGCCGAGCACCTCGTGCTCGGCCGTCGTGGCTATTCGGTCGTGGGCGGCAAGCAGGGCGACCCGAGGCTCATTCGGCTCGGCGCGCTGAAATGGGCGGCGATCGCCTTCGTGTTCTTCATCCTCCTGTGCCCGGTGTTCTTGCCCTACGGCGCGTTGCTAAATGCGACCTTCTCGCGAGTCGCCACTTCGTTTGTTACGTTCGATAATTTCACGCTGCACAATATCCACTTCGTGTTCTTCGAATTGTCGGCGACCAAGCTCGCGGTCAAGAACACGTTCGTGCTCGGCGTCGCGTCGGCGACCATCGGAACGATCATGGCGCTGGTGATCGCCTATGTCACGACGCGGCGCGCGATCCGCGGCTACCGCGCGCTCGGCTTCCTCGCGACCGCGCCGGTCGCCATCCCGGGCATCGTGCTCGGCGTCGGCCTGTTCCTGAGCTACGCGCGGCCGCCATTCGTGCTCTATGGCACGCTGTGGATCCTGCTGCTCGCGTTCGTGACCATCGCGCTGCCTGCCGCCTACCAGCAGCTGCAGTCGGCGTTCCGCTCCGTGCATACCGATCTCGAGGACGCCAGCCGGATCCTCGGCTCGACGCGGCTGCGCACGTTGCGCGACATCACCGCCCCGCTCCTGCGAACGAGCGTGATCGCGACCTGGTGCTTCATCTTCGTCGGCGTCATCCGCGAATTGTCGGCCGCCATCATGCTGTTCACCTCGGAGACCAAGGTGATCTCGGTGCTGATCTTCGATCTCAACGAGTTGGGCGACCTCGGCGCGATCTCGGTGCTCGGCCTGATCATGCTGGCAATCACCTTCGCGGTCGTCATCGCGGTCAACCGCATTCCCGGCTTCGGCGAGGCCCGCCTGCGCAACGCCTGATCCATGGACGCCTCTCTTCCCGAGACCTCGGTCGCCGAGATTTTGGCGCACAAGATCGCGGCGCTCGATCCCGCGCGCCTGCCGCCGGCTGTGCGCCGCAAATGCGAAGACTTGGCGGTCGACGTCGTCGGCCTCTGCCTCACCGCGCGCAACGAGAGTTACGTGACCTCGGCGCTCGCGGGCTGGGACGACGAAGGGCCCTGCACCGCGATCGGGCATGCGCGCCGCCTGAGCGCGGCCGGGGCCGCCTTCGTCAACGGCACGGCCGCGCATGGCGAGGATTTCGACGACACCTTCGAGGGCGGCCCAGTGCATGCCGGCGCCGTCATCGTGCCGGCGGTGCTGGCGGCCTGCGAGCGTTACGATGGCGGCGGGCCGCCGGCACTGCTGGGCATCGCGGTCGGCGTGGAGGTGATCTGCCGCCTCAGCGTCGTGACGCCGAAGGCGGTGCACGCGGCGGGCTTTCATCCCACCGCCGTGTTCGGCGCCATGGCGGCGGCTGCCGGCGTCGGCGCCGCGCTCAGACTCACCCCGCGCCAACTCGTCGACGCGCTCGGCATCGCCGGCTCAATGGCCGGCGGCATCATCGAATACCTCGCCGAAGGCGCCTGGACCAAGCGGCTGCACGCGGGCTGGGCAGCGCAATCGGGCCTGCGCGCGGCGCTCTTGGCGCGTGCCGGCTTCGTCGGCCCGCGCACCGTGTTCGAAGGCGCGCACGGCCTGTTCCACGGCTTCGCCCGCACCACCACGGGCGACTACGACGCGCTCACCGGCGATTTCGGCGCGCGCTGGGCGGCCCAGACCCTCGCCTTCAAACCCTATCCGTGCGGGACCATGACCCACCCCTATATCGACTGCGCGCGACGGCTCGCCGCGCGCGGCGTCAGGGCTCAGGAGGTCGCGGAAATGGTCTGCGAGGTCGGCGAAGGAACGGTGCACAGGCTATGGGAGCCGCTCGCCGCCAAGCAGCGCCCGCCCAACGGTTACGCCGGGAAATTCTCCACGCCCTATTGCATCGCGCGCGCCTTCGTGCACGGCAATGTCGGGCTCGACGCCTTCACCGACGATGCGGTGCAGGAGGCTGCCGTGCTCGCGCTGGCGGCGAAAGTCGGCTACCGCATCGATCCGGACAATCCCTACCCGAAGAATTTCACCGGCCACATCCGCGCCGTGTTCGCCGACGGCCGCGTGCTCGAGGAGCGCCAACCGCACATGCGCGGCGGCGCGCACGAGCCGCTCACCCGCGCCGACATCGAGGAGAAGTTCGTGCTCAATGCCCGGCACGGTAGCTGGGACGACGCGCGCACGCAGCAGGCGCTCGCACGGCTGCGAACGCTTTACGATGGCAGAACCGATCTTTCATTCTTACGCGGGTGAACGCAAATGGCTTCTGAGAAGGAATTGTCCGGCCGCGTCGCGATCGTCACCGGCGCCGGGCGCAATATCGGGCGCGGCATCGCGCTCGCGCTCGCCGACGGCGGCGCCGCGGTCGTGGTCAATGCGCGCTCCAATCTGAGGGAGGCCGAGGCGGTCGCGGACGAGATCGAGCGGGCGGGCGGCAAGGCGCTTGCCGTCACCGCCGACGTCGCCGACGCCGACGCGGTCGATGCGATGGTCGCGGCCGCCGCGCAAAAATTCGGCCGCATCGACATTCTGGTCAACAACGCGGCGGTGCGCGCCGAGCAGCCGCTCGCGACCATGACGCTTGCCGACTGGCGCGCCATCACCGCCGTCATCCTCGACGGCGCGTTCAATTGCGTGAAAGCCTGCCTGCCTCATCTCAAGCGCAGCGGCGCCGGCGCGATCGTGAATATCGGTGGCCTCTCCGCCCACACCGGGGCGGCGCGGCGCCCGCACGTGGTGGCCGCCAAGGCCGGCCTCGTCGGCTTCACCCGCGCGCTCGCGCACGAGCTCGCCGAGGACAAGATCCGGGTCAACACGGTGACGCCCGGCGTGATGGCGGCGCCGCGGCCGGCGGGCCAACCCGAGCCGCAGCACCACGCGCGTGTGCATGCCCTCATCGGCCGGCGCGGCGAGCCCAGCGACATCGCCGCCGCCGTGCGCTTCCTCTGCGGCCCGGGCGCGAGCTTCATCACCGGGCAGAACATCCAGGTCAACGGCGGGACGTTTCTGGGATGAATTCTGCGCGTCGATTGGCATGCCCGCGCAGTGGACATGGCGTAATCCGCGGCCTTGCGATGAGCCATCGGGCAGGCGCAACGCCCGGTGTCTACTGGGTTCCGGCGCTCGCAGGCAGTCAAGCGTGCGCAGACTGCGTAAACTTGTCTGCGCCGCTCGGCCGGAATGACACGCGAGAGAGGTGAATCCCTCGCCAAATAGTGCTAATCCCTTCGCAACCAATCGCGGATCACGAAGAAGCAACGAGGACCTCATGTATACCGATCTTGCGCTCTATATCGACGGCAAGTGGGTGAACGGCGGCGGCCGCAAGGGCGAGGAGGTGCTCAATCCCGCGACCGAGAAGCCGCTGGCGCAGTTGCCGCATGCGAGCAAGGCCGATCTCGACGAGGCGCTGGCGGCCGCCAAGAAGGGCTTCGCGCTGTGGCGGACGACCTCGGCCTATGACCGCGCCAAGATCATGCGCAAGGCCGCCGAACTCATGCGCGAGCGTCACGACGCGATCTCGAAAGTCATGGTGCAGGAGCAGGGCAAGGTCTACGCCGAGGCGCGCGCGGAGGTGATGACCTCGGCCGACATCATCGACTGGTACGCCGAGGAGGGCCGCCGCAGCTACGGCCGCATCGTGCCGGGACGCACCAAGGGCACGCGGCAGCTGGTGGTCACGGAGCCGGTCGGTATCGTCGCCGCCTTCACCCCGTGGAACTTTCCCGTGCTCACCCCCGCGCGCAAGGTGGGCGGCGCGCTCGCCGCGGGCTGCGCGCTCATTCTCAAGGCCTCCGAGGAGACGCCCGGCGCCTGCATCGAGATGGTGCGCTGCTTTGCCGACGCGGGGCTGCCCGCCGGCGTGCTCAACCTCGTGTTCGGCGTGCCTGCCGAGGTGTCCGAACATCTCCTCGCCAAGGACGCGGTGCGCAAAATCTCCTTCACCGGCTCGATCCCGGTCGGCAAGCACCTCGCGGCGCTGGCGGCCAAGGGCATGAAGCGCACCACCATGGAGCTCGGCGGCCATTCGCCGGTGGTGGTGTTCGCCGACGCCGACGCGGAGAAGGCGGCCGACACCATCGCCGCCTTCAAGTACCGCAACGCCGGCCAGGTCTGCATCTCGCCCACCCGCTTCTACGTGCAGGAGGACGCCTACAAGAAGTTCCTGGCGCGGTTCTCCGAATATGCCAAGGGCGTCAAGCTCGGCGACGGCCTCGAAAAGGGCGTCACCATGGGACCGATGGCGAATGCGCGCCGCATCGACGCCATGGAGAGCTTCGTGGCGGACGCCAAGCAGCGCGGCGGCAACGTCGTCACCGGCGGCAAGCGGCGCGGCAACCAGGGCTATTTCTACGAGCCGACGATCGTGACCGAGGTGCCCGACGATTCCAAGGTGATGACCCAGGAGCCGTTCGGGCCGATCGCGCCGATCGTCACCTTCAAGACCTTCGACGAGGTGGTGGAACGCGCGAACTCGCTGCCCTACGGCCTCGCCGCCTATGCCTTCACCAGCTCGAATGCGACCGCGGCCGCGATCGGCGACGCCATCGAGTCCGGCATGGTCGGCGTCAATTCCATCGCCGTCTCCACGCCGGAGACGCCGTTCGGCGGCGTCAAGGAATCCGGCCACGGCAGCGAAGGTGGCATCGAGGGGCTTGGCGCCTACCTCAACACGAAGTTTATTTCGCAGGGGTAGCCGAGTTAGCGCCACATCGTCATGCGCGGGCTTGACCCGCGCATCCATCTGTTTTGCAAGAATGATGGATTGCACCGGAACTCGGGCTTGCCCGAGTTCCGCAGCCTAAAGCGCCGCAGGTCGGGTAAACCCGACTTGCGGTGTCGAAGCTCGGCGATGACGACCTTACTTCTGCTGCGCCTTTCGGCACGCCTGCCAGATCTTTTCCGCCGTCGCCGGCATGTCGAGATGCGCGCCGGCCCCGCCCGGAATGGCATCGGCGACGGCGTTCATCAGCGCTGAGATCGCGGCGGTGGTGCCGGCTTCGCCGGCGCCCTTCACGCCCAGCGGGTTGGTGGTCGCCGGCACCGCGTGGATGGCGTCGCGGAAGGACGGCACGTCGTCGGCGCGCGGCATGGCGTAGTCCATGAACGAGCCGGTGATCAGTTGGCCGCCGGAATCGTCGAACACCGCGTTCTCCATCATGGCCTGGCCGAGGCCCTGGGCGATCGAACCGTGGGTCTGGCCCTCGACGATCATGGTGTTGAGCGGGCGCCCGCAATCGTCGACCGCGCTATAGGCGGCGAGCACGAGCGAGCCGGTCAAGGGATCGATCTCGACCTCGGCGATATGGCAGCCGTTGGGAAAGGTGAGCGGCGTCTCGGCGTTGGTCTTGGTGTCAAGGTCCTCGGGAATCTCGCCGCGTTTTTTCATCTCCTTGGCCCGCGCCGCGAGATCGAACAGCGAGATCGCGCGATCGGTGCCGACCACGTTGAACCGTCCGTCGCGGTATTCGATGTCGGATTCGGCCGCTTCCAGCACGCCGGCGGCGATCGCCTTGCCTTTCGTCAGCATCGCCTCGACGGTCTTGATCATGGCGTGGCTCACGGTCATCGCGGAACGCGAGCCGACCGAGGCATAGCCCGCGATTTCCATCGCCGAGTCGCCCTGGCGGTGCTCGATCTGCCCGGGCTTGATGCCGAGCCGCTCTGCCAGCAGCGGATTGAACGTGCTGGCGTGGCCCTGGCCGGTCGACTGCACGTTGAGGCCGAGCACGAGCGTTTCCCCGCCGGGAAAGCTCAGCGCCGTGCCTTCGAGCGGGAACCCGCCGGCGTGCTCCAGCATGCAGGAAATGCCGAGCCCGCGATATTTGCCGCGCTTGGCGGCCTCGCGCCGGCGCTGCTTGAAGCCGTCGTAGTCGGCGAGCGCGAGCGCCTTGTCGAGCACGGTCGCGAACTCGCCGCTGTCGATGGTGGTGCCGACCGCGGTCTTGTACGGCATCGCCGAAGGCTTGATCAGGTTGCGCCGGCGCAGCTTGACCGGATCGGTGCCGGTGACGCGCGCGGCCTCGTCGATGACGCGCTCGAGGATGAAGTTCGCCTCCGGACGCCCGGCGCCGCGGTAGGGCGCGGTGGTCGTGGTGTTGGTGAACACGCAGCGCACGCCGATGTCGATCAGGGGAATGTCGTACATGCCGGGCAGGCAGCGCGTGAGGTTCACGGTCTGGATGTTGGCCCCCACGGCGCCGATATAGGCCCCCATGTTGCCGAGGTGGCGCACGCGCAGCGCCAGGAATTTTCCGCGTTCGTCGAGCGCGAGCTCGACGTCGCTGTAGGCGTCGCGCGCGTGATTGTCGCTGAGGAAGGCCTCGGCGCGGTTCGACATCCAATGCACCGGGCGGCCGAGCTTGCGCGCCGCCACCAGGATCGCGAGGTATTCCGGATAGGGCCCGGTCTTCAAACCGAACGCGCCGCCGACGTCCTCGGTGACGACCCGCAGGCGCTCCTTGGCAACGCCCAGGATGGGAGCCAGTCCGTCGCGCAGCGCGCGTGCGCTCTGCGAGCAGCAGCGCAGGAAATAGCTGTCGTTCTCCGCATCGTAGCGCGCGGTCGCACCGCGCGGCTCCATCGAATGCACCATGATGCGTTGATGAACCAGCGCGACCCGCGCCACATGCGCTGCCGCCGCGATGACGCGCTCGACCTCTTTGGCATTGGCGTCGGGGTCGCTCGCCAATCCGGGCCAGTCGACCGCGATATTGCCGGGAGCCTCCGGCCAGACTTGCGGCGCGCCGTCGCGCACGGCGGCGCGCAGGTCGACCGCGGGCGCGCGCTCGCGATAGTCGACGCTGACGAGCTCGGCTGCGTCCTGCGCGGCGGTGAGCGTCTCGGCGATCACGACGGCGACCGGCTCGCCCACGTGCCGCACGGTCTCGCCGGCAAGCGCCGGGCGGTGGGGAACGATGAGCTTGGCGCCGCCCCGGCCGGCGAGCGGCGGGTGCTGGGAGACGTTGCCGATCCCTGCCATGTCGGCGGCGGTGAGCACCGCCAGCACCCCGGGCGCGGCCTTGGCCGCGGTCGTGTCGATCGCGGTGATGTCCGCGAAGGCGTGCGGGGAGCGCACGAAATATGCATAGACCTGGCCGGTCAACGGGGCGTCGGCGGCATAGCGTCCCAGCCCGCGCACCAGGGCGTCGTCCTCCAGGCGCGGCTCGTGATGCGCGCGGCTTTCAACGGTGTTTGCATCCATGTCGGCGTCCGAAATGTGGGAAGGGGGCTGTGCGGGAGGCACGTTTATAGCCGAAAGGGCGGGCGAGGGGAGTCGGTTTCGGCCCCTACCGCAGGGCCTTTCTGTCGTCCCCGCGCAAGCGGGGACCCATATTCCAGAGCCGGTGGTTGGGTCCCCGACGCATGTCGGCTATAGTCGACATGCGCGCTAAAAGTGCCGATCTCGGGTAAACCCGAGATCGGATGCGCGGGGACGACAGCAATTGGCAGACCTCGTTACTTGTTCTCCATCGCCGCGCGCACGCGTGCGACGGTGTCGGCCGGCGTGCGCGAGACCTGCTCGACCAGCGTGGCGACCTGCTCGCCGGAGAGCGGCTCGACGTCGATCTTGAGCTTGTCGGCCTCGGCCAGATAGGCCGGGTCCTTCATGGTGGCGTCGAATGCGCGCCGCAGCGCCTCGACGCGCGCCACCGGCACGTTGGGCGGCAGAAAGAACGGACGGCCGTATTCCAGCCGCGCGAGCGCAAGCCTCAGCGCCTGCCGGTCGGCATCGGTCTTGGCCAGGTCGAGCGCCAGCGGCACATCCGCGAGCTCGGGATGCTTCTGCAGCGCCCATTGCGCGATGATCTTGACCTTGTTCTCCGCCAGCCACTGGGAGCTCAGCGCCTTGAGCGTCGACCAGTTGGCGAGCGTGCCCTGCACCTCGCCGCTCTCCATCGCCAGGTTGATCTTCGACGTGCTCTGGTAGCCGGTGACGACCTTGAACTTGAACCCGAACAGATGATTGACCAGCATCGGGTAGTCGTACTGGGTCGAGCCCGGCGCCTGCGCGCCCACCACGAGCTCCTTGGTCCTGACCTCGTCGAGGCTCTGCACCGGTACGGTGTGCCAGACATAAGTGACCTGGGTCTCGCGGTTGGTGCTGCCGAGCCAGAGGAGCTTGTTCGGGTCGAAGCGCGCGCCGGCGGGCTGCAGCAGCGGCGTGGTCGGCATGCCGTTGAACGAAGCGCCCATCACCGTGCCGTCGAACGGGCCGGTGTTGTAGAGCGCGTTGGTCATGGTCAGGCTGCCGGCGCCGGGCTGGTTCTGCACGATGATGGTGGGCTGGCCAGGAATATGCGCGGCCATGTGACGCGCCAGCAGCCGCGCATTGATGTCGTAGCCCGAGCCGACGCCGATGCCGACGATCAGCCGCAGCGTCTTGCCCCTGAAGAAGGCGGCAACGTCTTCTTGCTGCGCGCGGCCCGGCGACGCGGCGGCGAGAACGATGATCAGGACGAGTATCGATTTCTTCATTCGTTTCTCCCGGTCGCGTTTCTGGATATCTCTGAGGCTGACTCGGTCCGCTCCCTCTCCCCCTTGGGGAGAGGGTTGGGGTGAGGGGGTTCGAAGCCTATCGAGAGACCTTAACCCCTCACCCCACCCCTCTCCCTATGGGAGAGGGAGCATACTCAGTTTGCTGCGCGCTCAGCTACTCACGCCGCGGCGCGCTCCTCGCCGGGTTCGAGCGGCAGCTTCACCGGCTGCTTACGCTTGGCCGAGAGATCGAGCGCCTTGGTCAGCATCAGGCGATTGTGCGCCTCGGCCGCGGTCGCCGCCTGCGTCGGCAGGTCGAGCGCGATCCGGTTGAGCCAGGACTCGGTTTCCTCCCGCATCGGGCCGCGCAGCTCGCCGAGCGCCATGTCGCCGGGCGGATAGCTGCCCATGAAATCGACCAGCCGGCTCTTGTCCGGTGCGTAGCCTTCTTCCTGCGGCGCCGAGACCGCGAGCACCATGTCGCGATGGGTGTCGTCGATGGTCAGCACACCCTCGGTGCCGTTGATGCCGACCTCGAGGCTGTAGACCGCGCCCGGCCAGGTCACCGGCAGCGCCCACGAAATGTTGAGGTGATAGACGCTGCCGTCCGCGAACATGATCATGCCGGCGGTGGCATCGATGCCCTGGTAGGTCGGGCCCAGGACCTTGTCGATCGAGCGCGCGTAGCACTCGACCGGGGTCTTGGTTTCCATGTACCACATCACGATGTCGAGCGCGTGCGTGCCCGAGATCACCATCGGCGAGATCGTCTTGGGGTCGTCGGTGCGCTTGTAATTGTCGATGGCGACCAGCCGGTTCATGAACGCGCGCGAGGTCACCAGCGTCACGTCGCCGAGCGCGCCGGTGCGCACCTTCTCCTTGGCGCCGAGCCATTTGCGGCGGAAGCGCTGGGTGTAGCCCACCACCGCGTCGAGCTTGGCGTCGGTGATCGCCTTGAGCACGCGCGCGGATTCGCCGAGATCGGTGGCGAGCGGCTTCTCGATCAGCATCGGCACGCCGCGCTCGACCGTCGCCATGATCGGGCCGACGTGGAGATGCTCGTCGGTGGCGACGATGGCGCAGGTGACCTCCGGGCGCTTGAGCAGCTCGCGATAGTCCGCGGTGACGAAATCGGCGCCGATCTTCTCGGCGACGTAGAGCCCGCGATTGTGGTTCTTCTCGGCGATGCCGATCCACTGCACCGCCGGGTGGCGCGCCGCGACCTCGCCGCGGAACAGCCCGACGCGGCCGGCGCCGATGATGGCGAGCCCGATGCTTTTCGCCTGTCGTCTCATCGCTTGCCCCCCACCATTTCGGCGACCGCGGACAGCGCCGCGTTCGACAGCGGCAGGTCGACCGGCTCGTTGCGCTCGGCGCTTAGATCGGCGGCGGTATAGGCCTCCATCACCATGCGCGCGCTCTCCGGCGTCACCATCACCGGCCGGTCCATGATGCAGGCCTCCAGGAAGTGGATGGTCTCCGGCCCCATCTGTCCCGCGAACACGTGGTCGACCTGCTCGCCCGGCATGGTCGACATGGGAAAGCGGGTGCCGTCGGCCACGGTGTTGAGCCAGGCCTCGCGATGGGTGTCGTCGAGGATCAGGGCGCCCTCGGTGCCGGTGATCTCGACCCAGGTCGAGCAGAAATTGGGGTAGCCCGGCGGCAGGTTCCAGCCGCCGCCGATCGCCACCAGCATGCCGTTGTCCATGGTGACCAGCGACCACATGACGTCGTAGGAGCCGTTGATCGGCTGCATGTAGCCGTAGGCGCCCTGCGAGTAGACCCGCACCGGCTTCGCCGGCTCGAGCAGCCAGAACACGAAATCGAGATCGTGGGTGGACTCCATCACCACCGGCGAAAGCTTCACCCGCTTGGCGATCTTGGCGCCGAGCCCGCGGCTCAGATGCCGGCTCACCATCACCGAGACCACCTTGCCGAGCGTGCCGTCGGTAATCTTCTTCTTGGCATAGGCGAATTTGGGATTGAACCGCTGCGAATAGCCGATGGTGAATTTGAGTTTTGCGCGCCTCGCCAGCGTGATCAGCTCGTCCGCCTCCCACAGCTCCATGGCGATCGGCTTCTCCAGCAGCACGTGCTTGCCGGCTTTGAGGCAGTCGCGGGTGATCGGGTAGTGGTTCTGCTCCGGCGTGGTGCAGACATAGACCACCGAAATTTTCGGATTCCTGATGATGTCGTGATAGTCGAGCGTCGCCGTCGCCGGCTTGGTGAGCGCCTTGACCTCGGCCAGGCGGTCGGGGCGGATTTCGCAGATGTGGAGCTTGTCCACCAGCGCGGAGCGCGACAGCGTCTCCGCGCGAATGCCGCCGCACCAGCCGGTGCCGATCACTGCGACTTCGACTTGGTTCACGAGTGTACCCCTTGAGCGTCTTGTCGGCCCGGACCGGCCGCGCGGCGCATAAAGACCATGCCGGCGCGTGGTCTGCAAATGGTCTTTATATCGTGTCGTCCCCGCGAAAGCGGGGACCCATATTCCAGAGTCGGTGATTATGGGTCCCCGCTTGCGCGGGGACGACACCGAGTATGGCTAAACGCTTTGCGCGATCCCGAACACCTCGGCGGCGAAGCGCGGATAGACCTCGGTGAGCTGCGGGGCGACCACCGTCCGCAGCAGGCGGAGCTCCTCCGGGGAAGGGGCCGCCGTCACCGGTACATCTGCGCTCCAATCGAAGTCGAAGCCGGTGTTCTCCACCACCTCGGCAACCGTGTGACCGGGATGCACGCTCGCGAGCGTAAAGCGCCGCCGGCTCCGGTCGAAGGCGAACAGGCAGCGCGTGGTGATGAGCGCGCACGGGCCGCCCGGGCGATGGACGTTGTCCGGGCTCGTTCCGGCGGCGCTGATGAAATCCACCTTCTCCACCAGCGTGCGGCGCGTGTGCTCGAGCCGGAACAGGATCACCTTGGGCACGACATAGTACAGGTAGCCCGAGCCGAACGAGCCGGGAAAGCGCGCCTTGGGATGGGCGTAGTCGCCGACGCTGACCAGGTTGATGTTGGCCTCGCCGTCGATCTGCGCGCCGGAAAGGAAGAACGCGTCGATGCGGCCCTGGCCGGCGCAGTCGAACAGCTCGCGCCCACCGTCGGTGAAGAAGTTTTGGCGCCGGCTGCCGAGCAGCGACACATACGGCCGCCCGTGGCCGCGCTCGCGCGCCAGCAACGCGGCGGCCGCCGGGATGGGAGAAGCGTTGCCGACGGCGACGTGGCGGGCATCGCCGATCAGGCCGGCGATGGTGTTGGCTAGGAATTCTTCCTCGCGGATGCTCTCTCCCGCCGTCATGGCCGGACTTGGTCCGGCCATCCACGTCTTTTCCGCGCAACGAACGACGTGGATGCGCGGGTCAAGCCCGCGCATGATGAGTGGATAGAGCTGTTACGCGGCGCGCTGGGCATGCACGTGGCGGTCGAGATAGGCGGCAAAGCCTTCGGCCGTCGCCGCCAGGCGCGCGTAGTCGGTCATGTGCGTCGCGTCGGCCGGATAATGGTCGGCGAGCGCCAGCGGCCATGCCCCTTGCGGCGCGACGGCGATGGCCTCGAGGTAGAAACCGCCGAGCGCGCCGGCGGCGAGCCGGGGATCGTCGAACAGATTGCCGTCGTGGACTTTCTCCACCGTCACCACGGTCTTCGCCGCGGCGTGCGCCATGGTGGCGAGCTCGCGGTCGCGGCCGATCCAGACATTGCCGTCGCGGTCGGCGAGCGGGGCGTGGAACAGGGCGACGTCGGGCCTGATCGCCGGCAGCAGCACGATCGGATCGTCGTTGCCGAACGGGTTGTCGATCACCGTCCAGTCCGGCCGGTGCGCGAGCAGGTCGGAGCCGAGCAGCCCGCGCAGCGGCATGAACGGAACGCCTTTTTCCGCCGCCTGGAAGCCCGCATGCAGCGCCGGGCAAGTCGCGTCCTTCACCGCGATCGTGCCCGCCATCACGGCGGCGGTGAAGCGCGGCGCCGGCCCGAATTCGCCGAGACTGACCGCCGAGGTCTCGATCGTCTCGACGCAGCCGGCGCCGATGAGGAGATCGGCCTGCAGGCTCGAGGTCGGCAGCGCGACGAGGTGCAGCCGCTTGACGCCGCGGCGGATCAGCGCGCGCGTCGCCGCCATGGCCACGCCCGAGACCTCGCGCGGCACCGCCAGCACGCAGCCGTCGGTGATGGGGGCGAGTGCCTGATCGAGGGAGCAGATCATAGCAGAAGTGTACCACAGACTGAGCCACGCACTCGGTGCGCTCCCTCTCCCATAGGGAGAGGGGTTAAGGTCTATCGAGAGTCCTGTAACCCCCTCACCCCGACCCTCTCCCCAAATGGGGAGAGGGAGCACACCGAGCCAGCGGCGAGTCCCTACGTCGTGACGTTTACGACAGGGCCTGCTTCACCCGGTCGGGCGAGAACGGCACCCGCCGGATGCGCACGCCGGTGGCGTCGAAGATCGCGTTGGCGATCGCCGCCGCCACCGGGCGGATCGACGGCTCGCCGGCGCCGGTGGGCGCGAGCTCCGGATGGTTGATCAGCACGGTGTCGATCGTCTCCGGCGTCTCGGTGATGTCGAGGATCGGATAGGTCATCCAGTCGACCGTGGTGACGTTCTTGCCGTCGAACTTGACCTCCTCCCACAGCGTGCGGCTCACGCCCTGCACGATGTTGCCCTCGATGGTGTGCTTGAGCCCGTCGGGATTGATGATCTGGCCGCAGTCGTGGGCGACGGTGAACTTGCGCGCCCAGATCTTGCCGCTCGCGCGGTCGATGTCGACCTCGGCGACGATGGCGCAGCGCGTGCCGTTGCGCTGCGAATAGGCGATGCCGCGGCCGCTGACCTTGTTGCCGGTCTGGTCGCGCCGCGGCGACGGCCGCGATTGCCAGCCCGCCTTGGCGGCCGCGGCCTTGATCACCGCGATGTCGCGCGCATCCTTGACGTGGCGCAGGCGGAACTCGACCGGGTCGAGGGCGAGCGCCGCCGCCAGCTCGTCCATGAACGACTCGCTGGCGAAGTGGATCTGCGGTCCGACCGGATCGCGCAGATGCGCGCTGCGCAGCGGCGAGCCGCGGTCGAGCAGCGGCGCGATGGTCTCCCACGCCAATCGCTTGTTGGCGAACTCGTAGGATTCGGCGGGCACGCCGAAGCCGTCGTTGATCACCAGCGGCACCCCGCGCAGCTGACCGGCCAGCGTGTCCGGCGGCTTGCTGCCGTTGGTCTGCACGTCGATGCGCGAGAACCCCTTGCTGGTGAACTCGTAGGCGATGACCTTGCCGGACGCGTCGATGGCGGCGCGGGCGCGGTGGATGGAGGCCGGGCCCTTCGGATCCCAGCCGGTCGCCTGCGCGCGCGTGTATTGCACGCGCACCGGCCGGCCGGTGGCCTTCGCCAGCACCGCGGCGTCCATGGCGGCGTCGTCGGCGTCGCTGCGGCCGTAGGAGCCGGGGCCGACCACCCAGACCACGTGGATCTTGTCGGCCGCGATGCCGAGCGTGCCGGCGATCCCGTTCTGCACGAAATGCGGCTTCTGCGAGCCGGTCCAGCAGGTGACGTTGCCGTCCTTGATCTCGACCAGCGCGCAGGCCGGGCCCATGCAGGCGTGCGACTGGAACGGCCACTCGTACTCGGCCTCGACCACGCGCGCGGCGGTCTTGAAGACCTCGTCGACGTTGCCGGCTTCCTTGCCGCCGATCTCGCGCTTGCGCACGGCGGCCTTGCGGATGTGATCGTAGAGCGCGGCCTGGTCGGGGAACGGGGGCTTGGCGTCCGACCATTCCACCTTGAGCTTCTCCGCCGCCTTGATCGCGTCCCATTCCTTGTCGGCGACGACCCCGAGGAAGCCCTGCTCCCACACCACCTTGGCGCCCGGGATGTCCTTGATCGCGCTGTCGTCGACCTTCACCGGCACGCTGCCGGCGATCGCCGGACGGATCATGCGGCCGTGCGCCATGCCCGGCACCTTGACGTCGGTGCAGAAGTCCTCCTGCGCGTAGACCTTGGGCGCGATGTCCTCGCGGGCGATCGGCTGGCCGACGATCTTGTGGTCCTTCGGGTCCTTCGGCTGCGCCTTGCCGGGAGCATAGAGCGGATTGCCCATCTGCTTGTTCCAGTCGAGCTGGACGTTGAAGTAGCGCCCGCCGATCAGCTCGGCATAGGACGCCTTCTTCGACGCATCGGCCTTGGCGTGCACGACGCCGTCGCTGACGGTGAGCGCCTCCGCCGGCAGGCCGAGCTTGGCGGACGCCATCTCGACGAGCACGCGCCGCGCCTCGGCGGCGGCCATGCGCATCTGCTTGCCGCCGTTCTGGATGCCGGTCGAGCCCGAGGCGCCGCCCTGGTTCACGCTGGTGGCGGTGTCGCCCATGATCACGGTCACGGCCTTGAACGGCACGTCGAGCTCTTCCGCCACGATCTGGCCGATGGCGACGAACAGGCCCTGGCCCATGTCCATCTTGCCGAAGAAGGCGGAGACGGTGCCGTCGGTATTGACGGCGATGTAGGAGGAGAGCTGGTCGGGAGTGAGCGGCGGCTTCGCCCCCTGCGCCAAGGTGCCTTGCGCGAAGGCTTGGCCGATGCCGAGTACGGTGTCGAGCCCGATCGGCGCGCCGACCGAGACCACCAGCGCGCCGCCGGCCTTGAGCAGCGAACGGCGGGAGAACTGCGCGGCTTTTTCGTGTCTGGTCATCGTCGCCTCCCTCAACCCATCATCTCGGACGCGCGCTTGACCGCGCGCATGATGCCCATATGCGTGCCGCAGCGGCACTTGAGGCCGGTGAGCGCATCCTTGATCTCGGCGTCGGTCGGCTTCTTCTTCTGATTGAGCAGCGACGCCGCCGTCATGATCCAGCCGTTGATGCAATAGCCGCATTGCGGCACCTGCTCCTCGACATAGGCCTTCTGGATCGGGTGCGGCTTGTCGGGCGTGCCGAGGCCGGCAAGGGTCACGACCTTGGCGGTCGCTCACCGCCGAGACCGGCGTGACGCAGGAGCGCACGGCCTGGCCGTCGACGTGGACGGTGCAGGCGCCGCATTGCGCCAGCCCGCAGCCGAAATGCGGGTTGTTGAGCCCGAGGTCGTTGCGCAGCGCATAGAGCAACGGCATGTCGGGATCGGCATCGATGGTATGGACCTTGCCGTTCACGTCGAGATTCATTCGAGCCATGGGGGCATGTCTCCCTGGGGATGCAACATCGGCGGCGACCGATCGCGCATCGGCCGACGATTTTCGCTGCATTTGCGAATTGTTCTAGGCTGGCAAGGCTAGTCCAAGGCGCGGCGCAGGGAAACACCCCGGCTGAGCTTTCTTGCCGCGCCGGCGGCTCACGCGAACGGACCGAACTCGGCTCGCTCGATCCGCCGCGGCCATTGTAAACAACAAGGAAAATACAAGGGGCCGGGAGCACAAAGCGCGGCAGCGCAAGCGTTTTTCGATCTTCGCCATCGTGAAGAACAATGAAAAACAATGGAACTGACGACCCACGGCGCCGCTGCCGCCTTTCGTGCCCTCTCCCCCTCGAGGGAGAGGGCGCAATGGTGGCCCGGCGAATTCGAATGGGTGAGGGGGCCTTGATGCAACGCCCCCTCACCGCTCCTTGTGCATCGATGCATCGAGTTGCCCTCTCCCCCAGCCGAAGTCGGATTCATCCGACTTCGGCAATCTCTAGAGAGTGCCGGAACTCGGGCAAGCCCGAGTTCCGGTGGGGCGAGGGCGCTGTCACGACGACCGCGCTCGCGGCTCAAAATCTCCCGATGTCGGAGAACGCGCGCGTCTTTGTTCTGCGACGCGTTTCGTTCCGCGACGCATTTTCGCGTCGAGGGGCGCCCGCTCGAGGAACGGGAACTTGCAACTCATGTAGCATAGCCACGTTACGTAGTCAATAGCGTAGTCGCAACGTAGTCACCGCCTGGCGCGGGGTCCGGGCTCGAAATTTGCGGCGCTCTCACGGGGCGGGCTTCACTTGGTCGATCGCGCCGCCGCCTTCGGCCCAGTCCTTGAACGCGCCGAGGTTGTAAACGCGGTCGTAGCCCATGTCCTTGAGCACCTTGCCGCTCAATGCCGAGCGCCCGCCGGACGCGCAGTACAGGATGACCGTCTTGTCCTTGCTGAAATTGTTGTCGTGATAGGGCGACTCGGGATCGGCGCGGAATTCCAGCATGCCGCGCGAGACGTGCACGGCGCCGGCGACCTTGCCGCTCTTTTCCAGTTCCGGTGCGTCGCGCACGTCGACCACCAGGGTATCGCCCTTGGCCATCATCTCGCGCGCCTGCGCCGGGGTGAGGCGCGGCACCGCGGCATTGGCGGCTTCCATCATCTGCTTGACGCTTGTGGCCATCTCGTCCTCCTCCTGTTTGGCTCACCTCGTCACGCGCGAGGTCGCAGCCAAGATCGACGGCGGAAGGATAGCTCCTTTCGAGCATTTGCGGAACGGAGCTTTGGCGGATTGACGACGGCCGCGAGGTTCGCGGCACGCCGCTGACCGACAACGGCAGCGCGCTCTGCGCCGCTCGAGCCGGGCACGCGCAGCAAACGCGTCGTTGCTCGCTAGACTAACCGCAGCCGCTCCCCAACGCCCGCACCGCGCTCAACAGATCGCGCACCTGGCGCTCCGGAATGTTGCGGGTGATGAAGACGAGCCGGCTGGCGCGGTCGGCGTCCGGCCAGGCCGCGAGCTCGACCGGCGGATGGGCGAGGTGCTGGACCACGTGCACCACCACCGGCCCGCGGCAGCCGGCGACGTTGAGAAAGCCTTTCACGCGCAGGAGGTCGGGGCCGCGCAGCGCGATCAAGCGTCTCCATGCTGCGGGCAAAGACCTCCCAGGAGAGCGGCGCGTCGTCGGTGAGGACGAAGCTCAGGATGCCGTCGCTGTGCTCGGCCTCGGCCACGAAGCCGGCATGCCCGCGTCGCGCGCGCATCTTGCGTCGCGTCCGCCTCGATGAGGCAGCGCGGGTCGAGCTCGCCGTCGACCGCGGTGTGCAGCGCGGCGCGCGGATTGAGCTCGCGCAGGCGCGCGGTCAGGCGCGCGACCGCCGGCCGCTTGGCGAGATCGGTCTTCGACACCACCAGCCGGTCGGCGAGGATGATTTGCTTGCGCGCCTCCGCCGACCAGTCGAGCGTGTCGAGCCCGCTCATGGCGTCGATCACGGCGACCACCACCTCGACGTGGAATTCGCCGCCGAGCGCGCGATCGGTGGCGAAGGTCTGCAGGATCGGGCCGGGATCGGCGAGCCCGCTCGTTTCGATCAGGATGCGGGCGAACTGCGGCACGGTGCCCTGCGCGCGCTCGGCGACGAGGTTGCGCAGCGCGATCTGCAGGTCGGAGCGGGTGTTGCAGCACAGGCAGCCGTTGCCGAGCAGCGTCACCTCGTCGCTCGATCCGCGCATCAGCGCGTCGTCGATGCCGACGCTGCCGAACTCGTTGATGACGACGGCGGTGCCGGCGCCTTCCGGTGTCGTAAGGAAGCGGCGCACCAGCGTGGTCTTGCCGGCGCCGAGGAAGCCGGTGACGACGGTCACCGGGATGCGCGCGCCGCGCGCGCGCTTGAGCCGGCGCCCGAACCGGCCGGCCTCGCGGGAGGGAAAGAGATCGAGCATGCGCTATAGCCTAGTCCGCCGAAGCGGAATCAGCACGAGCCGCAAATTCGGTGTGCTCCCTCCCCCGCTTGCGGGGGAGGGGTGGGGAGGGGGAATGATGGCGCAGCCCTTGCGGAGCACTATGGCGCAAGTCTTGTTGCCTGCCCCCACCCTGTCCCTCCCCCGCAAGCGGGGGAGGGGACGATGTGGCTCTGGCCATCGTGCTCCTGTGTGCAGCGCTATCAAGGTCGCGCAGGCTTCGTAACATAGTTCCGCGCTTCGCTTTACGCTGCGCTGCGCCCGGGACACGACAGCCCCGTCAAAAATCCATCTCCAGGATGTAGAGGCCGCCGACGTGGCGGTCGACGGTGTAGACGATCTCGCGCTCGTCGACGAACACGTCGTTGAGCTGGATGGTGCCGGTGGGCGCCATCGGCGGCGCCGGCGGCACGAACACGCCGACCTGCTGCGGCTGGTACGGGTTGGAGATGTCGTAGGCGCGCAAGCCGCCGTTGAAGAAGGTGCCGAGCACGATCTGGTCGGAGTGCCAGCAGGTCGGCAGCGGCACGTTCTCGTGGATGTTGTGGGCGCCGAAGCGGCCGCGGGCGGCGAAGGCCTGGTGATCCGGCAGCGGGCAGGTCGCGATCGGCACCAGGTTGGTTTCCTCGCGCGCGTCGAGAACCCAGATCAGCTTGGGCCAGTCCTTGGCGTTGTTCTCGGTCGACTCGTCGGTCACCAGCATCAGCCCGCGCTCGAACAGCGGCACCACCGTGTGCATGAAGCCGGTATAGGGCGGCGAATTGGTCCACTGCGAGACGCGCTTGGGATTGGCCTTGTCGGAAATGTCGAGGATGAACATGCCGCCGTCGATATAGGCGAGGTAGAGCCGGTCGGGTCGCTGCGGATAGACGTTGGTGTTGTGGGCGCGGTGGCCCTTGTCGAGCGGGTGGCGCGGCGGCGGCATCACGTTGTCGCCTTGGCGGGTGCCCGGCATCCACCAGCGCCCGACCTCGACCGGTTTCGACGGATTGCGCACGTCGATGCAGCGGTAGAACTGGTCGTCCGAGGGATGCGTCGGCAAGAAGTCGGGCGCGCCGGAGGCGCAGTGGACGTATTCGCCGTCGCAGAACCAGAGCTGGTGCACGCCGCGCGAGGTCGCGCCCGAGCAGTCGAAGAACGAGATCGAGCGCGGCTTCTCCGGCACCGAAATGTCGAACAGCTCCATGCCGGCGGGCTGCAGGCCCTTCTTCTGGGTCTGGTAGGCCACCGCCATGATGTTCCCGCAGGTCTCGAGCGAATTCGAGCGCATGTGCGCCTGCGGCAGGTCGGTCTGCACCACCACCTTGGGCTTGCGCGGATCGGAGACGTCGACGGCGGTGAAATTCTTCGGCGCGCTCTCGTGCGCCAGCCACAGGATGCGGCGGCCGTCGGGCGCGATCTGGATCGACATGCCTTCGCCCATGCCGCCGAAGCCGTCGAGCAGGTGGTGGGCGATGAGCTTGAAATTCCAGGTCACGGGTCCGCCGTTGCCGCGCGGCGCGGCGCTGCGGACGGTGGCGGGCCTGCTCATTTTCCTCGCTGCGGGCTTCTTCGCCGCCGCCTTCTTCGTCGGCTTTTTGCCGGCGGCCTTGTTCGCAGTTTTCTTCGCGACCTTCTTCCTTGCGACCTTCATTCCACTCTCCATGCCCAAAAATGCGGGCGCAGCTTTAGCGCGTTTCCGCGCGCAGGGCGAGATGCTCAAGCGAGAGATGGAATGGCGATGCCAAACCAGTCTTGGAGGCGAGCATCACCAGTGCAGCGAACTTGGTCTGCTCCCTCCCCCGCTTGCGGGGGAGGGATGGCGGAGGGGGCGCATCGCGCGATCGTACTGCGTGCCCCCACCCTAGCCCTCCCCCGCAAGCGGGGGAGGGGACGCAAGAGCCGCTCAGCCGTGGCTGCGGCCAGACCGACGATTCCAGGACTGATCGCGCTACCCGTTCGCCTTCGCCCACAGGTCGGGGCGCAGCGCCTTCTTCCAGTCCGGGACGGCGGAGATTTTCTTCTCGCGCAGCAGCACCTCGGCGTCGCGCTGCAGGCCCGGCACCAGATCGGACGGGAAGCCGGGAGCCACCTCGACGCGCGCGAGCGCCTTGGCGAAAGTGTCCCGCGACATGTTGTAGCCCTTCGAGGTGAAGAAGGCGTAGATCACGTCGGCGACCTTGGCGGGATTGTTCTTGAAGTCCTGCGCCGCGTCCTTCCAGGCCTTGAGATAGGCGATGACGGTGTCGGGGTTCTTGTCGACGAAATCGGGCGTGGCCGCCATGAACACCGGCATCCGGTCGACGCCGGAAAAATCCATGATCGAGGTGCCGATGCCCTCGGCGACCGCGATCGCGTTGTAGGGCTCGACGTTGACCATGGCGTCCACGGTCTTGGCCGCCATGGCGGCGACCATGTTGTTGACGTCCATCCGCACCTCCTGGAAGTCGCCCTTCTTGAGGCCGGCCTTGGCGGCGACGACGTCGACGAAGATGTTGCCGACGGAGGAGCCGGTCTGGTTGGCGACCTTGCGCCCCTTGAGGTCTTCGACCTTGGTGAGGTTGAGGTCCTTGCGCGTCACGATCTGCGCGGTCTTGCCGACATATTCGATCTGCGCGATCGCGACCAGGCCGCCCTTGTCGTGGCCGATGATGAAGGACGGCCCGGCATAGGTGCCGAGATCGACCTGGCGCGCCACCATCTGCTGCATGGTGAGGTTGCCGGACGGCACGGCGAATTCCTCGAACTTGATGCCGTGCTTCTCGAGCAGGCCGGACTTGAGCAGATAATAGGTCGGCATGCCCCAGATGTTGGTCTGGTAGCCCTGGCGCACGGTCTCCAGCGCGAATGCCGGCCGTGCCGCGCCGAGACCCGCCGCCAGCACGCCGGCGCTGGCCGCGAGATACTGCCGTCGTGTGATTGCAACGCGCGTATTGTTCATCGCACCGTCCTCCCTAAAGCTGTCCGATCGAAGGCGTCGCCGATCGGTTGCATCATTGCTCCTGCTGCATGCCGAATTCACGGATGCTGGCGGAAACGTCGTCGGAAGTCTGCGTGATCACTTGCCGCAGCTCCGCCGGCGTCGACGCCACCGCGATGGAACCGGCCTTCTCGATCATCGCGCGGTATTCGGGAGTGCCGACGATGGTCGCGATCTGGCGCTGCAGCAGGTCGACGACCGGCTGCGGCGTGCCGGCGCCGGCGCAGATGCCGAGCCAGCCGAAGCGCACGAAATCGACACCCTTCTCCCGCAGCGTCGGAATCTCGTCGAGATTGTTCAGCCGCGCGGGCGCCGACACCGCCAGGATCTTGAGCTGCTTGGCCTGGTACTGCGGGACGATCGCCAGGGTCGGCGAGACGTAGAAGTGGACGCGGCCGGCGATGAGCTCCTGCACCACCTGCGGCCCGCCGCGGAACGGAATCCGGTTCATGCTGATGCCGGTGAGCTTCTCGAGCTGGCGCGCCAGGATTTCCTGCGCCGAGCCGGCGCCGATGGTGGCGTAGGTCACCTCGCCGGGATGCGCCTTGGCGTAGTGCACGAAGGCGTCGAAGTCCGCGGCTGGAATCGCGTTCGCGAGCGCGAGGCCGTAATAGTATTTGGCGATGAGCGAGATCGGCGCGAGGTCGCTGAGCTTGAACTGCGCGTTCTTGTAGACCGCGGTGTTGATCGCCTCGAAATGGGTGCAGAGCAGCAAGGTGTAGCCGTCGCGCGGCTGCGCCAGCACGTCCCGGGTCGCGATCATCCCGGCGGCGGCCGGCTTGTTCTCCACCACCACGCGCTGGCCGAGCGCCTCGCCGAGCTTGTCGGCGACGAAGCGCGCCGGAATATCGGTCGGGCCGCCGGCGCCGAAGCCGACCACCAGCCGCACCGGGCGGGTCGGATAAGGTTCCTGGGCGTGCGCCGCGCCGACGAGCGCGAGCAGTGCAAGCGCGCAGAGTTTGGTCTTCAGAGGGCCGGTGCCACATCGTCCCCTCCCCCGCTTGCGGGGGAGGGACAGGGTGGGGGCACACACGAAGATTCGCCCAAGGCCACCCCCTCCCCACCCCTCCCCCGCAAGCGGGGGAGGGCGCGCACCGAGCTTGCGGCTTGCCTGATCCCACTTCGCCGAAATCCACGTCATGACGTTCATTGAGTCACACCCTGGCCGAGATGGCGCAGCAGCGATTTCTGATAGTCCAAAAACTCGACGCTGAGCGGATCGCGCGGCCGGGTGAGGCGAATGGGCACCTCGACCTTCACCATTCCGGGATGCGGCGTCATGACCACGACCCGATCCGCGAGGTACACCGCCTCGGCCACGTTGTGGGTCACGTAGACCACGGTCTTGCGCGTCTCCTGCCAGACGTCCGCGAGGAGCCGCTGCATGTCGTCACGGGTGAGCGCGTCGAGCGCCGCGAATGGCTCGTCCATCAGCAGCACGGACGGATTGTACGCGAGCGCGCGCGCGATGGCGACCCGCTGCTGCATCCCGCCGGACAGATGGTGCGGATACGAGCGCACGAATTTCTCGAGCTTCACCAGCCTGAGCTGGTTGAGCGCGATCTGCTCGCGCTCGGCCTTGCCGATCCCCTTCATCTCCAGGCCGAAGGTCACGTTGCCGAGCGCCGTGCGCCACGGAAACAGCTGGGCGAAGTCCTGAAACACCACGCCGCGGTCGAGGCCGTGGCCGGTGACCGCCTTGCCGCCGATGCGGATCTCCCCGGCGGTGGGGACGAGAAAGCCCGCGATGATGTTGAGCAGGGTCGACTTGCCGCAGCCCGAGGGGCCGACGATGCAGAGGAATTCCGAGGCCTCGATGGCGAAGCTGACGTTCTCGACGCCCGGGACCTGGCCGGAGGGCGTGTCATAGGTGAGCGAGACGTTGGACACTTCGATGTGAGGCATCGCAGTTCTCATAGATGGTATGCCCGTTTGTGGCTAGAACGTCGATCGGGGTCGGTTTCGCCCGGGGCAAATTCCGTGTAGACAGGCGCGAAGCAGGGCGGACAATTCGCCGCAAGGGCCAGGAGCATTGCAATGGGACCCCAGGCAGCATCGAAACCGCTGACCTTGTCGGAGCAGGCCGACGAGCTCGAAGAGCGCATGATGCAAGAGCTCAACGAGAAGATCGCCACCAAATCGGTGCTGTTCAATATGGCCGACGGCAAGACCGATATGGTCGGCGGCGCCGCGCTGCAGGCGCAGAACCCCGGCAAGTATTTCCTCATGGGCGCCGATCCGCGGCTGCCGGCGATGCCGGACAAGCCGACGCTCATCGACTTCTTCAAGCTGCGCTTCGCCTCGATGAACCACCTACTGCAAAGCGCGACCCACGCGCTCAAGGCCGGCCTCGACGAGAAGGTGGTGCTGGCGTGCCTGCTGCACGACATCGGCGTGGTCGGCTTCATCCGCTGCGACCACGGCTACTGGGGCGCGCAGCTGATCGAGCCCTATGTCGACGAGGAGGTGAGCTGGGCGGTGCGCGTGCACCAGGCGCTGCGCTTCTTCCCCGACGAGTCGGTGGGCTACGGCTATCCCGACATGTACGTCAAATATTTCGGCCCCGACTACAAGCCCGAGCCCTACATCGTCGAGGAATACAAGCGCGCCCGCAACCACAAACACTACATGACCGCGCGGCTGATCTGCGTCAACGACATCTACTCGTTCGATCCCAACGCCAAGGTCAATCTCGACGATTTCGTCGACATCGTCGGCCGCCACTTCAAGCAGCCGAAAGAGGGGCTGGGCCTCGACAACACGCCGTCGTCGCACATGTGGCGCACACTGATGTGGCCGACGCGGTTTTTGTGATTGCCCACGTCGCTTTGTTGTCAGCGGCGCGTGCGGCGCTACTCCGTCCCGGCCAGCCCGGCCTGCTGCACCACCTTGCCCCAGCGCGCGATCTCGGCGGCGATGAAGCGCTGCAGCTCTTCCGGCGATTCGGCGCCGCCGGGGATCATGCCGAGCTTGATGATCTGCTGCTGCACGTCGGGCAGCGCCAGGACGGCGTGAAGCGCGGCCTTGAGCTTGCCGACGACCGCGGGCGGCGTGCCGGCCGGCACCGCGAACACGCCCCAGCCGGCGGCGTCGAAGCCGGGGACGCCGGCTTCGGCGATCGTCGGGATGTCGGGCGCCGACGGAACGCGGACCGCGGTCGATACCCCGAGCGCCCGCACCTTGCCTTCCCGGATCTGCGGCAGCGAGGGGACGGTGTCGGAGAACAGGAGCGGCACGTGGCCGGCGATCACGTCGGTCAGCGCCGGCGCGCTGCCCTTGTAGGGCACGTGGGTCATCTCGATGCCGGTCATGCTCTTGAGCAGCTCGCCGTAGAGATGATGCGGCGAGCCGGGCCCGCCCGATGCGAACGACAGCTTGCCGGGATTGGCCTTGGCGTAGGTCACCAGCTCCGCCACCGAGTGCACCGGCAGCGACGGAGTGACCACGAGCACGAAGGGAATCTTGCCGCCGAGTGCGATCGGGATGAAATCCTTGACCGGATCGTAGGGCAGCTTCTTGTACATGGTGGCGCTGATGGCGAGCGATCCGCTGCCGGCCATGACCATGGTGTAGCCGTCGGGCGAGGCCTTGGCGCCGGCGGCGGTCCCGATCACCGAGCCGGCGCCCGGCCGGTTCTCGACCACCACCGACTTGCCCAGCCGCTCCGACAGGTGCGGCGCGACGGCGCGACAGATCGCATCGACCGCGCCGCCCGCCGGCCACGGCGCGATCAGGGTGATCTGTCGCGACGGGTAGTCCTGCGCGCGCGCGGCCGGCGCGGCCAGCAGGCCGACGGCGAGCCCGGCGAGAACCGGCAACCAACAACGTTTCATGTTCCTCTCCCTGATCGATCCCGAAACAGGCCGCGCACTCGGTGCGCTCCCCTCCCCCTTGTGGGGAGGGGTTGGGGGTGGGGGTCGCGAAGTTGACGCACCGACATTGCCAAACGGACTACCCCCCTCCCCAACACTCCCCCGCGCGAACTCGGGTTTACCCGAGTTCGGCACTTAATGCTGGCCGAAGTCGGATGCATCCGACTTTGGCTGGGGGAGGGAGCCGACCGAGTTTGCCGCTCGTATTGATTCCGTTTCATCGGGATGCGCATCAATCCGATTCGGGGATGCCGGCGGCGCGGATGACCTTGCCCCAGCGCTCGATCTCGGAGACCACGTAGCGCTTGAGCGCATCGACCGCCGGGCTGTCGATCGGAACGAGGCCCATCTCGGTGAAGCGCTGCTGGATCTCGGGCGTGGCGGTGATGCGCTTGAGCTCGGCATGGAGCTTGTCCACGATCTCCTGCGGCGTGCCGGCCGGCGTGGCGAACATCAGCCAGCCGCCGGCGTCGTAGCCCGGCACGCCCGCCTGCGCCAGCGGCTTGATCTCGGGCGCCGCCGGCACCGCGGCGATCGAGGACACGCCGAGCGCGCGCATCTTGCCTTCCCGGATCAGGGGGAGCGCGGGCGGAAGGTCGACGAACATGGTCGGGATGCGCCCGGCGATGAAATCGGTCAGCGCCGGGGCGCTGCCCTTGTAGGGAATGTAGGTGATGTCGATGCCGGTGATGCTGCGCAGATATTCGGCGCAGAGGTGAGCGGGCGAACCCAGGCCGGCGGTGCCGAACGCGAGGTGTCCGGGCTTGTCCTGCGCGAGCTTGATCAGATCCGCCAGCGAGTGCACGGGCAGCGACGGCTGCACCACCAGCACGAACGGAATGGCGGCGACGTGCGCGAGCGGCACGAAGTCCTTGGCCGGATCGTACGGCAGCTTCCTGTGCAGGGAGGGATTGTAGGCGAGCGCCGAGCTGCCGCCCATGAACAGCGTATATCCGTCGGGCTCCGCGCGCGCGGCCGCCGACGCGCCGATCACCGTTCCGGCGCCGGCGCGGTTCTCCACCACCACCGGCTTGCCCAATCGTTCCGACAGCTTCTGCGCGTAGATGCGGGCGACGATGTCGGCGGAGCCGCCGGGCGCGAACGGCACGATGATGGTCGCCTGACGGGTCGGATAATCCTGGGCGAGGGCGAGCGCGGGCAAGCCCGCGAGCAGCGCGGCGACGACCAGCACGGACGAGCGCTTCATGGCCTTCTCCCGGCGGTTCCTCATTTCTTCTGTCGTCCCCGCGAACGCGGGGACCCATATTCCAGAATCGGTGGTTATGGGTTCCCGCTTTCGCGGGAATGACAGTAATACGAACCGAGCGAACACATGAACCGGGCGAGACGGTTCAGCACAACACCTCTTGGGCCTATCCCTTCGCCGTCCGCACCATGCCCCAGCGCATGACGGTGGCGCGCTCGAGCGAGCCGAACACCAGCCGTTCGAAGGCGAAGCCGATCAGGCCGATCACGGCGAGCGCCGCGAGCATCACGTCGGCGTTGAGGAATTCCTTGGCGTCGAAGATCACCCAGCCCAGGCCCCAGTCGGAGGCGGCGAGCATTTCCGCGCCCACGACCGCGATCCAGGCGCGCAGGAAGGCCTGGCGCAGGCCGGTGATGATGAACGGCGAGGCGCCGGGAACGATCACCTTCCAGAACAGCGCGCGTTCGTCGGCGCCCATGGCGCCCGCCGCGCGCAGCCACAGCGGATTGACCGCGCGCACGCCCGACCAGGCATTGAGCAGCATGGGAAACAGCGCGGCATAGAACACGATCAGGATCGCGACCGTGTTGCCGAGACCGAACCAGAGGATGAACACCGGCACCCAGGCGAGCGAGGGGATCGGCATCAGCGCGCTGGCGAGCGGAAGAAAGAAATTCTCGACCGCGCGCATGCGCCCCATCAGGATGCCGAGCGGCAGCCCGACCGCGACCGCGAGCGCAAGCCCGACCAGCACGCGGTACATGGTGTGACCGGCGTGCTCCAGCATGGTGCCGTCGAGGACGAGCGTCCACAGCGTGTCGGCGACCTTCGGCAGCGTCGGCAGCAGCGCCGCCGGAAATACGCCGCTGCGCGCGATCGTCTCGTAGACGGCGGCGGCAAGGAGCAGCGTGAGACCGGCGCGATAGGCCGAGCGTGCGCGATCCATGCCGGCGCTCCCCATCCTGGCGCTGCTGGCGCTGGCGGTCACGTCATCATCCCCCAGCGCACGACGGTGTATTGCTCGAGCCGCTGGAACACCAGCTTCTCCAAGGCGAGGCCGATGACGCCGATCACGGCGACGCCCGCGAGCATCACGTCGGTGTTGAGAAATTCGCGCGCGCCGAAGATCATCCAGCCGAGCCCCCACGGCACCGCCGCCAGCATCTCGACGCCCACCAGGATGCGCCACGCCTGCGCCAGGCCGAGCCGCAGTCCGGTGAGCACGTAGGGCAGGGCGCCGGGCAGGATGACGTGGTGGAACAGCCGGCGGTTGTCCGCGCCCATGGCCTGGGCGGAGCGCACCCACACCTCCTTGACCGCCTTCACTCCGGTCCAGGTGTTGAAGACGATCGGGAAGGCGGAGACGAACGCGACCAGCAGCACGGTCGAAAAGTTGCCCAGCCCGAACCAGAGCAGGAACAACGGCGCGTAGGCGATTCCCGGGATCGGTGCGCCGATGCTGATGAGCGGGAGGAATATGTCCTCCGCCCGGCGCGAGCGCCCCATGGCGATGCCGATGACGACGCCCGCCAACGCGGCGAGCGCGAAGCCGGCGGTGAGGCGAAGCAGCGTGTCCAGCACGTGATGCGGCAGGATGCCGGCGGCGGTGAGGCGCACGAACGCCGCCGCCACCTCTTCCAGCGGAGGAAACAGCTTGCGCGGAAAGACGCCGAGATGCGCGGTGACTTCCCACATGAGCCCGACCACCAGAAAGGGAAAGGCGGTGCGCGCGATGATCCGCAGGTGGCTCTCGCCCGCCGGCGCCGAGGTCCCGGCGAGGGTGGCAAGCGAGGCGGTGGGCGCTAGGTCGGACATCGGCCGACGATAGTGCGGGCCTACCCTCCCGGACAAGCATGGGTTGCCGGCAAACATCGCGCCTTGGCGTCGCGGACGACGACCTGCTCCCCGGCAGCCCGCCGCCGCCGCGACGCCGACGAAAGCCCGGAACATTCCGTTGCGGCCGGAGTTGATGTCCGTCCGGAGCACACACCCGCGATCGCGACCGCGCTCTGCTCCGGTCAAGACCTCGGACCAGTCGCGGCCGGGGTCTTTCATTTCAGCGATGCCTGCGATCACGGCGCTGTCGATCGAGGCATTCCGAGGGGCGACCATGCGGCGGCATACTCTGTTCGAGTGGCTGGCACGGATCGGCTACGCGGCGCGCGGCACGGTGTTCGTGATCGTGGGCGCGTTCGCGGTGCTGGCCGCGATCGGGGCGCACCGCGCCGTCGACACCTAAATGCTGGAACCGGAATCGTGAGTGGGCCCCACACAGTGCAGCGGGTGCGGTCTGCTCCCTCTCCCATAGGGAGAGGGGTGGGGTGAGGGGTTATGGTCTCTCGATAGCTCTGTAACCCCTCACCCCATCCCTCTCCCCAAATGGGGAGAGGGAGCGCACCGAGTCTCCAGCGGCGACTGCGCATGCCGAGCGGCGGCGCATGCGTGCCGCGCGCGCCCGGCAATGGATTTGCGCCGGCGGGGCTGTTACCACCGCCGTCGCCTGCATGAATCCAAGCACCATCCTTCAACGCCTGCCGAAGCGGCTCGCCGCCGCGCTCGCCATGGCGGGGACGCTCGCCGCTGGCGTCGCCGGCGGCTTCGCCGCGCGCTCCGCGCATCTGCCGCTGCCGTGGCTGCTCGGGGCGCTGTTCACCACCATGGCGCTGTCGCTCGCGGGCGCGCCGGTTCGGCTCATTCCCTGGGGCCGTCCGGCAGGGACGGTGGTGGTCGGCGCCTCGACCGGGCTGCAATTCACCGCGACCGTGGTGGCGAAGCTTTTCACGCTGCTGCCGCTGATCATCGCCGCCGCCTTCCTGTCGACCATCGTCGGCGCCATCGGCGGGCTCATTTACATGCGGCTCACCGGCATAGACCGTATCACCGCGTTCTTCGCCACCGTGCCCGGCGGCGTGGTCGAGACCACCAACCTCGCCCCGCGCTATGGCGGCCAGCTCGAGCCCATCATGGTGGCGCAGACCGCGCGGGTGGCGCTGATCGTGGTGTTCGCACCGTTCCTGGTGATCTCGTTTGCCGGCAGCGGCGCGCGCAACCCGTTCCTGGCGGCCGCGGTCGTGCCTTGGCTGCCGGTGCTCGGACTGCTCGCGGTCTCCGCGCTCGTCGCAACGCTGCTCTCGCGCACGCGCTCGCCCAATGCCTGGCTGATGGCGCCGTTGTTCATCGCGGCGGGCACGAGCCACCTCGGCTGGATCGACGAGGGCCGCATGCCCGATCTGCTGCTGGTCGCCGCCCAGGTGGTCATCGGCAGCGCGCTCGGCGCCCAGTTTCGGCCCGAGTTCCTCACCCGGCTGTTCGGGCTCCTCTGGGCCTCGTGCCTGGTCGTGCTGTTCGCCGCGGGATCGATGGCCTTGTTCGCCGCGGCGATCGCGTGGCTCGCCGGCTATCCGGTGCCGACCATGGTGCTGGCGATGGCGCCCGCCGGCATCGCCGAGATGGTGCTCACCGGCAAGGTGCTCGGGCTCGATGCGACCATGATCGCCGGGTTCCAGCTGATGCGCATCATCATCGTGCTGATCTGGTGCCGCACCGCGCTCATTCTGTTCGATCGGGTCGCCGCGCGGGTGTTCGGCAAGCCAGGCGATCCGGAATGATACCGGGCCTCAGAAATGCTGACGCGTCATGGCCGGCTTTATGCCGGCCATCCACGTCTTTCATTCGCTACACAAGTCGTGGATGGCATCGGAGCTCGGGCTTGCCCGGGCTCCGTCATATTAAATGCTGCAAGTCGGGCAAGCCCGACTTGCAGTGACAAGCCCGGCCATGACGGGGAAACGGAGCTTTCAGACCCAGCCGTGACGACAAGCGCTTTCCCGATGTGCTAGGAGACCGCCGCATTCGACCCGTGCGGAGCAAGGAGAGTTGGAATGGCAGCGAACAAGCACAAGATCGGCTGGATCGGCATGGGCCGCATGGGCTATCCCATGGCCGAGCGCCTCATCAAGGCCGGCTACGACGTCTCGATCTGGAACCGCACCCGCGCCAAGGCCGAGCCGCTGGCGAAGATCGGCGGCAAGGTGGTCGACAAGCTGTTCGACCTCAAGGACGTCGACGTGCTGTTCTCGATCGTCTCCACCGGAAAGGACCTCGACCAGGTCTATTTCGGCAAGAACAGCGTCACCGGGCACGGCGGCAAGCTGCCGAAGATCTTCGTCGATTGCTCGACCATCGCGGTCGAGGAGTCCGCCGCCATCCGCGACCGCCTCAAGCAGCTCGGCAGCGAGTTCGTCGCGGCGCCGGTCTCCGGCAACGCCAAGGTGATCAAGGCGGGCAAGCTCTCCGCCGTCATCTCCGGCAGCGAGGCCGCCTGCAAGACGGTCACGCCCATGCTCGAGGTGATCGCGCCGCAGGGCGTCTCCTATGTGGGCGAAGGCGAGCTCGCGCGCATCTGCAAGATCGCCCACAACGTCATGCTCGGCGTGGTGATCGAGAACCTGATCGAGATCACGCTCCTTGCCAACAAGATGGGAATTCCCCGTCACGCCTTCCTCGCTTTCATGAACAACAGCGTGATGGGCTCGATGTTCACGCGCTACAAGTCGCCGGCGCTGGTCAATCTCGACTGGACCACCACCTTCACGCCGGAGCTCTTGCGCAAGGACCTCGACCTCGGGCTCGCGCTCGGGCGCGAATGGGACGTGCCGATGCCGGTGACGGCGGCGACGCGCGAGGTGCTGCAGGGCCATTTCGGCGCGGCGACGCTCAAACCCGATCCGGAGGAATATCTGCAGAAGGATTTCGCGGCGCTGATGGAGACCATGGCGCTCGCCGCCGGCATGAAGCTCGCCAGCGAGAACAAGAACGTGCCGACCGGATTGGAGAACTAGCGCGCGGCCGGATCATTGCTTTCCCGTCCGAGCTGACCGACAATTTCCTCCTCCGCGTTGGTCGAGACCGCTGAAACCGGAGGTACCGTCATGACCCACATGCCGGGCTTGCTGCCCGCCGTCGCGATGGCGCTGGCCGCGGCGACGACGTTGGCGCCTGACAGTGTCCGGGCCCAATCCCAGGCCTATCCCTCGCAGGACGTGAACTTCATCTGCGGGTTCGCGGCCGGCAGCGGCGCCGACATCATGGTGCGGTTCTTCGCCGACAAGCTGCGCCCGGTCATGAACCGCACCATCATCGTCCAGAACAAACCGGGCGCGCTCGGCAATATCGCGACCGAATTCGTCGCGCGCTCGAAGCCCGACGGGTACACCATCCTGGTCACCGGCGGGAACTCGGTCGCCGCCAGCATGCACCTGTTCAAGAAGCCGCCCGTGGATGCGGCCAAGGCATTCCAGGTCGCCGCCACCATCAACAGCGCAACCATGATGATTGCCGTGCGCGCCGACGGTCCGTGGAAGACCATGTCCGACCTGACCGCGGCGATGAAGGAGAGGGGCAACAAGGCGAGCTACGCATTCGCGAACCCGACCTCGCGGGTGCTCGGCGCAATGTACAAGGAGAAGGCCGGCCTGCAGGCGGTCGAGGTGGGTTACCGCACCGGCGCCGACTACCTCAACGAACTCTATTCCGGGAAGATCGACTTCGCCGTCGTCGACAACGTCCAGGGCATGGCGCAGGCCAATGCGGGCCGCATGCGCCTGCTCGCGGTCGGCGCCGGCACGCGCATGCGGGCGGCGCCGGACATCCCGACCCTGACCGAGAGCGGCTATCCGACCGACATCCGCAGCTGGTGGGCGGCCCTGGTGCCGGCCGGCACGCCGAGGCCGATCGTCGACCAGCTCAACGCGTGGTTCAGCCAAGTCGTGGCAAGCGAGGAAGCCAAGACGTTCCTCAACGGCATCGCCAGCGATCCCTGGGTGAGCAGGCCGGACGAGGCGCAGGCCTATTTCCTCCAGCAGATCACGGACTGGGGCGAGTACGTGCGCGTGGCCAACATCGAGCCACAGGGCTAGTGTCCCGATTCCGAAGTTCGCATCATTGTGCGGCACGCTCGGTTGCGAACTTCGGATCGAAGGACACTAGCAACTTATTGATCTAGTGTGGCTTTGGTTCAGAAGTCCGCATTTCGGACTTACCGCAAGAAAGATGCGGACTTCTGAACCGCCACACTAGTGTCCCGATTCCGAAGTTCGCATCATTGTGCGGCACGCTCGGTTGCGAACTTCGGTATCGAAGGACACTAGCAACTTATTGATCTAGTGTGGCTTTGGTTCAGAAGTCCGCATTTCGGACTCACCGCAAGAAAGATGCGGACTTCTGAACCGCCACACTAGCCGCCGTTCGCTCGCTCCACCCGACGGATGCGACGCGCTACCGCAGCCGGGCCCTCGGCCGCGCATTGCCAGAGTAGCCGGATGGGGTCATCCTGACCGATGGCGGCCGCTTCGGCCGGACGCTCATCGCAGATGATGCCCGGCGGACGAAGCGAACGATACAACGAAGCCGACGAGAGCTTCGACACAATTCATCCTTCCAGGGAGAGTGAGATGACATCACTTCGCACCTTGTGCGGCGCCGTCGCCATTCTCGCGGCCGGCGCGTCGGCAGCCGCGGCAGACTCGTGGCCCAGCCGCGCCGTCCAGGTGGTCAGCCCGTTCACCGCGGGCAATGCCAACGACATCGTCGGACGCGTCGTGCTCGACCAAGTGTCGAAGCAGCTCGGCCAAGCCTTCGTCATCGAGAACCGGCCGGGCGGCGGCGGCATGATCGGCGCCGCCTTCGTGGCAAAGGCCGACCCGGACGGCTACACGGTCCTGCTGCACTCGTCCTCGCTGAGCTCGCATGTCGTGCTGCACAAGACCCTGCCGTACGATCCATTGCGGGATTTCGCGCCGGTGGTCCTGTTCGGAATCCAGCCGAGCGTGTTGGTCGCGGCACCGTCGAAAGGCTTCAAGACGGTCGCCGACCTGGTTGCAGCGGCCAAGGCGAAGCCCGGCACGTTGAATTTCGCCTCCGCCGGCATCGGCTCCGCCTCGCACATGGCGGCCGAGCGCCTGCGGCTCGCCGCCGGCATCGACGTCCAGCACATCCCGTTCCGCGGCCCGGTCGAGGCATTCACCGAGCTGATGTCGGGCCGCATCGACTTCTATTTTCTACCGATCGCGCCGGCCCTGCCGGTGATCGGGGAGGGCAAGGTGGTGGCGCTCGCGGTAAGCACGCCCAAACGCGCGCCGGCGCTGCCGAACGTCCCGACCACGACCGAAGCCGGCTATCCCGCCGCGACCTACTTGTTCTGGGGCGGGCTGTCGGTGCCGGCGGGAACGCCGCGTCCCATCATCGACAAGCTGCACGACGAGACCCAGAAGGCCCTGGACATTCCGGCCATTCAGGAGCGCCTGGGCAAACTGGGCGTGCAGCCGCAGCCGATGAGCGTCGACGGATTCGACAAGTTCTTCCGCGACGACGTCGCCGCCACGGTCAAGCTCGGCAAGGATGCGCACATCGTGCCGACGAACTGAACGGCGGCGGCGGCCGAGCCGGCAGCGCATCCGAAGTATCTCGGCACGGGAACACACTTGAGCCGCTAAATCGCGAATCTCCAGATAGACGTGGCCGGGCCTACAAGGCCCGGCCACCATCGCAAAGCTTGCAAAACCGCCTTACTGGGTGGCGAAGCAATAGAACAACCCGTCGCCGCCCGTGCCGCGCAGATCGCTCTGGCTACAGCCGCCGTCGGGCCCGCGCGAGGGATGCGATGAATTCCACGACCGCGACGCCACATCGTCGCGCAACCCCTTGCGGTCGATATGGCCAACCATGGCCGCGCCCTGGGTGCTGCTCGTCCAGTTGCGACAGGTGCGATCCTCGCCGGCCGGAAAAGCTCGGCCTTCCGGGGTTGAGCCGGTGAGAACGTCGTGACGGTTCGGCGCAAAGCCCACGCCAGGAATGACCTGGCCCCGCTCGGTCAGCGACGTGTTCATGCCAAGCTTGTTATTGTCGCTGTGCAGAT
>CAVQIP010000071.1:0-15178 GCA_963712565.1 uncultured Alphaproteobacteria bacterium | reverse complement strand
CCGGGGTCGCCAGTCGTCTCCAAGGCTTGACCCGGTCGGCAAGCCGGACCTCACCAACGGCCTGGAGTAACATCCGACGGTGACCTCGGCGATTCCCCAGACGCCCGCCCGTTTCAGCTCCGGCCATCCCGCACGGTGCTCCGATGACGCAGACCGACCCACCGCAACGCGTAGACGAGCGGCAATTGGACGAGCTCCTGCGCCAAGCGGCGGCGAGCCCGCGCCGGCGTTCGCACCTGCTGCTGCATGCCGGCCACCACGATCAGGTTCAGCGCCTGCTGATCGGGCTCGAACCGGACAGCTACGTGCGCCCGCACGTGCACAGCGAGCAATGGGAAATGCTCGTGCTGCTGCGCGGTGAGCTCGACGTTCTGATCTTCGGCCCGCCGGCCGAGCTCGCGCAGCGGCTGGCGATGAGCGTCGCTTCGCCGGTGGTGCAAATCCCGGCCGGCACCTGGCACGGCGCGGTGGCCCAGTCCGCGGCCGTCGTCATGGAGGTCAAGCCCGGTCCCTACCGGCCGAACGAATTCGCGCCGTGGGCGCCCGCGGAGGGCGAGACAACGGGCACCACGTTCGTGCGTTGGGCCGCGCAGGCGAGACCGGGAAGCAAATGGTCCGGCCGCCAGCCCCGAGATTGACCGAACAAGAGAAGCCGCGCCGTACCCGAAGGAGAACGACATGAGACTTGCCACATGCAGCGCTCCGCTACTCCTGCTCCTGCTGCTGATGTCCGCGTGCTCGTCAGGCGATCCGCGACTTGACTCGCTCGCCCATGAATTGAAGGACGCCGTCAACCGATGCGTACGGGACGTTCGAGATAACGGCCTCAAATACGAGACCTCTCAAAACTGCCGCTCGCTCGGCAGGATCGCGCAGGAATACGTGAAGGCCGGAGGTTTCACGGATAGCGCCCCCTGCCCGGCCGATCGGATCGCCGAGGGCGCCCGCGCAAGAGCCTGGATGGCACTGGCGGTCTCGAAGACCGGCGATCCCGGCTTGAGCATCTGGTAATTCGTTCCTTTCGCCGCTGCCGACCCAAGCTGAAGGCTCGCGCCGGCGCCGAGCCTACTTCAGCACGCGTGCGAGCGAGCGGCCGGCCGAGCTTTTGAGCTCTTTGGCATCGATCGTGCCGTCATTGTCCGGATTGGCGGCGTTGAACCGCTTCTCGACCACCGCGAGAAATTCATTCTTGTCCAACGTCCCGTCCTTGTCGGGGTCGGCGGCAGCGAAATCCTTGGCGTTGATCCGGCCGCGCAATTCGCGTCTATCCAGCGTGCCGTCGTGATCGCGGTCGAGCTTGTCGAACAGCTTCGAGGCCGCGCTCTTCGCTTCGGCCAGATCGACGCTGCGGTCGTTATCCGGGTCGAGCGTTTTCAGCAGGCTCTGCGACCACGCCGGCGCGGTGCCGATCAGCGTGATGGCGAAAGCGGCCAACAGGCCCGTTCGTCGAATGCTCATGTTCACGTCCTCTGATTCTCATTGGAAATCATAACGATCTTACACCTTTTTCCACGGGATTGTGACCGTGCCGGCAGCGCCGACCGGAGCGCTTTGGGTTTGGCCGCGTCTCCTCGGCCCGCCCTGGAGGCAGGAGTGCCCAGGGAGAAAAATCAGCCTGTGTGAAGCGCTTCACGCTGGGACCGCGGACGATGTGCGAGTGCACTTGCGTTGCCCATCACGACGAAAAGGTGACATCAGATGCGCAAGCTCATCGTTCTCGCCGGAATTGCCGTTATCGCCACAGTCGCGGTCGTCTGGTCGATGTCCACCCTGGCCACGCCGAAGATCGGGGACAAGGTCGGCGTCAGCGAGGCGTCGGCGCCGCTTGCCCCGCATGACATCATGGTCAGGCACGGCAAAGGCCTTCCGGTCGAGCATTGGACCGATCCGTTCTGAGCACCACGGCGGCGAAGTTGTCGCGGAGCCGGCATCCGCCGGGGCCGCGGGCGGACGACGGTGGCTAGCCGCGCGGGCGCGGCGACGCGCCCGGCATCGGGCGCTGACTGTCCAGCAGGCGCCGGAGAACGCCGCGCGTCTCCTCGACGACGCTGTCGATGATGGCCTGCCCGAGCTCGGGCGTTGCGGCCTGGGCCTCGCCGATCACGCCGTTGGCGGTCAGCCGCGGATCGTCGGTGCGCCAGGGAAAGCTCGCACCGCGATCGAAGATCAACGCCGTGATCGTCGCGCTGTCGGGCGGACTGGCCGCAGGCGCGATCATCTGCGCGCGCACCAGCTGCGGCGCCAACACCAGCATCACCGAGGTCTCGCTCTTGCCGGCGTGAACATCGGGACTCCTCGCACCGGTCTCCGCCTTAGACAAATCGAAGGGATGGATGACACAGGCATTGAGCGCGAAGTCGCCCCGCAGCTCGTGGATGAGATTGTCCAAAACTCCACGATTGCCACCGTGACCATTGACGATCAGAAGATTGCGCGCCGGCAGCGCCCGCGCGATGTCCCGCGCCATGTCGCGCAGCAACCCCACGAAGCTCTGGATGGTCAAAGCGAGCGTGCCCGGCGCCCAATCATGCTCGCGCGACAGGCTGACTGAGACGGTGGGCAGCTGCCACAGGTCGAACTCGTCGCCCCAGCGCGCAATGATGCGGCGCGTCAGTTCCTCGGCGACGATCACGTCGGTATTGAGCGGCAGATGCGCGCCGTGCTGCTCGATCGCGCCGATCGGCAAGCAGAGCACCGAGCTTTCCCGCAGGCGTCCGGAAACCTCCGGAAAGGTGAGGTCTGCGACCGATCGGGCGGACGGCGCGGCCATGATGCGCGGCGCGAGATCAACGCGCGGTCGGGCACGCCGCGACCCGACCTCTGCGCAGGAGACGCTGCTGGAGCGCGTCGGTCATGCCGCCCCTCCGGGGCGCCGGTCAAGATTTGCGCGAACTTTCGCCAGCCTCGGCAAGGGCGCCCAGCACGTGATCGAGCTTGTGCCCGGCGCGGGTCGCCTTGGCGGTGAGATAGCGCCGGTTGTCGGAATTGATCGGCCCGTGCAGGGGCACGCGCCCCGACACGTCGATGCCGGCGTGGGAAAGGCCCTCGAGCTTCGCCGGATTGTTGGTCAACAGCCGCACCCGCGTACAGCCGAGCACCTGCAGCATGCGCACCGCGACTCCGTAGTCGCGTTCGTCGTCGTCGAAGCCCAGCACGGTGTTGGCATCGACGGTGTCGAGACCGGCGTCTTGCAGCTGATAGGTGCGGATCTTGTTGGCGAGGCCGAGCCCGCGGCCTTCCTGCTCCAAGTACAGAATGATCCCGCCGCCGTGCTGCTCGAGCTGCGGGAGCGCAAGCCGAAGCTGATCGCCGCAGTCGCATCGCCGCGAGCCGAATACGTCTCCGGTCAGGCAAGCCGAGTGCAGTCGCACCGAAACCGGCTGCGAGAAATCCGGCTTTCCGACCACGACGGCGATCGGCGTACCGCCGATGCCGTCGCGAAAGATCACGAAGCGGGCGGGGAAGCCGCCGCTGAGCGGGATCGTCGCTTCGGCGACGACGGCGACGGATTCGATTGCGGCGCGACGGAATTGCGCGATCGCGTCGGCGGCTACCACCATCAGCGGCGGATCGCTCGCACTCACGCCGGCCGCGCCGCCGTCCCCGACGAGCAAGGCCGGCAGTTGCTGGGCGAGCTTGGCGAGCTCGATGGCGGCGCCCGCCGTCGCGCCCGCGGGCACCACATCGAGATGCCGGGTGACGTGCGTATCCGCCGCGAGCGAAAAGATCGCCGCCGCATCGTGAAGATCGCCGATCGCCAAGCCTGTCGGTCCGGCACCTTTGAGCCCGAGCGCGCGCGCGCGGCGCGCGGCGATCAGGAGGTAAGGCCTACCCGGCGCACACAGCTGCCTGAAGGCGGCAAGCCCCTTGTCGGTCATGCCGTCGACCGGCAAGACCGCCACTGCTTCTTCCGGCGCTGTCACCACGATCGGTCGCCCCGACCGGAATTCGGCAAGACTACGCTCTACCGCGACCTGCTTGGGCGCGCCAAACAGGCCGAACTTCCCACTCCCACTCATGTCACCCCACACACACTATATCCTTGGGCCGCGGCAAACTCACCGCATGGACCGAATAAGAATGCGTCCGAGCGGATTTTATTCCATTGGCAATGTCTTTTACCGCGCGTTTGGCAGTCACCGACCCACCAAATATCATGGCACGAAGCGGCAAGTTCCGAAAGCAGGTATTCGCCGATGACGGATGGGCGCCCAGCCGGGCCGGTCACCGGTCCTGAAAATGACTCCGCCATTGCTTCCTCTTGGGCGCCGGTACCGGCAACGTTTCGCAGTACCGCTGGTTCCCTGCCCCAGCCCTGGGAGGCGATCTTCGGACCGCTGCGGCAGGGCGCGGTCGACGACCTCGTCCTGGTCGGGCAATGCGGCCAGTCGATCGATGCCCGCATCGCCACCCCCAGCGGGCACTCCCACTACATCAACGGCGAGGGTGGCCTCGCCCATCTGCACCGCTTGCGGGCGCTGGTCGACGCCGTGGTGATCGGGGTGGGCACGGTGATCGCGGACGATCCGCAATTGACGGTCCGCCGCGTCGCCGGCCCAAGCCCGGCGCGGGTGGTGATCGATCCGAACGGCCGACTGCCATCGGCCGCCCGGGTGCTGGCGGCCGACGGTATCCGCAGGCTCGTGATCACCCGCGCGCCGGCGCGGACGCAGCCTCCTTCCGGCGTCGAAATCGTGGCGGTCGCCCCCGACAAGGGCCAACTTGCCCCGGCCGCGATCGTGGCCGAGCTCGCCGCGCGCGGCCTGCGCCGTATTCTCGTCGAAGGGGGCGCCGACACGGTCTCGCGCTTCCTTGCCGCCGGATGTCTCGACCGGCTGCACATCCTGGTCGCCCCCATCATCCTCGGCGCCGGACCAACGAGCCTCACGCTGCCTCCCGTGCAGCGGGTCGGGGAGGCGGTGCGCGCACCCATGCGCGTCCACGCTCTCGGCGGCGACGTGCTGCTGGACTGCGACCTCAGCGCTCAACGGGTCGCGATCGGCCGGGCGAAGATGTCGACGTGACCGATGCGCAGGCGCGAGCGGCCGGCGGCCAGATGGGCGCGGCGCTGGGCGAGCCAGTCCGCGGTCTCGTCGGTCGACAACACGGCGGTCAGCGCTGCGAGCTCGACCCAGCCGGCAAACAGGGCCTCCTGGATGACCCGATCGTCAGGGCCGAGCACCCAGTCCGAAGGACCCTGCACCACGACGTAGCCGAAATGCGCGAACCGCTCGGCGGCGCGGGCGGGGGCGGTCGGCCCCAGCGCCGGGCCGAAGCCCTTGTCAGTGCGCTGGTGCCGGTTGAACGCGGAGAGGATCTCGGCATCGAGCGACGCGCCGGGCTCGGTGACGGCGCGGCCGTCGTAACTGAGCGCGGCATAGACCGGCAGCCGCCGCGCCGCCGCCTCGACAATGAGACGGTCGAGCCATTCCGGCGACACGAGATCGAGCAGCGCCGATGCGGCGACGAGGTCGAGCGGGCCGTCGAGCGCGAGTTCAAGATCACGGGCGAGATCGACCGGCCTTGCCGTGACGGTCACGTGCGGAGGCTGTGCGAGGGTCGAAGCCTGCGCCAACAGGCTCAGATTGTTATCGACCAGGCGCCAGTTCTGACGCGGCGGCAGATGCGGCCCGACCGCGCGCAACGTCGCGCCGGTACCGCAGGCGAGATCGGTCACCGCGATCGAACTTTGCCCGCGGAACGCGTCGGCGACCGCAGCGAGCACCACCGCGTTGCGCGCGGCGCGATCATAAGGCTCGCGCAAGGCCAGCCATTCGGCGGAAAAGCCGCTCATGCCAGGGCGTCCAGCACGCGGGCGAATCGCGCCGCCTGCTCGCTCCAGGTCGGAAACCTGGCGGCGCGGGCGCCGGCGGCGAGGCGTTCGCGCTGCTCCGGGCTTTCCATCAGCCGCCGCAACGCCGCCGCCAGCATCCCCACGTCGTCGGGCGGCAGCAGCACGCCGGCGTCGCCCGGCACCGTTTCCGCAATCGCGCCGGCCGTGGTGCCGACGACCGGGACGCCGTGGGCGATGGCCTCGGTGTAGGCCATGCCATAGCCTTCGAAGCGCGAAGCCAGCACGAACAGATCGGCGCCGGCATAAAGCGAGGTCAGCTCTTCGGGCCCCACGGCGCCGAGCAAGCTGACGCGGTCGGCCAGACCGAGATCCGCGATGTCGGTCGCGAGCCGCCGAAAGGTTTCCGGGCTTCGGCCGCAATCCCCGGCAATGACGAGGCGCCAGGGCAAGTGCTTGAGCTTCGCAAGGGCGGCGACCAGCACATCATAGCCCTTGCGCGGAATTACCGCGCCGACCGCGAGCAGGCAGAGCGCGGCTTCGCGTCGGCGCGGCCGGGCCGCGACGGGATCCGTTCCGGGCGCTATCACGCTCATTCGGTCCCGGGGGACGCCGTAATCGGCGGCCAGGAGCCGCGCGGTCATGGCGCTGGTCGCAATGACATGGCGCGCGCAGGCGAGCGCGGCGCGTTCGCTCGCGCGCAAGGAAGCAGCGTCAGCCGGGCTCAATCCGGTTTCGAGCGCAAGCGGATGATGCACCAGCGCGACCAGCGAATGGCTCGCGCCCAGCGCCGCGGCAGCCTCCGGCAGCACGCCGAAGGCAAGGCCGTCGATCACGATCGGAAGCCCGGGCGCCGACGCGGCAAGTCGCGCGCCCGCGGCAGCGCGCAGGTCGGGCGCCGGACACGGAAACCCGGCGCCGAGGTTGAGCACCTGCGCCCGCCAGCCGTGCGCCGGCAGCTCCGCGATGATCCTTCGGTCGTAGGCGTAGCCGCCGGTCGGGGTCGCAAGGTCGCCCGGCACCGCGAACACGGCTTCCTTCACCACAACGGCGCCTCATACCAGGCGCGCGCAACCGGGGATTCCGCAACGGTCACGCGGATCGACTTGAGCTCGCGTCCGTCGCGGCCGAGCCTGCCCGCACGCGCGGCGTCGGCGAGATGGTCGAACAGGTGCCTGGTCAAGAATTCGGTCGTGGTGTTGCTGCCCTTGAATTGCGGCAGCTCATCGAGATTGCGATAGCTGATCGGCGCCAGCGCCGCCTTGAGCACGTCGTGGGCGCGCGCGATATCGACGACGATGCCGTGCGCGTCGAGCGTGTCGGCGAAAAACGCCACGCGAATGACGAAGGTCGCGCCATGCAGCTGTTGGGCGGGGCCAAAAACCTCGCCGCGGAAGGAATGGGCGATCATGATCTGGTCGGAGACTTCAACCGCGTACACTGGCATCCCTCGTCATTGCTGCGTTTCTTCGGCAGCAGGATAGCGGATCAGCTGGCAGACCGCGTTCGAGTCGGACGCAAGAACCGAAGGCAGTTTCGCCGGCAGCTCGTTGAAAGCCAACGCCGGCGCGAGCAGCGCGTCCAGGACCGGCCGGTTGAGCAGCGCGAGCGCCGCCGCCAGGCGGCGGCCGTGCGACCAGCGCGCGCGGTGCGACGGGCGCGACCTTGCCGACCTGGCTCGAGATCAGCCGCAGCCGCCGGCTGTGGAATGCCTCGCCGAGCGGCGCCGCGACGTCGCCGCTGCCATACCAGCTCAACTCGACGATGCTCGCCTCCTCGCCGGCGAGCCGCAGCGCCGTCGCCAAGCCAGCGGCGGTGCCGCTCGCGTGGAACACGAGATCGCAGTCGGCCGGCGCGGAGCCCGGCGGCGCGAAGCGGACGCCGAGCGCGTGCGCGAGCGCGGCACGCGCGGGGACGATGTCGACCAGCGTCACCTGCGTCCCCGGCAGCCGCGCACAAAGATACGCGACCAAAAGGCCGACCAGTCCCGCGCCCACGATCACGATGCGATCGGCCGGCCCGGGCGCGCCGTCCCACACCGCATTGAGCGCGGTCTCCATATTGGCCGCGAGCACGGCGCGCCGCGGCGATACATCGTCGGGAACGGGAAACACGGCTTCGGCCGGCACGGTAAACAGGCTCTGGTGGGGATGCAGGCTGAAAACGACACGCCCGCGCAATTCGGCCACCCCGTCCGCGACCCGCCCCACGGTCGCGTAGCCGTATTTCACCGGAAAGGGAAACGCCCCGCCCATACGCGGCGCGCGCATGCGGTCGTATTCGCTCGCCGGTACCCGGCCGGCCAGAACGAGGCGCTCGGTGCCGCGACTGACGGCGCCGAAGAGTGCGTGCACCTGCACCTCGCCGGGCCCGGGCGCGGCAACCGGCTCAACGCGCAGCTCGGCGCGGCCGGGACCGACATACCAGAGGGCTTCGCCTTGCGTTTTCGACATCGTGTCGCTTGTCATGTCCCGGTTGTCACGACCCGCCGTCCGGCCGCCCGCCCGGCGATGGGGCGGGCCGGCGACAGAGTATCACGCGACCGGTTACCGCCGGATTGGACTTCGACGCACGCCGCTATATCCTCAAAACGCCGGAAAGACACGCAAAGCCCCGCCATGCTCGAACGCTCTCCTCGCGACGCGGTCGTCATTGCCGCGCCTCCTGCCCTGCTCGCATGGCGGCGGGCGCTGTTCTTCGCGAGCGTCGGGCTGACGATGGTCGGCCTGACCTGGCTGGCCGTGGTCGCGCTCTCGCCCGGCGGCTTCGGCGCCGTCGATCTCGTTCTGGTCGTGCTCTTCGCCGTCACGCTGCCCTGGTACGTGATCGGGTTCTGGAACGCGGCCGTCGGCCTTCTGATCATGCGTTTTGCGCGCGACCCGGTCGCCGCGGTCACCCCGGTTGCCGGCCGGCTGCGGGGGGACGAGCCGATCACCGCCTCGACCGCGATCCTCATGTGCATCCGCAACGAGCCGCCCGAGCGGGTGGCGCGCCTGCTCGAGCCCATGTTGGCTGGGCTTGCCGCGCGTGGCGTCGGCGAGCGCTTCCAGGTCTATGTGCTGAGCGACACCAACGACGCCGACACGGCCGCCGCCGAGGAGCTGCGTTTTGCGGCGCTGGCGGCGGCATGGCGCGGGCGGGTTGCGCTGACCTACCGCCGGCGCGCGCGAAATATCGGCTTCAAGGCCGGCAACATCGGCGATTTCTGCGCGCGCTGGGGCAAGGACCACGATTTCGCCGTCATGCTCGATGCCGACAGCGTGATGACCGTCGATCTCGTGCTCAAGCTGGTGCGCATCATGCAGATCGATCCAGGTCTCGGCATCCTGCAAAGCCTGGTGATCGGCATGCCTTCGGCCAGCGCCTTTGCCCGTATCTTCCAGTTCGGCATGCGGCTCGGGATGCGCTCCTACACCATCGGCAGCGCATGGTGGCAGGGCGATTGCGGGCCGTATTGGGGCCATAACGCGATCGTGCGCATCGCACCCTTCGTGGCGCATTGTCATCTGCCGGTGCTCGCCGAAGGGGCGCTGGTCAAAGGCCACGTGCTCAGCCACGACCAGCTCGAAGCAGTGCTGATGCGGCGCGCCGGCTACGAAGTGCGCGTGCTGGCGGAGGAAGGCGCGAGCTTCGAGCAGAACCCGCCCACGCTGGTCGAATACGTCCGCCGCGATCTGCGCTGGTGCCAGGGCAACATGCAGTATTGGGACTTCTTGCGAATACCCGATTTGCCGGCCGTGAGCCGCTATCAGCTCGTTTTCGCCATCCTGATGTTCATCGGCGCGCCGGCCTGGATCGGGCTGCTGCTGCTCGGCAGCGCGGCCGCCGCGCTCGCCCCGACTCCGGCCGACTTCATGCGCTGGGACGCCGGGATCGCCATTCTCCTGCTGGTGCTGGCGATGTGGTTTGCGCCCAATATCGCAACCGGCATCGACGTGCTGACCCGCGCGAAGTTGCGGTATTTGTTCGGCGGAACAATCCGGTTCATCGCGAGCTTCATGCTCACGATCGTCTTCGTCGTGCTGGTCGCTCCGATCACGTGGACGAGCCACACCCTGTTCCTGGTGCGCCTCCCCTTCGGCCGCACGGTGGGCTGGGGCGCGCAGGCGCGTGACGATCACGAGGTGCCGTGGGCGCTCGCCGTGCGGCAGTTCTGGCCGCATACCCTGATCGGCCTCGCACCGCTGCTCTTGCTCGCCGCCACCGTGCCATCGGGCATTCCCTATGCCTTGTTCATCGCGGGCGGTCCGTTGCTCTCGATCCCGCTGGCGGTGGTGACCGCCGCGCCGGCGCTCGGGCGCGCACTGGTCGCGGCCGGGCTCAATCGATTGCCGGAGGAGACGGTGCCGCCGCCGGAATTGCGCGCGCTGAGGCTTCCTGCGATCGAGATGATGCAACGCCGGCCCTAAGCCCGACCATGCGCGAGGCTGGGTACAAGGCCGGTTACGACGCAAGGCGGAGCGTCCAGGCGCCGCCCGGCGCCACTTCCGGTGACATCCATGCGCTGCGGTCCAAGGGCGCGCGACTCCCATGACAGCGCCGCGGCCCGGCGCCGAGAACGGCCGCGATCATCGCGACGGCGCGACACCGTTCGCGGCGGGCGACTTTCTCGGCCACCCGCGCGGCCTCGCCGTCCTGTTCGCGACCGAAACCTGGGAGCGCTTCTCCTATTTCGGCAACGCCGCGCTCGTCGTGCTGTACATGGTCAAATATCTGCTCGACCCCGGCCGGGTCGAGGCGGTGCTCGGCTTCGGCGCGGTCAAAGCAGCGCTCGAATTGCTGTTCGGAAAGCTCGATCCGCAGCCGTTCGCTTCCCAGCTGTTCGGGTTCTACACCGGGCTCGCCTATTTCACGCCGATCCTGGGCGGGCTCATCGCCGACCGCGTGCTCGGCCAGCGTCGCACCGTCATCATCGGCGGCGTGTTCATGGCCATCGGCCACTTCATGATGGCGTTCGAGGCGCTGTTTCTGATCGCCCTGCTCATGCTGATTCTCGGCATCGGCGCGTTCAAGCCGAACATTTCGAGCCAAGTCGGCGCCCTCTACCCACCCGGAGACATCCGGCGCGATCGCGCCTATTCGATCTTCTATCTCGGCATCAATATCGGCGCATTCCTGGCCCCCCTCGTCTGCGGCGCGCTCGCCGTCCAGTACGGCTGGCACTACGGCTTCGCCGCCGCCGGGGTCGGGATGCTGACGGGCCTTGGCATCTACCTCTGGGGCCAGCGGGCGCTGCCGAGGGACGCCTTGCCGCGGGGCAGAGCAGTCATGCGCGAGCGGCAACCGCTCGACGCGCGCGAACGCCGTTCCGTCTTCGCGCTCGTCGGCATCTGCGCGCTGGTGACGCTGTTCTGGGCCGCCTACGATCAGCAGGGCAACACCATCCTGCTGTGGGCCGAGGATTTCACCGATCGCTCGGTCGACCTCGGGTTCTGGCGCGGCCAGATTCCATCGCCCTGGTTCCTCGCGCTCAATCCGCTCATGGTCTTCGTATTCACGCCGCTGATCGTACGGCTGTGGGCGCGGCAGGGTCGCCGCGGCAGCGAGCCGTTCCCGATCAGCAAGATGGCCTTCGGCTGCCTCTGCCTCGTCCTCGCCAATGTGGTGATGGCGGGCGCGGCATGGACGGCGGCGGGTAAGGCAAGCGCGCTGTGGCTGGTGGGCTATTTCGTGCTGGCCACGATCGGCGAGCTCCATGTGGCGCCGGTCGGGCTGGCATTGATCTCGAAGCTCGCTCCCGTCCGTGTGCTCTCCATGGTGATGGGCGTTTGGTTCGCGGCCACGCTGCCCGCGGACATCCTCGCCGGTTTCCTCGGCGGTTTCTGGAGCAGCATGGCGAAAGCGAATTTTTTTCTACTGATCGCGTTCATCGCCGCGCTGGCCAGCGCGGCGATCTGGACCGCAAGCCACGCCATGCGATCGGTGTTTGCAGCGAGGGACGCGTAATCGGGGAATCGGCGCGCCGGGACCGGTGCTGCGCACGCGCTCGGCGGCTCGTGCCTGGACTGCTGTGCGAGGATCGAGCGCCGTATGCCGCGATCAGTGCGTCCAGGGGTCGCGGCGATTAAAGGCGAAGTTGTCGGCGTAGGAGATGCCGCGACGCGCCGAGGGTTTGGATTGAAAGACCTGATAGGCGATGCCGTGTGCGCTCGCAATAGGCGATCGCCTCCTCGGCGCTGTCGAAGCGCAACTGCACCTGCGGACGCATGTCGCCCGAACTGGTCCAACCCATCAGCGGCTCGATTTCGCGCGGCTGCTCGGGCTCGAAATCGAGCACCCACTCCTTGGTCTTGGCGTTGCCGGACTGCATCGCGGTCTTGGCGGGCTTGTAGATGCGTGCGGTCATGGTCGGTCGCTGTGCGCTCGCTCGGTCAAAAAAACGTGGTCGGGGCAGCAGGATTTGAACCTGCGACCTGGAGTACCCAAAACTCCCGCGCTACCAGGCTGCGCTATGCCCCGGAGCCGCCGCGCCGGGCCTCGATACACGGTTCGGTTTGCGCCAGCAAGCGCGCCCGGATCGAGCCCGACGTCGATGCGCGACTCGGCGCCCGACTTGTCTAACCGCCGGTCGACGCGGCCCTCGACCGAGGTCCGAGCCGTGCGGACGATGCCAACCCACCCGCTAACGGCTGTTGAATATCGCGTGCGCCACACGGTCGCCGGGGGCGAGGCCGAGCTTCTTGGCAGTTCCGGCGATCACCTCGAGCACCGCGCGCACCGGTCCGCCGGAGGGAACGAGCGTCTCCGAGAGCGGCACCGTGTTCTCCGCGATCCGCAGGATCCGTCCGTCGCCGCGGATGAAGATCATGTCGAGCGGGATGTAGGTGTTCTTCATCCAGAAGCTCGTCGGCTGTTCGCGGTGGAAGTCGAACAGCATGCCCTGCCCTTCCGGCAGTTGGCGCCGGAACATGAGGCCTTTCGCCTGCTCCTCCGGCGTCGACGCCATTTCGACCGCGAAGACGTGGACGCCGCTCTTGCTCGCGATCTCGAGCGGCTGCAGTTCGGCCGCCGCAACGCCGCCGGCTGGCACCAGCAACGGCAGCGCCAGCAAGGACAGCGCGGCGATGACGCGGAGCAAGCAATGACGCATGACGGGGCCTCGATTGGCGGGCTCCGATCATAGCAGATCAGGAACCGCCATGCCGCGTCGCAGCAACCCGGCGGCACGTTGTCCGGCGGGTCGGCGTGACGGGGATCTGCCTTTGGGATCAGTGCGATGCCGGACCGACCAGGGCGCCTTCGGGCCGCACCTCGGCCGCCATCAACCCCTTCGGTCCCGGCCCAAAACGCACCAGAACGTATTGGCCGGGCCGCAACTCGGTCAGGCCGAAGCGGCGCAAGGTCTCCATGTGCACGAAAATGTCGGGCGTGCCTTCGCCGCGGGTGAGAAAGCCGAACCCGCGTAGCCGGTTGAACCACTTCACCTGCGCGCGTTCGAGCCCGCTGGTCGCCGTCACCGTGACGTGGGTGCGCGGCGGCGGCATCTGCGCCGGATGCACCGCCGTCGACTCATCCATGGACAGGACGCGGAACGCCTGCAGTCCGCGCGGACGCTGCAGCACCTCGACCACGACGCGCGCACCTTCGAATGCGACTTGAAAGCCGTCGCGCCGCAGGCAGGTCACGTGCAGGAGGATGTCGGGCATCCCGTTGTCGGGAACGATGAAGCCATAGCCCTTCGAGACGTCGAACCACTTGATGACGCCCGTGAGCTCGATGACGCTCGCCGCCTCGTCACCGATCTCGGCGCCGGCGCCGCGGTCGAGTTCCAAACCGCCGCCCGGCCCCTTCGGTCCAATTCCGTCCGACGTCATGACGCCCCAACGCCGCCGCTCAGTCTAGGCGCTTCTTCTGCGCGCTTCGAATCTTGGCCAGCATGAAGATATCATTCGGCGGCGAACGGGAAAGTCCAAAATGCGTTTACATCCCAAAAGAGGTGGATGGCTGTGTACATCTTTCCACCTGTCCCGAATCAGTGGACGATGAAAGGAGATAGCACCGTTCCGATGTCTTCGCGCACGACCAGATCGGCAATTTCATCGAATTCGGTCGCTTCGCGATTGATAATCACCAAACGAGCGCCGTTTCGTTTGGCCAGCAGCGGAAATCCGGCCGCGGGCCACACCACCAACGACGAGCCGACTGCGAGAAAAAGATCACAGTCAAGAGTCAGTTGTTCGGCGCGGCGCATTTCGCGCTCGGGCATCGCCTGACCGAACGATACCGTCGCCGTCTTGATGTGCCCGCCGCAGTCGGTGCAATCGGGCGCGCGTTCGCGGGCGTCGGCGAATTGCTGGCGCACCCACGACAACTCGTAGCGCTTTCCGCAGTCGAGGCATAACGCGTAACTGTTGTTCCCATGCAGCTCGATCACATGTTCCGCTGATATTCCGGAGCTTTGATGCAGGTTGTCGATATTTTGCGTGATCACGGCCGGGGCCTTGCCGGCGCGGTACAGGCTCGCGAGCGCGAGGTGCCCGCGACCGGGCCGCGCGGCGGAAAATTGGGCGTCCATGGCGAAGCGCCGCCGCCAGGCTTCGTTGCGCATCTCCTGGCTCGCGACAAACTCGTCGAACGGGATGGGTCGGTTTTTCGTCCAGAGCCCACCGGGCGAGCGGAAGTCCGGGATGCCGCACTCGGTGGAAATTCCGGCGCCGGTGAACGGAGCGATGACGCGCGCGGCCTCCACCAGTTCCTGCAGTTCGTCGAGGGCGGTCTCCAGGTCGGGCGCGATCATGTATGCTCGCTCCATCGCTTTTTGCTCAGGCGATGCAAAGAGGTCACACCATGAGATATCTGCACACCATGCTGCGCGTGCGCAACCTCGATCAAGCGCTCGACTTCTACTGCAACAAGCTCGGTCTCAAGGAGGCGCGCCGCCGGGTCGACGAGAAGAACCGCTACACCCTCGTTTTCCTCGCCGCGCCGGAGGACGAAGGGCGCGTCGAGGAGAGCAAGCGCACCGGCCGCGACGCCCCGTTGGTCGAGCTCACCTACAACTGGGACAGCGAGGACTACGGCGAGGCGCGCTATTTCGGCCATCTCGCCTACGAGGTCGACGACATTTATGGACTATGCGAAAGACTGATGAAGGCCGGCGTCACCATCAACCGTCCGCCGCGCGACGGCGTGATGGCGTTCGTGCGTTCGCCCGACAAGCATTCGATCGAGTTGCTGCAAAAGGGCGCCCCGCTGCCGCCCAAGGAACCCTGGGCTTCCATGCCGAACACGGGAAAGTGGTGAGGCGCCGCGGCGTTCTCGCGGCCGCGCGTTTCCTTGCCGCACCGCGCAAACGCCTCTATATGTCGCCGCGCCGAGCGATCGCCCCTCTTGCGCCCTTCGTCTAGCGGTCTAGGACGCCGCCCTTTCACGGCGGAAACACGGGTT
>CAVQIP010000070.1:0-45076 GCA_963712565.1 uncultured Alphaproteobacteria bacterium | reverse complement strand
GGCCAAGGACGCGGAAAAAATCCACATCAGTCAAGCCAACCGAAACCCGGTGCCAACGCCCCGCTCGCGCGCGAGCTCAAACGCACGTGCCGCGGCGGCTACGTCCTGAATGCCGGTGCCCGAGCTGTCGAAGATCGTGATCTCGTCCGCCCTTGACCGTCCGCGGCGGCGGCCGCTGACAAGGTCCCCGAGTTCGGCGTGAACGGCCTCGGGCGTCATCCGGCCGGCCGTCATGGCGTGGTGCAAATCGCCCATGGTCGCGCATTGCGCGAGGATATCCGTGACCACGGTCGCCTGCGTCATTAAGTCGGGATGAATCTCGCTCTTTTGCGGATTGTCCGCGCCAACGGCCGCGATGAAGGTACCGGCCCGCACGTCATTAACTCCCAGATAGGGCTCACGCGACGGAGTGCATGTCACGATCACATCGCTTTCGAGGGTCGCCGCGCGCAGATTTGCCGGCGTCGTAATGTCGACGCCGTGTTGTTTCGACATCGCGGCTGCAAATCCGGCCGCGGCGGCGGCATCCTTGTCCCATGCAAAGACCCGCCGGATGTCGAGGACATGGCGGAGCGCAGCGAGCTGAACGCGGCCCTGCTCGCCGCAGCCGCAAATCGTCGCGGTTCGAGATTCCGGACGAGCAAGGTAGCGGGCGGCGACCGCCGTGGCGGCCCCGGTACGCTTGATAGTGATTTCGATGGAATCGAGGAAGGCCAGGGGCCTTCCGTCTTCGCCGTCGAGGAGCAGGATTGCGCCCTGGATGGTCGGCAGATCCCGCAGGCGGCGGTTTTGCGGGAAATTGGCGTTGGTCTTGATCGCTACATAGCGACGCCCGAGCGTCAGGCTCGCCGACTTGACGTGAAAACCTCCGCCTTCCACCGGGATGTGAAGCGGCGCCGGGGTGGCCGCTTGCCCCTCGGCATGGAGACGGAACCCGTTGGCGATCGCCGCAACGTACTCGGCAAACGGCATCAAGCTTTCGATGTCGCGGCGAGATAACAGGATAATCTCGTTTGGCATTATCGCGCCCGTCAGCGATCAGCCGATCTTCAGCCTATGCCCAGCAGCCGGAGGCAATTGCCGGCGGCGATCGCGTTCTGCTCGTCGTCGGAAAGTCCTGCGTGCCGCATCGCATCCGTCAGCTTGCCACGAATGGGCCCGTCACCGGCGATCGGCCAGTCGCTGCCGGCGATCACATTGTCAGCGCCCAGCAGATCGACCGATGTGCGGATCAACGCCGGGTGAAAGAGCGTGGTATCGATGAAGACATGTTGGCGCATGACGTCGATGGTGCCGGAGGGCAGGAGACTTCTGGCTCGACAGGCCGGCGAGCATGGCGAGGCCGCCAATCGCATGCGCGGTCACGACGACGCGCAATCCGGGCAACTGCGCGAACACCCCGCCCTCGACCAGAGCGATCAGCGAGGCTGAATTCACCGTGCCGCGTGCGAACAGCGTCCCGATCAGCCCGTAGGCCGCCATCAGTCGTGTGAGCGGCTGCGGGGCCACCGGGTGCGCGAACACCGGCACGCCGAGCGTCGCGGCGACTGCAAGCGTAGGGCGCGCCTGCGGCGCATCGATCATGAGATCGCCGCGCGCGCAATCGACGAAGAGACCGCGCAGTCCAAGATCGCGGATGGCACGCTCGGCCTCACGCGCAGCCCTGTCGCCGTCATAGGCGTCAATCGACGCCAGGCCATGAATGCGGCCCGGGTAGCGCGCGACCAGCCCCGCAAGCTCGTCGTTCATGGCCATGATGGTTTCGTGCGGCACGCGGCCTTCCGCGTCCGCGATCAAAGCGGCCGGAATATTGACGACACGCGCGCTTTTGTCGTCCTCGCGCAGATCCTTGAGCAACAGGTCCTCGTCCGACAGCTTGGGTGCAAGCGCTTGCCAGCGCGCGCGCTGGCTCGCCGGGGCGGCCTGCACCGCGGTCAGCGCGAAGCGCGCTGGGACGTGGTGGGTGTGAAAGTCGATGATGTCGAATGGTGCGTGACTTCCACGCATTTTTTTTCACTCATCCGGAGATGCCGTCGCGCCCGAAAGGCGCTCGCCAGCCAAATAACGAAAATCGCTCTTGCCCGGCAAAGCATTCTTTCTCTCGCTTGCCTTAGATTTATTCATCTCGAGGGCGCCCGGAGGATTTCGCGTCGCCTGCCCGCCCCCTGCGCTCAAGGGTTTTTGAGGCTGCGGTCGGCCATGCGCTCCGCGTCGCCCAGGGGCGTCCCTCAACGCGGGCAGCGCTGAAAAGGCACCCGCCGCCGAAAGTCGAAAGGTCGATCCCTCCGACTCGCAGGTCCAAAGCTTGGACACGGGGCCACGAAATGCCGCCAGATCGAGCCCGGCGAGCCCGTTCTGTGGCGGCTATTTCTTGACCACGACGATCAGCGGCTTGTCCTTTGCCGCCCGGCTGTGAACGACGAACGCTCTCGCGCTCGCGCTTGCACTCTCGTTGCGCGCCAAATGGACCAACTCGGCGGGGATGATTCCGGCCTCGCCGGCCTTGAGGACCGTTGTTGGCCGCCCTTCGATTTCGACCGTCAGGTTTCCGTCGATGACCTGCAACAGCTCCTGGGCGCCGGGATGCATGTGCCAGGGGGCCGCAGCACCGGGCGGCATTTCCAGGACGTTGACCACGGTTTCTTGAACTTTCTCGTCCTGGCTCGTCAGATCGCTGCGCAAGATTTGCGTGAGTTTCGGCCCCCCTTGCGGGGCCTGAGCCAATACGATTTTCGTCCCAACAGGTACGGCGGCTGCAGAAGCCGCGAGCTGCAAGAAATCACGGCGACCGAATGTCATGGCGTCCCTCTCCTTGTCTGTATTGATATTGATGTCCCGATAGTGCCCGTCACGCGACGCGGCAGGTCCCACCACCCCGACAAACACCGCTGTTTGCTCGTTATTCGCACCGGCGGGCCAAACGGCCAATATTCCTGAACGCCTGCAGAGCTGGCCCGCGTCATCCCGGCGCTCGATCAACCGCCGAGCTCGGCATGCACTGCGCCGAGCGGATCCGCTTCAAGCGGCGACGGAGTGCTCCGTCCGCTCACACTGAACGCGAAGTCGGTCATCGCGATTCCGCTCGACATTCCGACAGGTCGGGCGAAATTTGATGTTGCCAACCGATTCGGTGCCGGCCATGCAATTACCGACGGCACTTCTCCGAGTCAGGCCAAAAACCGACTTTCTTGCAACAGGCAAGAAAATTTTGCCCGTGGCTTTCGGTGTTCGTTGCACCGCCAATTTCGGAGGTTCAGGTTAGTACGAAGGCGACGACCTGTACGAAGCTGGTGAGAAGATGGTCAAAGGTCTTCTTGTCGTTACCGTCGCGGGACTAGTCGCGACCGCTGGCGCGCAGGCCGCTGACATTCCTGCGAAGGCCAAGCCGGTGCCGTATGTGAAGGTCTGCGGTTCTTACGGGGACAGCTTCTACTACATTCCCGGCACCGACACCTGCCTCAAGCTGGGCGGGTATCTACGTGTCCAGGCCGAATACAATGCCGGCGCCGGCGGAACCGCGGCCGGCTCGGGCGCGACCGAAGCGGCGCAAGCCCGTTTCGCCCGCGACGTCACCAACGACGTCAACTACCGTACCCGTGCCGCGCTGTCGTGGGACGTGCGCCAGGAGACCGAATACGGCACGCTGCGCACCTTTATCCGCCTCGGCGTCCAGGTCACCACTCCGGCGGTTACCGAGGCCGGCGTCGTGTTCTGGAATCGGGCGTTCATGCAGTTCGCCGGCTTCGCGGTGGGAAAGACGCAGTCGTTCTTCGATCTCTTCACCTACGACGGCGCCTACAGCTACCACACCGTGACGGTCGGGGCCGACACCAGCGCGAACGGAGTCACTGTATGGGCCTATACCGCCGAGTTCGGCAACGGCTTCTCCGGCACGCTCTCGGCGGAGAGCCCGCTTGGCCACAACCGCGCCGCGGTTGTTGACGCGGCCAACGCCGCCTCTTTCGGCGTCAATGCCGCGGTCGTCGGCGATACCGCCTTCGCGGTCAATGCCGCCGGCAATGGCTTCCGGCTGCCCGACGTGGTCGCCAACCTGCGCGTCGACCAGGCCTGGGGCTTCGCCGGCGTCAGCGGCGCAGTTCACGAAGCCAGCGGCGCCTACTACCTGAATCCCAACCTCGTCGACAACGGCCATCCGGCGGACAAGCTGGGCTGGGTGGTCGCGGTCGGGGGCAAGTTGAATCTTGCGGGCGGCGACATGGTCGGCGCCAACGCCTGCTACACGGAGGGCGCTGTCGGCTTCTGCACCAGCATCGGCAGCGGCGCGCAGATCTACAACGCCTCGTCCAGCGTTGGCGTCGGCTGGCTGACCGACGGCGTCTTCGATATCGGGACTGATGTCCAGCTGACACGGGTGTGGAGCGCCGTCGCAGCCTATGAGCACCTGTGGAACCCGAGGTGGCGGACGTCCTGGTTCGGCGGCTACGTCAACGTCAGCTACAACGACACCGCCAAAAGCATCATCAACTCGCACTTGCCGGGTGCGGGCGGTGCCGTCGTGTGCGGGGTAGCCGTCTCAGGGGCCGCATCCCTGCCTATCACGCTTCCCCCGGGGGGAGGAGGCAACAGCTGCAATCCCAGTTTCAGCTTCTACGAAATCGGCTCACGCACGCAGTGGAACCCGGCGCCGCAGCTCGATGTCGGCTTCGAACTCCTCTACTCGCACCTCAACACCGCGTACCGGGGACCGGGGAACTATTCAGCGAACATGCCGCGGCCCCCGGTTGCCTTGATCGATGACCAGAACGTCTGGTCCGCGATGTTCCGCTGGCAGCGCAACTTCTATCCATAAACGCTTGCTCGATCCTGGCAATCTCCGACTATCGCGGCTGTCGAAAACGAGCTCGGCTCACTCCCCACCCCATCTCGGAAATACAACTTCGATCTTACGAGTGCGCGGCTCGACGATGGCGACCAGCTCCTCGACCACCACGTAACCGAAGCCGCGCAGCTGCGGCGCCAATTTTTCCGCTTCGGCCGGAAGCGAATGAACCTGGATTTCCGCAGGCACGATGCCGTCGACCGCAACCGAAAAGGAAGCTGCGAGCGGTTCGGTTTGCTTGGTGATCAGCTTGGAGATCGCCGTCTTTTGCTCGAGCGACAGGCGGTCAGCCTTCGTCGCCGCGGATTGCGACGATGTTTGCGCTACCGCGGGCGAGATTACAAATTGCAGGATTGCGGTCAGGACCAGAAGTTTGCGCATTGAAGTCCTCGCGGTTCGACTCTCCCCATTGCCAAAACTCGGGTGAATCCGAACTTGTTCCCGATCGCGCAACCCGGCGCAGCGCGGCTCATGAGAAAAATTAGGCCAGGTGCGAGAAAGGATGCTTTGCGTCCGCGCGATCGAAACCGCTATTCGCGCCCGGTATCGAGCAAACATCAGTGCGGAGCACCTCATGAGCAAAAATGTTGCAAGACCCGGAGTACGGCCATCGCATCTCTGCGCACTAGTGGCCGGCCTCATCGCTCTCTGCGGCGCCACGCAAGCTGTCGCAGAGAGCGCGTGCAAACCCGTGTTAACGGTCAAGGAGATCCGATTTTCACCGATTCAGCAGTTGCAACGGATATGGACGGCGCGCCTCGATGTCGACGCATCCCGCTGCGCAACCAGCTCCGGTCGTTTCGACATCAACTTCATCCGGCTCAAGGAAACGGCGCCCGACCTGCCATTCACCGAGCACTTTACCTGGGGTCCCGGGGAGATCGAGGTATCGGTGGATTTCTGGGCGGATGAAGCCGTGCTCGCATATTCGATCGGCGCCATCGCGCCGTGCCCCTGCCGCGACTGACGACGCGATGACCGCCGCCGCAAGCGAATTCGTTTCACCGCAACCAAAGCTCGGATTTGAGCAGGCGACTCACCACGTCACGCAATCAACCCATCGTGATAGTCGGTGATACATGTGTTGCATCGCGACTTGAGCTTTGATACGGTATCAATCCCATGAATGCCGGAACGCCCAGGGTCCTGGCCCACAGCTGGCTGCTGCTCGTCCACCAACTTCCGGCAAAGCCTGCATACCTGCGCGTCAAGATTTGGCGCCGGCTGCAGGGGATCGGCGCGATCGCGGTCAAGAACGCCGTGCATGCGCTGCCGATGAACGAGGAGACGCAGGAGGACTTCGAGTGGCTGCTGCGCGAGATCGCCGAAGGCGGCGGTGAGGCGTTCGTCTGCGAAGCCCGCCTGATCGACGGCCTGTCGGACGAGAAGGTCCGGGCGCTCTTCGACCAGGCGCGCGACGCCGACTACAAGAACGTCGTCGAGGACGCACGCGCGATCGCAAAGCTGTTGCGCCCCAATGCGAAACCAGAGGCGACCAGCGACCTTCGCATTCAGGTCGCGCGATTGCGCAAGCGCCTCGCCGAGATCGTTGCGATCGATTTCTTCGGCGCCATCGGTCGCGAAACGGCGGAAGGTTTGCTCACGAGCCTGGAGGCTCGATTAAGCGAGGATGAGGCCGTGACGGACAAAGCGACAGCCGATTCCAGGGCAAGCGTCGTTGGCACGCTGCGCAACAGAACCTGGGTCACGCGACAAGGGATATACGTCGATCGGATCGCCAGCGCCTGGCTGATCCGTCGCTTCATCGACCCAGACGCTCGTTTCAAATTCGTGTCCGGCAAGGGCTATCGCCCGCAAGCGGGCGAGCTGCGCTTCGACATGTTCGAGGCCGAGTTCACCCACGAGGGCGACAAATGCACGTTCGAGGTGCTGTTGGAGCGCGGCGCGCTCAACGATCCCGCGTTGCGCGCCATCGCGGAGATTGTCCACGACATCGATCTCAAGGACGACAAGTTCGGCCGCACCGAAGTCGCCGGCATCAGGACGCTGATCGAAGGCATCAGCGTCACCACGAAGGACGACTTGGAGCGGATCGCGCGCGGCACCGAGGTGTTCAACAACCTCTACGAATATTTCAACAAGAAACGGCGATAGCAGCGATCGTCAACAATCCGCGAGAGCAGCGAGGTGCATTGTCATGGAGCAGGTTCTTTCCTTGATCTCAACGACGGATCTCTATGGTCGGCTTGGCACCGCCACGGCGCCCACGGTGGTGGACGTTCGGCGTCCCGCCGATTTTGCCACCGCGGGCGAGCTCATTATCTCGGCCTTTCATCGCGCCCCGGATGAGGTGGAGCAGTGGCGAACGGATCTGCCCAGCGGACGCCAAGTCGTCGTGCACTGCGTTCATGGGCGTCAGGTCAGCCAAGGCGTAGCTGCCGCATTGCGCGCAGCAGGCATCGACGCCAGCTATTTGCAGGGTGGCATCGCCGGCTGGATCGCCGAGGGTCTCCCGACCTACCGGCCGATCGGCGCCACGCCCGGCAAGTGGGTCACGCGCGAGCGGCCGAAAATCGACCGCATCGCCTGTCCGTGGCTGATCCGGCGCTTCATCGATCCGCAGGCGGAATTCATCTACGTCCCGCCCAAGGACGTTCTCACCGTCGCGAAAGAGACAGGCGGAACGCCTTACGACATCGACGGCGTCGAATTCGCGCATGAAGGCGAGCGCTGCTCGTTCGATACGATCCTGCGCATCTACGGCATCAAGGACCCCGCGCTTGACCATCTGGCGACCATCGTCAGGGGCGCCGACACCTCGCGTCACGATCTGTCGCCGCAGTGCGGCGGCCTGTTCGCCATTTCCTTGGGCCTCTCCGCGAACTTTGCGAACGACCACGAAATGCTCGCCCACGGCATGGTGATGTACGACGCGCTCTATACCTGGTGTCGCAAGCTCCAGGCGGAAACGCACAACTGGCCGGCCGCGAGCCTGAAGCGGGCCCGCCATGGCTGAGCTTGCGGTCGCCGCGCGAGACGGTTCGGAATTCCACCACGGGGTATCGCTCCGCGAGGCGTTCCTGACCTGGCTTCGCGTCGCGGCGCTGAGCTTCGGAGGCCCCGCCGGCCAGATCGCGGTCATGCATCGCATCCTGGTCGAGGAGAAGCGCTGGGTTTCCGAGCAACGTTTCCTGCACGCGCTCAACTACTGCATGCTGCTGCCGGGGCCCGAAGCGCAGCAGCTGGCGACCTATATCGGCTGGCTGATGCATCGCACGCTGGGCGGCATCATCGCCGGTGGGCTGTTCATCATTCCCGGCATCGTCGCCATCATGGCGCTCAGCTACGTCTACGCCGCCTGGGGCAATGTGCCGATCGTCGTGGCGCTGTTCTTCGGGCTCAAGGCCGCGGTTCTCGCGATCGTGCTCGAAGCGGTGTTTCGCATCGGCAAGCGCGCGCTCAAGAACCGCGTCATGATTGCGATTGCGGCGATTGCCTTCATTGCAATATTTTTCCTCGACATCCCGTTTCCCGTCATCGTTTTCGGCGCGGCTTGCATCGGCTTCGTCGGCGGCATGCTCGGCCTTGCCGCATTTGGCAACGGCGGCGGACACGGCGCGAGCGGCAAGGGCACGCCGGGCGTCGGTCGATAGCGTGCTCGGCGAGGGTCTGCCCGAACACGCCCGACCGAGCGTGCGCCACGCCTCGGCCGTCGCAGCGGTTTGGCTCGCGCTCTGGCTCGTTCCGGTCGTTGCGCTGCTCGCGACACTCGGCAGCGCCAATGTCTTCAGCCAGATCGCCGTGTTCTTCAGCAAGATGGCGGTGGTGACGTTCGGCGGCGCCTACGCGGTGCTCGCCTATGTCGCCCAGCAGGCGGTCGAGAACTACGGCTGGCTCAAGCCCGGCGAGATGCTCGACGGCCTCGGCATGGCCGAGACCACGCCCGGCCCGCTGATCATGGTGCTGCAGTTCGTGGGCTTCATGGCGGCCTACCGCGATCCGGGCACGCTGTCGCCGATGCTGGCCGGGACGCTGGGCGGCCTGCTCGCGACCTGGGTCACGTTCACGCCCTGCTTTCTCTGGATCTTCCTCGGCGCTCCGTTCATCGAGACCTTGCGCGACAACAAGGCGCTCAACGCCGCGCTGTCCGCCATCACCGCCGCCGTGGTCGGCGTGGTCTTGAACCTCGCGATCTGGTTCGCGATCCACACGGTGTTTCACGAAACGGTGCCGGTGCGCGCGTTCCCGCTGGCGTTCGACGCGCCGCGGCTGGCGAGCGTGGACTGGTTCGCGCTCGCACTATCGGTCGCCGCCGCGATCGCCATTTTCCGCTTCAAGGTCGGGATGATTCCGACCCTCGCCGGGTGCTGTGGCGCCGGCATCATCTTGTTCCTGTTGGGGGTGCTGTCATGAACCGCGTTGTCACGCTTGCGGCGGCCGTCGGCACGGCCGCTTGTCTGGCGTGCACCGTGGCTGGCAGCCGGGCTCAGGCCGAAACAACGAAAATCGACATCGCAAAAAAAAGCCAAATCGGAGTGCCACCCGCCGATTTCGAATTTTTGCGAACGGGTGAAGGCGGGAAAGGACAATGGACGGTGGTGCGCGATCCGACAGCGATCACGGGCGCCGCCATCGAGCAAGTCAGCAAGGACCAGAGCGAGCATCGGTTCCTGCTCGCGATCTACAAGCCGCTTTCGCTCAAGAACGTCGCGCTGAGCACTCGCTTCGAGGTGATTGCGGGAACAATGCAAAGCGCCGGTATCGCTTTCCGTTTTCTGGATGCCGATAATTACTACGTCGTCAGTGCGAATGCTCGGGAAGGACGGATCGACCTCTACCGCTGTCTGGGGGGTAAGTTGGAGCTGATCGGCGGAACGGACGCCGAGGTCGTGCTCAATCATTGGCACATGCTCGGGCTGGTCGCCGACGGCGATCAATTCACAGTGTCGCTTGATAATGAGCCGCTCTTCACGATTTGGGATCGCACCTTCTTGAAGGAAGGCCGCATCGGTCTCTGGACCGAGGAGGACAACGTCACGCGATTCGATCAACTCGAGATCACGGCGCTGCCCTGGGCGGAGGAGCGCTGATGCCGTACCGCATGAAGCCTTTGTCCTGTGACCCCGCCCACATCAAGGGCATGTCCGAGCGGCTGATCGTCAGCCACTACGAGAACAACTACGGCGGCGCGGTCAAGCGCCTCAACCTGATCGACGAGCGGCTCGCCGAGCTCGATTACGCGCACGCTGCCGGTTTCCTCGTCAACGGCCTCAAGCGCGAACAGCTCGTTGCGATGAACTCGATGATCCTGCACGAGCTGTTCTTCGACGGCCTCGGGGCCCAGGGCGAACCCGGCCCTGCGCTGCGCGACGCGCTCGCCCATGATTTCGGGTCGTACGAGCGCTGGCGGTCAGAGTTCGTGGCGATGGGCAAAGCGCTCGGGGGCGGCTCCGGATGGGTGCTGCTATCGTGGTCGCCGCGCGACCGCAAGCTCGTCAACCAATGGGCGTCGGACCATTGTCACACATTGGCGGGCGGCACGCCCATTCTCGCGCTCGATATGTACGAGCACTCTTATCACCTGGACTTCGGCGCCAAGGCCGCGTCCTACGTCGATGCCTTCATGGACGTCATTCGCTGGAACAATGTGGAGCGACTGCTTGTTCAAACGACGAGCGGTCAAGGGACTGGGGGCGCCACCGGGCAATAGGCTCAAACCAGGAGGACTTGGTCATGCGTGTTGTTCAGATGCTTGCGATCTGCGCATTGGCGACAGTTGCCACCACCGCCCATGCCCAGGAGATCGACTGGAAGAAGGTCGACGAAGCGCTCGGAAGCACTGCCGCGGTATCCGGCGATGTTCATCGCTACGGATTTCCACGCACCGACCTCACGGTGACGCTCGACGGCGTCACCATCAAGCCGGCACTGGCGCTCGGCGGCTGGGCCGCGTTCAAGCCGGCGCACGGCGGAGCGATGGTGATGGGCGACCTCGTGCTGCTGCAGACCGAGATCAATCCGGTGATGGCCAAGCTGATCGCGAACGGCCTCGAAATCACCGCCGTCCACAACCACCTGCTGCGCGCCGATCCGCTGACGTTCTACATGCATGTCGGCGGCCACGGCGACCCGGTGAAGCTCGCGACCGCACTGCGCACGGCCCTGGCGGAGAGCAAGACTCCGCTGACGCCGCCCGCCGCCGCGGCCCCTCCGCCCGCGGTCGATCTCGACACCGCCCAGCTCGACCAGATCATCGGCGCCAAAGGGCAGAACAACGGTGGCGTTTATCAATTTGCGGTGCCCCGCCGCGACCCGATCAGCGAGAACGGAATGCAACTCGCTCCCGCCGGTCCCACGGGGGTGGCCACGGCCATCGGCTTCCAGCCGACCGGCGGCGGCAAGGCCGCCATCACCGGCGACTTCGTGCTGACCGGAGACGAGGTGAACCCGGTGATCAAGGCGCTGCGGGAAAACGGCATCGAGGTGACGGCGATCCACAGCCACATGCTCACGGAGCAGCCGCGGCTGATCTTCATGCACTTCTGGGCCAACGACGACGCGGTGAAGCTCGCCAAGGGACTGCGTGCCGCGCTCGACAAGACCGCGCGCGCGAAGAGCTGACGTCGACTCTTGCCCGCCAAACGACGTTGGATCGCCGCCGCTGACGGCGAATTCGGTCCGCCACGCCCATGGGCACAAACGGAGACCTATGACGCACGAACTGCGAACTCTGGAGACGTCAACATGAGATATCAGATCGAACCCCTGTTCTGCCGGCCTTGGACTCTTTTGGGCATCACGCCACGGCTCATCGAGAGCCATTATGAGAACAACTATGGCGGCGCCTTCACGCGCCTGAACGCGATTTCCGAAGAGCTCGAAGCACTCGATCCCGCCACGACGCCGGCGCATGTCATCCGCCGCCTGAAGCAGGACGAGGCGGCGGCGCTGAATTCGTTGGCATTGCACGAATTGTACTTTGCGAGCCTTGGCGGAGACGGGCGCGCCGTACCGGAAGTCATGGCGAATGCGCTTGTGCGCGATTTCGGCTCGGTCGATCGCTGGCGCCGCGAATTCGTGGCGCTGGCGAATTCGCTCGATGGGGGCTCCGGCTGGGTTCTGCTGAGCTGGCTGCCGCGCGCGGGCAGGCTCATCAATCAGAGCATCTCCGACGGCAGCCAGGCCGTCGCCGGCGCGATCACGGTGCTCGCGCTCGACATGTACGAGCACGCGTATCATCTCGACTTCGGCGCTAACACGGTCGCCTATGTGGCGACGTTCATGCGCAACATCGACTGGAGCGCCGTGCAGGGCCGTTACGAGGACGCTGTCGGGGTGAAACCGCCGCGGCCGCTCGAGCAGAAGCAGTTCGGCGACCTTCCCTCCGTTACGGTCGATGAGGTGAAGGCGATGCTCAACTCCGGAACGCCGGTGCAGATTATCGATACGCGGCCCCGGCACTCCAGCAGTCGTGCCCCGGACATGATGGAGGGAGCGGTTTGGCGCGACCCCGACCGGGTCGACGAGTGGATGGCCGAACTCTCGAAGACCGCGCCGGTCGTCGCGTTTTGCGTCTATGGGTTTCACGTCGGATGCCAAACGGTGGCAACCTTGCGCAAGGCAGGATTTGACGCGCGGTACATGGCCGGAGGACATTTCGCCTGGAAGGCGATCAAGGGGCCGATCAAGCTTTTCGAACCGACGACGCCCTCGTGAGCTTGATGCAAGTTGCCGGCCTCGCCAAGCGCTACGGCGAGCAGCGCGCGCTGGCCGACATTTCGTTTTCGGTGAATGCCGGCGAGGTGCTCGGGCTGATCGGGCCCAACGGCGCCGGCAAGACCACGCTGATGGAGGCGATCGCCGGCACGCTTCCCGCGGATGGCGGGCAGATCCTCTGGCACGGCGGACCCGTTCCGCTGTCGCGCCGTCGCGAACTTGATGTTCTACCTGCCGGACGGACTGCGCCCCTGGGAGGACCAGTATGCGGCAAGCGTGATCGAATTTTTCTCGGCCGCCTATGGCAGGCCAGCAGGCCTCGCAGCGCAGGCGATCCGCACCCTCGGCCTGGCGCCGGTTCTGCGCAAACAGGTCGGCGCATTGTCGAAAGGCTATGGCCGGCGGCTCATGCTGGCGCTTGCGCTCATCGCACCGCAGCCCCTGCTGCTCATGGACGAGCCATTCGACGGTTTTGATCTGCGCCAAACGCGCGAGATCATGGCTGTGGTGCGCGACGCTGCAAGCGACGGGCGAACGCTGGTTCTTGCCGTTCATCAATTGCTCGACGCCGAGCGTGTCTGCGACCGCTTCGTGCTGCTCGTCGATGGCCGCATTCGCGGCGCCGGCACGCTCGCGGAGCTGCGGGCGCGCACCGGGATGCCCGCGGCCGGATTGGAGGACGTGTTCCTTGCGCTCACCTGACGCCGCCACCATCGGCCAGGCGCCGTTGCGTCCACTGCTCGCCAAGGAGCTGCGGGAGGTGGCGAGTGGCCGCGCGCTGTGGACCATGCTGCTGATCCTCTGCCCTCTCGTCGGCTACAGTTTTTTCCAGGCGGTCGCGCTTTATGGCGAAGCCAGTTCCGCCGCGCGGGATCAGCCCATGCTGGCGACCGGGCTCTCGCCGCTCGATGGCGTGCTGGTCCCGACCTTCGGAGCGCTCTACGTCGCCGTCACGCTGCTCTTTCCGTTCGTGGCCATTCGAAGCCTCGGCCGCGAAAAAGAATCGGGCGCGCTGCGTCTGCTGGTGCAGTTGCCCTATCGGGTGCCGACGCTGATCGCCGCCAAGATGACCGCGATCTTCGCGGCCTTCGCTGCCGCGCTCATTCCCGCCGCCTCCGCCCTGGTGATCTGGGGAGTGCTCGGCGGGCACCTCAATGTTGCGGAAACCGCCAACCTGCTGCTCGGCCACCTGCTCTACGGCCTGCTGGTCGGCGCCATCGCGCTGTTCTCGGCAAGCATTTCCGACAGCGCGGCAACGGCGGCGATTATCGCCCTCGCCTTCACCATCGGGTCGTGGGTGTTGGACTTCGCGCTGTCCGGGCAGCCCGGTGCGCTCGAATGGATAGCGCGACTGTCGCTGACGCAGACGCTGCGCAGCTTCGAGCAGGGGCTCCTGTCAGTGGGCCTGCTGCTGGGGATCGTGACGGCGATCGGCGGCTTCGCCGCGCTGGCGGCGGTGTGGCTGCATCCCGGTGTGCCGCCGCGCACCAAGTTCGTGCGGTCACTGGCCTGCATAGCCATCGCTGCGGCCATATTCGTCTTGGCCACCCGGGTCACAGCATCGTTCGACCTCGCCGAGGATCGGCGCAACTCGTTTCCCGCCGCCGATCAGCGGGCGCTGGCCGACCTGCGCGAGCCGCTGGTCATCACCGTTCATCTGGCAGCGGAAGACCCGCGCTATGTCGACCTGCGGCGCAACGTTCTGGCCAAGCTCGAGCGAGCGCTTCCCCGCGTCGCCATCAGCCTCGCCACCACCGGCCAGACCCTCGTCGGCAGCGCGAGCGACGAGGCTTACGGCGAGGTCGAGTACTCCTACGACGGACGTTCCGACCGCAGCCGGTCGACCAGCCACCGCGAGATCCTGCCGTTGCTCTATGCGCTCGCGGGAAAGCCCGTTCCAACGCCGGTCGGCGGCGAGGAGTATCGAGGCTATCCATTGATCGCCAGCGGATCGCCGGCGCTGGCTTGGTTCTTCGGCGGCCTGCCCTTGCTGATCGTTCTGGCATGGTGGTGGAGCCGCCGCCCGCCGCGCCTCTCCGCGCAACTCGTCAAAGATGGAGGTCACCCATGAAGGCCGCCCAACGCACCATCATAATGTCAGCCGCCTGCATCAGCCTCGCGGCATCGCTGACATATGCCAATGCCGGACAATCCCTGAAGCTCGACTTCTCCGACGAGACCGCCGGCGCCGAGCCGAAATCGTTCCTGAGCGTCGTCGGTGTCTGGCGGATCGAGACCGACGGCAACAACAAGGTGCTCGCCGTCGATGGCCGGCAATGGAAAGAAGGACAGACCGCGGCCGGCATCGCCGACAAGGCGCGGGCGCTCTACGGCGAGCGCTATGCCGAATTCCTCGACCGGGTGCAGGCCTATGCCTATTTCCCCTACACCGTCGCCAAGGACGTGACGGATTTCCGCGACGGCGAAATCTCCGTTCGTTTCGAAGGGATTTCCGGCCGCATCGATCAGGGCGCCGGGATCCTGTTCAACCTCAAGCCCAACGGGGATTATCTGACGATCCGCGCCAATCCGCTCGAAAACAACCTGGTGATGTGGAAGTTCGAGAAAGGCAAGCGGTCCTCGGTAAAATGGATTCGCAACACGCCGACCCCGACGCGCCAGTGGCACGAGCTCAAGGTCCGGATCGCCGGCACCAAGGTCGCGGGCTACCTCGACGGCAAGCTCTACCTGGAGCACGTCCTGGCCGCGCCGGTCTCGGGGCGCATCGGCCTGTGGTCCAAGGCCGACAGCCACGTCTATTTCGACGACTTCACGGTGACGCCGGCGGATTGATCGACGATGCGAATGCCGGACTTCGATCGTGGCGCGGGCGTGCTCGCGGGATTGGGCGTGAGGAGGCCACCGAACGTCTTCTATCTCTATGCTGCGCGCGCGGCGCGTGGATTCGGCGACGGATTCGCCGCCATCGTGCTGCCGGCCTACCTGCTCGAAATCGGATTCAATCCGTTCCAGATCGGGCTGGTGGCGACCGCTGCGCTGCTCGGCTCCGCCGCCACGACGTTGACCATCGGGTTCTTGGCCCCCCGCTATGACCTGCGCACGCTGCTGCTGGCCTGCGCGGCCTTGATGGTCGCGACCGGCGTCGTACTGCCGAACGGACAGCATTTCATTTTCATTGCGGCGATCGCCTTCATCGGCACGATGAATCCCACGACCGGCGACATCGGCGTGCATGTTCCGCTCGAGCAGGCCGCGCTCGCACAACAGGCGTCGGACAAGGAGCGGACGCGTATTTTCGCGCGCTACAGCTTGGTCGGCGCGTTGTCGATCGCGGCCGGCGCGCTCGCGGCCGGCGCCCCGGACCTGTTGGCGTCGTTCGGGATGGACAAGACCCGCGCGCTGCAGGTCATGTTCTATCTCTATGCCGCACTCGGCCTGGTGGGAGCCGCGTTCTACGCGCAGCTGCCGCACAGCAAGGCGAAGGAAGCCGAAGCGCGGACCACGGCGCTGGGCCCCTCCCGCAAAACCGTCTACAAGCTCGCCGCGCTGTTCAGCCTGGATTCCTTTGCCGGCGGATTTGCGGTTCAGTCCCTCATGGCGCTTTGGCTGTTCGAGCGCTTCGGCTTGTCGCTCGCCGGCGCGAGTATCTTTTTCTTCTGGTCGAATGTTCTGACCGCCTTCTCGTACCCCGTGGCGGCACGCCTGGGGACGCGCTTCGGTCTGGTCAATACGATGGTCTTCACCCACATCCCTTCGAGCCTGTGTCTCATCCTCGCGGCGTTCTCGCCCAATCTCATCATCGTCCTCGCGCTGCTGCTGGTGCGCTCCGCGCTCTCGCAGATGGACGTGCCGACGCGCACGTCCTACGTGATGGCGGTGGTGACGCCCGCCGAGCGCACCGCCGCCGCGAGCGTGACAGCAGTTCCGCGCAGCCTGGCATCTTCGATCAGCCCGGCGATGGCCGGCGCGCTGCTCTCCACATCATTTGCAGGATTGCCGCTCGTCATCTGCGGCGTGCTGAAGATCGTCTACGACCTGTCGCTGCTGTTCTCGTTCCGTCACATCAAGCCGCCCGAGGAGGAGGCGGCGCCTTGAGCTTGCGCGCGTTGCTTCGTCAGTACTTCGGATGATGCGGGAGATAGCGCCGGAAAGCCGACGAGGACGGCGGTGGTCGGGCCATGTCTGGATGAATTTCGTTCCAAGACAAGCCGAAATGTTCTTGCAGGTAAAGCATCTTATCTCTACGCTGCCCTAGTTTTTCTCATGACATGGGCTGCCTCATGCCGCGCCGGCTGCCGCCCCTCAACGCGCTCAAGGCCTTCGAGGCCGCGGCCCGCCATGAGAGTTTCACGCGCGCCGCCGAGGAGCTCTGCGTCACCCAGGGCGCCGTCAGCCATCAGGTGAAGGCGCTCGAGGCCGAGCTCGGGCTCAAGCTGTTCAATCGCGAGCGACAGCGACTGTTGATCACCGAGGGGGGTCGCGCCTATCTCGCGGTCGTGCGCGATGCGTTCGACCGAATCGGCGATGGAACCGAGCAGTTGCTGCAACGCCAGAGCGGCGGCGCGCTCACCGTCAGCACCTCGCCGAATTTCGCGGCGAAGTGGCTGGTCCATCGGCTCGGCCGCTTTGCCGACGTCCACCCCGAGATCGATCTGCGGATCAGCGCGTCACCGCATCACGTCGACTTCGCGCGCGAGGACATCGATCTCGCTGTTCGTCACGGCGACGGAACCGCCTCCGGCCTCCATGTCACTCGGCTGTGCGCAGAGGAGCTGTTTCCGGCCTGCAGCCCGAAGCTGCTCGAGGGCCGCAACCCGCTGCGCAAACCGTCCGACCTCGGCCGCTTCCCGCTCCTGCACGTCACTGACCGACTGGGTTGGAGCCAATGGCTCGACTTCGCCGGGATTGCCGGCGTGGACCCTTCGCGCGGCCCGGTTCTCAACCAGGCGAGCATGGCGATCGATGCGGCGGTCGACGGCCAGGGCGTGGTGCTGGCGCGTACCGCGCTGGCCGCATGGGATTTGATCGGCGGGCGCCTCGTGCGCCCCTTCGATCTGGCGATGCCAGTGTCCTACGCGTATTGGATCGTGTGCTCGAAGGCGGTCGCCAAGCTGCCGAAAATCGTGGCCTTCAGCGATTGGCTGCTGGCCGAGGCTGCCGAGGATACCCGCCAACTGAGCAGGCTGAAATCGAAGTCGCGACCTGCTGGACGCGCCGCCCGCTGACCTCGTTGCGCTTTTGCGTCAGCGCATCGCCCTTTGCGATGGCGCGCGAGCGCAACAGGCGCGCGCTAGGCCTTGCCGGCAAAGCATAGCGCCTTGGGTATTTCTCGCCGCTCCCGGACCGGGCTCAAGCCCATGCCGAGCGCCTGCCTGAGCGCCGCGTCGTGCGGCATGCCGCTCGAGCGCAGCTGCTCGTACTGGCGCGACGCAGCGAGACTCTCGCGCCAGGCGGCGCACATCGTCCGCAGCGCGGTCAAGGTTGGGGACAACGAGGCGGTGGACGGCTGCCAGCATCCACCTGCCAGGCCGATGGCCCGACGGCTCTCGTCGACGGGCGGTGCGCAGGGAAAATTCCGTAACATTTTTCATGCTCCTGAGATTATGGACAGGCGATCTCCCGTCCTGGAGCCAATGAAATAAGGCCCTGATCGAAGGGCCGCAAAGCATCGTTTCTCGCGCCTGCCTTAGAATTTCTCATGATGTCAGCGGCCCGGTCTTGGCGGGGCCGAGCTTGCGTTGCCGACCTGCGGGCGGTGATCACCCTCGCAGCCGACGCCAGTTGCAGGCGCCACCGGCGCCGACTATGAGGTCACGCCCTCAACCAAGGCTTCGACATGTCGAACGATCAGACGCGCCGGCATATCCTCGGCACCTGGAAGCTCCTGGCGGCGGTGCGGGAGGAGGTTCCCTCCGGCGCCAAGACCGACCTTCTGGGGGCTAACCCGACCGGCTACATCAACTATGCGCCCGATGGACGCATGATGGTGCTCAACGTCGGAAGCGACCGGCCCAAGCCGGCCGGAGGCAACGCGACGCCGGCTGAGGCGGAAGCACTGTTTCGCAGCATGACCGGCTATGCCGGCACTTACACCGTCGACGGCAACGAGATCACCCATCACGTCGAGGTTTCGTGGAACGAAAGCTGGACCGGCACCCGGCAGAAGCGTTTCGCCCGCTTCGAGGGCAATCGCATTTATCTTTCGACCCCGCCGTCTCCCGATCCGCTCACCGGCGCAATGAGCGTGCGCACCATGACCTGGGAGAAGGTGGGTTGACGGGCTGTGTCTGCGATCAGCGCGGTCAGTAGAGTCCGCCGGTCCCGGTGCGCACCGCACGCTCCGCCTCAGGCGAAACTCCGAGCGGGCGACCGTCGGCGTCGACCACGCCGATCGACGAATAGTTGTCGGGCGGCGCGGTGCCGGGCTTGAAGGCCTCCAGGATCACGCGCTGGTCGCCGGGTCCCGCCCGCATGCCGCTCTTGGGATCGATGCGGATGAGCTTGATGCCGGCCGGCACGCGGAACGGCACCGCCGGCTTGTCCGCGAGCGCGACCTTCATGAAATCCCGCACGATCGGCGCCGCCAGCACGCCGCCGGTGGCGCCGCGGCCGAGATGGCGCGGCTTGTCGTAGCCGAGATAGACCCCGACCACGAGATCAGGCGAGAAGCCGATGAACCAGGCGTCCTTCTCGTCGTTGGTGGTGCCGGTCTTGCCGGCGATCGGCTTGCCGACCTCCTTCACCACGGTCGCGGTGCCGCGTTGCACGACGCCTTCCATGATCGAGGTGATCTGGTAGGCCGTCATCGGGTCGAGCACGCGCTCGCGCTTGTCGACCAATGTCGGCTCGTTCTGGTTCGCCCACTTGTCGGCGTCGCAGCCGCGGCACTCGCGCGTATCGTGCTTGTAGATGGTGTGGCCGTAGCGGTCCTGGATGCGGTCGATCAGGGTCGGCTGGATCTTACGGCCGCCGTTGTCGAACATCGCATAGGCGCCGACCATTCGCAGCAGCGTCGTTTCACCCGCGCCGAGCGCGAACGACAGGTAGGGCGGCAGGCTCTCATAGACGCCGAAGCGCTTGGCATATTCGCCGATCAGCGGCATGCCGATGTCCTGCGCGAGGCGCACCGTCATCACGTTGCGCGATTGCTCGATGCCGAAGCGCAGCGTCGAGGGGCCGTAGTATTTGCGCGTATAGTTTTCCGGCGCCCAGATGCCGCTGCCGGTATCGATTTCGATCGGCGCGTCGAGTACGACGGTCGAGGGCGTATAGCCGTTGTCGAGGGCGGTGGCATAGACGATCGGTTTGAACGACGACCCCGGCTGACGCAGCGCCTGGGTGGCGCGGTTGAACTGGCTCTGGTCGTAGGAGAAGCCGCCGACCATCGCCAGCACGCGTCCGGTCTGCGGGTCCATCGCGACGATGGCGCCGGAAACCTCGGGCACCTGGCGCAGGCGGAATTCGCCGTCCTTGCCGGCGAGCGGCTCGACATAGACCACGTCGCCGACATTGAGCACCTGCGACACCTTGGTCGGCACCTTGCCCTTGTTCGGGCCGCTCGTCGGCTTCGCCCATTTCACGCCTTCGAGCGAAACCGTGCCGGTGTCGCGTTGCTTGGAGACCGCGCCGCCGGGCTCGCGCGCCGGCTGGAACCCGATGCGGGCCGATTGATCCCCGCTCTCCAGCACCACCGCGAGCCGCCACGGCGAGACGTCGGCGAGCGCCTTGACGTCGGCGAGCTTGCCGCCCCAGTCGCCCGCGATGTCGAGCTTGCTGGCGGCGCCGCGATAGCCCTGGTGCTCGTCGAAATTCACGAAGCCGTCGACCAGCACCTTGCGCGCCAGCACCTGCATCTTGGGATCGAGGGTGGTGCGCACCGAGAGGCCGCCCTCGTAGAGCTTCTTCTCGGTGTAGTTCTCGTAGATGTAGCGGCGGACCTCCTCGGCAAAATATTCCGCCGCGAAGATGTGCGCGCCGGTCGGCCGCTGGGTGACCTTGAGCGGCTCCTTCTTCGCCTGCTCCGCTTGTTGTGCGGTGATGTAGTGGTCCTCGGCCATGCGATCGATGACGTAATTGCGCCGCTCGAGCGCGCGCTCGCGCTGGCGGAAGGGATGGTAGTTGTTGGGCGCCTTCGGCAGCGCCGCGAGATAGGCGGCTTCCGCGATCGACAATTCGTGCACCGACTTGTCGAAATACAAGAGCGAGGCGGCGGCCACCCCGTAGGCGCCCATGCCGAGATAAATTTCGTTGAGGTAGAGCTCGAGGATCCTTTCCTTCGAGAAGGTCCGCTCGATCTTCATCGCGAGCAGCGCTTCCTTGATCTTGCGGGAGAACGACAGCTCGTTGGTGAGCAGGAAGTTCTTGGCGACCTGCTGGGTGATGGTGGAAGCGCCCTGCGGGCGCCGCCCGCTGCCGTATTGCTGCACGTAGAGCATGGCGGCGCGGGCGATGCCGGAGAAGTCGATGCCGCCGTGCTCGTAGAAATTCTTGTCCTCGGCCGCGACGAAGGCGTGGGTCACGAGCTTGGGCACCGCCTGGATCGGGATGTAGAGCCGGCGCTCGCGCGCATATTCCGCGAGCAGCGAGCCGTCGGCGGCGTGCACGCGCGTCATGACCGCGGGTTCGTAATCCTGGAGCTGGGAATAGTCCGGCAGGGATTTGGAATAGTGCCACAGCAGTCCGGCTGCCGCTGCCACCCCGACAACGAACAGGATGGTGCCCGCGGCGAACAACAAGCCGACGAAGCGCAGCAACAATCTCATGACCGAAATCCCCCTGCCCCGAACCGCGCCGGCCGCGATGTCGACCGGCGACCGCGCGGCTGCCGGTCACGATTTTCCGGCGGGCGGATTTTCCCCGGGATATCCGCCACCCCGCCCCAGCGGTTGGTCCGAGCCTCTAAGTCACTCTGTTTTATGTTGAAACTGAGGCTAAAGGGCGGCCTCCCCGCTCAATTTTGGCCGCCCCCGGCCAGCCGGGTGGTGAAGAAATGAGCGACCGCCTGGACGATGGAATCCGCGGTACGGTCCCGCCACTCGGCCGAGATCAGCGATTTCAGGTCCGCCTTGTTCGAGACATAGCCGAGTTCGACCAGGACCGAGGGCACGTCCGGCGCCTTGAGCACCACAAAGCCCGCGGATTTCAGCGGGTTCTGGTGGAGGCGGGCGGCCGTCTTCAGCTGGCCGACGACCGCCTTGGCAAATTGCACCGAAAAGGTCTTGGTCTCGCGGCGCGCGAGATCGATCAGGATGCCGGCCACGTCCTTCTCCTCGGAGGAGAGATCGAGCCCCGCGATCACGTCGGCTTGGTTCTCGGCCTCGGCCAAACGCGCGGCGCGGGCATCGGAGGCCCGTTCCGAGAGCGTGTAGACGGTCGCCCCGTGAGCGTCGCCCTCCCTGCGCCGCAAGGCATCGGCGTGAATCGAGATGAACAGCGCGGCCTGCCGCGCGCGCGCGAACTGGACGCGCTCGCCGAGCGCCACGAAGGTATCCTCGGTGCGGGTCATGAGCACCCGGTACTTGCCAGTCTTTTCGAGCTTGTCGCGCAGCATCAGCGAGAACTCGAGGACGATGGTCTTCTCCATTTCCCCGCTCGCCGCCTTGGTGCCGTTGTCGATGCCGCCATGGCCGGGATCGACCACCACCAGCGGTCGCGCATCGGCACTCTTGGCCTCCGGAGGAGGTTCCGGCTTGCGGGGCTCGGGCGCGCGGTTCTCGAGCGCGATGGCGCGCATGAACGCCTCGCGGTCGGTAGGCACGAGGTCGAGGATGAGCCGGGCCGGCTGGTCATTGGCGGCGGGAAGCATGAAGGCTTTGTCGATCCGCGCCGGGCGCGTCAGGTCGATCACGATGCGCGAGCCCCCCGGCATGACCAGGCCGAACCGGAACGCCTTGATCACCCCGCGGCCGACCTCGCCGGTCTTGGGCGGGAACTGGAAGGTGACCTGCGGCATGTCCACGACCACCCGGTACGGATTGGCGAGGGTGAAGGCGCGGATGTCGAACTTTTCGCTGAAATCGGCGACCACGCGCGTCAGCGTGTCGTCACCGCCGAGACGCACCCCGCTCGCCACCGGAAAATCATTCGACGCGGGCGTAGGCGCGGCCGGCCCCATGCGTTCGGCCGCCGATGCGCCGCCGAGAACCAGCGCGCCGAAGACAACAGCCAAGCTCGTCGCGCGGACAGACATGAGCCAGCCCCTCCGAGCCCCATTTTTACTCCATTACGGGGACGCGGTTAACCCAAACTTAACCTCGCCGCGTGCCCCAAGCGGCGGTGGCGCAGCGCACGGACCGGCGGCGGCCTCCCTTGCCATCGCCTGCCGCCAGCCCTAATAAGAGGGTGCTGACGATTTGACCGTTCCGGTTGTACCGCGTTCGGACACACGGCAGGTTCGCCGAAGAATCGCTTCCCGGAAGATCGGGCGGGGACTTCGCGGATAGATAATGGGTTCGCGACGTCCCGCATGGCGCGGCGCTCTCGGACCATCAGGCCGATGTCCTTGTGGACGACGACCGGTGTTGCGTGCGGCAGTGCCTCCCGCGACGTGCGGCGGCTTATGCTTTCGATGCTGCTCCCGAGTCGAAGCTCGTCAGCCAAGAGAACCCGCGGCCGCGCCGAGCGCTGCCGCCCGTCACGGGCCAAAAGGTCATGCCACGACCGCGCACCGAGAACTCGACCTATCGCTGCCGGAGCATCGTCGCGTCGCCCTTGAGCGACGCCATTGCTCTTTCGGCGGCGCGTGCGAGCTCGGCTGCTTATCGGGCGTCGATCGCGCCCGCGCGCACGGTCCATCCTTTCAACCACCATCAGACCGGTTTCCGGTCGCGCCGTCTTGCGTCGCCCACGTGGCGGCGAACGGCGGCCGCGCGCCAAACGGTCATCAAGAGATTGGTCAATGCCCAACAAAATGCTCATCGATGCGACCCATCCGGAGGAGACCCGGGTGGTCGTTCTGCGCGGCCATCGTGTCGAGGAATTCGACTTCGAGTCAGCCAACCGTAAACAGCTTCGCGGCAATATCTATCTGGCCAAGGTGACGCGCGTCGAGCCGTCGCTGCAGGCTGCCTTCGTCGACTACGGCGGGAACCGCCACGGCTTCCTCGCCTTCAGCGAAATCCATCCCGACTACTATCAGATCCCGGTCGCCGACCGGCAGGCGCTGATCGCCGAGGACGAGCGCGCCCAGCGCGCCGCCGACGCCGAGGCCGACCATCGCGCCGGACGCCGGCACGGGCGTCGGGAGCGCGCGAGCTATCGCCAGCGCGACGAAGTCAAGAGCGAGCCGGTGGAGACCGAAGCGATGGCGGCGGCCTCCGAGCAGATGGCGCCGCAAGCCGAGTCGACCGAGGGATTGGCCCCGGACGCGGGTGCCCCGGTCGAGAGCCCCGCCGAGCCGATCCCGACCGGACATGGCGAGGACACCGCGCCCACGGCGGTCGCGACCGAGGCTCCGATCGAACTCGCCCAGCTGGAATCGATGAGCGCGTCGGAGCCGGTTCCGACCGGCGACGACGAGCGCAGCGCCGAGCAGAACCTCGCCGAGGAGAGTCACGCCGAAGAGAGCCGCGCCGAGGAAAGCCCCTCCGGCGAGAGCCACGCCGCAGCAGCCGACATCTCCGCGCCGGCCGAGCCGAGCGAGGGCGAAGCGGTCGGTGCCGCCACCAACATCACCGAAATCGACGCCCACGGCGCCGAAGGCGAGGAGGAAATCGTCGAATCGGTGGGGGGCTCCGACGCCATGGAGGAAGTACCCGAGCGCACGCCGCGGCTGCGCCGGCAATACAAGATTCAAGAAGTCATCAAGCGCCGGCAAGTGATGCTGGTGCAGGTGGTCAAGGAGGAGCGCGGCACCAAGGGCGCGGCGCTCACCACCTATCTGTCGCTCGCCGGCCGCTATTCGGTGCTGATGCCGAACACGGCGCGCGGCGGCGGCATCAGCCGCAAGATCACGAGCGCCGACGACCGCAGGCGATTGAAGGACATCGCGCAAGAACTGGAAGTGCCGGAGGGCATGGGCGTGATCCTGCGCACCGCCGGCGCGAGCCGCACCAAGACCGAGGTCAAACGCGATTTCGAATACCTGCTGCGGCTGTGGGAGACGGTGCGCGATCTCACGCTCAAATCGACGGCGCCGACGCTCGTCTACGAGGAAGGCTCGCTGGTCAAGCGCTCGATCCGCGACCTCTACAACAAGGATATCGACGAGATCCTGGTCGCCGGGGAGGATGCCTACAAGGAAGCGAAAGAATTCATGCGCATGCTCATGCCGAGCCATGCCAAGAACGTGAAGCCCTACCGCGACACGCTGCCGATCTTCACCCGCCACGGCATCGAGAGCCAGCTCGACGCCATGTTCACGCCGGTGATGCAGCTGCGTTCGGGCGGCTACATCGTGCTCAACCAGGCCGAGGCGCTGGTCGCGATCGACGTCAATTCCGGGCGCGCCACGCGCGAGCACCATATCGAGGACACCGCGCTCAAGACCAATCTCGAAGCCGCCGAGGAAATCGCGCGGCAGTTGCGCTTGCGCGACCTCGCCGGCCTGATCGTCATCGACTTCATCGACATGGACGAGAAGCGCAACAACCGCGCGGTCGAGCGCCGGCTCAAGGAGTGCCTGCGGCACGACCGCGCGCGCATCCAGGTCGGTCACATCTCGCATTTCGGGCTGCTCGAAATGTCGCGCCAGCGCATCCGCTCGAGCGTGCTGGAGAGCTCGACCGAGAAATGCCAGCATTGCGGCGGCACCGGCCATGTGCGCTCAGTATCGTCGGTCGCGTTGCAACTGCTGCGCGCGCTCGAGGAAATGCTGCTCAAGGGCGCGACGCACAATATCGCCGTGCGCACGCGCTCCGAGATCGCGCTCTACCTGCTCAATCACAAGCGCGCGCATCTGCGCGCGCTTGAGGAGCGCTTCCGCATCATCATCATGGTCAATGCCGATGCCACCATCGGCGGGCAATTGTCGTTCGTCATCGAAAAAGGCGAGCAGGTGCACAGCGTGGAACAGGCGAAGGCGCTGGCGCTGCAGCCGGCGACCGCGGTCCCGATCGAAGCGGAGGACGAGGAGGAGCAGGAGTACGAGGAGGAGGAAGAGGAGACGTCCGAATCGGAGGACACGGCGGCGGGCGTTACGGAAGCCGTGGCGCAGCCCGAAGGCGAGCAGGGCCACGATCAGGGTCAGGGCCGCAAGCGCCGGCGCCGGCGGCGCGGCCGCCGCGGCGGCGAAGGCCGCGAGGCATTCCAGCCGGAGCGCGACGGTGCATTCCCGCACGAGCCGGTCTCCGAGTTCGCCGCCGCCACGGTCGAGCACGACCTCGGCGGCGCGGACGAAGCGCACGCGGCCGGCAACGGCGGAGCCGCTGCCGACCTGCCGGCGGAGTCGAATGGAGACGCCGAGCGCCGGCGCCGCCGGCGGGGACGGCGGGGCGGACGGCGCAATCGTCGCGGCCGCGAGGGCGAGGGTTTCGCCGCAGAGCCCGCGGTCGAGCCGGAGCTCGCGCGCGCCGTTTCCGATTTCGACAGCGAGCCGGCGCCCGCATCCGATCCGGCCGAGCCGCTGACCGAGCCGCAGACCGCCGTGCCACCGCAGGCCGAGGCCGAACCGCCGCCGGCGCAAGCCAGGCAGTTCGACGCTGGCGCCGCCGAACCGCCGGTCTCCGAGCCACCGCGTCGGCGCTCGACCGTGCGCGAGCCCGCGCCTCAGGCCGCGCCGCAGGACGACGGGCACCTGCCAGCGCCCTCCTTCACCCCGCCGGCGTCAACGGTAGAACCGGTGCTGACCAGTTCGGCCGAGAGCGAGAGCAGCGATCGTCCGCGCCGTTCGGGTTGGTGGAGCAAGCGCGTGCTCGGCAAGGGCTGACCGCGTTTTTGCCCGAGCGCGCGATCGCGCACCCGCGCCGCAGCCCCGCGCCCGGAAGTCGCGTGTCAGGAGCTCGCCCATGAGAAGCGGCTGGGTCGATAGCGAGGCGCAGGCGGCGATCGACCGCTATGCCCGAGACGGCATCGGTCCCGATCTCGCGCTGCGCGTCTACACGACGCGCCTGCTCGGCCGCGATCCCAAGCTCGTCCTGCACGGCGGCGGCAATACCTCGGTGAAAACCACGATGCCCGACCTGCTCGGCGAAGAGGTCGCGGTGCTGTGCGTCAAAGGCTCGGGCTCCGACATGGCGGCGATCGAGCCGGCGGGGCTGCCGGCGGTGCGGCTCGACCGTTTGCGCAAGCTGCGCGCGCGCGCGGCCCTCACCGACCAGGACATGGTGCGCGTCCAGCGCGAGAACCTGCTCGAGCCCGCCGCGCCGAACCCGTCGGTGGAGACCCTGCTGCACGCGTTCCTGCCGCACAAATTCGTCGATCACACCCATGCCAACGCGATCCTGAGCCTGGTCGACCAGCCGGACGGCGAAGCCATCTGCGCCGACGTCTATGACGGACGCATGAGCGTCGTGCCTTACGTGATGCCGGGATTTGCGCTCGCGAAGGTGGCGGCGGACGTCTACGACGCCCGGCCCGGCGTCGAGGGGCTCATTCTGCACAAGCACGGCATCTTCACCTTCGGCGCCGATGCGCGCGAAGCCTACGAGCGCATGATCGCCCTCGTCACGCTGGCCGAGGAGCGGCTGAAGCAGAACCGCAAGGCGGTATTCGTGACCGCGCAACTGCCGCAAGCGATCGCGCCGCTCGGGGCGGTCGCGCCGATCCTGCGCGGCGCCTGCAGCCTCAAGGACGAGAAGACCGAAGGCGCGTGGCGCCGTCTGATCCTCGACTTCCGCAGCGGCCCGGCCATTCTCAATTTCGTCAACGGCGCGGATATTGCGCGCTACGGCCAGGCCGGCGTGGTGACGCCCGACCACACCATCCGCACCAAGAATTGGCCGCTCATCGTCGCCGCGCCCGAGCGCGGCAGGGCGGACGATTTCAAGCGCGCCGCGCAGACGGCGGTGAAGGCCTTCATCGAGCGCTACCGGGACTATTTCGCGCGCCACAATGCGCGCGTCGGCGGGATCAAGCGGGCGCTCGATCCCCTGCCGCGCGTCGCGCTCGTCCCCGGCCTCGGCCTGTTCGGCCTCGGACGCACGAAGGCGGACGCCAAGATCGCCGCCGACCTCGCGGCCTGCGCGGTCGAGACCATCACCGATGCCGAGGCGATCGGCCGCTTCGAATCGATTTCGGAAGCCGACATGTTCGACATGGAATATTGGTCGCTCGAACAGGCCAAGCTCGGCGCGGCGGCGGAGAAGCCGCTCGCCGGGCAGATCGCCGCCATCACCGGCGCCGGCGGCACGATCGGGGCGGCGACCGCCAAGGCGTTCGCCGCGGCGGGCGCCGAGGTGGCCTTGCTCGACCTCGACGAGGGCGCCGCCGAGGACGCGGCGAAGACGATCGGCGGCGCGGCGCGCGCGCTGAAATGCGACGTGACCGATGCCCAATCCGTGCGCGCGGCCTTCGAGCGGGTGGTGGAGAGCTTCGGCGGCGTCGATATCGTGGTGTCGAACGCGGGTGCCGCCTGGCAGGGACGCATCGGCGAGGTCGACGAGGAGTTGCTGCGCCGCAGTTTCGAATTGAACTTCTACGGCCACCAGCGCGTGGCGCAGGCGGCGGTGAAGATCATGCTGGCGCAGGGTACCGGCGGCTGCCTTCTGTTCAATGTCTCCAAGCAGGCGGTGAATCCGGGGCCGAATTTCGGGCCGTACGGACTGCCGAAGGCGGCGACGCTGTTCCTGGTGCGGCAATACGCGCTCGACTACGGCGCGGACGGCATCCGCGCCAACGCGGTCAATGCCGATCGCATCCGCTCGGGACTGCTCACCGACGCCTTCATCGCCGAGCGCTCGAAGGCGCGCGGCGTGAGCGAGAAGGATTACCTCAGCGGCAACCTGCTCGGCCGCGAGGTCACCGCCGAGGACGTGGCGCAGGCGTTTCTGCACCAGGCGCTGGAGCTCAAGACGACGGGCGACGTCACCACCGTCGACGGCGGCAATATCGCCGCGGCATTGCGCTAGAGATCCGCTGCGGCGTTGTTCGCTTTTGGCTTGATCGACATGGCCGGGTGGCGTGCCGGAGCATGGGAGCTCCGATCCGATCAAGAACCGCTAACCCCGCCTTCGCGCCGCGCGCTCGCCCAAGCGAAAATTGCGTACATGATCGCAAGCGGCAGCAACAGGCCCCACGCTCCCGTCGCCACGTAGGCGAAGGTGCCGGCCGCGGTGCCGAGTAGGAATCCGAGCATGATCGGAAACAGGCCGGCGAGCCGCGCGCGCGCCGCCGCGTAGGCCGCCGCCGCGGCGCCATCGCCAGGCCTGCGGCGCCGGGCCTGCCAAGCGAGCAACAGCTCGGTCGCGTCGATGGCGATCTGCGTGGTGTTCGTGGTCATCACGTTGGTCGAGGCCACGTTCCTCATCATCAGCCGTACCGTCGCGCTCTGCGCGCCCATGGCGAAGAGCGCGAGCAGGCTCGCGAGCACGATCACGACGGCGTTGGGGTCGCGCGCCGGCGTCCCGATCAGCACCGCGATCACAAATGCGCTCAGCACCGCGCATTCCAGTCCCAACGCCCATGCGATCGCCGCGCGGCCGCGGCGCTCGGCGATCACGGCAAGAACGGTCGTCACCGCCGCCGCCAGCAGGAAGACCGGGATCGCGAGCACTTTGGTCGCTGCGCCCTGCTCGTGGGTGACGAACGCCACCGCCGCGAGCACGAAGCTGCCGGTGACCTGGGCCACGAACAGTCCGAACAGCGCCAGAACGGTGCAGCTATCGATGAAGCCGGCCGCGAAGCTGAGCAGCGGAGGAACCGCGGCCGGGACCGGATGCTGGCGTGGGACAACCACCTCGCTCATGATCCGCCTCGAGCGGCGCTGCGCGACGCGAGCCACGCCGCGATCCGCTCCACCGCCTCCTGCATGTCCGCCGCCGCGCCGGCGTAGCAGAAGCGGATGAAATGCCGGCCCCGCAGCGGATCAAAATCGACCCCCGGCGTGACCGCCACGTGCGTCTGCGCCAGCATGCGCTGGGCGAAGTCGAAGCTGTCGTCGGAGAAGCGCGAGACGTCGGCATAGAGATAGAACGCGCCGTCGACGGGAAGGATCTTCTCGAACCCGGCCCGCGGCAGGCCGGCGAGCAAGATGCGACGGTTCTCCTCGTAGCCGTGCTTCACCGCCTCCATCTCGGCGCGCCCGTCGAAGGCCGCCTCGGCCGCGATCTGGGAGAGCGTCGGGACCGAGATGGCAAGATTGCCCTGCAGGCGATCGATCGGGCGGATCAGCGGTTCCGGCGCCACCATCCAGCCGATGCGCCAGCCGGTCATGCAGAAGTATTTCGAAAACGAGTTGATGATGACGACGTTGTCGGACATGCGCGCGGCGGTCTCCGCCGCGAAGGCATAGTCGAGACCGTGATAGATCTCGTCGGAAATGAATCTGATCCCCTCGCCTTCCGCGGCGGCAACGAGGGCGCGCAATGCCTCCCCCGTCATCATGGTGCCGGTCGGGTTGGCGGGGCTTGCGACCAGCACGCCCTTGAGCGGCGCCTTGCGATGCTCCGCCATCAGCATCTCGGGCGTGATCGCCCAGCGCGTCGCTTGCGTGGTCTCGATCGCCACCGGCTCGCAGCCGAGCGCGCTCAGGATGTGCCGATAGGGCGGATAGCCGGGCAGCGCGACCGCGACCCGATCGCCGGGCTCGAACAGCGCGAGAAACGCCAGCGTGAATCCGGCCGACGAGCCGGTGGTGACGACGACGCGCGCCGGGTCGATCGCCGCGCCGTAAGTCTCCTGATAGTGCCGCGCGATGCGCGCGCGCAGCGTCGCAATGCCGAGCGTCTCGGTGTAGCCGAGCCGGCCGGACGCGAGCGCCGCCCGCGCGGCCGCAATGGCGCTCGCCGGTGCTGCGGCTGCCGGCTGGCCGACCTCCATGTGAATGACGCGGCCGCCCGCCGCCTCGATGCGCGCCGCCGCCGCCATCACGTCCATCACCATGAACGGTGGAACATCACTGCGCGCCGAAGGCGTCATCAACCGTTTCGCCGCATCCAACATCGTCGCTACGCCTTTGATGCCGCGCGTGAACCCGCCCCGCTATCGCCGCATTCTGCGGACAATTTGCGGCTCCTGAGGGCCCGCAATCAGACCTGATCGTAACCGCGTTGACCGTCCTCGGGCGCACCCACTAGGTTGCGCGGGAAAATGGTGCGAAGCCAAGCCGACATGACCGGAACCGAGAGACCTACCAGGGCGCGGCCGACGGCGCCAGCGTCGCGTCTCGTCGCCGTCGTGACCGCGACTGCGCTCGCCGCAGCGAGCTTTCCGGCGCATGCGCAAAAGGGTCCGCCGATCGTCCGCGACGCGGAAATCGAGCAATTGCTGAGGGAGTATACCCAGCCGCTGCTGCGGGCCGCGGGCCTCGGGCAACAGAATATTCAAGTCGTCATCATCAACGACCGCTCGTTCAACGCGTTCGTCGCGGACGGCCGCCGCATCTTCGTCAATGGCGGTGCGCTGACGGAATCGCAGACGCCGAATCAGATCATCGGCGTGCTCGCGCACGAGACCGGTCACATCGCCGGCGGACACTTGGCGCGCATGCGCGAGGCGCTGGCCGCGGCGACGACGCAATCGATCATCGCCATGCTGCTCGGCGTGGGCGCGCTGGTCGCCGCCGGCGGCAGCGGCAACTCGGGCCTGGGCCAGGCCGGCGCCGCCGCCATCGTCGGGCCGACGCAAGCGATCCAGAACACGATGATCGGCTACATCCGCGCCCAGGAGGACCAGGCCGACCGCGCCGCCGTCAAGTTCCTCACCGCCACCGGCCAATCGCCGAAGGGCATGTACGAGACGTTCAAGCGGCTGGCCGATCAGACGCTTTATCAAACGCGCGGTGCCAACCCCTACATGCAGACGCACCCGCTGCCGAGCGAGCGCGTGGCGGCGCTGGAAGGCATGGCGCGCAACAGCCCCTATTGGGACCACAAGGATTCGCCGGCGCTGCAGGCGCGGCACGACCTGATGCGCGCCAAGCTCTACGGCTTCCTCGAGCGGCCGGACGGGGTCGCGCGCCGTTATCCGCCGGGCGACACCTCGCTCGCGGCGCGCTACGCGCGCGCCATCGCCGCCTACCGCTACTCCGATCCGCGCGCCGCGGCGGCGCAGATCGACGCGCTCATCCACGCGCAGCCGCAGAATCCGTATTTCCATGAGCTCAAGGGACAAGCGCTGCTGGAAGCGGGCAAGCCGGCCGAAGCGATCGCGCCGCTGCGCCACGCGATCCAACTCGCGCCCAATCCGGTGCTGATCCAGATCATGCTGGCGCAGGCGCTCATCGCCACCCGCGATCGCGCGCACGTCGACGAGGCGGTGTCGCTCCTGCAGGCGGCGGTAACCCGCGAACCGGAATCGCCGGAAGCCTACAGCCAGCTGGCGATGGCCTATGGCCAGAAGAACGACTTGGCGCGCGCGGATTTGGCGTCCGCGCAGGCGGCCTTCATGCGCGGCGACCTCAAGACCGCGCGCGAGATCGCCACCCGAGCCAAGGCGCGCTTCCCGGTCGGATCGCCGGGCTGGGTCAAAGCCGACGACCTCGCCAGCTTGAAGCTGCCGCAGAGCGCGCGGCGCCATTGACGACAGAAGGATGAACGAAATGACACTCGACCCGCGCCGCTTCGCTGCCGCCCTGTTCGCGGTCGTGCTGGCCTTGCCGGCCGCGGCGCCCGCGCAGGCCCAGTCCTTTACCGGCGAGCAGCGCGGCGAGATCGAGCGCATCGTCAAGGAATATCTGCTGAGCAATCCCGAGCTGCTGCAAGACGTGATGAACGAGCTCGACAAGCGGCAGGCCATGGCGGAAGCGGAAAAGCACCGCGCCGCCGTCAAGGAACATAGCGCCGCCATCTTCGCCTCGCCGCGCCAGGTGACGCTGGGCAACGCGCAGGGCGACGTCACCGTGGTGGAGTTCTTCGATTACAATTGCAGCTACTGCAAACGCGCCATGAGCGACATGCTCGACCTGCTCAAGAACGACGGCAAGCTCAAATTCGTGCTCAAGGAGTTTCCGGTGCTGGGCGAGGGCTCGATGCAGGCGGCGCAGGTTGCCGCGGCCGTGCGCATGCAGGACAAGACCGGCGGCAAGAAATATCTCGAATTCCATCAGAAGCTGCTGGGCGGACGCGGGCCGGCGGACAAGGCGCGCGCGCTCGCGGCTGCGAAGGAAGTCGGCCTCGATGTCGCTCGCATCGAGAAGGACATGGCGAGCGAGGAAGTGAAGGCCACCATCGAGGAAAACTTCAAGCTCGCCGAAGCGCTCGGCCTCAACGGCACGCCGAGCTACGTCGTGGGAACCGACGTGGTCGTCGGCGCCGTCGGGCTCCCCACGCTCAAGGAAAAGGTCAACTCCGCGCGCTGCGGCAAGGCCACCTGCTGAGACGCCGAGGCGATCCCGCTCACGCCGATAGACTCAGGTCGTGATCGGCCGCGCCGGCGCGAGCCGGATGAAGCCGGCCTGCCGCCCCTGGCGCAGTTTCCCACGGGTCGCACCGAACTCGCCGTCCTCGGTCCGCTCGTGACGACGGGGCGTCGACCACGCGGTCGGCGATCCCGGGCAAGCGCCGAGCGCGGGACGGCCGCGATGCGCTCTCGCGCCCGGGCCTCGGCTTCCCCTTTGCGCGCAAGCTCCCTATAAAGCGGGGACCCACCTTGGTCACGGTGCCGGACCGTCCATGGCGAAAACCGTCTACGTCCTCAACGGCCCCAACCTCAATCTGCTCGGCGCGCGCGAGCCCAAGACCTATGGCCGCGCGACGCTCGCGGACGTCGAGAAGCTTTGCCGCGCGGCCGCCGCGCGCCACAAGCTCGCGGTCGAATTCCGGCAATCGAACCACGAGGGCGAGATCGTCGATTCGATCCACGAGGCCAGCGCCAAGAAGGCCGCCGGGATCATCATCAATGCGGGCGCCTATACCCACACCTCGGTGGCGATCCGCGACGCAGTCGCGGCGGTCGCGGTGCCGGTCGTCGAAGTCCATATCAGCAACGTATTCGCGCGCGAGAGCTTTCGTCACCACTCCCACATCGCGCCGGTGGCCAAGGCGAGCCTGTGCGGCTTCGGTGTCGGCGGCTACGCGCTTGCGATCGACGGATTGGCCGCTCTGATCGGCGCGCGGCGCAAGGGCTGAAGCCGTGGCTGGCGAGCGCAAGGGCAAGGACATGTCCAAGCAGCAGCGCGCGATCGATCACGACCTGATCCGCGAGCTGGCGCGCCTGCTCGACGAGACCGGCCTCACCGAGATCGAATTCGAGCGCGACGGTCAGCGCGTGCGCGTGGCGCGCCGGGCGCAGCCCGCCTCGGCGTCGCGGCCGGCGGCCGTGGCGGACGCGCCGGCACCCGGGAGCGACCCCGGACCGGTCGATCCCGCCAAGCATCCGGGCTTGATCACGTCGCCCATGGTCGGCACCGCCTATGTCGGACCCGAGCCGGGCGCGCGGCCGTTCGTCGAGGTCGGCAGCCGCGTGCAGGCCGGCGATACGCTGCTGATCGTCGAGGCGATGAAGACCATGAACCAGATTCCGTCGCCGCGCGCCGGCACGGTGATCCAGATCCTGATCGAGGATGGCCAGCCGGTCGAGTTCGGCGAGCCGCTGATGATCGTCGAGTGATGAGGCCAACTGCGTGTCCCGGCCGCAGCGCAACGTGAAATCAAGCGAATGGTGCGCTCGCGCGGCGCCGCATCCGCGACACCAACGAAGATGTTCGAAAAGATCCTGATCGCCAACCGCGGCGAAATCGCGCTGCGCGTCCTGCGCGCGTGCAAGGAGCTGGGGATTCCCTCGGTCGCCGTGCATTCCACCGCCGACGAGGACGCCATGCACGTGCGGCTCGCCGACGAGAGCGTATGCATCGGCCCGCCCGCCGCGCGCGACAGCTACCTCAACATTCCAGCGCTGCTCTCCGCCTGCGAGATCACCGGCGCCGACGCCGTGCATCCGGGCTACGGCTTTCTCTCGGAGAACGCCCGCTTTGCCGAAATCCTGCACGAGCACGACATCCATTTCATCGGTCCGAAGCCCGCCCATATCCGGCTGATGGGCGACAAGATCGAAGCCAAGCGCACCGCCAAGCGCCTCGGCATTCCGGTGGTGCCGGGTTCGGAGGGCGGCGTCGCTTCCGACCAGGAGGCGATGTCGCTCGCGGGCTCGATCGGCTACCCGGTCCTGATCAAGGCCGCCGCCGGCGGCGGCGGACGCGGCATGAAGGTGGTGCACGGGCCGGACGAGCTTGCCGCCGCGCTCATGACCGCGCGCGCCGAGGCCAAGGCCGCCTTCAACAACGACACGCTCTATCTCGAGAAGTATCTCGCGCGCCCGCGCCACATCGAAATCCAGGTGCTGGGCGACGGCCACGGCCGCGCCATCCATCTCGGCGAGCGCGACTGCTCGCTGCAGCGCCGCTATCAGAAGGTCTGGGAGGAAGGCCCCTGCCCCGCGCTCAACGAGACCGCGCGCAACGCCATCGGCGAAACCGTGGCGAAGGCGATGCGCGAACTCGAATATCTCGGCGTCGGCACGGTCGAATTCCTCTACGAGGACGGCAGGTTCTACTTCATCGAAATGAACACGCGCATCCAGGTCGAGCACCCCGTGACCGAGATGATCACCGACATCGATCTCGTGCTCGAGCAGATCCGCGTTGCCGCCGGCGGCCAACTCGACCTCGCCCAACCCGACGTCAAGTTCCACGGCCATTGCATCGAGTGCCGCATCAACGCGGAAAATCCGGTCTCCTTCCGTCCCTCGCCCGGCAAGATCGTGCACTATCACCCGCCCGGCGGGCTGGGGGTGCGCGTCGATTCCGCCGTCTATCACGGCTATTCGATTCCGCCCTATTACGACTCGCTCGTCGGCAAGCTGATCGTCCACGGCAAGACCCGCGGCGAATGCCTGATGCGGCTCAAGCGCGCGCTCGACGAATTCGTCATCGACGGCATCGAGACCACCTTGCCGCTGTTCCGCGCGCTGGTGCGCGAAAAGGACATCATCGACGGCGACTACCACATCCGTTGGCTCGAGGATTTTCTGTCCCGCGGCGGGATGGACGAGTAAACGGGCTTGCGCCGGCGCTCGCGCCGCCGGCTACGAATGATCCCGCTCGCCGCTTCTGTTCGCCGCCACCAGATGTTGCAGCAGCCGGCCGACGTCGAACGGATCGTAGGGTTTGGCAACGAACATCGCGCCTTCGACCGCGTGCAAGCGGTCCAGCGCGGAGCGTCGCCCCGAGGTGTAGATCACCGGCAGGCCGGGGCGCAGTTCGCGCGCCCGCCGCGCCAGCGCGGCGCCGTCCATGCCGCCGGGCAGATTGATGTCGGTGAACAGGATGTCGACTTGCGCACCCCCTTGCAGCCGGCGCAGCGCGTCGCTCGCATTCGGTACCGCCGCGACCTCGAATCCCTGCTCCTGCAGCGCCTCGGCTGCGATGTCGCTGATCAGCGGCTCGTCCTCCACCAGGAGAACGCTCGCCGGCTTGTCCGTTGGCGTCGCATCGACCATGACCCCTGCCCTCCGCCCGTTATCCGCGTCGTGATCGGCGCGGCCCTTGTGAAGCGGAAACTCGTCGGCGCGATGATGGTTTGGAGGTCGCGAAAACTTGCGCAGATCGTGGCTAAAGTCGGGTTAATCCCGCCGCAGGTCTTACCAAGCATTAAGGTTACGGCGCGCGGCAAAGCGCCGGCGCGAGCGCCTCTCGCCTGGCAGCTTGTCTCGTCCTATCTTCGGGTCTCATCGCCGTCCCGCTCACACGTGGAACCCACCATGGCCAACCGCGAATCCGGCCTCATCGAGATCACGCCGGAAGTGCTGCTCAAGGCCTATGCCTGCGGCATCTTTCCCATGGCGGAGAGCGCGGAGGACCCGGCGCTCTACTGGATGGAGCCGGAGCAGCGCGGCGTCATTCCGCTCGACCGCTTCCGCGTGTCGACCCGGCTCGCCCGCACGGTACGCTCGGATCGGTTCACCGTGACCATCAACCGCGAGTTCGACGCCGTGCTCGCGGGCTGCGCGGAGCCGCAGCCCGGCCGCCCGCGCACCTGGATCAACGGTCGCATCCGCAGCCTCTACCGCAAGCTCCACGAGCGCCGTCATTGCCACAGCCTCGAAGTCTACGACGGCGACGACCTGGTCGGCGGTCTTTACGGGGTCACGCTCGGCCGCGCTTTCTTCGGCGAAAGCATGTTCCACCGCGCGCGCGATGCCTCCAAGGTCGCGCTCGTGCATCTCGTCGCGCGGCTCAGGGCCGGCGGGTTCAAGCTGCTCGACACCCAGTTCGTGACCGACCACCTCAGGACCTTCGGCGCCATCGAGGTGCCGCGGCGGCAATATCACCGGCTGTTGGAAGCGGCGCTCGCGGGCGAAGGCGACTTCGCCGCGCTCGGCACCCGGCGTCCGGTCTCGGGCGCGCAGGCGCTCGCGCAGCTCGCGAGCGATCGCTAATACCGAGCTTCACGGATGCTCAGCTCGTCATGGCCGGCTTTATGCCGGCCATGACGGAGAAGACGGTCAATCATAACAAAGTTTGCTACAACGCTATCGCCGCGGAGGCGCCGGCTGCGGCGCGATTTGAGGCGGCGGGCCGCCGCGCCGCGGCGGGGCCGGTTTCGCCGGTTGCGCAGCGGGCGCCGGCGGCTCCGGCGGCGCGGTGGCGGCGACCACCGGATTTTTGCAATCCGTGAGCCAGACGTCGTAGATCGGGTGCTCGACCGCGTGCAGGCCCGGGCTCGCCGCGAACACCCAGCCGGTGAAGATGCGCTTGACGTCGCCCTGCAGCGTCACCTCGTCGACCTCGATGAACGCATCGGTGTTGGTGGCCTCGGTCGGCGGACGGGTGTAGCAGACGCGCGGCGTCACCTGCAGCGCGCCGAACTGCACGGTCTCGCCGATCGCGGCATCGAAGGTGATGATGCGGCCGGTGATCTTGTCGAGGCCGGAGAACAGCGCGCCTTTGTTGGCGATCTTCTGCGACGGCGGTTCGGTGATGACCTCGTCGCCGGGCTGGGGCGAGATGTCGGCCGGCGACAGCGGGCCGCGCGGCGGGCGCTGGCCCGGCGGCAAACCGGGAACCGCCGCCGCGCTTCCGTCGGGCGGCGGCAGCGGCTGCGATTGCACGCCGGTCCCGGGCGGCTCCTGCCGGGCCTGTCCGGGATACTGCGGCTCCGGATATTGCTGCTCGGGATACTGCTGCTCCGGATAGCGTTGGTCCGGGTAACGTTGGTCGGGGTAGCGCTGGTCCGGATATTGCGGATAGCCCTGCGGGCGCGCGCCGGGCACGCTCGATGGCGGACGCGGCGGCGGGCCGAAAATCGCTTCGAACGGATTGAAGAATTGCGCCGCCGCCGGACCGACGCCGAGCGCGGCCCACAGCGTGAGCGGTGCGGCAACGAGGCAGACGGTGCGGAGCGGTCGGGCCATCGGGCGAGGTCGGTTTCTCGAAACTATGCGGGTACGCCCGCCGGTCTAGGCCTAGCCGGTTAACACGGCGAATACGGCGAATTGGAGGACGCACGCAGCGGGCGAGCGCGCCAGCGCAGCCGATCCCAACGCGAAAGCCCAACGCCCAGAACGGCTTCCACCGCTCCGTCAGCGGCCCGGCGTCCAGGCCTTGTAGTCGCCGGTCGCCTTCGGCCGGCGGCCTTGCGCGAGCGTCGAGCCGGTCGGGCGATGGGCGCCGGGCGTGCCGGTGAGATTGGGCCGGTGCGGCTTCCACCACGGCCGCGGCTCGACCTGTTCCTGCGTCGGCGGCACGTCGACGGTGTGATGCAGCCAGCCATGCCAGGACGGCGGCACCATCGAGGCTTCGGCGATGCCGTTGTAGATCACCCAGCGGCGCTCGAAGCCGAGCGTGGGATCGATCTTGCCGCCCTTGGTGCGGTAGTAGCGGTTGCCGAACTCGTCCTCCCCGACCAGCTCGCCGTAGAGCGAGGTCCACAGCAGCGTGCCGAAGGTGACCCCGTTCCACCAGGTGAAGATGCGCAGCAGAAACGTTTTCATCGACACCGCCGGGACGGATGTGGGCTGGGCGGCGCGTTCATGCCATTGCCGCTGCGCGAAGTCCAGGCCGCCGGCCGGCGTCGTTCCGGCGCGGAATCATCCGGCCGGCCCGGCATCGCAACGACAGCCATTGATTGCAAGCGTCAGCTACGGATCGCGCCGCAAGCGCGCTCTGTCGCGCGCGAGCGTGCCGCGTGGGGCTCAGCCGGGCTCGCGGCAGAAGATGCGCTGCAAGTCCATATTGTCGTGCCGCGGCACGCAGTATTGCGCCAACGTGCCTGCGGCTCCCGCACCTGCCGGCGCGAACGCCTCGGCGGTGGCGGCGAGGACGAGCGCGCAGGTCAGCGCAAGCGTTGCCGCGTATTGCCTCGCTGAAGCTCTCATAGTCGCACCCTATGGTTCGAGTCGTTGCCAACGCTGCCGCTGTGCGGACCGTTCCAGCATGCGCCCGGCCATGCCGGCGCGAGAGTGAAGTAGCTTACACCGCGAAAAAAAATGCCGGCGCCTTGCGAGGACGCCCGCATACGCGCCGCGCAATCGCCTCGGCCCGGCGACCGCAGCCGCACTAGTCTAGGCACGACCGCGCTGCGCGAGTTGCGCCGGCCGCGACGGGCCGCCTATGCTCGCGCCGTCCATGGGCTTCTTGCTCTATTCTCTATTTTTGGGTCCCTTGCCCGGCGCGGTCAGTCGCGCGGCAGGATCGGAGCCGATGCGGGCTTTGCAAGCGAACCCCACGACGAGGGAGGTGAAGATGACGTCATTGCGCCCCTGGCATGTCGCCTTGGGAAGTGTGGCCGCCGCCTGTGTGGCGTCCGCGGCGTTCGCGCAGGCGCCGGCTCCGGCCGCGCCGACGGCGGCCAATCCCTGGTTCCAAGGCGCGCCATTCCCGGAGGCATCCGAGGAGGTGCTGGGGGCGACCGCCGGCGGCAAGCTCTACGTCTTCGCCGGCCTGGCGCCCGGCTGGAAGCCGAAGGCGATGGTGTTCGAATACGATCCGGCCTCCAATCAATGGGCCAAGAAGCGGCCGATGCGGCTCGCCTCCCACCACGTCGCGTTCGCGAGCCTCAACAACAAAATCTACGCCTTCGGCGGCTTTGCCTATCCGGAATCGGGTGCGCCGGCCTGGAACCCGATCAACAACGCGTGGGAATACGATCCCGCCACGGATGAATGGAAAGAGCTCGCGCCGATGCCGACCAAGCGCGGCGCGGCCTCCGCCGGCGTCGCCAACGGCAAGATCTACGTCACCGGCGGCGCCAACTCGCTGCCCGGCGTGACCGAGAACGGCATCCATCCGGCGCGCCCGCACAATGTGGTGCCGACGGTCGAGGAATACGATCCGGCGACCAACACCTGGAAGACGGTGCGCTCGCTCCTGCTCGCGCGCAATCACCATGCGACGGTCGGCGCCGGCGACAAGGTCTATGTCATCGGCGGCCGCGTCGGCGCGGCGTTCATCTCCGGCACCAGCAACAATGTCGACCTGGTCGAGATGTACGACCCGGCGACCGACATGTGGATGCCGCGGGCGCGCATGCCGACCGCGCGCAGCGCCATCGGCGCCGGCGTCTACAACAACCAAATCCTGGTGGCCGGCGGCGAAGGCCAGGACCAGCGCTTCCTCGCCGCGTTCAAGGCGGTGGAAGCCTATGACCCCGCGCTCAACCGCTGGCAGGTGCTGCCCTCGATGCCGCATCCGCGCCACGGACTCGCGGTCGGCGCGATCGGCAACCGGCTCTATACCGTGAGCGGCGACGGCCAGTCGGCCGGCAGCGGCGTCGGCCATTCGGCGGTGGCTTTCAACGAGGTGTTGGCGCTCGACCTCGTGTTGAAGTGACTCGAACGCTGCCGCAGACTTGGAGTGCTCCGTCCCCCGCTTGCGGTGGAGGGTTGACGTTGCCGAACTCAACGCGTGAGCTCTCGACGCGTGCCCCCCGTGTTAGTCTCGTGACCGCAATCCCCAGGCCGTTCTCGCAAGCCAAGGGCAGTGGAGCACACCGAGTCTCGGCAGTTTCTGTGTCTCACCCGAAGGGTGCACTCCAACCCTGTTTCATTGTAAACAACAACGAAAATACAAGGCGCCGACGCGCCGAACGCCCACTTTTCGGGGGCTTCGCGCGCCTCGCGCTGGAAAATAACAACGAAGAACAAGCGCCGGCGCCTCACCGACGCGGCGCAGCCCCGCGCGTCGCACGGGCGATCCGGTTTCAAGCGCAATTTTGGATGATGCAATTTCGCTAGCTGATTCGTGTAACGCGAGTCCAGAGCGAATTTGCCGCCGATCCGGCCGAGGGCGCGGGAGAATCACCCGCCGCGGCGCCGAGCGCGCGAATCCGCGGCCGCGGGGCCTTGCGGCCAGGACGGGCGGGGACCGGCGGTTGCGACCGGGACCTTGTGCGCGCGCGAGACGCCGCCGCGGCCGCCCTCGCGACCCGGGTCATGCTGATATTTGTCGCTTGACACCGATTCCATGACAGCCGCGTGAAGCCGGCTGTGGACGAGGCCCTTCCGAATCCGCCGCCGATATCCGATACTTGCCGCACTGCACCTGAGTCGCCCCCGAATTTCACAGCCTCGCACCAGATTTAGCAGTTTGTTTACGGGCGGCATACTAAGCCTTGACGAACGGCGGATGCCGTCCTAGCTTGAACGGGTTCGGCGCGAGTGGTTCGAAGTCCCGCCGGGCGCTCTCCTGAAAGGGTCTGCGTAACCGCTCCGCCCGCCGCAACGGCGCCGGAGAGAGGCCTTCGTTTGCCTCGAGGGACGAGCGAGCCGGACGTGCCGCAACAATCCGGGGCCGCCCAAGGCCGCGGGACAGGCGTTGAACAGACTGAAACGAGCCAGTCCGGGCGCGGCCGGAGGCCAGGGTCGCGTCGCGGGGAGCGAGTCGGCGGCCTATATTAGCGGGGTTCCCCCGCCGGGGCTGCCGCGCCAACGAAAAAGGGGCAAGACGATGCGGATCGAGCGGCGCTACACCAAAGAGGACAGTCACCCTACGCGGACATCGAGTTCCGGCTGACCACGAGCGAGATTCGCAATCCCGACGGCTCGGTCGTGTTCCACGCCGACGACGTCGAGGTGCCGGCCTCCTGGTCGCAGGTCGCCGCCGACGTGCTGGCGCAGAAATATTTCCGCAAGGCCGGCGTGCCGGCGCGCCTGAAGAAGGTCGAGGAAGAGACCGTTCCGTCCTGGCTGTGGCGCTCGGTCGCCGACGAGGCGGCGCTTGCAGGAACTGCCGGAGAAGGAGCGCAGCGTCGGCGAGCGCTCCTCCAAGCAGGTGTTCGAGCGGCTCGCCGGCACCTGGACCTATTGGGGCTGGAAGGGCGGCTATTTCGACTCGGAGGAGGACGCGCGCGCCTTCTTCGACGAGCTCGTCTACATGCTGGCGATGCAGATGGCGGCGCCGAACTCGCCGCAATGGTTCAACACCGGCCTGCACTGGGCCTACGGCATCGACGGGCCGAGCCAGGGCCATTTCTACGTCGACTTCAAGACCGGCAAGCTCGACGAAGTCGAAGTCCGCCTACGAGCATCCGCAGCCGCACGCCTGCTTCATCCAGTCGATCGCCGACGACCTCGTCAACGAAGGCGGGATCATGGACCTGTGGGTGCGCGAGGCGCGCCTGTTCAAGTACGGCTCCGGCACCGGCTCGAATTTCTCGCGCCTGCGCGGCGAAGGCGAACGGCTCGCCGGCGGCGGCAAGTCGTCCGGCCTGATGAGCTTCCTCAAGATCGGCGACCGCGCCGCCGGCGCGATCAAGTCGGGCGGCACCACGCGCCGCGCCGCCAAGATGGTGATCGTCGACACCGACCATCCCGACATCGAGCAGTTCATCGACTGGAAGGTGATCGAGGAGCAGAAGGTCGCGAACCTCGTCACCGGCTCGAAGATCAACCAGAAGCACCTGCGCGCGATCCTCAAGGCCTGCGTCAACTGCGAAGGCTCGGGCGACGACTGCTTCGATCCCGACAAGAACCCGGTGCTGCGCCGCGAGATCAAGGCGGCGCGCAAGAACCACGTGCCCGACAACTACATCAAGCGCGTGATCCAGTTCGCCAAGCAGGGCTACACCGACATCCACTTCCCGATCTACGACACCGACTGGGATTCGGACGCCTATCTCACCGTCTCCGGGCAGAACTCCAACAACTCGGTGCGCGTCACCGACGAGTTCCTCAAGGCGGTCGAGGCCGACGCCGACTGGGACCTCACCTGGCGCACCAAGCCCGGCAAGATCGCCAAGACCGTGAAGGCGCGCGAGCTGTGGGAGAAGATCGGCTACGCCGCCTGGGCCTGCGCCGATCCCGGCCTGCAGTACCACACCACGGTCAACGACTGGCACACCTGCCCGGCCTCGGGGCCGATCCGCGCCGCAATCCGTGCTCGGAATACATGTTCCTCGACGACACCGCCTGCAATCTCGCCTCGATGAACCTGCTCGCGTTCCGCGACGCGGACGACGCGGCAGTTCGACGTCGAGGGCTACGAGCACGCGGTGCGGCTGTGGACCGTCGTGCTCGAAATCTCGGTGCTGATGGCGCAGTTCCCCTCGCGCGAGATCGCGCAGCTCTCCTACGAGTTCCGCACGCTCGGCCTCGGCTACGCCAATCTCGGCGGCCTCCTGATGTCGTCGGGCCTCCCCTACGATTCGGATGCCGGCCGCCAGATCGCGGGCGCGCTCACCGCCATCATGACCGGCGTCAGCTACGCGACCTCGGCCGAGATGGCGGCGGCAGCTCGGCGCCTTCCCCGGCTACAAGAAGAACCGCGAGCACATGCTGCGCGTGATCCGCAACCATCGCCGCGCCGCGCACGGCGAGCGCACCGGCTACGAGAAGGTCGCGACGCCGCCGGTGCCGCTCGACCACAAGGCCTGCCCCGACCAGAGCCTCGTCGAGCACGCCAAGCGCGCCTGGGACCGCGCGCTCGCGCTCGGCGAGGCAGCACGGCTACCGCAACGCGCAGGTCTCGGTGATCGCGCCGACCGGCACCATCGGCCTGGTGATGGACTGCGACACCACCGGCATCGAGCCCGACTTCGCGCTGGTGAAGTTCAAGAAGCTCGCCGGCGGCGGCTACTTCAAGATCATCAACCGCGCGGTGCCGGAAGCGCTGCGCGTGCTCGGCTACTCGCGAAGCGCAGATCGCCGAGATCGAGGCCTATGCGGTCGGCCACGGCACGCTCGGCCAGGCGCCCGGCATCAACCACGCGACGCTCAAGCAGAAGGGCTTCACCGCCGGAGGCGATCGAGAAGGTCGAGAAGGCGCTGCCGACCGCCTTCGACATCAAGTTCGTCTTCAACAAGTGGACGCTGGGCGAGGAGTTCTGCGCCAACGCTCGGCATCGACGCCGGAGAAGCTCGCCGATCCGCGCTTCGACCTGCTCGCCGCGCTCGGCTTCACCAAGCGCGAGATCGAGGCCGCCAACATCCACGTCTGCGGCGCCATGACGGTCGAGGGCGCGCCGCACCTCAAGGCCGAGCACTATCCGGTGTTCGACTGCGCCAATCCGTGCGGGCGCAACGGCAAGCGCTATCTCTCGGTCGAGAGCCACATCCGCATGATGGCGGCGGCGCAGCCGTTCATCTCCGGCGCGATCTCCAAGACCATCAACATGCCGAACGACGCCACGGTCGAGGACTGCAAGGCGGCCTACCTGCTCTCCTGGAAGCTCGCGCTCAAGGCCAACGCGCTCTACCGCGACGGCTCCAAGCTCTCGCAGCCGCTGCAGAGCCAGCTGATCGCGGACGAGGAGGACGAGGACGACGTCATCGAGGCCTTCATCGAGAAGCCGGCGGCGGCGCGCGCCGCGGCGCTCGCCGAGAAGGTGGTGGAGAAGGTGGTCGAGCGCATCGTGGTCATGCGCGAGCGCGAGCGCATGCCCGACCGCCGCAAGGGCTACACCCAGAAGGCGGTGGTCGGCGGCCACAAGGTCTATCTGCGCACCGGCGAATACGACGACGGGCGGCTCGGCGAGATCTTCATCGACATGCACAAGGAAGGCGCGGCGCTGCGCTCGCTGCTCAACAACTTCGCGATCGCGGTCTCGCTCGGCCTGCAATACGGCGTGCCGCTCGAGGAATATGTCGACGCCTTCACCTTCACGCGCTTCGAGCCGTCGGGCCCGGTGCAGGGCAACGACTCGATCAAGTACGCGACCTCGATCCTCGACTACGTGTTCCGCGAGCTGGCGGTGAGCTATCTCGAGCGCTTCGACCTCGCCCATGTCGATCCGACCGAGGGCGGCTTCGACGCGCTCGGCAAGGGCGTCGAGGAAGGCAAGCCCGGCGCGGCCGGCGACGCCAAATACGTCTCGAAGGGGCTGACGCGCTCGCGCACCGACAAGCTCGGGGTGATGCCGGGCGGCGCGGCGGGCGGCACGACCGCGCTGCTCCGCTCCCTCTCCCCGTGGGGAGAGGGTCGGGGTGAGGGGGTCACCGGCGACGGTGACCGCCTTCGGCGGCCGCGAGCCGCGCGCCGAAGTCTCCGGCACCGCCGCGCTCAAGGCCGAGCCCGAGCAGAAGCTCTCGCCCGCCGAGCAGCTCGAGCAGCAGCACCTGCCGTTCGCGCGCAGC
>CAVQIP010000069.1:0-112491 GCA_963712565.1 uncultured Alphaproteobacteria bacterium | reverse complement strand
ACGTTACTCGGTGGCGCGGCAGCGGCGTGGCCTGTCGCAGCGCGGGCGCAACAGGCCGCAATGCCTTCAATCGGCATCCTATCGCCGGCTTCAGCGGCCGGCGGCGACGCAGCATGGCGGCGCTTCGGCAGGGGTTAGGCAATCTGGGGTACGTCGAGGGTCACAACATCGCAATGGAGTATCGATTCGCAGAAGGAATTTCGGAACGGCTCTCGAGTTCGCGACCGAACTCGTCGCACTCAAGCCCGCCGTCATTGTCGTCGGGTCAACCTCCGAAATCGTGAGCGCAAGCAAAATTACGCAAATAGTACCGTTGATCATGGTTGGAGCAACCGAAGACCCGGTACTGCTGGGGCTGGCCGAGAGCATCGCGCGCCCTGGCGGCAACGTGACGGGATTCATGCTGACTCTCAATCAGGAAATTCTTGGCAAAAGGCTCCAGCTGCTCCGCGACGCTATCCCCGGGCTCTCGCGCGTCGGCGTCATGGGTAATCCTGACTCTCCGGGAGATACCGCCGAGTTGAGATTGGTGCCATCGGTCGCAGGCCGGTTCGGGCTGCAATATCGTCTCTTAGAAGTCCGGACAGTAGACGAGCTTGAGGCGGCGTTTGCGACAGCGACTCGCGATGACTTGCAAGCGCTCTATATTTCTTGGAACCCTGTTTTCAATGTTCATCGTACGCGGGTCGTCGGCCATGGTGGCCAGTCTGAAGCTACCCGCGATATATGGCTTCCGCGATTTCGTTCAGTCGGGTGGACTGATGTCATATGGCCCGGATTTGCCCGACTTGTATCGGCGCTCCGCCACGTACATCGACAAAATCCTCAAGGGTGAGAAAGTGGGCGAGCTGCCGATTTAACTCGCCGAACGGGTACGAATTGGTGATCAATCTCGAGACCTCCAAGGCGCTCGGCCCTCGAAGTGCCGCCGACGCTGCTCGCCACCGCCGATGAGGTGATCGAGTGATCCGCCGCGAGTTCATCGCGCTGCTCGGCGGCGCGGTCGCGGCATTGCCGCTCGCGACGCGCGCGCAGCAGCCGGCGATGCCCGTCGTTGGCTTCCTTCACTATGCATCGCCCGACACACTGGCACACCTCGCGGAGGCGGTCCGCCAAGGCTTGAAGGAAGCCGGCTACGTCGAGGGTCAGAACGTGCTGATCGAGTATCGTTGGGCCGAGGGTCACTACGACCGGCTGCCTGCGCTGGCGGCTGATCTGGTGCGCCGTCAGGTCACCGTGATCACGGCCGGTGGCGCTGTCGCGGCGCAGGCTGCCAAGAAGGCCACCACGACCATCCCTGTTGTCTTTACCAGCGGCGCGGACCCGGTCGCGAGCGGTCTCGTCAGGAGCCTTAGCCGGCCGGGAGGAAATCTAACCGGCGTGAGCTTGCTAGCAGCCGAGATGGCAACGAAGCGGCTTGAATTGATCCGCGACCTGCTGCCGCACGCACGTGCGGTCGCCATGGTTATCAATCCAACCTCCCGGGGCCGAGTCCGAAATGGCGGAGGTGGAAGCGGCGGGACGTGCCATTGGGATGCAAACACATGGAGCGAAAGCGAGCAACCCGCGCGAAATCGATGCGGCTCTTGCCTCATTCAGTCAATTGCACGTTGATGCCTTCATGGTGGGCGCTGATGGTTTCTTCATCACGCGACGCGACCAGCTCGCGGCCTTGGCCGCGCGCCACGCCATTCCCGGCATCTACCCGTTTCCTGACTTTCCGGAAGCCAGCGGTCTCCTGAGTTACGGCGTTAGCCTCGCCGACGCCTATCGCCAGGCCGGAGTCCTTACCGGGCGGGTTCTCAAAGGTGCCAAGCCCGCTGAGTTGCCTGTGATGCAGCCGACCAAGTTCGAGCTTGTGTTCAACCTGAAGACCGCCAAGGCTCTGGGCCTGGAAATTCCGCCGAATGTGCTCGCCCGCGCCGACGAGGTGATCGAATGAGGCACATCCACACTTAATCGAACTTGGGCGCAAGAGTAGAAATGCGCACATAACAGGGAGAGAAACCATGGCAACCTACATCTTGCTTGCGAGCTTTACCGACCAAGGCATCCGCAAGATCGCGAATTCACCGAAACGGGCGGACGCCTTCAAAGACATGGCTAAAAAGTGCGGAGCGACCGTTAAGGAAATATTCTGGACCCTGGGAGAGCACGACATCGTCGCAGTCGTCGAGGCGCCAGATGATATTTCAATCACTGCGCTTGGATTGAGCAGTGGCGCCCTTGGCAACATTCGCACACAGACCCTGCGAGCGTTTACGCAGGCAGACATGAAGACGATCCTTGGCAAGATGGTCAAGGGTTGAATCGTGCGCCACCACCCGAAAAAAGTGCGTTCGTCTGTGGCCCTGAAGGGTGACTGTTCGGCCGCGCTAACGAGGTGATCGAATGAAGCGCCGCGAGTTCATCACGCTGCTCGGCGGCGCGGCGGCGTGGCCGCTCGCGGCGTGGGCGCAGCAGCCGGCGATGTCGGTGATCGGCTTCCTGCGCAGCGCGTCGCCTGGTCCTTTTGGCACCTTCGTCGCCGCTTTCCGCGATGGACTTGGTGAGACGGGCTAGCCGAAGGCCGAAACGTGGTCATCGAGTACCGTTGGGCTGAAGGCCGGACGGAGCGATTGCCCGACTCTTGCAGCGGAGTTGGTGCGGCGTCCGGTTGCGGTGCTGGTTGCGGCCGGAGGCAGTCTTTCGGTTCTGACGGCCAAACGCGCGACTTCGACGATCCCAATCGTATTTCCGGGCGCAGACGATGCGGTCAAGCTGGGTATTGTTGACAGTCTCAATCGGCCGGGCGGCAACGTCACCGGCGTGAGCATTTTCAACGCCGTTCTTGCAGCCAAACGGTTGGAGGTGCTGCGGAGCTGGCATCGAAAGCCGATGTCGACCGCGTTCCTGCGTCAACCCAGAAATCCACCGCCAGTCCCAATATGTGAAGGACCTGGAAGAAGCGGCGCGGGACTGGCATCGGCCGAAGATCGAATCCCGGGCTATGCGAGACGAGATCGAAGAAGCATTCATGACGCTTGTTCGGGAGCGAATCGTGCTGCTCGTGATCGGCGCCGATCCGTTTTTCAGAACTCGACACTGGCGATCAAGCGCCGCACGTCACCGTGTGCTGGCCATCTACATCAATCGCTTTGGTGATCGGCGGCCTTGTTACCTACGGTGTTTACTTCCCCGAGAACTATCGGCAAGCCGGGCTCATACCGTGCAGAATTCTCAAAGGCAGAGACCCGCGGATTTGCCGGTGATACAGCCCACACGGTTTGAACTGATCATCAACCTGAAGACCGCCAAGGCGCTCGGCCTGGAAATCCCACCGACCCTGCTCGCCCGCGCCGACGAGGTGATCGAGTGAGAGGCGCGAGTTCATTGTGCGATAGGTGACATGCTCCATCCTTGGTTGGGGCCCGACCGGCAGGGACTGACTGTGCCGACGAGGTGACCTTGTGCTCGCAAGGGGGCGAAGAGCCGAACGGGCGGTCGCAAGCTTCGTTCGACCGGAACGAAAGCGAGGACGCGCGTTGGTGCGTCAGGGCCCAAACAGCACTGATAAAGAAGCTCAAGGCGCACGCTAGTGATCTGAAAGAAGCTGAGCGAGGCGCTGGAACAGCACGCGGCGACCTCGGAGGTGCTCAGCGTCATCTCAAGCTCGCCGGGCGATTTGGAGCCAGTGTTCCGGACCATCCTGTCGAACGTGGATCCAAATCTGCGAAGCCAGCTTCGGAAATCTTGCGCTGTACGACGGAGAGGTGTTGCGGGTTGCGGTTCTGCTTGGTGCCCGGCCGGAATGGGCGCAGCTGCGGCAGCGTGAGCCGGTATTTCGACCCGGTACGAACGATCCTCTCGGTCGTGTGGTCGCAACCAAGCGGTTGCAGCACATCGCCGACGTCCGCAAAGAGCAAGCCTATGTCGAACGGTATCCACCGTTGGTCGCGCTTGCCGACGTGGCCGGCGCACGGACGCTGCTCCTCGTCCCGATGCTTAAGAAAGAACAACTCATCGGAATCATCGGCATTTACCGGCAGGAGGTCCGACCATTCACCAACAAGCAGATCGAGCTTCTGAGCAATTTCGCCGCACAGGCGGTCATCGCCATCGAGAACACGCGACTACTCAACGAGCTGCGCGAATCCCTGCAACAACAGACTGCGACTGCCGACGTGCTCAAGGTCATCAGTCGCTCAACGTTCGATCTGAAGGCGGTGCTCAATACGCTGATCGAGTCGGCGGCGCGGCTGTGCGAGGCGGAAACGGCGGGCGTCTTGAGGCCGGAGGGTTCGACCTACAAATTTGTGGCCCATTACGGATATTCGCAGGCGTTCGTCGCCTATATTTCGAAAATCGCGATCTCCGCTGGCCGAGGGACGCTGGCAGGACGAGTGCTGGCCGAACGTCGCGCGGTGCATATTCCTGACATATTGGCCGATTCCGAATTCACATTGAGCGAGGCGCAAAAACTCTCCGGGTTTCGTACCATGTTAGGCGTCCCGCTGTTGCGCGAAGGATCGCCCATCGGCGTAATCATTTTGACTTCGCAATACCGTTCGGCCGTTTACCGACAAGCAGATCGAGCTGGTGACGACCTTCGCCGATCAGGCCGTGATCGCGATCGAGAACGTGCGGCTGTTCGACGATGTGCAGGCACGCACGCGCGAGCTCAGCGAGGCGCTGGAGCAGCAGACGGCGACGTCAGAGGTGCTGCGCGTCATCTCCAGATCGCCCGGCGAGCTTGGCCCGTCTTCAACGCCATGCTGGAGAACGCAACTCGCATCTGCGATGCCGATTCGGGGGTATGTTTAGGTGCGAGGGCGGCGAATTCGAGCCGGTTGCGTACCATAACGTTCCTGAGATTCTCCAAAAACATCTGACCGAACGGGGGCGGATCAAGCCGCGGCCCGGCTCCACGATGGAGCGGGTCTTCCGGACAAAGGGGGTGGTGCACGTAGAAGACCTTTGGCAGGACGCCGATGGTCCCGGCAACCCGGCGTCGAAGTACGGCAATGCACGGACCTACCTTGGCGTGCCGATGCTCAAGGAGAACGAGCTCGTCGGCGCGATCGCCATCTACCGCCAGGAAGTCCGGCCGTTCACCGACAAGCAGATTGCCTTGGTGCAGAACTTCGCGAGCCAAGCCGTCATCGCCATCGAGAACACCCGCTTGCTCAACGAGCTGCGAGAATCGCTGCAGCGGCAGACCGCGACGTCGGAAGTGCTTAGCGTCATCAGTTCGTCTCCGGGCACGTTGGAGCCAGTCTTCAGGGCTATCCTTGAGAACGCGACGCGCATCTGCGAAGCGAAGTTCGGGAACTTATGGCTCCACGAGGGCGATAATTTTCGTCTCGCCGCTACATATGGGTCTCCGCCCGCATATTATGACCGGCTCCAGGATATCGCGACGGTCAGTCCCGGTGCGGGAACGGGCCTAGCTGGTATGATCAAAGCGAAGCAGGCATTCCAAATTGCTGATCTCGCGGCAAGTAACGGCTACCTGGTCGAACGTCACCCACTGATCGTCTCTAGCGTCGAACTCGCTGGTACTCGCTCGTTGGTTGCTGTGCCCCTGCTAAAGGAGGGCGAGTTGGTTGGCGCTATAGCAATCTATCGCCAGGAGGTACGTCCCTTCACCGAGAAACAAATCGAGTTAGTGAGCAATTTCGCCAAGCAAGCCGTCATCGCCATCGAGAACGCGCGGTTGCTCAACGAGCTGCGGGAATCGCTGCAGCAGCAGACGGCGACTTCGGAGGTGCTGGGCGTCATCTCGAGTTCGCCGGGCGAGCTGGCGCCCGTGTTCCAGGCCATGCTGCAAAATTCAGTCAGGATTTGCGAGGCCAAGTTCGGCCAAATGTTCCTATACGAGCATAATGCTGTTCGCTTGGTGGCGCACCTCGGCGTGCCGGCGGCGCTTGCCGAGCTCGATGGAAGGCGCGGTGCTTTTCAGCCGGCTGCCGGAGGTGCGCTCGACCGTGTGCTCCGCACCAGACAGGTTGTCCATTTCGCCGACATGTCAACCGAGCACCCCGAAATTCCAGTGGTCAGGTTGGGCGGCGCACGGTCGCTTGTCGGCGTGCCCATGCTCAAGGAGAACGAGCTGATCGGCGCGATTGCCATCTATCGACAAGAGGTCCGCCCGTTCACCGACAAGCAGATCGAGTTGGTCAAGAACTTCGCCGCCCAGGCGGTCATCGCCATCGAGAACGCGCGGTTGCTCAACGAGCTGCGGGAATCGCTGCAGCAGCAGACCGCCACCGCCGACGTGCTCAAGGTCATCAGCCGCTCGACGTTCAATCTGCAGACCGTGCTCGACACACTACTTGAGTCGGCTGCGAGACTGTGCGAGGCGGACCAAGGATATCTTGGTCGTCCGAAAGGCGATGGGTTTTTCCGCGCCGAGGCGACATACGGGTTTTCGCCCGCCCTCAAGGACATCGTGGAACGCACGCCTTGGAAGGCGGGGCGGGAGAGCGCGATCGGCCGCGTGCTGCTTGAACGCGCGCCAATCCATGTCCTCGATGCCGGGACCGATCCGGAATACCGGATGGTTGAGCTACAAAAGATTGGCGCATACCACACCATCCTGGGGGTGCCTCTGCTGCGAGAAGGAATGCCGACTGGCGTGCTCGTTTTAGCCCGCCGCTCCGTGCGTGCGTTCACCGAACGTCAGATCGAACTGGTGACCAATTTCGCAAGTCAAGCGGTGATCGCCATTGAGAACGTGCGGCTGTTCGACGAAATCCAGGACAAGAACCGCCAGCTCCAGCAGGCCAGCGAGCACAAGTCGCAGTTCGTCTCAAGCATGAGCCACGAGCTACGCACACCGCTCAACGCCATCATCGGGCTAACGGACATGTTGGTCACCAACGCAGCGCGATTCGGCACGGAGAAAGCCGCCGAGCCGCTGCAGCGCGTGCATCGCGCCGGTACCCACCTGCTCGGCCTCATTAACCAGGTGCTCGACCTCTCCAAGATCGAGGCCGGCAAGCTGGAGCTCAATCTGCAGACCGTGCAGCTTGCGCCGCTGATCGACGAGGTCGTCGGCACCGCGCGTCAGCTCGCCGAGCAGAACAAGAACCGGCTGGTGGTCGAAGCACAAGAGAACCTTGGTGCTTTGACCGTGGACCCCATGAGGCTGCGGCAGATTTTGCTCAATCTCCTGAGCAACGCATGCAAGTTCACCAAAGAGGGCGAAGTGGCGGTGCGCGGACGCAGGGTCAGGAACGGCCGCGACTGGATCGAGCTGTCGGTCTCCGATACCGGCATCGGCATGAATCCGGAGCAGCAGGCAAAGCTGTTCAAGGAATTCGCTCAGGCTGATAGGACGACCGCGCAGCGCTTCGGTGGTACCGGCCTCGGCCTCGCCATCACCCGCAAGCTCGCGCGCATGATGGGCGGCGACGTCACTGTCGCGAGCGAAGCGGGCAAAGGCTCGGTCTTTACGGTGCGACTGCCCGGAAGCGCCGACAGCTAACCAACGACGTTCAAAATGCTGCTGAAATAGGCGCTAATTTGCTGCAGCGCGTTAAGACGCGATTGGCACCGAGCTGCCTATCCGGGATGTCCGCTGTCACGGTGAGTATTGGGGGCAGAGCGGACGTGCCGCGGACATCGCGAAAACGGCGCTGATGACCCGAATGTAGGGCGCGCCAGCGCTCGCGTTGCGCGCGCGCTCACGCGGAAACGGTGGCTGACGGGGCGCGAGGTCGACGCCCCGATCGCGCGCGCGTCGCGCCCCCGAGCAGCCTTCGTACCCTCTCCACGCAAGCGGCGTCGACGTCGCACCCGACCGCGTGGCGACCGAGCGAGCGTCGCCGCGAGCAGCGTGGTCCCGCCGCCCATGCACGGGTCGACCACCAGGTCGCCCGGGCGCGTCAGCCTCTCCACTACCTCCCGGAACGCGCCCAGGCTCTGCCCGTGCGGGTGCCGGGTTCGGGCGTCGTCGATGTCATCGACTGGAACCTCGATGACGTCGCTGACCAGCCGCCCACCCCCGAAGATGAGCACCGGCTTCCAGCTCGACAGGACCTTGCGGGGATGGACCAGCCAACCCTTCCTGCTGACCATGACGCACATCGTCCAGCGATACGTGCGCCCGACGCTCAGTCGCTCGAACGCCTGCGGGAGCCGATCCTGAGGGTACATGACCGCAAGGACCCCGCCTGGCTTGAGAACGCGGTCCGCAAAGTGCGCGAGGTCACGCAGCAGGTTGAGCTCCTTCTCCTCGTACGGAGGGTCGGTGATCGACCGCATCGACGTCGCTCAGCCCTGCGAGCGCCCGTTGGAACGGACCGTGATGGAGCTCAACGCGAAGGTGCGCGGGCGGCGGCGCGAGGGCGGCGCGCTTCCTCCCGTCGGAAACTCGGTCGCGTGCGATGCGGCAGGCGCGCCTGAGCCTCACCTTCCCTGCGGCGGCCTGCGACGCGAGGTCGGGCGCGACCTTCTCAGCCACTTGAAGCTCTCGACCGGCACCTCGCGAGACGCCCACCGACCTCGCGGCGGCGGCGGCGGCCTGTGCGGGCGTCGGTAACTCTACCTTTTTGGCGCGAACCTGCCCTGCCATTGCCGGCCGTCGACCGACCCTTCCTGCCGCTCTCCGCCTGACGTTTCGCCGCCTCGGCCGCGAACATGCGGCTCCGCCTGAGCGCGATCGCCGCGCGCTGGCCGACGTCCAGGTGGCGGCGCTTGACGTTCTGCGCGATGCTGAACCCCAGGGGGTCGTCGCCGACGTACCGGCGGGTGCGGACCTTGACGCCGGCCTCGTTGCACGCTCGCCATCGGTTGCGACCGTCGAGCAGGACGTCGCCGTACATCCAGACCGGTTCGATCAATCCGCGGGACCGGATGTCCTCGACGAGGTCGACGAACTCCTGTCCCTCGAGCAGTGGGAAGAGATCGGCGGCCGGATGGGTTCTTGGCATGACCTGGGGCACGGTGCACCTGGTCGGTTCGATTCGCCGGATGGTCGCACACCTGCGTGCCGTTGGCCAGGGAGTACTAGCCGTCAGCACCCCACGTCTGTCTTGCTGGAAGACCGGACTAACGCCAATATTCACGCCAGTTCGGGAGTCGTCGGGAAATCGCAGTCGATACCGCTGTTCGATCGCCGACGATCTTTTGCCTGCTCTACCGGCAACTCCACGATGCGCGAGCGATGGCGCCGGTCCTGGAGGAAGCCATGCTGACAACGAAGAACTCTTTGCGTGTTGGTGCAGCCGTCATTCTGTCAGCGCTCGCGCTGTCCGGTATGTCCGCGCCGACCAGAGCGCAAGCGTGGCCCGTTCGAACGGTGAAATTCATCCTGACGCTCGGTCCCGGCTCGGGCGCCGATATCGGCGCGCGGCTGATCGCGGAAAAACTCAGTGCCAAGTGGGGGCAGCCTGTGGTCGTCGAGAATCGCCCCGGCGGCGACGGCTTCGTCGCCATCACCGCGTTCACCAGCGCGCGCGACGACCATACGCTGCTGTTCGGACCCGCTTCATCATTCACGGCGCATCCCTATCTGCATCAGAAGCTGCCCTACGATCCGCGAGACCTCTTCCCGGTCGCCCGCGTCAGCTCGACGCTGGTGACGATCGGCGTGCCGCCATCGCTCGGCATCAATTCGCTGAAGGAGTTGTTCGCGAAGGCCCGGGCAGAGCCCGGCAAGCTAAGCTGGGCGACGATCACCGGCGCCACCGACCTGATCATTAGGGCGTTTCTCAAGACGTCTGGTCTCGACATGGCGCGAGTTCCCTATCGCGACCCGGTCCAGGCGCTGAACGACGTGGCCGAGGGTCGCCTGCATCTCTACTGGTCGGCGTATGCGATCGTGCGAGCGCAGGCGCAATCCGGGCGCATCAAAATCCTTGCGGTCACGGCAAGCGAGCCGACCACGATCCTGCCAGGCGTGCCGACTGTCGCGCAGGCGGGCTTCCCGGACCTGACCTTCGACGGACTCGTCGGAATCTTCGGCGCGCGCGACATGCCCATAGCGCTGCGCGAGCGCATCGCCGCCGACGTGAAAACCGCGCTGACCGACTTAACCATCGTGCAACGGTTGACCGCCACCGGACAGGTGGTGGTGCCGGGCTCGGCTGCCGAGTTCGCCGCCTCGATTGAGAAACAGCGCGCGGGCCTCGCCGAGATTGCCAAGGTGCTCGGCATCGAGGCGGCGGTGAACTGAACGCACGATATCCCTCTCCCGGCAAAGCATTGGGTGTCGGCGTAATGATGAGACCAAGCGCTTTGGCGGTCTTATTATTAAGGATTTCTGCCTCGCACAGACGCAGTCCTGATCGGGCGTTAGATGGATCATCGGACTCACGAGCCCCGCCATTGCGCGACCGGATCGTAGCCGTAGATCCATCGATAGATCCCGTTTGTCGTCGAGCCGAACCGCGTCACGAAGACGAATTCGCGCCGCAGGCGGTCCCAATTCGAGTGCAGCTTCTTGAAATGGACTTCGGTGCGTGAAAGCTGTTGTACTCTTGTCGCCCGCGGCTTGCGCACCGCTTCGTAGCCAGCCAGCGCCGCGTGCGGATCCTCGGCACTCGCGCGGAGCCATTGAGCCAGGACATAGGCGTCTTCGAACGCCATGTTGGCGCCTTGCCCGAAGGTCGCGAGCATGGCATGCGCGGAATTGCCGAGAAGGGTCACACGATCTTTCGTCCAGTTTGGCGCGTGTTCCCCAGTGAACTGGCCCCATTTCGAGCAGGATGTCGCTTCCCCCATCATCCTGCGTAGCTTTTCTCCCGCATTGGGGAAGGCTGTCAGCATTTCGTCGACGCTGCTCGGCACCGACCAAGACGGTTCGGTCCAGCCGGCTTGTTGTCGGACGGCCACGAAATTTATGAACTCGCCTTGCCGAATGTAGTAGCTGATCACGAACCCGTCCTCGCCAGACCATTGGTTCACATAGCGATCATGATAGTCCTTCGGCACCGCCCCACTGGGCGCCAGCGCGCGCCAGCACATTGTTCCCGCGTAACGCGGGCCTTCACCGCCGAAAAGGCAGGCGCGAACCGTAGAGCGGATCCCGTCGCAACCAACGACAACGTCGGCTTCGGCGCCTGTGCCGTCGTCAAATGACAGGCCAACCGAGCCTTTGCGGGATTCGACCGCCGTGCATCGCTTGCCAAGCTGGATGCTTGCCTGCGGCACGGCCTCCGAGAGGAGGCGATGCAGGTCGCTACGATGGGCGACGTAGTACTTGGCGCCGTAGCGCTTTTCGAAATCTCCAAATGGCAGACTGTAGCGAATCTCGCCCGTGCTCCAATCGCGCCAGCTTAATCCGATCGGCTCAGATGCGATTGCATGTAGCTTGTCAGCGAGCCCAATCGCCTGAAAGAACTTAACAGAATTGGGGCTGATATTGATGCCGGCGCCGAACTCGGCGAGTTTGGCTGCCTGCTCGTAGACCTGCACGCCGAAACCCTGCAGGCGCAGCGTGATGGCCGCCGCTAGCCCGCCGAGGCCCGCTCCGACAATGGCAATGCAACGCGCTTTCCCCATCTCATACTCCGGGATGACCTGTTGCATGCCCAATGCCCGGCATAGCCCACTCGTACTTTTACCCGGTAAAAGTAGGAGGAAGATTAAGCCCGAAGCGACGCAAAGTCTCGGCTTTGCACAGCCCCCCACCAACCCACCTCTCAACTTCATTTCCAGCGCCCGTCCGTTCGACGGAGACGACCAAGCGCGAATGAATTGATCGAGACCCGACGAAACTCACTGCCGGGCATCCGGCGGGCGGGCAGCCGACCTCAGTCTTCTCACCGCACCCGCGCCGTGTGCGTCGATCTCGGTGCGAACGCGCGGGGAGAGAAGCCGTTGCCGCGCGAACACTAACAATTGTATATTTGTCCAGCTGTGTCTGCGATGATGCTGCGTTCAACCAATGTGATATCGCCGCCGTGTGGCAGCCTTGTTTCTCTTTAGCCAGTTATGCTCGCCCAACGAACCGGACATCCTGAAAAAGCGCCAGTCAATTCAAATCGGCAGCTGAAATGAACCAGAACGGAAAGGTCCAGTGCTTCGTCGCAAGCCCAGGAGCGCCGGCAGAGTTGCTGTCCGGATTGACTAGCGCCGTTGCTCAGGCGAACGCAGCTAGTCCACGCCATATTTTCCATCTGTGGACGGACAATGACATTGTCGGCAAGTCTCTTGTTGAACCGATCTATGATGGGATCGACAAATCTGGTTTCTTTATTGCCGATATCACCTACCTGAATCTGAATGTTACATACGAAGTCGGATATGCGATTGGTCGCTCGAAAAGAGCGGTGTTAACTCGGAATATCACGCTTGTCGGCGATATCGAACTGGCAAATGAAATTGGTATCTTCGATACGCTCGGTCGGTTCGAGTATTCGAGCTGGGATAAACTTGCCGACTATATTGCAGCATTCAAAGAAACGACCCCTTCAGGTATTGAGTATCCTACAGACACGGTCAGGCGCATTTTCTTTCTGGATATTCCTGGCACGAGCGATGCCGTTCGCCTCATTGTCTCTGCCATTAAGAGTGAATTTCGTCTGTACAGAAGTTTCTCGGATGAGGAGTCCATTCGACTCTCAGCCCCTTTTGCAATCGAAAACGTTTCCTCATCGAGTGGTGTTATCATTCCATTTCTTTCGCCAACTTACAAGAAAGCCGATATCCATAACTTTCGCGCTATGTTTGTCGCCGGTCTAGCTCACGGGATGGATCGACCTACGCTAATTCTCAAGTCTGCAAATGTCGTTGCACCGCTCAATATTCGAGACTCTGTATCGGACTACAGGGACGAGCACGATATAGCGCGGCTTATATCCCGCTTTCGCGTCGATGTGAACCAGACTTTTGAGGCATTGACGACTAAGCAGTCCAGAGATTTCAGTCTTTTGCAACAGCTTACAATCGGGGATTCATCTGCGGAAAACGAGTTTACGACGCTTAAGGCATATTACCTGCCTATAGACGCATTCGGTCGTACGCTTCAGGGGCAGGTAGACCTCGTCACCAGCAGGAAGGGATCCGGAAAGAGCGCATTGTTTTTCCAAGTAAGAGATAATCTCCGCCAAAATCGCCAAAATGTGATTGTGGATTTGAGACCGGAAGGTTATCAGCTGACTCAGTTGAAAGAGACAGTGCTGGAATTCTTAAAACCTGGGTCGCAAGATTATCTACTTACATCGTTTTGGCATTACATTTTGTTGTTAGAAATAGTGCATCGAATTATTGAGATGGATGATAAGAGGCATCAATTCGATCACCGCATCACCGAGACGTATCGTCAGCTGGAGGGCATTTACACGACTTCAGATGTCGAGTTGGCGGGAGACTTCTCCCAGCGACTGCTTATACTTACTCGGAATGTCGCAAAGAGATATAACGAGCTCGGCACCGACCGACCTTCGGTGATCTCAGGAGGAGAGATAACCAGGCTCGTGTATGCTCATGACATTCACCGACTGGAGCAGGTTCTCGCGCAGTATCTCAGGTACAAGGATGCGGTATGGATTCTGTTCGATAATCTTGATAGAGGCTGGTCGACGGGCGGAGTTTCTCCCGAGGACATATTGATTCTTCGAAGCCTGATAAACGCGGCGAGAAAATTGAAGCGTGAACTGGAAGACAAGGGCGTGAACATCCACACCGTAGTCTTCGTGCGCAACGACGTCTATGAGCTCTTAATGGAGGGAACAGCTGACTTCGGGAAGGAAATGCGGGTCAACCTAGACTGGACAGATCGAAGGCAGCTGGAGGAGCTACTGCGTCGGCGTTTTGAGTTTGGCTTCGCGCCGTTCAAAGGCAAGGCTATCGATGAAATCTGGAAGACTGTATTCGCTGATGTCGATGACAAAATTCTTTCGTTGGAGTATCTCGTCGATCTTTGTTTGCTGCGTCCGAGAAATCTCATCAAGCTCATCCAGCATTGCAAGGGGCTGGCGGTAAACGTTGGGCACGAAAAGATCCAGGTTGCTGACGTGGTCAATGCGCTCGACGCTTATTCAAGAGATCTGGCGCGGGAGATTAACCGCGAGATTAGCGACGTATTTCCGATGGCTGATCGCATGCTGTATGATTTTGTGGGTGAAAAGAGCCGAATGAGTCTTGATGATGTGCGAGTGCTGGCAGAGCTCAAAGGGTTGGATTCCGCCACCGCCGAAAAGGTCATCGACCTCCTTTTGTATTATGGCGTAATTGAACTCGTAGGAACGGACAAAAGGATCACGTATATCTACGATGTTCAATACGATATGGAGATCATGAAAGCATTGATTCGAAAACGAGGTGCCGACGTTGAAGTGCAGGTCAATCCGGCATTTTGGCCAATCTTACGAATGACGGAGCCAAGTGTCTCTTAAGTGCTGAGCAAGAAGGAAGAGCGCGGCTATCTTACGACAGTTTCCGCGGCACAAGTGGTTCCCTCCCGCCCCGCCTTGACCGCGTGACTCCGCCGCCCGTCCATTCGCGTCCAGCCATGTTTTTGGTGATCTGTTCGTAATATTTGACTTGCGAGCGGTCCTCAGCCAGCAGCGCCCTTGCAACCGCGGTGACCGTTGCTGTCCCCTTGCGCTTTAATAGCTCCCTCAGCATTACGGGCTGACAGACATGGCACATTCGCATTTCATGACTTATGAAATGAGCGAGCTGTTCGTAGGTTTGGGACTTATGCGTCATCGTTTCTGATTGTGCTCGTTCGCGATAGGCATCTCTCGTGCGCGTCGAAGCGCTTCAATTCGCATTTGCCTGAGTGTGTGGGCGAATGGATGGTGCCTGTTATCCTTGATGTTCAGGGGACAAGAAAGCTCGCCCAGCAGCAGGCGCTCGATGACGCATGGCTCAGGATGCACCATCCATGCGACGAATGCGTTTTCTTCCATCCACTCGTCGAGATAGTGCTCCCCAGCATGAGTCAGCGTGATCCGCTTCCCACTGCCCACGCGCCTCAACGAAAACCCACTTTTGTTCTCCAAGAGCACCCCGAGAGTTCGACGGAGCGTGGAGCCCTCCGCGTTTCCTCGGTAGTGGTACTGGATACGGCGTAGCAGGGATTGGCTGCTGTTCGGCTTGCCTTCACTGTCGGGCGCGATGCCGATGTAGAGAAGTGTCTTGCCGTCGAGCGTCAGGCAACCCTCGGTTGGTACAACCGCGGGGCGGTCGCTGAAATACCAAGCGTACAAACCGCTCGCCGCTGGCACCGGCGAGGGGCGATGAAGCACTTCATGCCTGCAGTGTATGTTGCCTGGTGGTGCAATGTGGACTGGCGCTATCAAGGCGTTTCTCTGGTCGACTGTCGCAGCGAACTTCAGCACGCGATCGTAGGGGTGAGAATGAGGAAGCCGCAACCCACCGCGGCGCAGACTTCTTGCCGCTGCTGGGAAAAGCCACTTCTGTTTTGCCGCAACAGGCGAAGTCCCAAAACATGCGCAAACGAGCCTAACGCTCCAAGGAAGCAGAGCGATGTTGTCTTGCAATGGGAAATAGTTGTTCTCTCGACGGTGCACGCTTTCGCATTAGTCGATCGTCCCTCGCCCCGATGCGTCGGTCGCCAGCGCCTTCCGCACGTCAGATTGGGACAAGCCGAACTGTCGGGCGATCCGTGCGGGCGTGATGCCAGCCTTGAAGGCAGCACGAACGGCGTTCACCTGCCCACGCGTCAACGAGAGCGCCACCGCGTCCGGTTGCCACTTGGGGGAAGGCTTGGAAGGCTTGTCCGTCGGGGAGGACCGTCTGCCCCTTCGCTTCGCCTCGGCGAGCGCCACCGCGAGCAGTCGGTCGAGCTCCTCGTCATCAAGGTGTTTGACCGCGCTGGGCAGATCCCTGGGCAGGACGTGCCGCCGCTGCTGCACCGACGAGGCGTGCTTTGTTGCCGGTGGGGATGCCTCTCTGGACGGCGCCGTCGAGAATAGATCGGGGGTTGCTTGCTGAGTGCGATCACGCCCCATGGCGGTGACCATCCGTTATCGAGGGCGAGGGAGCAATTCCCTCCCAGTCACCGTCGTGTCCGGGGAATCATACTGCGCTGCACCCGAGGAAAAATGATCGAGTTCCGGATCAAATGAGAGCGAAGATCGCCGACATCCTAATCACTTTTGCGGCAACGCACCATCCATTCAAGTTGACGGTCGAAGTGTCATAATGCTTTTATCTTCGCACGCCATAAAGCGATCAAACAATAAGGGAGGTGGTCATGGCGACCACTCGGATGGTCAATTGCTCGCCCTATGGACTGGCGTGCACCGAATGCAATGAGTTAGTGATTGCACCGCGGTGGTCGGAGTACGTGGGCAAGCGCGAGGTTCGTCATTTCTGGTCCTGCGACAATTGCGGGCACGAGATCGAGCTATTGGTCGATCTGCGCATCAGTGCCACGTCAAAACCAGGCAGCACCGTCAGGGTTCGCCCAGTCTCGCTCGTCGCATGAGGCTCCTGTTCGGCGCAGGTTGGGCTTTCGAGCGCGGCGCGCAGCCCCTCCTTATGCAGCGGCGTTTACGATAGGCGCCTGCCGGCGGGCGTCACCCTGCCCGGTGGTTTGAGGAGCGCTGGTCGCAGGTCTCTGTGATCGATCAGGATCGTTCTGCGCCGTGGCAGCAGCACCCCATGCAGTGATGAGTGCAACGATGGCGGCACACGTCATTGCGAATGGACGCATGGCAAACCCCTTTCAGGGGTAAACGCTTCTGTTCGTTGCCGGGTTCCTTGGCACGCAACGTCGCGCCAGATCAGGACGGCGGCAGCAGCGGTTGCCGGACGCCTCCAACCCGGACGCGCATTCCGCGGCGGTCCCAGATGGGGCACGGCGGGGCTCTGACAGTTTTCCGTCTCTCCGAGCGCGATGAGGGTCCGATCGGCGTCCGTCCGTTCGACGGACGCGATCAGCCCGACTGGTCATGCCCGCCGCCCGCAGGACTGAACGTCTGGGGTCCGTAGGGCGACGGTTTTCGACGGCATGGGTCGCCGCGGGGCGCCTGAAATCGACGCTGGAAAGTTTATAACCGTTTATACTTTTTTCGGACGATGATTGTCGCCAGAGCGACCGATATAACCTCTTGATATTCAAGGAAGATTTGGTGGGCGCACCAGGACTCGAACCTGGGACCCGCTGATTAAGAGTCAGCTGCTCTACCAACTGAGCTATGCGCCCGGCGCCCGGCGGCGGGGACCGCTGGGCGGGGTGCTGTAGCAAAGCGATCCGGAACTGTCCAGCAAAGGCCGGGAAGACCAGCGCGATTGCCTTCCCGCTGCGGTCACGCCGTCTCGCGGCTCTCGGCGCGACCCGGTTCGCACGCGATCAGCGCAGGAAAACGCCCCGCCCCTCCGGTCGACCCCCAGCGCGGGCGCACACAAACGGAAAGCCGCCGGGTGGGGACCCGGCGGCTCCCGTACGTCGGCGATCGTGTCGGGGGGCTGGGAGTGCGACCGCCGGCGCTAGGCCATGTATCTGGTGACTAGAGACGCTGTCCGCCAGAGTGTTCCATATCCCCGGAGTGCCCCATCGGCCCGGGGTGCTCCATCATCCCGCCGGTGCGGTTCGGGCCCCAGTGATGGCGCATGCCGCGGCCCTGGAACCCACCCCGCTCGGATCCGGTCAGGCGATTGAGAATCGCGAACCGTCGCTTCTGATTCTCATCGAGACTCTTGTACAGCGGATCTGTGGCGTCAGCCAACTTCTTCAAGGCCGCACCGGCCTCGGACATGGCTGTGGCGCGCTGACGCAGGCGCTCGACCGGATCGTCGCTCGGGGCCGCGCTGCGCATCGCTGTCATGCGATCCATCCGCAACTTGCCGTAGTCGCGCGCGGCCTGCTCGAAGGCCGGCCAGTTCTTCTCCTGCTCCGGCGTCAGCGTCAGGCCGGCCTTGAGCGCCGCCAGCCGCGCTTCACCGAATGCGCGCAGATCCTCGGTGGTGGGTCGCCAGCGCTGCCCGCCGTCCCGGTCGGACCGCTGCTGGGCGTAGACGAGCGAGGTGCCGGCGATCGCAAGCGCTGCTGTTCCGGCGACGATGGCTTTCCACATGGCGTTCCCTCCAGATCATCCGACCGTGGACGCTAGTACAAATCGGACGGAACTCGGCATCAAGTTAAAGTTTTGTTAGATAACAACTTCGCGAGCCAAGATTACAGCTTCGTCACGTTCAGGTATAACGATGCATCCGCTGGTAATTGCCGAGCCGCCGCATGATCAGCGCAGGTATCCGCCCGCCGGCACGACCGGCGGCGGACACCAGCCGGGCGAAACCGCACCCCCGGGGCGCGGCGGGGCCGACGGTGCGCAGCGGCAACGGCGCGCGGCTGCGCGCCGCGCCGGCCTCGGCCGGGGGTGGCAAGTCGCCCCATGCCGACAGGTTCCAATTCGAGGCCGGGCTCGGCTATGATCGAACAAAGGCTGCGGCGTGGCGCTCCCGCGCGGCAGCGTGCGGCCCCAAAAAGCAAACACCAGGAGGAACTTGATGCCCAAAATCAAAGCTTACGCCTTGACCGTATCCAGCGCGGCCGTGGCCGCCGTCGTCGCGGCCTCGGCCCTGCAGCCGGCCGAGGCGCAGCAGCGCAAGTCGCTGCGCTGGACCACCTCACAGGTGGGTTCCTACGGCTACACGATCGCCGCCTCCATGGCGAAGATCGTCGAAGAAGCCCTCGGCGGCGAATACACCGTGACCGTGCAGCCGTATACCTCCCCGACCGTCGCGATGAAGGCGGTGATGAACGGCGAGGGCGAGATCGCCTATACCGCCGACATCGGCATGACCCAGTTCCACGATCGCGTTGGCGGCTTCAAGGACTACAAGCCCGTGAAGCCCGAGATCGTGCACACCTGGTACGCCTATCCGATGGAGTCGATGCTGGCGACGTCGGCCAAGGAAGGGGACAAATTCAAGTGCTGGAAAGACTTCAGCGGCAAGCCGGTGTTCTACACCCAAGCCGGGTTCATGAACTGGTTGAACTGGCAGCGCATCTACAAGGCGCTCGGCTACGACTTCAAGCACGTCCAGATCGACCTCAAGTCGAACGCCGACGCCATGGAGCAGGGCACGATCGTGGGCTCCGCCACCTACACCACCGCCGGCCGCTCGCTCGCCGCCTATTGGAAGGAGACCGAGATCCGCATGGACCTCAAGGTCGTCAATCCCTGCCCGGACGAGATCGAGAAGATCAAGGCGGCCGGCCTCGCGGTCGTCGACGTCGACCCCAAGGGCGCGTTCAGCAAGGACGTCGGCCCCTCGACGCTCAAGGGCGTGCCGATCCTGTTCGGTTACAACGCCAGGATCGATCTGCCGGAAGCGGTCGTCTACAAGATGGTCAAGGCGTTCTACGACAAGCGCGACGAGCTGGCGAAGATCGATCCGGGCTTCTCGCTGATGGCCAAGGACTTCGTCGGCATGCAGGTGCAGGGCATCAATGCCAATCCGCAGGTCCCGGTGCATCCGGGCCTGGCCAAGTTCCTGAAGGAGCACAACGCCTGGAGCGACAAGTGGAAGGTGGCGTCGAGCGCGAGCTGACGGCCTGAGCGGTTCCGGGGCGGGGATCCGCGCGTGCGGCGCCGGTTCCCGCCTCGGGATATTTCAGCATTGCGCCGCCGTGGCGCGGGCCGGACCGCGTCACCGACGGGCGCTCCATGCCCGGTGCCGCGCGCAGGTGCATCCGGCGAACGGCACGCACCCGCCGTCGCCAGGGGGAAGGCCATGACGCACGCGGCGTTGAAGAAATATGCCACGCTCAAGAACCTGACGTTCGTCTTCGCGCTGATTCAGGTCGTCTGGCTCGTCTGGTTTTTCTACACGGGCCTGGGCGGCGCGCAGGAACTGGTGGCGCGCGTGATGTCGATCGCGCTGATCCTGCAGCTCCTGTTCATGTATCAGGAGGACTACCTTTACAAATGGCTGCCGCCGATCGCCAACCACGCACTGGTCGCGCTCTACGTCGGCATCTGCGTCTATTCCTTCATCTATTTCTCTTTCGAATTCGAACGGATCGCGATCTATTCGCAGGGCTCCTACACGCAGCAGGATTTCGTCGTCGGGCTGTTGATGTTCCTGCTGGTGATGGAGCTGTCCCGGCTCGCCCATCCCGTCCTGTTCTGGACCAACGTGGTCCTCATCGTTTACACGCTCTGGGGATATCTCAGTCCGATCGACTTCTTCTGGCATCCCGGCACGACGTTCTTCCGGGTCGTGACCTCGAGCACGGTCGAGTTTTCGACCGGCATCTACGGCCTCTACGGCCAGATCGCGCTCACCCTGATCGCCGCCTTCCTGTTGCTGGCCGGTGTCGCGAACGGCTTCGACGCGCAGCGCGCGATGATCAACGTCGTGCGGCTGATCGCCGGCCGGTCCAGGCAGTTGATCCCGCAAACCGCGGTGGTGGGATCGAGCGCGATCGGAATGATCAGCGGCAGCGGCTCGGCCAACGCCGCCGTGGTCGGCACGATCACCATTCCGTTGATGATGCGCTACGGCGTCCCCGGCACCTTTGCCGCCGCGGTCGAGACCTCGGCCTCGATGGGCGGCCTGATCATGCCGCCGATGATGGGGGTCGGCGCCTTCCTGATGTCGGAATTCCTCGGCGTGCCCTACTGGGACGTCGTCATCCGCGGATTTGCGCTCGCCTTCGTCTACTACGTTTCGGTCGGAGTCGCGGTCTATCTGCTCTGTGTGCGCCTGTTGCCGCGCGATGCCATCGAGCGGCCGCAGGTGCCGCTCTACGACAAGGTCAAGACCGGCATCTTCTTCGCCTCCGTGCTCTATCTCATCTATCTGATGGGGTTCGTCGGCAAGGGCGAATTGCTCGCGGCGCTCTATACCGCAAGTTTCATGTTCGGACTGCTGGTCGCGGCCTTTCTCTATTTCAAATACGTGCTGAAGGACCCCGCCCTCGCAAACGAGACGCTGTTCGGCAACGTACGGCGCGCCGTCGAAACCCATGCCGAGATGACGTCGTATCTGACGCTGCTGCTGGCAACGCTCGGCATCATGATCGGCTTGTTCACCGTCACCGGCTTCATCAACCGGATGGGCGCCATGCTGCTCGACCTCGGCGCCTGGAACGTCGTCGCCATGATATTCATGGCCTGGATTTTCGGCTGGCTCGCCGGCGCAGGTCTTCCGCCGACCGCAACCTATATCATCGGCGCGGTCGTCATCGTGCGGCCGATGCAGGAGCTCGGAATCAACCCCTGGATCGCCCATTTCTTCGTATTTCTCATGTCGGTCTGGGGCGAACTGTCGCCGCCCACCTCGCTCACGGCTGCGGTTTCCGCGCGCATCGCGAACGCGTCCTTCCTCAAGACCATGTACGAAGCGCTGAAGATCTGCGCGCCGATCACGCTGATGACGTTCGCGATCTTCACCCGCCCGAACATGGTGGTGAATCCCGGCTGGATGCAGATCGCCGACACCGCGCTGGTGCTGGTCAGCACGTGCGGCATCACCTTCGCGATGTTCGGGCGATTTCACGAGCGACCCAGCATCGACCTGACGCTGCGCGCGCTGATGGCGCTCGTCTCGTTCGTGGTGATGTTCCATCCCGATATGAGGGTATCGGCGGCGGTCGCCGTCGTCGTGGCCGTGGGGCTCGTCGTCGGCATCCGGCGGCACCGGCTGATCGCGCCGCCGAAGACGGCGGTCGCGGTCCCGGCGCAGGCCCCCGCCGCGCCCGAGGCGCTCGCGCCGCTGCTCGCCGAGGCGCGCCGGGATGTGGGGTGAGCTAAGACAGACGATACAACGTGGAACGAAGGCGATCTGTCTCGCGTCCTGCTGCCTTGGTATTTGAACCCACGACCTATCGGGAAATTCGATGGGGCTCCCTCTCCCATGGGGAGAGGGATGGGGTGAGGGGTTAAGGTCCCTCGATAGATCCGAACCCCCTCACCCCAACCCTCTCCCCAGCCGAAGTCGGATATATCCGACTTCGGCCAGCTCAAAGTGCCGAACTCGGGCAAGCCCGAGTTCGGACGGAGAGAGGGAGCGCACCGAGATCACGGCACGGTCACGAAGTCCCACTGCCGGTCACCTATCAGATACCTACCCCACGTCGGTCGAGTGGAGGCGGCGCTCGGCCGCCAGCGCTCCCGGCTCGCCCTTCCGGCGCCGCGACATCAGCTTGTTGAGCGCGCCGAGATAGGCCTTGGCGGAGGCGACGAGAGTATCGGGATCAGCGCCCTTGGCGGTGACCGCCCGACCGTGCTCGGCCAGCCGCACCGAGACCTCGGCCTGCGCGTCGGTGCCCTGGGTGACCGCGTGCACCTGGTAGAGCTCGAGCACCGCCTCGTGCGGAATCAGCGCCTTGATGCAGTTGAAGGTCGCGTCCACCGGCCCGTTGCCGGTTGACTGCACGGTGTGGTGGCGGCCGTCGATGTCGAGCGTCGCGGTCGCGGATTGCGGACCCATGGTACCGGCGATCACGGTGAGGCTGACCAGCTTCACGCGGTTCTGCGCGTGCGCGATCTCCTCGTCGACCAGCGCCTCGATGTCCTCGTCGTAGACGTGCTTCTTCTTGTCGGCGAGCGCCTTGAAGCGGACGAAGGCGTCTTCGAGCTGGTTGCCGGCCAGGTGATAGCCCATCTCCTCGAGCTTGTGCACGAAGGCGTGGCGGCCGGAATGCTTGCCCATCACCAGCGAGGTCTGCTTCACGCCCACGCTCTCGGGCGTCATGATCTCGTAGGTCTGGGTGTGCTTGAGCATGCCGTCCTGGTGGATGCCGGATTCGTGCGCGAACGCGTTCCTGCCGACGATCGCCTTGTTGTACTGCACCGGAAACGAGGTGGCCGCCGCCACCAGCTTTGACGCGCGGGTGAGCAGCGTGCTGTCGACACTGGTCCAATACGGCAGCACGTCGTTGCGCACCTTCATCGCCATCACGACCTCCTCGAGCGCGGCGTTGCCGGCGCGCTCGCCGATGCCGTTGATGGTGCACTCGATCTGGCGGATGCCGGCGCGCACGCCGGCGAGCGAGTTCGCCACCGCCATGCCGAGATCGTCGTGGCAATGCGCGGAAAAGCGCGCCTTGTCGGCGTTGGGCACGCGCTCGCGCAGCATCTTGATGAGCGCGAAATATTCCTCCGGAACGGTGTAGCCGACCGTGTCGGGGATGTTGATGGTGGTGGCGCCGGCATTGATCGCGGCCTCGACGCAACGGCAGAGGAAGTCGTGCTCGGTGCGGGTGCCGTCCTCGCTCGACCACTCCACGTCGTCGGTGTAGTTGCGGGCGCGCGTGACCTGCGCGATCACCATCTCGTACACCTCGTGCGGCTCCTTCTGCAGCTTGTATTTCATGTGCACCGGCGAGGTGGACAGGAAGGTGTGGATGCGGCTGCGCGTGGCCGGCTTGATCGCCTCGGCGCATCGGTCGATGTCCTTGAAGGCGGCGCGCGCGAGCCCGCAGATCACCGCCTTCTTCGCGCGCTTGGCGATCTCGTGCACCGCCGCGAAATCGCCTTCCGAGGCGATCGGGAAGCCGGCCTCGATGATGTCGACGCCCATCTGATCGAGCAGCTCGGCGACTTCGAGCTTCTCCTCGTGGGTCATGGTGGCGCCGGGACACTGCTCGCCGTCGCGCAAGGTGGTGTCGAAGATGACGACGCGGTCCTGCTCGGACTTCGCTGGCGTGGTCATGTTGTGGGTCCTTTTCGTGGGGTTTGCCCTCGGCGGGCGTCAGCGCGCTTTGATCGCGCTCCGGTTCGGTTCCTTGCGGTCCCCCCTGAGCGCCCAGGCGCAAAACGCCCAGCCGGCCCTCAGGGGAGGGTAAGCAGCAGGAGCCCGCCGAGAATGAGGGCGGCGCCGGGACGGGGCTGAGCCCCCCGGGTGATCGCGCGGAAATCGCGGCGCGTCGGCATCACTTCGCCCTCGTCGTGGCCACGCCCGGGCGCGGAGAAAAGCGCGCCGGCGGAACCGCGCCGTTCTAGCGGAAGAGCGGCCGGCTTCGCAAGATCGAAACTCGCGCCGGCGGCCTAGGGCAGCGATGCTGACCCTTCTCGGAGACCGCGCGCGCCAGCCGAGCCAGCGCGCTGACCTGCCGGCGCGCGCCGCTACTCCCTATCGGTGAGGCGCCTCGGCCATCAGCGCGGTGCGGACCTTGCGCAGTTCCTTGAGCGCCGCGCCTTGTATGCGGGGGTATTGCAAATCGAGCTTCTGCAACGTGTCGATCATGGCGCGCGCCACCACCAGCCGCGCGAACCATTTATGGTCGGCCGGCACCACGTACCAGGGCGCGGCCGGGCGGCTGGTCGCGCGCACCATGTCCTGGTAAGCCGCCATGTATTTTGCCCACAGTTTGCGTTCGGCGATGTCGTTGACGGAAAACTTCCAGCGTTTGGCGGGCTCGTCCAGGCGTTCGAGCAGGCGCTGGCGCTGTTCCTTCCAGGAGACGTGCAGGAAAAACTTGATCACCGCTATCCCGTTGCAGGCGAGATGCTGCTCGAAGGCGCGGATGCTCTCGTAGCGCTCCTGCCAGAGGTCCTTGCCGACGAGCGTGGCCGGCAGCTTCTGGCGTGCCAGGAATTCCGGATGCACGCGCACGACCAGCACCTCCTCGTAGTGGGAGCGATTGAAGATGCCGATGCGGCCGCGCTCCGGCACCCGAACGGCGGCGCGCCAGAGGAAATCGTGCGCGAGCTCGTCCTCGCTCGGCGCCTTGAATGGATGAACGCTGCAGCCCTGCGGGTTGAGGCCGGTCATGACGTGCCCGATGACGCCGTCCTTGCCGGACGCGTCCATCCCCTGCAGCACGATCAGCAGCGCCCAATGGCCGTCGGCGTAGAGCCGCCGCTGCAGCTCCGCGAGACGCGCGATGTCGTCGGCGAGCATCGCCTTGGCGTCGTCCTTGTCGAGATCGAGGCCGCAGGTATCCGCGCAGTCGAACGATTCGAGGCGAAAACGGGTGGGATGGTCGATGCGAAGTCGCTTCATCGCTTTCGCAAGTTTCATGGCGTTGCCTCCGAAGCTTGGCTCCAGACATGCGTGAGAAACGCGCTGACGACGGCCGGCATCATCGGGTCCAAGTCGGCGGGGCCGCGCACGACACGGATATCGGCGAGTTCCGGCTCGCGCTCGCGCGCGAGATGGGCGAGGATGCGACTGCGCAGCGCAGCCGCGGTCGCGCGCGTGTGCAGCACCTTGAAATGCGCGATGTGCGTATCGGTGCGGACGCAATACCAATCGTCCTCGGCCTCGTAGGCGTCGGCATCGAGCCCGGTCTCCTCGGCGATTTCGCGTCGTATGCTGCCGGCGAGATCGACCGTTCTCCCGACGATGTCGCCGGGATCGGGCATGCCCGCCGGGCAATAGACTTTGCCGGCATTGAGCGTGTGGGAGTTCATCACCCCGAGCAGAAAACTGCCGTCGGAGGCGCGCAAGGCTCCGAGCGAGAAGCAGTTCCTCACCGTCGCGTCGGGAAAGCCCCAGTCGCGCCAGGCGACGAAGCTCGCGTAGTCGGTCTCGAGATAAGCGCCGTGGAACACGTCACCCGCGATGACATGATCGTGCAGCAGCAGGATACGGCCGTTCCACACTGCCGGCTTTGCCCGCTGCAGCCGGCCGAAATAACGGGCGATCTCGCTGCGGCGCGCCTCGGCAAACGGCCATGGCCGCGGCGCGAATACGAGCTCCAGCCGCTTGATACGCACGATCTCGGTCATCGCGTGGCGATCCCTACGGTCATGCCTCGATCGTACCCTCGGTGACGATGACGGCCTCGCCGCCGATCGCAGCCGAAACGAGCCGCCCGGCCGCGACCTCGACCGCGAGGCGGATCAGGCTCGGTCGGCCCATCTCGTAACCTTGCTCGATGGCGAGCGTATGGGTGCCGTCAGGCAGATGCGGCGCGAGCAGACCGGCAAAGGCCGCCGCCGCCGAGCCGGTGGCGGGGTCTTCCGCGATGCCCATGCCGGGCGCGAACATGCGGGCATGGAAAGCATGACCGGGCTCCGCGGTCTCGCGGCAGAAGACATAGGCGGCGCCATTCGCCCCGAAGGCGGCATCGAAACTGGCGGGATCGGGACGGCAACGCGCCATCGCGGCAAGCCCGGCGACCGCCACGAAGGTGAAGGGATTGCCGGCCGACCAACGCGCCGGGCGGGGCTCCGCGAGCTCGGACGGCGCGAGCGCGAGCGCCGCGGCGATGGTGGCGTCGTCCGGCACCGGGCCGGCTTCGGCCGGCAATTGCGGGACTGCGAAGCGGGCGCTGCCGCCCTCCTCCGTGCCGCGCTCGAGCGTGCAGTGCACCGGACCGATTCCCTCTTCCAGGACGATTTCGCGGCCGGCGGCGCGGCTGTCACGCAGGCCGAGCAGCACCGCCGTCCCGACCGTCGGGTGGCCGGCGAACGAAAGCTCCCGCACCGGGGTGAAAATGCGAACGCGCGCGCGGTGACCCGGATCGGCCGGTGGAAAGACGAAAACCGTCTCGGGGTGGCCGAACTCGCGCGCGATCGCCTGCATCGCCGTCGCGTCGAGCCGCTCGGGCTCGAGCACCACCGCCAGCGGGTTGCCGGCGAAGCGCCGGCCGGTGAAAACATCGAGCGTCACGAAGCGCCGGCGCATGGACCCTCCTCAGCCGCACCCGGTGCACGCGGATGACCCGGGCCGAAATTCAATCTCGTCGGTAGCAATGCTAATAGCGTCTTATCCGTTGCGGCGGGAACACCCGGCTCGGCGCCACGATCTCCTCCTGGGCTTCGACCAGCAGCATCTCGGTGGAGCCGGCCTCGGCCGTGCGATTGAGCACCCCGAAGATCGACGACGCCGCCAGCGACATCGCGTCGGCGGCCGAGCCCGTGCGCAGGTAATGCGCGAGGAACAATGCCGCGATGGCGTCGCCCGCGCCGTTCACGACGATGGGCAGCCGCGGCGTGCGCAACCGGCAGCACTCGGTGCCGTCGGACGCCACCAGATCGATGCAGTCATCGGGTGTGTCGTCGGTATGCAGCGAGGTGACGAGCACCACCCGCGGCCCGCGGGCATGGACCGCATCGATGGCCGCGGCCAGATCGGCCGTGGTCGCCGTGCTGCGTTCCGCGAGGTAATCGAGCTCGAACTGATTGGGCGTAACGAGGTCGGCCACCGGCAGCATGCGCTGCTTGATGAATTGCGGGATGCCGCGGCGCACGAAGACGCCGCGGCCGACGTCGCCGATCACCGGATCGCAGCAATATCGCGCCGCCGGATTTGCGGCCTTCACCCGCGCCACCGCAGCGACGACGGCTTCGGCGGTATCGGAGGAGCCGAGATAGCCGGAGAGCACGCCGTCGCACTCGCCCAGGACGCCGCGCTCCTCGATTCCCTGCACCACCAGACGGATCGTTGCGCCGCTGACGACGCGGCCGCGCCAGGCGCCGTAGCCGGTGTGATTGGAGAATTGCACGGAGTGCACCGGCCAAACCTCGACGCCGATGCGCTGCAACGGGAATACAGCGGCCGAGTTGCCGACATGACCATAGGCGACGTGGGACTGGATGGAGAGGATGTTCATGCGAGCCCGGACCGGAAACGAAAACGCCGCGTCATGCCCGAACGCTGGCCGCCAAGCGATGGTCGGCGGGAGCCACCGCAGCCGCCCGATCGGGCCGGCGTCGATCAGCAGATCGATGCGCGTCGATGGCGATCATCGGCCGCCGCGTCAGAATCCCTGGATCATGCCGGCGTTGATGAGCAGCTGATTGAAGCGCCGCGCCTCCGCCCCGCCGGAGCAGAGATAGAACAGGCCGCTGCAGCGCTTGAGGATCTTCTTCTGCTCCGCGAAGGTCGGGTCGAGCGGCACCCCTGCCCCTTCCAGCACCACCAGGGGCAAAAACGGTGCATCGAGGGTTTCGAGCGCGGACGAGAGATCGACGGGACGGAAGTTCACCCCGTCGGTTGCATAATAGGTGGTGAAATAGCGTGGATCGCGCTGGAGGATATGTCGTGCCACCTCGGCCTGGGAGAGATCCGGGTCCATGAATTGCTTGGCGAACAGCGGCTGGTGGTCGCCGAAGCGCACGAGGAAGAACTGCTCGTCGGGAAATTCGCGCGCAAGGCGCTGCTTGAACTGCGCGTAGTCGTGCACGCTCATCTGTTGGCGACGCAGATATTCGTCGATCTCGGCTGGATTTCCAGGGTTGACCCATTCGGGCAAGAGGTCGGGACGATAGCGGAAATCCCAGGGAAAGTGGTTGGCCGTGAGATAGACGAAGACGAAGACCGGACCGTTGTTGCGTTCCTGCGCGATCACCCGCGCGGCATAATCGTAAAAGAACATGTCAGCGTCGGCCGACTCGAGGCCCAGTTGCTTGGCGTCGAGGAAATGCTGGATCCCGCTGCTGGTCTGGAAGCCGCGGGCGCCGACAAAGGCCCCGAACCAGGAATAGAGGCTGTAGGTCGTGTAGCCGCACTTTCGCAACACGTAGGGCAGTCCGCGCTTGACCCGGCCGGTGGCGAGCCGGGTGACGGATTCGGCGAAACGTCCGTAAGAGCGCACCGACAACCCGGTGAGCACGTTGTATTCGGTGTACCAGCTCGGCCCCCCGGCGCCCTCGACCACGAACGAGCGCGTCTTGCCGTCGGAGGAACGAAACCGCTCGCGGTAGTCCGGCGGAACCTTGACGTTCGGCATCATGGTGACGTCGAAGCTCGATTCGTCGAACACCATGACGATGTGCGGAAGCTTGCGGCCGGCCCGGCACTCTTCCGCGCCGCCGAGTGGCAGCCGGTCGGCAATCGTGGCGTCCGCCTCCAGCACCCCGCGCGTCACCAGATCGACGGCCGCGACTGCCCCCGACCGCGCAAATTTGGAGACGGACTGATGCGGATCGAACTCGTCCTCGCGATCGGTCGGCACCGCGAACGACAGGGCGGCGAGCGCACCGAAGCACAGGATGCATCTTAGCGCCGCCATGCTGCGCCGGACGCGAAACGGCTCGATCTGCCACAGCAGCACCAGTGCGAATGCCGTCAGGAGCACGGCCAGGCCGACCTTCCAGGCGAGGCCCGGAATGATGTTCATGAGGAACGAGAAGGTGGCGGAATCGATGAGCATGACGTCGACGAAGGTCGCCGTCATCATGAGAACGGAATGCTTGAACTGCGACAGCACGATCAGGACGACGACCATCGCGAGCGACAGCGCCCCCGCCGTCAGCGGGCGCCGCAGCAAGGCGAGCCAGAAGAAATTGAGAAAGCCCCAGCTCAGGACGAAGGCGGCGCGCGCCTCCAGCTCGACCTCGGACCAGATCAACACGCCAAGGGCGGCGAGCTGGATGACGGCCAGCAGCGCGATACCGCAGGCATAGCGGCGATCGGCGGTCGCGAGGCGGTTTTTCAGGTACAGGACGGCGGGCGGCATGACTTCGGACCACGGCCGCGTCCTGGCACTGACCGGCGCGGGGCGTCGTCATCTTTCTGTAATAAAACCGTCGTGGCAAGGGCCTCCGCGGGCGGGGGACGCGATCTCGCGCCGGCGCGGATAGCCCTGTCTACGCCGAGCGGGCGGGGTGCAGGGTAATGCAGGAGGTGCTCGGCGCGGCGCCGGCGCTATTTTCCGGCGGCGGCCTTCTTGACGAAGCGGTCGTCGAAGGTCTTCGCCAGGTCGACCTTGGCGCTCCTGAGCTCATCGTCGAAGGCGAGCAACATGTCGGCGGCCGATTGCATGCCGGCGGCGGGGATGACGCCGGTGACCGAATAGACCGGCTTGTTGGCCTTCACCGCCGCGACATAGAGCGCCTTGTCGCCGAGGAAATAGTCCTCCGGCACCGTCGCGGCGATCTGTTCGGGCGTCGCCTTTTCCAGCCACTTGAGCGTCTTGTAGAAGGCGTTGACCAGCGCCTGCACGGTGTTCGGGTTCTTCTCGATGAAATCCTGCTTGACGTACAGGACCGCCGCCGGGTTCGAGCCCCCGAAAATCGCGCGCGTGCCCTCCTCCGTCCGGCTGTCGGCGACGATCTTGATGTCGCCGTCCTGTTCGAGCTTGGTGATCATCGGGTCGAGATTGGCGAGCGCGTCGATGTCGCCCTTCTTGATGGCGGCGACGGCGGAGGGGCCGATGCCGACGCCGACATAGGAGGCGTCGGTCGGCTTCAGCCCGGCCTTCGACATCAGGTACATCACGAAGAAATTGGTCGAGGATCCGGGCGCGCTCACCCCGATCTTCATGCCCTTGAGGTCGGCCGCCGATTTGTAGCCCGCCGCCTTTTCCTTGCGCACCCCGACCACGATCCCGGGGAAGCGTCCGAGCTCGATCACCGCCCTGATGTCCTGACCCTTGGCCTGCATGCGGATGGTGTGCTCATAGGCGCCGGTGACGACGTCGACCGAGCCGCCGACCAGCGCCTGCAGCGACTGCGAGCCGCCGCGGAAGTCGTTGACGGTGACCTCGAGCCCCTGCTCCTTGAAGTAGCCGAGCCGCTCGCAGATGGTCAGCGGCAGGTAGTAGAGCGCGGTCTTGCCGCCGACGGCGAGGGTGACCTGCTTCTTCTCGACGGCCTGGGCGCGGGCTTGGCCCGGGGCGGCCGCGATGAGCGAAAGCGCGAGCGTTGCCAATACGGTGGTGACTGTCGTTTTCATGTGCTCCCTCCCGGCGCCCGCGCGGCGCGACGCTGTGTTCTTGTTATAGGGCGACCGCAAGCCGCCGGAAAGCCGCCGATCCAGGCGGCGACCTATATGCGCGTTTCGGCCGCGGCCGGGCGCCAGACCAGCAGGCGCCGCTCGACCAGCGTAACGATGAAGTCGATCCCGATCACGAAGGCGGCAAGGACCAGCATGCCGGCGAACACGCCGGCCACATCGAATACGCCCTCGGCCTGCTGGATGAGATAGCCGAGCCCGGCAGCCGAGCCGAGATACTCGCCGACCACCGCGCCGACGACCGCAAAGCCAACCGCGGTGTGGAGCGAGGAGAACATCCAGGACAGCGCCGAAGGCCAATAGACGTGGCGCATGAGCGCCCGCTCGCCCATGCCCAGCATGCGGGCATTGGCGAGCACGGTCGGGCTGACCTCCTTGACGCCCTGGTAGACGTTGAAGAACACGATGAAGAAGACCAGCGTCACGCCGAGCGCGACCTTCGACCAGATGCCAAGCCCGAGCCAAAGCGCGAAGATCGGCGCCAGCACCACCCGCGGCAGCGCATTGATCATCTTGACGTAGGGATCGAGAACCGCCGCCACCATCGGCTGCTGCGCGAACCAGAAACCGATCAGCACGCCGGCGACCGAACCGATGACGAAGGCGAGCACGGATTCGAGAAGCGTGATCCACAAATGCTTCCAGATCGTGCCTTCGACGAACCATTTGACGATGCGGGCGGCGACGTCAGCGGGGGTCGAGAAGAAGAACGGCGGCAACAGTTTCACGCCAGCGATCGGCACGGTGGTGAGCACTTGCCAGAGCAGCACCACCGCGACGGCGACCAGCAGCTGGAGCGTGAGGAGCTTGACGCGAGACACGATTTGGAGTTGACCTCCGGGAGTCGGCTTCCCCGGCGTCATGGCCGGGCTTGACACTGCAAGTCGGGTTTACCCGACTTGCAGCAGTTAATTTAATGTTGCGGAACTCGGGCAAGCCCGAGTTCCGGTGCCAGCCATCTGCTTGCGAAAAGAATGGACCCCCGGGTCAAGCCCGGGGGTGACGATCGAATGTGCGGATCGCTCCAACTTACGGCTTGGAAAACGTACCGATGATGCCGGTCGCGCCCTTGGCATGCCCCTCCAGCGCCTTGATCAGCTCGTCCCGCGTCATGCCGGGCTGCAGCGCGCCGGGTTCGAGGTCGGTGGCGATCAACGTGAAGGTGTAGTGATGCGGGGCGCCCGGAGGGGTGCAGGGGCCGAAATAGTGCGGCAAATTCATCAGGCTCTTGCCGCCGACATATTTGTCGGTCTGCTTGGACGCCTCTCCCTCCGCGAAGCCGGTCACGGAGACCGGAATGCCGTAGGCGACCCAATGGCTCACGCCGCCCGGCGGCCGGCCTTCCGGATCGAACATCAACAGCGCATAGCTCTTGGTGCCGGCCGGGGGGTTCGCCCATGACAGCGCGGGCGAAACGTTATCGCCGACGCAATTCGGATTCGACTTGTTGTTGCCCGCCATCTTGGTCGCAAGGCGCTCGCCGTCCTTGAACGAGGACGATGTGATGGTGAAGACGCCCTGGGCGTTGGCGCTCTGGCCACCGCACGCGAACGCCAGTGCGATGCCGCCGGCCAGCAGAAGACTTCGCTTTACCAACATGATGTTTCCTCCGTATGGACCGCTTGGCCCATCGCCACAAGTGTAGCCGTCGCCGCAAGCGCAAGGCAATCATCTAACGCGCAATCATCCGCCGCCGGTCTGGGCATAGCCCTTGAGCACCTCGGCTTTCAGCACTGCCCAGATCTCGCGATGCAGATCGTGGAACGCGCGCTCGAGCTTGATCTCGGCGATGTCGCGCGGGCGCGGGAGCGCGACCTTCCACTCGCCGATGACGCGCGCGGCGGGCCCCGCCGACATGATAACCACCCGGTCCGACAGCGCGATCGCCTCTTCGAGATCGTGCGTGACGAACAGCACGGCCTTGCGATCAGCGTTCCACAGATCGAGCAGCAGGTTGCCCATGATCTGGCGGGTCTGCGCGTCGAGCGGGCCGAACGGTTCGTCCATCAGCAGGATTTTGGGATCGCGGATCAGCACCTGCACCAAGCCGACACGCTTGCGCTGGCCGCCCGAGAGCATGTGCGGATAGCGCGCGGCGAACTCGGCGAGGCCGACGCGGGCGAGCCAGGCATGCGCGCGCTCGCGCGCCGGCGCCCGTCCGGTGCCGGCGGTCTCGAGCCCGATCGCGACGTTTTCGAGCGCGGTCTTCCACGGAAACAGCGCGTCGGCCTGGAACAGGTAGCCGGCCTGACGGTTGAGCCCGGCGAGCGGCGCCCCGAAAACGTCGATGCGGCCCGATGTAGGCGCGATCAGCCCGGCGGCGATGTTGAGCACGGTCGATTTGCCGCAACCGGTGGGACCGACGATGGCCACGAACTCGCCGTCGGCAACCGCAAGCGAGGCGCGCTCGACCGCCGGATAGCTGCCGCCATCGGCGAGCCGGAAGGTCACGGTCACTTGCGAGAGCGCCACGGCAGGCGGCATGGCGGTGCGCCGCGCGCCGCTAGCGCTTCATCATGCGCGCAAGCGCCGGGTCGCAGAATTCGAAAAGCACTCTAATCCGGGCGTCTTCCATCTCGATCAGGTCGAACAGATCGGTGTCTTCGCGACTGCCCATGACATCCTCCCCTCGCGTTCTGCCGCCTGCGCGCGGCAGCGCCGGCCGGCAAAACCGCCGTGGATCAGTTGCGGCTACGGTCGACCAGCGCGCGCTGCTTGATCCACGGCATCATGGCGCGCAGCTTGGCGCCGATTTCCTCGATCGGATGCGCCGCCATCTTCGCGCGCATGGCCTTGAACGAGGTCTGGTTGACGCGGTTCTCCAGCATCCAGTTGCGGGTGAAGATGCCGGACTGGATGTCAGCGAGGATCTTCTTCATCTCGGCGCGGGTGGCATCGTTGACCACGCGCGGCCCGGAGACGTATTCGCCATATTCGGCGGTATTGGAGACCGAGTAGTTCATGGTGGCGATGCCGCCCTCGTAGATGAGATCGACGATCAGCTTCACCTCGTGCACGCACTCGAAATAAGCCATTTCGGGCGCGTAGCCGGCCTCCACCAGCGTCTCGTAGCCGGCCTTCATCAGTTCGACCAGCCCGCCGCACAGCACCGACTGTTCGCCGAACAGATCGGTCTCGCATTCCTCGCGGAACGTGGTCTCGATGATGCCGGCGCGTCCGCCGCCGATGGCCGCGCCGTAGGAGAGCGTGAGATCATGGGCGTTGCCGGAGACGTCGCGGTGCACCGCCATCAGCACCGGGACGCCGGCGCCACGTTGGTATTCCGCCCGCACGGTGTGGCCGGGTCCCTTGGGCGCGATCATCATCACGTCGAGGTCGGCGCGCGGCTCGATCAGGTTGAAATGGATGTTCAGCCCGTGCGCGAACATCAGCGCCGCGCCCTGCTTCATGTTGTCGGCGAGGTGGTCGCGATAGATGTCGGCCTGCAGCTCGTCGGGCGTGAGCATCATCATAACGTCCGCCCATTTGGCGGCGGCGGCGGCCTCCATGACCTTGAGCTTCTCGGCTTCCGCCTTCTTCACCCCTTGCGAGCCCTTGCGCAGCGCCACCGCCACGTCCTTGACGCCGGAGTCGCGCAGGTTGAGCGCGTGGGCGTGGCCCTGGCTGCCATAGCCGATGATGGCGACCTTCTTGCCCTTGATCAGGTTGATGTCGGCGTCGCGATCGTAGTAAACGCGCATGGTTCTCACCCCTACTCGGCCGGGTCCGGCCGCTGCTCTCTTGCCGTGCTGCTTCTAGGTTCAACGGGGCGCCGGGACAAGTCCGGCGCGCGGGGATGACGTCACATCCCCTCCGGCCCGCGCGCGATCGCCACGATGCCGGTGCGGGACACCTCGACCAGGCCGAGCGGGATCATGAGCGCGACGAAGCTCTCGATCTTGTCGCTCGCGCCGGTGATCTCGAACACGAAGCTCTCGGTCGAGGCATCGATCACGCGGGCGCGGAAGGCGTCGGCCAGCCGCAGCGCCTCCATGCGGTGATCGCCCTTGCCGCGCACCTTGACCATGGCGAGCTCGCGCTCGAGGTGCGGCCCGGCCACCGTCATGTCCACCACGCGGTGCACCGGAACCAGCCGCTCGAGCTGGTGCTTGATCTGCTCGATCACCATCGGCGTGCCGCGGGTGACGATGGTGATGCGCGACAGATGCTTTTCGTGCTCGGTCTCCGACACCGTGAGCGAGTCGATGTTGTAGCCGCGGCCGGAGAACAGGCCGATGACGCGCGCCAGGACGCCCGGCTCGTTGTCGACCAGCACCGACAGGGTGTGGGTCTCGCTCGCCTGCGCCACGGTGGCCGCCGGGTAATGGGTAGTGGAGTTCACGGATGCATCCCTACTTTGAGCGCTTTCTCCGCCCTCATCCTGAGGAGGGCGCACGCCGCAGCCCGCCTCACACCATCACCTTGCCTTCCTCGGTGACGGCGTCCTCGACGCGCACGGCGGCGTCGCCGAGCAGCATCTCGTTGTGGGCGCGGCCGGACGGGATCATGGGGAAGCAATTCTCGTCGGGATCGACCACGCAGTCGAAGATCACCGGCTTGTTCACGCCGATCATCTCGCGGATCGCGCCGTCGAGATCGCCTGGGCGCTCGCAGCGGATGCCGACGGCGTGATAGGCCTCGGCGAGCTTCACGAAGTCGGGCAAGGCTTCGGTGTAGGAATGCGCGTAACGGCCGCCGTGCAGCAGCTCCTGCCACTGGCGCACCATCCCCATGTACTGGTTGTTGATGATGAAGATCTTGACCGGCAGGTCGTGCTGCACCGCCGTCGACATTTCCTGCATGGTCATCAGCACCGAGGCTTCGCCGGCGATGTCGATGACCAGCGAGTTCGGATGCGCGAGCTGCACGCCGATCGAGGCCGGCAGGCCATAGCCCATGGTGCCGAGCCCTCCGGAGGTCATCCAGCGGTTCGGCTCCTCGAAGCGGTAGAACTGCGCCGCCCACATCTGGTGCTGGCCCACTTCCGTGGTGATGTAGGTGTCACGGTCCTTGGTCAGCTCGTACAGCCGCTCGATGGCATATTGCGGCTTGATGATCTCGTTCGAGTTGCGGTAGGCGAGCGACCTGCGCGAGCGCCATTTCTCGATCTGCTTCCACCACGCCTCGAGTGCCTTGTGATCCGCCTGCATGGCGCTCGAGCGCCACAGCCGCACCATGTCCTCGAGCACGTGGGCGCAGTCACCGATGATCGGAACGTCGACCTTGACGTTCTTGTTGATCGAGGACGGGTCGATGTCGACATGGATCTTCTTGGAGCCTGGCGAGAAGGCGTCGAGCCGGCCGGTGATGCGGTCGTCGAAGCGCGCGCCGATGCAGATCATCAGATCGCAGTCGTGCATCGACAGATTGGCCTCGTAAGTGCCGTGCATGCCCAGCATGCCGAGCCACTGCGGATCGGAGGCCGCATAGGCGCCGAGCCCCATCAGCGTCGAGGTGATGGGAAAGCCTGTGAGCTTCACCAGCTCGCGCAGCAATTGGCTCGCCTCCGGACCGGAGTTGATGACGCCGCCGCCGGTGTAGAACAGCGGACGGCGGGCGTGCCGCATCAGCTCGATCGCCGCCTTGATGCGGTCGAGGTCGCCCTTGAGCTTGGGCCGGTAGCCTTTGTGCTGGAAGTCCTTCGGCCGGGAATAGACGCCCTTGGCGAACTGGATGTCCTTCGGGATGTCGACCACCACCGGGCCAGGCCGGCCGCTCGTGGCGATGTGGAACGCCTCGTGCAGCACGCGCGGAAGGTCGGCGATAGTCTTGACGAGATAGTTGTGCTTGGTGCACGGCCGCGTGATGCCGACGGTGTCGCATTCCTGGAACGCGTCGTTGCCGATCAGGTGGGTCGGCACCTGGCCGGTGAGGCACACGAGCGGGATCGAATCCATGAGCGCGTCGGTGAGCCCGGTGACCGCGTTGGTGGCGCCCGGACCGGACGTCACCAGCACGCAGCCGGGCTTGCCGGTCGAGCGCGCATAGCCTTCGGCCGCATGCACCGCGCCCTGCTCGTGCCGCACCAGGATGTGCTCGACTTTGTTTTGCTGGAACAGCGCGTCGTAGATCGGCAGCACCGCCCCGCCGGGATAGCCGAACAGGTGCGCGACCCCTTGGTCGGCAAGCGCCTCGATCACCATTTCAGCGCCGGTCATTTCCTTGCTCATCGCCAACTCCGCTCGTCCTTAGCCATCCGTAGAAAATCAAAAGGGCCGCAAGGGCCCTTTTTGCGCACCGCACATTCACGGCTGGCCTAGCCCGCCGCGGCGGTGCGCCTCGCTACGATTACCAGGATCCGTGAAATAAAATTGCGCATAGCGTTACATTTTCGATGTTTCATTGCTCTTATAGGGGGCGCCGCTGGTCTGGTCAAGCTCATTTCCCGCATTTCGGGTCGCGATGCAAGATTGATGCAGGCATTTTCTCCCCGCCACGATAATTCTCCTTGGTCCTGGGGCATCGGGCAACGCGACCGCAAACCGCTCACCCGCCGCCGGTCAATCGATCCCGGCCTTGCCTGTCACACGGCCCGGTGCCGGGGCAGCCGGCATGATGCTCGTCGAATCGTGATCGCCGGCGCCGCCGCCGCGCGCCGCATTTGATTGGGCGTTATCCGACCGGTCTGTATGTTCGCCGCAGTCGCTGGAGCGGGTTGAGGCATGCCATTCCTTCGCGAGCGGTCCGGGCGCTGGTCGCCGGTGAAGATCGTCGCTTTCGTCGCCGCGGTGCTGCCGGCGCTTTGGCTCGCCTACCAGGCTGCCGCCGATGAGCTCGGTGCACGGCCGGTCACCGAGGCCATCCACCAGGCCGGCGATTGGACGCTGCGGCTTCTGCTGATCACGCTGGCGATCACGCCGGCACAGCGCATCCTCAATTATCCTCGCCTCGGCCTGGCGAGGCGCACGCTCGGCGTCGCTTCCGCGGCCTATGCCAGCCTGCATCTTTCGCTCTACGTCCTCGATCAGCATTTCGATCTGTTCAAGGTGGCGAGCGAGATCGTCCTGCGCATCTATCTCTTGATCGGCGCGCTGGGACTGGCGGGCCTGATCGCGCTTGCCTCGACTTCGACCGACGCCGCCATAAGCCGGCTCGGACCGCAGCGCTGGAACGCAGTCCACCGTTTCGTCTACGGCATCGCGCTGCTCGGCGCCGTGCATTTCTTCATGCAATCCAAGCTCAACATCTACCAGCCGACGCTGATGGCCGGATTCCTGATCTGGTTGCTAGGGTACCGCATGCTCTACCGGCGCAACGGCGAGGTAACCCCGCTCCACCTGGTGCTGCTGGCCGGCGCCGCCGCCACCGTCACCGCGGCCGGCGAAGCGCTGATCTATCGGTTCACAAGCGGCGTCGACGCCCGGCTCGTCCTGCTCGCCCATTTCGATATCGACATGGAGGTGCGGCCGGCCTGGTGGGTGCTTGCCGCCGGCCTTGCGGTCGCCGCTGTCGGCTTCTGGCGGCAAAAGCCCGCGCGTCAGCGGCCGCGCGCACGCCTGATCTCACCCAGCGCCATGTCGGGCGCGACCCAGGTCCAATCCGGCAGCTGATGCCGGAACCAGGTGGCCTGCCGCTTGCTGTAGCGCCGGGTGTCGCGCTTGGCGGCATCGGCGGCCGCGTCCAAATCGATCTCGCCTTTGAGGTGGCGGATCAGCCACGGCACGCCGTGCGCCTTCATGGCGGGAAGCGCGGGGTCGAGCGCGCGGCGGGCGAGCGCACGCACTTCGTCGAGCCCGCCGGACGCCAGCATGGCATCGAACCGGGCGTCGATGCGGCGGTAGAGCTCCGCCCGATCGACCGCGAGGAAGATTTTGATCGCGCGATCGGGGTCGAGCGCAGGCTTCATGCCGTCGCGGTGCCAGTCCGTGAGCGAGCGGCCGGTCGCCAAGATGACCTCGAGCGCGCGCGTGACGCGGGCGCGGTCGCCCGGCATCAGGCGGCGCGCGGTCGCGGGGTCGCAAGCGCCGAGCTCGGCATGGAGCGCAGCGACGCCCTCCCCTGCCAGCCGCCGTCTGACCGCCGCGCGAACATCAGCCGGGATCGGCGGTACGGCGGCAAGCCCGCGCGTCAGCGCCTTGAAATAGAGGCCGGTGCCGCCGACCACGACCGGCACGCGCCCTGCCCCCTCGACCGCGGCCACCGCGGCGGCGGCATCGACGCACCAGCGGCCGACCGAATAGTTCTCGGCGGCGTCGACACGGCCATAGAGGAGATGGGGCACGCGTTCCTCCTCCGCCGGCGTTGGACGGGCGGTGACGACGCGCAGATCGCGATAGACCTGCATGGAATCGGCATTGATGATCGTGCCGCCGAACTCTTCCGCCAGGGCGAGCGCCAGCGCCGACTTGCCGCTCGCGGTTGGTCCTGCGATAAGCACCGCCCGCGTTGATGGCGCCCGATCGATCATGCCATGACCCTCATCGCGACTCTGATCTCAAATCCCGCGGCGCCGGCGCTCGATGCCGCGGCGATCGAACGCGCGCGCAGCGCACTGCCGTCGGCGCAAGCGCCGATCTGGCTCGATCCGGGCATCGCCGCCGACATCCCCTTTACCGGGCCGCGAGAAAATCCCCAAGCGGATGACAGCCGTGCGCTGGCAGCGCGCGTGCGCGCGGCGCTCGCCGGCATCCCGGTCGACGTGTTGCTGCAGCCGACGAAGGCGCGGCGCAAGCTGCTGTTTCTCGCCGACATGGATTCCACCATGATCGGCCAGGAATGCATCGACGAACTCGCCGACTATGTCGGGGTCAAGCAGCAGGTTGCGGCCATCACCGAACTGGCGATGCGCGGCGAGATCGAATTCGCGCCGGCGCTGCGCCGGCGCGTGGCGCTGCTCAAGGGTTTACCCGCCGCGGTGGTGGACGAGGTCATCGCCAACCGCATCCGGCTCACGCCGGGCGCTCGCACATTGGTCGCGACGCTGCGGAAAAACGGCGCCCATACCTGCCTGGTCACCGGCGGCTTCACGCTGTTTACCAAGCGCATCGCCGCCATGCTCGGTTTCGACGAGAACCGCGCCAATACGCTCGTTCTCGATGCCGGCGGCCGGCTGACCGGAGAGGTGGTCGAGCCGATTTTCGGGCGCGAGAGCAAGCTTGCAACGCTGGTCGAGCTCACGCGGCGGCTCGGCATCGCGCCGGAGGCGACCCTGGTCGCCGGCGATGGCGCCAACGACATCGCCATGATCGCGGCCGCGGGCCTCGGCGTCGCCTACCACGCCAAACCCAAGGTCGCCGAGGCCGCCGCCGCCCGCATCGATCACGGCGATCTCACCGCGCTGCTCTACGCGCAGGGTTACCGGCGGGAGGAATTCGTGCCGGAAGGAGCGACCGCCGACGTCTGAGCCCCGCGACGGGAGGCACGCTCCCATCGCCCGCCGATCGTCCGCGGTCTTGCCTTACTGCAGGCTCAGCGCCACGAAGCGCAGCTCGCCGTCGGCGCCCGCCACCAGCAGCAACGCCGACTTGCGCCCGTCCTTCTTGAGCTTGTCGATCTTGGTTTGGAGGTCGTCGGCGCTCGCAACCGCCTCCTGCGCGATCTCCACGATCACGTCGCCGGGCGACAAGCGCTTGTCGGCCGCCGGCGAGCCCGCATCGACGCCGGTGATGACGACGCCCTTCACCGTGTCCTTGATCTTGTAGCGCTTGCGCAGGTCGTCGGACATGTTGGCGAGCTCGATGCCGAGCGTCTTCTTCACCACGCTCTTGTCGGGGGCGTCATCGCTCTTCGACGTCACCGCCGTCAGCTTTTCGCCGTCCTCGAGCCGGCCGAGCGTGACGGTCTTGGTCTCTTCCTTGCCCTTGCGGATGATGATCACCGGCGTGCGCTTGCCGACCGGCGTGTCGGCGACCACGCGCGGCAGGTCGCGCATCTCCTTGATGTCCTTGCCGTCGAACTTGATGATCACATCGCCCGGTTCGATGCCGGCAGGCTTGGCCGGCCCCTTGTCATCGACGCCGGCGACCAGCGCGCCGCGCGGCGGGCTGATCTTGAGGCTCTCCGCGATCTCGTCGGTCACCTGCTGAATGCGGACGCCGAGCCAGCCGCGCCGGGTCTCGCCGAACTGCCTGAGCTGATCGATCACCGGCGTCGCGGTTTTCGACGGGACCGCAAAACCGATCCCGATCGAACCGCCGGAGGGAGAGATGATCGCGGTGTTGATGCCGACCACCTCGCCGTCGAGGTTGAACAACGGTCCGCCGGAGTTGCCGCGGTTGATGGCGGCGTCGGTCTGAATGTAATTGTCGTAGGGACCGGAATTGATGTCGCGGTTGCGCGCCGAGACGATGCCCGCCGTGACGGTGCCGCCGAGGCTGAACGGGTTGCCGATGGCGATGACCCATTCGCCCAGCCGCAACCTTTCCGAATCGCCGAACTTCACCGCCTTGAGCGGCTTGTCGGGCTTGACCTTGAGCAGCGCGATGTCGGTCTTCTGGTCCTTGCCGATGAGCTCGGCCTTGAGCCGCGCGCCGTCATTGAGGATGACCGTGATCTCGTCGGCCTCGGAGATGACGTGGTTGTTGGTGACGACGATGCCGGACGGATCGATGATGAAACCGGAGCCGAGTGAATTGACGCGGCGCGGGCCGCGCTCGCGGTTCTGCGGATCGCCCTGACCGCGCCGATTGAAGAAGTCCCGGAACAGTTCGTCCAATTGCGGATCGTTCGGCATCTGCGGCATTGGAGTGTTGCGGGTCTCGACCTTCTGCGAGGTGGAAATGTTGACCACCGCGTCGATCACCCGCTCGGCGATGTCGGCGATGTTGTCGGGACCGCGCGCGAGCGACGAAGTCGGGAGCGCCGGCAGGACCATCGCTGCCGTTGCGACCGCGGCCAGAGCAGGCCGGCGGATCCGGCCGGCAAATTGGACGAGAGTGCCGAGCATGGACGTCTGAGCTCCTGGAGTCGTGAGGGCGAGACAGTGCTCCCGTCCGGGTGTGGACGCAAGGGCCGACCTCGCCGCGGCGAAACTAGGCCCGCGATTGGGGCGGAATCGGGACCGGCACGCGCTTGCGCAGCGCGGTCGATCGCGTTTGCTCACCCGCGCACGAACCAGATGAGCACGATGCCGAGCACCGCGGAGGCGATGCCGGCCACTCGCAACGACGTCTCCGGGCTCTCCAGCGCGCTCGCCGCCAGCCGTTTCGCGGCGCGGGGAAAAGCGGCGAAAAGCAATCCTTCGATGACGAGCACGAGACCGATCGCAACGACGAACTGGGCCATCTTTGCCTAGCCGGTGCCCGTGTGGCGAACGTCCGCTGCCTCACCTCGCAGGCGCGCCCGGAGGCGGCGTGGTGGCGGGCGGTGCGCCGCCCTCGCGCTTGCCCGACGGATCGACGAAGTAACGAAAGAACTCCGAATCGGGCTTGAGCAGCATGCGCGTGTCGTTGGAGCGCAGCCCGGCCTCATAGGCCTGCATCGAACGATAGAAGGAGAAGAAGTCGGGATCGCGTCCGTAGGCCTCGGCGAAAATGCGGTTGCGCTCGGCATCGCCTTCGCCCCGGGTCTGCTCGCCCTTCGACTGCGCCTCGGCGAGCAGAACGGTGACGTCGCGATCCGCCTTCGCACGGATTTCCTGCGCGCGCTGGGTACCCTGGGCACGGATCTGGGCGGCTTCCTGCTGCCGTTCGGTCTGCATGCGCTGATAGACCGCTTGGCTGTTCTGCTCCGGCAAGTCGGCACGGCGAATGCGCACGTCGACCACGGAGATGCCGTAGGCCTGCGCCTCGTTGTCAAGCTGCTCGCGCACGCGCGTCATGAGGGTCTCGCGCTGATCTCGTACCACCTCCGTCAGCGTGGCTTCGCCCAGCACGCGGCGGAGCGCCGAGTTGAGCAAGATCGACAGCTGCAGGTTCGCTCCATCGACGGTGCCGACGGTCTGGTAGAATTTCAGCGGGGCCTTGATGCTGTAGCGCGCGAACGCATCGACCACCAAGCGCTTCTGGTCGGAAGCGATCACCTCCTGCGCCGGGTTTTCGAGATCGAGGATGCGCTTGTCGATATTGATGACGCTGTCGATGAGCGGGATCTTGGAATGCAATCCCGGCTCGGTGACCACGCGCACCGGCTGGCCCAACCGCACCACCAGCGCCTGGCGGGTCTGATAGACCGTGAACAGAGCGCCGTAGGCGACGATCAGCGCCACGATGATGAGGGCGGCGACAATTCCGCCGGCGAGATTGAGTCTCATCGGCCGCCTCCCGTCTGCGGCGGGGTCTGCGGCCGCCGCGTGAGCTGCTCGAGCGGCAGATAGGGAACGGTCCCGGTTCCGGAATCCATGATGATCTTGTCCGTGCCTCCGAACAGCCGCTCCATGGTCTCCAGATACATGCGCTGGCGCGTGACGTCCGGCGCCTTCTTGTATTCGTCGTAGACCTGCAGGAAGCGTGAGGTCGAACCCTTGGCCTCGGCCACCGTCTGTTCACGATAGGCTTCGGCGCTCTGAGTGATCTGCGCGGCGCGTCCGCGCGCTTCCGGCACGACCTTGTTGGCGTAGGTCTGCGCTTCGTTCTGCGCGCGCTCGAGGTCGGCGCGGGCGGCTTGGACGTCGCGGAAGGCATCGATCACCTGTGACGGCGGATCGACCTTCTGTAGCTGCACCTGGGTGATCTGAATGCCGGCGCCGTATTTATCGAGAATCGTCTGCATCAAATCCTGGACGCCGGTCTCGATCGTCTGCCGCGCCCCGGTCAGGATCGGCTGGATGTTCGAGCGTCCGATCACCTCGCGCATGGCGCTCTCGGCCACCGCCTTCACGGTGCCTTCGGGCTGCTGGATGTTGAACAGATAATCGCCCACCCCGTTGGGCTTGATCTTCCATAGAACGGAGAAGTCGACATCGACGATGTTTTCATCGCCGGTGAGCATCAAGCTCTCCTCCGGCACGTCGCGTACCGTGGTACCCCGGCGCAGGTCTTCCACGACGCGCATGCCGATGTCGATTTTGTTGACGCGCAAGGCCTTCGGGGTCAGCGCGGTCTCGATCGGATACGGCAAGTGATAGTTCAGGCCCGGCTGCACCTCGCGCACGTATTTGCCGAAGCGCAGCACCACGCCGAGCTCGTCGGGGTCGACGCGGAAGAACCCGGAAAATCCCCAGATGGCGATCGCGGCCAGCAGGATCAGGCCGAGCCCCTTGCCGCCGAGACTGCCGCCCGGCAGCACCGTGCGCAGCCGGTCCTGGCTGCGCCGCAAGAACTCCTCGAGATCGGGTGGCGTCGGACCCGAGGGCTGCTGCCCGGAGCCCCAGGGGCCCTTGCCCCCTCCCGATCCCCAGGGTCCGCCGCCCTGATTGCTCCACGGCATCGGCTGTCTCCTCGCTGCGACGGCCAAGCCGCCGCGCTCGTTCGGTTCGGGGGGTTATAGGGGAGGTGTTATGCCGTTACAACGCGGGTGAGGCGCGTGCGGCGCGGAGGCGCACGGCCTTGACATCCCGTCACTTTCTTCCAGCCGGCTCAGCGGCGGCGCGCCGCTCGTAAAGGAGCACGCCGTAGTCCGCTTCATCGTCCGGCCCGGCGCGATGCTCGGTTCGCTCCACTTCCTGCCAGACGTGGGGATCGATCGCCGGAAACGTCGTGTCGCCATCCGGCCGCAAATGCACGCGCGTCAGCACCAGCCGATCGGCGCGCGCCATGGTCTGGGCATAGATGTCGGCGCCGCCCACGACCATGATCGTCCCGACGCCGCGGCGCAGCGCGTCGCCGCGCGCGGCCTCGAGCGCACTGGCAAGCTTCGAGGTCACCAGCGCGCCGGGAGCGGCAAAGCCGGGATCGCGGCTCACCACGATATTGGTGCGGCCCGGGAGCGGCTGTTTCGTGAAGGAGAGATAGGTCCGGCGGCCCACAACGATCGGATGACCCATGGTCAGAGCGCGAAAGCGTTGCATTTCGGACTTGAGCCGCCACGGCAGTCGGCCGCCCTGGCCGATGACGCCATTCTCCGCCACGGCAACGACCAGGACGAGTGCGATCGGTCGCAGGCCGTCGGCAGGTCGCGTGGCCGCGGCGCCGTGCGCTGCGCTCACACCGCCACCTTGGCCTTGATGTGCGGGTGCGGGTCGTAGCCTTGCAGCGAAAAATCCTCGTAGCGGAAGGCGAAGAGATCATCCACGTCGGGATTGAGCGCCATTTTCGGCGGCGGCCGCGGCGGCCGTCCGAGCTGCAGCCGCGCCTGCTCCAGGTGATTGAGATAGAGGTGCGCGTCTCCGAGCGTGTGCACGAACTCGCCGGGTTTGAGCCCGGTCACCTGCGCCACCATCAGCGTCAGCAATGCGTACGAGGCGATGTTGAACGGCACGCCGAGAAAGACGTCGGCGGAGCGCTGATAGAGTTGGCACGAGAGCCGGCCGTTGGCGACGTAGAACTGGAACAGGCAATGGCACGGCGGCAGCGCCATCTTGTCGACGTCGGCCGGGTTCCAGGCGGTGACGATGAGACGGCGCGAGTCCGGATTGCGGCGGATGGCGGCAACCACATTCGCGATCTGATCGATCGTGCCGCCGTCGGGCGTCGGCCACGAGCGCCATTGCCGGCCATAGACCGGCCCGAGCTCGCCGGTCTCGTCCGCCCATTCGTCCCAGATCGTGACGCCGTGCTGGTTGAGATACTTGACGTTGGTGTCGCCGGCGAGGAACCAAAGCAGTTCATGAACGATCGATTTGAGGTGCAGCTTCTTGGTGGTGGTGAGCGGGAATCCCGCCGCCAGATCGAAGCGCATCTGGTGGCCGAAGACCGAGAGCGTGCCCGTGCCGGTGCGGTCGCGCTTCTCGGCGCCCTCTGCGAGAACCCGTTCCATCAGGTCGTGATACTGGCGCATGGGTCCTGCCCTCATGCGGCAAAGAGCCGAGTTGGCGGTCGGAGTCTACCGCCCTCCCTGTCATCGGGAAATGTGCAAGACCACGCGTGAATGCAAGCGGGCGGGGCCGGCCGCCGTGATGGATCGGCGTCCGGCGCGCCCTATTCGACGAAAACCTCGTCGCGTCGCCGGCGCATCTTGGGCAGCCCGGCGAGGATGAGCAGGATGATGGCGATGCTCAGCAAGACCGCCGAGATCGGGCGGGTGAAGAAGACCGTCGCGTCGCCGCGGGCGATCAGCATGGCGCGGCGCAGGTTCTCTTCCATCAGCGGTCCCAGAACGAATCCGAGCAGCATGGGTGCCGGCTCGAAGTCGTGCTTTATCAGCCAGAAGCCGATCACGCCGAAGGCCGCCGAGAGGACGACGTCGAACGGAGAGTTGTTGATCGAGTAGATGCCGATGCAGCAGAACACGATGATCGACGGATAGAGCAGCCGATAGGGCACGCGCAGCAGCGTCACCCACACGCCCACCAACGGCAGATTGATCACGACCAGCATCAGATTGCCGAGCCACATCGAGGCGATCATGCCCCAGAACAGCTCCGGCTGCTTGGTCATGACCTGCGGGCCCGGCACGATGCCGTGGATGGTCATGGCGCCGACCATCAGCGCCATCACCGCATTGGGCGGGATGCCGAGCGTGAGCAGCGGAATGAACGACGTCTGCGCCGCCGCGTTGTTGGCGGACTCCGGGGCGGCTACGCCTTCGATGGCGCCGCGGCCGAACCGCTCGGGATGCTTGGACAGCCGCTTCTCGAGGGTATAGCCCGCGAACGACGCGATCACCGCGCCGCCCCCCGGAAGGATGCCCACGAGCGAGCCGATGATCGTTCCGCGTGCGATCGCGGGAGCGGCCTCGATCAGATCGGCGCGGCTCGGCATCAGGCCTTTGACCTTCGTTTTGAGGATATCGCGGCTCTCGGACGGGAGCTCCAGATTGCGGATGATTTCCGCGAAGCCAAACACGCCCATGGCGATGTTGGCGAAGCCGATGCCGTCGGCCAGTTCCGGGATATCGAAGGTCATGCGACCGGCGCCGGTTTCGAGATCCGAACCGACCATCGACAACAGCAGGCCGGTGAGCACCATGGCGATGGCTTTGAGCACCGAGCCCTTTGCCAGCACCACCGCGAAGATGAGGCCGAGCACCATGAGCGAGAAATATTCCGCCGGTCCGAACAGCAGCGCGAGGCTGGTCAGCGGCGCCCCGAGCGCGGCCACCAGCACCGTCGCCACGCAGCCCGCGAAGAACGAGCCGATCGCGGCGATCGCGAGTGCGGGCCCCGCCCGGCCTTGGCGCGCCATTTGGTGGCCGTCAAGGCAGGTGACGACGGAGGTGGCCTCACCGGGGATGTTGACCAGAATCGAGGTGGTCGAACCGCCGTACTGAGCGCCGTAATAAATGCCGGCGAGCATGATCAGCGCGCCGATCGGCGGCAGGCCGAATGTGATCGGCAGCAGCATTGCGATGGTCGCAACCGTGCCGATGCCGGGCAGAACGCCGACCAGGGTTCCCACCAGCGCACCGAGCAGACAGAACAGAATGTTGTACGGGTTGGCCGCGACCTGAAAGCCCAACAGGAGGTTCGCGAGAAGGTCCGACATGACTTGCCCACCCCGATCAGTAGTAGCGCGGCCAGAGCTGGAACGGCAGATTGAGCAGGTAGACGAACAGCAGAACGCAGAACAGCGTCATGGCGGCCGCAGCGATCAGGCTTTCGAGCCACCGCATCTCCGTCGATCCCAGAATCGAGATGATGAACGCCAGGAATGTTGCGGGCACCAGTCCCAGCGGGCGGATCATGGCGGCGAAACTGAGGATCGCCACGATGACCAGCACCGGCCCGCGAATCTTGTACTTTTCGATCGGTGGCCCTTCGGCGAAGACACCGCCGATCGCCACCGCCGCGCCGAGGGCGGCGAGGACGAACGAGAACAGCCGCGGCGCGGTCCCCGGACCAAAGGCAAAGCCGCGCTGGCCCGGCAACTCGGCGGAGGCAACCAACGCCAGTGTCGCCAGCAAGACGAGGACCGTGCCGCCGTAGAAATCCCGCGGACCATGAACCGGTAACAAACCAGCGGCCACCGCGATCCCGACCAAAGCTATAAGAGCCGACAAAAATCCCGGCATGAGCGGATGGGGCGTATAGAAGGTCCACACCAGCAGCGCGAGGGCAAGCACGGCGACGGTCGATCCGCCGAGCAAACGGTGCGTATGGACTGAAAAGGCCTGCCGCGTCCCCTTCGGGGACGGTGATACGCCCTCGGACATGTTCCCTCCCTGAACGCCCCGCGCACTGCGTGCCCCGAACCTGCATTCGGTTCGCACACCGTGAATCCGTAGCACATTCCGGTGGGCAACGGGAAGCAACCGGGGGGAAAATTAAGTCACAGCAGGCCGGCGAGCCCGAGCGACGCCGCGGCGGTAAAAATCCACAGCGGATTCAACCGGGTCGTGTAGGTCACGACCGCGGTGGCGAGCGTGACGGCAACTGCCGCAAAATTGTGCGCGTTTGTCGATGCCACCACGAACGCGCTCGCCGCGATCAGGCCGATCGAGATCGGGAACAGGCCGGCCTGGATCGCCGCTCGCCATGGCGCATCCTTGAAGCGTTCCCAGACATGGCCGACATAGAAAGCGAACAGCGACGTGGGCCCGCACATGGCCAAGGTTGCGACCAGCGCACCGAGCAGGCCCGCTACGTGGTAGCCGATCAGGGTGACGATGATGACATTCGGCCCCGGCGTCACTTGTGCGATCGCGAAGATGTCGGTGAACTGCCGCGCGGTCATCCAGCCTTCCACCTCGACCGCCACGCGTTGCATCTCGGGCACCGCCGAATTGGCGCCGCCGATCGCAAACAGCGACATCAGCGCGAAATAACCCGCGAGCGCCGGCAGGGCGTCATCCTTCATCGCCGCACCCACGCGAGCGCGATGCTCAGCGGCACCAACACGGCCAGCGCCCAGTACAGCGGCCAGCGCAGGAGGCCCACCGATGCGAATGTCGCCAGCGCCATCAGCGGGGCAAGGCCGAGCCGATCCCGCAACAGCGGAAGCGCCATCTTGGCGCAGGTGCCCATGACCAACCCGACGGCAGCCGCCGCTACGCCAAGCAGCATTCGCTGCAGCGCTGCGACCTCGCCGAAGCGCGCATAGACGAAGGCGATCAAGGAAACGACGACGAACGGCGGTCCGATCAATCCCGCCAGTGCCACTGCGGATCCGAGCGCGCCATGAATCCGTCGGCCGAATACGACCGACATGTTGACGATATTCGGGCCGGGCAGGAATTGGCATAGCGCATAGGCGTCGTTGAACTCCTCCGGCGTCATCCACCCGCGCTGCTCGACGAGCATCCGCCGCGACCACGCCAGAACCCCGCCGAAACCACAAAGCGAAATCAACGCGAAGGCGGCGAACAGTTCGAGCAGCGTGGGCGTCGGCGGAGATGGCGTTGGAGGAGATGGCGACGATTCCGCGCAGACCGTCTCGGACATGGCGCCTGACTTAAGCCCACGACGCGGCGGAACCAAACGATTTTCCAGCATGTTTGCCCAAGCCAGCGGCTGGGCGTTGCCCCTGTGCGCGAGAAGATTGGTGTGGCGCGGGCGGATATCCGGGTGACCTCCCGCTCGGCGCGGCCCGGCGGCCCTCGTGCCCGTCCGTTCAATGCTCTTTTTTCGTCAACCTTCAGCGCCTATATTGATGGGTGCCGGCGCAAGCCGGCTATGGCGATAAACGGCCGTCGCAATAAACCTATCGGACCCGGGGGCAGTACCCGGCGCCTCCACCAATTCAGGGGACAGGAGGGGAACGGAGGTCAGGCGAGATCCTGAGATTTCCGGCGTTCCCGCACCTGCTCCCCGTTACGGGGGCGAAATAGGATCGACGAGGGCGTAAAGGGCGTGCTTTTGCTCGGCATGGTTCCACCGTTACCGGGCCACATTCATAGTTGCCAACGACAACTATGCTCCGGTTGCCCAGGCCGCGTAATGCGGTTTGGAATACCGATCTAAAGTCCTGAGGTCTTAGCAGCCGCAGGCGGGGTTCGGAGGCACCTGGCAACAGAAGCCTCCACCTTCCATATCCAAGGAGGCTGGCGGCGGCGGGGCGGCGCGCGCTAGCATTGATCCGCTGAGTCCATCGCCGCGTCTTCGCGCCGGGAAATAAGCGGTGCGATGCCGCGGACAGCGCCCTCGCAAGGGAAAACCGATCACCCCATGGCCGTCGATCACATCCGCTACGACATCTTGGCCCAGGAGGCCCTGCGCGGAGTGGTGCGCAAGGTGCTTCTCGACGCCGCCAAGAACGGGCTGCCCGGAGAGCATCACTTCTATATTTCCTTCGACACCCGCGGCGACGGTGTCCGCCTGTCGCCACGCATGCTCGCGCAATATCCGGAGGAAATGACCGTCGTTCTACAGCACCAGTTCTGGGACCTGGCGGTCACGGAGAACGGTTTCGAGGTTGGCGTGTCCTTCGGCGGCATTCCGGAACGGCTGGCCGTGCCTTTCGCCGCGGTCAAAGGCTTCTTCGATCCATCCGTGCAGTTCGGCTTGCAATTCGAGGAGATCGGGGAGCCCGCCGGCGAGACCCAGGAACCGCAAGAATCTCGGAAGGGATCCCGAGATGCCGAGGGGACCGTTTCCACCGGCAAGGATCGCGGCGCGACGCGCCCGCCGGCGGAGCACAAGCGCACACCGCCGGCGGCGATGGCGGTGCCTGCTGCCGCCAATCCCGAGCCGGCGAAGTCCACGGCGGCCGAGACGACGGGAGGCGGGGAAGCCGACAAGTCCGCGGGTGGCGGCGAGGTCGTACGGCTCGACCGCTTCCGCAAGAAATAAAGAACGGCGTGACGGCGCCCCGGCTACGTCTCGCCGGTGGGATTCGACCCGCTGCCGCCTCCGGAGAAGGCGATTCGGCCCGGCCGCACCGGCGGACGCGGGCGGCGCCTAACGGCAGGTTCGACCAGGAGCAACGGCCCGACATGGTAAAGCTTTCGTGAAAAGCACAGCGGGTATGCGTATATTGCTGCACTGGGCCAGATTTCATTGCGCTAGATATTAGATAAGTGTTGCAGCGCTGGCGCCAGTAATAACTGATCATGCTTGGATCAGTTGGCCAACGACTCTCTATAAGGGCGTCGAGCGTTGTCAGCTATAGTTCCTCAAACGGAGAAAGACTACAGATTTACTTCAAATGCTAGAACCAAGCGGCCAAAAATCCGGCGATAAATCTTTAAGATCTGAAATATTTAGTTGCGCCGCCGTTCCGGATGGAACTCGCGAGCGCCTCCGCCGCCACGCTATAGGCGCATTTGCCATCGAAGCCAAATCGCAGGGACCTGCATCACCCCGGACCGTCTCGTCGAGTGCAGGATGGGCGACCTCGTCAACCTTCGCAGGGCGCGCAAGCAGGCCGAGCGCCAGCTCGCTGAACAAAAGGCGTCGGCCAATCGACTACTCCACGGCCGCAGCAAAGCCGAGCGCGAGCTCGCAACCAAGCGTGACGCCAAGGTCCGCCGCGACCTCGATCGCCACCGGATCGAAACGGGAGACGAGCGATGAAATCCCCGGTCGTCAAACGCTCCATCGTCATCGCTGGCCACAAGACGAGCGTCAGTCTGGAGGATGCATTCTGGACGGGGCTAAAGGAGATCGCCAGCGCGCGCGACACAACACTGTCGGACCTGGTCGCCGCGATCGATTCCGAGCGCCAGCATGGCAATCTCTCGTCGGCCATTCGGCTGTTCGTGCTCGACCATTATCGCAATCAGTCCACCGACAAGAAGGGACGCGACGGCACCCGCGACATCGCAACTGCTCGCGCTGCCTCGACTGTCTAGCTAGCCGGGCTGTCCGGCGCCCAACCGAATCCATCACCCGCCGGCTCCGCCTGGCGCGCTAATTACCGAACAATATCTCCGACAACGAACGCGGGCGCGGCGGCGCGGGCGCGGTCGCGGTTGCCGGCTTTTGCGGCGCCGCGTGCGCCGGAGCGCCGTGCGCGCCCGCCGCTCCCGGCACCGCCCGCGGCGCGGGCGCCGGACGGATGTCGATCGCCGGCGGCAACGGCGGCGCCCGTTCGGCCGATGGCACCGCCGGCTTGGGTTTTTGCACAGCTGGGGCCGTCGGTTGCGTTCGCACCGTGGGACGCGGCCCGGACGCATCCGGCTCGGTGTTTCCGGCTTTCGGCGCGACCGCTTCGACCGGCGCGGTCCGCGCCGGGGAAGACTGGGGATTGACGTTGACCTTCGCGGGCGGCGCGGGAGCGCGACCCTCGAGCACGTCCAGCTTCTTCGATTGCTGCTCGACGGCACGCAACGCCAGCCAACTCGCGAGCGCGGCCACGTCGATGGTGCGCTTGGGCGTCGCGATCGGTCCCTTCAGCGCCACGGTGATTTCTGGCCGGCTATTGGCCGGCGCCCCCGTGCCGCCATCGGCGGACAAGGTCAGCCGCGCGTCGAGCGCGACCTCGGCCAGATCGACGCTTCCGCTCATGGCAAGATCGGCGCGCTGGGCGTGCACGACCGTATTGCTCAGGCGGGCCTGACCGGCACTGATCGCGATCGCGCCCTCGGCGAGCGTCACGGCAAGGACTCCGCTCGCGAGCGCGGCATCCATGCGGTCCCGAACTCTGGTCGTGTCGATCGGCAGGCCCTGATCGACCGCGCGGATCACCGCGTCGAATGCCGCCGGATCGAGCCGCACCACCCGCCCGTTTTCGAGCGTGAAGGTGCCGCCGCCGTCGAGCGAACCGACGAGCGCGACCGCGCTCATGCCGGTACCCTCGGCGTTGAGGTCGAGCGTCAGGCGGCCGGAGAGCACTCCCTCGCCGGGCAGCAGTTCCGCGACGTTGACGGCTGCGAGCCGCACATGGGTGCGCGCGGTCAGCCCCTCGGCGCGCCGCAAGAAGGTAAGCTCCGCGGCCAGACGGCCGCCGGCCACGCTGCCGGCGAGCGACTGCAAGCCAAGTTCCGACTCTCCGAAGTAGAGCACCCCCCGGACGTCACGTGCGGCCAGCTTGGGTGTGAGTATGACGCGCGGCGACTTGACCGCAATCCTTCCGCTGAGGCGGGGCAAATCCTGCTCGAACGGCTCGGCCGGCCAATGCCCGCTTGCACCCCCCTGCGGCGGTAGCCCGACCGCCAGGGCGATCCCGGCCGGCAGATCCACCGCGCCGACCTCGACGTCGCCGTCGACCGTCATCGGTTGCTGCTGCATTCCGAGGGTGAGCCGCCCGCCGACGCTCGTCCCCGCCACCGTTCCTGCCACGTCGGATAACCGCAGCGTGCCCTCGGACACGTCGAGTCGCGCCGTCGCCGACACCGGCAGCAGCTCGGCAGGGTGTCCTGCCCCCACCCGCCGCGGCGACCGCACGCTTGCATTGGCGACCTTGAGATTGAGCTGCGCGGAAGGGCTCGTACGACCCAAAAAGCGCGCCGTACCGTTGGTCGAGATGTTGAGCGGTCCGGCAGCAAGCTGGCCATCGACGGCAAGCTCGCCGTCGAGCGATCCCTTCGCTGCCAGCGTCAGTCGCGCCGGCCGCTTGTCGACCGCGACGAAGCGATCGAACCCCATCAGCTCGATCAGCGCTGCGCCGTCATCGGCGTCCAGACGCCCGTTGAGGTTCACCTTGGCCGCCCCGAGCGCAGCGAGATTCTCGAGGTTGAAAACATCGCCGGCGGGACCGGTGTCGCCTTGCAGCGCCAGGCGGAAGCCGCCGGCTCGGCCCTCGACCTTGAATTTCGCATTCGCGGCCGCGATGCCGGCCGCCCCGGCGTCGACCGCGAGCGAGGCGCGCAGGCTGACCGGGGTCAAACGCGCGGCCGAGCCGCGCAGGCGCTCGGCCGCCTGCGGCGCGAATTTCTCCAGCAGCACCATCACGCCGTCGAGCGCGCGCGCGTCGAGGTCGAGCGTCACTGCGCCGCGCGGCGAGTGCCCCTTGGTGTCGATCCTCCCTTTGATCGCGAGCGCCGCGCCGCCGAAATCGGCGACCGCGAGCCGCTCGATTTCGAGCCCCCTCGCATCGATCCGCACGTTCACGTCGGCCTGCTTCGCCTCGAGGCCGGCGATCGCCGCGCGGGCAATCTTGAGCGAGAGCGCGCCCTCGCGCGGCCAATCGAGCGCGGCGCCGCCGAACACCGCCTTGGCGAGTGCATGCATGCGGTCGAGGTCGAGGTCGGGTGCCGTGAGGGCGGCGTCGAGCCGGGCCGGGCGGTCGTCGTTCGCCCAGGCATAGGCCACACGCCCGGCGATCGTCATGCGATCGAGCTCGAGCTTGAGCCGATCGATGGCGATGGCATCCCCGCCGAGGGTAACATCGCCGCCGAGGCGCAACGGACCGGCGGCCGCCGCCTGCTCCTCGCTGCTTTCGGCCAGCCAGGCAACGAACGCGCGCGGATCCTGCGCCTCGATCCTGGTCGATCCTTCGAACCGCGCGCCGCTCGACGTCGCGCCAAGGCGCCCGCTGAGGCGCACCTGGGTCACGCCCGGCGCACGGAATTCCAGCCCCTTGACGTCGAGGCTGTCGCCGTCGGTCTTCACATCGGCACCGACGCGCGCGAGCGTCGCACCGCCGAGCATGACGCTGTCGACCCCGATGCTCAGCGCCGCGGGGATGGGCAGGCGCGACACCGCGACCAGGGATTCGGCCACCGACTTGATGGCGGCGAGCGGCCGGCGGCGCGCCGCCTCCGGCAGCGCCAGCACGCGGTCGAGATCGATCTGCGTCGACGACAGCACGCCGTTGATGCGCGGCTGCCGGCCGAACGTGACATTGGCGTTGCCCTTGAGCTTGATCGCCCTGTCGTCCGGGCCGTACTGGAATTCGATCTGCTCGAACACCGCCGCCGCGCTGTCGCCCTTGACGCGGCTGGTCAGGCGCCAGGAATTGACGATGAGCGTCTGGGCCCCCGCGGCCGCCCGACCGACCGGGCGGGTGAATTGAATGCTGCCGTCGTAGCGCGGCGTGCCGCCCTCGATCCAGATCGAGACGTCCGCTTCGGCGTTCAGCGGGCCGCGGGCCGGATCGACCGTGAGCCGCACCCTGGCGCCGCTCTCTTCCGCGATGCGACTGGTGGAAACGCGATAGGGATAATGCTGGTCGCCGATGACGAAGGAGCCCTCGCCCTTGACCGGCCCGGCCAGCGAGCGCAACTCGCCTTTGAACTCCAGCTTGTCGAGCACGACCCGTGCCTCGTTCGCGGCGTCCGCGAGCGTGGCGCGGCCGTCCTGGATCTGGAGCCGTTCGATCGAGACTCCTTCCAGATCGAAGCCGAGCTTCGGCAGCGGCCACGCCATGCGGCCGGAGCCGTCGAGGCCGGCCGAAAATTCCGGGCCCTCGAGCCGGGCGTCGGCAATGCGCCATTCGCCGCGCACCAGGGCGCCGAGCGAGAATTCGAGCCGCAACTCACGGGCGCGCACCGTGCTGCGCTCCTGCGGGCGGCCGAACTCAATGCCCTGCAGCACGATGGTCGGGGTCGGAAGGATGCGAGCGTCGATCGAACCGGTGACGCGGAAGTCGAGCCCGGTCAGCCGACCCGCCCTGGCTTCGAACTCGCCGCGATAGCTACCCCAATCGATGAAAAGGGGCCCCACCAGCGCGGCCACCAGCGCCAGGATGATCGTGATCGCGAAACCGAGCAGCGTCGTCTGCACGCCGTCTCCACAACGGGTCTGGCCGAAGCCTCTAGCCCTGGGCGATGTGCGCAGACCTCGGAAAAAGCCCGATCACCAAGGAGTTGAGCACGATTCATGGGGCCAGCACGTAACGGCCGGCCGTCCCTGCCCGCGATCCGATCCGGTGCCTAGCTCCACCGCGCCCCGAGCGGTCCCGTAACATCGGGCGGATTGACGGCAAATCTATGTCAGCGGCCAAAGGCTTAGGGCGATATTCGGACTGCGCTGGATGATTGGGCTGAGGCCGCTTGCCGGGCGACTTTGCCCGATATCTGTGCGGAGGCCAGCGCTGGGAGGCCGATCACCTAGTCGATCGCCACGATTTTCCCCGGATTCATAATGCCGTGCGGATCGAGCGCCCGCTTGATCGCGGCCATGGCCGCCAGCGCCGGGCGGCCGAGCTCGCCGGCGAGATACTTCATCTTGCCCTGGCCGACGCCGTGCTCGCCGGTACAGGTGCCGTCCATCGCGAGGGCGCGTTCCACCAGCCGCTCGCACAACATCTTCGCCGCCTTGACCTCCGCCGCGTCGGCCATGTCGACCAGCAAGGTGAGGTGGAAATTGCCATCGCCGACGTGACCAAGGATCGGCGCCACGAGCCCGCGTTCGGCGATGTCGCGCTGGGTTTCGGTGACGCATTCGGCCAGCCGCGAGATCGGCACGCACACGTCGGTGGCAACCGCCTGCGCGCCGGGGCGCAGGCCTCGCCCCGCCCAATAGGCGTCGTGGCGCGCCTGCCACAGGCGCGTGCGGTCCTCGGGCTTGGTCGCCCATTCGAACGGACCGCCGCCGAGATCGCCCGCGATCTCGCCGAAACGCTGGGACTGTTCGGCAACTCCCGACGGGGAGCCGTGGAACTCGACGAACAGCATCGGCAGTTCGGGCAGCGTGAGCTTGGAGTACAGATTGGTCGCCCTCACCTGCAATTCGTCGAGCAGTTCGATGCGCGCCACCGGGATGCCGGACTGGATGGTCGCGATCGCGGCATTGCACGCCGCTTCGACCGAGGGGAACGGGCACACGCCGCCGGCGATCGCCTCGGGAATACCGGCGAGCTTGAGCGTGAGCTCGGTGATCACCCCGAGCGTGCCTTCCGAGCCGACCAACAGCCGCGTGAGATCATAGCCCGCCGACGATTTCTTGGCGCGGCGCGCGGTCGTCATCAGCTCCCCGTTCGCCAGCACGACTTTGAGCGCGAGCACGTTGTCCTTCATCGTGCCGTAGCGCACCGCATTGGTGCCGGAGCAGCGGGTCGCCGCCATGCCGCCGAGCGAAGCGTCGGCGCCGGGGTCGAGCGGGAAGAACAGCCCTTGGTCGCGCAGGTGCTCGTTGAGCTGCTTGCGCGTGATACCCGGCTCGACCACGCAATCGAGGTCCTGCGAATTCACCGCCAGCACGCGGTTCATGTCGCGAAAGTCGATCGACACGCCGCCCCGGGGAGCGTTGATGTGGCCCTCGAGCGAGGTCCCCGTGCCGAAGGGAACGACCGGCACGCGGTGGCCGGCGCAAATACCCACGATCTCCTGCACGTCGTCGGTCGCCTGCGGAAAGACCACCGCGTCGGGCGGCTGGTTCGCGATCCAGGTCGTCGTGTTGGCGTGCTGTTCGCGCACGGCCTGCGAGGTCACGAGCCGGTTGCCGAACTTCGCCGCCAGCGCGGCCACGACGGCCGCGATCGCGTTGGGATCGCAACGCGCGATCCGATCGGGTTCTTCTTCCGCCGATGCCATCGCCAATCCGCGTCATCGGTCCGGCGATACGATGGGCCGCCGGCCGGACCAGTCACGTGCTTTGCGCCTGCTCTAGCAGAAAGGCGCCGGCAAGGCACTTGCCGGCGCCTTCGGCGATTTGGGCCGCCTGGTTACGTCGACCTGCGCCGGAACGGAACCAGCATTCCCACGTGCGCACGGTAGCGCTTGTATTCCTCGCCGAACAGCTGGATGAGGTCGCGCTCCTCCAGGAAGATGCCGACGAAGATATAGGCGGTGGTCACGGCCGCGAACAGGAGATGCCCGACGGTCATCACCGGCGCAGCCCAGAACGCAATGATGAAGCCAAGATAGATCGGGTGGCGCACGATCTTGTACAGCACCGGGGTCTTGAAACGGGGCTCCGGCATCTTTCTTCCTGCGAGGTTGATCGCGACCTGACGCAGTCCGAACAGCTCGAAATGGTTGATCAGGAAGGTGCTGAACAGGACGAGCAGCCAGCCGGCGAGCGACAGCGCGGTGACCGCCATGGCGATCTGCGGGTTCGTGATCTCCCAAACGACGGTCGGGATCGGGCGCCACTGCCAGAACAGCAGGATGAGCGCCAGGCTGGTCAGCAGCACGTAGGTGCTGCGCTCGACCGAGACCGGCACGAATTGCGTCCACCATTGCTTGAACGGCTTGCGGGCCATGGCGCTGTGCTGAACAGCAAACAACGACATGAGCAAGATGTTGATGATCAGCGCTTCCGCCAGCGGCACCACCGGTCCGCTATCGATGGTCTTGGGCACCAGCAGGCCGGTGACGAAGCCGATGGCGTAGAGGAAGGTTGGGAGGAATACGAGGTAGGCTACCAGTCCAAACAAAAATCCAATGATCCGTCCCATTGTCGTTCTCCCTGGTCAGGCATCGATGTGAAAGCCGCCGCGGCCGGCGATCCCGGGCGCCACGGCAACCCGGTTCGAGGCGTCAACGTCCCTGCTTGAATTCCAGCGCTCGTCCGTCGCCGAACGCGGCGATCCGCTCGGCGAGCGCGGTCAGGCCGCGCCGGGCGAGCCGCGCCGACGCAGCGCCAGCCTCCGCCACGCACGCACGCCGCAGGTGTCGCGCGCAAAGCTTGTAGAAGTCGTAGTCGATCGAACCGTCACGCAGCAGGCGGGGCCCGTTGAACGGTGCCGCCGCGGAGCGATCAGGGGCGTTTGCGCGCGAGCCGCCGGCCGGCGTTTCGCTGGACCGGAACATGACACCCTCCTTTCGCTGCCGAGCAGAACAGCCTGCACGATGTCATCGCCACCGGCGGTTCGCTTTGAGGAGAGCTTGATTTGTTCTTGAGGACCCCTTGATTTTTGTTGGCGGCAAAATGCGATAAGCTGCGTTCGCTGAGGTTCAGGGTTAGCTTGGGGCCGCGACTTGCTGTTTTTCTTCGAGGACAATGTTCTTGATCCCGACCGGCGCGAGCTGCGCTGCAAGGGCACGCTCGTCTCGGTCGAGCCGCAAGTCTTCGACCTCTTGGTCTTTCTGATTCGCAATCGCGACCGCGTGGTCAGCAAGGACGATCTAATCGCCGCGGTGTGGGACGGCCGCATCGTGTCCGAATCGACGCTCGCGAGCCGAATCAACGCCGCCCGGCGCGCCATCGGCGACAGCGGCGAGCAGCAGCGCTTCATCCGCACCGCCGCGCGCAAGGGAGTCCGGTTCGTGGGCAGCGTGCGCGAGGGCGAAGTGCCATCGGAGTTGCCGGCGCCAGTGGCCGCGCCGGCGCTGAAGCAAGAAGTGACCTTTTGCCGGACCGCCGACGGCATCAACCTCGCGCTTGCCGCGGTCGGCACCGGCCCGCCGCTGATCAAGGTAGCCAATTGGCTGACCCACATCGAATATGATTGGGAGAGCCCGATCTGGGCACCGTTGCTGCATCAACTGGCGAGGCATTCCCGCTTGATCCGTTACGACGGACGCGGCAACGGCCTGGCCGACCGCGAGGTGGCGGATATCTCGTTCGCGGCCTTCCTGCGCGACCTCGAGACGGTCGTTGACGCCGTCGGCGTCAAGCGTTCGGCATTTCTCGGCATCTCGCAGGGGGCAGCGGTCGCGATCGCCCATGCCGTTCGGCACCCCGAGCGGGTTTCCAAACTGATTCTGTTCGGGGGCTACGCGCAGGGACGCAACAAGCGCGGATCGGCGGCCGACACCGAAATGGCGCAAGCCTTTCTCGCCATCATGCGGCATGGCTGGGGCGACGAACACTCCGCCTTCATGAAGGCGTTCAGCTCGGTATTTTTCCCGAACGGCTCGCCGCAACAGATCAAATGGCTGGTCAACCTGCAGCGCGTCACCACCTCGGCCGCGAACGCGGTGCGGATTCGCACCGCCTGCGACGACATCGACGTGGTCGATCTGCTGCCGAAGGTGCAGGTGCCCACGCTCGTGCTCCACTGCCGTCACGACGACGTGGCTCCGCTCGAGCAGGGCCGCCTGATCGCCAGCTCGATCCCGCACGCGCGCTTCGTCACGCTCGAGAGCGACAATCACATCGTGCTGGCGGATGAACCGGCCTGGCCCAAGCTCGTCGACGAGATCGAGGCGTTCCTGAACGAGTAATGGCGCTCAGTCCTGGACCCAATCCGCGCATTTCTCGACCGGTTCGCTCGTGCCCCAGGGCATGATTGGCACCGAGGAGGTCGAGTTCTTCGGCGAGCCCTCGATGAGCTTGTCGGAATAGACCATGTAGACCAGGACATTGCGCTTGGGATCGCAGCCGCGCACGATCTGCATCTTCTTGAAGAACAGCGAGCGCCGTTGGCGAAACATGTCTTCGCCCTGCGACAATTTCCGCTTGAAATGGATCGGTCCGATCTGCCGGCAGGCAAGCGAAATATCCGAAACTTCCTCCGCGACCCCGATCCACCCCTTGAGCCCGCCACGCTCCGGCACCGTGAAATGGCAGGCCACGCCGTCGATCTCGGGATCGTCCAGGCCGTAGGTCGCCAACTTGTCGTTAGGCGTGAGCCACTTGAACACCGTGGAACGTTTGAAGATGAGGTCGGGCTCGTCGGCGGCGTGAATTGGATCAGCGAGCGTGATCGGCACCGCCACCGCGCTGCAAAACGCAAGCGTCAGCCACCATCGGCTCAATTTGGGCATGTCTTGATCTCCGCAACGAATAACAGGGCCATTGCGCGGAGACTTAGTGTTGCCCGGCACGCGCGGCAACCTGCGCCGCGCAACCCTCCCACGCCAATCCCGCCAAAGGCTTGCGCCAAGCCAATTGCGCGCCTGCAGGCGCGGCGATCCGCAAACGCAGGAGCCGTCAGATCGGCGACCGAAACGCTGCGACCGCGAAGCGCAAAAATCTGCGCGGGGCGACCGGGCCGGCTATCGTCGCAGACACAGTCCGACCACGCCGGTCGCGACCGTGCATTTGGCGCCGGTCCCCTGCAGGGTAGGGGAACCTTCCTTGCAAATCGCCGAAACGAGCACTTCACCCTCGTTGCAGGCGAGAACATCGCCGGGCGCTTCGACGAAACGAACCGCGCTCGCCGGCCCGGCCGTGCCCGCCGGTCCAGGGTCGCCCTTCGGTCCCATCGGTCCAGCGGGGCCGGCCGGTCCAGCGGGGCCGGCCGGTCCGGCAGGTCCCGCCACACCGCGTTCGCCTTGGGGACCGGCTGGGCCGGGAGGTCCGGCCTCTCCGCGCGCGCCTTGCGGACCGGCGGGCCCTTGCCGCCCGGCCTCGCCTTGCGGTCCGGCAGGTCCGACCGCACCCGCCGCACCCTGCGCACCGGCCGGTCCCGGCGGTCCCGCTGCGCCCTGCGGGCCAGCGGCCCCGGCGGGACCCTGCGGGCCCTCGAAACATCCGGTCAGCAAGACCGTGGCGGAGAGTGCGACGACAACGCTCAGTCCACGCATGCAGATGCTCCGAAATATGCAAGACGAGGAGGGATGCGGAGCCCGCCCGCGATGCCGCCGGCCGGCCGCACGGTTCATCCTTGGAAGATCGCTTCCGGAAGAATAGTGCGCGCGGAATTTTGGTCCTGCAAATCCCCCAGAGGCAAGCTCGCCGGGTGGATAATCAACCGCCGTGATGACGCAGTGCCGGCGGCCAATCCACGCTCCGGCTCAGCGAGAACCAGAGTACGCGACCGTCGGCCAAAGCGTCGCGCGCGTGATCGGAGGCTAGGCCGCGTTCACCAGCTCGGCCAATTTCTTGCGCGCATAGAACATGCGGGTCTTGACCGTGGCCTCGGCGATCCCGACGATCTGTGCAACTTCGCGCACCGACTTGCCGTGATAGTAGACGAGGTCGATGACTTCGCCCTGCTCGGGCGACAGACCGGCCAACGACCGACGCAAGAGTTCCGCCCGGTTCTTCTTCTGCAACACGGTCTCCGGATCGTCCGCCGGGTCCGGGATGCTCGACGCGGTCTCCTCGTCCAGCTCCGCATGGCGCGGGCGGCGGCGCGCCGACAATGCTTTGTAGCGGGCGATCGCCAGCAGCCAGGTCGAGACCGAAGAGCGCGCCTCGAACGACGCGGCCTGACGCCAGACGTCGAGGAACACGTTGCTCAAGAGGTCTTCAGCCAGGGCCTCGTCGTGCACGATGCGCAGCAGCCACCGGTACAGCGGCGTTTGATGCCGCGCGAACAGCGTTCGCATCGCGAGCTGGTCGCCGGTGGCGATTCGCCTGATCAGCGTTTCGTCGGAGGAAGTTTCCTGCGTCCGCCCATAAGGAGGCGACGCGGATCCCGTCTGGGTAATGGCAACCGTCATGGCTGTCCCCTGTAATCACGTCCCACCCAACCAACTCGGTGAGCGGAAAAAGGTTGCACCCCGCATTTTCCATCATTCATCTGTGAAAGTGACCGTGTTTCCGCCGCAACAGTTAAGTTCGGCGGGCAGGTGCATGGCGGGGATGCCGTCAATCCGGTTCCGCTTGCGAGCGCCGTCGCAGCACGTTGCCGACCAGCGAAGTGACGCTGGGAACTTCGCCGTCGCGGAACGGGATCGGCCGGCACAGGTCCGTGACGATGATGCCGAGCCGGGCCATGCGATAGGCGGCGTAAAGCGCGTCGGCGGCGCTGGTGGCGAACCGCTCGGTCACCGCGCCGCCGAGGTGCTGCACCAACGAGGCGCTGGCGATGTCGACGGCCCCCAGCTTGCCGGCCTCCAGCACCAGCCGCCGCAGCAAATGGACGGTCGTGGCGGCGGTCGGCCGGTGCCCGTAGGCGGCGGCGATCCCCCGCACCATGCGCACGCCGCAGGCGAGGAAGAACACCGCATCGGTCAGGGCGGTTGGGCTGATCGCCGTGATGCCGAACGCGCGCAGGACGGCGGTGCGCACGTGCGCCTCGGCGCGGCGGTCGAGCGGTTGCATGACGGTGCGCGACAGAATCTCGATCTGCTGCGCGGTCGAGTGGTGCAACTGGACCTGCCGCTGGAAGGCCTCGATCGCGGCTTCGATCTCGCGCCCGCGCGGAACCACCGCCAACACCTCCGCGATGGCTTTGCGGGCGTCCTTCGGCAGCGCGCGGTCGTCGGCAAACCGGCGATGGATCGCCTCCACGCTCCTGAGCCGGAACAGGCTCGCCAGCTCGCGCACGATCACCGCGCCGGCGCCGGCGATCCCGGCGGTGACCGCGGTCGCGGCCAGGGCGCCCAAAACCGCATTGCGCTCGAACGCGGCCGACACCCAGCCGGCGGCGTCGACGGCGAGCCAGCCGACGAAGAACACTGCCACGCCCGCAAGCCCGAACGTGATCACGCGATCGCGGCGGCGCGCCGGCTCACGCGGCGCGGCGGTGACCGGAGCCGGCTCGGCCGGCGTCACGCGCTCGCTTCGCTCGGTCGGGATGATTTGCGGCGCGGCCGGGCGCAGCGGCGCGATGCGATCCGGCGCGTCGACCTCGATCACGCGCGCGCTCGGCCCAGCGTCCCGGTCGGGCTGATCCTTCATCGCAGCCGATCTCCGAGCAGAAATTCGAGCGCCAGGTCGAGGTTGATGTGGGCGATCCCGTCGACCGGCGCGGGGTCGATGGCGGGCGGCTCGAATACCGGCACGTTGAGGAACGGCTTGCCCCAGGCGTCGGCGCGCGGCGGACGGATCGGAACGTTGCCGACGAAGAACTTCGCCTGCTTGTTGCTGCCGACGGGACGGCCGACCACCACTTGCAGGCGCTGCCCATCGATCTCCTGGATGTCCTCGGCGGTCGAGATGACGGACGCCAGCGCCGTCACGTCGAATTGCGCGTTGCTGCCCTTGACCTCCAACGCGGGGAACGCCGCCATGTTGCGCAGCAGCGCCGCCAGGTGATCGCGCTGGATGTCGGGAACATGGTCGGCCTTGGTAGCGGCGAACAGCACCTTGTCGATGTGCGGACCGAGCAACAGCTTGGAGAGGATGCCGCCGTGACCATACCGGAAGCTCTCGAGAATGGCGTCGAGCGCAAGCCGCGTGTCGTCGAAAGCGTCCCGCCCCGCCAAGAGCGCGCGCAGCACGTCGACCAGCACGATCTGGCGCGAGTAGTGCCGCCAGTGATCCTGGTAGAAGGCGGTCACCGCCTCGCGCTTGTAGGTTTCGAATCGCTCCGCCATCAGCGCGCCGAGGCTGTGCGGAGGGAAGGCGTCGATGTCCTCGCCGACGTCGAGCGGCGCGAACCGCAGATAGGGCGTGGCGCCGAGCGCCCCCGGACACAGGAAGCGGCCGGGCTGCAGGAAGCTGAGGCCGTGCCGGTCGCGCGCCGCGAGCAGATAGGCGCAGTAGCCATCGTGCGCGCGCTTGGCCGCCTCCTCGCTCGCGGTCTCGTCGGGCCGGTGCTGGGCGAGCAGGCCGAGAAAATCGCGTGCGATCTCGGCGCGCACGCCCTTGCGCAGCAAGCGCAGCGTCGCGCGCGACCACTCGGCATAGCTTTGCGCCAGCAGCGGCAGGTCGAGCAGCCACTCGCCGGGATAGTCGACGATCCGGAGGGTCAAGCTCGCGGGGCTGCCGGTGATCTCGCTCAGCAGCCGGCCGAGCGCGCCGGCGGGCGCGAAACGGACCTCGATGCCGATCTCGCTGAGATCGGCGGTGGGCTGCGGCCAGTCCGGGACCGCCATCTTCTCGATATTGTCGAGATAGGGAAATCGCGGCAGCCGGTGCGCCTTGCCGCCCTCCAGATTGGCGGCAATGAGGCGGCGCTCGCCGACCACGCCGAGCAGCGGCATGCGGTTGGGATTGTGCAGCGAGCTGAGCAGATTGTGGATCAGGCTGGTAATAAAGACGGTCTTGCCGGAGCGGCTGAGCCCGGTCACCGCCAGCCAGACCGTAGCGCCGCCGGCGAGCTCGCCGAGGTTGCTCACCAGCCGCTCGGATGCCTGGGCGAAGATCGGCGGCAGCCAGCTGAGATTCACCATGGAGGTCATTCGTCGGGCATCCGGCGCATGCGATGGAGGTGGTCCCAAATCCGGCCTGCCGCAAGTGGGCGCCAGCGTGGACGCCGGGCGGACCGACATCGTAGTGTCGGCCCATGCTCGACCGCCGCGATCCCGAACCGGTATTCTTCGCCCCCTTCGTCTCCTCGCTGATGCGGGTCGAGCCGGCCTGGATCGACTACAACGGCCATCTCAACATGGCCTATTACAACGTGCTGTTCGACCGCGCCGTGGATGAGGCCTTCGAGCTCCTTGGCTGTGGCCTCGACTACGTCAAGACGCGCCGGCATTCCTGCTTCACCGCCGAGGTGCACGTGCGTTATCTGCGCGAGCTTCACGCCGGCGATCCGGTGCGGGTGACCTTCCAATTGCTCGACTACGACGCCAAACGCATGCACTACTTCGAGCAGCTGTTTCACGCCGGCGAGGGCTGGGTGTCGGCGACCTCCGAGAACATGTCGCTGCACGTCGACATGGACGCCGGCAGGACCGCGCCGTTTCCCGCCGAGGTCGCCGGCTGTCTCGCCCGGATGAAGGCGGCGCACGCCAATCTGCCGCGTCCCGAAGCCGCCGGCCGGCGGATCGCGATGCCGGCAAAGGGCTGAAGGGATTGGGCAGATTTGAACCGCGCTCGCTGCCGCGTCACCCGCGGGCTTGACCACGCAAGTCGGATTCATCCGACTTGCGCACTTGAAATGCCGAAATCGGGTAAACCCGATTTCGGGTGGTCCATCTTTTTCGCAGGAGTGATGGATTGCAACGGAGCTCGGGCTTGCCCGAGCTCCGCATTATGAAGCAGCCGCAAGTCGGGCAAGCCCGACTTGCGGTGTCGAGCCCGGCAATGACCCACTCAGTGCCCCTCCCCATTCGCCACTGCGGATGCCATCTTTAGCCTGAGATTCGCCGCTGCACGCGGCGCGCCGGTCCCCGCGCCGGTCCCAGCACGGAAACAGCAATGGCCAAACCCGGCAAATCACCGCGCGACGACAGTCCTGTGCCGCCGATGCCGCAACCCGGCGGCATCGCGGCGCGGGCGCGGGCGGCGGCGGGCGCGCCCTATCTCAACGACCTCAACCCCGAGCAGCGGCTGGCGGTGGAGACGCTGGAGGGGCCGGTGCTCGTGCTCGCCGGCGCCGGAACCGGCAAGACGCGGGTGCTGACGACCCGCATCGCGCACATTCTCGCCACCGGCCGCGCGCGTCCGAACGACATCCTGGCGGTCACCTTCACCAACAAGGCGGCGCGCGAGATGAAACAGCGCGTCGGCGCCATGGTCGGGCAGATCGTGGAGGGCATGCCCTGGCTCGGCACCTTCCATTCCATCGGCGTGAAGATCATCCGCCGCCACGCCGAGCTGGTGGGCTTGAAGCCCGACTTCACCATCCTCGACGTCGACGACCAGATCCGCCTGCTTAAGCAGCTGCTGGAAGCGGAGAACATCGACGAGAAGCGCTGGCCCGCGCGCGTGCTCGCCGGGCTGATCGACAGCTGGAAGAACCGCGGTCTCACGCCCGACCAGGTGCCGGCCGGGGAGGCCGCGAGCTTCGCCGGCGGCAGGGGCAAGAAGCTCTACGCCGCCTTTCAGGAGCGGCTGAAGGTGCTCAACGCCGCCGACTTCGGCGACCTTCTGCTCGAAAGCATCCGCCTGTTCCGCGAGCAGCCCGAGGTGCTGCGGCAGTATCAGGCCCGGTTCAAATACATCCTGGTGGACGAGTACCAGGACACCAACGTGGCGCAGTATCTCTGGCTGCGCTTGCTGGGGCAGAGCACGGGCGCGGCCTCTCGCCATTCAAATGGCACCACCCTCGCCGTCTCCACCGCCAGCGCCGCGGGCTCCACCTCTCCCCAGGGGGGAGAGGTCGGATCGCGAAGCGATCCGGGTGAGGGGGTTCGGAACGATGAGGGGTCACGACCCCCCTCACCCCACCCCTCTCCCCAAAGGGGAGAGGGAAAACAGGAGCGTCCGTCTCACGAGCGCACCCAATCCGCACCATCACATCTGAAAAACATCTGCTGCGTCGGCGACGACGACCAGTCGATCTACGGCTGGCGCGGGGCCGAGGTCGACAACATCCTGCGCTTCGAGCACGATTTCCCCGGCGCCCGGATCATCCGGCTCGAGCGCAATTACCGCTCCACCGCCCACATCCTCGCCGCCGCCTCGCACCTCATCGCCCACAACGAGGGCCGGCTGGGCAAGACGCTGCGCACCGAGGACGAGCCCGGCGAGAAGGTGCAGGTCACCTCCTGCTGGGACTCCGAGGAGGAGGCGCGCGCCATCGGCGAGGAGATCGAGCAGCTGCAGCGCGACGACGGCAGCGGCCACCCTCACCCGCTCGACGAGATCGCCATCCTGGTGCGCGCCTCGTTCCAGATGCGCGAGTTCGAGGACCGTTTCGTCACGCTCGGCCTGCCCTATCGCGTCATCGGCGGCCCGCGCTTCTACGAGCGCCAAGAAATCCGCGATGCGCTGGCTTATCTGCGCGTCGTCCATTCTGCCGCCGACGACCTCGCCTTCGAGCGCATCGTCAACGTGCCCAAGCGCGGCCTTGGCGACGCCACCGTGCAGCTGCTGCACGACCACGCCCGCAAGCGGCGCGTGCCGCTCACCGTCGCGGCGCAGGCGGTGATCGAGACCGACGAGCTCAAGCCGAAACCGCGCAGCGCGCTGCGCGATCTCATCGCCGCCTTCGAACGCTGGCGGGCCCGCAAGGACGCCCTGCCCCACACCCAGCTCGCCGAGATCGTGCTCGACGAGTTCGGCTACACCGAGATGTGGCAGAAGGACCGCTCGGCCGATGCCGCCGGCCGGCTCGAAAACCTCAAGGAGCTGATCCGCTCCATGGAGGAGTTCGAGAACCTCGCCGGCTTTCTCGAGCACATCTCGCTGGTGATGGACACCGACAAGAGCGAGGGCGAGGCGGTGTCGATCATGACCTTGCATTCCGCCAAGGGACTCGAATTCGACACCGTGTTTCTGCCGGGCTGGGAGGAAGGCTTGTTCCCGCATCAGCGCACGCTCGACGACCAGGGCCGCGCCGGGCTCGAGGAGGAGCGGCGTCTGGCGCATGTGGGGCTCACGCGCGCGCGCCGTCGCGCCAGGATCTATTTCGCTGCCAACCGGCGCATGCACGGGCTGTGGTCGTCGAACATTCCCTCGCGCTTCCTCGACGAATTGCCCGAGGCCGACGTGGAGATCGCCGAATCGAAAGGCGGCTTCGCCGGCTACACCGGCGCCTCGCGTTTCGACGAGATGACCCATTTCGGCTCGAGCTACGGCACTCCCGGCTGGCAGCGCGCGCAGGCGCGCCGCGGCCGCGGCTTCGACGAGGATACCGATGCATATTCAGGGGATGACGACGCGACCGGCGCCGCCGGCTTCCCTCCCCCGCCGGCGGGTGAGGGCCAGGGCGAAGCCCCGCACGGTGGCGTCCGCGGCAAGCCGCGCCGCCGCCGCCTCCTCACCATCGAAGGCGAGCTGGTCGCCAAGTCGACCGGCACCGTGTCCGACTTTTCAGTCGGCGAGCGCGTGTTCCACCAGAAATTCGGCAACGGCAACGTCACCGCCATCGACGGCAACAAGCTCACCATCCAGTTCGACAAGGCCGGCGAGAAACGGGTGGTGGATAGTTTCGTCGAGCGGGTCTGAGGCGTCGCGCGAGCGGACCGTCGCGCCTTCAATGCCGGATCGGCCCTGGGGCGGTCGCGCGCAGTCGCATGCGTCTCTCCGCCCCGGCCCTCACCGGCGCAGCTGAAACGCTACCAGCGCCGCGATCATCACAGCGCCGCCGAGCGCCTGCAGCGGCGTGATCACCTCGCCGAGGAAGAGCGCGCTGCCGATGGTGGCGAGCAGCGGCTCGAGATTCATGAACAGCGCGGTGCGAAACGGCCCGATGCGCCCGGTCGAGGCGAACACGCCGAGGATGCCGGCGGTTACCGCGGCGCCGAGCACGATCAGGGCGATCCAGCCGGACGCGGTCGCGGGCGGCTGCCAGTTCAGCGTCGCCAGCGCGACCGCTACGAACAGCACGGTCGAGGAGATCAGCGAGTACCAGGTGATCTGCAGGGCGTCGGCGCCGGTGAGCATCGCGCGCGTCACCAGCAGCAGCACAACCCGGCAGCCGGCGGCGCCGAGCGCGGCCAGCACGCCCACGATCGCGAGCGCGCTCGGATGCGCGCCGATCATCAGCGCCAGCCCGAGAAACGCCACGACCGCGGCGGCGGCGCCGCGCCAGGTGATGATCTCGAGCCCGGTCGCCGCCGCCGCCAGGCCGGTGAGCAGCGGATACACGAAATAGCTGAGGATCGCGATCGGCACCGGCACCGTCTCGATCGCCTTGAACAGGAGAAACACGTTGCCCGCGAACAGCACGCCGAGGCCGAGCGAGATCCACCGCGCCCGCGGACCAAAGGCGGGCCGCCGGTCGAGGCGCAGCCAGACGAACAGGATGGCGAGGCCGAGGACGCCGCGCACCGCCGAGACCGTGAGCACGTCGGCGCCGGCCCTGAGCGTGATCTTGCTCAGCACGTCGGCGCACGCGAACGACGAGGCACCGAGCAAGGCCGGGCCGATATGCGCCAGGCGGCTGCCGGCGCGCTGGGTCGGGGGATGGGTCACGATCGGGCGTGCGGACTAGCCGTGGCGGGCAGTAGCAGCCTTGCTTTAGCAGATCACCCGGTCGGCGGCATCAGCGCGTGGCCTGGTCCACCGTCGGCAAGGCGGCGCCGCTCACTTCTTCTCCAGCATCAGGATGGCTCTCCCGGCTGCCTCCCGAGGAAGCCCCGAAATATCGGCATTTCTGCTTAGAGCCGCTTCCCGGTGAGGCCACGGGGAAGCGTTAGGGAAGCCGTGAGCGCGTTTTTCTAGCCCGCTCGCTATCTCGACGCCTAGGAGGGCGATTCGCTGCGTCAGCGCGGCTTCCAAAAGGAAGGGCCCCCCTCGCGCCTTCGGAGCACCCGACCGGACTCGCAATTTATTTCCGCTGCAGCTATGTGGCTGCCATGCGGCCGCCCTCGAAAAAGAAAGTCGCCAAGCTTCGGTCTTGGCGAGCCTCGATCCTGCGGAAACGCGCCCACTATCTCGGGACCGTAGAGGCACCGGACCAAAGGACTGCGGAAGCCGCCGTCGCGGAGTTCGACCTCGATCAAGAGCAGCGCAAGCGGCTTGTGGTGCAAGAGCAGAATTGACGAGCGGCGCGTCACGGCACCCGGGCGACTAGGGGTTGCTTGTTATTCTCGCCGCCAGCTCTTGGCGAACGCTGCCATCGCAGCCTCGCGCGTCGGCTCGTAACCAAAGGCTGGCGGGCGCCCCCTGGTGTTCGTTCGAGTCCACATCCAGGGTCGGTGCTCCGGCGCGGCCGGCGACAGGAATATCCGCCCCACTACGACGCCGTCCTCCAGCACGTCGTAGTTGTCATCCCGCCTTCGCCAGAGACCGCGCAAGCCAAGGGAGATGATGCGCGTCCAGTAGATCGGGACCATGCCCACAAATACGAGGGCCATTCCGATTTCAGATTCGACGTTCGGAAAGAAGTCGGAAATCCACCACGCTGTGTTGGCCTGCCAATCAAAGATCGGTGGATTGCCGGTCGCAAGGTATCCGTAAAACCAGAGGACCATTCCCGCCAACGAGATGATCCACCCGATGACTGACTTGCTCACGCTCTCTTTCCATTTCATCTACGTCGGGCCCGGAAGATTGTGCTCGCGTGCGTTGCGGAACGCGGCACCTACTTCAGGCAAGCGTCCCGCGTTGGCGTGCGATCCTTGCGCTGCCCGTAGGCCAGCGTGCTGGCAGGCTTCCGGGCATTCGAGAAATTCGCTACAATTCGCGCCAATCCGCGTGCCAATTGGGAATCCCGAGTTTAAAGGAGTGGTTATGCATCCCAAGCTCGCTGTCTTAGGACTTATCTTTGCCGTTTCTGCGGCCTCGTCTGCTCAAGCCCAAGTAACGGTTGACGTTACGAAGATTAATTGTGATCAGTTCGTGCATCACAAAATCTCCACTCCCAATCTCATCGCCGCCTGGATCAGCGGTTATTACAATGCCAAACGCAACAACCGGATTGTTGATCTGGAAATCCTGGATGAAAATATGAGCAAGGTGAAAAATTATTGCAGCGATGAAAAGAATTTCAAAGTACCAGTCGTGAAGGCTGTAGAACAGGTACTCGGTAAGGGCAAATAGCAAACGACCGGTAGGGGCTATTCCCGCCGCCAGCTCTTGGCGAAGGCGGCCATCGCGGCCTCGGCGCGGCCCGCCTGAAGAAATCGAGCATTGTGAGCAATCTTATACAGACACGGACGCGAAATCGGCCCAGGCTTATTGATACCGAGGCGCTTCCAGTCATCAGCCCCCGACCCAAGAGCGCCGTCGGTTAGTGTCTGTCTAGTGTAATGTTATGCGTAAGCGCACAGAGCCCCACATTGCGGGGCTCTACTGTTTTTGGTCACCGGCTAGGTCTCCTCTCGCCGCCAACTCTTGGCGAACGCTGCCATCGCTGCTTCGCGCGTCGGCTCGTAGCCGTGGGTCGGCGTGCGGTCCTCGTGGTAGCCGAAGATCAGCATCCACATCCACGGCGCATCCTGCGGCGCGGCATTGACCTTCATAATGCGGCCCACCACGACGCCGTCCGCGAGCACGTCGTAATCTCCGTCGCTCCGCTCGCCGGATGGGTGGCAGGCGGACGCGCGCTTGAGGATCAGGGAGGGCATTGCGCTAAGGCTTGAGTCCTACGCGATGCGCGCGGCCTCCTATACCTCTAGCATGCCAGGCTCGCAGGTGGCTCCGCCCATGCGTCCAGCCCCGCTACTCGCGCGGACTTAACCAACAAGCTACACCTCGCCACAATCGCCCTTTATCGCAATCTCTATGGCGGATTGATTCAGGACCTGCTGCCCGGCGCCCCGTTGTGGGTTTTCCCGTGCGTCGAACGCGCGTAGAGGAACACGCGGGCGTCAAAGGTCAAGAACATGGGAATGATCTTAAATCAGACGATTGGCGGTATGCTAGTCGGCACGCTTGTAGTCGGAATGACAATCGTATTGGGCGTCGTGTGGCTTTGGAGCCGATGGGATCATCGCCAAGCGCGGAAAAGATGGATCAATAGAGCTGAGGAGGAAACCAAAATAGTTCTTCGTCGAATCCGGCCGCCAAACACTAGCGCGAACGATGATCCAAAGAAGAACCGCCCGGACCTATCGCGACTTAGTAACGAGACGCTGGCCAGGGACCTGTACATTAGCACCCAAATGCAATTGCAATACCCGCAATTGCCACCTAGTGCTTACCGGGCCGCTCTCGAAGAGGAGATAAGGAAGCGCGGCTACCGCATTGCGGATATGTTGCACGCCGCCGACGCCGCGACGACTCGGGATTGGGATAAGAATGAGGCATGGGACATGGTCCGTACGGCATTTGAACGCCAGCGACATGGCTGATTTAGAATCCATTCGACAGTTTTCGGCCTAAGCGCACCAACGCGGTCCGCGTCATGGGGGAAAATCTCTAACCCCGCCTCTGGCAGGACAGCTCGCAAGCGCAGTTCCCAATCGATCATGCAACAAGAGGTGTATTATCAGCGCCCGCGATGAACTCTGCGATGCGTTGCGCTAGTCGCGAATAGGTAGTTCCGGTCATTGGGCCTGGCGCGGCCGCGTTCAGCTGTGCGCCAGAAATGATGCGAATAAGGATTAAATAACAGCATGGGTCCGGACGCGTTAGTGCCGTCGTTGCAAGGGACCGCAGTGATCGCTACGGACTGGTCCAGGCGCGTACCGACCGAAACAGCCGCTTGAAAAATCCGCCCTTATATCGATATTGGCGATTCTGAACGGCAGGGGCGGTGTGTTTCTCCTGTCTTTCTATTTTAAGACGGGCGCTGATGAGCTCGTGGACCTTATACGGGACGACGAGGTGACGCTTGCTAAACTCTCGATAAACCTCGTAGCTTGGATTGGCGTCCCAAATGAAGCGTATGATCTCTATAAAAAGCTCACTGTTTCTCCTAAGCGCGGGATTGCTTGCCTCCAGGAGGGTGAACGCAGCGCGGCGCACTCGCGCGTCTTTTGAGACGAGCATGTCATATACGTGAGATCTTGATAGTGCACCGTGTTTGACCATGATGGCTTCCTGACAGGCGAGCGCTTATAGCACCAATACCGCCCAGGAACGCCGGCTCTGCGAATTCATGGTGTGCAGAGTCTTGTCGCCGTCTAGGTCTGAGCGGACCGCAGTGCCACCAGCGAGCGTGGTCAGCTTTCGCCATCAAGAGAGGCTATTTGACCAGTCGCGAAATGAGGACGGAACCGAAGGACCAGATTGATGCAGGCGCGATTTAGACTTGGCGCCGACCGCCAGCTCCGCGGTGTCGCGCCTTCGCTAACTAACGGTTTCTTAACGACGTCGAGAAGAATGTATCGGCGACGCGGATCGTACGCGTGATGTTCGCCAGCGCGCAGTCTGCGGCGAAGAGGCGCTAACCTATCTGCTGTCACAGAGGCTCTGCCCTGAGGAAGACATGGAAGAAGTTCGGGGAAAGTACGTCTCGCCCGCCATTGATCAGCTTGCTTTCAACTGCCCGCACTGCGATGCGCTTGCGAGGCAGTTTTGGTTCTCCGTCCATGCCGACCCACTAAAAACGGATGAGAAGCCCGTCGTGGCGACAGCAGAGACAGTCAAGGCGATGACGTTTGGCGAGGTCGAACAGCCCGAGCGCGACCGCATCCTGAAATGGGCGGAGCGACTGGCCAGTGGGCGCCCATTTTTTGAAGTGCAGCGCCAGTTCAGGAACCGTGACGTTCAGAACGTTTCGATCTCCTATTGTTTTGGCTGCAACGAGATGTGTCTGTGGGTCTATGATCAGCTGGTCTGGCCTAGACGCGCCGGGGGTCCACAGCCAAGGATCGACCACCCGCCTGAGGTGCCGCGCGACGACTACGAAGAAGAAGGCCAGATATTAGAGGCTTCGCCGCGCAGCGCAGCCGCTCTCCTTCGTTTGGCGGTAGAGAAACTATGCAAAGAGCTTGGCGAGAGCGGCGATAGCCTAAACGCTGACATTGCCTCCCTCGTCGGCGAGGACCTCGATGCGCGGGTACAAAAGGTGTTGGACGCGGTGCGCGTGATCGAGAGCAACGCCGTGCGCCCAGGCCAGATCGGCCTTCGGGACGATCGAGCAACAGCCGAAACCCTGCTTGGTCTGGTCAACTTGATCTGCGAGAAGATGATGATGGAGCCAAAGCACGTAGAGGCGGTATACACCAAGCTGCGTGAACGTGCTCGGAACGCAATGGAGCAGCGGGAGCAAGGCACCTCATGATCCGGGATCACAACGGCATATCGATGGGCGGCGAGCCTCGGCATTTGCAGCGCAGTAGGCCCCAGCTTGGCACAGCGCCGTTCGTGGCTCGGGCCTATCCGACTTGCGCGCATTAACTCTCCGATCGGTGTCTGCCGCGCGATGGCTTTCGTCGTCAGCCCTGCAGCGCGAGCGTCGTCAGCCCTGCAGCCATACCCGTATCAATAGTTCCGTAAGTTTGGAGCCCCCGACTGTCTTGCCCCAGCACATCACTCCATCCGCTTCACCGAAGCATCCTTGCGAAGAATGACGGTCCGCCGGTCAAGCTCGCGGGTGACGGCATGCTGGAACTTCTTCACGCCCTCGTTATGGCGACTGCCGATGCGACGGGTCGAACCAAGCGAGAGAAAATCATTAAGGCAAACCCCTTCCTCGAATGGTTCACGGTCGCTGATCTTAGAAGCTGGGCCGACCGCAAGATGCGCGTTCCTGGCTTGCCCGGCACGTAAACGCGGCGGCTATGGTCGCGCGTCGGTCCCTTCGAAAGGCCGTCCCAACGCCGGCCAAGCAGAAACGCTCACGCGGCGATGAACGATTCAGCGCTCTTGCTTGGTTCCGACGCGGCGCTAGTACGCGGATTGACTGCCATTTCGATCTGGCGACCGCACTTCTCGCAAGACCACACATGACGGACTTCGTGGCTGCTGACGTACGCTGACCACTTGGGTGCAATCAGCGGGTCATTGCATTCGGTGCAGGCCATTCCATAGCGCGAGCAAACGACAATCCCAGCGGTCGCCATGACCACCTCCCCGTATTCTTTGGTTTTCTTATTCTGTCGGGACATAAAGCAGTGTGACAGTTCGACCGTCAACTGTGGATAAATGGTGCGTTGCCGCAAAACCGATCAAAAATCTCAATCGCTTGCTCGCATTGGTGCCCGGAACCAGGATTTTCGCAGTGTGCGGCGCGGCATCAATAGGTGCAATGACGGGCACCAGCCAGAGGCTACCGTCTTGCCCTCTTTGACCGCCGCCGCCAGCCAACGTGGTTTTGCGCCACGACCTGCCCAAGTTTCGCCGGCAGGGCTTCGATATTTCGGTGGGATTTTCCTGCCCCTCATCTCTAACTGTTCTTCAATGTCAGCGCGACGTTTGAGAAGCAGTTCATCGACCTGCTTTCGCAAGTTAATGAGCGATGTGAAGTCATTCGCGATAGATTTGACTTTGCCATGGCTCCCTCCAAAGAATGTTTTAAGATATTCTCAAGCGAACGCTAGTAGGACGCCGATGCCGATAGCAATCCCCGAAACGCACCCTGGAAGAGCGTGGCCATCGCGATACGCGAGTGGGGAGCAATCGGTCCAATCTGTCTGGGAGTGATCGCAATCCGCGCTCAAACCCGAGCTGACGTCGCATTCTTATGGTGGCATGACGACGCAGGTCGTCTATGCCGACCGAATTCTCACGGGTTCGTAACCCAGACACCAACTTGTCGTGTGGTTCAAGGACTACGGCATTCAGAATAAAACGTGCCATTCGACGCTTTGATGCCTTCGAGGCAATGCGCTGCCTCCGTAATTGGCCCGGCAACGGTGAAATCATAGGCTTGGCCTTTGATTACAAGCCCGTATCTCCCGGCCGGAAACACAAAATCGGCATGCTCCGGGCGAATCATCAATATCTCGGAGTTTTCGCTCAACGGGGCTACTCTGAACTCATATGACACGTTGCGGATCGTCCACGAATCCTCCACGTTCCCAATGTTGGCCTGTCCCGCCATAGTGAATGTCATAGCGCGCATGATTTTCGCGATCACGCGAACCGCAACGCGCTCAGGTGCGCTGCTCGCGACATCCCGGCGATAGACGACGAACACAACTTGACCATCTGGAAGCACTGTGCGGCTCACTGTCCTGATCGGCGTCGACATGAAAACCCTTTGGTCGGGCACTCTACCGGCCAAGGGCTCCAACTCGTGGAGCTGGCCTCCGCTGACGGCATAAACGCCATAAACGTCGGGGAGCGGCAATGGTGAGGATTGCGGCTGCAGCAAAGTTGCTGGCGACTGGAGAGCATGCCCAGGCGCTTGGTCAACGGACTTCGGTTCCGAGCTCGCGCTTTTCTGAACCATAGGCGCAGCCGAATGGGGGGCTTGGCGTTCGAGTAGGCTGAATTGGCGATCAAATACCACGCACAGCGCCACGGCGAAAATTGCAACAGTTGCTCCCCGCAGCAGCGGCGCGGTACCCCGCCAACACAATGACTGTTTGATGTTCAGCCAAGTATCGTTGGCGCGAGTCAAGAAGACCGACAGATGATCGGCATCCTTGCGCTGTGCCGGTGCCTCGTTAAGGATCAGCAACGGTGTGCGCGGTTCGACCATTACCTCGCTGGCAGCGATTTCCGAGCTCTGGATCAGTCGGTCGAAGGACTGCAACGCTCTCAGTTCGTCGTACTTCGAGTGGATGGTCTCGACGCGTTCGATCGCGAACTCAAGCGCCAACGACAGGCGTCTTGCCTCCAGAAGGTTTACTGGCCCCTTTCTTCGCCAAGCCTCTTGACGCAGCTTGATGCGTGCGAGCTCGTAAACCGCATTCCGCAACTGCACCGGATCGTCCTCGATGGACCCAATGACGCGGGAAAGAACCAGCGCGAAGTCAACCTCCGGTGATGTCGCCGAAAGGTTCCTTCCGCTGCCAATTTCATGAGATTCCGAAATCATCTCAAAACGCGCTCTCTCGCTCGCTGGTCACAGGTCAGCCCTCGAAGCTTCGGAAACGCAAGCCCACCAAAGAAAATTCGCCCTTCTGGGGCCTCACCACGCTCATCGATCTAAAAAAGCCCCACACTTCGTTGAGCACGCGCATGCTCCTAAAGCTCAGTGAAGATGTTCAGGCCAAAATTGGCCTTGGCTCGGGAGCGAGCTCGTCTCTACACTTCGCGCAGCGTGGGCAGTGTGATTGATCTCCGACGCGATCCCTTCTCTAGAATTTCCTCCGGCAAATAGCCCTCTGATTTAACGAGGAGACTTTCCCTTACGACGCGTTCGTATTCTTCGAGAGGACTCTTAATCCGGTACATGTGATCGCCGTCTCGATCTGGCATCGTGGCAATGATCTTGAAATCTCCGGCAGCCGCGTCGCGAAGAAACATATCCGGAATACAGGTCACCACTTCACCGACACTGAATTGGCGCATTGCCCCCTCCCCAAGTTCGGAGATTTATTGCCCCTCGCTTTTTTTTGCAGCCTGAGCCTCAGCGGACACTGCGACAAAAGGAAGGAAAAAAACAGATTATTTGTTGGCGCACGGTGTCGCCGCATGCGGCCCGCCTCCGCGCGAGCACGCTGCCGGACTGTCGGCTGAGACGTGCGCCGCAACTACGGCGTCAGCGATGCGACCTTCTACAAGTGCCGGAGGCTGTGGTCCAATCGCCACCTTTGCGACGCCGGATTGCACGAGCAATACCCCATTTGAGTCAATGTGGCGCCATTGCGAGGGATCGGTATACGAGCATCCACCTTTGGGGATGGGAGGAGCGCATGTTTACTCTACGCAGCTTGGCAATCGTGTTAACCGGGGCCGGGGTGTTCGCCGGCCTGCCGTTGACAAATGCGCAGGCGTGCGACGACGACCGATTTCCGTGTCCTGTGGTGTCGGAAGCGCAGGAGACCACAGCAGAGCCTGCGCCAGCGGCTCAGCCGCGGAAAAAAGCTGAACACCCTTCACGCCAAGCGGCGCCACAGAAGCGCGCCGATACGGTGGCCAAAAAACCAGCCCCCTCGGCTCAGCCGCCTAAGAAGGCGGCGAAGCACCCGGCACCCCCGACTGAGAAGAACTCGGGCAAAGGTCGAGCCGGCCGCGCCACGCGACGCCACCGGGGCCAAAGCAAGTCAACCTGCCGTCCAAGAGCAGGTGGCCGCTCCTATCGGGCAGGAACCTTCGATGTTCCCGAATGCGGCAGCCGCGGTGCTTCCTCCGTCACCTGCTGATCAAGGTGCCAACAGCCCGAACGCTAGTCTCGTGGCGGCTGCGGGACCGGTTTGGCCGGCTCTCCCGAATGCGGACGCCGGCAGCGCGACCGAAGGCACGGTCACAGACGCTGCGCAAGCCAGCAGGGCAAACGCGGTACAAGTGGTGAACCCAAACGATGTCAACGAACTCGATCAAGCCGCCATTGCCCTCACACCGGCCGAGACGTCCTGGATCACTTATGTGTTGTTGGTCTTGGGCGCAGCATTCGCGGCGGCACCAGCCACATGGTTCCTTGCTCGCATGACATCCGGGTTCGTGCCGAGCGGCGGATCAACGCATGCCCATGAGCAGCTCGTGAATGAGAAAGTAACTTCTTATTCGCCGTCTCGTTGTCGGCGTGCCGCGAACGCTGATGCGCGACTTTCCGAAGTGGCGATGATAATGAGCCGGCGGACCAGATCGGTCGCGAAGTCGGGCATACGATCGAGCACTATTGGCTGAGCGATATTCGGCCGAAGGATTCTGGCCCGAGATTAGGATAGTCGGCGGCTCGAACAAGCCGCCGACTGGCTCTGGAACATCGTAGTAGGTCGGGTGCCACTCGATCAGTCCGCGTGCATAGTCGAGCGGCAAACCGCTTCACTCATTTGTGGCCAGGCTGCGGCCGATATGGGTGCCCCCAGGGTAATTGGTCTTCCCGATCACCTCCGCGTTTCTCAAGACGTCTGGTCTCGACATGGCGCGAGTTCCCTATCGCGACCCGGTCCAGGCGCCGAACGACGTGGCCGAGGGTCGCCTGCATCTCTACTGGTCGGCGTATGCGATCGTGCGAGCGGAGGCGCAATCCGGGCGCATCAAAATCCTTGCGGTCACGGCAAGCGAGCCGACCACGATCCTGCCAGGCGTGCCAACTGTCGCGCAGGCGGGCTTCCCGGACCTAACCTTCGACGAACTCGTCGGAATCTTCGGCGCGCGCGGCACGCCGCTAGCGCTGCGCGAGCGCATCGCCGCCGACGTGAAAACCGCGCTCGCCGACTCAACCATCGTGCAACGGTTGACCGCCACCGGACAGGTGGTGGTGCCGGGCTCGGCTGTCGAGTTCGCCGCCTCGATTGAGAAACAGCGCGCGGGCATCGCCGAGATTGCCAAGGTGCTCGGCATCGAGGCGGCGACGAACTGAACGGACGATATCCCTCTCCCGGCAAAGGGTGTCGGCGTAATGATGAGACCAACGCTTTGGCGGTCTTAGGATTGCCTCGCACACACGCGATGCTGATCGGGCGTTAGACGGATCGTGGGACTCACGAGCCCCGCCATTGCGCGACCGGATCGTAGCCGTAAATCCATCGATAGACCCCGTTTGTCGTCGAGCCGAACCGCGTCACGAAGACGAATTCGCGGCGCAGGCGGTCCCAATTCGAGTGCAGCTTCTTGAAATGCACTTCGGTGCGTGAAAGCTGCTGTACTCTTGTCGCCCGCGGCTTGCGCACCGCTTCGTAGCCAGCCAGCGCCGCGTGCGGATCCTCGGCACCCGCGCGGAGCCATTGAGCCAGGACATAGGCGTCCTCGAACGCCATGTTGGCGCCTTGCCCGAAGGTCGCGAGCATGGCATGCGCGGAATCGCCGAGAAGGGTCACACGATCTTTCGTCCAGTTTGGCGCGTATTCCCCAGTGAACTGGCCCCATTTCGAGCAGGATGTCGCTTCCCCCATCATCCTGCGCAGCTTTTCTCCCGCATTGGGGAAGGCTGTCAGCATTTCGTCGACGCTGCTCGGCACCGACCAAGACGGTTCGGTCCAGCCGGGTTGTTGTCGGACGGCCACGAAATTTATGAACTCGCCTTGCCGAATGTAGTAGCTGATCACGAACCCGTCCTTGCCGGACCATTGGTTCACATAGCGATCATGATAGTCCTTCGGCACCGCCCTACTGGGCGCCAGCGCGCGCCAGCACATTGTTCCCGCGTAACGCGGGCCTTCCCCACCGAAAAGGCAGGCGCGAACCGCAGAGCGGATCCCGTCGCAACCAACGACAACATCGGCTTCGGCGTCTGTGCCGTCGTCAAATGATAGGCCAACCGAGCCGTTGCGGGATTCGACCGCCGTGCATCGCTTGCCAAGCTGGATGCTTCCCTGCGGCACGGCCTCCGAGAGGAGGCGATGCAGGTCGCTACGATGGACGACGTAGTACTTGGCGCCGTAGCGCTTTTCGAAATTTCCAAATGGCAGACTGTAGCGAATCTCGCCCGTACTCCAATCGCGCCAGCTTAATCCGATCGGCTCAGATGCGATTGCATGTAGCTTGTCAGCGAGCCCGGTCGCCTGAAAGAATTTAACAGAATTGGGGCTGATATTGATGCCGGCGCCGAACTCGGCGAGCTTGGGTGCCTGCTCGTAGACCTGCACGCCGAAACCCTGCAGGCGTAGCGTGATGGCCGCCGCTAGCCCGCCGAGGCCCGCTCCGACAATGGCAATGCGACGCGCTTGCCCCATCTCATACTCCGGGAGTGAGACGATAAATGGGAAGGCTGGACCTTGAACCGCCCCGGGTTTGCCGGAGGCCGTTTGGTTTGAGTCACGCCGCCATCGCTGGCTTTTCCAGTATGGCGTAGTAGCGCTCCTCGGCTTCGGCCGGCGGGATGTTGCCGATGGGCTCCAGGAGCCGCCGGTTGTTGAACCAATCCACCCATTCGAGGGTGGCGAGCTCGACCGCCTCGAACGATCGCCACGGTCCACGCCGGTAGATGACTTCGGCCTTGTAGAGGCCGTTGATCGTCTCGGCCAGCGCATTATCGTAGCTATCGCCGACACTGCCGACGGAGGGCTCGATGCCCGCCTCGGCCAAGCGTTCGGTGTACTTGATGGAGACGTACTGGCTGCCTCGGTCGCTGTGATGAACGAGGCCTCCGCGGTGCACGGGCCTGCGGTCATGGAGGGCCTGTTCCAGCGCGTCGAGCACGAAGCTCGCGTGCGCGGTCCGTGATACCCGCCAGCCGACGATGCGCCGTGCATAGGCGTCGATGACGAAGGCGACGTACACGAAGCCAGCCCAGGTTGCCACATAGGTGAAGTCGGAGACCCAGAGCACGTTCGGACGTGGCGCCCGGAACTGACGATTGACGTGATCCAGCGGGCAAGGAGCTGCCTTGTCGCTGACAGTCGTGCGGACGGGCTTGCCCCGGATTGCTCCTTGAAGGCCCATATCGCGCATCAGCCGCTCTACCGTACACCGCGCCACGTCATGGTTCTCGCGCCGCAATTGCCGCCAGACCTTGCGTACGCCATAGACTCGGAAGTTGTCATCGAAGACCCGGCGTACCTCGGGCTTCAGGTCGGCGTCACGCTTGGCTCGCACCGATCGCTTGGCCGGATCAGCACCCCGGGCGACATGAGCGTGATAGGTCGACGGGGCGATCGGCAAGACTTTGCAGATCGGCTCGACCCCATGCGCCTCGCGCTGATCGTCGATGAAGGCGATCATGGCTTGAACCGGCGGTCGAGCTCCGCCTGGGCAAAATAAGCGGACGCCTTGCGCAGGATCTCGTTGGCCTGCCGCAGTTCCCGGTTCTCCCGTTCAAGCGCCTTCAGCTTGGCGGCGAAATCCGTAGGGACGCCCGCACGCCGGCCATTGTCGACCTCGGCCTTCTTTACCCATTCGTTGAGCGTTTGTGCCGTACAGCCGATCTTGGCCGCAATCGACATGATTGCCGCCCATCGCGATGGGTGCTCGCCCTCGTGGTCCAGAACCATCCGGACCGCGCGGGCCCGCACCTCGGGAGAAAACTTGTTGCTGGTCTGCTTCGTCATGGCTCCACCTTCTCAGGAGTTGGAGCCTCCGATCAACCCGGGGCGGTTCACTCCACGAACGACTCATGCTCCTGAAAAACCTGGCTGGACTCTGCACGCTTCTCCCCGCGCATTTCGCCGGCAAGTACGCGTAGCAATTCGGCATATTGCAATGATTGATCGATTTGCTCCTGGCCACGCCCTTGGCATAGGCCAAGCTGCGCACATGTTCTCTGCTCAACCTCGGAGGCCACCTTCTCACGCAATTTGGCACTGCTCGATCGGCAGGTCGCCCGGGTTGGGCGCACCGCACGATCTTGTCGACATAGCTCACTGACCGAGCCGCGGTGGCGGGCGAATGATAGGCGGCGCCTGGCGGTTGACCGGATCGATGGCCCGTCCCGTCTTTACGCGATCGAGGTCCGTATTGATGCGCCGCACCTCTTTCACCACCCAGTGAACGATGATGCCCGCGCCGAGCGCTCCTAGAGCCAACTTCACGAGCGGAAAAACAACGATGGGCGGCATCAGGCAAACCGGCTCCCCATTCGCGATGGCGGCGAACAGGCACCAACTCGGAGCGTGCAGCTGCCGCCTTAAAGTTAGATTACTCTGATTTGGGCGCTTCGGCCCTATCCTGCCTCGCTCGAATTTTTGCGACCGCGCGTTCCCAGGCGCTCTGAAATGCAACGGGCTCGCTGGGGACAGTAGGCGACGCTGGGGGTCCCGAAGATGTTGCTCCAGGTGCCTGCAAGGGTTCGGCAGGTTTCAGACGGCTCGCGACTGCTGCCCGTTCCACAAGAGCCGCCTGCCTGCTGCGGACCTTCTCGACCGCCTTCGTCCCGCCAGCGGTCTTCGCTGCTGCTGCTCTCTCTTTGAGGTCAGTCTGTCTACTACGGAGCGTCTCGATGGCTTTCCCCCAGGCGCTTGGGGCTGCAACGCCCTTCCAAAGATTGTGGGTTGGCGTTGTTATAACCGGCAAGTGAGTGACCGGCATTTTGACGCGGCTGAACACAAACCGCCGCGCAATCTGGGGACAGACCGAACACTTGAAGATGCGGCACTCAAATCCAGACACCTTCGAGGTGTCGTCCGGGACCACCTCCATCAAAAGCATCTTCGCGCCACAGCCCAAACATTGCATCAAAGTCGCCCCAAGACACGCGTGCGCACATCGAATGGCAGGGCCGATCATTCTGTCAAGCGGTCGCAGCGGACTGTCCCGGTGGCTCTCGGCCGCACGTTCGGAAGTAGGGGCTCTGAGATGACGGCCTGGTTTCGCTCGCGGACGAGGTAATCGAATGAACTGGCGCGAGTTATTAGCATCGAAAAAAAGCCCAGTGGAATCGGCACTTCTGGCAGCATAAGTGTCAAACGTCGGTCCAGTTTGACACTTGGATTCGTCATTCGTTCGCGCCTCATTCGATCACCTCGTCGGCGCGGGCGAGCATCGACGGCGGCACCCTGAGGTCAAGGGATTTGGCAGTCTTCAGGTTGATCACCAGATCGTACTTGGCGGGGGCCTGCACCGGAAGGTCCGTCGGCTTCTCACCCCTGAGGATGCGATCGACGTAGCCGGCCGCTCGCCGGTAAGGCTCGATCGAATCAGGCCCGTAGGAGATCAGACCGCCGCGGGTGGTGAAGTAGCGAAAGGGATAGACCGCCGGGAGTCGGTGCTGGGCCGCCAGCGCGACGATCAGGTCGCGATGAATCGCCGTCAGCGGGCTGCCGGTCACGACCAGGCCGTTGTTCGATCCGGCCGCGAATGTCGTGACCGCGCGCGCCATCTCGTGCGCGTCGCGCACAACGGCCGGACTCAGTTCCACCCCTTGCGAAGGCGCCACGGCCTGAATCGCAGCCGACTGGCCGGCCGCGGTCCTGGTGGTGGCAGCATCTAGAAGGACGGTCGCTCGCATCACGCCTGGCGCGATCTGCTTGAGAAGCTCCAGCCATTTCCCGCTCAGGCCGTATTCGAACAGCGCAAAGCCGGTGGTATTTCCGCCCGGCCGCGCCAGACTATCGACGAAGGCGCCGCCGACTGGATCGACGACGGATGTAAACACGATAGGCACGGTGCGGGTTGCGTGTTGCGACGCCGTCAGGGCCGGGCTGGAAGTGGCCAGGATGACGTCTGGCGCGATCGCGACCAGTTCCGCGGCAGAACTACGAATCTGGTCGTCATCGCCCGCACCCCAGCGGGCAATGATCCGCACATTGCGGCCGTCGGTCCAGCCCAATTGCTGCAGCCGCTGCTGAAATGCCGCGCGGCGGGCTTGCAATTCCGGATCGTCCGCCGCGAGATTGATGAGCAAGCCGATCCGCCGCACCCGGTCGCGCTGCTGAGCGCGCGCGGCGAGCGGCCACGTAATTGCCGCACCGCCAAGAAGACTGATGAAATCGCGCCGTCTCATGTCGCACTCGCAACTGCGACGCTAGCCGGATCGTGGTGCGCGCTCATCTTCTCAGCCGACCGGGGCTGTCCTGAAGAAAGTATCTCCTGAGCTGCTCACGGTCCTTGAGCTGGGCATCCGGCTCCGAGAGCACGGACTGGGGCCGGTTGATGGAAGGTTGCGGCATGGTGACCGGAGCCGTGCCCGGCGCTGTGATTACCGCTGCTTCGGCCGCAGCGACCTCGCGAATTGCGCTAACGCAAGCAGTGATTATTCCAAATGCAATCACCGCTCCCCACATGATCGCCTCCATCCACGGCGATGTGATCAGGACGCTAGGACCGGTGTGGCACTCCGAACGTGAAGTTCTTCACACTGCATCCAATTTAATTATTGAACATAAGCCGCTGCGGTACTCTCGTGCGAGATAAGTTGAACGTCCCGAAGAGGCGCACCGTTTGCCTGAAGGCCACCGCCGTAGCCCAATTCGATCTCAGCGTACAGCGCAGGCGGCTCAGGGCCGAGCGTCTTGGCGGTCTTGGGGTTGACTTTGTCGATAGCATAACCGGCAGATCAGCCGGCTTCTCGCCTTTGAGGAAACGCCGGCATAAATGCCGGCTTGGACGGTAAGGGGGTCAGAATGCATCGCGCCATTCTTCGACCGCAGCAGTTTTGCCGTGCTTTATCATGATGTCAAAGGGAGAGACTATCAGCAGCCCTTCCTTTGCCTGTGCTTGCGTAAGCGTTGCGGCGTGTTCGGGCTTGACCCGAACGAAGTTCGACGAAATGACGATAGTTCCTGCCAAGAAGCCCAACGTTGCCAGGGGTACGATGATTCTGCTCATGCCAAATCTCCCTTGCTCCGACTGAATTTGCGTACGGTTATCTACGTGTGGCACCGGAACGCTGTGGCGAGCCGGTGATCGAGCGCTGCCACTACGCGGTCAGCTGAACGGCATTCATTTCGGCCCTGCTTCCATTGTCGGGCCCGAGCTGATATTTGACCTCGGCATCTCTCCGGCCACCTGCGTCTCCCCACTCCGAGCCACTGTCGCTTTGAGTCGAGATCGGGCCGCAATGTTGCGGGCTTGAACCGCCGCACTGCACGCGACCTGATTGCAGTCATACGCAGGCTGGAGAACAAGATGGGCTATGGTTTGCGCTGTTTCCGGATGGATTGACTTCATTTGCTCTAGTTTAACTGCCAGTCTTTCCATCTGGACCGTCACTTCCAACGGTCGGTTGGTACTTCCCGAAGCCAAAAACAATGCGAAGGCAGCAGTTGATGTGATGACGGTGCCCAGCAGCCCTTTCAGCCACCGGCCCCATACACGCTCGTCTAGACCTGATGGCGGGGTCCACACCGCGCGAGCATAGGCCGACCCGCACAGGTATCGTTGCTCCGAATTCGCCATTATGGATTCTCCCCCAACAAGTCAGCGCACTACGCGGCGCGTAACGTTCCTCGTCGGCGCCACAACCGAATGCCGGGCGAATTGAAGCCCGTGAGACAGTAAGGGCAGACGCGAACGCCGCGTTTGCGAGTGGCCCCGCACAAAACATGTGAACGAAAATGCGACCCCCCTCACAGGGCCGCCGTCGTTGCGATGGAGGAGACCGAGGCGGGGACGCGAAAATTCCCACGGGAATGACTATTTTTTTTGCTCCGATCGGGAATAAAATGACTATTGATGGAGTCTATCACGGACAGCTTATTGTCCTGCCGCGTCGGCGAGACCACCGGGGATCATGGTCGGCGAGGATAATAAGGCGAGATTTGATATCGTTGTCGCGCCTCACCTCGTTGATGCGTTTGCTTTTGCGCGCTGGCTCGCGGGCAACAGGACAGATGCGGAAGACATTCTCCAAGAGGCGTGCCTGCGCGCCTTCCGCGCTATTGGCACCTTTTCTGGTGGCAATGCCAGGGCTTGGGTGCTGACCATTGTTCGTCGGACCGCCTATTCGTGGCTTAGCAAAAACCGTTTAGCAGTGGTGGTCGCCATCGATGATCTCAACCCTAAGGAGCGCGCTGCAGCAGAAGGCGGCGGAGATCGGGACACCTTGAACGCAGCAACACCGGAGGCGGAGCTGATCGCAAAAACTGATTCAGCTCGACTTGAGGCGGCGATCGCGGCGCTTCCACTTGAGTTCAGGGAAACGTTTGTGCTTCGCGATATTCAAGGGCTCGAATACCGCGAAATCGCCGAAGTCACAGCAGTGCCTCTCGGCACTGTGATGTCGCGCTTGGCGCGCGCCCGCCGCCGCTTGATCGAGAGCATTGGGACGGAACAATGATGGCGAACGGGCAAACTGCCGCAACCTCGACCGATGAGCCCTCGCTGCTTGTCCACGCCTATCTCGATGGCGAACTCGATCCTGCGAATTCGCTGTCCATCGCTCGGCAAATTGCTGCCGATCCCGCACTCGCCGCGGAAGTCGAACGTATCGAAGCCTTGCGTCAGGCGGTACGTGAACGATTGCCGCGCGAACCCCTCCCGCCTCATCTGCGGACCAAGATCGAGGCGGCGATCGGACGCAGAGGCCCGAAGGTGCCTCCATCGTGGCGGGCCCTGGCGGCCTCGGTCGTCCTTGCGATGGCGCTGGCGAGCGGATCAACTTGGGTCGCGCTACGTCCGCTTTCAGATGATCATATCGCCGAGGCGATTGTGGATAGCCACATGCGCGCCTTGATGGCACCGCGCGCGACCGACGTCACCTCCTCGGAAGGTCACACGGTGAAGCCTTGGTTCAACGGCCGCATCCCGCAGTCGCCCCAAGTCGTTGATCTGTCGAAAGAGGGCTTTCCGCTAGTCGGCGGACGCATCGATGTAATCGATACTACGCCAGTGGCCACTCTGATTTATGGCCGCCGCTTGCATCTCATAAGCCTGTCGGCGTTGCCGGCCGCGAGCACTCCCCACGTACTGTCGCCGCGCAGGTCAATCAAAGGATACAACCTCGTCCAGTGGAGCGAGGGCGGAGTCGACTACTGGGCGGCGTCTGATCTAAACGCTAGCGAGCTTGACACATTTGCGGGTTCGTTCCGAACGGCTCTCTCCAGCCACTGATGTTAATCCCGAAAGCGGAATTCAGCTCTTCATCTCGCTAGGTTCGCGGAAGTGCCACAGCCGACATCGGTCAGCCTCACTCGATCACCTCGTCGGCGCGCACGAGCATGGACGGCGACAGGTTGAGGCCGAGCGACTTGGCAGTTTTCGTGTTCACCACCAGTTCAAATTTCGTGGGCTGCTCAATGGGTAAATCGGTGGGCTTTACGCCCTTCAGAAGCTTCGCAACCAAGCCTCCAGCCTGCCGCCACATCAGGGCAAGCCCTGGTCCGTAGGACACCAGCCCCCCGGCCTCCACTTGTTCTCTCCACTGGTAGATCGCCGGCAGACGGTGTTCGGCGGCCAACCCAATGATCTCCCGCGTCAATGACGCGAGGAATGGTGACGCAAACACGTTTATGGCTTGGGCTTTGCCTTCCCCGGCCGCGGCGAATGCGCCGGCAAGCTGATCGCGATGTCGGACCTCCAGGATTTGCAATTGTATGTTCATAGCGCGGGCTGCAGACTCGGTCATCGCGACTTGCGACTTGCCGCTCGTAGGATCCCAGAGGACGGCCACGCGCGACAATCCCGGTACAATCTCACTCAAAATCTCCAGTCGCTTGGTGCTGAGTTCCGGCGCGAGGATCGTCAGCCCAGTAGTGTTCCCGCCGGGTCGCGAGAGACTGTCGACGAGCCCTGCTCCGAGCACATCATCAGTGAATGCGACAATGGGTATTGTGCTTGTCGCTTGTTGGGCGACCCGGGGAGCGAAGTCGCCGCTGGCCTCGATCACCTCCACCTTTAGACGCACGAGCTCAGCGGCAAGCTCCGGGAGATGTTGAGACCCTATTTTGGAATAACGCAACTCGATTACGAGATTTTGGCCTTCGATGAAGCCTGCCTCGCGCAGTCCTTCGCGAAACGACTCAAGCCGGGGCGAAGCTGGGGGAGAGGCGCCAGGCCACAGAATACCGATCCTGCGCACGTTCTCCGCCGACTGGCTTCGTGCAGCGACTGGCCATGCCACCGCCGCGCCGCCGAGCAGCGTGATGAACTCCCGCCGTCTCACGTTGGACCTCCCCCTCCAGAGTCGGTCTACTGCATCTTCAGTCTGCCATAGAGTGGCCGGCAAGTCTTATGGGCGGACCTGAATTGTTCTGAATGAGGACGTGGGCGGTCGGGCCCCTCATGCGCGTCCTTGCTAATCAGAATAACACATCGCGGTTCGGCTGGACCCGAGAGCGAGGTCCTCCACGGTGAGCGGGCGGTGCTGCTAGGCCGACGCCAGCTGCTCGTGTCTTTGCCTAGGCAGCGCCCGTCGCGAGCCATCGGCGGCAGAGTAATGAGGCTTTTGCCCGCAATAACAGTCCGGACTTATCGCACCCGCGAGTACCTCACCCAGAAGGAGGTCGAACGGCTGATGAAGGCGGCCAGCCGCAAGTGATGCGACTATGATCCCGCTGGCCTTCCGGCATGGGCTGCGGTCGTCCGACCTGTGCTCGCTGCGCCTCAGTTGGCGGCCTCGTCTCCGGCCGCGCGCTGGCTTCGATCCGTCTGGCGGATCACCGACCGGACCGTTTTTCTAACCAAGCGGCGGCATCGTTCGCAATCCAATCGAGCGCGTCGACTTCAGTCTTGAAGCCAGTGATGTGTTCCTTCTGTCCACTCGGATAAGTGCCCACCACGTGCCACTGAGGCCCCCACCTTAACGGGCTGCGGAGTCAAAGTGATTTTGCCGATGGGTTTGGCCATCCAGCCACCATGCGCTCAATTCCCGTAAATTGCCACTGGTCGCGGCTTCTCCTTATTGGCTGCCTCACTTGGCTCTGGCCTCCGAAGGGCACTGCCGCCTCTTGACTGGCGGGTTTTACACAACTCACCCAGCCCTTGCTAAGCCAAGCCGGCGCTCACGAGCCCTGTAGCGCCGTAATCAGTCCGGGCGCATATAGTTCAAGACAGGGCGGCGCGTGCATGGCTCGGTAAACACGGAGGTCGGACAGAATTCCCTGCCCGTCTCAATAGCAAATTCGCAGCCGGCGGCAGAATTCCTCGTCCTGCTTTTGGAGACGAGCCATAGCCTCGACACTGCCTTCTTCAAAAACAACTTGGCCTCGCTTTGACATGGTGCCATCCCCCGATGCATCCCGGTGAAACTACATATGCAGTTTCGTGCCTGGCACTCGCGGAAGAGCGCGTTTCGTAATTTTTTGATTTTTCAAGTCTTCCCCGTGCCTCAAGCGGATCAAGCAATCTGGGCCTTTTCGGGGCCCGCCCACCGCGCTGATGCATTGCCCTCCCATCGTAGCGCATGGCCGGGCGGCGGTGCCCACTCTTTGCGACATGCCGAGGCCGCTAAGTGGGAGTTCGGTTTCCACCATTACAACGCGGCGACGGAGCCTCTTAAGTTACGTTTTGACGCCGGTGCCCGCGCCGGAAGGTTGGCCGGCTTCTCGCCCGTGAAAATGGACCAATGTCCCGTCGGCGCGCGCCGCAAGCGGCTCCCGGCTCAAAAATTTTCCAGATAGCCGGCAGAGTCCCGCGAATTGTCGCGAAACACAGCGTCCGCACAATTCCCTCACGAACGCGAGAAATAATGCGGAAGTTCACGCTCGAATTCGGGGAAGTAGCGCGAGATCTCCGTCACGTCGAAGCGTCCGAGAATCGACTCCTTTGGCTCGCGGTCGAGCAAGAATCGGAAGGCCGCCTCAAGGCAGCGCTCCGGCGTATGGTTCCCGCCCGTCAGCCGGTTGCACATTTCACGCGACATCGTGACGTGGTGACGAGTCTCGCCCCCTCCCTCGCGAACGATCACTTCGAAATCGAGAGAGCGACCCTCGCTAATGCGCTGGACCTCGATCATGGCGACCTCCTAGGTCAGAACTAGCGGGTGGGCCGCATCCCTAATCCGCCTATTTCTCATACCAATCTAGGGCGGTGAGGTGATTTCGCGGCAGACATTTGGGCTCGGCTGCGCGCTGAACGCCACAAACGCCTCACCGATATTCCTTGTTAGCCGCCGAACTCGGATACGCTCTGGCTCGGCGGCCTCTATAGCGCGGTCAAAGGGGCACGCAACACGCAATACATCGGTCCGAAAGACCGCACGCACATTGTTAGGTGCAATCGACAGGTCTAAGCTTCAATCATCAGCAAACAAAAGCCAGGAGGGCGACGATGGGTAGTTGGCTCAGCGAACGAGAACAGCGCCTAGTCTAGTCGAAGGCGCTGAAACGGCTTCTGCCGCGACCCCGATACCGACGCAGCCGAGTCGGAGGACGAATGCGAGCCGGCGGTGATCAGAGAGCCCTACAAAGACGAATAGGCGGACGCCCCAACGGGGCAGCTGGGGACCCCAACTCACGCGCCATTGACTGATTGGAAGTCCAATTTTACGAAACCTTTGCTTGCCGTCGACGCAGAAATCGTCGGGAATGACGCCGCAGCAACTGCCGAGAGGCAACCATGCCCAGCTTCAGTCCAGCATTGATCCAAACCATGCGCGCGGTGCTCGATGAAGTGATGACGAAGATTCCGGTGGAGAAGGCGACGCCGGCCATCAAGGCGCATTTGGCCGAGTGCATTCTGAAGGCTGCCGCCGAGGGTCAGACCAGCTACGACGGCCTGATCGCCGCGGCGTCGGACCAGGCCCAGAGCATTCTTTCCATGTTGAGCTGAGTGCGCGGGGGAACTAGATGTTTCGCCCGCGAATGGTACTCGGCTTGCTCGCGTTTTGGGCGCTTCTCGTCGTGGTGTGGGCGTTGCTCGGCAATTGAAGGACGCACACAGCCGGCGCGTCAGCCCTCGTGGGCACAGTTCGGTGTGTGCGGAAACTGGCGACGCAAGCGATATTCTTATGTGTGTCTCTGAGGGGAATATTTTGGTGTCTCGTTTTTTGGAAGCTCGCTGGAAATAGCGTGGGCGAGTTGTGCGAGCACCGACGCAACCAAAACCGCGCCCCCTCGGAAAGCATCGCAACCGCGCGTACGGGGGCAGTCTTCGCACGCGTGCGTTGGTCGCCTGAGATTTCTCGAATTGAGAAGGATGATCCGAGCGTGCGTGTCATCGTCGCGCAGGGCGGCGCGATCGCCGAGTCACGCATGCACCTATCGTCGCGGAACGCCCCATCGAGGCCGTTCCGGCAGGGACAGTTGCGCCATCTTACCAATGCAGTCCCAGCTTTGAGCCAAGCGCCGCTGCCGTCATTATTGCCGGTATTCCCATCGTAACAGTGGCAAGTGCGATAGCCAGGGCATCGATCATGACCATTCCCCTTGATTCGACAAGCTCCAGCAGATCTGATCGGGAGCTTGAGAAACCGTTTTGCCAATCAACATCTACCGCACGTCTGCTTCAGAAGTATTTCACCGCAAAGGTTTTGGTTTCGCGACTTGTGGCAACAATCGGGCGAGCGTTTCGCAGTTTGTGGCGGGAATCGGACATGGGAGGCCAAGTCAAGTGGCCGATCGGCGTTGAGTTTGCTACGACCCCCTCGAAGAGCGCGCAAATGGACGATGCCCTCTCCATGGTTTGGTCTGTAAAGCGGAATTGACGCACGGGGGGCGACAGCGATGCGAGGCGGCGATGCCGCGGTTGAAGTAGACATCCTGGGTGCCGCCCCTCAGGGCTTTCGGTAGTAATGAGGATTTTCGTGGAAGCGTGGGGGATGATCCTGCCGCCGCAGCCAGCCAGTCTGTCTCCAACGCGTGCTCTCATGACGATGCTGAGGGAGCGCTAAAGGCCCCGGCGCGGTGCAACACTACCCCGGGGCCGTTCCGTGTCCGTCATGGCGGGCTTTTTTCGCGCGGCGGGCCGCTTGACTAATGGAACAAAGTGGCCGTTTCCCTGTTTTGCACAAGTTCCCGTTGGGGGCGGGCCGCGTGAAACTAGCCAAAACATTTCGAGCCAATGCGCGTCACTGCTTGGCGGTGGCGAAAAAACAGCAAACTATCAAAGCGCGACTCCAATGGCTTGAAAAGGCAGAGCTGTGGCTGGAACTCGCACGGCTAACGGAAGAATCCATGATCCGGGAGCACCCGCCCAGATCGGAGAGGCGTCCCGAGGGCGTTGGATTTCCTCGCCGGCAACAGGCAAAATAGCGTGGCGTACGGACAGAGCCGCCCGGTTCGCCACCGGGCGGTTTCACATCGGCCGCCCGCCCCGCGAGCGGCAGTCGCGACGGTCAGCGCGGTCGTTTCATTTGAGCTTGATAGAAATCCAGTACGAATAGCCGAATGGCCGACGACAGATTGGGGTGTTGTCGTTTGGAATCGATTTCGCTCACGAGGTCGCCCAGTTTAATTTTGCGCGCGGCCGCGATTTTCTTGAGCCCGTCCCAGAACGCATCCTCAACGTTGACGCTTGTCTTGCGACCAGCAAAAATGATGGAACGCTTATTGACCGAACTCGTCCCTGGGTTTCCCTGGCTTCGCATCACGCTTTTCTGTTTCTGAAAGCCTTCAAAGCAGAGCCCCGCCCGAGCCCGCAGTGGCCGAGCGGGGCCTGGTGGTCTCCAAGCTCGACGAGCAGAGGGGGGTGTCAGGGCTTGAAGTCCGCAACCAATCAATTCGGGCGGTTGTCGGCAGGCTCCGATAAACTCGCATTTTACCACCGCCGTTCTATCTTTGGGCCATGTTGCGTTTGCGTATCCGTCGGGCCTCTTCCGGCTTCATTGAACCATGCCTACCGTCACCCGCCATCCGGCCGCCAGCGGGCAATAATTGGATTCACGAGATCAAGCACGACGGCTTCCGGCTCATGGCTCGCCGGGGCGCTGCCGGCGTCCGCCTGCTCACCCGCAATGGCCACGATTGGTCAACCCGCTTCCCGCTGATCGTCGCGGCTGTGAACGCGTTGCGGGTGCGCTCATGCCTGATCGACGGCGAGGCTGTGTGCTGTGACGACGGTGGGCTGCCGGTCTTTCAAAAGCTTCGCCAGCGCCACGAGGACCGCCACGTTTTTCTCTACGCCTTCGACCTGTTGGAGCTGAACGGAAAGGACTTGCGGCGCGAGCCGCTGGAGCACCGCAAACGCGAGCTGACGCGACTGCTGCGCAACAATAAGCCCGGACTGCAATTGAACGAGCACATTGCCGAGCCCGGCGATATCGTATTCCGGCACGCTTGCGAATTGGGATTCGAGGGCGCGTCTCGGCTCCCGCTATCGATCCGGCCGCTCCCGCGACTGGATCAAGAGCAAGAACCCGAGTGCGCCAGCAGTCAGGCGAGAGGCTGAGGAAGATTGGAGGTGCTGACTGCTAGGGCTTTCTTCCTGCTGGAAGGGGCCGTTCGGAGTGACCGAACGGCCCCCTTGGGGGCGCGGCTCCCCAGGCCGCCTTCCCCTCCCCCAATTCAAGACAGCGAGGGCTCAGGATGAGCCAACATCCCGTGAAATTTGTCGTGGCCTTCTATGTTGGGAATCTGGTTGCGATAGAACTTCAGTACAAAGAGCCGGAGGGCCGACGAAAGATTGCCCCGCTGGCGCTGCGCATCGATTGAGCCGACTAGGTCCGAGACGCTCATAAGGCGCTTGCCGGCGATTACTTTCAAAGCGCTCCAGAATTCCTCCTCTAGGCTCACGCTTGTCTTGTGGCCACCAACCACGACTGAGCGTTTGACGACTGCTGATTTCATCACGAAAACATCCCCCGATTTGTACCCCACTTGCGACAGACAACAAAAAATTAGTCCTTCACTAAGGCTGTTTCGCAAAAATTCCGTAGCGTGACAAAAATCACACAGATTTAACGACGGGCGCCGCGGGCGGCACAGCGCTGTTGGCCCACACGTGGCACCAAATTAGCCTCAGTAATTTAATTCTGGAGGCGTGCGATTTCGTCTTTCACCAGCAACTTGCGACGTTTCAACTCAACGATCTGGAGATTGTCGATCGATGGATGAGCACGGGCTTCGGCAATTTGAGCTTCCAGTGCGCTATGCCGTCTTTCCAGTTCCGCAAGATGTGCTTCTATGGACATATTAGGAAGTCTCCAGTGCCAGATCGGGGCGGGATACTTCGGCGGCGGCTCTAACATGCTTCGGGGCTGAGCCGAGTCACGCGAAGTCGCATTTTGCCATGCCAGGACGCACCCACGGGTGTGCTTAGCTACCGGGATAGCGGGTACATACGAATTTCCGGCGGGTGTTGCGCTTTCAACACAGTCGGTCCGACCCGCCTGAGCCAAGCTATCTGGAAGCGGGGCATGGGCGCTCGACGGTTTGGCTTAAGTTCAAGAACCCGAATGCGCCGGCCGTGAAGCGCGAGGCCGAAGAGGATTGGGGCTAACTGCCCCCTGCGGATGCTTTCAGCGCCGCCTCACACAGAACATCGGCGTTGCGCTCGCCGGTTTCCGCAAGCTCGATGATCTTTTGGGCAATTGCTTCATCGGTGAGGTCGGTTCGGCCTGCGAGTCGAATAGCCGCGCGGGTCATTTCGAATGCGATGCCGATGCAACGGACGGCCTCGGGATCAAAGCTGTAGCCGTTTAAGAATTGCCGGATGGCCATGCGCGCGGTTCCATGCTTGCAGGCGGAAGCGCGAATCGACGCGACTGCCGACGATGCAACACCCTAAGTTCCATTCACCTTAGCGTCCAGTCCGCTATCGTCGCACCCATCGAAGAAAGCCCACATGGAAGCGGCACCCGCTAAGGAGATTTGCAGGCCGGGAATGCTGCAACCATTCTGCTTCCTGGCGGTTGCTATTGAGGCGCGCGTTTCGAACCCTATCGCAAGGGGTCGTGTATTGTGTCGGACCTTTCAAAAAAAAGCCGCGGCTTGGCCTGCCCGCGATGCAAGGCCATAATGGACGAGATGGTGAGGATTGCGCCGCTCGGAGATGAGCCTGGGCTGATCGCGTATGAGTGTCCTGCTTGCCGCTACGTGACAAGCGTATTTTGGCAACCGAAGGAGGCTTGAAGGGCCGCTCTCCACAGGGCGGCCTTTCCATTCCATCTAAGGGCGCGTAACGTGGGATGCCCCTCATCGGGGGTATTCTCTGCGCAAACTAGGCCCCGCTTCGGCGGGGCTTTCTTGTCTCAATTCGTAAGAAAATGCCCCGCCGGGTGGGCGGGGCAGTTTGTATCCAGTTCCTTCACCCTGAAGGAGGGGTAAATCTCCTCCAGATCCTCCAAACGCGCGACCGCAGGTTTGGTTTCCGCAGGCTCTTTGATTTTGTCAATTTTTGGTAGTAGATGGTGCGTAGATACGGTCATGCGTGGCTTCATCGCTCCCTGCCTTCCCACCAAAGCCCTACAACCGCCCTCCGGCGAGCGGTGGCTGCATGAGATCAAGCACGACGGCTTCCGGGTCATCGCCCGCAAGGACGGTGACCGGGTGAAGCTCTACAGCCGTCCCGGTAACGACCTAACTTATCGGTTTCCGCTGATGGTGGAGGCGCTCAAGCGCCTGCGCTCACGCTCCTGCATCCTCGACGGAGAGGCGGTTGCCTGCGGCGACGATGGCGTGCCGAGCTTCGACCGCATCCGCTATCGCCGCCATGACGCCAGCGCCTTTCTCTACGCCTTCGATCTGATCGAACTCAACGGTGATGACCTTCGGCGCGACCCGCTGGAGGTGCGCAAGGCCACGCTCGCCTCCATCCTGGCCAAAGCAGCACCCGGCCTCCAATTCAATGAGCACCTTGAACACAAGGACGGCGAGATCGTATTTCGCCACGCCTGCAAGCTCGGGCTGGAAGGCATCGTGAGCAAGCGGAAGGATTCAGCCTACCGCTCCGGCCGCTCGACCGACTGGCTCAAGATAAAGAATCCTTCGTGCGAGGCTGTGAAGCGCGAGGCGGAAGAGGAGTGGGGGCGTTACCGGACACGGGGCGGGCAGGCCCGGATCAGAAGCGAAGGAGGGCCTGCCCGCTTGGGCTGATACAGAGAGGAGGCTGTGAAACTTCCCCTGTATCTGCCACGCGACCAGTATGCCAAGCTGAGGCTTCTTCAGGTGTGACCCACGTCACAGGTACTCTTCGACAACCCCCCCTATTTTTTGGACACCGCGTGATCTCACCTACGTCGCGTTTGGGAAGTCCACCGCGGCGACACTTTCCGTACCCCCAGTTGCATTAGCGGGCCGTCTCGCCCACGAGCCTCCCCTTGCCGAGGCGCGTCCAAAAAATAAGCTGTGCTGATATTGTGGAACACTCAACCTCGTCCTTGCGGGTCGCCAGAGGCGACGTAAGGCTGTCGCGCCGTGATTTCGTTTAGGGAGGCCAGCATCACGATAGCTACAAAGGCATCCCAATTTCGCAGGAACGCTGAAGGCTGCCGCCAAATGGGGGAGCGTGCCCGGAATCCATTTGATCGTGAGCATTGGCTCGAAATGGCCGCGCACTGGACGAAGATGGCGTTAGCTGAAGAGCTGGCAGGCTGTGACGGGTGGGCGAACGAAAAAGCCTCGGGCGAGCCGGGGCCGGTCAGGACGAACGTTGCCTAAACCTGCGAGGCCTGGCCGCGATGAGGGCCTTCGCCAAGATAGTTGGCGGAGGGAATAGCGCGGCTAAGCAATGCACTTATGCGCGTGAGCCCCGCTGCCGCTGCGCCCCTGTCGCGTGACACGCTGCGCTCGTGGCCTTGTGCTACACCTTCCTCAACCTCGGGCCCCGCTCCGGCGGGGCTTTCTCTTGTCTCGATTATAAAAAATGCCCCGCCGGGTGGACGGGGCAGAGTTGCTTTCCGAGTTAGAATGGGAGGGGGCCTCCCTCCCGATACTCCAACCTGCGAACGGCCGGTTTGGTTCCAGGGCTGCGTTTGTTACAGTTTCTCAGCCTCGCCAAAGGTGAGGCGGTTGGCGGGTGATGCCTTTAGTCCTCAAACGCGTGATGGCTTCGCGAGATGACGATTACCACGTGCTCGCGGATGGCGTGGTCGTCGGCCGGCTAATGAAGGCCGCAGCGGCACCGGAAGGGAAGCCCTGGATGTGGACACTGGCCTCTGTGCACCACCATGAGGCTCACACGCCTACCCACGGTTACGAGGCGACGCGCGCGGCCGCGATGGCAGCGATGGCGGCGGCCAAGTCCTGGCCGCGCGAGAGCTAAAGCTGCCCGCAAGGCTGACAAGCTGTGCGGTCTATCCGCAAAAAATTGAAGTTCCGAAGCCCCGGAACGAATGGACGCATGATTTTGTTGCAGTAAGAGCAAGAAAGAATGTTCAAACTGCAATGGTCGAGGAGCCGAAACCGAAAATCGTCCGCCATGGCAATGGCAACGGAGGCCCATGCAGTATGCTCGGTCCGGTCGTGCGTGAGACGACGACGACGTACGCGTATAGCCGCCGCAATGGCCCGGACGGCTATATCAGCAAGCGGCTTGCGCACATCGAGCCGTGCCCCACGTGCCCGGATCATCCGGGCTCGCGTTTCCCGCATCTCGCCGCCCGCCTCTAGGTGCCGTGTAGGACCTGCTCGATCTCCCGAGCGTGAGGCCGCGATGGCAGCGTTGCGAAGAGTTGGCGGCGAGAGGAGACCTAGAGGTGGCTCAGCGGCTCAAACGCCAAGCGCATGGGCGACGGTCTTGGCAGTCCAATAGCCGAGCAACAGGGCCGCGATGATGCCGGTAAGATGCAGCATGCCGAAAAACAAGAGCAGCATGAAGTCTGGGGAGAGCAGGGCGGCGACGGGAAATTTCGGCTTGGCTGGCATGATTGAGAAGCTAAATCACCGTTGCCACGATCGCCATAAACCCTGTCCGCAATCCCCTACGAAATTGCACGCGGAACCAACCTCCCCGGATTCCGCATTTCGCTCATCGCGTGGATGCTTGGGACGATGACGGGCAGAACGTCATCGAACACTTGGCCGGTGTCGAGGACTTCGAGTTGGCGATGGTAACGTACCGCGCCGCGTGCCAACGCTGGCCAAATGCCGCCATTACCTTGCGGCAAGGTGGGCGCGTCATCGAGGGCAGCCGGCGACGGCGATTGGTCTAGGCGACGGTCCTTCTGTCCTGATTTGAAACTTTAGGTGTCCTAACTTGGAGGAAAGATATATCCTTCGCCCCGTTATCGGTTGCCACTTACCGTCGCTGATTGGGTGGGGCAACCATGGCATCAAAGGCAGAAGAGTTCCGAAAGAATGCCGACGACTGCCGGCAACAAGCCGAGCGCGCCAAAAATTCATTCGACAAAGAACACTGGCTGGAGATGGCCAAGCACTGGTTGAAGGTGGCTGCGGCCGAGGAGGCCGCAACTAAAACGGTTCGGCATTAGTGGGACAATGTTAGCCGCCTCAGTTGCCGCCAGAATTAACCGGAGAGCGCACGCGCTAGCCCCTCGGCATGTCCACCGGGCGGCCTTTCCATTCCGGCCAAGGGCGCATAATCTCTTTGTGGTGGACGGCTCGCGCTACGATATGACGGCCGAGGAAGTTCTCAGCTATTGCAATTCCAAATCGGAGGGCGCACGCGAAGACCGCCCGGCATCACCGCTGGGCGGTTTCTCTTTCGGCCACTCCATTTGGGCCGAATAGGTTACCGTTTGCGCCGAGCGGTATTTCGCGGCGATGCTAGAAGATTCGATATATTGGATTGCAATCGCGGCCACCATCGCGGGGCTCGTAGTCGTCGCCGTCATCATCGCGCGAGACTAGAGGCAAAAACAAGACGGCCATGCTCAACGCCGCCCCTACCCCTGCGTTCTGGCCGGGCGTAGTTGCAGGGCCCACAACTGAGCTTGTTCATTTGGCATTCATGTATAAGGATGTGTAGTGTGAGGCGTCGAAATCAGGGAGGTTTGGATGAGTGAAAAAATCACATCCGAAATGATCTCGCGTCGAAGGGCGTTTTCCCTTCTAGGACTAGCGGCCGCGTTGGGCGTCGCAGTACCTGCCACGATGCTAACGGTGTCAGATGCTGAGGCCCAGACGGGCGGTATGGAGCGGCGTGGGGAGCGGCGCTCAGGCCGCCAGGAGCGGCGTACGAAACGACGCACAGGTCAGTAATCCCGCTGTAGGTCACCAGTCCCCTGCAGCCTCTACCGGGGACAGCCTGAGAGCCGCGCGGATGTCCGCATCGCCCCCGAAAGCGGCCGCAGAGCGGACATCGGTGGATGTCTTACAAGTGGCCGTCAGGCGACAGTCGCGTCCGAGCGGGCTGGGGCACTTGGATCAGCCGCGAGCCTCACCACGTCACGCGCAGGCCGACATTGCCCTTTAGGGCGATGAGCGACTCTCCGCTCACCGCAGTCAAATAACTGGCATCGCCGTAGACGCTGACGTAGCGGGTCAGCTTGCCGGTGACGCCACCGCCGCCTTCGAGCGTGGTGCCGCCGTTGCGCCCTGTCGGGATACCGAAGCTGTTGAACGCGACGGTGTCGAAGCCATTGGATCCCCACCACACGTTGCCCTTGAGATAAGGCTGCCACAGCGCGCCGGTGCTGCCAAAAGTTCCCCGCAGCAGCGCGCCCGCGCGCCCGGTGAACACGTCGGCGCGGTCGAACTGGATGGTCGCGACCGGGACCAGCGCATCGTTCAACCAGACGCGTTGCCAGATCCCTTGTACCTGCGGCTCGAAACTCAGCCACGGCGCCAGCGTGATCGGATAGCCAGCCTCAATCGAACCCAAGAGGGCGTCTCCCTTCGCCGAGGTGCTAACGCCGCGGATGGAGTTCGGAGTACCATCGAAATGGGTTCCTTGCACTACCGTGTCGATATACCAGTTCGACGGACCAAGATGGGTCCAATAGCCGCCAAAACTGCTGGCATCCAGGTCGACGTGACCGGCGAGGGCGCCTTCGAAGCCATCGACCGAGCCGTGCACGCTGCCGGATGCGCGCGCCTGGGCGACGTAGAACCCGACATGGTCACTGTGGCCGTTGATGCTCTCAAACCGTAACAGATCGGCTCCGGCCTGGAAGCCCGCAAAAGTGCCATCGAAATCCGGCCGTGCCCCCTGTGCAAAATGTTCGCTTCTGTGTTGGCCGAACACACGGCCCCATGCACCGATCTTCGTAATGCAGTTCTCATCGCCCGTGATGCTTTTGCCGGCCTTCCATAAGCGATCTTGAGTTTCCCGACTGCAACCGCCCCGCACGAGCAGCTGATCGCCCTGGCGCTCGTTAAACGTGCCGAGCGTCATCACCCCTAGCGCACGAGCGATGGAAGGCACCACCGACATCACCGCGACGCCGGGCTGGAAGAGCGGGATCGGCGCTGCGCCCGGGGACGGGCGTAGGCAACGGCGGCGTGCCCGGTGCCGGCTCAGGCGGCGGGATCGGCGGTCGTCCGGCGTGATCGGCGGCGCTACGAGAGTGATGCGCAGGTACCAGTTACCTTGCGATCCCGGAGAGGCCCCGCCCTTAAACAAGAAGTAGTCAAACGCGCCGGCGGTGATAGAGCCGCCGCTGAGCGAAAACGCGCCGGAAGCGGAGAGGGACGGGTTCAGTACCTGCACCACCAGGATGCCGTCGCCTACGGTCAGCGCACCCCCGCCGCCGGCGTTGCGGATTGCCATGCTTGTTGGGCCGCCCGCGCCGACCAACGTGCCGTCTACGACCAACGTATCGGAGCGCGTTGCGGCGCCGCCCTGCGTTGAGTTCGGTGTCGAGCCTCAGCGCGCCGCCATTGGAAATGAAAGTTCCGGGGCCGGGAACGCCCGCGATGGGGTTCGTGGGCGCCGGGCCGACCTGGCGTGCGCCGGTGATCACGAGCACGTCGCCAGCGACGGGGTTGCTTTGCAGATCAATGATGCCCGAGTTGGTGAACGTCGCCACGCCGATCAAGTGGCCCTGCAACGGCCCGCCGAGCGCCATTGCGTTGTTGGGGTTCCCGAGCGGGAGATACTGCCCCGTGCTGTCCAGCGTCGTGGCGCCTGTCACTGCGGCGAGCCTCAGCGTTCCGTTGTTGGTGAAGCTGTTGTTTAGGCCCTCGCCGAGATCCGCTATGGCCACCCGAACCGTATCGCGCACGCCGTCCCCAGTGGTGTCGGCGAAGTGCCTCAGGTCGAACAGGCCATTGTTGGTGATGCTGTTGCCGCCGCCGGTGAATTGCACGAAGCCGGTGATCGTCCCGTCGTTGTTAATGACCACCGGATCGCCGGCAACGGCGCGGTCGGAGAGCGCCCCGATGCTGCCGAAATTGTTCAGGGTCGCGGTGCCCCCCTTCGAACTCAGGATAACGCCGGCGGCCGGTAGAGCGAAGAGCGTGCTCGAGCCGACGCCGGTATCCTGCCATCCGCCCATTACCGATACGCCTGGCGCAACGTTGACCGTCACGTTACTGCCCGGGGCCCCGGTCGCGGGAACCCCGGTGCTAATCGCGTTGATCCCGGTGCTGAACTGTCCCGTGGTGGAAACATTATTGAATGCATTGACCAGCACCGTGCCGGTCGTCGAGGCGGCCCAGATGCCATGCGCTTCAGCGCCTTGCGTCGAGATCGCGCCCGACGCCGTGACCGTGACGTTCCCGCCCGGTCCAAGTTCGGGCCTTGAATGCGTCGCATTGTATATAGTGCCGCTGTCGGCGACGATGCCGATCGCTTCGGCGCCGCTTGTCGTGATCGGCCCCGACGAAGCTACCGTGACGCCGCCGCTGTTGATGCCGGGGCCGCCGCCGTTGTTGGCAAGAGCAAGGATGCCGATGCCGCCCCCGCCCTCGGTCGTAATGCCCGGGCCGGTGTAATTCACGAAGATTGGCGCGGAATCCGTCACCGCTCTGCTCAGCGCCCGAATACCGACTGGGTTTCCGAAAATACTGGCATTGGGAGTGACGACCCCGAACATGTTAATGGTCGACGCCGCGTTCACCGTTATCGCACTACCCAGCGCCGCGGTGCCCCCTAATTCGGCACTCATTCCCGCCGTCACAGACTTGGTCGGATGCTTTCCCCCGGGTTCGTGCCGCTGACGATGATCGTGGTGCCGGGCAGGGTGGTAATTTCGGCCGTCCCGTTTCCGTCTGCTCCCGCGAAGATGCCGTTGGAGGCTCTTCCTTGCACGTTGATCGTGCCGCTGCGGTAGATTACAGATGCATTGCCGTCCCCGCCCGCGTTGGCGAACAAGCCGACGAATGTGTTTTCCGATGATTGGGTGCTGGTTACGTGACCCGTCATGTTCCCCGAAGCATTGATGGTGGCGTTTCCGTTCAACGACTGAGCCTGGATGACGGTCGAATTCGTGCCGCTGGACTTAGGCTCGCACGGTAGTTGGCCGGGGCCGGTTATAGGTTACGCTCGCATTGCCTGGGCCCACGCTGGCGTTAACGAACGCCTTTATTGCGTGGTTGCCCCCCCTTCGCCGGCCACAGCAATTTGGCCCGACGCCGTAATAGTGGCGTCGTTCACCGCGGTCTCTACGTAAAGCCCCCTGTTCCCGCCCGACGAGGACGGTACCTGCGTGACATTAATTGTTGCGCCATTTGCTGACAGAAGAACGGGTCCGCCGCTGCCGAAGTTGTTTAGCGCTACGCCGATTCCCGGGCCGGAAGGTTGACATTGACGTCCGAATTAAGCGTGACGTTCAATGGGGTGGTGGGCAAGGGCTGGCCGTAGGTGATGCCGGTGGGATAGTTGTTGCCGGCTGAAGTGCAGGTGACGCTGCCGGAAGCATCAAGTGGCCCGCATTCGTTCGCTGCCAGCGCTGGTCCCGATATGCCCAGCGACGAGGACGCCAGCGCAGAGGCCGCGAGAAGCCAAGATTTTCGACGCTTCGCAGTGACGCTTGTCAGCACGCCCAGCTTCCGCTGATTCCCCATGGCTTGCCCCCACTTCGCTTGTCGCCTGCGACCGTGATCCGCCTCCAACGCGTTGCAGTGGCTTGGTCAGACGCGCACCAGATTCCCGCCGACCTCGGGGATCCATTAGAGCGAAAGCGCGGGCGACGACTGCAAGTTATACGCGCGTTCGGGAAGCCCCGTCGGTGCCAAGGTACCGACAAGTCGATTTCAAAGGACTGTTGTGCGAATGTGACTACTCCCGGCCTGAAGGCCGGGGCTTCCCAGCCTAGAGGTCGAGGTTCCTTCAGCAAGCGCTGTTAGCCCACAGCGGAGAATGTTCTTTGCGGCGTTCACGTCCCGGTCGTGAACCGCTCCGCAGTCGTCGCAGGTCCATTCTCTTATTCCAAGACCCGCGATACCTCTCGGCCTCGAAGAGGGCAGACGACCACACTCCGAGCAGGTCTGGGTAGTATGATGCTCCGACACCTCAAGGAGCATGCCACCGCTGCGCAACCGCAACTTCCACGCCAGCATATGCCTGAAGCGCGACCAGCCGGCGTCGAGCACACTCTTCGCCATCCTGGTCTGAGCCAGTTTCGACGGGCTTACACCTCCGACGAAGATGAACCCGTATTCCTTGGCGAGTTTGGCGCTCGCCTTATGCAGAAAGTCCTTCCTCCTGTTGGCTATCTTGGCGTGAATTGCCCGAGCACGCTTAGTCTTGCGGGCGCGCTGTACAGTGGCGAGCCGTTCCTCGCTCCGCCGATAGAACTTCGGCACCTCCACCTTCTCGCCGGTCGATAACGTCGCTAGGTCCTTGAGGCCGAGGTCAATGCCGACCCTCGCAGTCCATCGCCAAGACCCTGGCAAGCATACGCCCTCACAGATCTCGACTGGGCAGTTGATGTACCAGCGCCCTCGGGTGTCCTGGGAGAACGAACCCGCGCCGATTCTCGCGCCCTCCGGCAGCGGACGATGCAGCCAGACCTCGTAGCGCTCGCCGCGGAAGACGAAGCCACCATCGCGATATGCTACGTGGCCAGTACTGAACGGGACCCAGCCGAGTGCGCGTCGGGAGCGCCAGCGAAGCCACGGCTTCTTGTGCTGTCGGCGGGACTTGTCATACTGGATGCAGACCCGCTTCGCCGAGTGCGAGTGCAGGTCGAGTCCCTCCTTGGTAGCTCCCGCGACCAGCTTGCCCAGGTCGTAGCCAGAGAGCCACTTGCGGCCATCGCGTGCCGCCTTCATCTGGGTCTCATTGCAGTAGTTCCAGACGAAGTTAACGGCTCGCGCCTGGGCATTGAGGCGCTTGGCGTGCTTGTCCTTGATGCGATAGCGATACGTGAGTTGCATCTCTTCTATCTATTCTCGCTTGACCCTTTCTATCGCAGCCAGGCTTTCCGACATGGAGTCGGACGACCAAATGCCCCAGACAACGGTGCGTCCTGTTCTTGAGCCGGGTGCCACGAACTGCGGCCAATCTCACTTAAATCGTTTGCGCTTGCGCCAATGCATCGTGCGATAAGTTACCGTGGCGCGTCCGACATCGAGCGCTCGCGCGATAGCGGCGTCGCTAAGGCCTTTATCGAACAGCGCACGCACTCTTCGCTCGAATGCCTTGCCAAAGCCGACCGCATGCTTCCCCAAGTTTTGAACAGCTTCCGTCTGCAGGAACGGCGCAGGTACGCGCCGCGGTGTCAAATGAGCCCGCTCGAAGAATCGGTTTATGCGGGCCAGCTTTCTGGCCTTGGCTTTCCGCTCGTCGGTCCATCCTGAACTTGCCACCGATGCTGCCGATGTCAGTCCGCGCGTCCAGGGTAGTCCGAACCGACTCCGATACTCATCCACGCTCATTTCGTGCTTTGCCGCTAGGTGTCCCCCCAAGCGCCGAAAACGTTGCCTGCAGAGTAGGCATTCAATCATCTTGCCGCCGAAATAACGCTCGATATCGCGGCGTGTCTTAAAGGCTGGCGGCGTCTTTGCACGGGCCTTCAATGTAACGTACCTGCGTCGAAGAACCCCTTCCACATGCCTCGTCGACGGCTGCGCGCTTTGCTGGGATTCGATTGTTTCAAACTCTAATTCCACAGCTTCATTTTGGAGACTTTTTCGACACTATCGGTCAAAACCGGTAAGTCTCGAAGTGAGCAAATGTTTTCCGGTTTGCCCCCCAAAACCGGACGTCGTGCGGGGTCATAACGAATTCCGCAACTGGCGGTGCACGATGTCAAGCTCGCGGAAAAGGCCATCGACCTGGCGCTGCAAGATCTCGATCTCGCGCTGGCAGCGCGCGCGCTCTTGATCAAATTTTTCGAGGATGAATTTCACGATCGCCTTGCGGCAGATTTCGTAACGCGATCCTGGACGCACCGCCCGCGTTTCTTGCCCGGTTTTCTAGCCTAGCCGTCGATCAGTTGATGGTGCGCCCCAGCCGCAGTGGGTTCGGCAGATCGATCGGCTCGTCGCGCTCCTGGCGCTCGTTCGCGAACTTGAACTCGCCCTTCGGCCGCAGCTTGCCGTCCGCCGCGAGGACATCGGCCCGCGCTTGCGCGATCCCGGCTTGTACTTCGGCGAACCGCTTCTCGACGAGAGCGAACAGCTCGCGTTGGACCGATTGGATCATTCCCTCGCAGTGATCGAGAATTTTGTTGCCATGCTGGCCGAGGGCCGTGCCGCACACGTCTAAGAGCACCTCGTGTTGGTGCTTGATCTCGCTACGCAGCCCTTCGATCTCGGTGCGCAATAACGTGACCTGTCGCGACTCGGCTCTTTGCTCCACGCGGGCTTCCCGCTCACGCTCGGCGGCGAGTTCGGCTTCTCTTTGCTCGGCCTCCGCTTGGAAACGCGTCAGCTTGTCGCAAGTATCCGGAAACAGGCGAACACGATCTGCTGCGCTCATGACGCGATCGCCTTTCTAAGCATCTTCGCGACTTCGTCGCGCGCCACCGTCGCGGCAGTACTGCGGGCTTCGGCAACGACACGTTCCTGCAATCGCGCCAGCGCCTGCGGCACAACTTGCATCGGATCATCGACCTGCAGCTTGTCCATTTCGCTATGGAAAAACTCGACCCAATCACAGGTCAGCGCATCACGCTGTGCGGTATAGGCTGAGAGACTCAGCCCCAGCGTAAGCGCGGCCTTGCTATCCCGCAGATGCTCGCGGCGTCGCACCCGTTCGGTCTCGGTTAAAACTTCGCCCATGGCGTCACCCTTCACCCGTCGCCAGTATCAATGCGAGCGTATCGCAGCGGCAGCGTGCCGTCGAGAATGATCGCCTCCACGCTCGACGCGCGCGCCCGATAGCGCCGCCAGCGATCGAGACGGCGGGCACGGCGCTCGCGGGGGCGGGCAGCGGCGGGTGATGGTGGACGGTCGAGCATCACTTTGCTGCCTCGACAATCTCGTGACGCATGTGACGCATGTGACGCACTCGCCCTTCGTACTTCCATATACATATACGTACACACACACTCTCATCTCATTTCCCCACGCCCTCGAAGGCAAATGCGTCACAGTGCGTCATGCGTCACACCGGCTTCGGTTCCCAAAAGCGGCCGCCGCCCTGCCGTCTAGCTCGATGCCAGCCAAGCACCGTGAGGATGGCGGCGACTCGCCGTTGCTCGCGGGTGCCGAACTTGTCGATCTTCTCGAAGTCGAGCGCGCCCTTGGCGACTTGCAGGATCGTGGTGCGACTCACACCAGCGAGATAGGCTTCGATCGGCTCTTGCCACGCATCCGTTTCGTAGCGTCCGGCTTGCTCGGCGACGATGTGCTGCACTTCAAAGACGCGGTCGGGCCACCAAAGGACACCGCCGCGATAGAGCGCGACGGCCTCGGCGAAAAGCTGATCGCGGTCGCGGCGCAGGGCATTGAGATCGATCTCGCCGGTGACGACGGGCCAGAAACGTCGCCCGCCTGTTTCGTCGGTGAGGTAGGTGTCCCTATTGGTCGAGCCGATGAAGATGCACTGGCGCAGCTCAATCACTTCGCGGCGGCCGTAGCTCGGCCGATAGCGCTCGACGGTGCGAGTCAGGAAAGCCTTTGTCTGATTCGCTTCCGCGCGGGTATAGGCGCGCATCTCGGCCCACTCGATCAGCCACTTTCCGCGCAGATGTTGCGAGGCGTCCTTGCTGCCGATGTCCGGCATGTGATCGTCGAAATATTCCCCCGCGAGAATTTCGCAGGCTTGCGACTTGCGCACGCCCTGCGGGCCTTCGAGCACCATCATGTAATCTGCCTTGCAGCCCGGCTTGAAGATGCGGGCCACCATCGAGATCAGAAACATGCTGCCGATCTGCTCGGTGTATTCGTTCTGCTCGGCACCGAGATAGTGCGCGAGCCAAGTCCCGACGCGGCTCTTGCCGTCCCACTTCAATCCGTCGAGATAATTACGCACGGGATGATAAGCGCATTCGTGTGCGCGCTTCTCGACGGCTTGGTGCGCGGTGTCCTTGCCGAGTCGCTTCAGGCCGACGTGATGGAAGAACTCCTGAATCGCGGCCACGTCGGCGTCGGTCACCGGCCGTGGCACGAATGCGGGATCGGTTGCGAACAGCGGACGCATGAGCATCGGCGTGCGCAGCATTTCGTCGAAGGCGAGCACATCGCACAGCGCGGGATCGCGGCGCAGCCCGAGCAGCGCATTGGCAAGATTGCTCGCCATCGTGACCTTGGTGTCCATCGCTTCTCCTTTCCAGCCGGTCAAGCCGGGCGAGCGCACGGCGAGCCACTTGCCGAGCGTGTCGGCGCAATCCTTGCCCCATAGCTCGGCGAGCCGTGGCAGTCCCGGTACGTCGCTGCCGTTCGCCTTCGCGTCCACTGCGCCGGTCGCAGTGGCAACGCGGTCGCGCACGTCGTCGTCGCCGGCAGTACGGGCGATAACTTCGACCACATGCCTGATGTCGTCCGCGTGCCAACCGGCGCGCGCGAGCACGCCGCCGAGCACGAGCGCGCCCTCGTGGCGCGAGCCTTGCCCCGGATAGCGCGGCTTCAGTAGGGCAGCGACCGCGAGCTTCGTCACCGCGCGTTTAAGATCGTCGCCCGCGACGCGCGCGGGCTCGCCATCGCGAACCCACTGCACAAGCTCGCCGGTCACATGCATGGAAGGCGGAAACACGGTTGCCGCACCCTTGCCATCGGCACCGATGCGCAACTCAACGATCATCGCCGCCGCTTGGCCGCCGACGTATTCGCGATATTGGATCGCAGCTTTCTTCTCCGTCTTGTGCAGATCGGAAACGTAAAGCTGATGCGAACAGGGTTTTGAGCGTCGGCCAAAGACCGCGCCCGTGTCGGGCAAGAATTCGAGCGCAAAGCCGATGGCATCCGTGCAGTCAAGATCAACATCGCACAGCCCACCGGACACCGCGCCGAACTGAATGCCGACGTTCTGTCCGTTGCCGTTGAATTGCGCGGGCGCGAACGGGCGCTTCTGCCAACCCTTGCCGATTGCCTTCTTAGTCTTGCGGCTGACCGGCACCGGCTTCCAGCCGCGCTTATGGTAGACGATGGCAGCGTCCGCGATGTTCATGCGCGGTCCCCCTCAGAACGGCGGATCATCGAGCGGCAGCGGCGGTTCGACTTGGCGCTTCACCGCCGCGCTCGCATGCCGGGGTCTTCGATTTTGTGTTTGCAGCTTTCTGTCAGCCCAGCGGACGTTACCGGGGTCATAATTTCCATCGGGGTTTACGCGATCCAAAGAGCACGCCACAGGGCGCGTTCCCGTGTCGGCAAAGAACCCCTCGAATGGAAGCCACTCGTCACAGACTGTAATTCCTCGGCCGCCGTAATACTTGTAGAAGGGATGTCGCGGATTGTTGCAGCGGTCCTTCATGCCGCGCCACGAATTGTATTCCGGTGTCCCGTGCATCCCGTGTTTCGTCGCGCGAATCTTGCGGAGACAGCCGCAGCTTTTCGTCCTATCGCTCCGCAATCGCTCTCCACGGACGACAACGCGCGCGTTGCAATCGCAGACACAACACCAGCGCGAGCGCCCCGCATAAGCGATGACACGCAGGCGGCCAAAACGCTTGCCGATCAGATCGATCCTCTTCATGGCGCGGCCCTCCGCAGAAAGCCCGGGATGTCGAGGCCGTCGTCGGCGGGGCTGACATCGTCGCGGGATGCCGCACCTTTCCCTGGAGCGGGTTCCGCTGCGGGGGGCTTCCGCAAGCTGATCCCGGCCCGCGAGCACGTAACCTGCAACGATCCCAACGTGACGCCGATCATGTCGGCGATCTCTTCGCGCGACGTTCCGCGCTCGACCAGAGTGCGAATCTGATCCATGCGCTCGGGGGTGAACGTCATCGTCCCTGCGACGAGCCCGCCGCCGGTCTCGGGCGGCGCTTCATCGCCGTGGCAATCCCAGCGCTCGTTGTGGCGGTAGCGCGAGAACAGATCGGCGTAGCGCGGCGCGGGGGCACAGGCTTTCGACCAAGTCGTAGAACTCGCGCGGCTTCAGCGAGTGACCGTCGCTTTTGCGCGGTGGCGCTAGCAGCAAAGAGCTCTGGCCCGTGAGCGTGACGACGGGCTTGCCGCGTACCGCCATGATGCATTGCTCGGTTTGCCCGCGCAGCCAATCGCCGCCACCGATGTGCGGTTTGCCCCACGTAAGCATGGCCTTCGGCTGCAAACCCAAGGCGTCGAGCACCGTGCGATGGATCCCGCGCGAGACGTGGTAATTGGTGGTCCACATCCACACCACGGCGTCCGGTGCCAGTATCGACGCGAGCGGGAAGGCGCAGATTTGCTCCAGCGTCATCGACGGGTATGGCGTGACGAGACGGTGCGAGGGATCGTCGTAGCGCCCGGTATCGTCTGCCCAAGGAAAGTCGACCACCGCGCAAGGGTACGGCCCGCGGCCCGGCAACGGTGGCGATCCGGCGCGGATGATCTCAGCTTGCTGCACCACGCGCAGACGGCGATAGACACCGTTCGCGCGGCCAGTGCGATCCATGTCGGCGAGGAGCTTGCCGTACTTTTCCGGCTCGGCCTCGGCGGCGTCCACGATGGCCTCGGCCTTCTCCAAGGTGCGGCGCGCCATGCCGGTCGCCTTAGCGGCCTTGTCGGCGGCGTTGCCCGTGGAAGCTTCTGGCAACTTGCCAGAAGCTTTGCCGCCGCTTCGCCCGCCCTCGCGCTGCCGTTCCTTTGCCGCCTCGCGCTCGATCGGTTCGAGCGCCCGTTTGATGGCGACGGCTTCGGACAGCGTGAAATCCTTGCGCACGGCGTTCTCGGCGAACTCGCCGCGCACCACCGCGTCGAGATCGACGACCGTAACGGGGATGTCGGTCCAGCCAAGCTGTTCAGCGGCACGTAGCCGCCGCTCGCCGGCGATCAGCGATGCCGTCAGGCCGGACGACAACGGGATGGAGGAGTCCGAGCTCCGCCATGCTGGCGGCCAGCCCGGCGATGTCGCCTAGGTCGCGGCGGTGGCGCTCGCCGACCGTGATGTCGTCGATGCCGATCGAGCGGACGGGATGCAGGTCGGTTGCCATGTGCGTTGTCCCCTCTTGCAGCCTTGTGGGCCGATGGGGCATAACGCTCTCCGCCAAGAGACGCGTTTAGCCCCACGATGAAATGCGAGCGCCGCCCCTCACACCGGGCGGCGTTTGCGTTTCAGGCGGTGGTGCTGGCGGCGGCGGCGGGCTGGCGGGATGACGCCATGGTTTCGGCTTCCCTTTCGAGCCTCCAGTCGCGCGCGGCCTCGCTTGTGATCAGCGTGCGCTGTCCGAGCTTCATGGTGCGCGGGCCTTTGCCGACCTTGATCAAGTAGTGGAAGAACGACGGCGAGATGCCATGCCGCTTGCAGAACAAGCGAATCGACATGGCATCGACGTCATCGTCGTCGTCCTCGTCGGGCGGCGCGGTCTTGGGCGGCCGGGCGCGACGCCATTGGCGGCCCAACGCGGCGCGGGCGTCGTCGGAGATGGCTGTGGGCGGCGCGGCCTGCTTGCTTGTGACCTTCGCCGCAACCTTGCTGCCGGGGGTGAGGGTCGGCGCCGATTTGCCATGCGGGCGGGACGGCGCGGTCGTCTCTAGCAGACGGCCTTTGATGCGGGGGGAAACCATGGTGCGCTCCGGGTTTGAGCGCACGAATCCATAATGGGCACGCCGTGTCTAAAGGGCAGTCTACCGATTTTTTTTGGGGGGTAGATTGCCCTTTGTCTTATTTCTTGCACCGCTCGCGGCGCGCAACCTCGCGTTGGATGGCGTGGCGCAACATGCGCGGGGTCGGCGGCGGGTCGAGCACGAGCGCGGTGGTCAGCCGCAGGAAGCGGATCAGCGGCCCGGTCCGCGTCCCTTCCTTCTGCGATGTCGAGTAGCCGAGATATCCACCGAAATGCTCGGTCCAGATTTCGAACAGCCCTTCGTATAGCCAGACATCGCGCGCCGGGTCGCGCGTGCGCTGGTAGTGGAAAAGCCATTGCTCCAGCGCCGCTTCCCGGTCGATGGCGAAATCATCGAACGCCCATAGTGCCTGCAAGATTTTCAGCACCACAACATCGTCGGGGCCGCGGGCGAGATCGCGCATGTGACGCTCTCGCTCGAAACGCCCCACCAACTCGGGAGTCAACTTCTCGATGCGATCGAGGATACGCCGCCAGGAGTCACGATCCTGCCGAATCTCTTCAGGGTTACGCCGCAGGCCGGGATAGGCGGACAGCACCGCGTCGAGCTTGCGCCGCGCGCCCGCGTCCGGCCGGTAGGGGTGTGCCGCCGCGACGATTTCCGACCAGCGGGCATCGTCGATGATCACGACCGCCGCTCGGCCAGCCGCGCCACGTTGTCGCCCTTGGGCGGGTCGAGATCGAGTAGCGCGGCGCGGGCAACCTCATCGCCGTGGCTGGCAATGAAGGCGCTGTAGCATCTCTCGATCTGCGCGACCGACGTGTCGTGCAGCGCTGCAACGACTCGGATGGGAACGGAGCGCAGCAGGTTGCGGGTGATGCTGCTGTGGCGCAACGCGTACGACGCGACGCGCTCGGGATCGAGTCCGGCCTTCTCGACCGCAGCCATGAAGGCGAGCCGATGGTCGGCCTTGGCCGGTTGCCAAGCCTTGCCGTCCGATCGCAGCAGCAGCGCTTCGTCGGGGCCGCGACCAGCCGATGCCGTGTGCAGGCGAGCGGCGAGCGCGGCCGGAATCGGCACCGGGACGCGGCTGATTTTCTTCTCGCCCTTGCCCTTCTTGGCGCTCGGCATGTTGAGCGCGCTGTGGCCATTGTTGGCCGCCACGTCGCCCACCAGCAGCCGCCCGACTTGGCTGATGCGAGCGCCGGTCGTGGCCAGCACTTCGACCAGCAAGCCGAGCGCCGGATCTATGTCATAGGCGGCGGCGACCAGCGCGCGGATTTGGTCGTTGCTCAGCACGACGTTGTCGGGGTTATGGGTGTCGCGAAATGCTTCCAGCCCGTCGCGCCACGCGTCACGATTGGCAATGCGCTTGTCGTGCTTGGCCGCCAAGTTGAGCGCGGCCGTGAGCGGCTTGCAGGCGCGATTGACGCTCGACCGCTTCATCCGCTCGGCCAGCCCGTCGCGGAAGCGGCGAAGCTCTTTCATCGTCACCAGCGCGACCGGCTTGGTCAGCAGGGCAGGCGGCAGCAGGCGGCGCAGCCGTTGGGCGTTGACGACGTTGCCGCCGCGCACGCGTAGGTCGCGCTCGTAGTCGTCGATCGCTTCGGCGACGCTGCCGGGGCGCACGCTGTCGCCGACGCTGTCGATGTTCTGGCCACGGGCGAGGGCGCGGGCGCGCTCGGTTGCCTGCTCGAAGCTCAGGACGTGTTCGCCGTCGGCGGGCTCGTGGTCGTCGGCGATGCCGAATCCCTTGGTCCAGTTGCCGCCCTTGCCGTCGGCGCAGCGAACGATCCAAGTGCCGGCGCTGGCGTTGCGGCGGTAGCCCAAGGCGATGCCGAGCGCGAGCGTGACGAAGTGCGGTTTCTTGCGCACCGGCAGCTTGGCGCGGGCGGTCGGGGATGTGAGCTTGGCCATGGCGGCGGGTGTCCTTGTCCTGCTGAGTGTCCCGGAAGTATCCCGGAGAGCGGTGCAGCGATATATAGCTGCTGTGGAGCGCTACGGACAAGTAAGCCGATGGCTAAAGGACTACTTGATAGCCCTGCGCAGCGCTAGGCACGGCTGTGGAGGGGCGAAATTCTCTTG
>CAVQIP010000068.1:0-140891 GCA_963712565.1 uncultured Alphaproteobacteria bacterium | reverse complement strand
TCGTACCGGCCTAAACGATCTTTTTGGTAGGCGCCAAAACCGAGTTCACTATCGCAGCACAAGATGCTGCCCCATGCCCGAGATGGGTCAAAAGCTCTCACTTAGGCTAGGTCCGCTTCGCCCCTCCCAAGCGGACATGGGGGCGGTCGCCTCGCACCTCCGTTAGCTGCCATAAGCCGACATTTTCTAACGGAATTTATGGATTGTCCGGAGGATCCTCGGATCATTCCGGCTTGATGTTGGCAGCCCGGATCACCTTGCCCCACTTCTCGGTTTCCTCGGCAATGAGCCTACCCAAGTCGGCAGGTGAGCCTCCAATTGCCATACCGCCCAACTCGCCCAGTCGTTTCCTCAACGCCGGATCGGCGAGGCCGGCATTGATCTCTCTATTGAGTTGTTCAATGATTTCCGCGGGCGTGTTCTTGGGCGCGACGATACCGTACCACGTGCTCGCCTCATAGCCCGGGACAACATCGGCAGCGATCGGAAGATTCGGCAACGCCCCCGCGCGCGTCGTCGTGGTCACCGCCAGCGCGCGCACTTTGCCGGCCCTGACGTACTGAAGTGACGCGGGCAAGCTGCCGAATACCACCTGCACCTGCCCGGCAATCAAGTCGGCGAGCGCCAGCGCCTCACCGCGATACGGAACGTGCTGCATTTTCAGGCCGGTCATCAAATTGAACAACGCCCCGGTCATATGGACGGGTCCTCCGGTGCCGCCCGAACCCATGTTGACTTTGCCGGGATTGGCTTTGGCATAGGCAACAAATTCAGCGAGCGTTTCGGCGGGAACCGAGGGATGCACTGCCACGAGATTCGGGACGCGTAGAAAAGCGACAACTGGCGCGACGTCACGCATGAAGTCGTAACTGAGCTTGTCGTAGAGCGTCGCGTTGACTGCGTTCGCCAAAGAGGTCAGGAGAAGCGTGTGGCCGTCTGCAGGCGCGCGCACGACAGCTTCGGTCGCAATGTTCGTGCCCGCGCCCGGCCGGTTCTCGATGACAAAGGGCTGGCCGAGCCGCTCCGACAGCCATTGACCGATCAGGCGCGCGACGATGTCGTTCCCGCCTCCAGGCGCATATCCGACCAAGATGTGCACCGGCCGCTCCGGATAGCCTTGCGCCCAAGCAAAGCGCGACACGGCCGGAAACGCGGCAGCGCCCGCAGCCAGATGCAGAAAATGTCTGCGGTGGGGAAGTTTTACTGGGATCCCGCCCTCTCGCGCCCGCTTCATTCGATCACCTCGTCCGCCCGCCGAGCCGCCAACGTCCCGCTCGGCTGATGGAAGATCAGTTCGTCCAGCGCCCCGTCACGACCGCGGCGGAATTCCACACGGACGCCCTCAAGCTCGACCATGACGAAGGTTCGGGCCTGGTAGGGACGCAATTTGGATGTTGGCTGGCTCCCTACGGTCAGCGTGAGTTGTCCATCTTTGTCCTGCCCCACCACGATGGTCGTGAGCCCGTGGCTGAAAGTGCCGATGCAGTCCTCAAGGAAGGCTGGATCCACGCACTCGCCGGCGGGAATGCGGGGGAAGATGATGTCTTTGACGAGCGGCTCCAAGGGAGCCGACAGCATCGCTATATTTCCTTCGCGGTCGGTGGAAAATGAGATGGCGAGCCGGTCGGGCAGCAGGCGGCCGGGCGCTTCGGGCAGCTCGAATGTGTCGTAGTGACGATGCGCGAGCGGCCCCGACATGCCGCGATACGCCCAGTGCAATTCGGCACCGGCGTGCGTGATTGCCATCCGACCGTAACCGGGATGTTCGTAGTCGCCGGCATAGTCGGCGGGGTCATGGCTTGGTCGCGTGTTCGGCCGCCGCAATGCCTTGCGCGCCTGCCGGTCAACGTCGAGTTGCGCCACGAACTTGCGGCGCCTTTCGCGATAGCGATCGAGCCAGGGCACCGGCGTTTTGCCGCACACCCGGTCGAACACAAAATGGGCGAGAATGTCCGGCACCGCGTTTCCATCACGATTGGTGAACACAGCGACACCGACGCCGCGGTCGGGGAGCATCGTCATCAGCGTGCTCCAGCCGATCCAGCCGCCACCGTGGCTCACGACGCGCTCTCCGCGATAGCTGTGCGAGCTAAAGCCGAGGCCGTAGTGCGTATCACCGATCTCGGCAAACTCGGCGGCCATGACATGCACGCGCGGCGTCTGCAGCTCCCGTATCAGGCCTGGTGACAGCAGGCGTTGCCCCTCGAACTCGCCCTTGTCGAGATGAAGGCGAAGCCAGTTCGCGAAGTCCGCAATCGAGGTGTTGATGCCGCCCGAGGCCGTGGTGCTGATCGGCCAGAGCTTGGCGCGCAGGCGAGCGTCGCCGTCCATGGCGTAGGGCGCGGCCGCATCGGCGGCTGCGGCGAGATCCTGCGCCGTGAAGGTCACGGTCATGTGCAGCTTGTCGGTCAATCGGACGCGGGTAAATTCGGTCCAACTCTGACCGCTGATGCGTTCAGCCACCATGCCGGCGACGAAATAACCGAGGTTCTGGTATTGGAAGGTGCTGCGAATGTCATCGCTCGGCTCCAAATAACGCATCGCCGCCAGCATTTGCGCGGATGACAAATCGGCAGGCATGTGAATCCAATCGTGGCGCGGCAGGCCGGAATGATGGCAGAGCAAATCGCGCACGGTGATCCGGTCGGTCGCGACAGCGTCATGTAGGCGGAATTCCGGGATGTACTCCCGGACTGGCTTCTTCCAATCAAGCCGCCGCTCGTCCACCAAAAGGGCCAAGCCCGTGGAGGTGAACGACTTCGTGATCGAGCAGATCGCGAACTGCGTGTCGGTGGTCACCGGCAAACCGGCTTCGACATCGCGAAGGCCGTAAGCCTTGACCAGCGCCACCTGCCCATTTTGCACCACCGCGATGGCGAGGCCCGGAATCTTCCACTCGTCCATCGCTTCCGCGATGAGAGCTTCGAGGTCGGGAACGAAGGCCGCAATGGGTTCGCTCTGCGCGACAGGGCGGGATTCCATTGGAGGGATTCCTCGACTGGAGCGTTGAAATCTCGCGCCGCAGCGCGCAGGGCGCGCGCAAACGACCGTCCTCCACGCTCGCCGGCACGAAAGCGTGGCGCGTCAGGCTCAGAAGTCGTGAGAATCCTTCAAGATCATGTCCGCAATCCCTGCTTGAGGCGCGGAGCACATAGCATGCCGGCAAACGAAAGGCGACGTCGTTCCTCGTCATCCAGCTCCGTTCGCCTGATCCCGCGAAATCGACCATTTCGTGATGGCCATCACAGCGGCCGGGGTCGTTTATCGGCAAGCTGTTCCCATGACGATGTGCCGGGATTCTCCCGGCCAAGCCAGAGGAGAGGGCCATGCACGGGTTGGCTTTTGCGGTGGTCGCGGTCGCGCTCGGAACCCCCTTCCTTGTCCCCCTGATGTGGGGCCGAATAGAGAACGTTTAACAGTCCCGGCTGACTCCTCCCCCAGTCTGGACCAAGCCCCGGTGCACCCCGCCGGGGCTTTTTTGCAGCTCTACGGGGCGCTGCAGATCTGCGTCTCGCTCTTCACTTGATGGCCGGCGTGTTCATGCGACGGGAGCTCGGCATCGAACCCGGGCTCGGCCAGTTGCGGGGCGCGCTGCTGATCGTGACCGCGACCCTCGGGAATCACGTTCAGCCTGCAGGCCCGCTACGCCGAGCGCGCAGCGCTCGACCTGGCAATCCGGCTGGCGCTGGCCGCGTTCGCGCTCGTCGTGCTGCCCGATCGGCCGTACGCACCAACTGATGGAGCCGCGCCCGCGCGGGCGGTTACGGGCCTGCGCTCGTCTCACACCTCGGCTTCGTGGTTGAGGGCGGCCGTGTTCTCCAGGCAATAATAGCCCGCGAGACGGCTCACCAGCGAACGGTTGGCCCAATCGGTGAGCGCCCGGCTGACATTTTCCCGCGCGATGCCGGCCATAGCGGCCAGGTCGCTCTGAGAGACCTTTTGCCGGATCAGGATGCGCCCCTGGCCGGTGTCACGGCCGAACGCCTCGGCCAGGCTCAACAACGCGCGCGCAACGCGCCCCTTCACCGAGAGAAAATTCGTGGCCACCAGCGCGTCGTTGGTGTCGCGCAGGCGATGGGCCAACAACGCGGTGAGGTGAAGGTAGAGCTCCGGCCGCGATCTCCCGAACGCCTCGAACACCGCACGGCTCACGAAGCTCAACTTCGAATCGCGTAGCGCCGTGACCGTCGCCGAGCGCGGCGCGCCGTCGATGACGGACAACTCGCCTACGACGGAGCGCGGCCCGAGGATCGCGAGAATGCGCTCGCCGCCGGTCGGTGCGGCGAGGCTCACTTTGAGCAGGCCCTCCTCGACCAGATAACATCCGTCGCCTTCATCACCCGCCACGAACAAAGTCTGATCGGCCGGAAGCGAGCGAACGCGCGCCTTGGCGAACAGGTTCTGCGACAATTCCGTCGGCAGCGCGGCCAACAAACTTTCCGTCGGGGAGACTGGCTTCGCCATGGCGCGTTTCGCTTGGTTTGACCGGGCGGCAAACCCCGGTTGGATAGCATAGCGCATGCCGGCGCGGCATTCACGGCTGGTCGGGCAGAAGCGGGATCGCCGTCGGCTGGGAGGCCGAGGGGGGACAACAGCCGCGTTGGGCGGCTCTGGCGCCGCGGCAGGCTGCAGCGCCCGGGGGGTCTTCGGCTGAGCGCCGGCCCGAACGGGCCGGCTGCGGGGATTGGGCAGGTCGCCCGGTCCGGTGCCCGGGCAGCATTCGCCCGGCATGGATCGCCGCCCCGCTACGCGCAGCGTTTACAGCCGATTCCCGGCCAAAATGCGCATTTTGGTGATCGCCATCACATCGCGTCGGTGATTGCCATCACATCGCGGACGCAGCGGCGGCGCTAACCTCATACCCGTCGATGGTCGTGGTCATCGACCCCGAAACGCCATCCACGGCAAATCAGGACAGGGTGCGACAGTGAAAATCACAGCGACGCAATCCAGGCTATCGGTTGTTCTCCTCGCGGCGCTCGCCACGCTGATCACTGCCGACGCCGCCTCGGCGGGTGGTTACGGCCAGAGGCCACTCACCGCCTACAATGCCCAGGCCAACCCGAATTATGGCTTCGGTCCGCGCGTGCGCGTGCATCCCCACGACGTCATCGCGGGCAACTCGATCATCGGTCGCGATCCGGACCCGTTCATCCGCGGAGAGATTTTGCGTGCCTACCACAGCGGTCGCTATTGAGCGCCTGCAACGGGGTCGGTCGGCCCCGTTGCCCGTCTGCCGGCTGCGCGTCGTTTGAATTGAATCACTCCACCCGCCCTCATGCCCGCGCCTGGCGCGGGCATGACGCTGAAGGGATCCCGTCTCCCTTTATTCATGCGTTCGTCTCGATTACCCGCTCGCGGCCGACGCCGCGGCAATCCATCTCGTATTCGAGCTCGCGCACCGGCGGTCGCGCATAGTGCCAGGTCAGCCCGGAGCGGGCGGCGCCGCGCCGCACGATCTCGTCGGCCAGGAACGGGTGGAGGTCGTGCACGGTATAGACCTGCGTCGCCGTGGTGTCGGCCCAGCCGAGACTGAAGGCGGCGAGCCGGCGCTCCATCTCGCCGAGCACGTAGCGCGCCTTCTCCCGCATGGCGTCGGGCGTGGTCTCGCCGTGGCGGATGGTCCGCTCGCGGTAGCTCGCGCCCCCTTCCCGCGCCTCGGCGCCGCCCGCGATCACGAAGCTCGGCGCGCGCTCGGCGGCGGTGACGGTGAAGGAGAAGGCGTGGAACGAGGGCTCCGCCGGCGGGTCGATGGCGGGGCAGACATTGCTGCGCGCGACCGGGTTGACCTTGCCGTCGAACAGGCCCCAGCGCTCGAGCGTGACCACGTAGATTTCGTTGAAGGCGCGGAAGCCCTGCTCGGTGAACGGCGCCGGCGAGCGCAATTCGCAGGCGCAGAACGACGTCAGCGGCCGGCCGGCGGCGGCGATGTGCCGCTCGATGCGCGCGAACCCCTGCGCCAGCGGCAGCGGCGTGCGGAAGCGCACGCGCTCGATGGCATGTCCGGGCAGCGCCGCGGCGCCGGCGGAATACTGAAACACACTCGGGATGAAGCGGTAGCCGCCGGCGGAAAAATCGACTGCAGCGGTCATCTTGGGGTTCTCCTCGCCCGTCTCGGGGCGCTGTCCTTCGCCTCGTCAGGCCGGGGCTCGGCCCCGCAAGTCGGATCTAAATGGCCAGAACTCGGGTGTACCCGAGTTCTGGTGCACGCATCCTGTCCGCAAAATACACCACCTGCACGCTTCGAAGGGAGCCCGGCAACGACATCGAAGGGCGCGCCATTCGCCGGCTTGACCGGCGCGGACGAAATTGTACTGGTCGGCGGCATGAAAACGTCCTCCGCCGCGCGCACTGCCGAGCTCCAGCTCGCGCTCGAGCCGTTGCAGAGCGAGCTCGTGCGCGCCTTCGTGCGCGAAGCCTCGCTCGCCGCGAGCGTGCCCCCCGCGATCGCCGGCCTGATCGCCGATGATACCGCCCAAGCCTGGCAGGCGCTCTGCGGCAGCCCGGGAGGGGAGCGCGAGCGCGCCCGCATCGTGGCGCTGTGCTCGCACAAGGACGTCAAGACCCGCATCCTGCTGCACGGCTATGCGCGATTTTCGCATATGGCGACCGCGCTCGCCGGCTGTGTCCGGCGCGACGCCGGCATCTCCTGCCACGAGCACGGCATCGACGGCTGGGAGGTCAGCCTGCATCGCAGCCTGAGCGGGGCGGCCGAGCCGCCGCCTTCGGTTGATGACACCTCGCCGGAGCCGCCGGCGGCGCCGGCGGTCGCCGCAGCTGCCCGCGACTACGTCATCGACCTGGCGCAGAAAAATGATGCGGCCGCGATCGTGCGCTGCTTCCTCGCCGTCTACGGCCGGCACTACGTGCATTCGGAGGTGTTCTCGACCCGCCGGTACTGGGACAAGGTCGAGAGCGGGGAGCTCATCCCGGCGGTGGCGCGCGACTGGGAGGGCGAGGTGATCGGCCACGTGGCGCTCGAGCGCGAACACGGCAGCCGGGTCGCCGAGCGCGGCGAAGCCGTCGTGCTCTCGGCGCACCGTGGCCACGGCCTGCTCGAGCGCATGACCGAACGCCTGCGCGAGGAAGCGCCCAAGCACGACCTCATCGGCATCTACGCCGAGCCGGTGACCATCCACACCTTCTCGCAGCGCAACGACGAACGCGCGGGCATGCCGATCTGCGCCGTGCTGCTGGGGGCCAATCCCGAGAGCTTCCGGCCCAAGGACGTTCCCTGCCCCACCGCCGGGCAGCGCCAGAGTTATCTGCGCGCCTTCCGTTTCGTGCAGCCGCCGGCCGCGCGCACCATCCACGCTCCCGCGCCCTATCGCGAGATGCTGCTCAAGCTCTACGCCAGCCTGGGCGCAGCGGTGTCGGTGGCCACCCCGGGCGCCGCGCCGCCGGCAGCGGATTCACGCACCGGCATCAAGGTCAACGATCGCGGCTATGGCATGATCGCGTTCGACCGGATCGGCCGCAACGCCGCCATCGAGCTCGCGCAGGCGTTGCGCGACGTGCAGACGCTCGGCGCCGTCTCGGTCCAGCTGTCCGCGCCGCTCGGCGATCCCGGCCTCCCGCTCCTGACCGACGCCGCCCGCGGTCTCGGCTTTTTCTTCTGCGGCGTCGGTCCGGGCTTCGCCGACGGCGCCGACACGTTTTCGCTGCAGTTGCTGAGCGAGCCGCTCGATACCGGAAAGCTGCAGCTGTTCACCGACCGCACGAAAGAGCTCGTCGCCTTCGTCGAGCGCGACCGCGCCGCGGTGGGGCGTAAAGCCTGAATCGGCGAGGACCGGCCCGAGCGCGGACCCGGTTCGGTCACATTCCCGACCAACTCCCGCGCGACAGCGTTGCCGCGCCGGCAATGGACGCGGGCAGGTTCACGTGATAGTCCGGCTCGGTCATCGCCGACTCGGCGGCGCTTCGCGCTCGCACGGACCCTCCTTCTCCCCGTCGCCTTGGTGAAGCAGCTCCTCAGCGTGCAGCCCGCAAATGGTTGATGTCGGTCATTTCCTCGGGTTGCGCCGGGCGCGGCAGGCGGGTCCACCGGTGTCGACGGCAACGCAGGCCGGCAGCGCCGAAGCTCGGCTCGCCGCCCGCGCCGGTCATTTCAGCGCCGGCCAGATCGCCGCGCTGTTTGCCGTGCTGGCCGCCATCGCGGCGGCTCCGATCCTGCTGCATCCCTGGCCGCCGCTCGGCGACTACATCAATCACCTCGCGCGCATGCACGTGATCGCGACCATCGGCAACGACCCCGATCTGGCGCGCTTCTACCAAGTGGAATGGCAGATCATTCCCAACCTGATGATGGATCTGATCGTTCCGGTCCTGCAGCGGGTGATGAACGTCTATCTCGCCGGGCAGACTTACACCATCATCTGCTTCGTGCTGATCCTTTCGGGCACGCTCGCGCTCAACCGCCAGCTCTACCGCCACTGGTCGGTGCTGCCGCTGATCGCCTTCCCGCTGCTCTACAACACGATCTTTCTCGTGGGCACGATGAATTACCTGTTCGGCATCGGGCTCTCGCTGTGGGCGCTGACGGCGTGGGCGGCGCTGCGCGAACGCCCCATGGTCCTGCGTCTGAGCGTATCGACGCTGTTCGTCCTGCTGCTGTTCTTCTGTCACCTGTACGCGGTCGGCGTCTACGCGCTCGCGCTGTTCGCATTCGAGCTGACACGGCTGCTGGCGTTGCCGCGGCGCGCGCCGCTCGACCCGCCGTCCGACCTTCCGGGCAAAGGCGCCCCGCCGGCGCTCGTTGATTTTGTCGCGAGCGGAATGCCGTTCTTGCCGGTGGTGCCGCTGCTGCTGATGAGCCCGACCTGGAGCCTGCGCGGGGATTTCAGCTGGGAGCTCGGCGGCAAGCTCGACGGCCTGCTCTACGTGATCGAGGTCTATTCCCGCTTCGCCACCTGGTTCCTGACCGCGATCGTCGCGATCGCGGCGGCCTGGGCCATCCGCCAGCGCGCCTTGCGCTTCCACCCCTTCGGCTGGGTCCTGCTCGCGGTCGGCGGCCTGACCTATCTGGCGATGCCGCGCCTCATGTTCGACACCTACATGGCCGATCAGCGCCTGCCGATCGCGCTCGCGTTCATGGTCATCGCCTGCGCGCACCTCGATCTGCGCGACGATTTCGTGCGCCGGGGCTTTGCCACGGTGCTGGTTCTGCTGCTGGCGGTGCGCGCGTTCGAAGTGCAGAGCGTGTGGCGCGATCTCTCGCGCGGCACTGCTTCGTTCCGCGAGTTGGTCCGCCAGATCGAGCGCGGCGCCAAGGTGCTGGTCGCCTATGCCGATCCCGACGCCGGCGACAACGCGCGCGAGCTCTGGCTCACCCATGCCGCCTGCCTGGCGACCATCGAGCGCTCCGCCCTGGTCACCACCGTGTTCACCGTGCAGGGCAAGCAGGTGCTGCATGTCCGTCGCGACTATCGCGATCGCGTCGACACCGAAGACGGAACGCCGCCGTCGGTGCGCGAGCTGCTGCAGTCGGGGGAGCAGACGGACGGCGACGAGCCCGGCTATTGGGCGCGCTGGGCCACGGAGTTCGACTACCTCTATGTGCTGTTCACAGGCCGCAATTACGCCAATCCGGATCCGGCGCGGCTCGTCCCGCTCTACTCCGGCTCCGCCTTCGTGCTCTACCGGATTGCGGCGGCGGCGCCGGAGCAGACGGCACCGTCGCGGGACTGAACAGCCCCTTCAGCCGCCCTCGGGCCGCCGCGCCGGGGCCACCGCGGGCACGCTCCGCTGCGTCGCCGCCGATTGCGTGTGCGGCCGCCAGTCCGGCCGCACGTCCGCCCCGATCACCCCGCAGCGGGTGCACACCATCCGCGAGCACAGCGACCGCACCGGCGTATCGTCGGGCAGCCAGTCCGCATTCATGGTCGCGCCGTGATGACACCAGCCGGAATCGCAATAGATCAGCAGGTCGCGGCAGCCGTGGCCGCGGATATGGCCGAGCGTGACCGGCTCGAACGCTCGCCCCTTCGGTCGGTCGCCGGTCATGGCGCGCCTTTTCATGCGGCAGGATTGAACCGGACGGCTCGCTCGCCCGACTAAATCCTGGGTGCTGGAGGGTGCTATGAGCGAGCGACGGATTACCCAGTTATTTGGCCTGATTCTCGGCGGACTGTTCACCTGCGGCTTGGTCCTGAACGCTTTCGCCTTCTAAAACCGCGTCCGGCCGCCCGGGATTTCCTCCGCCTCGTTTCGGGGCGCCGATCCCCTCCCCGCCATTGTGCAGCGCACACCGGCTTTCCAGTCCCGATCAATCTAGACCTATACGATCGTCGCGCCCGCCGCCGGCCCGGATCGGGCTCGCGCATGCGCTCGCGTCCTGCTCCTCCCGCTCCGCCTGGAGAGGGGTCCCGCCGTTTGCTATCGTTCCCGCCGCTCCAGACGTTGTCGGGGAGTGCCGGGCCATTGCGCGGCACAAGCGAGAACCATCGGCAACGATCCGGGTGCAGATCAAGACGCTGTAGCGCGGCGGCGTTGCAGCCGGCGAAGCGCGGGCACCGGCGCGCCGCGCGATGTCGGCTAGAGACTCAGGCACGTCTGAATAGGCGTCTCGACGGCGTCGTCGAGACGCGGGGAGTGGTCCATGGCGGCATCGCGGCAACTGCGGCTGGGCGCCTTCATGCGGCCGGTGAGCCTCCACACCGGCGCCTGGCGCTATCCCGGCGCCTTTCCCGACGCCAACTTCAACTTCGCACATCTCAAACGCTTTGCGCAGACGCTGGAGCGCGGCAAGTTCGACGCCTTCTTCATGGCCGATCACCTCGCCGTGCTCAACATGCCGATGGACGCGCTCAAGCGCAGCCACACCGTGACCTCGTTCGAGCCGTTCACGCTGCTCTCGGCGCTCGCCGTCGTGACCGAGCATATCGGGCTCGTTGCCACCGGCTCGACCACCTTCGACGCGCCCTACCACGTGGCACGGCGGTTCGCCTCGCTCGACCATATCAGCAATGGCCGCGCCGGCTGGAACATCGTCACCACCTCCAATCCGGACGCGGCGTTGAATTTCGGGCTCACCGACCACATGGAGCACGGCGAGCGCTATCGGCGCGCGCGCGAATTCTACGACGTGGTGACGGGACTGTGGGACAGCTGGGCGGACGACGCCTTCATCCGCGACGTCGACAGCGGCATCTATGTCGATACCGCCAAGCTGCACGTGCTCGACCACAAGGGCAGGTACCTCTCGGTGCGCGGCCCGCTCAACATCGCCCGGCCGGTGCAAGGCTGGCCGGTCATCGTGCAGGCCGGCGCCTCCGACGCCGGCCGCCAGCTCGCGGCCGAGACCGCGGAGGCGGTGTTCACCGCGCAAGCGAGCCTCGCGGTGGGGCGCGCGTTCTACGCCGACGTGAAAGGCCGCGCCGAGAAGGCCGGGCGTTCGCGCGATCATCTGAAAATCCTGCCGGGCTGCTTGATCGTGGTCGGCGACACCGTGGAAGAGGCGCGCGCCAAGCGGGCGCGGCTCGACAGCCTGGTCCACTACGACAACGCGATTGCCTCGCTCTCGATCGCGCTCGGCCACGACGCCTCCAGGTTCGATCCCGACGGACCGCTGCCCGACATCCCGGAGAGCAACGCCAGCAAGAGCGGGCGTGAGCGCGCGATCGCCCTGGCGCGGCGGGAGAACCTCACGGTGCGGCAGCTCGCCCAGCGGCTGGGCGGCTATTCCGGCCTCGCCATGGTCGGCACGCCCAAGACCATCGCCGACGAGATGGAGGAATGGCTCGCCACCGAGGGCTCGGACGGCTTCACCGTGATGTTTCCCTACCTGCCGGGCGGGCTCGACGACGTCGTCGACCGCGTGGTGCCGGAGCTGCAGCGGCGCGGCCTGTTCCGGCGCGACTACGAAGGCAAGACGCTGCGCGAGAATCTGGGCCTGCCGCGGCCGGCGAACCGGTTCTTCCAGAATCCGTGTCAAACCACCGCGTCGAGGACACCCGTCGCATGAGTGCTCGAAATCCGGCCGGAGAAGTTCATCCCCGAGCGAAGCCGGGTATTCGAAACGATGCGGGGTGATACCGTAGACGCGGAGAATTGAGCTTGCCGGAAGGGAGCATGCGCATGGGCAGCAGGATTCGACCGGCGTTGCTGGCCGCCGGGATTGCCATCGCGGTCCCGCCGCCGGCGCTGGCGTGGGACTATCCGGGGCACCGCATCGTCGGCGCGATCGCCGACCTCATCCTGGCGCAGCACTACCCGGCGGCGCAGCAGCGCGTGAGCGCGCTGCTCGACAAGAAAGACGCCGACGGCAACGTCGTGGAGAAGCGAAGCCTCAGCCAGGCCGCGGTGTTCCCCGACTGCGCCAAGCGCGGCAACGTGCCGTTTTGCGGTCGCCCGCCCTCCGACGAGGAGAAGGCCTACGTCGCGCGCAATCCGCACCACGACCAATTCCACTTCACCGACGTGCCGCTGCAGCAGGCGAAATACGTCGCGGGCAGCGCCGGCACCGAGGACACCGACGTCGTGCGGATGATCGAATACGTGGTCGCGCAGCTGCGCGGCAACACCCCGCCGCCGAAGCCGGACGTCAAGCTGACCGACGCGGAGGCCATCTGGCTGCTCGTGCATCTCGTCGGCGACATCCATCAGCCGCTGCACGTGGGCGCGAAATATTTCGACAGGAGCTGCGAAACCAGCGTCGATCCCAACGTCGTGGGTCAGCCGCCGACCTTCGGCATCGGCGATACCGTCGCGATGACCATGGGCGGCAACCTGATCTTCCTCGACGCCCCGCCTCCGGCGGTGCCGCCGGCCGGCAACCTGCACCTCTACTGGGACAGCGTGACGGTCGCGCGGGCGATGCAATCGGCCGGCGTCGCGCAATCGGAACAGGCCTTCGCCAAGCTCCTCGCCGCCGCCCCGCCCGGAGGATGGGAAACCGCGGGCGCGCCGGAGACCTGGGCGGCGCAATGGGCGACCGAGGTCATGCCGCTGGCGAGCGAAGCGTTGCAGAACCTGACCATCCGCAAGGGCGCAAGACCCTCGCCGTTTCCCTCGACCGGCGGCTGCACTTGGGTGGCCGCGCTCGACCCGACTTACGAGGGCTGGGCCACGGAGCGCGCGCGCTATCAACTCGCCAAGGCCGGCTTTCGTCTCGCCGCGCTGCTGAAGGCGATCTTCGAGCCGTGACGGGCACGGCGCGGCCCACGCGAACGGTGCCGGCCCTCATCTCTCGTTGCCGAGCGCGCAGGTCCGGCGCTCGGCCGGGTCTTGGTGCGGACGGCTAGCAGCGCGAGCCCCAGCGCGAAGTCAATCGTGGCGGCATTCGGGCAAGGGCGTGAATTCCGTTCAGCCGTCGTTCAGCGTCGGCGTGGAACATTTCAACCAAGGTCACGTTTGACCATCACCTGAACCCTCGCCCTTGTTCATGTCGAGGTGACGCCATGAGGAAAACCCTGACCGCCCTTGTTGCGGCGGTAACCGTCGCGGTCGCGGCGGTTGCCACGCCGACGACCGCGGATGCGCGCCGCGGTTGGTGGGGACCGGCGCTGGGCGCCTTCGCCGCCGCCGCCATCATCTCAAGCGCGTTCGCACGGCCGTACTACTCCGGTTATTACAGCCCGTATTACGGCGGCTATTACGGTCCGTCGTCCTACGGCGGCTACTACCCGGTCGACTACGGCTACGCACCGGCGCCGGTCGACTACGGCTACGCGCCGGCGCCGGCCTACTACAACTACGCGCCGCGGCCCTATTACAACTGCTGGCGCTGGCGCAACGGCTATCGCTATCGCGTGTGCTGAGCGTATCGGCCCTCCTCCCGGCGGACCGACAGCCTGGCGCCGGCGCTCCCGCGGGAGTGCCGGCGTTTTTGTCCGCGAGCGCGCCGGCGCGCCGTCCACAGGGCCGTAAGTTAAGGACGCAGCAAGGTTTTTCTGACCAAAATTCCGACAAATTAACCGGGATTATGCTCCCCGGCTCAATCGGGGGCTATGGCTCAATCCGGGCTATTCGGACATCGCAACCTTTCGCTCGCGCTCGGCGTCAGCCGACGCTCAAGGAGACTCTGATGAAGAAGACTCTCACTGCCTTCGTTGCGGCCGCGACCATGGCAATCGCGACCGCCGCCATGCCGACGACAGCGGACGCCCGCTGCTACGGCTGCGCGGTCGGCGCCGGCGTCGTCGGCGGCCTGGTGGCGGGCGCCATCATCGGCAGCGCAGTCGCGAATTCGCGGCCCGCCTATGTCGAGCCGGCACCGGTCTACGCCGCGCCGCGCACCTGCATCGTCGATCAAGAGGTGTGGTCCAATCGCTATCAGGCCTGGGTGGTGCGGCCGGTGCGCGTCGCCTGCTGAGCGGCACGCAACGCGGCCAGCGGCCGCGTGACACCGAAGTCTTCTGAACTTTAAATCATGGCCGGCTCGCATGAGCCGGCCATTTGCATGGGCAGCGCGCGCGCTCAGTTTCTCGCCGCGCGGCGTTGCATGTCGTCGAGCACGGCCGCCGTCGGCCAGCAATCGACCTTCAAGTGGTTCGCCTTCTGGTAGGCGCCGAGCGCCGCGCGCGTGAGCATGCCGGCCTTGCCGTCGATCTTGTCCTTGTAGAGGCCGAGCTTGGTCAGCGTACGCTGCATCATCTCGACCTGCGCCGTGCGCAGTTGCGTGTTCTTGCTCCACGGCGGTCTCGAACGGGCGCGGATCGACGATGCGCTCGCTCAGATGGCCCACGAACAGCACGTAGAGATCGGAGAAATTGTATTCCTTGATGACGTAGTAGTTCTTGAGCGTCAGGAACGCCGGCCCGTAGGTCCCCTCCGGCAGCAGCAACGACGCCGGCTCGCTGAGCTCCGCCGCAGCCGGCTTGCGCCCATGGGCGAGCACGAAGCCTTGCTTGAGCCATTCGCCGAGCGGACGCGTGACGTCGGGAACGCCGATGGTGCAGTCGACGCTCTGCGGCGCGCGCACCTCGTAGGCCCAGTGCGCGCCGCGCTGCCAGCCCTTGCCGACGAGTTGCTGCGCCGCCGACGCCAGCGCATCGGGCACCGAGGTCCAGATGTCCTTCTTGCCGTCGCCGTCGAAATCGACGGCGTATTTGTAGAACTCGGACGGCAGGAACTGGGTCAATCCCATGGCGCCGCCCCAGGAGCTCTTCATATCCGCGAGCCTGACGTGGCCCTCCTCCAGCATCTTGAGGGCGTAGAGCAGCTCTTGCGCAAACATGTCCTTGCGCCGGCCGTAATAGCCCTGGGTGGCGAGCACGGTGATGGCGTTTTTCGGCAGCCGGTAGCCGCCGAACGCGGTCTCGCGGCCCCAGATCGCCAGCAGCACGTTGCCGGGCACGCCGTATTGCTGCTCGATCGCGGCCAGCGTGCGGGCGTGCGCGGCGGCGAGCTTTTTTCCCTGCGCGGCGAGGTGCGCGATATTGGCCTCCTTGATGTAGTCGGCGGGGGTCTGCACGAATTCAGCCTGGCCGCGCGGCGGCGCGCCCGGCCGGCCCGGCAGCTCGAGATCGGGCAGCGTCAGATCGGGCGCGAGCCCGCGCGTGGCGGCATCGAAAGTCTGGCGCGAGACGCCGAGCGCCTGCGCCTGCGGCCAGAGTCCCTCCAGCCATTTTTGAAAGGCGGGATCGGCCGCCGCCGCGGGCGTGGCGGTAGCCGCCGCCAGCCAGGCGCCCAGGAGAACAGCCGCATAGTTGCCAAATCGACCCATTGCCCGCTCGTTCCTTTCCGACGTATTGCAAAAGCCCGGCGCAGATCCGTTGGCGCCGCTCCACTGCAACGATTCGACCGCACCGGGCGTTAATACAAGCGTCCAAAAGCGCCCAAGATATGGAGCCGCCGATGCTGCAGGTGCCGCTCGAAATTGCTTTTCATAATATCGAAAGCTCGGACTGGGCCGAACAGGAAATCCGCGCCCGGGTCGCCGATCTGGAGAAGCTCTACGACCGGCTGGTCTCGTGCCGGGTCCGGATCGACCAGCGCGCCAAGGACCTTACCGGCACCATCCCTCCGGTCGTGCACATCGAGCTCGGCATTCCGGGCCGCGCCGACCTCGTGGTCAGCCACGAGCCCGAGCACCTGCTGCGGAAGTATCAGCACCCCGACCTGCACAAGGCGATCAACGAGGCGTTCCGCATCGCCGAGCGGCAATTGCTCGACCTCAAGGAGCGGCGCGACGGCCGCACCAAAGTCGGCAACCACGATGCCGAGAACCAATCGCTCGGTCAGGTCGCAGAGATCACGCCCGAGCAGGACTTCGGGTTTCTGATGACCAAGGAGGGCGGGCTGCTCTACTTCCACCGCAACTCGCTGCTGTCCGGCGACTTCGACGGCCTCGAACGCGGCGACGACGTCTATTACAACGAGGACGTGGGCGACACCGGCCCGATCGCCACCAAGGTGCGGGTGAAGGGGAAAAATTAGCCTGAGAGATAGATCTGTAGGGTGGGCATTGCGCGCTTCCGGCTCTCTCCCCCGCACTCGTTGCGCAGGCGCAATGCCCACGCGTTCTGTCCGCGTGGGCAAAATCGCTCGCAGCGCCGTGCAAGTTGCCGTTCCTCAGCAGGCGATTTTGCCCACCCTACACATCCCCGATCCAGACGCTGGCCCGCTACCGTATCGCCACCATGAACAGCCGCGGAAACCGCAACAGCGCCTTGCCGTCGAAGCGCACGGGGTAGGCTTGCGCGATGCGCGTGCGATAGGCGGCGACGAAGTCCTTGCGCATGTCCTGGTCGAGCGGGGCGAGAAACGGCCGCAGGCCCGAGCCGCGGAACCATTCGACGATGGCTTCGGGTCCGGCCAGCACGTGATTGTAGACCGTGTGCCAGATGTCGAGGTGCGCGCAGAGCGGCTTGAGCAAATTGTAATAGGCCGCCGGCGTCGGCAGGTCGTCGCGCGCCGCCGCGGCGCTGGCAAGAGCGGCCGCCCACGGGCCGCTCTCCGCCACCTCGACCATGAGCGCCAGCGCCGGCTCCTGCGTGTTGTCGGGCATCTGCACCGCCAATACGCCGCCTTGCGGCAGTACCGCGAGCAGACGCCGCAACACCGCGGGATGGTCGGGGACCCATTGCAACACGGCGTTGGCGAACAGGAGATCGACGCTCGCCTGCGGGCGCCAATGCGCCAGATCCGCTTCGAGGAAGCGGCAGCCGGGAAGCCGTTCGCGCGCCTGGCGCAGCATGTCGGGGGAGGAATCCAGGCCGATCACTTCGGCCTGCGGATAGCGCTCGATCAGCAGCTCGGTGGAATTGCCGGGCCCGCAGCCGAGATCGATCACCCGGCGCGGCGCCGAAAGCGGCACCTGCGCCAGGAGATCGCGCGGCGGGCGCGTGCGCTCGTCCTCGAACTTGAGGTATTGGCGCGCACTCCAATCGTCGGCCATCGGCAGGATTTCCGGCAAGGGTGAGACGCGTCGACGGACAGAATCGCCTACCGAGGGAACGACCATTCACACGGGCGCCACGGGCGACTTGGCCCACGCCAACACAGCGCGTGGGCATTGCGCCCGCACAACCCGCGCGGATGATAGAACCGAGAGCGCGCTATGCCCACCCTACGACCGATCTATCGGCTGAACTTCTTGTACTTGATGCGGTGAGGAATGGCGGAGTCGGTCCCCAGCCGGCGCATCTTGTCCTTTTCGTAATCCTGGAAATTGCCCTCGAACCACTCGACGTGGCTGTCGCCTTCGAACGCCAGGATGTGGGTGGCGACGCGGTCCAGGAACCAGCGATCGTGGCTGATGATGACGGCGCAGCCGGCGAAATCCTCGAGCGCCTCCTCGAGCGCGCGTAGCGTATCGACGTCGAGATCGTTGGTCGGCTCGTCGAGCAGCAGCAGATTGGCGCCGGACTTGAGCATCTTGGCGAGATGCACGCGGTTCCGTTCGCCGCCCGACAGCGAGCCGACTTTCTTCTGCTGGTCGGCGCCCTTGAAATTGAAGTTGGAGCAGTAGGCGCGCGAATTCACCTCGCGCTTGCCGAGCAGGATGATGTCCTGCCCGCCGGAGATTTCCTCCCACACGTTCTTCTTGCCGTCGAGCGTGTCGCGCGACTGATCGACATAGCCGAGATGCACTGACTCGCCGATCTTGATTGTGCCCTGGTCCGGCTTTTCCTGCCCGACGATCATGCGGAACAGCGTCGTCTTGCCGGCGCCGTTGGGGCCGATCACGCCGACGATGCCGCCCGGCGGCAGCTTGAAGGTGAGATCGTCGATCAGCAGATTGTCGCCGAAGCCCTTCTTGAGGCCCTCGAAGTCGACGACGTTCTGCCCGAGCCGCTCCGCCACCGGGATGATGATCTGCGCGGTCTGGGCGGTCTTCTCCGCCGCCTGCTTCACCAGCTCCTCGTAGCGCTGATAGCGGGCCTTGGATTTGGCCTGCCGTGCGCGCGGCGAGGCCGCGATCCATTCCTGCTCGCGCGCGAGCGTGCGCTGGCGCGCCTCCTCCTCGCGGCCCTCCTGCTCGAGGCGCTTGCGCTTCTGCGCGAGCCAGGCCGAGTAGTTGCCCTCGTAGGGAATGCCGCGGCCGCGATCGAGCTCGAGGATCCAGCCGGTGACGTTGTCGAGGAAGTAGCGATCGTGGGTGACGATCAGGATCGCGCCGGGATAGTTGCGCAGATGGCCCTCGAGCCAGCTGACGGATTCGGCGTCGAGATGGTTGGTGGGCTCGTCGAGCAGCAACAGTTCGGGCTGCTCGAGCAACAGCCGGCAGAGAGCGACGCGGCGCCGCTCGCCGCCGGAAAGCTTGGTCACGTCGGCGTCGTCGGGCGGGCAGCGCAGCGCGTCCATGGCCTGATCGATCTTGGAATCGAGGTCCCACAGCCCTTTGGCCTCGATCTCGTCCTGCAGTTTCGTCATCTCGTCCGCGGTCTCGTCCGAATAGTTCATGGCGAGCTCGTTGTAGCGGTCGAGGATCGCTTTCTGCGGCGCGACGCCCTCCATCACGTTCTCGCGCGCGTTTTTCGCCGCATCGAGCTGCGGCTCCTGCTCGAGATAGCCCACGCGCGCGCCCTCGGCCACCCAGCCCTCGCCGACAAATTCCTTGTCGATGCCGCCCATGATGCGCAGCAGCGTCGACTTGCCGGAGCCGTTGACGCCGAGCACGCCGATCTTGGCGTCGGGGTAGAACGACAGATTGATGTTCTCCAACACCTTCCGATTGCCCGGATAGGTCTTGGACAGGCCTTGCATGTGATAGATGAACTGGCGGGCCATCAGCCCCTGCTCTCGTTGTTGGGCACCCATCGGCGCCGGATGTCGGGAAATTGCCGGTGATGTAGCGAGACGCGCGCGGGAGGGCAAGGCCGCGGCGGGGCAATCTCAGCGATCACAAAAACGAGAAGGAGGTGAGGCAGGTCACATCCGCCGCGCGGCGGTCGACGTATCTGTTGAGCAAGGAGGACGACCGATCGCGCAACGCCGCGGGCCATTGTTACCAAGGTTTAACGCAGGTTGCCGATCATTCGTTGAACCCAAACGCGTCGCGCGATGACCAACAGGCAAGCGCGGCAGCTGACAAAAACAACAAGCCGAGCGGAGAGCGTCATGATCACGGCCGCAACCAGGGTTCGAATGCTTGCCCCCCGTCGTCCGGTCCTGGGTTTGGCCGCCGACCTCGCCGAACTCGCCCACAATCTGGCCCGAGCGCTGTTCGATCCCTACCGGCCGGAGTTGCACTACATGCGCGGTCCCGGACCCAGGTGGCATGCCAAGCATGGCCCCACCGGATCCCCGCTCTGATTCTGGTACACGGCAAAACCTGACGCCTCGCCGGTCCGATATCGGCCCCCCCAAAGCTCGATCCCAGCCGCCCCCCTGGGGCCCGTCGCGACGACTTTGGCGCCCGACTGTGACCTGATTGCATCGATCCTTAACCCTAACCGTAGCTTTTTTGCAACGCCCGCCAGCAAACTGAAATCGCAGGCGAATTCGTACTGGGTTTTTAACAAATTTGACCCGACAATCGCAGGCGATGGGGCGCTCCACGCGATGGGGCGAAAAACCGGGCAAAGACGCAAGTCGACCGGAGGGGGTCATGGGAAAGACAGTTCGAAGCAGCCAGCGCGAGGGATCGAGCGTCGCGGCCGATCTCGCCGAGTTCCTGCACGGCCTGGCGAGAAGCCTGCTCGACCCGTATCGGCCCGAGCTGCACTACATGCGCGGACCCGGCCCCAAGTGGCACGCCAAGCACGACCGGGCGCCCGCCAGGTATCCCGCCACGTATGATGCGATACCCGCGCTGGTGCGCGTGCGCGTGAAGGGCTGATCCCGACAACTCCAAAGAGTGACCAATCGTCCGTAGCTGGCCGAGCGGCGCCCGGCCGGCCGCGAGGCTGCGCATGCCCATTGCGCCTGGTGCGGCTTCCCCGTGTGCTATAGGGGGCTATCGACCCTCGTCTGCCCCCTCCCGTTGGCCAATCACGGACCTTCGCCATGCCCCGCCTTCGCTGCGCGATCCTCGACGACTACCAGGACGTTGCTCTCAAAGCGGCCGATTGGTCGAAGGTCGCAGGCGACCTCGACATCAAGGTGTTCAAGCAGCATCTCGGCGGCCAGGACAACGTCATCAAGGCGCTGCAAGGCTTCGACATCGTCTGCGCCATGCGCGAGCGCACGCCCTTCCCGCGTGCCGTGATCGAGAAGCTGCCCGACCTCAAGCTCCTCATCACCACCGGCCTGCGCAACGCCTCGTTCGACGTTGCCGCCGCCAAGGAGCGCGGCGTCGTGGTGTGCGGGACCCCATCGCTGGGCAATCCCACCTCCGGCATCGCCATCGGCCTCATGCTCGAACTGACCCGTCGCATCGGCTACGAGAACGCGCGCATGAAGGCCGGCGTGCCGTGGCAGAGCACGATCGGCATGGATCTGGACGGCATGACGCTGGGCGTGCTCGGCCTCGGCAAGCTCGGCACCCGCACGGCGAAGATCGCGCAGGCGTTCGGCATGAAGGTCATCGCCTGGAGCCAGAACCTGACGCCGGAGAAGTGCAAGGAGGCGGGCGTCGACTACGTGAGCAAGGAGGACCTGTTCCGCCAGGCGGATTTCATCACCATCCACGTGATCCTGTCCCAGCGCACGCGCGGCCTGGTCGGGGCCAAGGAATTCGGGCTGATGAAGCCGTCGGCCTACATCATCAACACCTCGCGCGGACCCATCATCGAGGAGACGGCGCTGCTGGCGGTATTGCGGGAGAACAAGATCGCCGGCGCCGGGCTCGACGTGTTCGACGTCGAGCCGCTGCCTACCGACCATCCGCTGCGCAAGATGGACAACGTCGTGCTCACGCCGCATCTCGGCTACGTGGCGCTGCAGAACTATCGCACTTATTTCGGCGGCGTGGTCGACGACATCCGCGCGTTTCTCGACGGCAAGCCGGTGCGGGTTCTGGAGTAATATCGAAAGATCGCGTCGTCCCCGCGCGGGGACGACGACAGCTCGCGCTACGGCAGGATGAGTCCGGATCAGCGCGCCATGGCGGAAGGCGGCGGGGCGAGCGGCGAGGTCATGACCGGCGCGCCACCACCAGCGGGCGGCTGCACCAGTGCCGCAGGCGGCGCCGGCGCCGCGGTCGGAGCAGGTGGCGTTGCCGCAGCGGTCGCCGGCGGCTTGCCAGGCAGCACCACCACGCGCGTTCCGACCTTCACCCGGGTGTAGAGGTCGGTGACGTCCTCGTTGGTGAGCCGGATGCAGCCCGAAGACACGAAGGTGCCGATGGTCGACGGCTGATTGGTGCCGTGGATGCGATAGATCGTCTTGCCGAGATAGAGAGCGCGCGCGCCGAGCGGATTGCCGTCACCGCCGGCCATGAAGCGCGGCAGGTAGGGCTGGCGTTCGATCATTTCTTCCGGCGGATGCCAATCCGGCCACTCCGCCACCTTGGTAACCCGCTCGGTGCCCGACCAAGTGAAGCCCTCGCGGCCCACGCCGATGCCATAGCGCAACGCCTTGCCCTGGCCGAACACGAGATAAAGGTAGGTATTCTGGGTGTCGACGATGAGCGTGCCGGCGGGCTCCTTGGTGTGGTAGTCGACCAGCGCGCGACGGAACTGCGGCGGCAGCGCCTTCCTCGGGCCGGTCTCGGGACGCACCTCCGGCGGAAATGCCGCCATGTTGCGCGGGTCTGCGCCAGTCGTACCCTGCTGGGGCTGTGCAGGCCCTAGCGGCAGCGGCGGCCGCGTGGCCTCCTGCTCGGGTGGAGCCGACGGCGCGGCCGGCTCATAGCCTGGGAGAGCTTGAGGTGGATATCCGTGCTGGGGCCCGCCCACCTCACGGTGGCCGGGCGGCGCTTGGCGAAAGACAGTGCCGGGGGGCAGCGGACGGCCCTGGGCGTCATACAACTGGTCGCCGTCGGCGTCGGCGGGGATCAGCCGTTGAGGCGTGTGACCCTGAGACGGTGGATTAGCTTGCGGCGGCGGATAGGCCGGCGGAGGCGGATAGAACTGCGCCAAAGCTGGGCTGCCCGAGCCTCCCAGGGCGAGCAACAACGTCGCGATGGCACCGGCTGTGCGGAAAATCATTCCCCCTCCCCCTCACGCGAACCCCAAAATCAGTCACCGGAAGTCGCCCATGAACAAGGCGCATTCAAGACCATAGGGGCAAAAAATCACCAAGTCATTGATAACCCCGGCCGATGGAACTTGTCGCAATTCAAGGGCTTACGCCCGTCGCGAAGGGAGCGCCAAAAGCCGCTTGCGGGGAACTTCACGGCTTCTTGCCTTCGCTCAGCACGGCCTTGGCGAGGCGGAAGCAATCCACGCCAACCGGGATACCGCAATAGACCGCGATCTGGGTGAGCACCGCGCGGATCTCGTTGGGGGTGAGTCCGTTGCGCAGCGCGCCGCGAACGTGGGTCTGGAATTCCTCCATCTTGCCGAGCGAGGCGATCATGCCGAGATTGAGGATGGAGCGCTCGCGCGGGGAGAGGGTGTCGTCACCCCAGGCCTCGCCCCAGCAGTACTGGGTGACGATGCGCTGGAAATCCCGATTGAAGTCGTCGGCGCTCTTGAGCGCGCGGTCGACATAGTCTTCGCCCAGCACCCTGCGGCGCATGGTCAGGCCGCGGTCGTAAACGTCCTTGTCCATGGTCATTCCTCCGGTTTGGGCCCGCAGCCGGTCAGCGCCGCGAGCAGGGTTTCGACTGCAGCCGTGGAAAACGCCACCCCACGAATGCTCTGATAGGCCATGACATTGCCACGCGCCGCCTGTTCGAGCGAGGACGCCTCGCGTCCCAACGGCGACGCCCGCGTGAGCTCGTACATCGCCTCCTGCTGCAGCCGTTCAGCCTCGAGCTCGACCGCTTTGACTTTGGTGCGAAAGAGTTCCGCCGTTGCGGGAGCCACCAGCGCCGGTGGCGATTTCAGCGCGCGGCGCAGCGTGCGCAGCGGAATCACGGTTATGTCCCGCCAGCCGGCGATCCGCCGCTCGAGCTCCGCGACTTCGGTTGCCGAGAGCGCGCGCTTGCGCGTCGCGTGCCAGAGCAGAAACAGCAACAGATTGACGTCGATGCCGGCCTCCTCCTGCAAGCGGATGCAGGCGTCGGCCACTTCGGGCTGGCGATAGAAACCCAGCGAGAAACGCCAGAACGGCGATCCCTGCGACGATTGGTCGGCAGCCGCGGTCATGCGCGTGCGCTCAGCGGCGCGATGCCGAGGGATTTTGCCACCTCGTCGACCTGGGCGACAAGCGTCGCGTTGAGCGGCACGCCGTTCTGTTCCCGCTCCTTGCGGCGTGCGACCCGCCCCTGGCCCGGCACGCGGATCTCGTTCCTGCCCGGCACTCGCCGGGAGGAGGCAAGCTCGTGGATGTGCCGGTCGACTTCCGCCTTGAATAGGTCGGGCGGGACGAAGCGCGCGACGTCGAGCGCGATCACGAATTGCCCGACATTGAGCTCGCCGCCGGGCGGCAGCGCGAAGTCCCTGACGTCGCGGCCGAACGCCGCGCCGTTGAGCGGACCCGCCAGCAGGCCGATGACGATGGAGAGGCCGCTGCCCTTGTAGCCGCCCATCGGCAGATAAGTGCCCTCGTTGATGCGGCGCGGATCGGTGATGGGAGCGCCGTCCGCGCGGTTCTGCACCCAGCCCTCGGGCATCGGCCGGCCCTCCAGCTCGTGGGTCCTGATGGCGCCGTTCGAGGCGAGCGAGGTGGCGATGTCGAGAATCACCGGCGCCTCGTCGCCCGCGGGGATCGCCACTGCGATCGGGTTGGTGCCGAGCAGCGGCTCGGTGCCGCCCCACGGCGCCATGTGGTTCACGCTCGAGGCCGCGCCGTAGATGCCGACCATGCCGTGCGCGAGCGGGATGGCGGCATAGACCGCGCCGGCGCCGGCGTGATTGGAGCGGCGGGCGCCGACCCAGCCGACGCCGGACGCGCGCGCGAGCTCGACCGCGAGCTGGGCGGCATGGGTCATCACCACATGGCCCATGCCGTGATCGCCGTCGATGAGCGCAGTGGCTGGCGCGCGCTCGAGCACGCGGATGCTCGGGCGCGGGTTCATCGCCCCGCGCTTGAGCTGGCGCACGTAGCCGGCCAAGCGAAACACGCCGTGCGCGTCCGAGCCGGTAAGATCGGCCTCCAGCATCGCGCCGGCGACGGTCGCGGCGTCGGCTTCCGGCAACCCGCAGGCGCGCAAGGCATCGACCAGGAACGTGCGCAGGGTGGCGGCAGGAACGCGCCGAGCGTTCTGCGCTTCGGTTTTGGTCAGCACGCGACCCCTCAACCCGCCGCCACCGCGATCTCGAGCGGGAAATTATCGACGCATTCGTGGCCGTCGTTGGTGACGATGAAAGTGTGCCCGAGGAAGATGCCGAACATGCCGTCCGGCGTGATCGGATTGGGCTCGGCCATGATGATCATGCCGGGCTTGAGCACCTTGTCGATCTCGCCGGCCTCGGTGCGCTCGGCGAAGACGTGCGGCTTGTCGGTGACGATGTCGATGCCGTGCACCTGCGTGGGGCGCGACTGCACGCCCTTGTCGCGGAAAAAACGGCTGGCGAGCCGCATATTGTCGGTGGCGTTGCCGGGCTTGATCTCGGCGATGATCTTCCGGTAGCCCGGCAGCGTGATGTCGTCCCAGAATTTGCGCACCATGTCGGTCGGCGGCCCGAGCGTGATCGGCGAACCGATCTGCGCCGAGAGGCCGTTGTAGCCGGCGGCGAGCTCCATGTTGACGATGTCGCCCTTCTTGAGCTTGCGGTGCGACGGGCGCGGATTGCCGAACACCATCGCGGGCTCGGCCATCGGCGTCGTCCCGATGATGAGAAAGTCGATGTCGCCGCCGCCGTCGAGGATGGCGGCGCCGGCGGCGGCACGCAGCTCGTATTCCGGCACGCCGGGCTTGGCGCGCACGATCATCGCCTCCATGGCACGCTGGCACAGCACGCCGGCCTTGCGCACGCAACGCAATTCCTCCTCGCTGTGGATGACGACCAGCTCGTGCAGGAAGCCCTTGGTGAAGACCAACTCCGCCTCCGGCAGCGACTGCCGCAGCACGTTGTACTGGTTGACCGGAAGATAATCGTTGTGCCGCGCATCGATCTCGATGAGGCCGATGCGGCCGCGCTCGAGCCTGAGCTCCTTGAGGCGTTCGACCATGACCTCGGCATATTTGCCGTTGCGGCTGTGGCGCACGTCGGTCAGGGCGTTGGCGCATTCGCGCCGGCAGGCCTCGGCATGGGTGCCGCCCATGGAGAAGATCAGCGTAGGCTCGCCGTCGAGCGGCACCAGCACGTAGGACGAGATTGCGTGCCACTCCCAATGGCCGGTCAGCCACTGCATGCCGCCGCCAAAGCTCCAATGGCTGGGGCCCCCGGGCACGATCACGCAGTCGAGCTTGTGCTCGCGCATCTTGTCGCGCAGCGCCCGGTAGCGGCGCTGATATTCCTGCTTGGAGAAATGATCGTAGACCGCGTCCCGGTAATAGGGCGTGTCGTGCATGTTGGAGAACGGCGCGTTCTGATCGAGGCGCGTGCGCACCTCCTCCCAGCTCCGGTGGCCGGCGGGACGCGGAGTTTGCACGTTCATGACGGGATCCTCGTTTTGCGCATGTTCCGTTGGGAAAACCGGTCCCTGCCCCGGATCACGCCCGGGGCAGGTTTTCCACAAGGCGCGCTAATCCTTGCAATTGCCGATGGTGACGGGGCCACCGGCGGCGTCCACCGCCTCCTTGGCAAGCGCGAAATTCGCCACTTGCTCGGGCGCGGGCTTCTTGTCCTTGTCGATATCGCCGTTCGCGGCGCTGTTGTCGATCGACCATTGCGTGCGCTTGGGGTTCAAGCCGCCGTTGACCGACCAGACGCAGTTCTTGGTCAGCACGTCGATGGCGTATTCGACCGCGTCCTTCGGCTTGCCGGTCGCCTTCTCGATGATCGGCACGACCTTGGTCTTGTCGCGATACATGGCGCGATTGGCCTCGATCATGGCGGCGGCGGTGTCGCGCAGCAGCGCGCGGTCGCGCGCGATCCAGTCGAGCGAGGCGCCGTAGGCGTTGAACATGTAGTCGGGCATCAGCTCGGCCAGCTGCACCAAGACATTGAGTGTCGGCTTCTGCTTCTTGGCGAGATAGACGTCCTCGGGATGGAGCGCCACGCCGTCGATCTGCCCGGCGACCAGTCCCGGCAGGCGCCCGGCCGTGGCGGCGGGGATGAATTGCGCGTCGTCGACCGTGAGACCGGCGCTCTTGAGCACCTCGCGGCCCATGCGCCAGTTGAAGCCGCCGACGCCGCCGCCGGTGGCACTGAGCTTCTTGCCCTTGAGATCGGCCGCGGTCTTCACGTCGGGCGATACCATGTAGGCCTGCGGCATGCGCGGCGCCAATCCCCAGAACTGCTGCACCTTCATGCCGCGGCCGATGGCGACGTCGCCCACGCTCACGATCGCCGAGCCTTGCGCGGCCGCGGCGTTCGAGGTCGCCGACTGGCCGCCTTCGAACTGGATGATGTTCGGCTCGATGCAGCGTTTGGCGAAGAAGCCGAGCTCCTTCGCGACGTAGGGCGAGGTGTGCACCACATTGGGCGGCGCCACCGAGACCCCGATATTGATCTTACGCATCGCTGGGCAATTCTGCGCGGCAGCGTCGCCCGCATCCGCAATCACGAGCGCGCCCGCGAAGAGCGGCAGCAGGAGATGGATCATTCGGCACCTATTCCACATGGCGCGTTTCCTTGCTTTTTCCTTTCGCCCGCAACCCCGCTTTATATCGCCAGCCGCGATCGTTGCTCCGTCATGCGCGGGCTTGACCCGCGCATCCATCGGAAAAACCATTACGAAGTATGATGGATGGCCGGGTCAAGCCCGGCCATGACGCGATGAGGACAGCTGAGTTCAAGTCCATCGGATCAGTCCTCTTGCGACGCCGCGGTCCAGGGCGCCACGTATTTCTCGGCCAAGCGCAGCAGCGCCGTGAGCGTCACACCCAGCAGCCCAAGCGTCACGATCGGCACGAACATCTTGTCGACCTGGTAGGTTGAGGCCGTGCGCACGATCAGATAGCCGATGCCGGAGATCGCGGTATAGAGATCGGCCAGCACCATGCCGATCAAGCCGCGCCCGAGCGCCAGCCGCAATCCGGTGACGATGAACGGCAGCGCCGCCGGCAACACGATGTTCCACCACAACTGCCCTTCCGAGCAACGGAAGGCGCGGCCGACCTCGAGCAGCTTCGGGTCGACGCTTTTGACGCCCTGATAGGTGTTGATCACCATCGGAAAGAAGGCGAACAGGAACAGGATGATCACCTTCGCCGTGGTGTCGAAGCCGGCCCACAGCACGATGAGCGGAACCAGGGCAACCGACGGAATCGAATAGAGGAAGGTGATGTAGACGGTGAGCGCGACGTCGAGCACCCAGAACCGCGCCAGCAAGAGGCCGATGCCGATCCCGAACACCACCGCGAACGCCAAACCGATCGCGAGCACGACCAGGCTCGGCCACAGATAGGTCCACAGCTCGCCGCTCAGCACCATGTCGTACGCCGCCACCGCCACCTTCGTCGGCGAGGTAAAGAGCACGGGGTCGACGTTCCAGGCCGCCAGCTCCCACAGCACGAGCGCGATCGCGAGCGACGCCAGCCGGATCGTCAGATTGATCCACTGGCGGCGATGCCTGCGCTCGGCGGCGACCCGTTCGGCGCGGGCCTGGTCGCCGGACAGATCGAGCGGGGGCTGCCGCTCGGGCAAATCGCTGCGGGCTTGCTCGACGGTGGTCACGCAACCTCTCTCGGCGCACGCAGGGCCCGCGGCTTCGCGGTGTGCAGCTGATGCCAGATATGCAGACGAAACTCGGCAAAGCGCGGATCTGAGCGCACTGCATCGGCGTTGCGCGGCCAGCCGAACGGCATGTCGAGCACTTCTTTGATGCGGCCGGGACGGGCGCTCATCACCGCGATGCGGTCGCCCAGCAGGATCGCCTCATCGATCGAATGGGTGATGAAGACCATGGTCTTGCGCTCGTCCGGCCGCTCCATCAGCGCCAGCAGCTCCTCTTGCAGGATCTCGCGGGTCTGCGCGTCGAGCGCCGCGAACGGCTCGTCCATCAACAGGATCGACGGGTTCACGGCCAGTGCGCGCACGAGCCCCACGCGCTGCTGCATGCCGCCGGAGAGCTGGTAGGGATAATGGCTTTCGAAGCCGGTGAGCCCGACCAGCTCGAGATAATGCGCGACCCGCGCCGCGATCTCCGCGCGCGGCACGCGCGCCATGGCGAGCCCAAAGGCCGCGTTGTCGTAGACGGTCTTCCACGGCAGCAGGCCGAAATGCTGGAACACCATGGCGACGCCGTCGGGCGGCCGGCCGGCCACCGGCTGGCCGTGAACCAAGAGCGTGCCGCTGCTCAGATCGGTGAGGCCGGCGATGCAGCGCAGCAGCGTGGTCTTGCCGCAGCCCGACGGACCCACCACGCACATGATCTCGTTGCGCCGGACCGCAAGCGACAGTTGATGGAAGGCGACCACGGTTCCGTCGAGGAAAAGCTTGCTGGCGCCGTCGGCGACAATGGCTGAACCAGCTGCTGCTTCCCCGGCGACCATGGCTTCCTCCTCTACGGCGACGTCCCGTACCCCCGCCCCCGCGCTCTTCGTAGAGCGGCCGCGCCAGCCAGTCTCCGGAAAAAACGTTGCAAACGCAATGCGACATGCGAAGGCCGGCGCGGGCCGGCTCCCCTCTCACGAGGAGCGCGGATCGGACGGTCGGCGCATACTCTCGTGATCGGCGGAACGCGGGAAACCGGGCGCGAACTTGCTGGCAACGTGCGCTTGATCCGAGATCGCGCCGGCCGCATCGCGGCGCCGGAACTTGCAACCGCACCGCCTCGCTTCTGCCACGACCGCGAGCAGGACTCGACGTCTCGGTTGCAATGCAGCATTCGCGCCGGCCGCGACTAATGGCTGCCTTGCGGACCGCCGGATTGGTCCCATGATGGGCGGCCGTCCTGCGCGGGGAACAGCAAGCCGATCGCGAGCCGTCATGGCGTTTCATGCAAGCCTATATTGAAGGCCGCAATATCAGCCTGACCTTTCGGCCGCCGAACCGCGGACCGGTGCGCGCGCTGCGCGGTTTCGACATCGATGTCGGCGAAGGCGAATTCCTATCGATCGTCGGGCCATCCGGTTGCGGCAAGAGCACGTTCCTCAACGTCCTGCTCGGCTTGTTGAAGCCGGATTCCGGCGATCTCACCATGCACGGCAGACGGATCGCCGGGCCCGGGTCCGATCGCGCCATGGTATTCCAGGAGTTCGGGCTGCTGCCGTGGCGGACCGTGCAGAGCAACGTCGAGCTCGGGCTTGAACTGAAGGGGGTTGCGGCCAGCGCCCGCCGCAGCATCTGCGGGCGCCTGATCGAGATGGTCGGCCTCGTCGGCTTCGAGGGTCACTACCCGCATGAACTTTCGGGCGGCATGAAGCAGCGCGTCGGTCTCGCGCGCGCGCTCGCCACCGACCCCGACGTGCTTCTGATGGACGAGCCGTTCGCCGCGCTCGATGCCCAGACCCGCGATTTGATGCAGGTCGAGCTGCTGCGCATCTGGCAGACGGCGCGCAAGACGGTGCTGTTCGTCACTCATCAGATCGACGAGGCGATCTATCTGTCTGACCGCGTGATGGTGATGACCAAGCGCCCGGGCCACGCCAAGAAGATCTTTGCGATCGATTTGCCGCGGCCGCGCGACTACGAGATGCGGGTGACGCCGCAGTTCAACGATCTGAAACTCGAGATATGGCACGCGCTGAAGGACGAGATCTCGGTCTGATCGAGGCCGAGGACATCGTGACGCGACCGGGCTTTGCGGAACGCCACCGCAAGCTCCTGCTCGGCTGCCTGGCGGTGGTGCTGTTCTTTGCCGCCTGGCAGGCGCTGTTTCTCGTCGTCCCATTCAATGCGCTGTTCATCAGCAAGCCGAGCCTGATCCTCGGCGGCTTCCTCGATCTGGTTGCGACCGGCGAGCTGTTCCACGACCTCGCGGTCAGTGCCGTGCCCTTCGTCTACGGTTTCACCGCCGCCGCCGTCGTCGGCGTGGCGTTCGGCGTGGTCATGGGCTGGCGCGCACGCGTCGGCTACGCGCTCGATCCCCTGATGACGATGCTCTATGCCAGCCCGCTGGTCGCGCTGGCGCCGCTGGTCGTCGTATTCTTCGGCGTCGGCGTGGCGGGAAAGGCGATCATCATCTTCGCGCTCGCGGTCTTCCCGTTCGTCTTCAACGCCTATGCCGGCGTACGCGCCGTCGACCCGCTGCTGATCAATGTCGTCCGCTCGCTCGGCGGCAGCGAGAAGGACCTTTATGCCAAGGTGATCCTGCCGAGCATCCTGCCGTACATCGTCGCCGGCGCGCGCCTTGCCGTCGGCCGCGCGCTGGTCGGCGTGCTGGTCGGCGAATTCTTCGCGGCCTCGGAGGGAATCGGCTATGCGATCGCCCGGTTCGGCGACATCTACGCGCTCGATCGCATGTTCGCCTGCATCCTCACCATCATGATGATCGCGGTCATGCTCACGGAGGCGGTGCGGTGGGCGGAGCGCGCGGCGTTCCCCTGGCGCGCCGGGCAATAGCCGATGAGCGGGACCGAGGCCATCAAGGCGACCATCTCGATGCCGGCCGACGACTTCGTCGCACCGGCCACCCATCCGTGGCGGCGTTTCGAGCCGATCATGCTCGGCGCCGGCAGCATCGCTCTCCTCCTCATCGTATGGCAGCTGGCGCCTCACGTCTTCACGATGTCGCCGGGCACCAAGCTCTTCTTCACGACGCCGAGTCAGATCGCAGGCACGCTCTGGACGATGTTCGCGACCGGCACGATCTGGGCTCCGCTCGGCGTCAGCGCTTCCGGCTTCGCGCTCGGGCTCGTACTGTCGATCGTGGTGGGGCTGCCGCTCGGCGTCCTGCTCGGCCGCTCGCGGACCCTCAATGCGATGCTCGACCCCTTCATCACCGCGTTCAACGCTACGCCGCGGCTGGTGTTCCTGCCGCTCGTGCTGCTCTGGTTCGGCTTGGGGCTGTGGTCGAAGGTGGTCATCGTGTTCATCGGCGCGCTGTTTCCCATCCTGATCAACACTTACGAAGGCGTGCGAAACGCCGACAAGATCCTGATCAACGTCGTGCGCTCGTTCGGCGCCAAGGAATGGGATGTCGCGCGCCTGGTGGTGCTGCCGAATTCGCTGCCCTATGTGGTGGCCGGGCTGCGGCTCGGGATCGGCCGCGCCGTGCTCGGCGTCGTGGTGGCCGAATTCTTCGGCTCCGAGGAGGGGCTCGGCGTGCTGATGGTGCAGGCGTCGGGCCGCTATCAGGTCGATATCGTATTCGCCGGGCTGATCGTGTTCGCGGCGATGTCGCTGCTGATGACCGGGCTGCTGAAGCTGATCGAGGATCGCCTCACCCGCTGGCGGCCGCGGCACACCGCCGACTACTGATACTTCGATCGATTGGAATAATGCGTAGGGTGGGCAAAATCGCTTGCCGAGGGCCGGAAATTCGCACTCCTGCAACGCGCGATTTTGCCCACGCGGACGGAACGCGTGGGCATTGCGCGGCACAAGAGGTGCGGATGAAAGAACCGAGAGCGCGCAATGCCCACCCTACCAGCGCTCTGGCATCAGTGGCTCGGCGCATCGAGCTTGGTCGGCACGTAGGCCATGTCCTTGAGCGTCGACTCCAGCAGCTCGCGGGTCAGGAACTGCTCCGGATCGGGCAGCGGCTTGTCCTTCGCCCACTGGTTCGCGACGATCATGGTCTGCCGGCGCGCTTCGAGGATCTCGTGGAACAGGTCCTTGGGCACTTCGGCGCCGAAGGTGTTGTGCAACTGGTCCCAGATGATGCCGGCCTCCTGGTCGCTCGCAATGCCGAGATGCTCCTTCAACACGGGGATCGAGCCCGCCCTGTTGTCGCGAAAATAGGTCACGCCGTTGGCGATGGCGCGGATGACTTTCCTGACGGTGTCGGGGTGCTGGTCGACGTAGGCTTTCCGCGTCCAGATCGTTCCGCCGGCGCGCGGGACGTAATCGCCGGTCCGCAACAGCACCTTCATGCCGGCGTCCAGCGCTTTGGGAACGCGCGGCGCCGAGACCAAGGCGCCCTGGATGTCGCCGTTGATCAAGGCGGCCATCCGCTCGGCCTCGCCCTGGAACGAGATGACCTTGTAGTCCTTGCCGACGTCCATATGAAAGAAGCGGCTGAGCACTGTCGCGCCTTCGTCGTAGTCGGCCGAACCGGCGCGGCCGTAACCGATGGTCTTGCCCTTGAGGTCCTCGGGCTTGCCGATCTCCTTGCGCACGACGATCACCCACTGCGACTTCAGCGATTCACCGACGACGTAGCGGATCTCCGCCCCGCTCAATGCCGCCTGCGCGCCGCCGGACGGAATCGGTACGAAGTCGACATTGCCCGACAGTCCGGCGGTGACCAGCGCCTTGCCGGTCAACGAAACGACGCGGGCGTCGAGGCCTTCCGCCTTGAAGTAACCTTGATGCATCGCGACGTAGCTCGGAATGTGGAAGCCGCTGCCGCCGATCGTCTTGCCGAACGTGATCGGAGTCTGGGCGTTGGCGGCGGCGAGGCCGAGGGGAACGAACAAGATGGCGGTTGCCGCCAAGGCGAAGCGCGATCGGAGCATCCACATGGTGCATCTCCCTGTTCTCATGGCGACGCCGCAGCCCGTTCCAGAACGGAGACTTCGGCACGTCCCGTTGCGAGGGCAGCTGCCGGCACGATACACCCGCCGGTCGCGACCGCGGAATGGGACCAGAGGACACAGGGGCCGGAAATGCCGAGACGGCCGCGGGCAGCGAGACCGCGACGCCGGCGTCGTGCTAGGCCTTTGCGACGACCTCTCCGCCTCCGGACCGCATCGCCATGACCCGTCCGCCTCCGTTCCGCGCCGAACATATCGGCAGCCTGTTGCGGCCACCGGAGCTCCTGCGCGCACGCCATCAGCATGCCGCGGGAGAACTCGATCGCGGCAAGCTCGCGGCGATCGAGAACGATGCCATTGCCGACGTGGTCAAGCTGCAGGAAGACATCGGCCTGCAAGTCGTCACCGACGGCGAGTTCCGCCGCGGGACCTATTCCGATTCCTTCACGCGCTGCGGCATCTCCGGGGTGCAGATCGAACTGACGGAGGAGCAGGGCTGGACCGCATCGCAGAGCCACGGCCACCGGATGGCGCGGCGCATTCCCACGGTCGTCGACCGCATCGCCTGGAGCGGGCCGCAGAACGCCGACGACTTTCGCTTCCTCAAGTCGCTGACCGCGCGCACGCCCAAGATCACGCTCCCCGGCCCGTGCTACATTCATTATCGCGCCGGCCGCGCCAATATCAGCCGCGATGTCTATCCCGACCTGGACGCGTTCTGGTCCGACCTGGTGGACGCCTACGTTCAGGAAATGCGCTCGCTTGCCGACGCCGGGTGCGGCTACCTGCAGATCGACGAGACCTCGCTGGTGAAGCTCGGCGATGCGCGCGTGCGCCGATTGCTGGCGGAGCGCGGCGACGACTGGTCGGATCTGCTGCGAACCTATATCGGCGTCATCAATGCCGTGGCCGCGGGCGCCCCGGACGGGATGGTGATCGCCATCCACGTGTGCCGCAGCCAGGATCCCAACTGGCAGGCGGATGTCGGCTATGACGCCATCGCCGCGCCGCTGTTCAACGAGCTGAAGATCGAGAACTACTTTCTCGAATACGACAATGCGCGCGCCGGCACATTCGCGCCGCTGCAATTCGTGCCGCCGGGAAAGTTCGTGGCGCTTGGCCTCGTCGCCTCCCGGGTCAGCGAACTGGAAAGCGTCGACCTCCTCAAGCGCCGGATCGAGGAGGCAAGCCGCTACATCAAGCTCGAGCAACTGGGCTTGAGCCCGCAATGCGGGTTCTCAACCAGCGCCGCCGAGCACGTGGCGGTGACCGAAGAGGTCGAGAAGGCGAAGCTCGCGCGGGTGGTGGAGGTGGCACGGCAGGTCTGGGGCAGCGCGTGATCCGCAAGCGCGCTATCGCGGTTGCGATGTTGCCGGAATTACCTGCCGGCGAGTTTAACCATCGAACCGGCGACAGACGCGGTCTGCTCTCTCTCTGCGCCGTCACTCCACCTTGATACCCGCCTCCCTCACCACCCGCTGCCACTTGGCATAATCGTTGCGGATGAAGGCCGCGAACTCTTCCGGCGTGTTGCTGGTGGCGACGGCGCCGAGCTTGAGCAAGGTCTCGGCGAATTGCGGCTCCGCCACGATCCGCCGGACCTCGTCCGCGATCCTGGTCACGACCGCTGCGGGCGTTCCGGCCGGCGCGAGGATGCCCTCCCAGGAGGTCACGTCGAAGCCGGGCAAGGTCTCCGCGATCGCCGGGACGTCGGGCACCGCCACCGCGCGCTGCCGGCTCGCCACCCCGAGCGCCTTGAGCTTGCCGCTCTGAACGCTCGGCCAGATCGACGGGATGGTATCGAAGATGAGGTCGACGTGGCCGCCGAGCAGCGCGGTGATCGCCGGCGCGCTGCCGGTGAACGGCACGTGGACGATGTCGGTCTTCGTCGTCAGCTTGAACAATTCGGCGGCGAGATGAAGCGAGCTTCCATAGCCCGAGGTCGCATAGGTGAATTTGCCCGGATTGGCCTTCACCACCTCGATCAGTTCCTTGACGCTGGCGGCCGGGAAATCGCCGCGCACCACCAGAATATTGGGAAAGGTGGTGATGAGCGAGACAGCGGTGAAGTCGTCGATCGGATCGAAGCCGAGGTTCGATTTCAGCGCCTTCAGGATGGCGGTGGTGGTGCCGACGCCGGTGATCAGGGTGTAGCCGTCGCGCGGCGCCCGCGCCGCCTGCGCCGCGCCGATTGCGCCGGTGGCGCCCGCGATGTTCTCGATGATGACCGGCTGCTTCCAGGCGGCGCTCATGCGCTCCGCCAGCGCGCGGGCCACGATGTCGGTGGCGCCGCCGGCGGGGAACGGCACGATGATGCGGACGGTCCGTTCGGGAAACGTCGCGCTCTGCGCCAGCGCCGTTGCGTTGGCGGCGCCGAGCGCGCAAAAAACAGCTACGGCGAGGACGTGTCGACCTGTCATGGCATTCTCAAACGCGCATGCGCGATGGCGCCGGTCGGGCGTGCCGATCCTGTCATCACCGGGCCCATCGCAGCAACCAGACCGGGCGGCGTCGCCCGACGCTAGGCCACCGCAGCCTTCCCCCGCCCCACCGTCTGACGCACCTCGAAGCCCTCGAATTGCGGATGCTCGAGGTAGAGCGGCTTGTTGCGGCCGGCATCCTTGTGGGCGGCGCGGAATTCCTCCGACCTGGTCCAGGCCTCGAACGCCGCTTTGCTCTGCCAGACGCTGTGCGAGGCGTAGAGCGTGAAGTCATCCTGCTCGGGTCCCTTGAGCAGGTGGAACTCGACGAAGCCCGGGACTTTCGACAGGTGGGTATCGCGGCTGAGCCATACCTGCTCGAAGGCCTGTTCGGATCCTGTCTTCACGCGGAAGCGGTTCATGGCGATGAACATCAGCCTTCTCCTGGTCCCTGCTTGAATCATCGCTGTTATCGATGCGGTCCCCGCCGCGCAAGTCACGTCCGGCTGGCCACACGGCGTCGATTGCGCAGGCCGCTTCCGCACGGGAAGCGCCCCCATTCTCCCCGGCGAAGATCGCAGGTTCCATCCCCGCCCGGCTATTCCCAGTCCGCTTGACAAACCGATCCTGACGAATTATAGATTTCGTCAGTTATCAACAAAAGCGCGCCAGAGCGTGTAAAGGCCGATCGATGAACGTCCAGGCCAAGACCAAACCCGACGACACCCGCGCCCGGATCATGGACACCGCGGAGGCACTGTTTCGCCGACTGGGTTTCGGCAAGACGGCGGTCGCCGACATCGCTGCTGAGCTCAAGATGTCGCCGGCCAACGTCTACCGCTTCTTCCCCTCCAAGAACGCCATCATCGAAGCGATCTGCCAGCGCTGCCTGGGCGAACTCGAGGAACGGGCCTGGACGGTCGCCCGCTCGCGCGGCTCGGCGGCCGAACGCATCGAACGGCTGGTGCTCGAAATCCTCGCCTATCACAAGGAAAATTATCTGACGGAGCAACGTGTTAACGACATGGTGCTGGCGGCGATCGAGCTCAGTTGGGGAGCCATCCGCGCCCACAAGGAGCACGTGCGCATGGTCTTCGAGTCGGTTCTGCGGGAAGGCATCGAGCGCGGCGAGTTCGAGCCGGTGGATGCGCGCGAGACTTCCCGGTTGTTGATGGTCTCGTTGGTCCAGTACTGCCATCCGATCCTGGTGGCCCAATACCTGCAAGACCAAGGCGACCTCGAAGCGGATGCGCGCGCCTCGGTCCGCTTCCTCCTGCGCGCGATCACTCCCCGGATCTAACCCATGCTCTCCACCCGCCCTCCCCGCGCTCGACTTTGCCCAAACTGTGACGATGGAACAGTTTCGTCAGTCATCACATCTTCGCGATCGAAGGAGTGACCCATGTCGCCCTCGAGCCACCGCTCCCATCCTCTCCTCGCCCTCGCGGCGCTACTCGTGCTCGCCGGCTGCGAAGCCAACACCGCGCCGGCCGTCAAAGCCGAACGCCCGGTCCAAGTGCAGCGCGTCAGCTTTACCGACGCAGGCGCCAGCCGCGATTTCGTCGGCGTGGTACGAGCGCGCTACGAGACCGATCTCGGCTTCCGGGTTGCCGGCAAGATCGTTGCGCGGGTGGTCAATGTCGGCGATCGCGTGCATGCCGGCGACGTCATCGCGCAGCTCGATGCAGGGGACCTGAAGCTGCAAGTCGAAAGCGCCGAGGCCGAACTCGCCGCGGCCACCTCGAATCTCGCCCAGGCCGCGGCCGACCTCACCCGCTACACGACGCTGCGCGAGCGCGGTTACGCCTCGGTCGCCGACTTCGACCGCAAGAAGGCGGCGAATGACGAGGCCGAAGGACGGCTCGAGCGCGCCAGACGTTCGTTCGACCTCGCGCGCAATCAACGCGGCTATGCCGACCTCAAGGCGGATGCCGACGGCGTCATCACCGCCACCCTCGCCGAGCCCGGCCAGGTGGTCGCCATTGGCCAAGCCGTGGCGCGCCTTGCCCATCGTGGCGAGAAGGAAGCCGTGGTCGCGCTGCCGGAGACTTGGCTCGCCGAGGCTCGCAAGTCCAAGGCGATCGTGCGGTTATGGTCGGACCGCGAGCGTAGCTTCGACGCCCGGCTGCGCGAGCTCTCACCCCAGGCCGACGCCGCGACCCGCACCTACGCCGCGCGCTTTACCATCGAGAACGCGGACGACGCCGTCGCATTCGGCATGACCGCGACCGTGACGCTCACGCAAGCGGCCGACGCAAAGGTCGCTCGGGTGCCGCTCTCGGCGATTCTCAACCGCGGCACCGGACCGTCGGTCTACGTGGTCGACGCCTCCGGCGCGCTCGTGCTGCGGCCGGTGACGGTCGCGTCGTTCACCGAGGATGCGGCGCTGGTCACCTCCGGCATCGACGACGGCGACAAGATCGTAACGCTGGGCGCGCAAAAGCTCGAAGCCGGTCTCAAGGTCCGCACCGTCGAAATCCGGTAAGTCGATCGCGGAGTGGTGTCATGAAGCGCTTCAACCTGTCGCAATGGGCGATCACCCATCAGTCGCTCGTCCTGTTCATGATCCTCCTGCTCGGGGCGGCCGGCATCTATTCGTACCTCAATCTCGGCCGGGCCGAGGACCCATCCTTCACGATCAAGACCATGGTCGTGCACGTCGCCTGGCCGGGCGCGACCGCCAGCGAAATGCAGACGCAGGTCGCCGACAAGATCGAAAAGAAGCTCCAGGAGCTGCCTTATCTCGACCGCATCGAGAGCTACTCGCAACCGGCCGTTTCATTCATCCGCGTCTTTCTCACCGACAAGACGCCGCCTTCCAAGGTCAAAGAGCTTTGGTACCAGGTTCGCAAGAAGGTGGGCGATATCAGGGACGAGCTTCCGTCCGGCATAACCGGCCCGAACTTCAACGATGAGTACGGCGATGTCTATTCGGCACTCTATATGCTCACCGCCGATGGCCTGAGCCTCGCCGAGCTCAAAGCGCGCGCCGAGGATATCCGCCAGCGCCTGCTGCGGGTCGCCGACGTCAACAAGGTGGACATCATTGGCGAGCGGCCGCAGAAAATCTTCATCGAGTTCAGCCACGCCAAGCTCGCCACGCTCGGACTGACGCCGCAGCAAATCTTCGACAGCGTGGCCAAACAGAACGCCGTTGTCTCCGGTGGCTCGGTCGATACCTCGGCCGACCGCATCAATCTGCGCGTGACCGGGGCGTTCTCCGGTGTCGCGGCGATCGCCGCCGTGCCGGTCCAGGCCGCCGGACAGGTGTTCCGGCTGGGCGACATCGCGACGGTCAAGCGCGGCTACGAAGATCCGCCGAGCTTCCTCGTGCGCGAGGGCGGCAAGCCGGCGCTCGGCCTCGGCGTCTCCATGCAGGACGGCGCCAATATCATCACGCTCGGGGAGAACCTCAAGCGCGCGATGAACGCCGTCATCGCGGAGCTTCCGGTCGGGATCGAGGTCACGCAGATCGCGGACCAGCCCCACATCGTCGACGAGTCGGTCTCGGAATTCGTCAAGACCTTTGCCGAGGCGCTCGTCATCGTGCTGGTCGTGAGCTTCCTGTCGCTCGGCTGGCGCACCGGCATCGTGGTTGCGCTGTCGGTGCCGTTGGTGCTGGCGATCGTGCTGCTCGTGATGTACGCGGCCGGGCTCGACCTCCACCGCATCACGCTCGGCGCCCTCATCATCGCGCTCGGACTGCTGGTCGACGACGCGATCATCGCCATCGAAATGATGGTGGTGAAGATGGAACAGGGCTGGGACCGGGCGCGGGCGGCGACCTACGCCTGGACCTCGACGGCGTTTCCGATGCTGACCGGGACGCTGGTGACGGCCGCGGGCTTCGTGCCGGTTGGTTTCGCCAAGTCGAGCGCCGGCGAATATGCCGGCGGCATTTTCTGGATCGTCGGGCTCGCGCTGATCGCGTCCTGGCTCGTGGCGGTCCTGTTCACCCCCTATCTCGGCCTCAAACTGCTACCCGATCTGGCCAAGCACGGCGTCCGCGAGAATCCGGACGCGATCTACGACACGCGCATCTATCGGGCGTTGCGCCGCGTGATCGAGCGCTGCCTGCGGTGGCGCAAGACCGTCATCGCGGCCACGGTCGCGATGTTCGCCGCGGCAGTCACCGGTTTCGGACTTGTCCAGCAGCAATTCTTTCCGACGTCGACGCGCTCCGAGCTGTTCTTCGAGCTGCGGCTGCCGGAAGGGACCGCCATCGGCGTGACCGACGCCAGCGCAAAGCGGGCCGAGGGTCTGCTCGCCGGCGATCCCGACATCGTGACCTACACCAGCTATGTGGGACAGGGCTCGCCGCGCTTCTGGCTCGGGCTCAACCCAGTGCTGCCGAACTCCAACTTCGCCCAGATCGTCATCGTCACCAAGGATCTCGAGGCCCGCGAGCGCGTCAAGGCGCGGCTCGAACGGGCGATCGCCGACGGTGCGCTGCCGGCGGCACGCGCGCGCGTCGACCGCTTCATGTTCGGCCCGCCGGTGGGCTTCCCGGTGCAGTTCCGGGTGGTCGGACCCGATCCGATGAAGGTGCGGGCGATCGCCGAGCAAGTCCGCCAAGTCATGGCGGCAAACGCCAAGATCGTCGATCCCCATCTCGACTGGAGCGAACAGGTGAAGTCGATCCGGCTCGAGGTCGACCAGGACCGCGCCCGCGCGCTCGGCCTCACTCCGCAGGACGTCGCCCAGACGCTGCAGACGCTGCTGTCGGGTTATACCGTTACGCAATACCGCGAAGGCATCGAGCATATCGACGTGGTCGCGCGCGCGGTTGCGGCCGAGCGGCTCGAGCTCACCCGCCTGCCGGCATTGACGGTCGCCACCAGGAACGGCGTCGCCGTCCCGCTGTCGCAGGTCGCCCGTCTCAATTACGAATACGAAGAGCCGATCCTGTGGCGGCGCAACCGCGACATCGTGCTGACGGTGCGCGGCGACATCGTCGACCGCGTGCAGGCGCCCGATGTCAGCAAGGAGGTCGAGCCGAAGCTCGAGAGCATCAAGCTGGCGCTGCCCTACGGCTACCGCATCGAGACCGGCGGATCGATCGAGGAGAGCGTCAAGGCGAACGGCGCGCTCGTCGCCGTGTTCCCGGTCATGGCGATCGTGATGCTGGCGTTCCTGATGATCCAGCTGCAGAGCTTCTCGCGCCTGGCATTGGTGTTCGTGACCGCTCCGCTCGGGCTGATCGGCGCGACCGGCGCCCTGCTCGTTTCCAACCGGCCGTTCGGGTTCGTGGCCTTGCTCGGATTGATCGCGCTCGCCGGCATGATCATGCGCAACACCGTCATTCTGGTCGACCAGATCGACCGCGACATCGCCGCCGGCCACGGCCGTCATCGCGCGGTCATCGATGCGACGGTGCGGCGCGCGCGTCCCGTGGTGCTGACGGCGCTGGCCGCGATCCTCGGCATGATCCCGCTCGCCCGCAGCATCTTCTGGGGTCCCATGGCGATCACGATCATGGGCGGCTTGTTCGTCGCCACCGTGCTGACGCTGCTCGTGGTGCCGGCGCTGTATTCGCTCTGGTTCCGCGTGCGCGACGATGAGACGGTGAATGCGTTCATCGAGCACCCCGACCAAATGGAGCATTTCGGTCAGGTGGTGCCGATCCGGGTCGCCGCAGAATGAACGGGTTGAGATCGCACCCTTGATATCCACCGACCGATCGAGCGTGCAAGGAGCGGGGAAATGCCAATGTATTGGTGCCGTCGCGAACCAACGCTCAAGGACATCTTGTCCGATTCCATTATCAAAGCGGTGATGGAGGCCGACCGTGTCGATGCACGGGAGCTCGAGGCGATGCTGCGGCAGGTCGGCCGCAGCTCAAGACCGGCCCCGTCCGCGCGGCGCTGGCGTCCGTGGTTCGCGCCGAATCGCCATGCCGGCGATGGCAGCACCTGATGGGCGCGCGCGACCCGCGCCGGGACGCTTCCAAACCGCACGCGCGAAAAGCTCAGTGGTCCGGTTCATGAAGCGGCATGTCCCAAGCCCGGCGGCTCTCGGCCCGCCCGCGAGCGGAAGACGACGCTGAGATTGTTAGCCGGCATCGGGATGCGCTCCGCGAGATCAAGTCCGTGCCGACGGGCGAGCGCGCAAACCTCGCCGAGATCGCGCACGCCCCATCGCGGATCGTAGGCCCGCAGGCTGGCGTCGAAGCCCGCGTTGCTCGGCGCCGTGTGGCGGCCATTCTCCTTGAACGCCCCGTAAAGATAGAGGACGCCGGCGGGCGGGAGCACCCGCGCGGCGCCCGCCATCAACCCTTCCGCCGCCGTCCACGGCGCGATGTGGATCAGGTTGATCGCAATCACGGCATCCGCCCGGCCGACGGGCCAGCGCGGCGAGCAGGCATCGAGTTCGAGCGGCGGCAGCAGGTTGGGCAAGCGCGCGGCCATGCGATGCGCCGAGATGCTCGCGAGCGCATCGGCATCGATCTCGCTGGGTTGCCAAGCGAGCTCGGGCAGTCCGGCGGCGAAATGCACCGCATGCTCGCCGCTGCCGCTCGCGATTTCGAGCACCGTGCCGTGCGCGGGCAGGAACCGACGCAGGACCGCGAGGATCGGCTCGCGGTTGCGACGGACCGCCGGCGAAGTCTGGGCGCCTTGTACGAAAGATGTCATCATGCCGGCCGCTCGCGAGGCGCCGTTCCTGCTGCCCAGAACAAACCCACACCGGGCGTCGCGTTCCACGGCGCAGCCCCAATATCGCCAGGGTCAGCCGGAAAACAAGGCGGGAGCGATGCTCGGTCGTGCGCTGTGACGCAAAGGCGGTGGCGAACGACGCAAGGACCGGCCGACAAAAGCGGACCGACGTCCGGCGCGGTGAAAAAATCCATTCCGATCCCGAACCCGAAGTCGGCTGCAATCAAATTCGGCGCCTCGCCTGATCACGACTGCGCCGCAGCGTGGCTCGCAACATCTGGAATGCCGCTAGCAGATATTGCTATGCTGATGTCAGCTCGAATAGCGGGGGACACCTGGAGGTCACAATGTCGATTCGGATTGCGCTGCGCGTGCTGGTTCTGGTGGTGGCGACTGCAGCGATGCCCTCGGGCGTGCGCGCCGCCGACGCCATCAAGATCGCGATCGGCCAGATCGATGCCTGGGCGAACCAGGCGCCCACCCTCGGCATGAAGGCCGGCATCTTTCAGAAACACGGCATCGTGCTGGAAAGCTTCGGCACGCAGGGGGCCGGCGAGACGATGCAGGCGGTGATTTCCGGATCGGCCGACATCGGGATCGGGATCGGGACCGCCGGCGCGATGCGCGCGTTCGCCCGCGGCGCGCCGGTGCGCGTGATCGCCGCCGCCTATGTGGGCGTCGGCGACCAATACTGGTACGTGCCGGCCAATTCGCCGCTCAAGAGCCTCGCGGATGCGACCGAAAAGAACACGATGGCCTATTCGACCAACGGCGCCACCTCGCACGTGGTCGCCCTGGGCTTCGTCAAGCAGCTCGGCGTCAAGGCCAAGCCGACCGCCACCGGCGGCCCGGCCGCGACCTATACGATGACGATGAGCGGCCAGATCGACATCGGCTGGGCAGTGGTCCCGTTCGGCTTGGCTGAGCTGCAGGAAGGCAAGATCCGCGTGATCGCGCGCGGCCCCGAAGTGCCGACATTGCGCAACCAGACCATCCGGGTGCAGATCGTCAACGCCAACGCGCTCAAGGAGCGCAAGGACGTGATGATCAGATTCATGCGCGCCTACCGCGAGTCGCTCGACTGGATGTATTCGGATCCGCTCGCCGTCAAATACTACGCCGAGACGATCAAGAAGCCGGAAAGCCTGGTGGTGATGCAGCGCGACCAGTACAACCCGAAGGAGGCGTTGTCGCCCGATCGCCTGTCGGACATCGACCAGGTGATGGCGGACGCGGTGGAGATGAAGTTCCTCGATGCGCCGCTGACCAAGGCTCAGCTCGCGGAGCTCTTCCAGATTCCGCCGCCGGGATCGTGAGATTGACCGGCGAACCACCTATGTTACCTTGCGCGAGATGGTTCCCTCCGGCCGTCCAGAGGAGCGACCGACATGTTGGCAGGCAAGCAAAACGCAGCGCGCGCGGCGCGTCGTCTCCCGAACCGGGACGCGGCTCTCGAGTCGCTCTATAACGACATCTCCGCGAAGAACATGTTCCCATTCTGGGCGACAGCGACCGACGTCGCGCACGATGAAATCAAGCAACTGATGGGCACGCAGAAGGCCGTGCCGCATCTGTGGAGTTACAAGGGCGACATCGAGCCAATTCTGTTCCGGGCGGCCGAGCTGGTCACGATGGATGATTCCGAGCGCCGCTCGCTCATCCTGGTCAATCCAGGACTGTCGCCGCGGCGCGCGACGGTCAGCACGATGTACACCGCGTATCGGCTCAATGACGCCAACGAGGTGATGCCGCCGCACCGGCACTCCCCCAACGCCATCCGCTTCGGCTTGACCGGCAAAGGCAATTTCACCGGCGTCGGCGGCGAGGACATCACCTTCGGGCCGGGCGACATGGTGCTCACCCCGGTCGACACCTGGCACAACCACGGCAACGTGGGAAACGAGCCGGCGGTCAATCTCTCCGTGCTCGATCTGCCGCTGGTCGAAACTCTCAACGCGGTCTATTTCGAGCACGACTACACCGAGCTGGTCGACGGCAAGCCGGTCAAGAAAAAGCAGCAGACCGCCACCGTGCCGCCCGACTATTCCGCGCGCGCCTACGACCACGGCGGCCTCAGGCCGCGTTTCCTCCAGCATCACCGCGGGGCCGGTTTCTCCTCGCCGATGTACGTGTATCGCTGGGAGCAGATGCAGGAGCTGATCGAGCGCTTCAAAGACTGGGACGGCGATCCCTACGAGGCGCTGTCGATCGAATACACCGATCCGCTGACCGGCGGTCCGGTGTTCAAGACCATGACCTTCTTCGTGCAGGTGCTGCGCCCGCGCGAGAAGACGCGCCCGCTGCGGCAGACGGCGAGCCTGCTGGTCGCGCCGTTCGAGGGCAAGGGACACTCGATCATCGACGGCAAGCGCTTCGACTGGCAGGCGTTCGACAACCTGGCGGTCCCGGGCGGCTCCTGGTTCGAGCACGTCAACGGCGACGACAAGCGGCCCGCCGTGCTGTTCGTCGCCAGCGACGAGCCGGCATTGAAATGCTTCCACCTGTTCAAGAAGTGGGGCCGCGACGCCGCCGGCGACGTGGTGAAGATCGCCTGACCGCGCCGGTGGCCGAAGGCGCACCGCCGCACCCGCTATGACGACGTGACCCCATCGAGCGTTTCGTGGCGAGCCGATCGAACACCAGCCTCGTGTCGCATTTCGACTGCCCGGGCGGCGGGCAGGTCTGGATCGACGGCACCACCCTCTTCATCGGCCACATGCACGCCCCGCATGGGACCACCATCGTCGACGTCAGCGACCCGCGCCATCCGCGCCGGCTCGCGAGCATCGATCTGCCGGAGGGCTGGCACTCCCACAAAGTCCGGGCCGCCAACGGCATCATGGTGGTCAACCACGAGCAGCTCGGTCAGACCGGAGCGGCCGACTTCGGCGGCGGCATCGCGATCTATGACGTCTCGCGCCCGGGCGATCCGAAGCCGATCGCCAAATGGCGCACTGCCGGACGCGGCGTGCATCGCTACGATTTTGACGGCCGCTACGCCTACCTGTCGCCGACGGCGGAAGGCTATGTCGGCAACATCATGATGATCCTCGATCTCGCCGATCCGGCCCGTCCGCGCGAGGTCGGGCGGTGGTGGATCCCGGGACAGTGGAAGGCCGGCGGCGAGCCGTATCCCTGGGACAATTGGGTCTCGCCGCGCTGCCATCATCCGCTGCGCATGGGCGATCGCCTTTACGTCAGCTACTGGCATCACGGGCTGTTCATTCTCGATATCTCCGACCTGTCGCGGCCGAAGGCGGTGGCGCACGCCAATACCAGCCCGGCTTTTCCGCATCCCACGCACACCTGTCTGCCGATCCCGCAACCGCTCAAGGGGCGGCGCGTGATGGTGGTGGCAGACGAGGACGTCGCCAAGCTGCGGCCGTCGGCCCCCTCCTTCAGCTGGATCTACGACATCACGGTGGAGCAATCGCCGGTGCCGATCGCAACGTTCCAGGTGCCGGGGCTCGACCTCGACGGCCGCCCGCAGCCGCCGATGAGCGGCTGCCACCAGCCATCGGAGCGCCTGCGCGGCACCGTCATTCCGTTCGCCTGGTTCGCGCAAGGGCTGCGCCTGGTCGACATCGCCGACCCGTTCGCTCCCCGCGAGGTCGGCCATTTCCTGCCCGATCCGCCCGCGGGCGAGGATCGCGTATCCTCCAACGACGTCACGCTCGACGATCGAGGCCTGATCTATCTCGTCGATCGCGTCCGCGGCGTCGACATCATCGAGACCACCGCATTCGGATGAGGGTCAATGCCATGAATGACGCAGGCACCGGCCGCCGCGATGTCTATCCGATCGGGAAGAAGAACCCCAACCTGCCGTTCCATCCCGCCGTGCGCGCAGGCGACTTCATCTTCGTGTCGGGCCAGGTGGCGAAGGACGCCGCCGGCAACATGATCTCGGGCACGATCGAGGAGGAGACGCGCGGCACGATCGAGGCGATCCGCCGCATCCTCGCGGAAGAAGGGGCGAGCCTCTCCGACGTCGTCCGGGTCACCACCTATCTCGAAGACGCCCGCGACTTTGGCCGATACAACAAGGTGTTCGGCGAACACTTCAAGGAGGCGGTGCTGGCGCGCACCACCGTCGAGGCGCGCGCCGTCATCAGCACCAAGATCGAGATGGATGCCATCGCCTACAAACCGCGCGGCCGCTGACCGGGGCATCCGAGTCGATCGTCCGGCGGGCGCAGCAAAAACGTTCCGCCGCTGAAAACCGAGGAGGACGCGACGTGATCAGATTGCTCGGACGACAGACATCGGGCAACGTGCAGAAGGTCGTCTTCTGCCTGGAAGAGCTCAAGGTGCCTTACCGGCGCGAGGATTACGGTCGTCAGTTCGGCAACACGCTGACCGACGACTACCGCAAGCTCAATCCCAACGCCAAGGTGCCGACCTTGATCGACGGCGACCTGGTGATCTGGGAGTCGCACACGATCCTGCGCTATCTCGCCGCCGTTCACGGGCCGGCGCTGACCGCAGCGACGCCGGCCGAGCGCACCATGGTGGAGCGCTGGATGGACTGGCTGCTCGGCGCCCTCAATACGCCCTACGTCGCGGTGTTCAGGGATGCCAAGAAGCAGCCGGCGGAGCGCGCCCCCGACTTCGGCGCGCAACGCGCCGATCTCATTGCTCAGCTCAAGATACTCGACGGCCACCTCGCCGGTCGTAGCTGGTTCGCGCTCGATCGGTTCACCATCGCCGACATCGCGCTCGCTTCGATCGTGAAGCGTTGCCTGGAGTTTCCGATCGAGCGGCCGGCCTGTCCCGAGCTCGAGCGCTGGCAGGCCGCGATCGATTCCCGTCCGGCCTTCGCGGTGGCGATCGGCGCCAAGCCGAGCGCACTGACGCCGGCGGCGTGACTTCGCTTGCGTGCGGGAGCGGCGGGATTCGCCGTCAGCCCGTTGGCGTAGCGCTCTCGGCGTGCGCGTAGTGCGCACGGACGGCCTCCATCAGCCAGGTCCAGGCCTCTTGCTCCTGCGCGCCTGCGGTCTTCTCGATCGCGATCGCGAGCTGGGCGATCTCCGCCTCGACCTTCTCCCTCGGCAGCAGGGCTAACCGGCTTACCAGAATGGCGGCTTCGACCACGGCCGCCTTGGCGCGGTTCAAACCCTCGAACGGTGCGTGCAGCCCGCGGTGCACGACGGTGCAATGAAAGCGCGGCCGCTGTTCGTCTTCGGTCACCGCGACGACGGCGAGCTCCGCATGCGCCAGCGCGCCGGCAAGCCGCGCCACCGGGACCTTGTCCGACGCGGTCGTCGGCCAGTCCTGCCGTCCGGTCAGGCAGCCGGCGAACACGCGAACGTCATCGGTATAGTTGGCGACGGCAAACGGCACCGCCCTGAGATTGTCGAGCGTCGTCGACGGACGAAACGGCGCGACGATCCACCCCTCGCCGTCGGCGATGATGCCGATCGGCGTGATATGCAGCCGGCCGCCACCGCTGACGGTCGTCAGGATCGTTTCGCGAATCATCGGCATGCGTCAGCTCTCGGAGCTCGCGCCGCGCAAGGTATGGCCCGCCTCGCGCAGTCGGGTGAGGTCCTCGGCCGTACGATCGACGGCACATCCCCAATCGAGCGGCTCGTCTTGCACGTATCGCTTGCCCAGCCGCCAGGCGATCTCCGCCTTCATCAGCTCGGCCCCGAGATAGAAGGCATGCGGCGAATCGTTGCCGAGGCCGAGCTTGGGGAACAGCGAGAACGCGTCCTGCGCAACATGGTGGCCGGCGCGGCTGTAGACGTGAATTCCATCCTCGGCAGTCTCGATCCGGAAATTGGCGTCTTTGACCTGCGCCGCCAGCTCGGCAATCTCCTTTGGCGTGTTCGGAAACGGCGAGCGGTCGTGCACTTGCACCAGCGCGGCGCCGTAGTCTTGTGGAACGCTGCCGTCCTCGCGGGAGGCGAACATCATTCGCCGCGCGGCGTCGTGCTCCTGGATCGTGCGGCGGGTGTGCGGGCTGACCTGGACGACCAGGATGTTGCGGATGCGCAATTCCGAGCAGATCCCCAGCAGCATCGCGGTGACGCCGCCGGAATCGGCGTCCGTGAGCTCGGTCAGATTGCCGGTTCCCATCAGGATTTCGGCCTGCGGCAAGGCGCGGCGGACTTCGGCATAACGTTGCAGCGATGCCATGAACCCGAAGTGGATCGGATCGAGGATCGGATCGAGGATCGCGGCAATCCCGCGTTTGTCGGCGGCCTCCGCCGCCCGCAGCAGCGACGCCACGTCGCCGTGGCTGGCGGGGATGAGCACGGGGGTCGCGCCGGTGTCGCGCGCGATGTCGAGCGTATGCTCGGTGAGGCTCAGCAGGAAGCCGGCGCCGGCCTCGGCTGCGCGACGTAATTCCTCGCTCGCGGCCGAATCGACGCTGACCTCGAGACCGGCGGCCTTGAGCGCACGCACGGCGTCGGCGAGATGCGGAAAGGGCGTGTCGGGCAGACAGCCGAGATCGATCACGTCCGCGCCAGCCGCGCGCATGGCCAGCGCGCGGGCGAGAATCGCGTCGACGCTCAGCGCGGATGCATCCACGATCTCGGCGAAGATGCGCATGTCGTGGCGGGACAGATCGAGGCCGCGCCCGCCCTTGCCGAAATACGCCGGCAAATCCTTCAATTCTTCCGGGCCGCGCTCGAAGCGGACGCCGAACTCGGCGCTCAGGCGATCGAGATCGGCGCGGCAGCGGCCGGGCACCAGCACCCGCTCGGCCTTCACCGGACGCGGCAGACGGCGCGAGATGATCGCCTCGGTCATGAGCGCGGCGACTTTGACGCCGACGTCGAAGATCGACCATTCGAATTCCGCCCCCTCGAGGCTTGCAAGAACCTTCTCGAGTCGCGGGCGGGCAAGATGGCCCGTGAGGAAGAGAATGCGCTCAGCCATGCCCTGCGAGCTCGCGCCGGCGGCGCGCCAATGCCTGTTCGAGTTCGCCAAGGGTCTCGACCACCTCGGTCGCGTCGAAGGATTTGAGCCGATCGGTATTCTCGAGGTCGATGCGGCGCGGATAGACCTTGACCATGCCTTTGGGCGCTTCAGTCTCGAGCTCGGGTGCCGTGTCGCAGGCAAACACGATGGTGGGGACGCGGCATTTGCCGGCCTGCGCGAACACGTTGGTCGCTAGATTGTCGGAAATGCCGTAGACGCATTTGGCCACCGTGTTCGACGTCGCCGGCGCCAGCACCAGCGTGTGGTAGACGCCATAATAGAAGTATCCGACCGGCGGCGAGCTCGCGGTCGTGTCGCGGAAGATGCGGGTCGCCTTGGGGAGGGCCAGTTCCTGCTTGTACATGCGCAGCACCTCGCCCGCCGCTTTGCTGACGAACAGATCGACGTTTTCGAGCGCACGGACCGCACCCAGGCATTCCTTGAAGAAATGCCCGGATCCCGTCAGCGCCCAGCCCCAGCGCGGTGTTGCGACCTTGGCCATCGTGAAAAGTCCAACGCGATGCAGCTAAAGCAAGTCGATCGGAGCGCCGACCACGCCGCCGGTTCGCATGGCGAGCGCCGCCGCCGCATGCGCGCTCGGGCCGGCAATAAAGGCTTGTGCGCCGCTCGCCCGCAGGAAGCGCGGGAAAGCCGGATCGATGATCTCATCCGCCACGAGTGCGGCCGCACGCAGGCGACCCGCCGGCGGCTCACGCCGCTTGATCAACAGCACGCGCTGCGCGCCGATCCTGCCGGCGAGCCAAGCCGCGAGACTATCACTGGTCACCTCCCATGACCATGGAATGTCCTTTGCAGCGCGTACCATCGGAGTCGCCGACCAGACCGGCACGCCGCCCGCCCGCAACACGCGCCGGATGGCCGCGACCGATGCCGCGAGGCTCAGCCCCTGCGCGAGATTGGCCAGCGCGCAGCCGTACTGATCCATCGCCAGCACCGCCATCGCGTGGGCGGCGCGATCGTCGAAGCCCATTCTGGGCTGCGCCGCGCGTACGGCGTCGGCAAAGGGGCCGCCCCCCGGCGCCAGCACCACGCGGCCCGCGCCGGCCCTGACCGCGTCGAGCCAATGCTTCAGACTGGCTGAGAAGGCGTAGCTTCCGCCCAGCTTGACGACCGTAAGCGCAGCCGCGCCGCCCATTCAGTCGGCGGCTTTTGGCTGCCGGGCCGCGGCAGGATAGAGCTGGTGGACCTCGGCCACATCGGCAGGCCGCTCGCGCACGACCTCCACGCCCACCCCGCCCGGCCCGACGTCGAGCTTCTCGACGCGCGCCGTCACGCTGACGACGCGCGGGTGGCCGAGCACCAGCGCGGCAACCCGCTCGGCGAGCGTTTCCAGAAACGCGATGTGCTCCTGCGCGACGATGATCCTGATGCCGTCGGTGATCACGTCGTAGGAAAACACGTCGCGCATGTCCTCCACGCCGTGGCCGCTTCGGCGCACCTTGACGTCGACGTTGAAGCGGACGTTCTGCGGTTTCTCGCGCTCGCGCGCGTAGGCGCCGATGCGGGCGGGCAGCACGAAATCGCGCACGAAAATGCGGTCGGTCGCGGCGTCACCGCTGTCCGGCTCGACCGAATATCCCCTGGCCGCCAGCAGCCGGTAGTCGACCACCTTGACGGCGGGGTCGTGGTGGGCGGCGCTGCGGGGATCGAGGGGAATGAGCGCCCGAATGATCGCGACCGCCTCGGGATCGATGCGCGCGGTACGGTCGCGTCCGACGCAAAGCGCGCCGCGGAAGCCAAGATAGTCGGGTGCCAGCAACAGCAGCCGTGGAACGTCGGGCGCCTCCAGCGCGCCGGCGAGACCCGCCAGCAAGCCGCGCGCCCGGCAGGCGCCGACGAAGCGCCCCAGGGACGCGACGTCCATGCAGTCGAGCAGCCGGCCGGCGCTCTTTTCGGCGGTATCGAGCATCGCCCCTGCGAACCCGGACTCCGCCATCACCTGCAGCAGAGCATTGTCGGCTTCGCGGTCGGCGAACATCACGCCCACGATCTTGATTTCCTTCGCCAACGAGGCGAGCGCGCGGATGCAGTCCGGCCGCCCCGGCCCCGGAAACAATCCGACCTTGACGTAGTCGACCTTGCTGCGGGCGCCGGCCTCGACCGCGGCAACGATCACCTCCGGCTCCATCGCAAGGTTGCCGGTAACCGCGCTCACCGGCCGCCGCCCGCCCACGGCGATGACGCCGGCGCGCGCCACTTCGGGCGCAAGCGCTCCCAACGGGCCGTGCGAGGCATCCTTCAAGTCGATGATGTCGGCGCCGTGCGCGAGCACGAGTGCGGCCTCCTCGGGTCCGGTCACGCTCGCCAGCAGCAGCGTCATGACTAAGCTCCGCTCCCGGAACGGTCCGGTAAGATAGTACCGAGCCGCCCCGCCCGCGTCAGCCGCCTCATCGGGTTGCTCTCACCCACGCTCCGGTCTCAATCCCGGTCCGCGAACGGGGGACGCGCGCCCATACGCCGCACGGTGCATTCGCAATGTCCCCAACCACATAGGTGCAACTTATCATGATTTAAACAAACAATGGCCGTCTCATCGAGCGCCACGACGACAGTGCTGGAGCGCGTCTTTGATCCGCCTGCTGCTAGCCGGGACACTTCTGTTCGCGTGGACGGCGGCCGCGGCCGACCCCATCGAGATCAAGATCGGCTATCTGCGCCGCGCCGAGGCGAGAACGAGCCTCTCGCTGATCCAGATCCCGGCCGAGAACAACGGGATCGCGGGTGCCGAGCTCGGCATCAACGACAACAACACCACCGGAAAGTTCCTCAACCAGCGCTTCTCGCTCGACGACGTGCGGCTCAAGGACAGTGACGATGCCGCGGCCGCGACCGTCGCGTTGGCCGAGCGCGGCATCGCGCTGGTGGTTGCCGATCTCGGCGCCGGCGCGCTGCTCAGGGCCGCCGATGCCGGCAGGCCGCGCGGTCTGCTCTTCTTCAACGTCGGCGCGAACGACGATCGATTGCGCGAAGAGGATTGCCGCGCCAATGTCGTTCATACCGCGCCGACGCGATCGATGCTGGCGGACGGACTGGCGCAGTACCTGGTCTGGAAGCAATGGCGCCGATGGTTGCTGGTGGCCGGCTCCCATCCCGCCGACAAGCTCTATGCCGACGCGTTGCGTCGCGCAGCCAAGCGGTTCGGCGCGCGCATCGTGCAGGACAAGACCTTCGAGGACACCGGCGGCGCCCGCCGCACCGACAGCGGGGTGGTCCAGATCCAGCGCCAGCTGCCGGTATTCACGCAGGGAGCGCCGGCCTACGACATGCTGGTAGCCGCGGACGAGAGCGACGTGTTCGCGTCCTACCTGCCGTACCGCACCTGGGATGCGCGACCGGTCGCCGGCTCGGCCGGCCTCGTCCCCACCAGCTGGCACGCCTCGCACGACCAATGGGGCGCGGTGCAGATGCAGGAACGCTTCAGCAAGCTGTTTTCCCGGCCGATGACCGCGCGCGACATGCAGGCCTGGTCGGCGGTGCGCATGATCGGCGAGAGTGCGTCGCGCACGCGCTCGAGCGACCCGAAGGTCATGCTCGCCTTTCTCAAAGGCCCCGATTTCGCCTTGGCGGCGTTCAAGGGGCAACGGTTGACGCTGCGCGACTGGAACCTGCAGCTTCGCCAACCGATTCTTCTGACCGACGGCACGATGATCGTTTCAGTATCGCCGCAGGAAGGATTTCAGCACCAGTTTTCGGAACTCGATACGCTGGGGTTCGATCGGCCCGAAACCAAATGCAAGCTCGAATAGACACGATCGGGAAAAACCAGGATGTGGCGCGATAGCCTGCTCGGGGCGGCCCTTTTCGTCCTGCTCGGCACGCAGGCGAGCGGATTCACCGCCTATGTGTCGAACGAAAAGAGCAACACCGTCAGCGTGATCGATGTCGACAAATTCCAGGTGGTGAAGACCATCAAGGTCGGCCAAAGGCCGCGCGGCATCGAGTTGACGAACGACGGGAAGTTCATCCTGGTGGCGGTCGGCGACGACGACACGATCCAGATGATCGACACCAACACGCACGAAATCGTCGCGACCCTGCCATCGGGACCCGACCCGGAACTGTTCACGCAGGATCCGACCGGCAAAATCCTGTACGTGGCGAACGAGGACGCCAATACGGTGACGATCATCGACATGGAGAAGCGCATTCCGCTCGGCGAGGTGCAAGTCGGGGTCGAGCCGGAAGGCATGGGTCTCAGTCCGGACGGAAAGATTCTCGTCAATACCTCCGAGACCACCAACATGGCGCATTTCATCGACACCAAGACGCGCCAGATCGTCGCCAACGTGCTGGTCGATTCCCGCCCTCGCTTCGCCGAATTCAAACGCGACGGCTCCGAGCTCTGGGTGTCATCCGAAGTCGGCGGAACCGTGAGCGTCATCGATCCGGTGAAGCACGAGGTGACGAAGAAGATCAGCTTCGAGATCCCAGGGCTGCGCAAGGAGGCCATCCAGCCGGTCGGGATCAGCATCAGCAAGGACGGCAAGACCGGATTCGTGGCGCTCGGCCCCGCCAACCGGGTGGCCGTGATCAACGGCACGAGCCACGAGGTGCAGAAATATCTTCTGGTCGGCCAGCGCGTCTGGCACATGGCATTCACCCCCGACGAGAAATATCTTCTGACCACCAACGGCGTCTCGAACGACGTTTCCATCATCGACGTCGCGAACCTCAAGGTGATCAAGACGATCCAGGTGGGCGAGTTGCCTTGGGGCGTTGCGGTGTCGCAGCGGTGAGATCGCCGCGGATTGCTTCACGACCGGCGCGGTTCATAATGCACGGAATGAGCACAAGCGAGGCGCCTGCCGTCACGATCGAGGGGGTCAGCCACTCCTACGGCGCTCGCCAGGCCCTCGATGACGTGAGCTTCGCGATCGCGCCCTCCCGCTTCGCGATTCTGCTCGGGCTCAACGGAGCGGGAAAGAGCACGTTGTTTTCGCTGATGACGCGGCTGTACGCGGTCCAGCGCGGCCATATCCGGATTTTCGGGCACGATGTCGAACATGCCGCGAGCGAGGCCCTGCGGCTGATCGGCGTCGTGTTCCAGCAACGCACGCTCGACCTCGACCTCTCCGTCATCCAGAACCTGACCTACCACGCGGCGCTGCACGGCATCGGCGCGCGCGAGGGGCGCAGACGCGCCGATGACGTGCTGGCCCGTATCGCGCTGTCGGAGCGCGCGCACGACAAGGTGCGCAGCCTGTCCGGCGGCCAGATGCGGCGCGTGGAGATCGCCCGCGCGCTGCTGCATCGGCCGCGGCTGCTGGTGCTCGACGAGCCGACGGTGGGGCTCGACATCAAATCGCGGGCCGACATCCTCGGCCACGTGCGCCGGCTGGTGGTCGCGGAGGGCGTCTCGGTGCTGTGGGCCACGCATCTGATCGACGAAGTTTCCGACGAAAACGACGTCGTCGTGCTGCATCAAGGGCGCGTTCTCGCGCACGGCCCAGTCACGCGCGTGGTGGCAGCCACGGGTGCCGGCGACATCCGCGCCGCCTTCACCAAACTGACGCAAGAGCTCCCCTTGCAGGCGGCGGGCGAGGCCCCATGAGCGTCGCGATCTCCGCCCCGCCGGCCGGCTTCTCGCCGCTGCAATACGCGATCTGCCTCAAGGGCATCGTCTGGCGGGAGGGGCTGCGTTTCCTGCACCAGCGCGAGCGCTTCGTCGCCGCCCTCGTCCGCCCGCTGGTCTGGCTGTTCATCTTCGCCGCCGGCTTTCGGCAAGTGCTGGGTGTATCCATCATCCCGCCGTATGACACCTACGTCCTCTACGAGGTCTACATCACGCCCGGCCTGATGCTGCTGATCCAGCTCTTCAACGGCATGCAGTCGTCGCTTTCCATGGTCTATGATCGCGAAATGGGCAACATGCGCACCCTGCTGGTGAGCCCGCTGCCGCGCTGGTTTCTGCTGTCGTCGAAGCTGGTGGCCGGCATGGCGGTGTCGTTGCCGCAGGTCTACACCTTCCTCGCCATCGCCTGGTTCTGGGAGATCGAGCCGCCGCTCATTGGCTACATCGCGGTATTGCCGGCCCTGGTCCTGTCCGGCCTCATGTTGGGCGCGCTCGGCATGCTGATGTCATCGGTCAGCAAGCAGCTGGAGAATTTTGCCGGCGCGATGAACTTCGTGATCTTCCCGATGTTTTTCGCCTCATCGGCGCTCTATCCGCTGTGGCGCGTGAAAGAGGCAAGCCCGTTGCTCTATTACATATGCGAGCTCAATCCCTTCACCCACGCCGTCGAGCTGGTCCGCTTCGCGCTCTATGGCCAGGTCAATTGGATTTCGCTGGCGGTCGTGGCCGGATGCACGGCGCTGTTCATGATCGGAGCGATCATCGCCTACGATCCCTCACGCGGGTTTCTGGCGCGGCGCGGCGAGCCGGGAGGCGGCGCATGAAACGTTGCCCCAGACCTCGCCGGATCGCCGCGGCCCTCGCCGTGGGCTTGGCGTTGCAGGGCGCCGCGCGCGCCGCCGATCCGCGTCATCCCGATTGGCCGTGCAATCAGATCAAGGTCCCGGAAATCTCGATCGCGGCGGTGTGGGCGGGTCCTGCCATCGACGACGCCGAGACCGCTTGGCATAACGACCCGGCGATCCGCGACCTCGTCGCGCAACTCGCCGCCCGCCGCACCCCGCTCGACGCCGCCGAGAAGACGATCGCGGATACCGTCACCGGTAGCCCGGCCGAGCGGCAGCAGAAGGCGAAGCTCCTGTTTGCCGGGCTGTTCGATACGCTCAATCGTGAACGCAGCGAGGTGATGAACGGGATCGAGCGGTTTTCCCGCAAGCAGAAGGAATTCGCCGACCAGGTCCGCGCCACGATTCGCGAGCTGAGGGAGCTTCAGGACAGTCCCGGGCACGACCAGAACAGGGCCGACGAACTGGCCAGCCGCGCCGAGTGGGAGACGCGTATTTTCGAGGAACGGCAGAAGACCATCGGCTATGTCTGCGAGGTTCCGGTCCTCATCGAACAGCGGCTGTTTGCGCTCGCCCGGGCGATCCAGCAATCGCTCGAGTGAAGCCTGTGCATTCTCGGCTCGCATTGAGCCACGCGTTCGGCAGTCATGGCCGGGCGGGCATGACGCCGAAGAGAATGATCCAAGCAAAACAAGACCTACGCTAGTCACCGCCGCGCGGCGCGGGAGCAGCCTCGCTCAGTGGCAGTCCGGCGTCTTCCCAGCCGTCGGTGCCGTCGGGGTACCAGGCGACGGCGGCATAGCCCAAGGCAACAGCGCGTTTGGCCGCGTTCCATGACATCCAGCAATCGCGTTGGCAGTAGATCACGACGAGCCTGCCGCGGTCGCCGCCGGTGACCCGCTCCAAGCCGGCACTGAAGTAGCCCTCGGTGCCCGCCGCGAGCTCGCCGTAACCGGTGTCGGGGAGCCAGATGCTGCCGGGAATGTTGTGCCGGGGTTTCCCCCGCCAAAGCGTTCCCGCCGGAAGGCCAGCCGGGCGCGCGACCTGCGGCATCACGTCGACGAAGAGCGCGGTTCCGGCTCGCCACAGCGCCTGCGCCTCGGCGGTGGTGACCACGCGCGCGCCCCGCAAGGTCGCGGGTGTGGGGGCGCGATAATCCTCGGTGCGATACTGCTCCGGTTCGACCGCTGTTTCACCTTCGCCACGCGCGGCCACGCCGGCGAGCGCCAACGCCCCGCACAAAATGACGCCGGCCGTCCTCACGCGCATGCGCTACTTTGCAATCGAATCCTCGCCGATGGGCCGATCATTGTCATCGAGCAGCGGCACGCCGAAGCTCAACAACAGCTTGTTGATGGCGGGCTGGTTCTCTTGAATCATGCGGTTGAGCAAGCGCTTCCAGTCTTGATCCGAGAACCGCACGCCCATGGCGATGCGATAGGCGAGGCGCGGACCGCTCGTCTCCTTGACCAGCGGCACGACCGAGATCGGGGAACTCGCGTGCAGGGCGTAGTACCCGGCCATCGGCCCCCACAGGACGCCCGCGTCGATGGTCCCCGCTTCGACGTCACGCATCATGGCGGCGGCCGAGGAATCGACGCGCGTGTCGATCACCAGCGGATAGGGTTTGGCATTGGCCATGAGGCCGTTGGCCGCCATGTTGTTGCCGGGCGGCGTCCCCGCCACCACGCCGATGTGTTTGCCCTTGAGGCGCGCGTCCTCCAGCGTTTCGACGCCGTCGAGGCCGTTCCCGCGCTTGAACACGAGCGCATAAGCCGTGCGGTAATACGGGTTCGTGACCTGGACCAGGTCGTCGCCCTGCGGAGCGCCCATCATGACGTCGCATTTGTGCGCGGCGAGCGTGTTGCGCACGAAACCGGTGGCCTGCGGATACCAGGCATAGGCCAAGCCCTTGCCGAGCTTGTCGGCAAACAGCTCGGCCAGCTTGTTCTCGAAGCCTTCGCCCTTGTCGGTCGAGAACGGCAGGTTGTGCGGGTCGGCGCAGACTCTGAGCACCTTGGGATCAACGAGTTCGAGCGACGAGTGCGGCCGTTCCAGGGCCTGCGCAAACAGTTTCGCGGGCCACACCGCCATCGCCGCGCACACCGCACACGCGCCGAGTCGCGCCGGCCATCCGCCCAACACGTAATTGATCATGGCCACCGACCTCTTCCCAGCCGCCCGGGCCGAGCGACGACGCCGGGCAGGCCGCCGGCCGCGGCGCTCAGCTGCGCTGGCCGAGGCAGCTGTTCTCCGCCTTGCTGACCGATTCCGCCTTGTCTTCATGCTTTTGCGGTCGTCCGCGGGGAATGGCGTCATTGGCGCGGGCACGCAGATAGATGAAAATGTCATCGAGATAACACATGACGTTTGGATTAGTGCCGAATCCCGGCATGACGCTCTCTTGCGCCGTATTCACGTTCTTGCGCCCGTTGACCACGACGTTGGAGAAGTCGGGGAAGGTTATCGTTTTCAACGAGTTGCTCAGCGCCGGGGCATAAGTCGAGCCCTCGCCGTCGGGACCGTGGCACACGTGACAGTCGGAGTGGTAGCGGCGGTAGCCTGAATAGGTGAACCAATCCACGGTGCCGTCGCTCTGCACCTTGTAGGTCGGATTGCCTTCCTTGTCGTAGTACTTTCCGTCCTCGCTCTTGACCGCCGTCGGATCGCCGGAGCCGTCGCCGAACGCGACGGCTATGCCGAGTACGAACGGGCACCCCGCTAGCACGATGGCCGCGATAAGTTGTCTCACGAGCATGTCCCTTTGTACTGGCCGGGCGTCACAGCCGAATTGGGACAAACAACCCGGCGCGCCGTGCGCGGCGCGCCGGGAGAACCCCTTCGGCTTGGTTTGCGACCGAGCGGATCAGTTCGGCAGCGCAAACACCGTCAGCTGGCCGCCGAGCGACGTGTAGTTGCGCAGGGCAGCGTAGCCGCCGACCGCGCCCAGGCCGGCGGTCGGATCCGTCAGACCCGCCGCCAAACCGATACCGGCCCAGCCGCCGACGCCCGAGAGGATCGCGATGTACTGCTTGCCGCCGTGCTCATAGGTGGTGACGTTGCCGATGATGCCGGACGGAGTCTTGAACTTGTAGAGCTCCTTGCCGGTCTTGGCGTCGACCGCCTTGAGATAGCCTTCGAGCGTGCCGTAGAACACCACGCCGCCGGCCGTCGCGAGAGCACCCGACCACACCGAGAACTGCTCCTTGACCGACCAGACGATCTTGCCGGTCTTGCCGTCCCAGGCGATGAAGTTGCCCATATGGCTTTCGCCTTGCGGCGGATACATCGACAGCGTCGCCCCGACATAGGGCTGGCCCGCCGTGTAGCTCACGCGGAACGGCTCGTAGTCCATGCAGACGTGGTTGGTCGGCACGTAGAACAGTTGCGTGTCCGGCGAATAGGCCGCCGGCTGCTCGTCCTTGGTGCCGAGCGCCGCCGGACAGATGTTCTTCACGTTGACGTCCTGCTTCTCGGTCGAATACTGCGGCAGGACCTTCGGCCGGCCGTAGGTCGGCGACGACTTGTTCATGTCGACGCCGCTGGTCCAGTTGACCGCCGGATCGTACTTCTCGGCCACGAGCAATTCGCCGGTGTCGCGGTCGAGGGTGTAACCCAAGCCGTTACGGTCGAAGTGCGTCAGCAATTTGCGCGCCTGGCCGCCGATCTGCTGATCGGTGAGGATCATCTCGTTGACGCCGTCGTAGTCCCACTCGTCGTGGGGCGTCATCTGATAGACCCACTTGGCCATCCCGGTGTCGGGGTTGCGCGCGAAGATCGTCATCGACCACTTGTTGTCACCCGGCCGCTGGCTCGGGTTCCAGGTCGAGGGGTTGCCCGAACCGTAATAGAACAGGTTCAGCTGGGGATCGTAGGAGATCCAGCCCCAGGTGCAGCCACCGCCGATCTTCCACTGATCGCCTTGCCAGGTCTTGGTGCTCGAGTCCTTGCCGACCGGCTTGCCGAGCTCGGTCGTCTTCGCCGGGTCGACCAGGATCTGATCGTCCGTGCCGCCCGAGAACGCCCGCCATACCCGCCGGCCGGACTTCAGGTCGTAGGCGGTGACGTGGCACTGCACGCCGAACTCGCCGCCGGAAATGCCGACCAGCACCTTGTCCTTGATCACCATGGGGGCCGACGTGCCGGTCTCGCCTTTCGCCGGGTCGCCGTTCTTCATCTGCCAGACGACCTTGCCGTCCTTGGCATCGAGCGCGACTAGCGTGGTGTCGGCCTGATGCAGGAAGATCTTGCCGTCGGCATACGAAAGCCCGCGATTGACCGTATCGCAGCACATCACCGGGATGACGTTCGGATCCTGCTTGGGCTCGTATTTCCAGAGGATCTTCGCGTCGTTCTTCAGGTCGAGGGCGTATACCGGATTCGGGAACGGCCCGTGCACGTACATGACGTCGCCGATGATCAGCGGCCCGCCTTCATGGCCGCGCAGAACGCCGGTCGAAAACGTCCACGCCACCTGCAGCTTGCCGACATTGTCGGCGGTGATCTGCTTGAGCGCGGAGTAGCGCTGGTTGGCGTAATTTCCTGTCGGCATCACCCAATCCTTCGGGTTCTGCGACATTCTGATCAGTTCGTCATTCGCGTGAGCAGCGCCGGCAGCGAGAGCTGCAACGGCGCCCAAGCAGGTTGTGAGCAGGAAATTGCGCATCAGAGTCCTCCCTGCGACATTGTCGAGGGTTGACCGACACGCGAACACGCCCAGTGCCGCGGGTCGGCACCCGTTTAAATGGGAAGAGCTTCCGGCAGCGTGTCACAGCGTTGCGAGGCACAAGGGGCACACGCGCTCATGCCCCGCCTAGCTTACGAAGAAACGTCAGGATTCCCGTGGCCCCGACGCCCTTGAAGCCGGAAACCGTGGCGAAAGTCTATGCTCGCGCTGGACCGACCGCAACAGAAAACATTGGCGCCCACTGACCGGGAACGCCGCGCGGCTCCATGCGGCCGTCATGCTTGTCGAAAGATCTCAACCGCCACGCCATAATCCGCGCTTGTCGGTCGTATGGTATCCGGCTCGGAGGGTGCCGCGAGCAATGGAAACAATGGGCATAGCTCAGCCGGTCACGACCTTTGCCGCGGCTTTGCTGCTCGCCGCGGGCGCGATGCATGTCGCTGCCCACTCGCAACAGCCGCCGCCTGCCCACTCGCGGCAGCTTCCGGAGCCCCTCGCCGTGTCCGAGGTGGCGAGCGGGGTTTTCGTTCATACCGGCGCCGTCGCGCTCATGACGCCGGACAACGCGGGCGCCATCGCCAATCTGGGATTTGTCATCGGCAACGACGCCGTCGCCGTGATCGACACCGGCGGCAGCGTGCGAGAGGGGCGCAAGCTGCTCGCCGCGATCCGGAGATACACGCAAAAGCCGATCCGCTATGTCATCAACACCCACGTGCATCCCGACCACATCTTCGGCAACGCGGCGTTCGAGAACGAAGGCGCGGTGTTCGTCGGGCACCGGAATCTGCCGCGGGCGCTCGCCGCGCGCGGAGCGTTCTACCTCGACAGCTACCGCCGATTGCTGGGCGACGAGCTCATGACGGAGGTCAAGATCATCGCCCCGACGCAAGTGGTCGCGGACGAGGTCAAGCTGGACTTGGGAGGACGTGTCCTGCGCGTGCACGCCTGGCGGGCCGCCCACACCGACAACGACCTCACCGTGCTGGACGAGGCCTCCGGCACATTGTTCGCCGGCGACCTGGTGGTGAGGGAGCACGTGCCGGTGCTCGACGGAAGCGCTCTGGGGTGGCTGACGGTCATGAACGAGCTCGCCCGCATTGCGGCCAAACGGGTGATTTCAGGGCATGGGCCGGTGATCGATGACTGGCCCGGCGCGCTGCAAGACCAGCGGCGCTACTTGGAACGTCTGACCAGCGACGTTCGCGGGCTGATCGCGCGCGGTGCCCCGCTCGCCACCGCCGCCGAGAGTGCCGGACAGGCGGAAAAGGATCGCTGGCGGCTGTTCGAGGAGTATAATGCGCGCAACGCCACGGCCGCGTTCGCCGAACTCGAATGGGAATGAGGCCGGATTTCACACGCGCGGCTCGAATTCCGCCGTGCTCGAGGAGCTGGACGATGAACAGGACGATGCTTCGGGTTGCGTGCGTTGCCGCGCTCGGCTTTGTCACGTGCGGCTCGCTTGCCCACGCCGCGGCCCCGCCGGATCCTTGGCCGGATCTGGCGAAGGAGCTGTTCAACGGTCGGCCGCTCGCGGACGGCACGGATCTGATCGCGATCGAGATGCCGGCGCGCGCCGAGGATGCCGCGATCGTGCCGGTAACCGTACGCGCCACGCTGTCGCCCGGCGACACCCGGCGCGTCAAGGCGTTCACCATCGTGATCGACGAAAATCCCGCTCCGCTCGCCGCTACCTTCAACATCGGGCCGAGCGTGGTCGTTTCCGCGATCTCGACCCGGGTGCGCGTCAATTCCTACACCAACGTGCATGCCGTCGCCGAACTCAGCGACGGCAAGCTCTACGTGGTGAAGACCTATGTGAAGGCCTCGGGCGGCTGTTCGGCCCCTGCGGTCAAGAACGCAGACGAGGCCAAGGTCAGCCTCGGCCAAATGCGGTTTCGGCAATTCACCCGACCGGCCGAGGCGCGCATGGGCGGCACGCGCGAAGCCCAGATCATGATCCGTCACCCGAATAATTCCGGGCTGCAGATGGATCAGATTTCGCGGCTCTACATTCCGGCGCATTTCATCGAGCACGTGAAGGTCTGGCAGGGCGATGAGCTGCTGCTCTCGATGGACGGCAGCATCGCGATCTCCGAAGATCCCAATATCCGGTTCAGCTACGTGCCCAACGACGCGAAAGCGTTTCGCGTCGAAGCGGTCGACACGCAAAACCGCGTGTTCAAGGGGGAGTGGCCGCTCGATGCATCCGCGATGTAGCGGCCCCGACGCACGCCTCAAAAACAGCGGACCTCGGCCTCGGCCTGCGCGCGCCTGAGATCGTTGGTCGCCGCTCGCGCCTGCTCGGGCGAGCGGAACATCGTGCCGAACCGGCCGGGCACCTGCGACAGGCTCAAGACCGCTTCCGCCGCCACGTAGCGATCGTAAGGCAGGATCGATGCGATGATATCGATGGAGCAGGAACACTGCTCCAACGCCTGCCGTGTGTCACCGTTGGTCTTCATGCAGGCGAAGACGTAGTCGGCGCGCGCCGCCGTCGGGTAATCGTTGAGCTCGGCCGCGCCGAGCGGCGCCGTCATCGCCGCCGCCACGAGCGTCAAGCCCAGGCACCGTATGCTTCCGATGAATGTCATCGCCGTCAGCCGGAAATCCTCCCGCAATTTACGCCCTGCTCTCGCCCGATGCCAGACACGGCGCCGCCGCAGGGCTTCGCATTTGCTTTGGCACCGCGAGCGGGATGTTGCAGACTTGGCCCGGCATGATCGATGCGCAATGACGATCCTCATTTTCGACTGCGACGGCGTGCTGGTCGATTCCGAGCCCCTGGCCTGTTCCGCGCTGGCGGAGCTCATGACCACGCTCGGCCATGCGATGACGACGGAAGAGGCCGTGCGCGCCTTTGCCGGATGCAGCGTGAACGACGTGCTGACGCGGGCGGAAGACCTGTTGTCCCGTCCGGTCCCGCAAGCCATGGGCGAGCAGGCGGCGATCGCGCTGCTGGCGCGCTTGCGCCGTGAGCTGAAGGCCGTGGCGGGCGTGAAGGAGGCGATCGCCGCCCTGCCGTATCGACGTTGCGTGGCGTCGTCCTCGCGGCCCGACCGCCTCATGCTCTCGCTCGAGGTGACCGGCCTTGCGCCTTTGTTCGGCAGCGATGTCTTCAGCGCGGCGCAGGTCGCGAACGGCAAGCCAGCGCCGGATCTCTTTCTGTTGGCAGCGCGGTCTCTCGGCGAGCCTCCCTCGAGCTGCATCGTCATCGAGGATTCCGTCCTCGGCGTCGAAGCCGCGCGGGCGGCCGACATGGCCGTGATCGGATTCGCGGGCGCGAGCCATGCAAGCGACGATTTGGCCCAGCGGCTCGCCGCGGCCGGAGCCGACGCGATCGTCCGCTCGATGACGGAACTGCCGGCGGCAGTCGAGCGATTGGTCGGCCGGCACCGCCTTCCGGCGTGAGGCGCGGCTCGCGCGGATGGTTTGCCGATGCCGCGGCGCCTGCGCGGCAATGGTCGCGCGAATGTGATCGAAGACATCACGACCCGTCGCTACGCTGGGCGACACCGGGACGGCCGACGATTGCCTCGCCACGCGGTTCGACCTTGGGACATCGAGGGAGGCCTGGACGATGATGCGCCCATCGATCTGGACCGCCGCATTCGGGCTGTTCGGCCTCGTATGTGCGATGCCCGCGGCCGCGCAAGACATGATGCGGCACATCGATCTGACATCGCCCGAGATGACCTCGGCGGAGATGACGCGGGCCGATGTGGAGGCCGCGATCGCCGCAGCAACCCCCGCGCAGCCCGCCGATTTCACCGGCAAGAAGCTGTCGGGCCTCGATTTGTCTGGTCTCGACCTGTCCGGAGCCGTGTTCCGCGCTGCAAAACTCAACCGGACCAACCTGGCCGATGCCAAGCTCGACCGGGCGATACTCGATCAGGCTTGGCTGCTGGCAGCCGACCTCAGCCGGGCGAGCCTCAAAGGCGCGCACATCTTTGCCGCCCAAATGCAGCGCGCCAAGCTCGATGGCGCCGACCTCGCCGGCGCCCGCGTTGCGGCCGATCTGACCGGCGCCAGCCTCGTCGGCGCCTCGCTCGTGGGCGCCGATCTCAGCGCCGACATGAAAAACCAGTCGATGGGACTGATGCGCGCGGTATTGAAATCGGCCGATCTCACGCGCGCTGATTTGCGCGACGCCGACCTGTCGCGCGTGGACCTCGAATTCGCGTCGCTCAAGGACGCGAATCTGACCAACGCCTCGCTGCGGGGCGCCGCCTTGGGCGGCGCCAATCTCACCAATGCCACGATCGCCGGCGCCGACTTTTTTGCAGCGGACCTGGTATCGGCGCGGCTCGTTGCGCCGATTGGGCTTGAGGCCGCCAAGAACTTCGACAAGGCGCAGAACGTTCAGCGTTTGTTGCGTGAATGAGGCGCGACGCACGGCGCATCGACGCGCGCGCGAGCGAGGGGTCGGGGAATGCGTGAGATCCTGCTCGTTACGATTGCGCTCGGAATCCTCGGCGCCGACGCCGCGGCGCAGGACCGGCGCGGCATCCGGTTCTGGAACCTCACGCTCTACACCATCACGCATTTGCAGATGTCGCCTGCGGGAAAAGATATCGTGGGGGCCCGACCAGTGCAAGAACGATCGCGATGGCACGGTCGACCACGACGAGCGCCTGCGCATCACCGGCGTCGAGCCCGGCCGCTATGATGTGAAGCTGGCCGACAAGATCGGCCGCGTCTGCATCGTCAGGGACCTCGAGGTCAAGGAAGGAGCCGTGTTCGCCATCGAGGAGAAGCAACTGACGGACTGCCGCTAGCGCGGGTTCCCGACGCCGCTCAGCGGCCGGCGTCGCCGCGCATCGCATGCAACACCCGCAGCGCTGCGACGTGCTCGGCGACGTCGTGGACGCGCAGGATGGAGGCGCCGCTCGCGGCCGCCATCAGGCCGACCGCCACCGTTCCAATGAGGGTCGCTTCGATGCCGTCGCCGGTCAGCGATCCGAGAAAGGCTTTGCGCGATGCGCCGACCAGGATCGGAAACCCATAAGCCTTGAGGTCGGCAATCCGCGCCAGCGCTTCGACGTTCTGGCGAGAGGTCTTGCCGAATCCGATGCCGGGATCGAGGATGATGAGGTCGTTGCGGATTCCGGCCTTGGCTGCGAGCGCGAGCGAGCGATCGAAGAACCGCCGCATGTCCGCGAAAATGTCGACGGTTGCGTCCCGTTCCGCGCGATTGTGAGTGATGACGACCGCTGTCTGGGCTTGCGCGACCGCGTCGGCCATTTTCAGATCCCGTTGCAGCCCCCATACGTCGTTGACCACGACCGCGCCGACCTCCCCTGCCCTGGCCGCGACCGCCGCCTTGTAGGTGTCGATCGACAGCGGCACGTCGAGAACGCGCACCAGCGCCGTCAAGGCCGGCTCGACCCGCGCAAGCTCCTCCGCCGCGGACACCGGAACGGCGCCCGGCCGCGTCGATTCTCCGCCGATGTCGACGATGTCGCACCCCTCGGCGACCATGGTCTTGGCCTGCGCAACAGCGGCGTCGAAAGTTTGGAACTGGCCGTGATCGGAGAAGGAGTCCGGGGTCAAATTCAGAACGCCCATGACCGCCGGACGGGACTTGATCTTGTGCAGGAAGGCGTCACGCTTGGCGCGCCACTCGGCGCGCATCAGGTCCGCTCCTGGCTGCCGCCATATTCACACCGCCAGCGCACCGCCATCCATTTGGGATGCTCGTTGATCCAGCGCGCGATGTAAGGCTGCGCTCTCATCACGCACTGATTGAGCGACATGTTGGCGGTGAATTGAATGTGCTGCTCCTCGCACTGATCGGGCAGCGCCAAGGCACACACGGTGAGGACTATTTCGATCAAGCCCATCGCCATTCTCCGACGCGAATCCGGTCGTTGCTGACGGCCATCGAACGGTCGCTGCCGGAAGTTTTATCCCGTCGCCGAGAATATTTCACCTTTTCCGAGCACCGCCATGTCGCCCGCAAACCGCCGCAACGGCGGGCGAAAGGCGGAAGCGGCCGCCGCGCTGTGGTCTTTGACGAACGCGGCCATCAGCCGGATGGCCACGAGATCGTGCTCGCCGCAGTCGGCAAATGTCGGCGAGAGCTCAGCGCAGCCGCCGCCCAGCACGATCGTGCCCCGGCGCATGAGGTAACCCGGAAGCGGTCCCGCCGAGCGCCGCAGGATCAACGTTCCGGCGATCATCCGGCTGCCGGCGTGGGCGCCGGCGTGGCCTTCCACGATGATCGTGCCGCGGCGCAGACGGTCACCGACGCGCTCGCCGACATCGCCCTTGACCACCACCACGCCGCCGCGCATCCCCGCGGTCTCGCCCGCGAGCGGTCCGCCGAGGCGATCGCCGGCGGAACCCGTGATTTCGATCAATCCACCGCGCATGCCGGAAGCGGTCCACTGCCCGGCGCCGCCGCTGATGCGCAAGCGGCCGCCCGTCATCGATCGGCCAGCCTGGTTGCCGACGTCGCCTTCCACCACGATCTCGCCGCTCGCCATGTCCTGCCCGATCTGGTCGAGCCGGTCGGTGGCGCCCTCGATGCGAATGCGCTCCGCATCGCCACCGCTCAGGCGGAAAATGTCACCGACCGCGATGCGATGACGCCCCGTCTGCAGTTCGATCTTGCCGATCTCCGCTGCCGTTCTTCCGGCCAGACGGTGCGGGACCAGCCCCGACAAGTCGAGCCGCTCGTCGGGCGGGGTCCGCAGCCTCAGGACCAGCGGCCTCATGGCAACAGGTCCTTGAGATGGAAGTGGTGCGGGCCGAGCTTGCCGCCATAGTTGCCGGCACCGATGCGCAGCGCACCGCGCTTGGGCCCGAGCTTGACCACGGCGGCGAGACCCGCGCGCATCGCCGCCGCGACCGCCGAATACGACAAGCCGTCGATGACGATCTCGAGCACGGACGCGATCTCGGGATCGAGCGCGCTCTTCACCGCTCCCCTCAGCGTCGGGCAATAGGCCTCGTTGGTGGACGCGCTGGCATTGTATTTGGAGCCCACCTTCGATCCCGAGCGCACGATCCCGCCCGGAAACGGCATGATCACGTCGGGCACCGCATGGATCGCCTTCACGGCAGCTTCCGCCGCCGCCAGGGCGGAGCGAGCGTTGCGGCCCATGATCAGCAGGTTGCCGCCGCCGACCGCGGTCTTGGTCAGTCCCGTCGTCCCTTCGCAGACAAATTCGCCGTCCATGACCGGCACGCGCCAGTAGCGCTTGCCAGCGAAGCGCTTGGAGATCTGCCAGCCGTCGCCGAAGAAGCGCAGCGCATTGCCGAGGCTGAGTGCCTCTTCGCTCGCAAGCCCCGCGTAGCAGGCGGTGCCGGCGGTGGTGAGGACGCATTGCGCGACCCGGTTCTGCAGCTGCTTTTGCAGTTCGCCGGTGGAGACCGCGAACAGCAGCGCACGCACGCCCGGGCGCCGATCCGGCGTCTGTCGCGGACTCAACTCGGTATCGATGCCGGCCTCGCAGCCGCAGCCGATGACCGAGGTGCCGAAGCCGGTCATGGTGACCGCCGCCTGGCGCGCCCAGCGCGTGCTGTCGGCGGTGATGACGACCGCGGTGGCGCGCATGGTGAAGCCTTCGGCGAAGGTGTCGTCGATTCGCACGCCCCTGACGATCAGCTCGCGCATGGCACCAACTCGAAGGGGTCCGGCCGCCCGATCGCGCTTGCGGGCACGGCCATGGCATCCGCCGGCAACCCGTAGCGGTCGTCGTAGTAGCTCCGCATCCGACCTTCGATCGCTCGATCGTGTCCGGGCTGGACGGTAAAGGCCCGCCCCCACCGATAGTGCGTCACCTGGCCGTCGCGAACGACGAGGTCGCCGTCCTTGAAGACGAGCGTGGCCGCGCGGAACATCTTTGCCCGGTCGGCGTCGTCGGCGTAGACGGCGATGTCGGCGGCAGCGCCGGGCCCGAGATGCCCGCGATCCGCCAGGCCGAGGAGCCGGGCCGGAGCAGACCGCGTCATGGTCGCGATCTCGTTGAGCGAATATTCGCGCCTGATGGAGGCGAGCGTGGTCACTGCCACCGCGGCCGGCGGCAGCGCCGCAATCCACTTCGCCCGCAGATCACGGTCCATGAGCAGCGCCAGGATCTCCGGATAGGTCGTGAACGGCGCGCCGTTGGGGTGGTCGGTGGTGAAGAAGACGCGGCTGGGATCATCGATCAGCAAGAACAGCTCCAGCCCGACGCACCACTGCACCGCGTTGTAGAAATCCTTCGCACGATAGTTGTACGGCACGATGCCGAAACCGTTCGCATCGCCGTCGAAGATCACCCATTTCTTCGGGCTTGCCTGGTCGCGGGCGTTGAACTGACGCAGCACGTCCGACGAGATCGTCACGGTCTGCCCGAACATGACCTGGCCGACGTCGATGGTCACGCTCTTGGCCGCGTTCACCGCCTCCGCCAGCCGCGCCGCGGCCGACGAGAACCCGCGTTCTCCCTCTTTGCCGTAGCCGTAGAATTGCAGGTGGGCGAGATGGAGCGGCAGGCCCTCCGCCGCTGCGATCGTCGCGAGCGCGGTCTCGACGTTGCCCGCGATGCCGAGATTGTTGCAATGGACGTGCAGCGGATGGGGTACGCCGAGCTCATGGACGGCGCGTTGTAAGGTCTTGACGATGGCGCGCGAGGAAACGCCGTAAAACGGCACCACGTCGTCGAACGAAAAGGCACGCACGTTCGACTTGAGGGCGACGGCGCCGCCGGCATTGACCACCTTGATGCCGATCGCGCGCGACGTTGCCAGCGTCCAGGCCACGTAGTCGCGAACGGCGGAGGGGCCCGCGCCGGCGCGCATCAGGCCCAGCAGGTAGTCGTCGTTGCCGAGCACCGACAACGCCGCCTTGTCGATGATCGGGATATCGGCGAGCTCGAGATGAGCGTGCAAGGCGTGGTGCGGCGCCACCGCCGGCTCGACCACGGTGGTGAAGCCCATGGCGGCATAGAGGCATCCGGTCTCGAACGTGCCCCAGCCGGCGTTCGCCAGCGGCGCCTGCGCCCGCCGCGCGCCCGCCGCCCGATGAAATTCCGGCAGCAGCAGACGGGCCGTGTTCACGTTGCCGCCGGCGATGTGGGAATGGATGTCGATGCCGCCTGCCATCACGATCTTGCCGGCGGCGTCATAGCTGTCATCGGCGCGGGTGCCGCTCGGCGGCGGATCGACGATCCGCCCGTCGCGCATCCAGACGTCGCCGATGCCGTCTCGGCCGTTGGCCGGATCGATGACGCGCCCGCCCACGATTCGCGTCAACATGGCCATGCTCCGGCGGACGGCAGCGCCGCGGCGATGCGGCTGACCGCGTCGGCGACCGAGATCGTTGCGGCCGGCTTCATCGCGGTGACCGGCACGAGTGCCGCGGCTGCCGCGAGATACTCGACGGCGTCGTGATCGTGGCCGGGGCGGCCGACGGCGATGTGGACGCGCGGAGCGTGGCGAAAGGCGGCGTCCGCTCCGGTGAGCGCGATCATCGGCAAAGGGCGGCGCCAGTCCGGCGCCGCCGCGCGATAGGCGGAAATCCAAAGCGCGCAGTCGGCCTCCCCGCTCTCGACCAGCCGCGTCGCGTCGAACCGCCACGGATCGTGCTCGGGATAGCCGCGACCGAAGCCGGTGCGCATGGGAAAGCCGGTCATCCAGCCGCAGGCCTGCAGCACGCCGAGCGCATTGTCGCCAAGCGCCAAAGCCAGCCCGCTAAAGCGCGTGTTGGCGTTCAAGTCTGCGACCAGGCCGCAGAGCATTTCGATCGTGAGAGCGCCGAGTTCCGCCGCCGACCAGACCGCAACGCCGAACCGGGCGCCGCGCAGAGCGGCGGCGAGCGCATCGAGCGCCTTGGCCGCAAGCCGGGTCTTGCCGACGGGATGTCCGGCCACGCGCGCGCGCAACGCCGCGAGCAGAACCGGCAGGTCCTCCGCGCTGCGGCCGATCACTTGCACGCTTTCGTCGCCCGCCGGCTTGGGCGTACCGCTTCCCGGACAGAGCCAGATGATGCGCCGCGTCGCCGGTTCATCCGGCTGCGGCCGCGCCGGCCGGATCAACAGGCGCTCCGGCAGTTGCGGCCAAGCCTCGAGGAGCCCGGCGCCGATCATCAGCAGAAGGTCGGCCCGCAGTCGTGCCTCGTTCGGCGTAGTGACCATGATGCCGGCCTCGCGCATGACATCGAGGTCGCGGAGCACGGCGCTGGAATTCACGTGATCGAGGGCCGCGCCCAGCCGCTCGGCGAGCGCGATCGCCGCGCGCGCTCCGGCGATGTCGGTGCCCAGGCCGGCCACGACCGGCACACGACTGGCGCCGAGCAATCTCGCCGCTTCGGCTATTGCCGCCTCAAGCGTCACGGCTCTGCCATCGATCCAGGCGTGGGCCATTTCCGCTTCCCCAGACCGGACAGCTCGACTCAGCGCGCTGCTGATGCTCAGGTGTCGTATTTGATGTAAGCGAAGCGCTGGTCCGCCGCCGGCGTGCCTTCGAGCGATCGTCCTTCCTTAGCGGGCTGCCAGTGGACGACGTCCTCGATCTTCTTGGCGAGCTCGAAGTCCTTGTCGGTGATGCCCTTGGCGGCATGGTTCTGGAGGCGGACTTCCACCCACGCATACGACGCCGTGATGTCGGGATGATGCCAAGCGGCCTCGGCGAGGTGGCCGACCGCATTGATCACCATCAGTGTTCCCTTCCAGCCATGGGTGCGGTACTTGCGACGGATCCAGCCGCCTTCCAGATACCAGTGCGGCAACTCACGCTGGAGCCGCTCTTTGATCTCCTCATCCGAATAGGTGCGTTCCTTGCTGCGTTCGGTCATGGCGCGCCACCCTCGATACAACGTGTTCCGCAACTCGTCTGAGATTGCCAACGAACGCGAGGTGCCGCAGTCTATTCCGGTATTTTGGTTCGAAAAACCCGGTTGCGGAAAAATCTCGGGAGAGAACGGTTGAGCCGCATCCCGCCCCGCGCGCACGTTACGGTTACGGTTCCGGCAAGGCTGCATCTCGGCTTTCTGGATCTCAACGGCGGATTCGGCCGGCGCTTCGGCGGCATCGGCCTCGCCATCGGCGGGCTCGGGACCAGCATGACGATCGGCGCGGCCGCGCAGATGCGGGTGACGGGTCCCGAACGCGAGCGGGTCCGCGGCCACATCGCGACGATGCAGCGCGCCCTCGGCATCGACGACAGCTATGCGGTCACCATCCACGAGTCTGTTCCGCCCCATGCCGGTCTCGGATCGGGCACCCAGATCGCGCTCGCCGTCGCGGCCGCGGTGCGCCGATTTCACGGCTTGCCGCTCGACGTGCGGGGCGACGCCATCCGGCTCGGACGCGGCGCCCGCTCCGGCGTCGGCATCGGCCTGTTCGATCACGGCGGCCTCGTGGTCGATGGCGGACGCGGATCGGGAACTGCGGCGGCACCGATCGTCAGCCAAATACCGTTCCCCGAGCACTGGCGCGTGCTGGTGGTGCTTGATCCGCATCGACAAGGGGTGCATGGACCGGATGAGCGTGACGTATTCGCCAGTCTCGCACCGTTTTCGGACGCGGAATCCGCCCACCTCTGCCGGCTCGTGCTCATGAAGGCTTTGCCTGCGCTTGCGGAATGCGACATCGGCGCCTTCGGCTCGGCGATCAAGGAAATGCAGGCGCGGCTCGGCGATTATTTTGCCCCGGTGCAGGGCGGCAGCCGCTTCTCCAGCCCCGACGTCGGCGCCGCTCTCGGCCTGCTCGAGAACGCCGGCGCGTTCGGCATCGGCCAGAGCTCCTGGGGCCCCACCGGTTTCGCCTTTGCGCCCTCATCCGAGGAAGCGGAGCGCCTGCTGGAGAGCGCCCGCCGGCATCCGCGTTGCCGGCAGCTCGATATCCGCGCCTGCGCCGGACTCAATCGGGGAGCGAGCATCATAACCCACGCGCCGATGGACGAGCGCGAGCGGCTGCACCGGCGCTAGCTCGCGGGTCGCGGGAGGCGACGACATGACCGACAAGCACATCCTGCACATGCTGACCCCGCTCAAGCACATGAGTCCGTTCGATGTGAACATGGCGCTGGATGCCGGCTACGACGCGGTGCTCACCTACCAGAATGTGACGCTCGAGGAGGTGGGCGGGCTGGTGCAGGACGCTATCTTCTCGCGTCCGCCCAAGACCGGCGTGCGGACGGGAATGTTCATCGGCGGGAAGAATGCGATCCTCGCTCTTGACATGCTGGCGGCCGCCAAGAAGGCGCTGGTGCCGCCGTTCGGCATCTCGTTCTTCGCCGATCCGGCCGGATCGTTCACCACCGCGGCGGCAATGGTGGCGTGCGTCGAGAAGACGCTCATCGCCAAAAAGAACCGCAATCTCAAGGGGCTGCGGATCGCGATCTTCGGCGCGACCGGCGTGGTCGGCTTCTCGTCCGCGGTCATCGCCGCCCGCGAAGGTGGCGATGTCACCCTCGTCGGTTACGACGGCATCAAACGCGTCGGCGACGCCGCCAAGGAGATCAAGGCCCGTTTCGAGGTCGACGTGCACGCCGCCGACGGCAGCGACGATGCGAAGAAGGCGCAGATCGTGGCTGACGCCCAAGCGGCGTTTTGCGCCGGGCGTGCGGGAGTGCGCATCCTGTCCACTGCGCAGCTCGCGGCGGCAAAGCGGCTCCTGATCGTGGCCGACGTGAACGCCGTTCCGCCCTCGGGCGTCGAAGGCCTGGACATGATGGCCAACGGCGTGGAGCTCACCGCGCACGGCACGCTCGGCATTGGTCCGCTCGCGATCGGCAATATCAAGTATAAGACCGAATCCGGTTTGTTCCGGAAAATGATCGCCGCGACCAAGCCGGTGAGCTTCGACTTTCGCAACGCATTCGAGCTTGCGCGCGAGTTGAATGAGTAGGACCGCCGTCGTGCTGATCGCCGCCGCTTCGGGCCGCGCTCTTGCCGCGTCCGCGCGCCGCGGCGGATATGCGCCGTTGGTGGCCGACTTCTTCGGCGATCAGGACACCGCTGCAGCGGCGCATGCGCACAGGCGTCTCGATTGGGGGCTTAGCCGCGGCATGGCCTCCGACAGCGTGTTCGCGGCGCTGGAGAGCCTGGCTGCGGTACGAGAACCCGCGGGCATCGTCTGCGGCACGGGCTTCGAGGATCGGCCCGAGCTCCTCGCCGGCATCGCGCAGCGCTGGAAGCTGTTCGGCAACGGGCCCGACGTGGTCGCGCGCGCCAAGGATCCGATCGGCTTTTCGGCGCTGTGCCGAAAGTGCGGCATCCGCCACCCCGAGACCTCGCTCGCCCGCCCGCGTGATCCGGCCGGCTGGCTGGTCAAGCGCAAGGGCGGCGCGGGAGGCCGGCACATCCGGAGCGCGATCGATGCCGACGCCGCCGGCGGAGCGTGCTATTTCCAACGCCGCGTCGATGGTACGCCGGTGTCGGCGCTCATGCTCGCCGACGGCCGGCGCGCCATGGTTCTCGGTTTCAGCGCGCAATGGTCGTCGCCGACGCCGAGCCAGCCATTTCGCTACGGCGGAGCCGTCCAGCCGGCCGCGCTTGCGCCCGACACGGCGGACGCGATGATCGACGCCGTGCAGCGGCTCGTCCCGGAAATGCCGCTGATCGGTTTGAACAGCGCGGACTTTCTCGTCGACGGACACGGGTTCCAGCTGTTGGAGATCAATCCGCGGCCGGGAGCGACGCTCGACATTTTCGAGCCGAGCAATGGCTCGATCTTCGCGCTGCATATCGCGGCCTGCGAGGGCGCGCTGCCCGCGCGACCGCCGGCCTTCGAGCAGGCCAGGGCTTCGGCCATCGTGTATGCCGACCGCGACATTGCAGCCGTTCCCGCGCTCGATTGGCCGCCTTGGACGGCTGATCGGCCTGCCATCGGCACCTCCGTCGGCAACGGCGATCCCCTGTGCACGGTGTTTGCTTGCGCCGTCACCGCGGGCGCGGCGCGGCAACTCGCCGAAGACCGAGTCACCACGATTCTCGCCGGCATGAACGCGAGGCTGTCATGAGCGGCGCGCCGTCCCTGAGCGTGAACGAACGCGCGACCAGTCTGGTCGAACGGCTCAAGGCCGCGTCGGCCGAGCTCAAGATCGCCGTGGCGCGCGGCGAACTCGGTGAGGCGGTGATCGACGCCGGCAGCCGTTGTCGCGGCAGCATCGCCGCAGGCTTGCAGCTCGCCGAAATCTGCATGGGCGGCCTTGGTACGGTAACGCTCACCGCCAGCATGGCGACGCCGCGCTGGCCCTGGACGCTGCTGGTGCGTTCGTCCAATCCCGTGACCGCCTGCCTCGCCTGCCAATATGCCGGCTGGCGGTTATCCGACGGCGAAGAGGAGAACGCCTTTTTCGCGCTCGGCTCCGGCCCGGCCCGCGCGCTCGCGCGGGTGGAACCGCTGTTCGAGGAGCTCGCCTACCGTGACCACGCCAGCACGGCTACGCTCGTGATCGAGAGCAGCCGCCCGCCGCCCTCCGCGGTGGTCGCGAAGGTCGCGCGCGACTGTCGATTGGGCCCGGATCGGCTGACCATCATCTATGCGCCGACCCAGAGCATCGCCGGCGGCGTGCAGGTCGTAGCGCGCGTTCTCGAGGTCGCGCTGCACAAGGCGCATGAGCTCAAATTTCCGCTGCAACGCGTGGTCGACGGGCTGGGAGCGGCGCCGCTGTCGCCTCCGCATCCGGATCTGGTGACCGCCATGGGCCGCACCAATGACGCCATCATCTATGCCGGCCGGGTCCAGCTCTTCGTGACCGGTCCGGCCAGCGACGCGCGCGAGCTTGCGCAGGCGCTCCCGAGCGAGGCTTCGCGCGACTACGGCCGGCCGTTTGCCGAGATTTTCCAGCGCTTCAAGGGCGACTTTTACGCCATCGATCCCATGCTGTTCAGTCCGGCGGAGGTGATCGTCACCGCGATCGACACCGGCGAAAGCTTTCACCGCGGTCACGTCGACCTGAAGCTGCTCGATGCCTCGTTCAAATAACACGTTTGCGGCCGAGCCGGCGGCGGCCGGTCCGGTCGTCGCCCTGGTGGTCGAAGGGCTCGACTGGCACGCCCGCATGCTCGCAAAGGCGCTCGCGGCGTTGGGGGCGCGCGCGCTGCCGGTCAGCCTGCAGCTATCCGGAATCGAGACGCAGAGCAGATCCGGGCTCAACCTCGCCGGGCTGGGAGACCGTCTTCCCGATGCCGTGTTCGTGCGCTCCATGTCCGGCGGTACGTTCCAGGCGGTGACGCTGCGCCTCGGCATTCTCCACGCCTTGCGCGAGGCCGGCGTCCTGGTTTGGAACGATCCGCGGGCGATCGAACGCTGCGTCGACAAATCGACGACCAGCCTGCTGCTGGCGCGCGCGGGCATTCCCACCCCGTCCACGTGGGCCGTGGAAGCGCAGGCGGCCGCCCGGGCGATCGTGCGGCGGGAGATCGCGCACGGTCCGCTGGTGCTCAAGCCGCTGTTCGGCTCCCAGGGCCGCGGCCTGAAGCTGATCCGCAGCGAGGACGATCTGCCCGCCCCCGAAATGGTCGCCGGCGTTTATTATCTTCAGCGCTACGCCGGCGTCGCCGGCGACGACGGCTTCCGCGATTTCCGCCTGCTCGTGTCGCAGGGGCGCGTCATCGCCGCCATGGCGCGACACGCGGCCAGCTGGATCACCAACGTGAAGCAGGGCGGCCGGCCGCTGCCCGTCGTTCCCGACAAGGACATGAAGGAGCTTGCGGTGCGCGCCGCCGCGGCCGTGGGAGCGAACTTTGCCGGGGTCGATGTCCTGTATGGCTCCGACGGCCGCCCGACCGTGCTCGAGGTCAACAGCATGCCGGCGTGGTCGGGCCTGCAGAAGGTCAGTGGCGCCGCCATCGCGCCGATTCTGGCCGGCGATCTTCTCGCCACCCTCGCCGCCCGGGCGCAGCGGGGAGCGGCGGTGTGACCGTTCGCGCCGAAGAGGTCGCCGCCGCATTCAAGGCGGCCTGCCGTGATGAGCTCGACGCGCCCAAGCCTGGCAACGTTCATGTCTTTGCCTCCGGACATCGCATGACCGCGTCCGAGTTCGTGCGTAGTGCCGAGGCCGCCGCCGGACCGCTCGCGTTGCCCGCAAGCGGGGTCGGCAGGCGCATTCTTGCCGCCGTCGATGCAACCTTGGCCGCGGTCGGCACCAACACCAACCTCGGCATCATCCTGCTGTGCGCGCCGCTGGCGGCAGCAGCGGAGCTGGAGGCGCCCGATCTCCGCACCGCACTCGCGCAGGTGCTCGACGCGCTCGATGTGCAGGATGCCGAGCTTGCCTTCCGCGCCATCGCTCGCGCCGCCCCGGCCGGGCTCGGGCGCGCGCAGCGCTACGATGTCTTCGAAACCGCGACCGTGACGCTCAAACAGGCCATGGCGGAGGCATCGACGCGCGATCGCATCGCCCGCCAATACGCCTGCGGTTTCGAAGATGTATTCGACTTGGGCGGGCCCGCGTTGGAAGCGGCTCTGTTGCGCTCGGCCGACCGGGCCTGGGCGACGCTCACGGTCTATCTCCAATTCCTGTCGGCCTTCCCGGACAGCCACATCGTGCGCAAGCACGGCATCGGAACCGCGGAGGCGATATGTCGCGCCGCCCTGCCGTTCCATGAGCGCATGCGGCGCGGCGAGAACCAAGCCGCGCTGCGCGCCGACCTGCTGGCCTGGGATGCAAGGCTGAAGGAGAGCGGCATCAATCCGGGAACCAGCGCGGATCTCACGGTCGCCACCCTGTTCGCGCGCCGATTGAGGAACATCTTGCCGTCGGCTCGCAACAGTGATTGACTTTGCGGCGCGGACGAAGTCCGCCGCTATCTGGCTAACCGGTCCGGCCCTCGCGCCGGACGCTGACAACAAGGATAGCCGTTGTGCCGAGCGCGCGAGGCTTCGGCGCGCGGGAGGCTTTAATTTTTCCTTGGAGGGAGATGGCGATGGCAAAGATCAACGGACTCTGCGTCGGGGAATCGCTTGTCGGCGAAGGTAACGAAGTCGCCCACATCGATCTCATCATGGGCCCGCGCGGAAGCGCAGCGGAATCGGCATTCGCCCATGCCTTGACCAACAACAAGGACGGGTTCACGTCGCTGCTCGCGGTGGTGGCGCCGAATCTGCTCTGCAAGCCGGCGACCATCCTGTTCAACAAAGTCACGATCAAGGGTGCGAAGCAGGCCGTTCAGATGTTCGGCCCGGCTCAGCACGCCGTGGCCAAGGCCGTGGCCGACAGCGTCGCAGAGGGCATCATCCCGCAGGACGAGGCCGACAATCTGTTCTGCTGCGTCGGCGTGTTCATCCACTGGGAAGCCGCCGACGACAAGAAGATCCAGGACTACAATTATCGCGCCACCAAGGAGGCGATCGCGCGCGCCGTCAAGGGCGAGCCGAAGGTCTCCGAAGTGATCGCCCAGCGCGACAAGGTCAAGCATCCGTTCGCGGCCTAGGCCACCCGACGCGTGAGGCGCGATCAGAGCGCGGCGATGTCCTCGCCGCTCAGTCGCCCGTCATGCAGGCATGACGCCACCAGCGCGCCGGCAATTCCGGCGCGCTGCAAGGCCGCGAGGTCGGCGGCATCGCGCACGCCCCCGGCGGCGTAGACGGCCTTTCCCGCGGCGGCATCGCGGATGCTGCAAAGCCGGTCGAGGTCCGGTCCGGCGCCGCTGCCGACCCGCGCCAGCGTCATGGCGATCACCTTTTGCGGCCAGCAGCCGGTATCGTCCAACAGCGCCGGCGGACCTTGAAACGACGTGCCGCGGAAGTCGAGCGAGAGCGTGACGCGCGCGTCGCCGGCAAAGTGGCGCACGAGCGCGGCATCGGCCTGGGTTTCGCTGCCGAGGACGAGCTGGCCCCAGCCGCGAGCGAGCCAGTCCTCGGCGCGGCCGCGGTCGGCGATGCCATTGTCGACCCAGAGCGTCAGCCGCGGAAATTCCGCTTTCAGCCGCGTCAGCGCGGCGCGGTTGTCGCCCGCACCCGCGATGGCGTCGAGATCGGCGATATAGAGCGTCGCGAACGGGTGGAGCGCGAGCAGCCCGCGCGCCACATCGACGGGATCGCTGGTCGGCGACAGCGGCGTCGCGATCGGCCGGTACTGGTCGCGCCGTCCCATCCGGGCGCGAACCACGGCGCCGCCCTTGAGATCGATCACGGGTATGATCTCCATGGCGCTGCCCACCTCGGAACGCGATGACATAGGCTGTATGAGGGTAACACGGGCGGGGCACGGAACGGGACATGAGCATCGCGATCGGTTGGGATGTGGGCGGCGCCCATCTCAAGGCCGCCCGCGCGGAGAATGGCCGCATCGTCGACGCCATCCAGGTGCCATCGCCGCTGCGCCTGGGACTCGAGCGTCTCGCGCAATCCTTCGCCGAGGCGAAAGCGCGGATGGGCGCGGCCGAGCTCCACGTCGTGACCATGACCGGCGAATTGGCGGATACGTTTCCTTCCCGCGGCGACGGCGTCGAACAGCTCGCCGCGCTCGCGGTGCGCGAACTCGCGCCCGCGCAGGTTTCGCTCTACGCCGGCCGCGCAGGCTTCATCGCGCCGCCGGACGCGCCGCGGCACGTCGAGGACGTCGCGTCGGCGAACTGGTTCGCCAGCGCCGCGCTCGCGGCCCGCGTCCGGCGCACGGCGCTGCTGGTGGACATGGGCTCGACCACCACCGACCTGGTGCCGGTGGTGGACGGGGCGATCGCCGCGCGCGGCTATACCGATGCCGAGCGGCTCGCCGCCGGCGAGCTCGTCTACACCGGCTTGGTGCGCAGCTTCGTGATGGCGGTGGCCGATCGCGCCCCCCTCGCCGGCCGCTGGTCGCCGCTGATAAACGAAAATTTCGCGAACATGGCCGACGTGTATCGCATTCTCGGGCGCTTGCCCGATGATGCCGACCAGATGGCGACGGCCGACGGCCGCGCCAAGACCGTCGCGGCGTCCCGCGCCCGGCTCGCCCGCATGGTCGGATGCGATGCGGGCGATGCCGGCGAGGCGGACTGGCACGCGTTGGCGCAATGGTTCGCCGAACGGCAGCTTGGTGCGATCGTCGACGCGGCGATGCTGGTCTTGTCGCGCGCGGGATTGCCGCCCGAGGCTCCGGTCATCGGCGCCGGCATCGGGGATGCCGTGGTGCGCGAGGTCGCCCGGCGCCTTGGGCGCGAGCATGTGGCGTTCGACAGCGTGCTCGACGTCGCGCCGGCGGTGCGCGCGCGGGCTTCCCATTGCGCGCCCGCGGCTGCGCTCGCTGTCCTCGCTGCGGCGCAATACGAAAATCGCTTCGTTACGCCCCGCGTTTGATCTCTGCGAGTCGATAACTGCGCCGATACGGCCCACTTGATGTGGGGTTATTGCAACATGTCCAGTATTTTTGCCCAGGGCCACATTTCAGGGCGGATTGCTTGGTGGCATGCGGGCGCAGGTCGGCGAATCGGGGGGTTCATCATGACCACGGGCAGCCTGACAGCGATTCAACTTACGACGGCTTACGCGGTACGCACCGTCATTGCCGAGTATCTGGGCGTCGATATCGAGCGCGTCACCGATGAGGCGCACTTCACCGAAGATTTCGGGGCCGACTGGCTCGATCGCCTTGAATTGATGATCGCGATCGAAGATCAGTTCATCGGCGTGGAAATCACCGACGACGATGTCGACCAGATCGAAGTCGTCGGCGACCTCATCCGCCACGTTGAAAGCGCGGAGCACCAGCGGCCGGGAGCGATAACCGTTCGTCGTCGCAGCGTCGCGCCGCTCCCTCGCAAGTTCTTTGGGCCGCGCTCGCCGCGCACCATCTGGGCTCCGCCAAGGCGGCGGCCACAGTCGAGACCCGGCGCGGGTGTCTGACAGGAAGGATGAGGCGGCGCGATCGATAGGCTGTTCCTTGGCCGGGCCGGCACCAGCCCCAGGCGCTACTTCTTCGAGCGCCGTTTCTTGCGCACCTTCCGGGCCGATTTATCAACGAGGAAATCGTCGCGCTTGGCGCCGGCCTTGATCGCGGCGGTCAGCCATCGTGGCTGGGCACCCCTGCCCGCCCAGGTGTTGCCGGACTTGTCCCGGTATTTGATGGGCGCCTTTCGTCCTTTCAGCGAGCTGCTCCGCTTCCTGCCATAGATGGCAATTCGTCCGACCTCGGCATAATCATCGCCGAGCGAGCGAAGCTCCTTTTTCAGGGCTTCGGCTTTCTCGCCGAGTGCGGCAGCAACATCATCGCGGAGCTTAAAAAGCGCCTCGACGGATAACAGGGAAAGCTTTTTAGCTCTGGCCATGTTGCCCTCTAGAGAACGGTTGCACTGGTGTGCCTTCCGAAAATCATATCCGGACGTATTGGCGGGTGGAGCCCGGAACAAGGATCAGCTTTTCGGTACACACACGCGGTGCCGGTTGCGGATCGAGACCTGCACGCGGCGATGTAGCCCGGCGCGCGGAAGGCGGCGGGCCGGAATGGACCACGTGCGTCATCCCAAGTCAAAGCTGTGAGCTACACCTACCGCTCACTGCGGAGGATCGATATCGCGACCAACGGCGACGTTGGCTGCGGAGAGCGATCCATCCGGCTGCTTTTGTGCGGCGGCGACGAAGATCTTGGCTCCGACCTTGAGGTCCGCAGCACTTCCTGGCGCATAGCGCGCGATCGGCGTACCGGCGGGCACGATGACTTTCTTCTCACCGTCCTTGTATTTGACGAGCAGATCCTGGCCATCCTTCCCGGCAACGGTGGTCGCGACATTGGCATTGGTCATGGTGCTGCCGGGCCGGCTGTCCCACGGCGTATGTCTATCGGCCACGACGCCGCGCTGCGAATCCAGGAAGATGTGAATTGCGTACGCCTTCTGAGTGCCGTCCGGCTGCGGCATCGCCGATACGCCGATGAACGAGCCCTCCTTGATATCGGCCAAGGATGCCTTGACCATGGCCGCGATCCGGGCGTTGTCGGCAAGCTTCACTGTGAGGTTCTGGCCATCACGCGCCTTTACCGACAGCGTATTGCCTTCAACTTTGGCGATTTCACCTCGAACGCGCACAGGCTGTGCCTCCTGCGCCCATACGGCCGACGTTGTCACGATCAGCGCCAGCCCCGCAGCGCCCAGCACGCGCCGAGTCATCTTCTGCATGATCTACTCCTCCCTATTCAGCGCGCGGCTTTGAGCCGCCCGTATTTCCAAAGCCTTGACCCCGGCCTAGAGAACCCCCACCGCAGGGCACTATTCCCTGTTGGGATTCCCCAGATGCCTTCCGAACTGGCGTGAACACTGGCGCTTTTCCAGCCTTCCTGCAAGACGGACGCGCTAGGCTTCGCCAGCGGCGCAGATAGCCGGATCGCTCAAGAACGGATTGTAGTTCTCAAGGGGCGGCGGTTGATTGAGAACGTCGTTGGTCAAAGCTAAAAAGCAGTCCAATCGGAGGCTCGGTCTGGATCACACTGGCTGACCGTCTGCTTCTTGCACACCTTCACCGAAGTGACCGGATGAATTTCCCACAGCGAGAAGCGCTTGGGCTGGCCCTGCATTGGATTACTCGCGTCTCCGTTAGCGAAGTGAAGATTGTCGTAAAACAGACCGCCTTCGATCAGGAGCACTTTCCCGCGCAGCTTGCCGACTTTGCTCGATGTCCAGTTCGCGGGCCGATCCTGCGGGATCATCTCGACAACGATTCCTTCAAACTCGCTGCGGCTTTTTGTTTCTGCCACGGATACGTGAATGTCGTTATTGGCCTCGCTCTTGAGGTTGCAGTTCACCGATTCGCCGGAGTTGGCGTGCGGTTTGCCCTTCGACAGAAACGCGACCAGGCGCACTCGCGATCCCTCACCCACTGTGCCCTCGGCTGTCTCGATGCTCTTGATCTTGTCCCTCTCGGCGGGCGGGATGTCGACGCCCTGGTCTACCAAGTCCACAGCCGCGCTCTGCAATTGAGAGAAGGTTTCGAACGTCAGCGTCGTTGGCGTTCCCGGTGGTGGAACGGTTCGTTTCAATTGGTTGACTAAGGCGTGAGCGCTGCCGGCCGGCGAACAGCCGGTAGGCTTGGTCGTGGTGCAGGCGTTCAAGTTCTCCGGACTCACGCACGGCTGAGCCGAACCCTCGAGCGCAATGCTAGCCAGATCCGCGTCGGCAACCTTATTGACGTCCGCTTCCAAAACCCATCCGCTCGGGCCCTTCGGAATCATGACCCGAACATACTTTCCTTTGCGATCGCCCATCACCCAGCGCAAATCCGTGTTGGCGTCCACCGTCCTCGCCGCGGCCGCGTGCGCGTTCGGCGCGGCCTTGAGGGCGGTTTTCTTATTCGTCGTCACTTTGCCGAACACGGGGGTGTCCTCCTGTGCGACAACGGATGACGTCACGAACAACGCCAAGGCAACCAAGGCAGCGATCAATGGGCAGCGTTGCATTCTCGCATCCTCCCTTGACTGCAAGCCTTCACTCTGCCGCAACGATTTTCTCGAGTTGCGCCCACAGATTGCGGGCATGCGCAACCTGGGCATGGTCAACCGTTGTCAGCTTCGGTTTCTCGACACGAGCTGTCTTGCGGTAGTCGGTTGCGGCGTTCAACCGCAGTCCGGCCCGCGAACCGCCCTTGATCACCGCATCGCGCCGGTCGGCCGAAACTCTGTCGGAAAACGCGCGTAGACTATCGACTGCGAAGGGGACCTCGCCCTTGTCGGCGATGGTCTTTTTCTTTCCGTCGACGTGGAGTTGAAACAGGTGGCGGGTCTGTGGATCGAACCATGACAGGTATCCACCATCCAACACCTCGCGCGGGCCGCGCACCTGCCCCGAAAAGCTGTAGCGGACGCCACGGCTCTTCACTGGATCGAAATACTGCGGCGTATAGAAGTCGGAGACCATGACGGAATTCACCGAATAGGCGAATCTCGAAGCCTGACAAGGATCACACACCTCGATCAGGTACTCGACGCGCCCCTGGCCGGATTTCAGCGAGTCCCCGGCGCGCGTAAGGGTTCCCTGGGGGTCGACCAGCATTTCGAGCACTTCGTGGCTCATGAATATGGGCCAGTTCGTGGTCAAGGCTACCAGGGCGAAGGGTTGCTTGTTGTCATCGCGCTTGTGCAGACCCGCGGCGCCGCTTGGCAACTCGTCTTGCAGCAGCACGTGCCAATAACCAATGGGGACATCCTCCAATTTGTCGAAGGCATCGACGGTGGCCTCCACATTCCACCTCGGACCGAAATCGCGCGAGATCTGCTTTTGAATGGCGGCAGACACGGGGGCCAGCTGCGCCAGCGTGACTTCCTTAGTGATGGAGACCAAAGCTATGTGGAGTAGCATGTGATCACGAGTCCCAATATCCGGTCTCAACTCAACTCTTCAAACTCGGAATGAGCCGCATCGCGTTGCCGCTTCCGATGTCCTGTAACTGCTCCTGGGTAAGGCCGAGCTGCCGCAGGCTCGTGATCTGGTCGAGCGGAAAGTACGGGTAATCGCTGCCATAGGTGATTTGCGACGGAGGAACGAGCTTCATCAGCGCCGCCATCGTGGGCGCGGAAGTTGCGTTGGCAGTGTCGTAGTAGAGGCGTTTGAATTCGCCTTGGATGCCGTCCGGCGCGAACTCCCTGAGATTCGGCCGCGCTCCGTAGAATGCGTCGATACGGCCCGCCATCATCGGAATTGTTCCGCCGGCGTGGGAGAACAGCCACTTGATGTCGCGGTAGCGCGCGAACGACCCGCTCAGGAGCGGGCTGGTGACGGTGCGGGTGGTGTCGTGCGGCACCTCGATCACCGCCGGGAAGGTGCCGACGCTCAGCTGGCTGCAGCAGGCTGCGACCAGCGGATGCACATAGACGACGGCCTTGCGCCGGTTGCTCCTCGAGCACCGGCTTGTAGATCGGATTGCCCAGCCACTTGTCGCCGTAATTGGTCTGCAGGTTGATGCCGTCCGCTTTAACGACGTCGAATGCGTGCTCGACCTCCTTGAGCGTGGCATCGATATTCATCATCGACAGTGGTGCGAATATCCCGAAGCGGCCCGGATAGTCCTTGCGCATCTCGGCCGCATAATCTTGGCACATCCTCGCCGTCTTGCTCGCCGCCTCGGCACCGTCGTCGAACCACAAGCCGGGAGTGGATGCCAGCGACAGCACCACGGTGCTGACGCCGCTCTTGTCCATTTGTTCGACGGCCCTGGCCGGCGTCCAGTCCGGCACGCCGGGGAAAGGTGGCATCTTGCGCGCGCCCTCCCACTCCATTTGCCGCTTCAGATAGGCCGGCGGATAAAAGTGATGATGGGTGTCGATCAATTTGTCCGCTGCCTGGGCGAGCGCCGTAGGCGCCCTCAGCATTGTCGCGGCGCCGACGGCCCCCAGACCCGCGATAAACTGGCGCCTGGACGCGTGGCCGGACTGGCAGATTGGGCAATTGTGGAAATTCATGGTCGTTCTCCCGGATGTTTTTTTCCGAAATAGCCGGTGACGCGCGGCGGATGATAGCAATCTACGGGGTTTCGTGTCGATTTGGGATGCTTCAGTAGACACAGCCAACCGTTGGTATGATTTTTCTTGGCACGGACTTCTAATCTCCGGCGTCGTGGCAACGATGACGGTGGTTGCCGCCGAGGTCGAGCGCGCGGGGGCCGCCGCGGTCGCGGAAAACGCGGCTGTACGCTCGCGACGGCTCCGCCCCGTGCGCATTCGAAATTGATCGGGCGATACGGGGCGTTACTCCCGCTCTGGCTCGTCGGCGTCCCTTGTATCGCCGCCTTTCCGGAGAGTGAAAAGCCTACTGTGTCACCACAGCGATCGCCCGAAACTCGCGAACAGGTCAGCCGGCTACTTCGCCGGTGCGACCTCTTTGACTCGCGTGCCTTCGGCTTTGGTCTTTTCGCCAGCTGTATTGGCGGCGTTCAGGAGCCGATCAATCAAGCCGGCGCGGCGCTCTTGAACGACTTGCGTATCCTCGGCCTTCTTCTGATCGTCGAAGAATTTGTAATCTTTCGCGTAGCACATGGCATCCTCCATCTGCCGAGCACACCAACAATACGGCAACTCCGCAATACGGTCTACAGTTCCGAGCCGACCATCGCCTACCAGTTCCTCTCGGAATCCCTGCGTGCAAACCGGTCTCTGTTTTCGGCCGCCAGAGACAGGAGGCCCCAAACTGCCTCTGAGCAGTGCCTCTTCCTTGCAGAGACTGGAAGCCGGCCTATGCGCCCGCGCAAGATCGCGGGTGTTTGGCGAACGCTAGGAAATCTCGTTTAGCGCAGGACTGCGTGGTGGTGGATGCGGTCTGGTACGAACCTGTCTCAGCATCCAAATTCCCTGCTGACAGGGAATTAGCCGGGAATTTTGCACTTGAAAGTGCTGGCGATGCTCGCTGATGAAGATGCGGTGCTTGCACTCACTTCTTCTTCTTGAACAGGCCATTGCGCATTTCACCATGCACCTTGATCAGTTTTTCCAAGAGGAGGTCGCGTTCACCCGCGGCAGGCCTGCCGTCCTGGCCGGCGTCTCCGTCGACTCCTTCCCGCGAACCTAGCGGCAGCCTCCCCAATTCTTTCAGCTGCCTCCAATGAAGCCGAAGTTCTGTTGTCGACTTTAAGCCCAGCTGCTTCACGATCTCAGATGCGGCCAATCTGCCGAACCAGCACTCGATCAAGTCTTCGTCAGTGACTGCCATCCGACTTTACGGCCTGATCGCTGTGGACTTTAACGAATGCAAAAGCTGCCGCTTTCGCGCCAGCCAGCCGGGCACCAACCATTCTGCGGCTTGGGAATGGCGGCCGGCGCCTTGTCGGAGCCGGGTACGCAGTAGCTGCCGCTCGCCATCCAGCCCACCGGGCACCATTGGCCTGGCTGTCTCGGTTGCGGTAGTTGCTGGGATCGCTGCGCGATGGCGAGCGTCGGCAGCAGCACCGTCGCGATGATCAGAGTTTTCAGCATGGCGATGCAGCCCGGTGCAGCAGGGTCAATTCAAGCCGACGCGGCCCTCGCGCCTGGCGTAAGCCAGCAGGCATTCAAACGTGCGACGGGCATCTGGGTCGCTGGCGTCATAGCCGCTCACGTAACACCAATTGGTGAAATCCCAATCGATGGCACGGGCTTCGGCGACCAGCTCCGTAAGGGTTACCGGCTGGCGGGGCGGCCGGTCCGCGCCAAGCGAGCGCGCGAGGTCCGCCCAAGTCTTAGGTTTCGTCATTGTCGCTATGAGGCGAGTTTTCGTCGATCCATCGCCGGAACTCCTTAGCGCGCATGCGCACGTTCGGCGTTGATGCGATCAGCTCCTTGAGGAGCAAACTACGGCGCTTCTTGTAGTCCTTCAGGCAGTTGTCGGGCGGAGCGAATTTCATGGTCGACCCCTTCTTTTGCTGAGTACTCGATGTGTTCGGTCTTTCCGTAATCGAAAGCGCCGTCCCTTGGGATCCCTTTCCGTGGGTCTCATCTCGTGGGGCGGATCACAATGCCTTGGCGATCTCGATTCACGCTTCTTAGTCGCTTTGCCCCCCGCATCGGACTTGTTACTGCGCGCCAAACATTTGTTTGTCGGAGCCATGGGGCAATTTCTGATGAACTTCGTTGCAGTTCGGTGCCTGGTCCTCGCTTCAACACAGCCGCAGAATTCGGATGACTACTCCGGCGCGGACCAGCCGGGACTGAAGATCCGGTAATACACTGGTCATCCTTTCGCCAACGCGCGACCGGGAGCCTCGCTATGGCGTCAATGCCATGCGCCCTTCTCTTTTCATCCACGGCGGCGCCGCGAAACCTCCGAGCTGCGCGATCTCTACCAGGGCCCACGCGCCTGCATCGGGAATGGCGTCGATGATGTCTATACAATCCATCTCGACGAGAGCGACCATTGCCTTGACGGGCGTTCCTTCTGGCGTCCGTAATGGGATTTTGCTTGCCCGCTTGGCGAGCTCATAGATGGGCCAATAGAGCTCATTTGCTCTCTCAAACGCATCGGAATATGCACTCTCGTTAGCAGCCTGTTCCCATTTCTCGCTCGCCGAGAGGGCGCCCCGGCGGGAGGGACCTGTTGCGTATTCGGTCTGCTTGTAAAGCGCGTGACTGATTTGGCGTGCTTTGTAGTAGTCCGGCAGACGTTTCTTGATTTGATCCCCGATATCGAGCAGCTCGGCATCGGGATGGATCACTGGCCCGCTTAACGCGGGCGCGGGTACGAGCGCGGCAGCGCACGTCACAAGGGCGCGGCGATTGATGGTGGTCATAGCTTGGGGATCTCCAGTCGACGACTACACCGGAACCAGGTGGAATGACTAGGAGATCTGCCCCTCGATCATGCCGCGCAATGCGGAGGCGCTGTCTTGGGCATTGGCAACCATGATCAGGGCATCGCGCGGTCGTCCCGCGGCCAGTTCCTCGATCGCTTTGCGCAAGCAGGCGATGGCGCGATCCGCGGTACGGGCTTCGAGTGTAGGTGGCATGTTTAGTTACTCTGTTTTGAATGGTTGCGGTGGTGGCACATCACGCTCCAGCTTTGTACGCTGCAGCTCACGGCTCGCTTACGGGCCATCTCACCCGCGGTGTTGACGGCGTCTTCGAGATTGTCGGTGTAGTAGGCCGGGGTCTCGTTTCCATCGCGGAAGTTCACGCGATAATCGCCAGAGCGCAACTTGCGCAGAGTGAGCCCAAAATGGCGCGCAATTGATTTGGCTTCCTGAAGCGTCATGGCGCATCACTGCCCAGTCGATACCTATTGATCGGCAGATCCGCTTCTTAGTCGCTTTGCCCCCCGTGCAGGACTTGTTACTCTTCGCCAAACATTTGTTCTTCGCTGCCATGGTGGCAATTGCCGCTGCCGGGAGCTCAAGGGATGAGCAATGGGATCTCCTCAGCCCGGAATTCTGACCAGGACTTGGCTTCCATCCCGATGGCGCAAGGGGGCCTTTCCCGCCTGGCTATCGCACGCCTCGAAAGCGCCGGCGTGCTGGTGGAACCTTTTCTCAAGCGTGTGGGACTGACGCCGGAGCTGATCGCTGATCCGGAAGAACGACTGAGCGTGCGAAGCCAAATCGCGCTTTTGAACGAGGCGGCGATTGCTCTGAAGGATGACTGTCTTGGCTTCACGCTGGCTCGCGATTTCGATCCGCGCGAAATCGGGCTGCTTTATTACGTCATGGCGTCTTCACAGACCTTAGGCGATGCACTCAAGCGGGTTGCTCGATACAGCAGGATTACCAACGAGGCGCTCGTGTTCGGATATCGAGAGGGAAACAGACTCATTGTCAGTCTCAGTTACTCTGGAGTTCCGCGGCACTCAGACAGACATCAAATTGAATTTTGCCTGTTTGCTGCAATACGAATTTGCCGCGTGCTGACAGGGCAGAACCTCATACCGCAACACTTCTCGATTTCTCATCATCGATCGGGAGGCACCTCCGAAATGGCGCGATTTGTCGGAACGGAGGTGGAGTTCGGCGCTGATAGAGACGAGTTTGCCTTGAACGTTGACGCAGGTGAGTTGCCGCTTGTTCACTCTGATCCTCATCTCAATGACCTTCTCGTGAAATATTGCGAAGCGGCGCTAGCGAAGAGAAGAGGTGATATGAGTCAGTTGCGCACGAAAGTTGAGAACGCGATCGCGTTAGTGCTTCCTCATGGAAGAGTGCTTGTGGGAGACGTTGCTCGCAGTCTGGGAATGAGCGAGAGGACGCTGGCTCGAAAGCTTTCAGACGAGGGGTTGAACTTCTCTGAAATACTTCAGCAACTGCGGCGCGATCTGGCTGTTCGTTACCTCGATGACCGCAAGCTGCACGTATCCAAGATCGCGTGGCTGCTCGGTTTTAACGAGGTGAGCGCATTCACCCATGCATTCAAGCGCTGGACCGGCAAGACGCCGCGCGAGATGCGAACAGCCGGCGCTTATTGAGCAAGTGCCCTGGCCGCGAGCCGTAGTCCTCTCAACGGTTGCATTGCGCCCGCAAGCTGATGCCCTCCTGAACCAAGGCTTCTAGGGTGCACTCGTCGCGAAGGGCGCAACACGAAGGTACACGCAGGGTAGCAGCCGATTCGCGGTCGTGGTCAGCCGCTTTAGGTTTGCGGTAGGGACAGCGGGCTATTCATTACAGACGAGCAAACCAAGGTCCGTATCGGACTGCGTGGTGGGCCCGGGAGGACTCGAACCTCCAACCAGACCGTTATGAGCGGTCGGCTCTAACCATTGAGCTACGGGCCCGAGGCGTTCGGCCGCGGGCGAACGCCCGCGCAACCCCGCCCCCATACAATGCCCCGGCCCGAGCGGCAATCGCGCGGCCGCCGCGCCGGCCCGACTCGGCCCCCGTGATCGGCGGGATGGCACCGCGGCGTCCCTATTGTACGCCGTAGCGCACGAACTGCTCGGCGATATCCGCCTCGATCTCCTTGGCCGCCGCAACATCGGCATTGCCGCCGGTTGGGTCGCCGCGCTTGAGCTTGGCCAGTCCGCGTCCATAGAGCGAGCTTGCCAGCTTCGGTTCGAGTTGCAGCGCCGAACTATAATCGTCGATCGCAGAGTCCCATTCGCCCATCTTCAGGTGGGTAAACCCACGCGAGTCGAGCGTGGCGGCAACATTGGGCCGCAACCGCAGCGCCTCGTTGCAATCGGCCAGCGCCGCCTGCAACTCGCCGACGATGGCGCGGGCCCAACAGCGTCCGTTCCACGCTGCGTCCAATGCGGGGAGAAGGCGGACCGCCTCGCCATAGTCCGCAACCGCACGCTGGTACTCGCCTTTGTTGAGGTAGGTTTCGGCGCGGTTCGCGAAGGCGTTGCCGTAGTTGGGATTGAGCCTGATCGCCTCGTCAAAGTCTTCGATCGCCCGGTCGTACTCGCGCTTTTTCTGGTAGGCCACGCCGCGATTGTTGAAGGCCCTGACGTAGTTGGGATCGAGCTTGATCGACTGATCGTAGTCCTGGATGGCGCGGTCGTACTCGCCCTTTCCGGTGTAGGCGTTGCCGCGGTTGTTGTAGGCGATGACGAGGGCTCGCGGCTGCTCCTTGCCCGACTCGATGAGTGCGGTGCACGCCTCGATCTGAGGATCGGGTGATGTGCGATCCGCGCCATTGCACAGTTCGATGTTCTTGAGGAGCTTCGGGCGTTCCTGCGCGGTTGCCACTCCGAACAACGGCAGCAACAGCGCCATGGCGGAGAGAACACCGCGGCTTGCGCTGTATGCCATGTCCAACCCCCTAGCAGCGTTGCTCCGACCGAGGCGTAAGAACCTCGAGTTGGCGAAAAGTTCGGGACGATGATTTTTCAACTGGAAAGAACCGAGGACGGGCGGAGTCACACCCCCTCTTGATTTTGCAATGGACGGCGCGCCGCTGTGGCCTCCCTTGGTACGCAGACGGCGCGCGCTGGCCGTGGCGACTTCGGTTCAACAGCCGCGACAAATCTTGAGGTTGATGTTGAACTTCTTGTCGAGATTGTTCTCGGCTTGCTTGGCGTCCGGGGACGACCCGTTTTTCGCCTGGCGCTTGCCCGGCGCCACGCGCTTATTCGGTTCAACGCCCGCGCGCCGCTCCGCCGCCCCGCCCTTGTTCTCTTCAATAAGGGTGGAAAATTTGACCGTCCCGTCATCCGAGATTTCGACGTGGGGCGTGGTGCCGCGAATCCCCATGGTCGCGACCGGGGTGTCGATCTTCATATCGCCGGTCTTCGCCACCTTGCCGGCAATGAAGGTGAACGTCCCTTTGGACAGACTGAACAGGGTCGAGTTCGACTTCCCATTCGGGTCATACACGAACTCGTTCAGGACCATGCGCGCGTTGCTGGAAAGATTGAACGCGGTGCCGTCGGTGAAGGTGATGCCGACCTTGCCATCGGCGCCGGTCTGGACCACATCGCCCCGATAGATGAGATCGCCGACCTTGCTCTGACCCGCGCCGGCATTGCCGGGCAGGTTCGCCTGAACGACCACGGCGCCCGCATGGTCGATCGTGACCGAACCGGTCGCGGTGACCACCTTTCCAATTGGACTCGCTTCGGGGGCCGCAGGATTGCTCTGTCCCCACGCCGAACCCGGCAGGACGATGCTGGCCGCCAGCATCAGACTGGCGATGAGCATGGCGAAGGCACGTGTGCGCATGGTAGTCTCCTCCAGCCCTATGTAACTACGATTGCAAAAGATATCAATGCTCTTTTTGGTTGTAGTTGTCCGGCCATGTCACCTGAGCCGGTCGCGTGATCCATCAAAAAAGATCCTCCTGAGCCCCTGCCGATCACTGAGCCTGTCGTCCGCGTCGAAGAAGGGGGTGGTCAGGGTTTCCGGCGCGTTGACCTCGGCTTCCTCGACCGTCGACGCACGCGACGCGGCGCTGCCGATGGCGCCGACGCTGATCACCGCCATTCCGATTGCAACCGCCGTTCCGATGATCAATTGCGTGAGACTGGTTCGCATGATCGCCTCCGTCCACGAGGGCACTAACGTGCCCTGACTGTATGTCTAGCTCACGAGCAGGATCCGGGCCTGTGACGCATTTCACAGGGCACATCAGGTTTTTGACCCTCTTTTTGTTCTTCTGCCGATTTGGCCAATTCGGATGGGACGGCCCCCTTCGGCTGACGTGCGCTGAGCGGCAGCGAGCCGCCGCCGCCGTGACCGCGCCGGCGGGCAGCGCCATGAAATGGCGCCGCCGCAGACAATCACGACGTCGTTGTGAAATAGGTCACAGGGTGTCCGCGCCTCCCTCCATTAACCATGGCTGCGATGAGAGCAAGAAACGGAGGGGACAATGTCCATCGCGTGCACCACGGGCCCGCTCTACACCACCGCCGCCAGCAAGGGCCCCGACACTTCCGACCTGGCACTGATCCAATCGATTGCCGCCAGCGACAAGCATGCCATGCAGATTTTGTACGCGCGCCACAATGTGCGGCTCTTCCGGTTTCTCCTCCGCTTCGTTGCCGACAAGTCGGCGGCCGAGGATCTCCTCAGCGAGGTGTTCCTGGACGTCTGGCGTCAGGCCGGTAACTTCCGCGCCCAATCCCGAGTTTCCACGTGGCTTCTGGCGATTGCCCGCAACAAGGCGATTTCGGCGCTGCGCCGCCGGTCGACCGAAGAACTGGACGACGCGACGGCAGCAGCCGTCGAGGACCCGGGGGACGACCCGGAGGTTACGATGCAGAATCGGCAAAGGACCGAGATTCTGCTCGACTGCCTGACCCAATTGTCCCCCGCCCATCGTGAGGTCATCGACTTGGTCTACTACCACGAGAGGTCGATCGATGAGGTCGCCGAGATCGTCGGAGTGCCGCCGAGCACGGTGCGGACACGCATGTTTTACGCGCGCAAGCGGATTGCCGAGCTGATGGCCGCGCAGGGCATCGACCGAGCCGTCGTATGAGGAGGACATATCCCGCCAGGATCAGCCAAAATGCCTGGGCTGCCGCAGCGGTGTTGGCGATGCCCGCGAGCCCCGCGACGGATTACCGCGGTGCGTTGGCCGCAGCTTGCGGGCGGTCAGCGCCTTCCTTTCGTTGTTCCATCGCAGCTTCTGCTTGACTGCCCCTCGCCGTGGGAGACATGCTTTTGCCGTGCCACGAGGCACGGAAAACGCACGTCCTTCACGGTTTGCGAGGCCGACATTGTGGGGCCGGAAAAAGCAGCACTCGAGCATGCCCGTCGCCTGCTCGGAAATTGCGTTCTATTCAGCGGCTTGAGCCCCGACGAGCGTGCGGCGATCGCTGCGCGCGCGCGCATTCGCGCCTTCGGTGCCGGCGAGACCATCTTCGCGATCGGCTCTCCTGGCGACCAGATGATGGCGCTGCTTAGCGGGACCATACGCATCAGCGTGCCGTCCGCGGAGGGCAAGGAATTGTTGCTTGCGATCATTCAGCCCGGGGAGGTGTTCGGTGAGCTGACGGTCCTGGACGGCAAAGAGCGATCGGCGGATGCGATCGCTCAGACCGCGTGTTCGTTGGCGATGTTGGACCGGCAGGACCTTCTCGCGTTCTTCGAACGAAATCCCTCCGCCTGGCCCAAGCTGGTCGAAGTCTTGTGCCAACGACTGCGGCGCACCGACCAGGCCTTCGCCGAAGTTGCCTTGCTCGACCTGCCTGCGAGACTGGCCAAAACGATGCTGCGACTTCTGGACGTGCAGACCACTCCTGCGCAAGCAAAGACTCCGACGATCGCTTTCAGCCAAAGGGAACTGGCAAACATGGTGGGGGGCACGCGGGAAAGCGTGAACAAGTGTCTGCGCGATTGGCAACGCAACGGAATCGTTCAAGTCTCGGAAGGGTCGATCATCATCACCAATCGACCCGCGCTCGAAAACATGTCGGAAATAACCTGACGCGACTGACCGCAAGCCATAATGGCTCCCTGCCGTTGTGCGTTCTTCCTTCATCGAGAACTTGAGCGCTGACTTCACCTCCAGCGTTCTTCTTTGCAAGCTTTGTGGTGGGGGCCCCCACAGGGGAGGCGTTCTTGCTGCTCTGCGGTCGGCAGGACGGGTCTAGCCGGCGTGCGAGCAGCAGTTCACCCTGGATTTCAAACAGCCCCGTTTCGATCGCGCTGGCGCGACGAAGTCGCCAGAAAAGCGAGGCCAGCCGATAAACGAGCTCAAGCTCGATCACTGATCGCGGGCAAAAGCTGGCGACGAGGGTCCGCTCGAATGATCGGTAGGACCTAATGTCTTCGAGAGTTTCAATGACTGTTTGGGCAGCAAGCCCGTCACGCCAGGCGCGGCGGCGTGATCGGCGATGTTTGTTCTCCGGATCGATAGCGGGAAGATCCGAGACATCATCCTCGACGGATTCGAGAGGCCTCCACATCGTCATTGGCGATCCTCAAGCATCGAGTTTCTGCGGCCCTGCTAGGCTGGAAGATCCTTTAAGTGACTTTCTTCCTGCGTCGTTGCGGTAATGCTTATTTCCTCGTTCTTTGGGTCAGAGGACGCCGCAGCGCCACGCGGCCGAGGCAATGCCGGCGGTGCAGAGGACCGCTGTCGCACTCCGCGCGTCTCTCTCCAGAGCCTGCGGGCAATCTTGATCGGGTCGATGCCGGCCTGCCGCCGCCACGCGCGCTCGTCGCGTGAGCGATGCACCGCACGATGGTGCCCCTTCAGGGCTGATCTTGATGCGGTTCCATAGATTTGCCAAGCAATTGGATAAATTGAGAAAAATTGGCTTCGTTTTGCACGATCGGTATCCAACCATAAGTTTCTAGGATTTTATTCTTTCGAAAGATCGAGAACCGCTCGGTCTCGCCGTGCGGCAGCGCGGCGCTCGTATCGGTCCAACTTGCGCAGTTCTGGCAGCACTCGTCAGACGGCTTCAGCCGATCGATCCGGGTCTTGTGGCGGCACCATCGGCGCGGAATCCGTGGGTGCGGGCACGGTGGCGCTGCCCCGTTCAACGGTTGCCTTCAGGAATTCGTCGACTTGGCTGACGGAGACCTGCGGACGATCAGCGGCCGCGAATGCGCGCGTGCGCTCGATTAAGGCAACTTTCGCCCGCCGCACCCGCGCGAGGTCGAGTTCGGCTTGCGCGATCCGCACTCGACCAATGCTGCATCAACGAAAGGCCTCTTTGTCGATCAGGCGCCGTCCACGCATGACCCGACGTTGCTTGACCATCTAGGCCGCTACGAAGCGAGATTGTGGCGCCAAACAGCGCAAACAATATGGACTGCCACCGGCCCCGACGCCGGCGCGAGGCGTCTTACATCGATCGAGACATCCGGTGCCGATCGCACGCGGGTCCGAGCGCGTCCTGCAGCCGGTCGGATCTACTTACAAGCTGGCTGACCGTTCACGACCGACATGGTCTTCCCTGGCGGGCATCCCTTTGGCTGCGGTTGAACAACCTTGGGTGCCGGCGCCGCGGAAGCCGGCTTTGCCGCCGCGGCCGCCGGCGTAGGTGGCGCTGTGACCGCTTTTGCGCTAGGCGGCGATGCCGGTGGTGGTGTCACCAGCTTTGCGGCGGGCGGTGGCGACGGCGCGACGGGCTTTATGCCAGCTGCGGGAGGTGGCGGTGTGACCGGTTTTGCGCTGGGCGGCGATGCCTGTGGTGGTGTCACCAGCTTTGCGGCGGGCGGTGGCGATGGCGCGATGGGCTTCGTGCCGACTGCGGGAGGTTGCGGCGTCTGCCTTGCGGCGGGCCCACGGGGCGATGGTGTTGGCAAGTTGGCGCTGCCCCCAGCCGCGGATGGTTTTGTCGACGGCGTCGCGGGGACCGTTGCAGCTGAGGGCGTTCCGAGCCCTGTCGCAGGTGACGGCGTTGAGGGCGGCACCACCTTTGCGGCCGGTACCTGCGATGGCGTCGTTGCACGCTTGGCACGGTCTCCAGACGTAGGTGTTGCCGCGCCTGGCGCGATCGCAGCCGAAGGTGCCGGAGCAACCGGTGCTGCCAGGGGCGGTTTCCCTGGCTGGGCATCGCCTCGCGGAGCCGGCGTCGGTGAAGGCCTTGCGGCCGAAGGCGGCGGCGGTGCCGGCACCGTTGCACCTGGCGGTCGTCCAGGCTTGGCGCTACCGGCGGGCCCCAACGGTGCCGGTGCCGTGATCGCAGCAGCGGGCTTGGCCGGTGCAGCGGCAGTGCTAGAGACCGCGGGCAACGGCTGTCCTTGCGGTCCCGGCAGCGGCTGCCCGGGCTGCACAGGTAGTTGCTGCGCCGCAGCGGGAGGCACGCTATTCGGAGCGCCCGGCCCCTGCGGACTCTGGCTCCGAAGGTTGGCAGCTCTCTGCGCGAGCGACGGCGGCAACGCGGGCCCGACTACTGCGGGGGCTACCGCGGCCGGTGGCGCTCCCGGTGGTTGTGCAATCGACTGCGCCGCGGGTGCCACGGTTTGGGTCTGACCGCCCGGATTGGTAATCGTCACGGTGTTGGTCACGTTGTTGATGACGACCGTATTGTGAACGTTGCTATAGATGACGTTGTTCGGCGGCGGCGGTGCCACATAGGCCGGGGGGCGGACCCACACCGGGACCGGCCGGTACACCGGCATCGGCAGCACAAAAATTCCCACGGGCGGTGGCGGCGGTGGGAGCACCAAGAATTCGGGCGGCGGCGGCGCAAGGAAAACAACCGGCGGTGGCGGTGGCGGCGCGAACGCGAACGCCGGATCGTCGAAGACGAGAATTGGCCGCTGGATATAGACGATTTCCTCCGGCGGGGGCGGCGGCAGGTCGTAGGCCAATGCCGTGAACGACGGCGGCGGCTCGAGCGCGGCAGCGAGAAATACGAGGCGACGGTGCGCATCGGCCGCGTGCGGCCCATGCGGATAACGCCGCAGATACGACCAGTAGGCAGGCGGAGTATCGACCGCGCGCGTGCGTCGCCAGGTCAGCGCCTCGCGGCGGGCGGCTACCATTGCGCGCACGCGCTTGGCCATGGGATCGTCGGGATAGGCGGCGAGGAATTCCCCATAGCCCTCCACCGTGTCGCGATCCAACGCCGCGATATAAGCCTCCGGCGCTCCGAGACCCCCTAGTGGCCGCGAACGCATCGTTGCTGCCTGTTCGGTCGATGCCACAGGAGGGGGTGCGTCTGCCCCTCGCTCGAAGAACACGAGCGAGGTCTCCACCTTCGAGGCATGCCAGGGTACCTGCGCACCCTTGGTCACGTCATTGACGCGCAGACGGGCCCGCTCGAAGACCGCGTCGAGCGGCAGGCCACCTTCCCGGATCATCTCGGCCAAAGCCTGAGCGTAAGCTCCGTAGGGACCCTGCCCCTCCGGTGCCACAGTGCCCGGCGCGGCGTTGAACGCCACCAGCAAACGCGGTTCCGGCTCGACCAACGCGAGCCCGCCTGCAAGCGGCGGGCCCGATCGAGCAAGGGAATTTGCCCGTGCGGCATCAAGAACAATGATACCGGCTTTGAGTTTGAGCGCAGCAAGTGGTCGCGTGTAATCGGAAATTCTTAGCGCCTCGGCGGCGACATCAGAATCTCGCGCAATCTTCGCGTCGATCGGAATGATGTAATTCTCGCCTTCGAGCTGCAGCCCGTAGCCGCTGACATAGATGAACGCGACTGTATCCGGCCCGGAGTTTGTGGCTTTCTCCAAGAAATCGCGGAAAGCGCGGCGCAGCGAGTCCTGGTCAAGATCGCGAGCACCAGCAACATCGAAACCGGCTGCCTGGAGAGTTTGTGCGACCAGGCCAGCGTCATTGGCCGGCGTGTTCAGCGCTCCAGCTTGATAGCCGGCATTGCCGATGACGAGCGCAATGCGCTTTTCAACGGTGGCGGCGGTTGGCTGGAAAACGAACGCAAGCGGGGTCAGAGCAATCAAAGCAACCAGTGCCGCGATGATCGTGCGGGTCCGTGGCATGGCACCCCCCATTCAGATTGCGAACCGCTCATCGCCTCGGCGACGTCAGAGCGCGACGACGCCAAAACGCATCTGAATAGAAAGAGATCAAAGTAAGGCGACCTTAAGACGCCAAGCCCAATCTCCACTGTCGGGATGTGAAGACGCCACACACAGCGCAAAACTGGCAAATGGGGGGCTGCTGGATAGCGATTGCGGTCCCACATGTCCCTAGAAGGGAGTAGAGGCTCACTCGCTCAGAGAAGAGAAAGTGCTCGCGACATCACAGCGTCTGCGCAGTCTGTTCCGTCCGCTATGACTTCAAATTGAGAGATGCCCTCCTCAGGCTTTCCTTATGGTCACCTGTTCGATGTCGTCGTACTGCACCACGAACCGTGCCGTGCCATAGGCCAAGTCCACGAGACCGGCGTCCGGATCCTGGGTTGCCGCGCTGTGAATGATCCGCGGCTTCGGCGAGTTATAGATGACGTTCAGATTGTCGGTCGATTTCTTCTTGCCCGAGGGCGCGCCGCCGTCCACGAACAGATTGCGGCCCGGGCCGCTGTTCGCCGTATTGACATTGAACGTATCGGCGCCGTCGAGTCCGAGCACGCGCAGCGTGTTAAAATTGGTGTAGTTTTCTAAGGTTAGCAGCGTCGTCGCACCGTTCTGCAGCTTCAGAACCGGATCGGCACTGGTGCCGGCCGCCGCCAGGTTGATCTGGAACGTGTCGACAGCGTTGGTCCCTGCAAAGGTCAGTGTGTCCGTCTCTGTCGGCGTGGGTGCGTTGCCGTTGACGACGATCCGCTCGACGTTGCTGAAATTGATCAGCGTGACGCCCGGTACGCTGATCTGACCGCTGCCCGCGATGCCTGAAGCACTCACCGTGATGTTCTCGGTAACCCCGCTCACTCCATTGTAGGTGATGCGGTCGCTGGTCCCTCCCAGAGCATCCAGGCGAATGTCTTCGATTCCACTCGTATTGATAGTTTTTCCGCCGAGACAGGCCGCTATGGATATTGCGCCCCGTTGACAGATGAGCGTCGTCGTCGCGGGCCGTTCCGCCTCAGGTTGACATCGAGCGATCCGATTGCCGGCAAGTGAAGGTGTCGTGCCGACAAGCCCCAGCGTGAGAATTTCGACGCTGGCCGTATTGACCACCAGTCGGGAGTTCAGAGTGACTTGTCCCGCCGGTCCGATCGTGAACACGTCGTCGGCAGCGGTGCCGTTGTCCACCAGCGTGTCGGCGCTGCCTGCGCCGCCGTCCGCCGTCAGGCTTCCGCCAGCCCCGAGATTCTGGTAGCTGAGCGCGAGCAGGCTGTTGACCTGGAAGCTGCCGGCCTGATCGTTGGCGCCCGGGGTGTGGATGATGGTGTCATTGCCGGCGGTGCCGGCCACCGTCAGGCTGTCATTGTCTCCCTGCCCGTCGTAGCTCACGACCTCGGTGGTGGCGATGGTCACCAGCGAGGTGAGCGACGTGAGATTGAGCGTACCGCCGTCAAACGCGGTCGGGGTGTAAACCACCGTCTCGGCACCCGCACCGGGGGTCTCCACGATCAGCCGGTCGGTGTCCGCGGCAGGTGGACCGCCGTTGACCGTGACCTGGACATTCCAGTTCGCATTGTTGGGCGCCGGCGTCCGCAGCGTCACCTGGTCGCTGCCGCTGAGCGCATTGACGGTCAGCGAGGCTACGTTAATGAACAACAGCTCGGGCCCGGTATTGACCGATACGGTGAAGTCCCGCACGCCGTCGGCTCGCCAGCGATGCGTGCTGGCGTCACGGGCGATCACCGTGATCGCATCCGGCCCATTGGTGCCGTTGATCACGGCCGGACCGCTGCCGGTAATCCCGAACGATTCGATGTGATCGAAGCTCACCGGCTGGTTGGCGCCAACCACGAAACTGCCTTCGTCGGTCTCGGGCCCGGCGTTGAAGGTGACCGAGCCACCGCCCGCAATAATGTTGAGCAGGTCGCCTGGTAGGGCGCCGATCGGGTCGCCGCCATCGATGAACATCGCCACCGCCGCCGACGGCGTCACGTTGAACGTATCGCTGCCGGCGTTGCCGTTCACGGTCAGCGCTTCCACCCCGGTGTAATTGACCGTACGGCGCCCGCGTGATCGCCACCGCTGTCCCACTCACCGCTACCGTGTCCGCCATCCGATGAGCCGTTCACCACCAGCGCATCGTTGCCGCTTGCAAGAGTTCGCCGTCAGCGAGCCGCTATTAGCAAAGCTAATCTGCGGCACTGCGCCGCTCGAGCTGACCGTGCCACTGTTGGCACCCGTGCTCAGTCCCGGCGTGACCACCACGGTGTCATCGGCCGCCGTTGTCGTCAGCGTCAGATCGCCGATGCCGGCAGGCAGATTGAGAATCTCAATGCCGCTGTAACCGATCGACACCAGCACCGCCTGCGCCTGTGGCACCGCTGATCGTGCTGGCTGCCGTGTTGACGCTCACCGCACCTCCCACGCCGGTGACGATCAGCGTGTCACCATTGGTCGGATCGCCGCCGTTGATCGTGATCCCGGTCAGACCGGTCGGCGTGTTCGGGTTGTTCAGGCTGATGGTGTCTTGGCCCGCTCCGGCGTTGATCGTCAGCGCGGTCTTGTTGGCAAACTCGATCGATTCATGTTCGTCGATGGTCACCAAGCCATTCGCACAGCAAGCGATCCGATAATTGATGGCATTGTCGCTCGGCGTGGCGTTGACCGTCAACTGCATCGCCGGCACCAAGTCGAGAACAGGCTCGAGATCTTCGAAGAAGACGGTCTGCGTCCCCGCCGTTCCCGCTCCGACAATCGTGCTGACACCGGAACCAATCGCCGGACCGACGCTGTAGGTGTCGCTCGCTGCCGTCGCGCCGCCCGTCTGCACCAGCTGGAGATTGTCGAAGCCGTTGCCCCCATTGTAGCGAATGCCGAGTTGGACGTTGATCAGCCCGTTGCTGCTGTCAACGATCAGCGTGTCGTTGCCGCCCAAGCTGTCAACGTTGACCTGCTGTATGAGCGAGAGTTGGAATGGGGTCATATTTCCATTGATGAAGACATCAAGCAGACTCGGATTGGCCGCGTCGCGGATCAGGATAATCGTGTCGTCCTCGGCAGCGCCGTTCTCGTCACCCACAATCTCCAGAATGCCCGGGACAGAGATCGTGGCGGTGACATTGGCCAGGGTCCAGTTGCTGCGGCCATAGGTACTGGCCAGCAGGGTGTCGCCCTGAGCGCTGTAGGTCAGGCTAGTCACCAGGACATTGGGTAGCTTTTCCCCGTATTCGGTCCAGTTGCTGTTGGGATTAGGGGCAGCCGAGACCGGGCGGCGGAACACGCCACCCAAGCCGCCAACCAGCAACACGTCGTCGGCCGTAGTTGTGGTTGCGTTATTGAAGAGAGCAATCGAGGCCAGGGCGTTGCGGCCGCCCGACTGCGCTATTTGCAAGATGTTGTCGGTGATGGAGGTCCAATTGGTGCCGTTCGTTGTTCGGAAAACGCCAGTGTTGGTGACAGCGTAAGCGATGTTGCCATTGTTGGGGTCGACGACGATCCCCAAGGCCGCATTGCCACCCGCGACGACATTGAAGTCGGTCGCCACGAACCCTCCGCCTGCGGCGGTAATATTCGTGGTCATCAACAGGTTAGCAAATCGATCGGCCACATACGCAAGATTGGCGTTCGCGGTGTTCCCGTAGGCGATCGCGGTGACGACTTCCGTGAGCCCGGCAATTCCAAGAGCGCCGTTGCCGGCGCCGTTGAGGCCGCCGATTGAGCGGAAGGTATTGGCATTGTCAGTCGATTCATAAAGCGTGGTATTACCGCCGACCAACATCCGGTTCGGGTTGGAACCGTTCAGGACGGCGACGGTGAAGAACGGCATGACCTCAACCTGGGGTGCCGGAGCAGCGCCATTGAGCGTCAGCCCCGCGATTGCGCCCGCGTTGTTGATGGTGCCAGCGGGAATTACGAGCGCCCCGCCCCCATCGCGCCGCTCCAGAGAGAAGTTTTGCGTAGAGAAGTAGCGGTGCCCGTTTACAGAATCAGTTAGTACGATCGTTCCGTCTCCCCCCGCGGCTTCTTGCCAAGCGCCCGCTGTGCTGCGCTCGTTGGCCCCGTCATCCTGCTGCGCATCCAGGTACACGTCGTCGGTGGTCATAGCCGTGTTCAACGTGTCAATGGCGGCCTGGTAAGCCTCGCCAATCTGCAGGTTGCCGTGAAGTGAAGACCAGGTTGGAGCGGCGGCGGCGCCGGTCGGGTTCGTCAGAAGGTAGATACCGCCGTCGTTCACCTCGATAATGTTGTTACCGTCGAACACCATGTTGCGCGAGTTGGAGTGCGGAGCCGTTGTCGCCGGGTTGGCCCCGGCGAGAGGCAAGGTAACACCCACCTGAGCCGATGCCGTTCCCAGCCTGCTGATCGCCGTCCAGGTTTGGGCCGTTGAGTCGCCGCGCGCCAGGTTGCCGCCGAACGGGAAGGGGTTCTTGGCATCGCCACCGACGTAGACGAAGTTGTCCTGGTTCGGATCCGCTACGAGCGAGAAGTTGGTCGCGCCTTGCGGATTTGCGAGCCCGTAAATGTCCGGCGGCTGGCCGCCGGGGCCAACGGCTGTCCAAGCAACTGTGCCGCCGCCCTCAAGTCCACGGTAAACGCCCTGAAGAAATCCGGCGTTATTGACCACACCCGCCCAGATCGGATGAGCTCCCGCGGTGCTGATCGAAAGCAGAATGCGTTGACCCGCCAGTGCGCCGGCGGGCAGATCGCCGGTGACGTTAGTCCAATTGTTCCCGATAGTCGTGTCGAGTACATAAACTCCGGCGCCGGCACCGTTTGGCACTGCGGTAAAGAACCGGTTGGGATTATTCGGGTCGGCGATCAGGTCCGTGACACCTTGATTTGGGAGGCCATTTGCGCCGGAGAGCCGGGTCCATGTGACACCACTGTCATCCGACCGATAGACCCCGCCAGTGTTCGGACCGTTCACGTCGGTAGTTCCAACAAACACCGTCTGCCCTGCGTTCAGCGAAGTTGGCACTATGTCTCTGATGCGAAGCCCGGCGAAGACGCTGTTGCCCAAGACGTTCCAGCTCGCTCCTCCGTCATCGGAGCGATATACGAAACCGGCGGCCCCACCAGAGCCCGCAGTTGTGACGGACGCGGGGTTGGTGACGTTTGCCTGGAAGCCCACGGCGCCATTGGTATAGCTGCCGGTCCCCGCGTAAATGATGTTCCCGTTGGTCGGGCTGAACGCCACGGCGCTGATGGCCAGCGACGGGAGCTGGTCGGTATTAGTGGTCCAAGCGACCGGGGCCGCGTTGATATTTCCGGTCACCCACACCCCGCCGTTGACCGAACCGATCGCCACATGCGCGGGATTTGTCGGATCGACCGCGACCGCTTCAATCGCGCCCGCGTCAATGTCGCCAGCGTCGCCCGTTCGAAAGGGCGTGCCGGTGGGATTATTGTTCCCGTCGAGATCGACGTTGGCGGCGTTGGTGATTGCCCCGGGCCCTAGGTCCGTCCAAATTGCCGGCGGCCCAAGGAGATCGGCGGAAAGCAGCAGGCGAATCTCGAGCGGTTCGAGGAGAAAGCTTTGTCGTCTCGGAAGAGGCTTTGGACGTTCGTTTGAGTGTCGATTGCGCCACAGACGATCGCTGAAGGAAGAATTTGCACGAGGAGCCTCTAGAAGACCCTTCATCGACGCCTCCCATTTCTATCGCTAAAAAACCAACCCCCGCCACGCACCCAGTATAAAATGATACCAGATCGCCCATTGGGCCACAATCAAAGCATTTAGTGCGCCTGATTGCGTTGCTACTAGTTGAGACCGCTGGGGATTCTGTCGGATCGCGCTGCGCTTGGTTGCATTGCGATGCCCGGTTGCCGTGCCTAGTTGCGCCTACTGGCGATCCTGTCGGCGCTTAATGCACCATCGGAGTGCCGCCCGCGTTATGCGCGGGCTGCGCCGCGGTCAGCCGATCTCTCACTGTCGCGAAATTTCGCATCGACACGAGGTGAGTCATAGATCAATTCGAGCTCGTCAGACGCACCAACTCCGCAAGCACGCTCGGCCGACAATGTCTTGAGCCGCGCGCGGTTCACGACCGAGAACCCCCCTAGCGCCATGCGTTCCCCGGAACCGCAGATTGATCTGCGCCTGCATCGGTTCGAGCAGGTTGCAGATCCTTCAGCTTCTTGCAAAATGCCTGGGTGCGCTGGAATTCGAGTTGGTATTGCTGCAGGAATTTGAGCACGTTCTCCACGTAGGGGGTCGGCTTGCCGTCGTCGCCGAATAGGCGCTCGCCACGGCCGCTCTGATTGAATCCCGGGAACGCCTCGTCAATGCAAAGCGTGAACGTCTTGCCGTCGTCGGGGCTGGAAAAGACGAAGGGATAGCGGCGTACGAACGCCGGGACGTACTTGGCCTGCCAGCCGCCTTCCTTGGTGACGTAAAGATTCTCATCGGTGCGAACGCCCAGCACGGTGACTGGCATCACCACGTCGCCAGTGCCCCCGAACACAACGGCGTATTCCAACGCCGCGCTCGCAAACTCCGCCGCCATGAGCGGCACCGAGTTGATGTTTCGGCAGAATGCGTAATTGGTCCCCACTTCAAGGCAGCAGTTGCCGTGCCGAGCGTGCGACACGGGTACCGCAGTTTCATAGATCATAAGTTGCGTGGCCAATGTCTTAACCTTTCCGTGTTCTGCCTGCTGTCCTGGAATCATTCCGTGCCCGCGAAACCAAGACTCTTAGTCCAGCGATGATCTTCGGCCAAGGTCATTCGCCGGGCGCGTCCGTGCAGTCGCTCGGCACCAGATTGGCTGTAGCCCCTTAAGGCGCGCCCGATAACGGGGGGGACTTTCTTCGTGAGCCGCACTCCATTGGTGACGATTCGCAGCAACTGCTTGCCCGCGAAGCGCTGGAACAGTTCATCGTCGAGCGCGACGATTGACTCGTAGCTGCCGGGATCGCCCTGGCGTCCTGCTCGTCCGAACAGCTGGCGATCGATGCGGCGTGAACTCGTGATACTCGGTCAAGATGACGTGCAGGCCCCCTGCCTCTCTCACCGCGGGATGAAGTTGGATGTCGGTGCCCCGGCCAGCCATGTTGGTAGCGACCGTGACCCGACCCGGTTGCCCGGCGCTGGCCACGATCTCGGCCTCCTGGCGGTCCTGTCGCGCATTGAGTATGACAGGCTGCAACCCTGCCTTGAGCAGCAACTCGCCGACGTGTTCAGAAGCGTCGACCGAGCGTGTTCCGATCAGAACGGCCCGGCCCTGTCGCGTTGCTGCATTCGACGGATTTGACCACCGCATTCCATTTCAGCGCCGCCGTACGAAAGATTTGGGTCCCTAAATTCGTTCTGCGCAATGGACGGTTCGTCGGTATGCGCACAACCCGCAATCCGTAGACGGCGCGCAGCTCGCCCGCAGTCTCGATCGCCGTTCCCGTCATGCCGCAAAGGTGGAGGTAGCGACGAAAGAACCGCTGATATGTGATCCGGGCGAGCGTATGGCGGCGTTCCGTGATTGCACAATTTTCCTTGGCCTCGATGAGCTGGTGAAGGCCGCGCTTCCCATGAACGGTCGGGCATGACGCGCCCGGTATATTCATCGACGATCTGCACTTTGCCGTCAGCGACGATGTACTGCACGTCCCGTCGGAACAAATGAAGAGCGGAAAGCGCCTGTTGAACCAGCTCTTCTCGCGCTCGACGAATGGCCCACAATCCCTGCAGTCCCACGGTAAGTTCCGACATTCGGCGTTCGCCGTGTGCCGTCAGCCGTATCGCCTTCTCGGTTTGCCAGCACCTGAAAATCCTCGCCCGGCACCAGCCGGCGCGCGAAATCCAGCGCGGTCTCGTACAGTCCGGCATCGTTTTCGGCTTCGCCCGCTGCATACCGGACAGGATCAGCGGTGTACGCGCCTCGTCGATGAGGACACTGTCCGCCTCGTCGACGATGGCAAAATGCAGACCGCGCAAAAGCAGACGTTGAGATTGCCCGGCTAACCTGGTCTTGAATAGCTCGTCGACCAGCAGGCGCGCGCGCCCACGGCGAGCGCCGAGCGCGAGGCGATCTCGCAGGTAGTCGAACACGAGCTCCTTGTTGGTGCAGTAGGTGACGTCGCAGGCGTAGGCCCGCTGCCGATCCTGAGGCTGCTGCCCATGCTCGACCACTCCGACGGTGAGACCAAGCGCATTGTAGACGGGAACGAAACTGCTCGGCGTCGCGTCGCGCGAGATAGTCGTTGACGGTCACGATATGCACAGGACGGCCCGATGAGTGCGGCCGTAACCGCGGGCAGCAGCGCCGTCAAGGATCTTGCCTTCGCCAGTTTGCATTTCGGCGAGGGTGCCGCCCATCATTGCAGCGCCGCCGAGCAACTGAACGCGGAAATGGCGCATGCCCGTGTGCCGACGCGCGGCCTCACGTGCGAGCGCAAAAGCCAGAGGCTATTTCGTCGCGAGTCGAAGCTCGTCGATAACAATCGTCCGCGCAACTCATCCGCGGTCTCGCGTAACCGTTCATCCGGCAGGTCGATCAGCCGCTTTTCCTGATCCTCGACCCGCTGAACAAGTCGTTCGAGTTGGCGTGCGCTCAAGTCCGGAAAGCAAATAGCGGAGAAACGCGGCCCCATGCATTCAGCAGTAGGCGTCGTCCAGCCTGCTTTTCTTGTGATCGGCTCGTTCCGACGTAGGGTGTCCCGGCCGAAAGGAGACTAGCATCGATGATGTGTCGTCGTCGATGCGCGACAATCATGCAGCGACCTCAGGCCTGAAGCCGGGATAGCAGGAGCTGCCTCGCCCGCCGCCAAATCTGTTGGCCTATTGGCTCCCATTCATGATCGAAGCGCACATATGCGCGGCTGCCGAATGCGGCCGCTGACGGCGACATCGAGCGGCAGCTCGATGTCCACCTGGAAAACGCGCTGGAATGTCTTCGTGCCTTGCGGGTCGCGCGGATCGACCGGAAGGGCGCCGCCGCCCGGCGCCGCCCAAGGCCTTGCTTGGCAGGTCGTCGCGGCCGGCTGGCACCTCACGAATGATGCGCGCCGGCAGGGTCTCATCCAGGCGCTCCGCGAGCTTGACCGTGGTGCTGCGCAGCCGATGGCGAACGAGATCGATATCGTCCTGTCGAATCGTCGCACGGACGATGCGCGAGCCCGGTGGTAGCACGTACCCGATCTGCTGGCCTTCCCGCACGAAGCGTCCTGGCAGATCCTGCGGTCTCATCACCGCAAACGTGCCCTCGCCCCGGCTTCGCGCGACGAGACGCTCGGCGCGATTGGTTTTGGTCGCCAACTCGGCTCGCGCGTTGTCCAATTCGGTGGTCGTGATCTCCGCCTTCACCCGGTCGGTGAAACGCTCGGAGGCAAGTCTCGCCTCGAGCTCGGCGACACGCTGCCCGCAAATATTCGAGTTCCGCGTTCAGCGTCGGCTCTTCACTCTCGATCAGCGCCTCGCCGAGCGACACAACGCTGTCCTGGTTCGACCAGGAGCCGGCGCACGAAGCCATCCGTTCCAGCGCGCACGTTGGCACTCTCTGGGAGCCAGACCACGCCCTCGGTCGTCGTGTAGAGCGGGGCCGGAATCAAGAACACAGGCGATCGACGCGGCACAGCGATCAGGCCGAAGGTCGTCATCACCGCGCGGGTACGGTTGCGCTGCAAGCGCGGGCTCGTGAACACCTGCCAAAGCGCCTTGCCGATCGGCAGCGACGACGCCCGTAAACAGGCTCCAGATTGCGATCGCGACACCAACGGCGAGATACTCCGAAGCGATGAAGATCGCGATCGCGAGCATCACCACATTGGCGATAGATAAAGGATGCCGGCGCATAGAGTAAAAGCCAAATTCGCTCGCCCGGCGTTGCCACAAATTCCGGCAATCCTTCGGTGCGGAACACGTAGCGGTAGACCAGATAGCCCCAATAGCGAGTTGCCGCGCTGTGCTAGATTCGGGATCTCCAAAAGATCCGAAAGAATATAATAGCCGTCATAGCGCAAAAGCGGATTGCCATTGAACAATACCGTCGAAATGCCGGCGACCACCATGGCGTTGTAGGCGAACGCGCGGACAAGCCCTGCTCGACCGCGAGCCACACATACAGCGCCAGCGCGGCAATAAAGACTTCGACGATCATTCCCGCAGCACCGACGAGCGCACGCTGCCATTTGCTCCGAAATTCCGATGCTGCGGACGCGTCGACATACGGCATCGGCGCGAACACCAGGAACATGATCCCGAATCTCGTGGACCGCTCCTCCGAATGCCTTGACCGCATATCCGTGCCCAAGCTCATGCAAGGCTTTGAGCACGAGATAACTCAGAGCCATCATCAAAATGTTGTCGGCAGCGAGGATGCGGTCCGAGGCGTTCTCGCTGAGCTCCTGCCAGTGCTGGGCGCCAATACAATTGCCGGCAGCACCACGAGCATCCACAGCACGCGCCACGCCAGCCGAACAGCCAATTCACCAGACGGCAACGTTCGCTCGAGAAATCGTGTCGGGATGCCAAAGTCGGATCCGCACCGCCAGCGGATTGAGAACGTTTCTCAGCCACCGAGCCCGATCCACTTTCGCGGCACGCTCCAGAAGCTCAGCCGAATCCGGCGTCACCTCGGTCTGAAGAAGGTCGGCAGAATGCAGCTGCGCCAACAATTGGATGAGTTCGTCCTGGCTTGGCGCCTCCTGCCCAAGACGGAACGCGGCCTCGTGCCATAGCTGATCGACGGTTCGCGTTCCGTCCATAGCCGCCCACGATCATGTAGCCTGCCGGCGACAAACGGTGCACGCGGCCAGTCGCGTGATCGTGCACGACATACCAGCTGCTGCCGCGATATCGATGACGGTGGACCGACGCGTGCTCACGCAGCTTCGGCCGAAGGCCAGCGACGCGATACCAGGAGGAGCTCAGAAATGGCGCCGCGCTCATGTGCCCGTGCTCAAGGCAAGTACTTCCAGGCGGCGAGGCGCAGCCAATCGACGACGGCGTGCGTCCAGATCCACACGATCGAGCGTTGCCCCGTTTCGATCTTGGCGACGCCTTCCATCCCCGGCCGCAATTGTGGACCGAGTTCCGTCAGCCGAGCCTCGACGCGGAAAGAATTGCGCCCTTCCTCGGCGACGGTCACGGGCGTGATCTTGCTTAGGGTCAGCGGCAATGGGTCCCCGGGACTGCCTGCGAGCGCAACGGTACCGCTTTGTCCAATCGCGATGTAGCGGACGTCGCGTTCGTCGACGTGAACGATCAGGCGATAGGAATTGAGCGGCGCAATTTCGAACAGGAGTCTTTCCCTTTTCCACCGGAGAGCCGAGCATCTGGCTGAGATCGCCGGAAACCACGATTCCGTCGAAGGGCGCGAGAATGCGAGCGCGCGAGAGCTTTTCCTCCGCAAGAGCGAGTTGCGATTCGGCCTGGCGAATTTGGGACTCCAGAACGACGAGATTGCTGCGATCGTGCTTGGCACAGCGCATCGCGATGTTGCTGCACGAGCTTGTCGCGCTCAGCGCGCCACTTCAGGCGGTCGAGAATGAGGTCGCGGTCATCAAGCGCAGCCAAGAGATCGCCGGCTCTTCACGGTATCACCGGCGCGAACGGGGGCAGCACGAATGAACCCGTCGAATGGCGCGACGGCGGCGCGCTGCACTTCCGCTTCGAGCACCGACTTTGCGGTGACGCGGTGCTCGCCCTTCGCAAGGGCTAGAAACAGAGCGAGCGCGATGACGCCGATGCGCCGAGCTTCAAGACCTGGGCGCCGAGGTCCGAACAGTGCCACAAAGCCGTCGTCGACGCGATCGATGACGCGGCCGGCGACCAGCCTGTTCGCCCGAAGCTGCAGTCCAACAATAGGTCCAAGAAGCGCCGCGATGGCTTCGGCCAGTTGCAATGTCTCCTTCGTCGAAAGCTTCGTCACGGTGACGTTCGAAGGTGATTGCACCGATCAGTTCGCCCTTACTGTCGGCCAGCACGACGGACATCAGCGATGCGCCCGGGCACCCTGACGATCTCCGCAAGCGCCCGATGGGCCATGGTCACGGCGCGTTCGGTCGCGGGCAGCGGCGGATAGGCGACCGAGCAGCGTTGATCGATCGCCTCCTCCATCGCGTTCTCGATCGCATCGACCAGGCGGCCTTGGCCCTTGAAGCTCGCGGAATGGGAAATCGCGCGCAGGCGAACTGCTGCCGTTTCGCCTGATCACGCCCATCGACACGCGATCGCAGCGCAGACGGGTAGCGAGATCGTTAGCGACGGCGATCGCCATCCCCTGCAGTCGCGGCTGCTCCCCGATTGCGGCAAGGAGATCGAGGCACGATGCGGCTCGAGCAACATCGGTTGAAGCGTCCTTGGAGCGCCGCGCCCAGGGCAGGGCTTCGAGCCAGCCCGCACCCCATCGCAGCTGTTCGGCGACGCTTTCGGGAGCCAGCGCGGCGGAGCTGCCCGATGCCAGAGCGACAGCAGCAACCGCGATGGGCTGGCTTCCAGGCCCAAGCGGCAATGCGACGAAAAGGCCGACCGGTTGCACACTGGTGTCGGAACCCATTCGTCCCGGCGAAACGATCGCGCGCCGCTCCAATGAGGCGCGCTCGGCAAGCCGTAACAGATCTTCAATATAAGGGTTGCGCTGGGGCCAAGAGGTCGAAGCGACCGATAGTCCCTTGGCTGGCGGGGGCATCATGAGCAGCCCGGCAATTATCCCCGAAATGCGGGTGCACTGCGATGACAGCCAAGCCGAACAGAATACTGCTTCATTTCCTGCGTCCGCCAATCCGGTCCAATGCGGCGGCCCTGGTTCACCAGCAACCACTCGCAACTGCGGTGCCTGCTCGGAGCTTCGCGGTCGGCTTCGGTCCGCCTCAAACATTCATCGCCTCAACCCTGCCGATAAGGCAGAAATCTGCTGCCATCCCGACTTGTCCGTTGTGATTGGCCGCCCAGGCAGGGCGTCGAGCCGGCTTTTTCCTGAAGAAAATCTCCCTGGGCCGGCTATCTTCGCCGTCTGCCTTTGCAGACTTGGCAGGAGATATTAAGCTCGGTAACTTGAGGCTGTCAAAAAAGACGAATATTCAGAAGCTCCGGCCACTGCCAGACGAATTGCTGTTAGCGCGATCTAAGTTGAATGGTGGGGGAAAGCAAGTGGGAAACGACTGAGACGAGGATTAACTCACCATGGTCTTCAAAAGCTGTCAGCTGATACGATGCATTATGTGGTGTTTGGGCTGGTCTGTTGGATTTGTTCTGACCAGTCATATTGCGACGTCGGAGACCCCAGGGACATCAAACGCAAGTGCAAGAGAATTCGAATGCGTTATCGAGCCGCACCAACTGGTCAAGCTCGCGAGCCCCGTCGTTGGTGTGATCGCGCGCCTCGATGTTGATCGAGGGGATATCGTACGTCGAGGCCAGATCGTTGGCAAATTGGAGGATGGAGTCGAGGAGGCAACGCTTGCACTGGCCCAGGCCCGGGCAACAAACGAGTATGTATCGAAGTCTCACGAAGCCCGGTTGCAATTTCTTCGCAGCAAGTACAAGCGACTGAATGAGCTTCATAGCAAGGCCATTAGCTCACTAGCTTCGCTAGAGGAGGCCGATGCAGAAGCCAAGGTCGCTGAACAACAGCTGAAAGAGGCAGAGTTAAATAGAGAGGTTGCGTACCTCGAAATCCGGCGTGCTGAAGAAGTATTGAAACAACGAACGTTACGCAGCCCGATTGACGGCGTAGTCGTCGAGCGACTTCTTGTGCCCGGCGAGTATCAAAACGAGCAAACTCCAATACTAACTCTGGCACAGATCGATCCATTGCGGGTCGAAGTATTCGTGTCTACTGCTTACTACGGACGAATCCACACAGGCACCAAGGCTGAAATCAGACCTGAGCAACCCGTCGGCGGACTCTACACCGCCATCGTAACCGTGGTTGACCGCGTTCTCGACTGCCGCGAGCGGCACATTTGGAGTGCGATTGGCGCTCCCTAACCCTGATTTGCTGCTGCCTGCGGGCATTGCTTGCAAGGTCTTGTTTGAGATGCATCCGCCCGAAGGAATGCCAGCCTTGGTGGACGGCGGCTCGCGATCGAATTAGCGAAGCTCAACTGACCTCTTTCTTCCTTTCTTCCCATATGCGGCTGCCGCACACGCGCTCAACAAAAATCACTGAGTTGTGGTTAGCGCCCGACGAAGGGCACCTGGCACGTATGCTGCGCAGGCGTGCCGCCTACTGGAGCGTCAGCGTTTGCACTGGCGGCCAGCTTCGGATGCACGGCAGCGGGGTTGACGGCAGACGAAACGATCACTACGGAATGCAATCGGCGGCCAAAGCAGGTCGAGCCAGTCGCGCTGCTTGTTTCGTCTGTTCCCTCCTAATGCACCTTCTCTCCGGTGTCCGCGGGCGTCGCAGTGAGCGCCGGCTCGGCGCTCTCGGACGACATCGAGCCGATCAGCCGATCCTTCACGTCGCTAAAGTTGCGCATCGAGTAGAGATGCAGATAGAGCAGCTCGAGCTCGTCAGTCTTCGCCAGCGCCTCCAGAGCCTCGCCTTTGAGCTCGCGCAGCTTCCTGCGGGGTACGGCCATGAAACCGCCTAGGGAGAGCTTCTCACCCTTCGGCGTCGTTACCTGTGCCTGCATCGGCTCGAGCAGGCCGAGCTCCTTCAGGTGCTTGCCGAACACTCGGGTGCGCTCGTAGTGGGCCTGGTACTCCTTGAGGAACTTCAAGACCTGCTCGGTATAGGCCGACGGCTTGCCGTCATCGCCGAACAGCCGCTGGCCGCGTCCGTTGCTGTTCAAGCCGGGGTGGGACTCGTCGATGCACAGCATCACCACACTTCGGTCGTTGCCGATGGAGAACACGAAGGGGTAGCGGCGAATGAAAGCAGGGATGTACTTGGCCTGCCATTTGGCATCGGGCGAGACGAACAGGTTCTCATTGGGCCGCACGCCCAGCACAACTGCCGGCAGCACATCGTCGCGCGTGTCGGCGAATACGATCGCGTACTCGGTGGCCGCGCGGATGAACTCGACGGCCATCAGCGGCACGGCGTTGATGCCGGCACTGAACGAATAATCTGCAACGGGCTCGAAGCTCATTTTGCCATGGCGGGTAGCGGACATCGGTACCGCCGACTCGTAAATCAGCAACTGCTTTGTCATCGTAGTCTTCCTTGCAGGAAGTGCGCATTTTACCGCAATTGGCTGTCCGCGTCACGATATATGAGACGACCCCTGGGGTCTCCTTGGCTTGGCGGGGAGATAGTACTCGGATGGTGTCAAAGCCCGAAAGTGCGCACTGGCAGCTCATCAAGGCAGGAAGGGCAATATGACCGTCTGCCACTCTCCCCGTAGGGCTACCCGAGGTGCCGTAGCTGGGGTGGTAGGAATTGAGGGTGGCGTAGTCTCCGGGGTGATCAACCGCGAATCGTCCGGCGTTGGTGCGTCGGACTGGAGACCACGCCATGAAAAACATTACCAGCAAGTCTGATTCCTCGCAGCCTGCAGCTGAGACGGCCGTTTATTTGTTCGACGACTGGTTCGATCCCATCGAAGCTGGAGTACGCGATCGGGTGCGCGAATTCATCCAGGCGATGGTCGAGGGCGAGCTGGATGCAGCACTGATGCGCCCGCGATACGGCCGGCGTTCACAGCCGTCGAGCGGTGATGCCGACGGGCCGGTTGGTGTCACCGGCCACCGGCATGGCCATCGATCACGTTCGCTGATGGGCACCTTCGGGCGGACCGAAATCGCGGTTCCGCGCGCCCGGCTCGACGGCCCGGACGGCCAGACGACGGAGTGGAAGAGCAAGACACTGCGGGCCTATCAGCGCCGCACGCTGGCCGCCGATGCGCTGATTGCAAGTACATACCTCGCCGGCACCAACACGCGCCGGGTCCGCCGAGCACTCGCGGCGCTGTTCGGCGGTGCGGTCGGCAAGGACACGGTGAGCCGGGTGTGGCGCAAGGTGAAGGCCGACTGGGAGGCCTGGAACGGCCGCTCGCTCGCGGAGGGGCCGATCGTGCGGCTGATCCTCGACGGCACCGTGGTGCGGGTCCGGCTCGACCGCAAGGCCACCTCAATATCATTGCTTGTTGTCATCGGCGTGCGCGAGGACGGCCAGAAAGTGTTGCTGGCGCTCAAGAACATGGGTGGAGAGACCACCGAGGCTTGGCGTGCCGTTCTCGACGATCTGGTCAATCGCGGCCTACGTCGTCCTGCCTTCCTCATCGTGGACGGCGCGTCGGGGCTGGAAAAGGCAATCGCCGCGGTCTGGGACGGCGTGCCGGTTCAGAGGTGTACGGTCCATAAGCACAGGAACCTACTCGCCCACGCGCCCGAGCGTCTGCACGACGAGATCACCACCGATTACACCGACATGATCTACGCCGCCACGCCCGAGGAAATCGAGACCCGCCGTAAGGCCTTCATCCGCAAGTGGCGGCTGCGTCATCGCCCCGTCGCCGACTGCCTGGAGGAAGCCGGCGACCGCCTCTTCACCTTCACCCGCCTGCCGCCGAGCCAATGGCGAAGCGCGAGAACAACGAACGCGATCGAGCGTCTGCATGAGGAGTTCAAGCGACGGATCAAAACCCAGACCGTGCTGCCGTCGGCCGATACTGCTGCGATGTTGTTCTGGGCGCTGCTCGCCTCGGGGCAGATCAACATGCGCAAAGTCGATGGTTGGCAGACGCTCGCCACAAACCCCATCGATCAACAGATTGACCTCGCTGCCTGACTCGGTACTCTCAAAATGCCGGAGATCGCGTCACATCGAATTCCAACACATCAAGCTACGGCACCTACCCGACCCCTCCGACGGCACTGACGAGCGGAGCACGGAGCCTCACTGGTGGCGGCACCGGAGAGACCTGGCGCTCGATGGGCCGCGCACGTCCATTATTCGAATGCGAGAGGTACAACCTGGGTCAACCCGGGCTGAGCTATAGTGTCTTGTTGTGGTGGACTTATTTGCACAACCCTGGTGCCATGGGGCATCCCCCGCTGAAAGTAGCGGCATATACTTGTGGCGAGCATTCTGCTGGCAAGCAGTTGCTGGCAGCGAGATCGTCTGATTGCCGCGCAGGTACATTATTCAAATGCGAGAGGTACAACCTGGGTCAACCCTGGCTGAGTTATAGTGTCTTGTCGTGGTGGACTTATTTGCGCAACCCTGGTGGCGATGGGGCATCCCCGCTAAGTAGCGGCATATACTTGTGGCAAGCATTCTGCTGACAAGCAGTTGCTGGCAGCGAGATCATCTGAACGAAGTTCATCCCGTTCAAGGTCGCGTAAATCGTTTCTGCACACGGATTAATCCGAGACGCGGGCGAGGGACTGGGATTTTTGATCGGTTTTGCGCTAGCACACCATTTATACACAAGTTGACTGTCGAAGCACGGTTTCAGCCAGCTTTGTCCAAAAAAATGGGGGGTCACATCCCCCATTTGGGGGTTGCATAAATCGACGGCGCTTGATCACGCTGCCAAGAGGTGCGTGCAACTTCCGCACCTAGGAGACTCAATGAAGTATCTACTCATGTTTGCTGCCACTGCGACCGTTGTTCAAGCCGACAGTCACAGCACTTTGATCTTCCTACGCCATAAACAAACCGAACAATATGGGAGGCCGACGCAGGCATGGTAATATGTTGCAGCGCAAGGTTGACTTGAGTGAATCCAAGAAATTTAATCCTTCTTAGAACCTAGAAGGAAAAAGAAGAGATACAAGCAAGATAAGGAGCGGAGGAAAAATCTAAGCATCATTTTGTCTACTCGCGAACCTGGGAGGGGGAAGATGAGTAGCGGAGTCGGACTCCCTAATGAGTGGCGCAGCAATGCCTCTTCAAGCACCCTCGCTCGTTGTCTATTAGGGCAATCGAGACATCAAAGCAGATCAAGACCCGCAGCGAAGCGAGCGGCGAGGCACCGCTGGTCCGCGCGCCCAAGCGCGCTGACGTTCTACTCGAGCCGCGCCTTCTGCTGTCGGCTGACGTTTTTCCCAGTATCCAAGCCGGACGAACTCCCACACGACGCTTGGCCTACGCTTGAACTTTGCTGAACGGCAGAATTCGTTCGGACAAATCTTCGGTCTTTGTTGGGGCTATTTGGAGGGCTGCCATGATGAGATTCCGGCGCCGTACTCCATCGAGGTCGTCGACCTTCGACACACTGATGGACAGCGTCATGGGCGAACTGTTCCCGCGGAACAATCGATCCAAGCGGCCCCGAATGGGGGGTTCGCGGCAGCGGCCGAGGACAAAGCGGCAGGACTTCGCGCTCGAACTGATTGGAGCCACGGCTTCTGCTTAGCGCGGACCTGTCCTTTACCACGATCGACACGGCGGCCAAAACCACGATCACGAATCACGACGTGACCGTATGTTTCGATGCGCCCTCGAGTAAAGGCCAAATCGTCGACACGGCGCCGGGTGGGCTCGCGGGCCAACAGGCCGACGTCATCGGTGCGATGACGGCAGCGTTGAGCAATGACGCCGCCGACGCGGTCTCTGGCACGAGCAGCGCCAGCGCACCCGTGCAGGTGGAGCTTTCCGCACCCACGCAGGTTGTCTTCCTAGACACCAGCGGCGCGCTTGATGCCGACTACAACGGGCCCGTTTCCGTCACGGGGATAGATGTTCCGCGCTTTGCTGCCGGCGGCGAACTGGCCGGCCAGGAGGCAGCAATCGTCGAGGCCATGACGGGTGCGCTGAATCGAACGGACTTCGGCGTCGACCTGGTGTTCACCAATGAGCGGCCTCAATCGGGCGATTATTCGACGGTCTACATCGGCGGCACCGGTGCCGAATTTGCGCAGTGGGGCCACTTCCTAGGTCTCGCCGAGGACGTCGACACAGGAAACCAGCTTCACACCGACAACGCCTTTGTGTTTTCCGGCAACATTGCGATGAATGGCCTGAGCGCCACGCAGTATGGGGAGGAGATTGCAGGAATCGTCGCGCATGAGATCGGACACTTGATCGGCACAGAGCCCGAGCATCCGGTTATCGCCGGCAATCCTCTTACGGCGGTCGCAGCCGTCATCGACCCCATTCCCGACGCGGTGAAAGAGGCGCTGATCGGCACTGCTTCCGACCCGCGGTGGCCTTCAGAAGCTGTTCAAGCTCGCCCAAGAGCATCGAGAATCTGCCAGCGCTGCAGATCAAAATTCCTGGCCTCGACAAATCCGTCGCGCAGCTGCTGAACCTGTCCGGTCTGTCCGGCACCATCAATGACAAGCTGCAAACTCCGATTATCCAATTGTTTGAGGCGGCGCGACGCCAACCTTCAACGAGCTGTTCGCGATCATCGACAACGCTATCGACGACCCGGATCGCCGCACCGGCTACCGGCACCGTGCTCGCGGACAACCAGTCGTTCGAGCTCACGCTCGACCTGCAGAAACTGTTCCCCGCTACGCGGCATTTCGCCTTGGCGACGGCACGCAGGGACGGCTCGGGCGGCTTCGGCCTGACCGTCAGCGGCGACATCAAGGTCGATGCCCTGGTGGCGTTTGTGGACCTGCGACCCAAAACTATGCCGAAGCTCGCCTTCGGCGTCGACGCGACTAACCCGAGCAGCCCGGTCTTCTATGCGAAAGCTGAGACGCTGAAGCTGCACGTGTCGGCGGATGCGGATCCGAACGCAACGACACCTACCGGCCTCAACTTCCAAAGCAGCCTCGGCTTCCTGACCGTCTCGGTCGTGGACGGAAGTCTCGGCCTCGATGCCGACATCACGGTCGATCTCTCGGTGCTCGATAGCAGCGGTGATGGCAAGATCACGGCGAGCGAGTTGGTTGACGTTGCCAATCTGGCAAATTTGTCGCCATCGCTCAGCGGGACCGTCCACGACACCGCGCTCCCGATTTCCGTCCAGGGGGTTCCCGGGTTGGATGGTGGCGACCCGGATACCCCGTTCGCGCTTGGCACAGCGACGGTTTCGGCGACCAACATCTTCAACCCGACCACTTACAAGTTCGACTTCGATCCTGGTTTCAACCTCAACGCGCTCGACTTCGGCAATCTCGACGCGGCCGGCATCATCACCATGATCGGCCAGCTGGGCGACCAGCTCGACAACTTGCGGGAAAATGGTCTGCTCGACGGCCTCGACATTCCGCTCGTCGGCGACGCGATCGACCAGGTCCTAAGCTTTGCCGATACAGTGCGGCGCGGGCTCCTCTACGATCCCGGTGCCGACGGCGAAAAGGACGGGTCCAACCGACTGGTGACCGATTTAAATGCGGCGCTCGAGGATGCCGGCCTCGGCAACGTGATCATCGTTCAGGGCACGGGCGCGGGCGTGGGCACGGCCACGGGCACGGGCGAGGGGCTTCGCTTCGTCGTCATTGATCCCACCGTCGAGGCGTTCAAAATCACGAACGCGGGCTCAATGGCCGCTTTCAACTCCTTCGTATTCGACTCGCACGCGGGTGATTTCGACGATGGGGCCGGCAATAACTTCATCATCCACGAGGCAAACCCGAGCGACAACGGGATCATTTCCGACACTGCGGTACTTCAATTCACCATCAAGCGCGCCGGCGTCACTCCCGATGCGAGTTTCAACGTCACACTCAACGCGAGCGAGACCAGCACAAACACCGGTATCGGTAACGACACCATCAAGCTTGTGCGCGCCGACAATTCGGCAACCTTCGACAGCGTCCAGGGGCTAATCTTCCGTCTGCTGACCTTGGCCGATGAGCTCGGCATCGATCTTGATGCGGCGCCGGCCGCCCCAGCTGCCCCGATGGCGCTGTCCAGCCTTTCCTCGGTCTCCAGCTTACTAAAGGTGATCGACTATAAGTCGAGCGAGCCCGGCAAGCCGCTCATCGTCCATATCGGCAAGTTCGTGCCGGCGCTCGATTACGTGAAGGATATTCCGCTCGACTTCAATCTGGATCTTGGCCCGGTCGGCACCCTCACCTCCGATGCGAAGGTGAAGGTGACCGCCCATGTCGGGCTCGATGAGGACTTTGGAGTCGGAATCTATCTAGGCAGCAGCGTGCCCGGCGCCGACACGCTCGAGCCAGATACCCTGCTCGAGGATCTCAATGATGGCGACGGCGTGCGGATCAAGACGGCGCCGGCGCTCACCGCCGACAATGCGGTGCCCACCGACGCCGTCAAGGCGCCGTCCACCGACGTCACATTCACCATCACGATCAACGGCGTCGACCATACCATCGTCGTGCCGGCCGCCGCTGACGGCGGCGACATCAATATCACCAAGGCTCTTCGCAACCAGTCCGAGACTGCCATCGCCGTCAATCCGCGCGATTCCAACATCATCGCGGTCGGCGTCAACGACGCCAGAATCGACAGCATCGACAACAAGGATCGGATCTGGATCACGTTCAATGCGGGGAAGGATTGGCAACAGCTCTTGGTCCCGGTGCCCAGCGACACCTTGGGCCGCAGCCGCGGCGATCCCACCCTGGCATTCAACGAAGATGGCACCAAGCTGGTCTATATGCATCTCGTCAGGATGCTTCGGACAGCTCCGGCAACGATTCGACGGTCGTCGCTGCCGCTGTCTATTCGGTGCTTACGGACCCGGTTACGGGCGCAAAATCGCTGAGTGCTGGCACCGCGGTCAACATCGGCCGCAGCTCCGATGTTCCACTCGACCGGAACGACGACGGCATAATAACCGATGCCGAGAGGCTCGATCTGGATGGAGATTTCGTCGCCGATGACGACGACAAGGAATATCTCGCGGTCGGGAAGGACTCTAACGGAAATGATCTGTACGTGGTGGCGTGGAACCGGGACAACGCCATTTACGTGTCGACCTCGAACAATGCGCTGACCTGGTCGAATCCAACGATCATCGGCGGCGTCACTGGTACCAAGAACAACAACGTTAACTTCCCTGGACACGGGGCATTGGACGGGGGAACGGCCAACGTTCCTACCGCGACCGGTTCCAGCATCGATTCCATCCCCGTGATCGGTCCTAACGGTGAAATCTATGTTGTCTGGGAGGACGCCTCGACCCAGGGAATCGGACGGGTCATGTTCGATGAGCTGGTGTTTGACCCGAACAAACCAGCGAACTCCGAGCTTCGATTACGCGGCGTGAACGACGTATTCGTCGATTTCGCGACAGGCAAGTCCAAGGTGCTAGCAGATTCCAGCGCAAATGAACCGGGAATCAGCGCCGCCGACAGGCAGAAGCTCGACAATTTCGCAGCCCTGCTGGCGGGCGACTCGCATCTGCGCGCCACCATCTCTGGTTATACCGACAGCGACGATTTTGAGAATGCCACCGACGTTCCGGATGATATCCAGAAGAACCAGACGCTTTCGAATAATCGCGCGATTTCGGTGTTCGACTATGTGAAGTCGAAAATGGTCGCCCTGGGCGTTTCAGATGCCCAAATAGCCACTCAGCTCCTGAAGGTCGCGTATGGCGAGACCAAGAGTGCAGCGCATTGGGCAACAGTTCTAACTGGCGACAATGTCGTCGAGCAGAAGAACCGCCGCGTCACCTTGACCGTCGATCGCGTTGCCTACGCCGGCAACGTGAACTACTTCAACGATCCGTTTAATCCGTTAGGTGATGGCTTCGGTCTCGACGGTGCCGACCACGAGTATGAGCTTCCCGCTCAACCGAGCCGTGGCATATTGATGGGCCTCTCGGTTGCCGTGGACAATAGCAGCGCCCATCACGGTCGCATCTACGTCTCCTTCGTGGATCAAGGCGATCTGGATGGCAGCGCCGACGCCGGCCCCAGCGCCGCCGAGATAGTCGACCATAACAATACCGATGTGTTCGTCATTGCCTCCGACAACGACGGTCAAACCTGGGATGCGCTTTTGGGCGCAGCCAATGCTAAGACTCCCTTCAGCGGCTCAACCGCGTTTGCCGGCAACCAGGGTGTCGTGCTGGTCAAGATCAATGATGACACCGGCACAGCCAGCCAATTCTTCTCCTGGATCGATGTCGATGACACGACTGGAGATGTCGCTGTGTCATGGTACGACGCCAGAAACGACGACGGCACCGGCGCGCTGAGCAAGAACAAGCAGCTCGACAGCATCGCCAATGACGAGGTGGAGTATTTTGCCAGCTACAGTAGGTCCGGCGGATTGACCTGGGCGGATAACATCCAGGTCAGCGACGGTCTCTCGTCTGCCTTCCTCACGAGCACCGACGGCGCAAATTATGGTGATTACACTGGATTGTCTTTCCACGACGGCATCATTCATATGGCGTGGGCGGATAACTCCAACAGCACCAAGGACAACCCAAGCGCAGCGCTCGTTCCCGCTCCGGATCCCGGCAAGGTCGGCCCCGAGGCCTACTACGACCTGATACGCGTCGGGGCGCCCACCACACCGGTGTCGAAGCTGGTTGATGACATCAACCGCGCAATCAGCCGCGCAGGAATTGCCGACAAGGTCCACGCCGTCCTCGACGTCGACCGGCTCGCCACCGGCGGCTTCCGCATCAGCATCGAGGCGCTTGATACGGCGATCAGTCTTTCGGTGTCGGCAGCGTCGGATGATCCGGCGGTCAAAGTTCTTGGGCTGCCCACGTCCAAGGATGCAACCGGCGCTCTGGTCGGTGCTGAAGTCGATACGGATCGACCCGAGCCCGCAAGGTTCGACCTGACGTCGGGCGACGCAAAGTTCTCGTTCCTAATCACCAAGACGGGAGTCGCGACGCCAATCCCCGTCAGTGTGACCGTCGGCGTTACGACCAACACCACGTCGATCAGTCAACTTGCCACGAAGGTAGGTAATGCGATCGATGCCGCCCTCACGGCGGCGCCAAATCTTGATCCGGGCGACCTCACCGTCACGACTTCCGGCAATGCGTTGGTCATCAAGATCAACAACAACCTGATTACCAAGGTCGAGTACAAGGCAAAAGTTGCCAACGATACCCCGATCTTCGAGCTCGGACTGCCGAACGAGGCCGTGATCGTGCGGTCTCACGTGTCGGCGACCAAGGACCTTGTGCCGGTGGTCGGGCGGCTCGAGCATGACGCCACGCTGACGTTCAGCACCTCGACGGACGGCACCAATTTCACGACGAGACGGTGACGCTCTACGCCGACGACACCGCCAGCAACACCACCATCGTCAGCCTGGTCGACGACCTCAACAAGGCGCTGTCGAAGGCGGTCATCAAAACCGACGTGCTGTCCAGTTTCGTCTACAGCAGCGACGTCGAGTTCGATCTGACGATAACGCACACGCTCAGCGACGACACGGCGGCGGTCACGGCGACGTCGGACCCCATAACGGTCAGGTTGCTGGCTAGTGACACAACCGACAATACGACGCTCGATAATCTGGTAAGCGATCTCAACAAAGCGATTCGGACGGCGTTTGGCTGGGCCACGCAAGCCGACCAGCTGGTGGTCGCCAAGTCGTCGGGCCAGACATCCGCGCTCGGCGATGCCCGTATCAAGCTCGAGGGCGTGAGCAAAACGGTGAACTCGGTCACCACCCGCGTCGACAAGTTCCGCGTGCAGGCAGAGCCGACCAACGAGCTTGGGCTGCCGCAAGATTATACCGCGACCAATTTCGCTGGACGCATCAAGGCGGAATTGATTGGCAACAAGCTGGTCTTCTCCGCCATCGAGGCGGGAGCAGACGGCTTCGTCGGTCCGCAGATCACCGATTTCCAACTTTCGGCGGACGCCGAAGCGGCCGAGGCATTGGGCCTCACGAAAAAAGGCAGCGGCGACGACGCCGATCACCTACTGGCCGACAACACCGATTTCGTGATCACGGTCACCGACGATACCGGACTCGCCACCGGAGTTTTCCGCATCACGCTCGATCCGACAGTCGTTAAGGACGTGCAGGATCTCATCGATGCAATCGAAGACCAGACCGATGACAACGTCAGCGTCGAGATCAACGACGAGGGTGGCCTGACGCTCATCGACAAAACTTTCGACAAAGACAACCCGGGTCCTGCAACGTTCATGGTGGTCCCGGTGAACGGCTCGGCGGCAGCGACCGACCTGCATATCGTCGGCGTCGACGCCACCAACAAGAGCGATCGCGACGGCAAGATCGTCGGCAGCAGCCTGTTCGGCGGCCTGCGGCTGCTCGACCGTTTCTTCATGGAAAATGTCCAGTTGCAGGCGAGCGCCAAGATCGAGACGCCTGCGGCGGGGGCTAATTTCACCGCCAATGTCGGCATTGTCGGCGTAAACCTCAAAGCAGACGGAAGCCTCGATGCGCTTTTCACCATCGGGCTGAAGGATCCCGCGGCGGAAGGCACTTCCGGCGCTGACGACCGCATCTCGCTGCGAGAATTCGGGCGCGCGTTCACGGACGCCATCCACGACAAGGGTGTGCGCCGGCTCGGATTCCTGAACGAGGCGACGATTGATGCCGGTGGTGGCGTGCTCATGGGCGCCGACATCACGAACCTTACGGACTTCCAGCTCGCGGGTGACGCAACGTTCACGTTGAACATTGGCCGCAGCCTGCTGCACCCCGGCACCGACTTCGTGGTGAAGGTGGACGCGGCCGACACCGACGACAACAGCACGATTGAGGACCTTCGTGCCGACGTTCAGGCCGCCATCGATGCGGCGGTGGCTGGCACAGAGCTCGAGGGCCTCATCGAGGTTGATACTTCCCTTTCCGGCGATGGCCTGCAGCTGGTCAACAACTCGGACAAGGCAGTTGCCTTCTCCGACCGCGTGGCCTTGTTCGACCGTCCGAGCCTCACCGGCCTCGGCGTCCTCGATTTCGATGTCACCGTCCAGCTTGGCGGCGGATTGAGCCGCTTTATCACGCTGCCCAACAATGGCCATGGCTCGGTCCACCTCGCGACCAACCTCGGCGATCTGTTCCAGCATTGGGCCGATGACGTCAACCTGACCGGCGCCAACCCGACGGCGGTCGCGGTCAGACCAACAAGTTTACTTTGGACGGCGATTTCACCGACAAGTTCACCCAGGGCGCGCGCGTGACCATCGACGCGGTCGGCGGCGACACGGACAAGAACTTCCGTACGTTCGTCAAAGAGGTCAAATATGACGACGGGACGGACAAGACCACCGTGACCGTGATCAAGGGCGTGCAAACGTCGCTCGATACAAACGGCAAGAAGGTTACCACCGCGCTGACCTGCCGACTGCCCAGACTGATCTTGACAAGATCAAGATCGGCACGCCCAACGGGCTGTCCACCAGCGCGGGTACCTTTGCGGCGCTGGCGGCCGCCGCGACGGCCGCGGACGACAAAGTGTTGCCCGATTTCGACGTGGCGCATGATCTCGGCCGCTGCTCGAATTCGATGTGGACTTCAAGATCGGGTCGTTTCTCGATGCGCTTCTGGCGTTGCGCGACCTGCTGAACGAGTTCAGTACCGGTCAGGAGATCCTGGACGCGCCGATCCCGCTCGTCGATGTCAGCGTCAACGACCTTCTCGACTTCGCCGAGAAGTTCGCCGACAGCCTCGAGGCGGCGCGCGCCAATCCGGCGAGTTCGCTGCAGTTCCTGGACAAGACGATCAGTGAGGCATTCGGTGTCGCGGTCGAGCCGACGATCATGTGACCGGGGCAACGAAGTTCGATGCGACGCACATCGAAGTCGATGGCGATCAAACCGAGCAAGATCCTGAAAGACGCTATCGTCACGGTGCCGATCAACGACACGAGCGAATTCGTCGCTGCGGTCAAAACCGTCCAATTTTAAGCGGCAAAACGCGAATCGAGCTCGATCGCAACATTCCAACAGAGCCCCCCGCCCTGGACTTTTCCAAGATCGCATCAGCGACATCGCCAAGGACCTGCTCCGGTTCTCGATCGACACCCTCGGTAACGACGATCCCACCGACGATCTGCTGCGGCTGGACTTCAATCTGCAGGCAGCGTTCAGCACCTCGCTCAATGTGCAAATTCCCGAAATCCAACTGCCGCCCGAGCTCGGCGACCTTGTCGACTTCGGCGGCGCAGCGACGCTCGCCGCCTCGGGCAGCGCGAGCTTCGGGCTCGACGTCGGCATCGCCCTCAATGATCCGACCAAGGTCTACTTGTACAACAGCAGCGAGCTCAGCGGCGCACTCAAGCTTGCCGGCAGCGACATGGCTTTCAAGGCCGCACTCGGTCCCTTGAGCCTTTCGGTCATCGGTGGCCAGGCGAGCATTGAAGGCACGGTTAGGGCCTCGTTCGATCCGGCCAGCACTGTGTTCACGAACGGTCGAGTTCAGCTCATCGCCACGGGCGCTTCGAAAAATCTCGGGGCCATCGTTGACGCCATCGGGGTCACTTATTCGGCGCCGGTCTATGTCGACCTGCCGGTGTTCTTCCCGACCGAGTCGAACGGTATCGGTTCGATCACCTTGACCGGCAATCTCGCGAGCCTGGTCACCCCCAACGGTGCCAAGCCGCAAGTGCTGCTCGACCAGAGCGCCGTGAAGGCGGAGGGCACCGCAAATAATGGCGGGACCGCGACGACGCTGACGGCGTCAGGCAATTTTGCCGGCATTGCCGCGGGCGACATCATACACATCGTCTCCGGGACCGGAGAGGGGCAGACCCGCGCGATTGCATCGATCGTGACCGCGAGCGCGACCGAGCTCAGCGTGACGGTCGCCCCGGGCTGGCAGAATGGGGTCGTGCCCGACGCGACCAGCAAGTTCGTTATCTTCGACAAGGGCATCAAGCTCGATCTCTCCGAGGTGAAGCAGGGGCTCGAGGACGGCTTCGCGAACCTCAGTCTGCTCGATCAGATCCTAATCGTGGTCGACGGTGTCGATACCGTCCTGGGCGGCGTTCAGGACGTCATGGATGGCGACGTGCTTGGCTTCAGCTTGCCGCTCGTCGGCGACAAGCTCAAAGGCGCGGCCGATGTCGTGGGCGACTTCCGCGCGGGCTTCATCGCGGACTTCCGAAGCGAGGTCGAGAAGCTTGCGGTGCCGAACCAGGACGGCATCAAGGACATCCTGTTCAAGCTGCTGGGCCCGCAGGGTCTCGACCTGCTGATTGCGACCAACGTGCTGGCAACCGGCACTGTCGCAGCGCCTGTGCCGGCTGGCCAGAGTACTTTGGGCGGCTCATTTGGCACGGACAATTTCAGCGGGAAGACGGTCAGGATCACGTCCGGCCCCGGTGCGGGCCAAGTGCGAACCATCGTCTCCAACACCGGGACGACTTTGACTCTCGATCGCGCTTGGACAACCGCGCTCGTCAACTCGCCCGACGACCCGAGCACTTACCAGATTCTTGGTGAGGCCGAAAAAGAAGGCGGCGAATTCAAACAGGGCACCAAGGACGACATCCTCTCGTACAATAATCTCGACCAGGTGACGCAGGTCTCGGACGCCGAGATCTGGTGGATGATGAAGATCGGCGACGTTTTGGCCGACACCGGCGCCGACATCGGCTTTGACATCGGCATGCCCGGGCTCGGGTTGAAGACCGAAGGCGACATCAAGCTCGACCTCTCCTGGGAGCTCGACCTCGGTTTCGGGCTCTCCGGCAAGGACGGCTTCTTCTTCTTCATCAATGACGATGACGAACTCCTGCTCAAGTTCAACGTCACTGCCGATGCCGCCCTCACCGGATCGCTGGGCTTCCTTGAGTTCACGGCGCAGAACAAGGACGTTGACGGCGATCCCAATGACGGCAACACGCATCTGTCGGCGACGATCGCCGTCGACCTCGGCAATAAGAAGAACGCCACCGATGAACGGCTTGGCCTCTCGGAGCTTGGCAATCTAGGCTTCGATGTGGAGGTTGGGGCGGACGCCTCGGTCGAGCTCGGCATGACGCTTGGCCTCACCGGCGACAAAGGCAGCTTCCCGGAAATTCAGGCTGATTTCTTCCTCGACTGGGCGATCGACAGCGATCCGATCGCCGCTGGCATCCAACCCGTCAGCTTGTTCAATCCGCCCGATGATTTCAATTTCGGCAGCTCCATCCAGGACGGGCTCAAGATCGTCGAGTTCCGCAACGTCGGACTCGATCTGGGCACCTATATCAGCAACGTGGTGAAGCCAATCCTGGAGGAGATTCAGGATATTACAGAGCCGGTGCAGCCGATCATCGATATCGTCACGACGCCGCTGCCGATTCTGTCAGACCTCGGCCTCGATATCACGCTGCTCGACATTGCCAAGATGACCGGTGTGGTCAATCCGGCCTTGATCACGGCCATTGAGACCATCGCCGATGTCATCACATTGGTGAACTCGATCGACCTGTCCGGCCCCGGCCTGCTCATCCCGATTGGGGACTTCACGATCTACGACGCGGCCGAGCGAGACCTGATGCTGAGCATCTTGGGGCCCAACTTCGACCTCGGCTCGGGAAGCTTTGACATCCAAAGGTCAGCGGCCTGTTCAAGCCGGGCGGCGCCATCGCGGATCTGCTTGGCAATGTTTCCCCGGTGTTCGGCGAAATCGCCGGCGTTGCTGGCGACGTCCTGACCAACCTTGCCGAGACGAACGGTGTCGGCGGCAACGCCAAGCCGTTCAAGTTCGATATCTTGGAAGATCCAACCAGCATGTTCGGGCTGCTGATGGGCGACGACGTCACGCTCCTGTCCTACGACATGGCGCCGCTGAGCTCGACGGCGAGTTCTCGGCGTTCTTCTCGATCTTCGGGCCGCTCGGCGTGTCGATCAATCTGGAAGCTGCGCTCAACATCGACTTTGCCTTCGGCTACGACACCCGCGGCCTACGCGACTTCGCCGACAGCGGGTTCCGCAACCCGCTCCTGCTGCTCGATGGCCTCTACGTTGACGACGATCCGACGCCCAGCGATCCGAGCGACGGCCAGGATCCGCCGGAGCTGATCTTCGACGCCGGCCTGTGGGCGGCGGCCGAGCTCAACCTCGGCATCGCGCGCGGCGGCGTCGGCGGCGGCATCTTCATCGACGTCGACTTCAACCTGTTCGACAACGACGGCGACGGCCGCGTGCGGCTCGACGAGCTGGCGACGAACTTCCTCAACCAGTTGAAGGCGCCGATGATCTCCGGAAGCTGCTGGCGCCGCTTGCCATCTTCGACGTGACCGGCGAGCTCACGGCAGAGCTGTTCGCGTTCCTGAAGATCGACTTCGGGTTCTTCGAGCTCGACAAGCAGTTCAACATCACGCCGCCGGTGACGCTGCTCGACTTCGACGTCAACTTCTTCCGGCCGCCCGTGCTGGCGAGCGAGCTCGACAATGGCGACCTGATCATCAACATCGGAGAGTTCGCCGGTCAGCGGGAGCTCGGCGACCTCTCCGACTTCGGCGAGCACATCAAGATCGAGGGCGCCGGGCCCGGCAAGGTCAAGGTGTCGTCCGACAACCTCGACGATGACGCGAACGTACCGCAGACCTACAACGTCACCGGCAAGATCATCGTATCCGCGGGCGAGGGCGACGACGTGGTCGAGTTCGTCAACGTCGATCCGGGGATCACGTTCGACATCGACGCCGGCGCGGGAGACGATACGATCATCACCGGCGGTGGTGGTGGCGGCATCATCCACGGCGGGCTCGGCAACGACACGCTCACCGGCAGCGACAGTGCCGACCTCATCTTTGGCGACGAGGGCGACGATGTCATCAACGGCGGCAAGGGCGACGACATCCTGCTCGGCGACAAGGGCGAAGTGAGCGACGGTTTCACGCTGACGAGCCGTCACGGCTTCGTGCGCGCGCTCGTTTCGCTCAACGACGGCGCGGACACCATCGACGGCGGCGACGACGACGACGTGATCGTCGGCTCTGGCGGTGCCGACACCCTCGAGGGCGGCGAAACAACGACATCGTCATCGGCGACGGCGGCTTGTTCACCTACAACAGCCCGCCGGTTGTCACCGAGACCGACAAGGGGCAAGGCGCCGGCGACACCCTCGAAGGCGGCGACGGCGACGACCTGCTCTACGGCGGCAAGGGCGACGACATCATCGCACGGTGACAACGTACGGTCCGGCACCGGCCAAGACACCATCTTCGGCGACTCCGGCATCGACGACGCTTCACGGCGACGGCGACGACGACACGATCTTCGGTGACTTCGGCGCGTTCCGTCTGAACGACCAGGGCGAGCTGGTGCCGGTGGTGCAGGTGGCGGCGTCGAGGGCGCCGACAAGATCTTCGGCGACGGCGGCGACGACAAGCTGCTGGGCGGTGGCGGCAATGACGACATGCACGGCGACGACGGCAATGACACCATGTGGGGTGGTGTCGGCGCCGACGTGATGTACGGCGATGAAGAATGACGACACGATCTTCGGCGAGACCGATCGTGACAAGCTCTATGGCGATGAGGGCGGCGATTATCTCGAGGGCGGCGCCGGCAACGACTTCGCCAGAGGCGGCGACGGTGACGATCTGCTGATCGCCGGCTACGGCTCTGACGATCTCGACGGCCAGCAGGGTGAAGACACGTACCGCATCACGGCGCGCGGCGGGCTCGTGACCGAGCTCACGATCATGTACGACACCGGCGAAAACATCGGGCCAAACGGTGAAGCGAGACCGCCGGACCACGTCGTCCTGATCGGAACGTCGCAGGCCGATACCGTGTTGTTGCGCGCGATGGCGGACTACTATTTCCCGCTGGTCGAAAAGCTCGTGGGTGGCGTCGTCAAGGGCAAAACGGTTGATGGCCTGACCGACAGGATTTTCGCCTCCCAGGAGCCGGACAAGCTGCGTTCCGTCCTGCAGGCCCTGGAGGATGCCTATGGCCCGCACGCGGTTGAGAACGTGGTCAATATTGACGGCGAGGCCGTTCCGCTCGCGGAGCTGTATAAGCAGATCGTCAAAGCTTATACGGACGCAGTGCGCGTTGCCGTATTGGCTGCGATCGATGCCGAGGTTAAGCCGATCCCCGGCAATGCCGGACTGCCCGATCAGATCAAAGATCGCGTGACGGCTATCCTCGATGACACCACCACCGGACTATTCCCCGGCAAGCTGGAAGAGATCGTCCAGGCGATCAAACTGGCCTACGGTGATGCCACGCTGCCCGGGAATTTGATCAATAAAGTCAACCAAGCGTGGGAGACCTTTGCCGATCCTGCTGATCCTCTTGATCCCGATCATCAGTTGAAGAAAGACATTGAGGATCTGATTACCGCCGCCTACCGTTCCGAATTCGATGTGCTCGGCACGAACACCGATACCGGCTTCGTGGCGCTGCTGAACAACGGCGGCAGTGATGTCGAGCGGTTCAACTACCGCGACATCGAAGACATCACCGTCAACACGCTCGACGGCAACGATTACGTCGTGCTCGACGATGTATTGGCGGCGACCACCGTCAACCTGGGCCTCGGCGAGGACAAAGTCCAGGTCGGCCAGGTGTTCCGCTCGGAGCGCGTGCGCCAATTCGACAACGAGCCGCTCATCACCGGCATCAAGGCCGAAGACGTGTTCACCACGCTCGAGATCACGCGCGGCTGGCTGTCCAACGGCGTGAGCCAGGCGACGACCATCAACGGCGAGGACGGCAACGACCAATTCACCGTATTCCACAACATTGCCGTGCTGAATCTCAACGGCGGCGACGGTGACGACTTCTTCACCGTGCGTGCGTTCGCGCTCAAGGGTTCGTCCGACAGCGAACGCGCGCGCACCGACATGAAGGGCGACGGCGGCGCCGACACCATCCTCTACGTGCTCAACGCCCCGGTCGGGATCGACGGTGGCGACGGCTTCGACACCGTGCGCATCATCGGCACCGAGTTCGCGGACGACTTCGTCGTCACGGACGGCGGCGTCTTCGGCGGCGGCCTGAATGTCAGTTACGTCAACATCGAGAAACTGATCGCCGACGGTGCCGAGGGCAATGACCGCTTCTTCGTGCATGTCGACGGGTACGGAGGTCGTAACCGAAATCGACGGCGGGCTTGGCAGCGATACGTTCTTCGTCGGCGGCAATCCGTCCGGCGCGCCGGTGTCGGTCGTCAGCAACGACTTCAGGGGCCACAGCGGCGTCATCCTGCACAGCATCGAGGCGGGCAGCGACGCGGCCTGGGTCGGGCTCCCGATCGAGGGTCTCTCGGCCAACATCGGCGACAACGAAGAGGAGATGGCGATCGTCATCGAGAGTGCCGGCTTCTCGCGCGTACGCGAGGGTGCGTCGGGCGGCGAGGACGGTTACCTCGACAGCTACACCATCCGTCTGACGAAGGCGCCGACCACCACCGTGCAGATCTCGATCCTGCAGGCGGCTCGTCGCCAACCGATGACGCGCGGGACTTCAAGGGCCTCCAGTTCCTCGAGGCGTTGGCGGGGCCACTGACCAAAAGGAGACGGGATGGAGTTCGATCCGAAGACAGGCACGTTCATCACGCCGGTGCTGACGTTCACCCCCCAGCCCCCACATTGGAACACACCGCAAAATGTCAACTTCCAGGCGGCCCACGACATCGCGAGTGAGGGCCAGCGCTTCGTGTTCATCAATCACATCCTGACGGGCAGCGCGGACGTCGTCTACCGTGACGTCAAGATGCTGAGCGTCAAGGTGCAGATCGACGACGACGACAGGAAGGGCGTGATCATCACGCGAAGCGGACGCGACAATATGGTGGTCGAGGATGGGTCCGAAGCCGATTTCACCGGCCGCACCGATACCTTCGACGTGGTGCTGTCGCACAAGCCGACTGCGATGTGACGGTCAAGCTGACCGTGCTGAACAACCAGATCACGCTGGCGACAAGGGCGTCACGTCAGTCGACGGCGAGTTGGTGCTGACCTTCACGACGGACGATTGGTATACGAAGCAGACGATGACCATCAGGGCGCCTGACGACACCATTGTCGAAGGTTTCCACACCGACTGTATCCGCTACACGGTGACCAGCGACCGACACCGAGCAGACGCTGCATTCGGGCACCGCGGTGCTGGCAAGCGGCACGGTCAGCGCGTCCGCGGCCATTGGCGCCACCAGTTTGACCGATCACCGGTGCGGACTTTGGCGACGACGATTTGCTTGTGGGCATGACGGTCAGGATCACGTCGGGCGCCGGTGCCGGCCAGGTACGGACCATCAGCCACAACACCGCCACGACTTCCGACTGTCGATCACGGTTGGACAGTCGCGCTCTCGGACTTGGACGACAACGCGAGCACCTACGAGGTCGCGGCAGATCCAGGAAGACGCCGACGGCGACTTCGACCAAGCTGGCCTTCAGAAAGAGATCCCGCCCACGAAGCCGACGGACTATGTGTTGCTGGCGCACCGGCCGATAGTCGACACCGTCAGGGTCTTCGTGGACGGTAACGAGCTGCAGCACGGCCCCAGGGATATCGATCCGAACACGGACGGGATCCAGCTAGACCCCGACGATCATTTTAACGGTCCGGCGCGCTTCAAGGTAAGCGGCAACACGGTCACGTTCCTCGATGACAAGGGCTTTGCCGAGAGGCGCGTCGGTATCGTGCAGGTGATCTACGACTACAAGGAGGCCGGCTACGACAACTCCGTTCGTGAAGGACACCGTCGTCGACATCTACGACGAGGATTCGCCGATGGTCATCATCCGTCCGGTGACGGACGGTTCGGTCGACTGATCGAGGTGATGGGACCATAACGCCATGTTGTCACCGGGCGGCCACCGATACCTACACCGTCAGCCTGTCGCGAGCTCCGCCCCGGCCAAAGGTCATGATCGTAAAGGCCGACGCAATCGAGACGCGGACGACGTACGGCCGCACGGCGATCTTCAAGGAGCAGGTCACTGTCGATGGCGGCTCATCCACGGTTCTCACATTCGACAGGACAACTGGCAGAGCGGCATCACCGTAACGGTGGCCGCCATCGACGATAACTTCCGCGACGGTAACGAAACGCAGGTGTTCGCGCCTGATCTGCAGACCGTGAACAAGATCCGCGGTCCGTTGATCATCGAGGGCGCGGGTGGTGGTGGTTCGCTCAGCTTGCCGGCGCCGCTCCTGCTGCCGCACTCGCCTCCGATAAGGTTCGGCAACAACAACCAACCGCTGGTCCCGTCCGAATTGAACATCCTGCCTCCCGACGGGTCCGTTAAGGCGTTCGAGGCCGGCCACGGCGCAGGAGCTGTGGAGTTCATGACGGTGCTGCGCGAAGACCTGCGGAAGGTGCTCCTGGATCTCCACAATGAGAACTCGAACATCGTGGTCTCCAGCACTGACCAGGACCTCAAGCAGTTCATTGGCAAGACGCTGGAGGTGAGTTCCGGGCCCGGCTTTGGAACCGTGATCGATCCCTCACGGCCGGATGATCTCTATCATCGGTTCTGGCAGATCCTCGATATTCTGCCGCCATCTCCGACACCTCCACTCAAGTCAAGCTCAAGCTGCTCAACCCGAGCGCCGTCGACCCTGATAAGCTCTTTGATCCGGACCATCTCTTGGATGAGAACGGTGACCCGGCGCCCAGCCCAGTCTTTGCGCGGCCCACACTGGACACCACGGAGACCCCGGGGACCAAATATGCGATCACCGCGCTCAGCGCCAACTTCTTCGCTCGCGAGGTGGATCAGATCGACTACCTGTTCATGTTCGACAATGACAGCGTGGGCAACGACAAGGGCGCGTTCACCTCTGCGGACGGCGTTGTTCGTGAATTCACCCCAGCGGGCGACCCAACGACCGCGACCATGCGAGTCGAGTTGTCGTCGCTGATCGCGGTAGCGCGGCTGCTCGCCAACAACGCCGAGGCATCTCTCCTGGACGATCTCATCGGCAGGAAATCTCGAGATCACGGTTGGCCCGGGCGAGGGAAGGACTTGGAAGATCACGCACATCTCAGATGAGCTGGACGACGCACCAGGTCTGCGTGATGTCACGCTTGAGAATGGTACCACCGGCACCGCTCCCACCATCAACAGCGAGTTCCGGATTGCCGGCGGCGACAGCCATGGGCGCATCGTCGGATTCGGCATGGGACCGAATCTGCAGGTCGCCGCCCGTCCGCAGCCCGGCGGCATCACCTTTGGCGACATTGAGGTGGTCGAAGCGCACCTTGGGCGCGGCGGTGATGAGGTTCGCGTCGATTATGCAACCAATGCGGAGGATCATCCGACCAGGCTCAGGGCCTCGGAGGACGATCCAACGCCAGCCGACTTCTATACGCAGACGATCATCGACACGGGCCTGGGCAAAGACAAAGTCAAAGTAAAGCTCGACGCCCTCGAAGATGGCGCGTTTGCGCTCAACCTCAATGCCGGCGACGACGAAGCCGACGCTACCGGATCGACCGCGCCACTCGTCATCTTTGGATGGGACGGTGCGGACAAAATTACCAGCGGCGCTGGTAATGACATCATCTTCGGCGATCGCGGTCGGATCGACTACGTCAAGACCGTCCTAACCGACGACGATAACAACGCCAGCACGCCGCCGGTGCCGGTCGACCACATTATTACGCGGCTGGGCCACTCCGCTGCGCCGACCATAAAGAATCCGATTGTCACCGACGCCACGCCCACGTCGCTGGTTGACGCAACGGCGAACTTTGTGAAGGAAGACCTCGTCGGGCTGAGCGTGCAGGCCATCGGTACAGACGGCCATGTGCAGTTCCGCACGATCGTCGACGTCCTCAACTCCCACACATTGAAATCGATCGGCCGTGGGAACAGACGCCGGTATTCGGCCAAACCGACAAAAATGACGATAAGGAGCCAACTCCGCCTACCACATCTCGGTCTTCCCCGATGACCAGACCGACGGCGTCTTCCGAGGGCCGCGCCTGATCCGGTCGATCGAGAACGCCAACGGCGGCGTCGACACGATCAATGCCGGCGGCGGTAACGACATCGTCATCGGCGGCGAGGCGGGTGACTTTATCGATGCCGGCGCCGGCGCGGACCAGGTGGCGGGCGACGACGCGCGTTTCGACTATGAGCCGAACAATGTCGATCCTGTGAGCGGGCTGAGGCTCGACGGGCCGACGCAGCTCACAAAGATCGATACCAGCGCACTTGTCGGCAACATCGTAGGTGACGACGAGTTGCACGGTGGCGACGACGACGACCTGCTGATCGGCGGTTTCGGCGTCGACAAGATCTGGGGCGATGCGGGCAACGACATCGCCTTGGGCGACGCCGCAGTCGTGCTCTTTACAAACGGTGTGATGACCCGAATCGACACTGTCGATCGGGGCGATGTCCGCAACGGCGCCGACATCATACGCGGCGGCGACGGTGACGATGTGTTGGCGGGCGGTGATAAGAGCGACCGCATCGACGGAGGCGCCCAGGATGACCTGATCTTCGGCGACAACGTCATGCTAGTGCTCAACGCTGGGTTCGGCGACGCGGTCAATCCGCGCTACCGGCTGGTCGGCGCGTTAGGCACACTCTACGACGCCAATGGCGATGCGATCGTTGGTACAGTGGCGCAGCCGCGCCCAGGCGGCAACCCGGCTTGGGCGGACTGGACCATCACGCTCGACCCGAGCCTCGATCCCAGCCACTTCGGCGACGACTACATCGCCGGCGGTGCGAACGCCGATACAATCTTCGGTCAGCGCGGGAACGATATCATTCAGGGCGACGGCTCGATCGACCTCCCCGCGGACGTCTCGGCGACTCGCAACGCGAGCGGGCAGCTTGTCGTCGTAGCCTCGGTGGAATCTGCGACCGACGGCGACGACTATATCGAAGGCAACGCAGGCACCGATACGATCTTCGGCAACCTCGGACAGGATGACATCGTCGGCGGCAGCTCCTCGGCATTCGTGTGGAGCTTACCGTTGGGCCAGCGCGATGACGGTTCCGATCTGATCTTCGGCGGTGCCGGCACCGAGTTGTTGCGCAACGAGACCGGCAACACGGTCGACGAGGGCGACACTTCGCACAGCCGCGACTCCGACATGATCCTCGGCGACAACGGCAACATCTATCGGATGGTGCGAGCCGGCGGCGGCTATGTCACCTTCAACTACGACAACTACGGCGGAGAGCGGATCAAGGTCCGGGCCGCGGATCTCGTCGACTATACCGAAGGTGGCATCGACTTCAACGCAGCCGCGAGCGCCGATCTCGGAGCGGGCGACGAGCTCCACGGCGAGTCGGGCGACGACTTCCTCTACGGCATGACCGGCCACGACGTCATGTTCGGCGAAGGCCAGGACGACGACATCATCGGCGGCTACGGCACACGACTGGATCTCCGGTGGCACCGGCGACGACGGAGTGATCGGCGATGACGGGCGCGTAATGACCAGCCGTAACGGCCTTAGCGAGCTCCTGAACGGGATCACGACCCCGACCTTCCAGCAGACCATTAGCACGCCCGGCAACGTCCAGCTGGCAACCATTAACGTGACTGGCACGCTGACAAAGGCGGTCAACCTGACGCCGCTGAGCAACGACCCGCTGTGGACCCCAGCCGCTGACGAGTTCGGCGGGATCACGCCACCGCAATGCCGACGACATCATTTTCGGCGGACTGGGCAACGATTTTCTGCACGGCGGCTCGGGAGACGATGCGATTTCAGGCGCCGAAGCGCTGGTGCTCTCTTATGCACCGACCTATGACCCGATGACGGGTCTGCCCAACGGACTGATCGAGATCGACTACTCACATCCCGTTCAACCCGGGATTCGTGCTCGCGTTCAACCCGATCGATGTCGATGCGAAGCACAGCAATCGCACGCGGGCCGGCGAGTTCGCGCTCTATGACGAGTACGACCCTCTGCGCAGGATCCTGCTCAATGCTGACGGCACGGCCAGTAAGTGGGCTGCCAATGCACCCCCGGTCGGCACGGAGTTCTTCCTGAATTCCAACGCTTCCGAGGGGCCTGCCTCCGCGCTCGACGGGACCAAGAAGAGCGACGGCGACGACAGGCTGTTCGGCGACCTGGGCAACGACTGGCTGGTTGGCGGCACCGGGCGCGACGACGCGTATGGCGGCTTCGGCAACGATCTGATCAATGCGGACGACGACCAGTCTACCCACAATGGCCTGAACGATCAGCCCGATACGAGTGCGAGCTACGAAGACCGCGCTTTCGGAGGCGCTGGTCGCGACGTGCTTATTGCCAACACGGGCGGTGATCGCCTGATCGATTGGACCGGCGAATTCAACAGCTACTTGGTGCCATTCTCGCCGTTCGGCTTGGCCACGGTGAGCCGCACGCTGCAGCCGCACCTCACGGACTTTCTCTATGCACTCTCCGCCGAGCGACGGCGCCGATCCGACCCGTGCCGCCGACAAGGCCAGCGCAGGTGCGGACCCGGCTCGCAATGGCGAGCCGTGGGGCGAGCTCGGTCTGGTGCTGCAGAAGGATGCCGCATGGCACGACCAGCACGGCGGTCCGGCCGATCCGCAGGCGGGCAACATACCCGGCGGACAACGCGACGTGCTGCGGTCGGCGAGCTTCGACAACGGCAATGCGCAGGGTTTCGTGCCGACGATAGGAAGCTGGAGCCTTGCAAACGGGCGCTACCAGGTCGCGCCTGCGACCTCGGGCCGCACCGATGCGGTCAGCGTGTTCAACGAAGCCGACACTGTCATCCCGAGCTATTTCGAGATGCAGGCGACGATCAATGCGGTCAAGCCAACCGGCGGCGTGAAGGCCAATGCCTACTTGATCTTCGACTACTATAGCACGACCGACTTCAAGTACGCCGGCATCAATGTGTCCAACAACAGCCTGGAGATCGGGCACCGCACGGCGAGCGGCTGGGTCCTCGACAAGTGGACGAACCTTCAGCTCAAGTCCGGCAACGACTATGTCGTGATGCTGACAGTGAACGGCAGCACGGCGACAATTAAGGTGGGCACGACCAGCGTGAGCTTCACCTATCCCGTGCGCGTCGACACGCTCGGCGTCACCCACACGCTGAACTACGGCCTGGTCGGTATCGGCGCGAACAACGCCTCGGCGCAGATCGACAACGTAGTTGTGCAAGCGCCGCCCGGTGCAACAACGCTGGACAAGACCGCGGACTTCAGCAGCAGCAAGCCGGCGAGCGTGTTGTTCGGCACGCCGACGGACGGTACCTGGGCGACCACCACGGACGGGCGGTTTCTGGCGACCGCGTCGGCTGTGGCGACGCCCGCGATCGACCTGATCGGCTATCAGGTCACGGCTGGCTCGACGCTCACCATCTTGACGACGCTCAAGACCTTCGGGCAAGGCGGGGTGGTGTTCGATTATCAAGGGTCCACCTACTTCAAGTACGCGGTGTTGTCCGCCGACGGCAAACAGATCGTGATCGGGCACGTTCTGGGGAATGCCAATGTGGTCGACGCGACCTACAACACGTCGATCTCTTCCGGAACCGACTACAAGCTGGGCGTCACGCTCAAGGGTGGGTTGGTCAACGTCTCGCTCAACGGCGCGGTCGTGGTGAGCAAGCTCTACAACGAGACGATCACGCAGGGTGGTTACGGGCTGATCAGCTTCAAAGGCAAAACCGTCGGGGCAAACGTCTTTCGACATCGTGGAGGTGAAGACAGACGATGCGGCCTACGCGCCGACTGGGATCTTGCAGGTAGCAGAGAGTTCTGCCCCCGCGGGCCTCGTGGCCACACTCACCGACAGCGAATTGGCGTCGATCGTGGTCGAGGCCAAGGGGCTCTGGACCGCGGCGCTCGGCGCGGGCGATACGCGTCTGGCGGCGTTGGAGAGCGTCAACGTCCAAATCGGCAACCTGCCGCAGGGCATCCTCGGCGAGACGATCGGCGACACAATCATCATCGACAGCAGCGCGGCCGGGTGGGGATGGTTCGTCGACCCGACCCCCGGGGACAACAGCGAGTTCCTGATCCCGCTGTCGAACGGGGCGTTCGCGGCGAACCCGGCTAGCCCCGCATCCGGGCGCATCGATCTACTCACCACGGTGCTGCACGAGATGGGTAACGTCATGGGCTTTCCCGAGGACCAGGGCCATGACGTGACGGGAATGGTATTGCAGGCGGGCGAGCGACGCGTGCCCACCGGACTTCGACTGACGACGGTGTCCGAGGGAGCTCCTGCGGCGGTCTCGACGCTTGCGACGACGTCAACGGTGCTCGCGGGCGGGATTCTTGCTGACACCCCGCGCGTGCTCGGGCTCGACGGCGCCGATACGTTCAATATCACCATCGCTGGCAACGGCCGGAGCCACAATCCGTTCGTGGACGGTCTGCCCTCGGGCAAGAAGAAGTCCACCGACAATCTGAACATCTTCTACACCCCGCCGCGGCCGACGATCATTCACAGCCCGGCGACCCAGGATCCGGTTGCCGGCATCGTCGACCTGGACTATGGCACGGCACGGTTCGTGGTGCAGTACGATTGACATCGAGCACGTGCCGCCCCCCAAGGCGCTGCGATAGGCTGGATCATTCGCTGCGCGCGCTTTGGGATTTTTGATACGATTTCAGCAGAGATCATTCAAAAACCGCGTTGAGGTACGATTGTTGCGTCGCCGGCGACAGATTGCGGACCGTCATGTCCTCGATCATGCGGCGGCGAAGAGGGCTGATCTCAGCCATCGGAAAACCTCCTGTCTGAAGGATTGGGCTTCGAAAACCCTCAATCCTCTCAGACAGGAGGCGATTACTGCGACCGCTCCTTACACTGCCGCGTCAGCGGCTTCGTTCAATCGAAGGAGTTGGAATTGACCGCAGCTTCCAAGGGCGTGGGGAAGTGACGGGATCCTTATTTGCGCTTTCCATATTGATGTGCCTTCCGCAGGCGCACCCCGGGCCCACCGCCATTGCCATCAATGAATTCGACGCCGGCGGCTTCTAATGCGCGGCGAACGGCCAAGTCGTTGGCCAAAGTCATTGATGTTTCGCCATCAGCGAGTTCTGCCCGCTTGATCGTAGCAAGTCCTAAAGCTGCTTCGCGCGCAAGTTCTGCGGCACTCCATCGAAGGAGGGCGCGTGCTGCTCGGATCTGGGCACTATTCAACGGCTTCGGCTTCATTGTTGACTAGTGTCGGTATCGTATGATACTGTTGGTATCTTATGATCCCACCACCCCCCACGCTCAAACTGGAGGCTGCGGATCTGCGCAAAGCAAGCGCCTTTTTCCAGAATGGAGGAACCTATGAAATCGAACTTGTGGAGAACCCCTGCGGACCGCCGAGCGTTCCTCGGCGGTTCGGATGCCGGGATCATCATGGGTAATGACGAAGCGGCCCTGATCCGCCTCTGGCGCGAGAAGCGCGGCGAGGCCGAGCCGCAGGACTTGTCCGGCAACTTGGTCGTCCAGCTGGGCGCCGTCACCGAGGAGCTCAACCGGTCCTGGTACGAGCGCAATACCGGCCGGCGCGTCACCGACGTCCAGCGGCAGGTCAAGCATTCAGCCATTCCATGGATGGCTGCCACGCTAGACGGCATCGTGGAGGGGACCGGCGCTGTGTTCGAGGCCAAGTTCATGCTGCCCTGGTCGTTCGCCGAGGAAGCCGCCGCCGAAAAGCATATGGCCCAAGTCCAGCACAACATGTGGGTCACTCATCTGCGGACCGCGGTGCTCTCGATCATCACCGGGGGTGGTAAATGGGTCGAGATCACCATTCCCATGGACCCACTCTATCTCAGTGTCCTGGTCTCGGCGGAAAAGAAGTTCTGGCGCTGCGTCCAATCCGGCGAACCGCCCCACCTGATCAATGCCGAGCCGCCGCGGCCACGCATCGAGGCGATCCGCATCGTCGATATGAGCGCGTCGAATTCTTGGGCGGAGTTCGCCGCGCTCTTTCGCAATACCCGCGAGCGCCTTTCTCGACCACGAACGCGCGAAGAGCGAGCTCAAGGCTCTCATGCCGGAGGACGCCAAGGAGGCGATCGGCCACGGGGTGCGGGCCAAACGCTCCAAATCGGGTGCCGTAAGCTTTGATGTGCTGGAGACGGAGGCCAGCCATGCCCCGGTCCAGTGAATTGGTCGCGGCGCTGGCCTCGGCGTTGGCCAAAGCCCAGGTTGAACTCATCAATCCGGAAAAGTCGCTCACGGCAACCATCCGCACCGGCCGACCCGGGGAAGGCGAGCGTAGCTTCCGCTATGCGCCGCTCTCGAGCGGGCTCGACATCGTGCGCAAGACGCTGGGGCAGCACGAGATCGCCACCTTACAGACCACCGCGATCGATCAGACCGCCGGCATGGTCCATTTGACCACCACGCTGGCGCATGCCTCCGGCGAGTGGATCGCCTCGGATTGGCCGGTGTGTCCGATCGCCGAGACCGCCAATCCCCAGCGCATGGGCGCCGCGCTGACCTACGCGCGCCGCTACGCCCTGTTCACGCTCGTTGGCATTGCCGGCGAGGATGATCTTGATGCGCCCAATCTCTGTGATGGGCCACACTCGTTGCCGCCGTCGGCGGTCGACCGCCTGTTTAGGCGCACGGACGATGAAGCTCGGATGCCGGCGCGAACGCCCGGTGATGGACATGCCCGTGGCGGCCGCAAGGGCGAGATGGTCGCGCTCGATCCTGAACAATCGGCCGGGCTGCGGAAAAGCTACTTACCGAGGTTGGGAACATCCCGTCGGCTGATTTCGCCGCCGCTTGGGCGCGCGAGGTGCTCACGGCTAAGAACAGCCTCACGGCAACCGATGCCAGGCTCGTAGAGGACGCCTTTGAGCGCAGGCTATCGAAGCTTCCATCATCCGATGGGACTGCGCCCTCGAACGATGATTCTTCGGTGCCTCAGATTGAAGGGCCGCAGGTGATTGCCGTCACTGAAAGCACCCACGCCGG
>CAVQIP010000067.1:0-42314 GCA_963712565.1 uncultured Alphaproteobacteria bacterium | reverse complement strand
ATGGCCGCGTAGTCCTTGGCGGTCAGTCGCTCCACCGGCACCGCGACAGTTGCCGGATCGCCGAAAAAGGCGGCGCGGTCCGCGTAGGCGAGCTTCATCGTTTCGGCCATTCGGTGCGCGTTTTCGCCGGCGTTCGTATCGCTCGCCGCATATCCTTCGAGGATATTGAGCATCTCGACCAGGAGCGTGCCGCCCGCGGACGGCGGCGGCATCGAGACGACGTCGTAGCCGCGATAGGTGCCGCGCACCGGCGTGCGGATGACGGGCCGGTAGTTCCGCAGGTCGTCCATCGACATGACCCCGCCGGCGGCGCGCACGCCGGCGGCGATCTTCTCGCCGATCGGGCCGTCGTAAAAGGCGCGCGGCCCCTCGCGGGCGATGAGATCGAGCGAGGCGGCGAGATCCGCCTGCACCAGGAGATCGCCCGCACCGAGCACGGAACCGTCGGAACGCAGGAAGACCTTGGACGACGGCCAGCGCGCCAGCCGCGATTGCGCGCGCGGCAGCACATCGGCCAGATCGTCTTCGACCGCAAATCCGTTGCGCGCGAGGGTGAGCGCCGGCTGGATCAGCTCGGCAAACGTGAAGCGGCCGGAACCGTAGCGCTCGTGTGCGAGCTTCAGTCCCGCGACCGTGCCGGGGACGCCGACCGCGAGCGCGGAGTTGCGCGACTTCTCCGCATCCGCCTCGCCGCTGCCGTCGAGGAATGTCGTGGCTGTGATCGCCTGCGGTGCGGTTTCGCGATAGTCGATCGCGGCGGTTTCGTTGCGCTCGGCGAGGTGGAGGAGCATGAAGCCGCCGCCGCCCAGATTGCCGGCCTGGGGATGCGTCACCGCCAGCGCGAAGCCGACCGCCACCGCGGCATCGACCGCATTGCCGCCGTCCTTGAGCACGTCGACGCCGATGCGGGCGGCGCGCGCCTCCTGGGCGACCACCATGCCGTGGCGGGCGACGACCGCGCTGTCCTGCGCCAGGACGACGCCGTCCTGCGCCAGGACCGACGCGTTCGCCAGGAGCAGAAACGCCAGGACCACGGCACGCAGCATCAGGCGCTCCACACTCCGGCGATGCGGTGTCATTTCGGCGTCGGCGCGGCCTACATGGTCCGCCGCGGCACCGTCTCCAGGAACTGCTGGAGCTCACGCTTCCAGAACTTGGCCATGCCGGTGGTGCCGTGACCGCGCGTCTCATCGCTGGCCGGGATCAGGAACAGGCGACCGTTCTTCACGCGCTTGAGCGCGCGCTCCATCAACCCCGTCTCCGGCGGATTGCGTTCGTCGTCGGCGGAATTGATGGCCAGCAGCGCCGCCTCGATGCGCTCGAGACCGGGCGCCGGATTGTAGTCGCGCGAGGATTCCCACTGGTAGAGGAAGTCGTTGGCATCGGCGGTAAACGGCGCTGCCAGTCGGGCGTCGAGCAGCTTGTCCGCCGCCTCGCGGGTGGGGGCCGCCTTCTGGTACGCCAGGGTTCCGCCGTTGGTGGCGATGCCGAAGAACGACGTTGGCGGCGCGCAGCGAGCGCGGCTGCGTCGTGTAATTGCCGTCGTTCCAATCCGGATCGTTGCGGATCGCATCGATCAGCATGCGCCGCATCATCCAATTCCGGCTGGACATCTCGGTCGGCTGCGACGCCATCGGCACCAGCGCGTCCATGAACTGCGGATACGTCACGCCCCAGATCCAGGTGTGCATGCCGCCCATGGAATTGCCGAGCACGAGGCGCAGCCGGCGCAGCCCAAGCCCTCGGTGACCAGCCGATATTGCGCCGCCACCATGTCGTCGTAATTGTAGCGCGGGAACTTGGTGCGCAATCCATTGGACGGCTTCGACGACTTTCCGGCGCCGATCGCGTCCGGCAGGATGATGAAATATTTGCCGGCATCGAGCGGCTGGCCGGGAGCGAACAATTCGCCGGCGAAAGCCGCCGTCAGCATGCTGGCGCCGGACCCGGTCGGTGCCGTGCAGGATCAGCACAGGCTCGCCGGACGGCTCGCCGACCGTCGTGTAGTGCAGGCGCACCTCGGGCAGGACTTCGCCGGTGTGAAACCGGAAATCCCGCGCGACCCAATCGCCCTCCTTCGGTGCCGGGTAGTCGGCCGCCATCGCCGAAAACGCAAAGAGCGACAGCACCACGGCAACGACGCGCAGCAGCAAGCTCGATATGCTCATCGCGATCTCCATTCCGTGCAGCCGACAGGAGGAAGCGCTCCGCCGCAATTCATCCGCACAAAACATATGGCCGGCGAGTGTAGAGCATTTTGCGGCCAAAGCGTGCCCCCCGATTTGCGCCGCACCGACATGCGCTAGTGCCGCCGATTTGAAGTTCCTGCAGCGTCTGCCGCAAGCTCGTTTAGGAACTTCAAATCGAAAAGCGGCACTAGAATCATAGACTTGCCAGTGCCCCTTTGCTTCCGAAGTTCGTACCAGAGCGTGCTGCGATGTATCACGAACTTCGGAAGCGGGGCACTGGCCGAGGTCCTGCGTGCCGGTGGATTTGCCGCCGCGGGTTGCTACATATGCGGTGTTTTGCACTCCGGAGGATGCTGATGCCCCGCTCGGCCGCCGCTGCCGCTCGAATCGTGCGTTTCCCATTCGCCGCAATGCTGCTTGCGCTTTTCGTGTCCGGTTGCGGCGTCAACAACATCCCGACCTACGAGGAGCAGGCCAAGGCCAAGTGGTCCGAGGTGCAGAACCAGTACCAGCGCCGCGCCGACCTCATCCCCAACCTGGTCGAGACGGTGAAAGGCTATGCGCGGCAGGAGCGCGAAGTGCTCGAGGCCGTGACCAATGCGCGCGCCCGCGCGACCGCGATCCAGGTGCACGCCCGAAATGATCAACGACCCGGAGGCGTTCAAGAACTTCCAGGAGGCGCAGGCGCAGTTGAGCGGGCGCGCTCGGCCGGCTGCTCGCCGTCGCCGAGCGCTATCCCGACCTGAAATCGAACCAGAATTTCCTCGCGCTGCAGTCGCAGCTCGAAGGCACCGAGAACCGCATCGCGGTGGCGCGGCGCGACTACATCGAGGCGGTCCGCGCCTACAACACCGAGCTGCGGACCTTTCCCGGCGTGATCTGGGCGAGCACGCTCTACCGCAGCCAAAAGCCGATGGAGACCTTCACGGTCGCCGAGGACGTGCGGCGCCCGCCGCAGGTGAAGTTCTAGATCGGCCCCACGGCGGCGAGAGCGTCGTCGCTGCACTGCTCGGCGTTCTTCCTCCTGTCGCTGCCTGGCGCCGTCGCGCAGACGCTCACGTTCCCGGCGCTCACCGGCCGCGTCGTCGACGAGGCCGGCATCCTCGATGCCGGCGACGCGCGCCGCGCTTGACCGAGAAGCTCGCCGCCCTCGAAACGAAGACCACCGACCAGCTCGTGGTCGCGACGGTGAAATCGCTGCAGGGCACGTCGATCGAGGACTACGGCTATCGGCTGGTCCGCGCACTGGGAGCTCGGCCAGAAGGACAAGAACAACGGCGTCCTGCTGCTGGTCGCGCCGAACGAGCGCAAGGTGCGGATCGAGGTCGGCTACGGGCTCGAGGGCACGCTCACCGACGCGGTGTCGAAGCTCATCATCGAGAACGCGATCCTGCCGCGCTTCCGCGCCAACGACTTTGCCGGCGGCATCGCGCGCGGCGTCGACGACATCATCCAGGTGCTGACCGGCGATGCCGAGGAGTGGAAGCGCCGCGCCGCGCAACGTCCGCGAGAATCAATTCGGCGGTGGTCGGCAGCCTGGTCGTGTGGTCTGCTGTTCGCCGCCATCCTGATCATCATTTGGATCGTCACCACCTATCACCAGCCGCCGCTGGCTTCGAACTCGATGGGCGTCGGCGTGGCTCCAACTGGTCGGGCCCGGCCGGCACGGGTCTGGTCGTCGGGCTCGGGTTCCGGCGGCTTCTCGGACGGCGGCTTCTCGGTGGGGGCTTTTCGGGCGGCGGCGGCAGTTCGGTGGCGGCGGCGCGTCGGGGAGCTGGTGAGGTCATGATCTCGGACGCCGACAGAGCCCGCATCGCGCAAGCCATTCGCGCCGCCGAAGCGAGGACCTCGGGCGAAATCTTCTGCGTCGTGGCGCAGCAGTCGAGCCACTACAGCCTGGTGCCGGTGGCATGGGCGGCGGCGTTGGCGCTGATCGTGCCGTGGCCGCTGATCTACCTGACCGCCTGGCCGGCGAGCGTGATCTACGTGCTCCAGCTCGTGGCTTTCATCGCCGCCGCGATCCTGCTGTCGCGGCGCGGCGTGCGCTTCCGCATCGTGCCCAAGCGCGCCCGGCACGACCGCGCGCATTCCACCGCCATGCGCCAGTTCTGGGCGCAGCGCCTGCACAAGACCGAAGGTCGCACCGGCGTTCTGATCTTCGTCTCGCTCGCCGAACGCTATGCCGAGATCGTCGCCGACGCCGGCATCAACGAGAAGGTCACGCCGGAGGTGTGGAGCGACGCCGTCGCGGCGCTGACCTCGGCCATGCGGGAGGGCCGCGTCGGCGACGGCTTCGTGGCGGCGATCGAGCGCTGCGGCGCCGTGCTGGCGGAGCACTTTCCGCTCGCGCCCGGCAGCGTCAATCCTGACGAGTTGCCCGACAAGCTGGTGGAGATTTAGAGCCTCGTTCGCTGAGTTTGTCATGCGCGGGCCTTGACCCGCGCATCCATCACTTCTTTCAACATTGTCGATCGATTGCCGGATCACCCCCGGGACGAAGTGCCCGGGGGCGGCAATGACGAGTTCAATGCTCTACGACCTGCTGGCCTCGTCCAGGAACTGCTGCACCGCCTCGAACAGCATGAGCCGGTTCTTCTCCATGATGATCGTGTGCGTGCCCTCGGGCAGCATCACGTAGCGCTTGCCGGGCGAGTTCACGAGCAGCGGAAACAGCGTCTGCGCCATGTAGGGCGGCAGGTCGCGATCCCATTCGGCCTGCACCAGCAGGGTCGGCACCGTGATCTTGGCCGGATCGTAGTAGGCCTTGCCGGCCGACCAGTATTCGTTGCTGTCCTGGCACCACGCCGTTGGGCGCGCGCAGCACCGGCGGGCTCGCCTTCGCGCCCACCGGATCGGTCGCGAAGGTCGCGTCGGCCCAGGCGTCGAACCAGCCGGCCGGGATGAGGCGTCGCCTTCTTGTCTTCCGGCACGCCGGTCATCCAGCGCTGCAGCGCCTGCTCGCGCGTCACCGTGCGATAGGCGCGCGAGCGGCCCGGGGCCGGCCTGCACCAGCGACGCGGTCTGGCGGATCCAGCCGGGTGCGTAGAGCACCAGCCGCTCGACCTTGCGCGGGTTTTGCGTCGTGTAGGTCGCCATCGGTGACGGTGCCCCACGACCAGCCCATCAGGTTGAGGCGCGGGATGTTGCGGCGCGCGAGGATGAAATCGACCGCCGCGCCGATGTCCTTGATGGCGGTCTCGCCGCGCACGATCGGCGGATTGGCCTTGGCATCCTCCGCCATCTCCTTGCGGCCGCGTCGACTTGCCGTAGCCGCGCAGGTCGAGGAGGTAGACGTCGTAGCCGCGCGCCGCGATGTAATCCATCCATGACAGGCCGTCGAGCTTGAGGTCGAACGCCGTCGATGGCCGGATAGGTCGCGCCGTGCACGTAGAGCAGCGTGCGCTCCGGCCGGAACGCCGTCATGTCGGCCGGCCGCTTGTTGCGCACATAGATCTCGATGCCGGGATCGGACGGCACCATCATCTCTTCCGTGACGACCTGCGGCGACTGCGCCCAAGCGCCGGTCGCCATCGTCAACGCCACGGCGCCGATCATCATCGATGTCGATCTCATGTCCCTGCCTCCTCCTGGTCCACCATGCGTGAGCGTAGCGGCGATCATACCGCGCGAGAGACTTGTCGGGACGGATTTTTTCCGCGCGGTATCGAGGCGCCGAGATCTACTTCATCAATCCTGCGGCCTTCAGGGCCTTGGTGATGACCGCCTCGATCTGCTCGTGAAGGGAAGGCGTCTGGCTTTGCCGTGGCGCCGCCGCCCCCGCATCCTCCTCGATGCTCTCAGCGTCTGCGCGCGTCTCATCGGGAACGATCGGCACGCGCCGTTCGGGCACACGCACCGGCTTGGCGTGCGTCAGGCCGAAGAACTTGGCGATGTGGTAGGAGGAGGAAATCCCGACGTCGAGGAGAAATGCGCCCGCCGCGCCGGCATGTTCGTCGCCGTCCCCGGTGGCGAGCGGCGTGCCGTGCGCCATGCTGGTGATCGTATAGGATTCGATCGCGATCTCGCCGGCGCGATTGCGCCAGGCCTGGCGCGGATATCCGTCGACCATTTCGCTGCAGCGCCGGAGCCGCATCGATCCCGTGCACGTCCGTCCACTGTTTGACGATCTCGTCGGCATTCACGGGCTTCACCGTCGGATCGGCGTCGCCGTGCCAGACCGAGACGCGCGGCCACGGTCCCTTGTGCGGAGAAGCCTGGCGCACGAGATCGCCCCATTCCGCGGCCGGCCGGGAGTACCCTGAAACATGCTCTCGTAGGCTTCCGGCACATTGGTCGCGGCGCCGATAGGGCAGCCCGGCGATGATGGCGCCGGCGGCGAACACCTCCGGATAGGTCGCCAACATCGCCGAGGTCATGGCTCCGCCGGCCGACAGGCCGGTGACGAAGACGCGACGACGGTCGATGCCATGATCGAGGCATCATCGTCTCGATCATTTGCCGGATGGAGCGCCGCTTCGCCGCGTCCGCGTTCGGTGTCGGCCGGGATGAAACCAGTTGAAGCATGTCTTGGGATTGTTGACGGCCTGTTGCTCCGGCAACAGCAGAGCGAAGCCATAGCGTTCGGCGAGCGTCGACCATCCGGCCCCGTAATCGTAGCTCGCGGCCGTCTGGGTGCAGCCGTGCAGGACGACGACGAGCGCCGGCGATGACGGCAAATCCTCCGGCACGAAGGTGAACATCCGCAAGGTGCCGGGGTTGGAGCCGAACCCCGTCACTTCGGTCAGGCGGGCTGACCGGCGGCTCGAGGCCGCGTGCGGGAGGCCGCCCGGCGGCGCTCTCCACAGCCTTTCCCACTGGCGGCGGTGGCGAGCGAGTTCCCTGACCGTCTTTCCGAGACTGAGCACGTTGTCATCCTTGTTCTTGGTCGCGCCGGTGCTGATCAACGCCAGTCTAGCACATTGGTTGCTGCATCGCACAAATATTGCTGCTATGCACCATAAAGCCTTGAATTCCCAAAATTGCCTTTCTTTTCCAATGGATGAGGGAGAGGCGGCCGGTTGCTACCGGACTTGGCGATGGTAAACGGAATTGGGGCGCATATCGGTCGCCGAGGCGACGCGATTCGACATGTTGAAGAACCCCGCGACCGCCGCGATGTCCCAGATGTCGCGCTCGGTGAATCCGACCCGCCGCAGCGGTGCGCGGTCGGCTTCCTCGACCGCCCACGGCTCGGCGGTCAGCTTCACGGCAAAATCCAGCATCGCGCGCTGACGCGCGGATAGCCGGGCGGCGCGGTAATTCATCACCATCAGCTCGCCCAGCGGCGGATCGGCGGAGAGCGCCCGCACGGCCGCGCCGTGCGCCACGAGGCAATAATAGCAGCGGTTCACCGACGATACCGCGACCGCGATCATCTCGCGCTCGAGCTTGGACAGACCGGAGGGCGCCCAGCATCAGGTCGTTGTACATGGCGACGAAGGCCTCGAGCTTGGCCATGTCGAACGCGTAGGCCTTCAGCACGTTCGGCACGAAGCCGAGCTTTTCCTCGCATTTGGCGAAATACGCCTGCATGGCGGGGCTGAGCGGCGCGGGCTCAAGATCCAGGGCCGTGATTTTCACGTCGTCAGTCGCTGCAGCGCTCTCGGCGCCGTTGCCCTTTCCTGCATCGGCAGGGGCTCGCTTTTTCGCCGGGAGGTGACCGGCCGCACTTTCGCGTTTCGTCCGCCGGGCCGGTTCGGCGGCCGCGCTCTTGCGCCGGCGGCCGGTATTCCTGTGAGCTATGACCATGGGCGCCTCCGATCAATGTCTTTTTTCCTGCACGTGACCACTCTACAATTTTGTCCCCTTCGACGCGACGATCCGCACAAGGACTAAAGTCGCCTCGCATTTGAAACCAGCAGGACAAAGGCAATGGCCGCTCAAGGGCTCATCGGCACCGAACAAGAGCGCGCCGGCCGCCGGCTCATCGAGCAGATGGGCACGATCCTCGCCGGCATGCGCGACGACATCCCGTCGGGATTCGGCGCGGCGCTGTTCGCTCGCGCCGCGCCCGAGGACCTCCTGGCCTATGAGGCGCGCGAGCTTGCCGCGCTCGCCGAGGAAACCTGGGCCTTCCTCCTCGACCGCACGCCCGGCGCCGCCGAAGATCCGTTTCGAATTCGCCGGCGGGTCCGGTGGGGGCCGAGCGCATCAAGGCGGTCTCGGTCCTGGAAATCGTCAATGACGACATGCCGTTCCTGCTCGATTCCGTCCTCGGCGAGCTGAACGAGCGGGGGATCGACGTCCGCCTCGTCGTTCATCCGGTTTTCGCCGTGGAGCGCGATGCCGGGGGCGTCCTGTTCGCGTTCCGCGGCGAGGGTGTGCCGAGCGCGACGGACATCCGCGAAAGCGTCATCCACATCCACACCGAACGCATCGACGATGCAGCGCGGCGGGAAGACCTCGTCAAGGCGTTGGAGCAGCTGCTCGCCGACATCCGCGTCTGCGTGACGGACTGGAAGCCCATGCTCGGGCGGTTGGACGAGGTGATCGCCGACCTGAAGGACAATCCGCCGCCCCTTTCCGTCGACGAGGTCGCCGAGGCGGTGCAGTTCCTCGAATGGCTCGCCAACGACAATTTCACCTTCCTGGGCTTCCGCAGTTACCTGTTGCCCGACCAGGAGCGCACCTTCGAGCCGCAGTTCGAGACCGCGCTCGGCATCCTGCGCGACTCCCGAGGTACACGTGCTTCGCCGCGGCAACGAGCTCGTCTCCATGACGCCGGAGATCATGGAGTTTCTCAACGAGCCGAAGATGCTGATCATCACCAAGGCCAACGTGCGCTCGCGCATCCATCGGCGCGTCGCACATGGACTATATCGGCGTCAAGCACTTCGACCGTCGTCGGCACGCTCATCGGCGAATTCCGCATCGTCGGGCTGTTCACATCGACCGCCTACACGCGCTCGACCCGGTCGATTCCCTTATCTGCGGCGCAAGGCTGCCGCCGTGATCGACGCGCGCCGGCTTCGATCCCGACGGCCATTCCGGCAAGGCGCTTGCCGAACGTGGTCGAGACCTATCCGCGCGACGAGCTGTTCCAGATCGACGAGGACACGCTGTTCCGCAACGCGCTCACGATCATGCAGCTCGACGAGCGTCCGCGCATCCGGGTGCTGCCGCGGCGCGACCGCTTCGATCGCTTCGTGTCGGTCCTCGTCTACGTGCCGCGCGATCGCTTCAGCAGCGCGACGCGGGTGGCGATCGGCAATTTCCTGGCCGAGATCTACAAGGGCCGCCTCTCCGCCTTCTACCCATTCTTTCCCGAAGGCCCGCTGGTGCGGGTGCATTTCATCATAGCGCGTTACGAGGGCGCGACGCCCGATCCCGAACGCGCCAGCCTCGAGCAGGCGGTGGCGAGCGATCGTGCGCACCTGGCTGGACGACGCTGCAGGAAGCGCTGACGCGCGTGCACGACGCCGTGAAGGCGCAGGCGCTGTTCAAGCGCTACCGCAACGCGTTCTCGGTTGCCTATCAGGAGGCCTATCCGGCCGCGACCGCGGTCGGCGACATCAGAACTGATCGAAAACGCTGTCGGCGCTGCGCACGCCGGCGGTCGATTTCTACGCCGCTCCGGGGCCGCCGAGCCGGGCGTCGGCCTCAAGGTGTGGAGCTTCGAGCGGCCGATCCCGCTATCGGAACGCGTGCCGGTGCTCGAGAACATGGGCTTCCGCGTCGTCGACGAGCGCACCTACCGGGTCGAGCCGCCGGTCGCCGGCGAACCCGGTGTCTGGCTCCACGACATGCTGCGTGCAAGCCGCCGACGGCCGCGCGATCGACATTCCGGCGCTCGAGCGGCGGCTCGAAGCGTGCTTCCTGGTGGTGATGCGCGGCGCGGGCCGAGAACGACGGCTACAACGCGCTCGTGCTGGCGGCCGGCCTGCCGTGGCGCGACGTGGCGCTGATCCGCACGATCTCGCGTTTCCTGCGCCAGGTGCGGGTGCCTTACTCGCAGGACTACATGTGGGCGACGCTGCGCAAGCACGCCGAGCTTGCCGCCGAGATCGTCGCGCTGTTCCATATGCGCTTCGACCCGCGGCTCGAGCTTTCGCTCGACGAGCGCGGCCGGCGCGAAGCGGAAATACGCACACGGATCGATACGGCGCTGACCGCGGTCGAAAGCCTCGACGAGGATCGCATCCTGCGGTGCTTCGTCAATGCGGTCGAGGCTGCGATCCGCACCAACTTCTACCAGGTCGACGCGAGCGGCCAGCCGAAGGCCGCCATCGCGATCAAGTTCGCCAGCCGCAACGTCGAAGGGATGCCGGTGCCGCGGCCGCTGTACGAGATCTTCGTCTATGCGCCGCGGGTCGAAGGCGTGCACCTGCGGTTCGGCAAGGTCGCGCGCGGCGGCGTGCGCTGGTCCGACCGGCCGCAGGACTTCCGCACCGAGGTGCTCGGCCTGGTCAAGGCCCAGCAGGTGAAGAACGCCGTCATCGTGCCGGTCGGCGTCGAAAGGCGGGTTCGTGCCGAAGCAACTGCCGGTCGGCGGCTCGCGCGAGGCGATCCAGACCGAAGGCGTCGCCGCCTATACGATCTTCGTGTCGAGCCTGCTCGACGTCACCGACAATATCGGTCCGGACAGCGTGATCGCCGCCCGCCGCCGTGGTGCGCCGCGACGTCGACGATCCCTATCTGGTGGTCGCGGCCGACAAGGGCACGGCGACGTTCTCCGATATCGCCAACGGCATCGCGGCCCAGCACGGCTTCTGGCTCGACGATGCCTTCGCGTCCGGCGGCTCGGCCGGCTACGACCACAAGAAGATGGGCATCACGGCGCGCGGCGCCTGGGAGGCGGTCAAGCGCCATTTCCGCGAGCTCGACGTCGACATCATGACGACGCCGTTCACGGTCGTCGGCGTCGGCGACATGTCGGGCGACGTGTTCGGCAACGGCATGCTGCTCGCGCAGGACGATCCGGCTCGTCGCCGCGTTCGATCATCGCGACATCTTCATCGATCCCGTCGCCCGATCCGGCGGCGAGCCACGCCGAGCGGCGGCGCCTGTTCGACCTGCCGCGCTCGAGCTGGCAGGACTACAACAAGGACCTCATCTCCGCCGGGCGGCGGCGTCTTTTCGCGCGCCGCCAAGGAGATCCGTTCTGTCGCCGCAGGCGCAGGAGCTGCTGGCGCTGCCGCCAGAAGGTGACGCCGCAGGACGTGATGCGGGCGATCCTCAAGACGCCGGTCGATCTCCTCTGGTTCGGCGGCATCGGCACCTATGTGCGCGCGTCGCACGAGACCGACGACGATGGTCGGCGACCGCGCCAACGATGCCATCCGCGTCACCGCCGCCGAGCTGCAATGCCGGGTCGTCGGCGAGGGCGCCAATCTCGGCATGACCCAGCGCGGGCGCATCGAGGCGACGCTTGCGCGGCGTCAAGCTCAACACCGACGCGATCGACAACTCGGCGGGCGTCAACACGTCGGATGTCGAGGTCAACATCAAGATCGCGTTCAGCACGCCGTTGCGCGCTCGGACGCCTGACGCGCGAAAGCCGCAATGCGCTGCTCGCCACGATGACCGACGAGGTGGCGGACCTCGTGTTGCGCAACAACTATCTGCAGACGCTGTCGCTGTCGCTGGCCGAGCGGCGCGGCGCGGAGGATCTCGGGTTTCAGCAGCGGCTGATGCAGACGCTCGAGACGCGCGGAGAGCTCGACCGCGCCGTCGAGTTCCTCCCGGACGACGCGGAGATTGCCGAGCGGCGCAAGCCGCGGCGCGGCGCTGACCCGGCCCGAGCTCGCCGTGTTGCTCGCCTATGCCAAGCTCGCTCTCAAGGACGAGCTGCTCGACTCCACGGTGCCGGACGATCCGTATCTCGGCCGTGAGCTCGGCCGCTATTTCCCCGAAGCGGTCTCCGAGCGCTTTCCCGACGCGGTCGCCGGATCACCGCCTGCGGCGCGAGATCATCGCGACCCAGCTCGCCAACTCGATGATCAACCGCGGCGGCCCGATCGTTCGTGGTGCGCATCGCCGACCAGACCGGCGCGTCGGCGGCCGCCATCGCGGCTGCCTTCGCGGCCGTGCGCGACAGCTTCGGCATGACGGCGCTCAACGGCGCGATCGATGCGCTCGACGGCAAGGTCGAGCGGCAAGCTGCAGCTCGAGCTCTACGCCGCCGTGCAGGACCTCCTGCTCGATCGCATCGTCTGGTTCCTGCGCAATGTCGACCTCACGCAGGGGCTCGCCGCCGTGGTCGAGCACTATCGTACCGGGATCGACGAGATGGCGGGCGCGCTCGCCACCGCGTTGCCGCCCGAGGAGGCGGCGGCGCGCGATGCCCGCATGGCGGCGTTGATCCAGGCGGGCGTGGGCGAGGCGCTCGCCCGCCGTCTCGCCGATCTGCCGCTGCTGGCGGCGGCGCCGGACGTGATCCTGGTGGCGGACCGGACCACGAAGCCGGTCGCCAGCGGTGGCGGCGACCTATTTTGCCGCCGGCGCGTTCTTCAAGCTCGATCGCATCGTCGCGCGCGGCGCGCAACATCGCGGTCGCCGACTATTTCGACCGGCTCGCGCTCGACCGCGCGCTCGATTCGATCGGCGCAGCAGAGCGCCGTCTTGCCGCCGAGATGGTGGTCAACGGCGCCGCCGGTCGTCCGGCGGTGGACGCCTGGGCGGCCGCGCGCGGCCACGAGGTCGACCGCATCCGCGCCGCCGTCGACGAGATCGCCGGCTCGGGCCTGACCCTCTCCAAGCTGTCGGTCGCCGCCAGCCTGCTGGGCGATCTGGTGAGGGATTGATCTTCACTTCCGTCATCCCGGGCGCAGCGCAGCCTGAGCAACGCGAAGTGATGCGTTGCAGACCCGGATCCAGGACCACGGTGTTCCTGAATAGACCCCGGACCTGCGGTGCACCGCTGTCGCGCTGCACCGCGTCCGGGATGACAGCAAGACGACGAATTGGATCAATGCCGGAAATGCCGCGTGCCGGTGAACACCATGGCGATGCCGTGGTCGTCGGCCGCCTTGATCACCTCGTCGTCGCGCATCGAACCGCCCGGCTGGATCACCGCGGTGGCGCCGGCCTCGATCGCGACCAGGAGGCCGTCGGCGAACGGGAAGAACGCATCGGAGGCGACCACCGAGCCTTTGGTCAGCGGCGCCGGCAAGCCCAGCCTCCTTGGCGGCGTCCTCGGCCTTGCGCGCCGCGATGCGGGCGGCATCGACGCGGCTCATCTGGCCGGCGCCGATGCCGACGGTGGCGCGATCCTTGGCGTAGACGATGGTGTTCGACTTCACGTGCTTGGCGACGCGGAAGGCGAAGCGCAGGTCGGCGAGCTCCGCCTGCGCTCGGTGCGCGCTTGGTCACCGTGCGTAGCTGCATCTCGTCGACCACCGCATTGTCGCGCGACTGCACCAGGAGGCCGCCGGCGACCGATTTCACCGTCAGGCCGGCGGCGCGCGGATCGGGCAGGCCGCCGGCGACGCAGCAGGCGCAGATTCTTCTTGGCGCCGACGATGGCGATCGCCTCCTCGGTCGCATCCGGCGCGATGATGACTTCGGTGAAGATCTCCGTGATGGCGCGCGCGGCGTCGGCATCGAGCGTGCGATTGGTCGCCACGATGCCGCCGAACGCCGAGACCGGATCGCAGGCGAGCGCCTTGCGATAGGCCTCGACCAGGCTCGTCGCCCTCGGCGACGCCGCACGGATTGGCATGCTTGACGATCACCACGGCCGGCGTGCGCTGCGGGTCGAACTCGGCGACGCATTCATAGGCCGCGTCGGTGTCGTTGATGTTGTTGTAGGAGAGCTGCTTGCCCTGCACCTGCCGCGCGGTGGCGACGCCGAAGCGTCTCTCCGCCAGTGGCGTAGAACGCCGCCGTCTGGTGCGGGTTCTCGCCGTAGCGCAGCGCCTCGACGAGGCGGCCGCCGACGGCGCGGAACGCCGGGCGCCGGATCGGCGAGCTCGCTCGGCGAACCAGTTGGAGATCGCCGCGTCGTAGGCGGCGGTGCGGGCATAGGCCTTGGCGGCGAGCGCGCTGGCGCAGCGCCAGCGTGGTCGCGCCGCCATGCGTCGTCAGTTCGGCGAGCACCGGCGGCGTAGTCCGCGGGGTCGACCACGACCGCCACGTCGGCGTGGTTCTTGGCGGCGGCGCGGATCATGGCCGGGCCGCCGATGTCGATGTTCTCGATGCAGTCGGCAAACTCCGCGCCCTTCGCGACCGTCTCCTCGAACGGATAGAGGTTGACGACCAGGAGATCGATCGGGCGGATGCCGTGCGCCGCCATGGCGGCGACATGGTCCGGGTCGTCGCGGATCGCCAGCAGGCCGCCGTGCACCTTCGGATGCAGCGTCTTGACCCGGCCGTCCATCATCTCGGGAAAGCCGGTGAGGTCGGCGACGTCGACGACGCTCAAGCCCGCGTCGGCGAGCGCCTTGGCGGTGCCGCCGGTGGAGACGAGCTCGATGCCGTGCTCGGCGAGCGCGCGCGCGAAGTCGGCAAGGCCGGTCTTGTCGGAGACCGACAGCAGCGCGCGGGTGACGCGACGCAGGTCCTCGGTCATGGCGCCAGTGATTACCGGATCGCTGTCACGCGGGCGACGACGAGGCCGGGGCGAGGGCGTTCTTCCACAACATTATAGCGGCAACTCGGGCTCCTCGCGCATCGCGACTGGAGCTCGATTCCGCCCGCTCCAGCTGCGCGAAGGTCCAGTGCACGCGCGGCGCTCTTGCGCGCGTGGCCGTAGATCACGATCTGCACGGCGCGGCGCGGTCCGTCGGTGGCCGGCGAGATAGACGCTCTCCTCGACCTCGACGCGATCCTCGTAGGCGGTGAAGGTCCACACCTCGCGGTTCGGCAGCATCAGCATGACGCTGTGGCCGTCGGTCAGCCGGCTCGCCTTGACGGTCGGGTGGAGATGGAAGCGGATGGCGAAGTCGTCGGGCTTGTTGCCGGGCAGGCTGTCGCCGCGGGCCGGCATGAACGCGTCCTCGCCGTCGAGCCGGCTGCCGTCGGCGGCGAGCCGGATCGTGCGCTGAGTGCACGATCGCCGAAGCGCTGCGCGTAGCCGTCATGCGAGACGCGCAGCAGCGTGGCGTCGCCGCGGTCCTCGCGCGGCGACCGGAACGTCGGCCGGGCCGGCCACGATCGGCGACGCCGAGCAGCCGTTGCAGCGAGCCCGAGCGCGAGGAAGCGGCAGGACGAGGTGTCGTTGAACGTCACGGTCGAGTGGGCGGCGGTGGCGCGCGCGAGCTGGCGCCAGCTGTCGCGGTTGGTGGCCGGCAGGCCGCAATTGACCACGATGCGGTGCTGCTGCGCACGAGAGCTCGAAGCGACAGGCAGCCGGCATGCGCCTCCTGGCTCAGCGCCGATCGGCGGCGGCGAGCCGGTATCCATCAGCACGACCACGTCGCCGGCCTGGAGGCGCTGATAGCCGGAATGCGGCGCATTGGCGACCGGCGTGCCGCGCGCGTCGTCGTAGGCGAGCACGGTGGCGAGGCGATCGGCTGGCGTCGGCCCCATGCCGTTGAAAAGCGCGAAATTGCCGTCGCCGTGGCGGAAGAAGCGCAGCATCGGCATCATGCGGTCGATCGCGTTGATCAGCGCCGGCGGCGGCGCCACGTTGCGGGCGGCGAAGGCCTGGCGCAGCGGCAGCAGATCGACCAGCAGCTCGATCAGCGCGCCCGGGGTTGCGGCTGACATGGCCGCCGTCGGGCAGGATCTGGCGCTGCAGCTCGTCGACCAGGCGCCGGGTGGTCGATTTGATCAGCCGCTCCTGTCCGGCCATGCACAGCGCCGCAGAGGTCAGCGCGATGACGCCTGAAGGCGCGGCACGCCGTCGCGCGTCTGCCCTGCCGTGCGGCGCAGATAACGCACCTGCCGGGTCAGGCTGCGCAGGAAGCGGCGGTAGAACCGCGCGTCCGCATCGTGCAGGACGAGCGGGGCCTGGCTGAGCCACGACATGATGCGGCGCGCCACCACGTCGGGGCGCCAGGCGATCGAGTCGCCAGGAGCCTTGCAGCGAAATCCATTCGTCGACCAGGGCGCGGGCATTGGCGCGGGTGATGCCCGATTCGGCCGCGCGCAGGTGGCGCAGCCAGCCGAACCCGAGCAGCACTTCCGCCCATTCCTCGGACGGCGGCAGCATCTCGAATGGCGAGCGGCCGTCGCAGATCACGATCTTGCCGGCGAAGGCGAAGCGGCCGGCATAGATCTCGCTGGCGCGGGTCGGGTCGGCGGTGCGCAGGTCCTGCGGCGCGATCAGCAGCCGGTCGGTGCCGGCCGAGGCAAAACGCCAGCGGACGCAGCGGATGCGCGTTCACTCGCGCGATGGCGACCAGCAGCGCGCGACGCGCCACGAACCAGGAGAGCTTGGCACGTTCCGCGATCAGCCCGCGGGACATGGACCGGCTCTCCTCCCCACGTTGCTGGACCCCGATTTCCCGCGCCACCATAGCGAACGGTGTTATCCCGGCCAACACTCGGGTGATAGTCCGACACTGGACGGCGGCGCTGGTCGGCGTCGGGTGCCGCGCCCTAAGCCATTGATTTTGAGCGCAATCCCGACATTAACGATGGACCGCTCGCGGCCGCCCGCGGGCCGGCACGGGAACCCAGAGCCTCACAGCCGCTGCAGACGGGCGGCATAGAAGCCGTCGAGACCGGCCATGCGCGGGTCGGAATCGGGCAGGTGGCAGGGCAGGGTGCGCAGATCGCCCGCCGGCGGTGACGAACTCGGCGCAAGCCGCCGACCTCGGCGGCCGCAATCGGGGACCGGCGTACCCCCGGCTCGCGCGCGAGCAGGGCCGCGATCTGTGCCTCGCCTTCCTCGGGCTCCAGCGAGCAGGTGCAATAGACGAGCGTGCCGCCGGGCCGGGTGAGCGCGACGGCGCGATCGATCAGCTGACGCTGCAGGGTCACCAGGGCGGCGATATCCTCGTCGCGCTTGAGCTCGGCGATGTCGGGGTGGCGGCGGATCGTGCCGGTCGACGAGCACGGCGCATCGAGCAGCACGGCATCGAACGGGCCCGCCCTGCCATTCGAGGACATCGGCCGCAACGACGTCGGCGGCAAGCGCCAGCCGCGCGAGATTGTCCTGGAGCCGGGCGAGCCGGCGGTGAGCGATCGACCGCCGTGACCTGCGCGCCGGCGTGCGCGAGCTGCGCGGTCTTGCCGCCGGGTGCGGCGCACAGGTCGGCGACGCGTGAGGCCGCGCACGTCGCCGAGCAGCCGCGCCGGCAGCGCGGCGGCGGCGTCCTGCACCCACCAGGCGCCCTCCGTATAGCCCGGCAGCAGCGACACCGGGCCGTGCGCGATCAAGCGCACGGTGCCGGTCGGCAGCACGCGGCCGCGCAGGCGCGCCGCCCAGCTCTGCGGGTCGTTCTTGACCGTGAGATCGAGCGGCGGCTCGTGGCCGTGGGCGTCGGCGATCGCGCGTGCGATGTCGCCGCCGTAGGTTTTGCGCCAGCGCGCCATCAGCCAAGCCGGCGTATCGAGCGCCGGGTTCGGCGCCGACATGGCTGGCGCGTTCGCGCGCGATGCGCCGCAGCACCGCGTTGACGAGGCCGGCATAGCGCGCCGCGCGGCGGTCGGCCTGGGCCAGCCGCACGGCGAGGTCGACGGCGGCATGATCCGGCACGTCGAGCCAGAGGATCTGCGCGGCGCCGACCAGCAGCATCGTTTCGACGCGCGGCGCGTCGTCCGGAAAGCCGCGGTCGAGGAAGAGTCGAGCAGGTGGCGCAGCGTGCCGAGCCGGCGCAGCACGGTGGCGACGAGCATGCGCACCAGCGCGCGGTCGCGGTCGGCCAGCGCCGGCAGCCCCGGATGGGCATGCTCGCCCTCGAAGTGATCGTCGAGCGGCCGCCGCCGCCGCAGCACGCCGTCGAGAATGTCGACGGCGATGCGCCGCGCGGCGAAGCCCGGGGACTTCCGTTGGCTGTACTCTCTGAGGGCGAGTCATCAAACCTCGGCTCGACCGACGACGCAGCACGCGTCACGCGAATCACTCCTCCCCCGATAACAAGTGATGGACGCTTTCGCACCATCCGTTCAAGTGAACGTTTTTTTGCGCGGTTGATAATCGAGCCGGCGCTGTCGGCTCCGCCTGCCGGCTCAGCCCCACGGGCCCGACGCGCGGGTGCCGCCCCCCGAGGCGGGGGTGCCGCCCCCCGACGCACGGGTGCCGCCCCAGGGGCCGCGCGGCGCAGTTCCGTAGGCCGATCCCGTCCTGTCGCTCCGGGAGCCGCTGCGCCCCATCTGGCGCGCCAGCTCCATCAGCGCGGCGATGCGGTTCTCGGTCGCCGGATGGGTGGAGAACAGATTGTCCATGCGCGTGCCGGAGAGCGGATTGACGATGAACAGATGCGCGGTCGCCGGATTGCGCTCGGCGGCGTCGTTGGGGATCGCGTGGGCGGCGTGCTCGATCTTGGCCGAGCGCCGAGGCGAGCCACTCCGGCCGGCCGGTGATCTCGGCGCCGAGATGGTCGGCGGCGTATTCGCGCGTGCGGCTGATCGCCATCTGCACCAGCATGGCGGCGATCGGCGCCAGGATCACCATCAGCAGCGTGCCGATGATGCCGAGCCCGTTGTTGTTGTCGCGGTGGCCGCCGCCGAAGAACATGCCGAACTGCGCCAGCATCGAGATGGCGCCGGCGATGGTCGCCGTGATCGTCATGGTCAGCGTGTCGCGGTTCTTGATGTGGGCGAGCTCGTGCGCCATGCACGCCGGCGACCTCCTCGCGGGTCAGCATCTCGAGCAGGCCGGTGGTCACCGCGACCGCGGCGTGCTCCGGATTGCGGCCGGTGGCGAACGCGTTCGGCTGCGGATTGTCCATGAGATAGACGCGCGGCATCGGCAGGCCGGCGCTGCGCGGCGAGCTCGCGCACGATGGCGTAGAGCTCGGGCGCGGTGCGCTCGTCGACCTCGTGCGCGCCGTGCATCGACAGCACCAGCCGGTCGGAGTTCCAGTAGCTGAACAGGTTCATGGCGGCGGCGATCAGGAACGCGATCAGCATGCCGCCCTGGCCGCCGATCAGGTAGCCGACGCCCATGAACAGGGCGGTCAAGCCCGCAAGCAGAATGGCCGTGCGCAGATAGTTCATCGCTTCGCTCCACGCCGCCGCCGGACGCGATCGGCGGATCGGTCGCGCGCCCGACATGGGAAGCTTTCGCGCCGGCCGCAAGGCGTTTGCACCGGGGTGCGACGCCGCGTCCGCCGTCACGCGCCTGCACAGATGGGCGCTGGCCAAACCGGCGCCTGAATGACCAGCAAGACCGCGTGAAATATGTTTACATTCCTAACTTAGGAGCGCATACCTTTGTGCGGACTCTTAGGACTAAATACCATGTGGGCGACGTTCGTGGCGGTCATCAGCGCGTGCGCGGTCGGATTTGCCGGCGGCACGGTGGTCGTGCCGATGGTCACGACGAGCCGGCCGGTATGGGCGCCCGAGCGCGAGCCGACCCGCTCTACGGAGGCGCCGGTCCGGACCTCGGCCAAGGGCACCTATGCGGCCGAGGTGCTGCGCGTGCATCGACGGCGACACGTTCGAGGCGCGCGTGCATCTGTGGCCCGGCCTCGACATCACCACCAAGGTGCGGCTGCGCGGGATCGACGCGCCCGAGATGAAGGCGCGCTGCCGCGAGGAGCGCAACCAGGCGCGAGGCCGCGCGCGACGCGCTTGCGGCCATTCTGGCCGAGGGCGAGCTCACCGTGCTGCGCGTCGAGCTCGACAAGTACGGCGGCCGCGTCGTCGCCGATGCGGCAACGGCCCGCACGCCAGGACGTGTCGCAGGCGCTTGTTGGCGCAGGGCGTCGCACGCGCCTACTCCGGCGGCCACCGCCAGGGCTGGTGCGGTTGGTGACCCGATAGGTCGTGTTTCCGACCATCGCCACGAAATGGGCCGTGGCGCACGTGCGACACGTCGTCGACATCTGCCGGAAAAGCGGTAGAAACCCGTTTGTCGACCGCCTTTCCCATGTTACCGATCTAATCGGTAGTGGGGCGTGAGGAGCTGGGTCGAGGGGGATGTTGGCTCCAGCGGCGACGAAGCGGCGCTTTCAGCTCGTGCTGATCAAGCCGTCGCACTACGACGACGACGGCTACGTCATCCAATGGTTGCGCTCGTCGATGCCGTCGAACTCGCTCGCCTGCGTCTACACGCTGGCGCTCGACGCCGCCGAGCGGCACGTGCTGGGCGGCGACGTCGACGATCGACATCACCGCGATCGACGAGACCAACACGCGCGTGCAGTGTCAACGACATCATCGCGCTGATCGCGCCGCCACGACGGCTTCGGCATGGTCGGCCTGGTCGGCGTGCAGTCGAACCAGTTCCCGCGCGCGCTCGACATCGCGCGGCCGCTGCGCGCACGCCGGCATCCCGGTGGTGATCGGCGGCTTCCACGTCTCCGGCTGCCTCGCGATGCTGCCCGAGATGCAGGCCGACCTGCAGGTGGCGCTCGACCTCGGGCTGCACGCTGTTCGCCGGCGAGGCGGAAGAGGCCGCATGGACGAGGTGCTGCGGGACGCGGCGGCCGGCACGCTCAAGCCGATCTACAATTACATCGAACGACCTGCCGGCGCTCGAAGTCGGCGCCGACGCCGTATCCTGCCGCGCGCAAGTCGGTGCCGCACGCTCAACCATCACGCCAGCTTCGACGCCGGCCGCGGCTGCCCGTTCCAGTGCTCGTTCTGCACCATCATCAACGTGCAGGGACGCAAGTCGCGCCGGCGCTCGCCCGACGACGTCGAGCACCTGATCCGCGCGGCACTAGGCCGAAGGCATCCGCCGCTTCTTCATCACCGACGACAATTTCGCCCGCAACAAGGATTGGGAAGCGATCTTCGACCGCATCATCGAGCTGCGCGAGCGCGACAAGATCGACGTGCGGCTGATCATCCAGGTCGACACGCTGTGCCACAAGATTCCCGAACTTCATCGAGAAGGCGGCGCGCGCCGGCGTGCACGCGCGTCTTCATCGGGCTCGAGAACATCAACCCGGCCAACCTGCTGGCCGCCAAGAAGCGGCAGAACAAGATCACCGAATACCGCAAGATGCTGCTCGGCCTGGAAGCACGCCGGCGTCATCACCTATGCCGGCTACATCCTCGGCTTCCCGGACGACACGCCGGAATCGATCCGCGAGGACATCGAGATCATCAAGAAGGAGCTGCCGCTCGACATCCTCGAATTCTTCTGCCTCACGCCGCTGCCGGGCTCCGAGGACCACAAGGTCGCTGTGGCAGAAGGGCGTCTGGATGGACCCCGACATGAACAAGTACGACCTCGAGCACGTGGTCGACCGACCATCCGCGCATGACGCGCGACGGAGTGGGAGGAGGTCTATCGCGGCGCCTGGGAGACCTACTACACGCCCGAGCACATGCAGACGATCCTGCGCCGCGGCGCCGCCTCGGCATGGGCGTGTCGCGCCTGCAGGCGGTGCTGTTGTTCTTTTCCTCGGTCGCATCGCGGTCGAGAAGCTGCACCCGCTGCAGTGCGGCGTGTTCCGTCTGAAATACCGGCTCGACCGCCGGCCCGGCCTGCCGATCGAGCCGGTCTGGACGTTCTATCCGAAATACGTCTGGGAGATCGTCGCCAAGCACGCGCGCGCTGCTCAAGCATTGGATCGATCTCGAGCGCATGGTGCGGCGGGCGCGCCGCAATGCCGAAGCCCGGGCCCGTATACCGACCTGGCGTTGACGCCGGTCGCCGACGACGAAACCGAGACGCTCGAGATGTTCACCCACAACGAGGCGGCGCGCAACGAGGTCGCCCATATCCGCAAGGTCGCCGCGCTCACCCACGGCGCCCCGACGGCGGCTTGAGACCGCGCGGCGCGCTTCGTCCGGTCTCTTGCCCCTACTTCTGTCATGGCCGGGCGAGCCGCCATGAGCGGCGAGGGTTGTCCCGGCCATCTCGTTTGATGTGGCACGGCTTTACCATTCCAAGCGAGATGCCCGGCACAAGGCCGGGCATGACGGCCGATGAAGGGTTGACGGGGCGCGCCGGATCGGCGAGTTGAGCCCCGGAATTTTCGTATCCACGGGAGATATGCGTTGAGTGCTGAAACGCGCCTGGCGAACTTCAAGCAGGTGCTCGCACATGCGCGCGAGCGGATCGGGCTCGACGTCGGTTTCGTGCTGTGGGACGGATCCACCGTGCCGGCCGACCTCGCGCCGGGCGCGTTCGCCATCCGCATCGCCGACGAGGGCGCGATTGCCGCGTTGGTGCGTCGGCCGCGTATCGAGACGCTCGCGCACCCGCGGCGAGTCACTAGAGCCAGGTGGTGGCCGTCGGCCAGCACTCCCGAGCGCACCAGGCCGACGATGTCCGGCGCCACCGGGATGTCGCGGATCTTGTACGGCAGCCCGCTACCCGTCGTGAACTTGATTCGCCCGTCGGTCCACACCGCCCAACCCAGACCCGAGGTGAGCAGGTCGCCGTGGCTGTCGGAGAACACACCGCGGTCATCGAGGCGCCAAGCCGGGTCGACCTTCCGCTCGCGCGGCCCGTCCTCGTCTGAAGCCGACGTCACGGGGGTGGCCTCGAAGTCGAGGATGGTGCGACGATCGAATTCGGGGCCCTTGAACAGTTTCGCGGTCTCCACCAGCTCCTGGTCGATCACCTTGCGGCGCGCGTCGGGGTTCGAGACCAACTCGGTCAGCGCCGTGAACTCGGCGTCCAGCTTGTCGGCTTCGGCCTGCAGCTCTATGACGTCAAGCTTCGTCAGCCGCCGAAGCTGCAGTGCCAGAACGTAATTGGCCTGCTCCTCGTCGATCGCGAACCGCGCCTGCAGCCCCTGGCGGGCATCGTCGACGGTATCGGATCCGCGGATCACCGCTACCGCGGCGTCGATGTCCAGGTGGATCTTCATCAGACCGGCCACCAGATGGCGCCGCGCGGCCACCTTGTCGAGTCGGTACTCACTGCGCCGCAGGACCACCGAATCGCGCAGGTGCAGGAACGCGCCGATCAGCTCACGCACAGACCACCAGCGCGGCACCCGGTCCTCATCGAGCGCGACCAGGCTGGCGGCGATCGAGAAGCTTCTTCGCGACAAAAAGGAATTGCGCGAGATCCGGCAAATCTCGGCCTCCGCGTTGCAAGCGCTCAAGCCGGAGAAACTTCAGGAGCACGCGCGCAAGATACTGCTCGACAAATCGGACTACGATGACATCAAGGCCACGAGCCTGACCGCGCTCGAACAGTTCGGCGACGACGAAGCCCTCGGCAAAGACAAGGCGTTGTTGAAGAGCGTCGATCGCTTCAGGGCCGGCAAGGCGCCGACCAAATACAAACAGAGCGCGCGGCGGTTCCTCAGCAAGTATGGCCAGTAAGGCGGCGGTCGATGCAGGGCGCCACGACGGCGAGCACATTATCAGAGCCCCAGTTTGCGGCGCTGGTCGATGCGCTTTCCGCTGATCCAGATCGGCGCGCACAACTGACGGAGCTGTTGCGCGAAGATCACCCGTTCTACGACGAGCGCGGTGCAGCGACGATTGTCCGGATGCGCGGCTGGGTCCTGCTCGCGCTCGCGCGCACTAGCGTATCGGACGCCGCACTGATCTTCGTGCTCGAAGAATTGGACACCGGAGTCGACGCTTATCTAGTCGCGGCAGCCGCCCGCGCACTGCGGTCTTACCCGCGTCCCACCGAGGCTCTCGCGCCGTTCGTGATGCGCGCGCTTACAAACATCCGCTATCGTAACGAGCCTGTGTCATTCGAGAACTATGGCGACTATGCTATCTCACCGAAGGGCACGAGCCCTGTTCGTGAATTGCTCGCAACCCTGGCATGGCTCGGTCCGCATGCACGAGGCGTTCTGCCTGAGCTTGAGTCGCTGCGCGCGCAAAGCGGGCTGTCGAGGAAGCTGCGGCTCGATGTCGAACGAACCGTGCAGGCGATCCGCGGCCCCGCTCAGGCCAGCGAGCCCGGCGCACACTCATGCTGCGGCACGCCGCCGGACAGCGTGAAAAGCACGTCGTCCTGGCCGCCGGATTCCCGCCGCGGCGCCGAGACGGTCGAGTCAATCGCTCTGCACGATCACAAGGGCGATACGATCACCTTCAAGGAGTTCTTCCACGGGCGGCCTTCCATCGTGGTCTTCTTCTACACACGCTGCGACAATCCGATGAAGTGCTCGCTGACGGTTGCGAAGCTTGCGCGCGTTCAAAAGTTGTTGGAGGCACGTGGACTCGCGGACGAGGTACACACGGCTGCGATTACCTACGATCCGGCCTTCGATCTGCCCGAACGTCTCCGGGTCTATGGACAAGACCGCGGCGTCCGAATGGACGCCCATCATCGCATGCTGAGGGCGATCGACGACAACGACGCGCTTCGCAGGCACTTCGAGCTCGGCGTCAACTTCATTGAGTCGCTGGTAAATCGGCACCGCATCGAGGTTTACATCCTTGATGCGGACGGGCGGGTCGCGGTGTCCTTCGAACGCATCCACTGGGATGAGCAGCAGGTCGTGACTCGCGCAATCGAGGTGCTTAAGGAGAAAGAGCCTTGCAGCAGCATTCAAGCGCCGCGTATCGCTTGATCGATGGCCGTACCCCGAAGCTCGCACGGAATCAGTCGTGCCAATCGCGGAGACATCTAAGCCAATGTCTGCGATGGTCGGAAGCAGAAAAAGTCACAGTAACATTTGTCTTCTGTTGGACGCCAAAGCCGACGTCGGAGCGCCCGCCGCGGGCCTCGTCTTTTCAGCTGCCGGCTCGCCTAACGATGTAACTTCGGGTGCCGAGCTTTACCCGCAAGAGTTCGAGGAAAAATGAACGCTTGATTGCGCAACGTTGATTAGAAGCTCTCCTACGCCGAGAAAGCCACACACTTTCAGGCCAGGAGGCCCTGTGGGGTTGATCGTGCCTGAGGTGGACGCGGCTCAATAATGGTGCCCGCGCGGCTTCGGCTACTCACTGCTCATCGAGGGCATATGTGCCAGGCGAGTGCGCCAGCGTGGCGCGCACTTTTCCACTGGCTAGCAGCGTTGGCTGCGGAATAATGTCGGCGACCTTCGAATTAGGTCCCGTCCCTTCGGGCGTAATCGTCTCATTGTGACACGCTGGATTTCACTGCCGCCGATGGTCTGTCTGGCAAGCTTCAGGCATTCCGCCTGAAGCCAATCCCTGCTGAGCTATCGCCGAAACTTGGTGATGGTCAGGAAAATGAGTATGCTCCCGGTTTCCTCATTAAGACGCCCACCGGTCAACCACTGATCGCCGTCAAGGGTCTCCAGCGAGAACACGGGATACCCGTCATAGATATTGAGACGGGTAAGGCATCAGGGATTGAGACGGACAACCTAACTTTTTTCACATCATGGCGTATTGTGACAAAGGTGCTCGATAAGTACGAAACAGTCTGCTCATTCCCGTCTTACAACGAAAACAAAAATTCCGTGCGGCAGACGACGTGACCGAAGCGACTCGGATCGGGAATTTTGGTGACGGCCGCCTAAGGCTCACGCGCGGCCGGACTGGTCACCGCACACCAACCGGCCGGCCGCCAAACTGAGCGACCAATATAAAAGCCCCGGCCTGAATCGGAAAGGAGACAAGGCCGGAGCTTCTATCTTCGGAAGGGCCGCGAGATACACTCGCAACATACCGTTCCGCACGGCGACCTTATTACGGCTACCACGCACGTTATTAACGGTTGCTGGCCTGGCGGTAGGGTTGCAGCAGCTAGCGGGCGCCTAGGTGTTGCGCATCAGCGCGTTACAGCGTTGCGCGCGTGGGGGCGGCCAGCAATGGCCGCCCCTAATCACGTTGACTTCGTCGGTGACGGCGCGGAACACGGGACCATCGGAATGTTGCCCCAGCGGCCCCGACACTACCTCCAAATTCAACGGGGCCGGAACCCCGCCACACCTCGCGCAGTAGCGGGGTTTTCCTCGCCGGGGCGGCTTCTTTATGGATTAGGGGAACGCGAGGCGGCCGGACGCGTTGTCTCGGCGACCCTCTCGCTCCTCAGTATTAGAGGGCCAGAACCCCGTCACACGTTGCGTCAGTAGGCGGGGGTTTTCGCAGGGCGGGGTGCGTCATGAGCGTACAAAGCAAACATTGGCTCGACTACGACCCGGTGGCACTGGTGGTCCTGGTCCTGGGTATGAGCGCAGTCGCGTTGCTCGCGCTGAGCATTTAAATCCTTGGCGCCAGTTGTCCTACGGCCGGGCGGTCAACGCTCAGCGTAACCCTGGCTGGCCCGCATCGCCCGCCGGTTGATGTCGCTGAACCAGTCCAATTGATCGCTATTCGTGAACTGGACGCGACCGCGCACCTTGCGCTGCAAGGTCAACTGGTGCCTGAGTGAGGCATTCTCCGCCTCCAAGTCTCTGCGCGCGCGACTTGAGAGCTCGGCGTTCGGGCATCACGCGATTTGACATGCTGCCGGATGTGCCGAGCATCGCTCCGGAACGCCACGTATCGGCTGCTGCAAGCCTGGGCGGGCCCGACCACCCGCCGGTATAGTTTCTCCGCACTCGCGTTGCGCATCGGCGCGATCGCGGCGAAATCAGAGTAGACCACCCGTTTCGGCAGCGCGGCGCGCTCGATCGCCGTGAAGACCCTGTCCATTCAACTTTTTTTCCAATACCGGTCGTGGCAGCGGCACGGTCGTCTCGCGCTCCGATATGGACGGCCGCTTGAGCAGCGAACGGTAGAGCGCAACATAGTCCGTGGCCATGCGCGCGGACGAAAATCGTTGCTCGAACCGTCGCCGAACAGCGTGACGATCGAGCGCAAGCACCTGCGGCAGCATCCTCACCGCCTCATCCATCGTGTCAACGACGGCGCCCGTGACGCCTTGGTCGATGATTTCCGAAACGGAACCCTGGCGGAATGCAAGGACAGGTGTGCCGAACGCCATCGCCTCGATCGTTACCAAGCCGAACGGCTCCGGCCAATCGATCGGGAACAAAAGCGCCTGCGCCTCGCCTAGGAATTCGGTCTTGCTGCGCTCATCGATCTCGCCGATGAACTCGACCCCCGGATCGCTCAGCAGCGGCGCGATCGTTTCGCGGAAATAGGCTTCATCGACCTTGTCGACTTTGGCGGCGATCTTCAGGGGAATGCCGAGCGTCCGTGCTATCCGAATGGCGCGGTCAGGCCGCTTTTCGGGCGAGATTCGGCCGAGAAACGCGACATAGCCGCCACGCGGATTGTATATGGGCATGTGCAAATTCGTAGGAATACCGTGATGTACGGTCGCGACGAAGTTGGCGTTGGCGATCGGCCGCCGCTGATCATTGGAGATCGACACCAGCGGCATCTCGCTGAAGCCGAGATAGAGCGGCTTGAGGTCTGGAAGGTCTTGCCGACCGTGAAGAGTTGTCACCGTCCGGTCGGCCATCTGGCGAAATAGCGGGAAATGAAACTGGTCGATATGGAAATGCAAAATGTCAAATTCTTCCGCGAGCTCGCGTACCCTGTCGAGCATCAGCATGTAATAGGGGATCGGGTCGCGGACATTGCTGTCGAGGCGCAATGCCATGGACGCGCAGCTCACCAGCTTAGCAGCGGTGACGGAGTCCGCACTCGCGAACAAGGTCACCTCGTGACCCAGTCGAACCAGTTCATCTGTAAGATAGGAAACAATTCGCTCGGTCCCGCCATAAAGCCGCGGCGGCACGCTCTCCATAAGCGGCGCGATCTGCGCAATTTTCATGTTTTTTCGCTCCAGGGGGAGACCGGCTATGGCGATTACGTAGGCGCGAGCTTGGCGAGTTGAGTGGGCGGCGATGAGGTGCCCCCTTGTTGAAGTTAATATGGTGGCGACAGGTGCCTTTTACTAGGTACCTAGCTCGTCTCTGTGTGTATCGAAAACTTCATCCGTATTGATCTGGTGAGAGAATCGCTTAACGTCGGCCACTATGGTCGCGCTGATATGCCTCTTCTTTAACCTGGTCGTCTCGCTCTTCAGGTCCAAGAGCCGACTTGAAGCAGAGAATGCCGCGCTGCGACATCAGCTGACCGTGCTGCAGGGCAAGGTGCGCGGCCGCGTCCAGACCAACAGCGATCGCCTGGGCCGCAGCACCAGGTTCTCGGCTTCCAGCCGCCGTCATGACTTGAAGCAATCGCACAGGAGGCGGAAGTAAGAGGGCAATTGCCATCATCCGGCAATCAGGTTCTGATTCGCCGGAACTTGCTAATCCGACGGATGGAGTTTGCGGAAGGGACAACACCGGCAGGCACCCACCCTCAACTCGCCGAGCTGCGACGCTTTGAGTATGGACGCCTCAAGGAACCTGAAGCTGGAGATTCCCAGATGCCTGAAGCAAGGAAAGCTCGCGCCAAAGCTCGCGCTATCGGTTTCAACCATGTCGCGCTCGAGGTCGGTGATATCGACGAGGCGCTCGCGTTCTACGGTCGCTTGTTCGAATTTGAACTTCGCGACAGGAGCGAAAGCTCGGCCTTCATCGATCTCGGCGATCAGTTTCTCGCGCTCCAAAAGGGCCGCACGCAGGCTGCCGACGGCGGCCGTCATTTCGGACTCGTGGTCGATGACAAGGACGCCGTCCGCCATGCGCTGGCGGAGGCAGGCGTCGATCCACTCCCCGGTCCGTTTCTCGATTTCCTCGACCCGTGGGGGAACCGCGTCGAGATTGTCGGGTACGACAACATCCAGTTCACCAAGGCGCCGAACGTGTTGCGCGGCATGGGGCTGCCGCATCTGTCCAAGAACGACAGCGCGATCAAGGAACTCGCGGACAAGGGCATGGCGCCGGACTGAAGGCAGGCCGACAGAAGGCGCGGTCTTGCCGAGGCCCTGCCCTATTTTCTGCGAGGATTGCGGTGACAATGCATTTGATTGGTAGAACGCCGCGCACCGAGGGCGGGCCGCAAAAACAATGAATAATCCCGCTGACCCCGAAGTTTACAACGTCGGTCTCAAGCTTCGTATTTGAAGGAAAGCGACACGCGCGTGCGAAATGCGGCGACCTTTCCATTCTCTACCTTCATGTCCATTTGCGTCACTTCGGCCACACGCAGGTCACGCAACGAACCAGCTGCCGTTTCCACCGCGCCGCGACCCGCGTCCTCCCACGACGTGTCACTGACGCCGACCACCTCGACGATCTTGTAAACTGTTTCCGCTTGCTTCTTCGCCATCGCATCCTCCCGAGGCTTAATTTGGCGCGCTGGGATGTTAACAGGAGATGGCGAGCCATTCACCCGCCCCCGTCCTGAACTCGACGACGTAGGCGCCATCGGCCTTGAGGCCGTAGATCGTGATCTTGTTTTCTTGCTCGTGCGGATGGCAGATCGCTCCGTTACTCAGCGGGTCATTACCAGCATGCCATGCAGTAGCATTAGCCATTATGCCTCGGCCCATGCCGAGAACAACAGCAAGTGCCGAATTGGTAAGTGCCATCGGCCGTGCCGGTGGCTCTCCGTCGTAGGCGCACCAATGTTCGCCGATGAGCACGAGTGCGCATTGGGGCGCGCGCACCACCATCAGGAAGAAAGCGAAGGCTCGCAAACCTCCGGCGTCGGCTGTTTCTCCCTGGCTTCGGGGCGGGCGGCAGCGGGCAATTGCAGCACGGTGGCACGCTGGCCCACGCACAGGCGCGTGAGCAGTACCACCTGCCCGTCCGGGAATTCCAACGCATCGTGGTGGGTCACGGCGTTGTCCATGTTGATCTGCCGGAAACGCGCGAGCCGCTGTTCAATTTTCTTGTTCGGGAGAATGCCGATGCCGAACAACGGCTCGCATTCGACATTCTCCTCGAACGCAATCTCGGTGCCCGGCAACAGACAGACCGCAACATGCGGCTCCCCCACCGCGGCGAATCCGCGGGTAATGGAATTCTTGAACTTGGTCATCACCAGCTTGTCCTCGATCTGGGCAGGCCGGGTCGCGACATGGTGTAAACTGTAGTCACACATCGAAGGCACTCCTTTCGGCCGACTTGCGTCGGAGCGGGGGCGAGGGACGCTCGAAGGGGTCCCGGTCAATAGGTTGGATGGAATACCGAACGCTTTGGGGTGGCGTCTCGGTCGGTCTAAACTTTGCGACTTTACCCAAAGAGAGTCGAGACAAAAAAGAGCCAATGGGGCTCAAGGCATGGTCGGCCATCTGGAAAGCGCGGCGTTGTGTGACCCATGCAGTACGATCGCGTAATCGAACAGGCCCTGCGGGACGTTCGTGACATCCTCCAAGTCAACCTTACACCATCTCATAACCTTTTCGACCAGCGCGCTGTCGAGAGTCTCCGTGCTGTAATGGGCGCGCCGCAAGTCGGAAATGCCTTGGAGCGGGGCAACGACACCGCGCTGTGCTTCGTGCTTCGAGCGGTAAAGCACATCCTCTCCGATAAGGCTCAGCCGACCCGAGCGGTGCTGAATCGCCTATGGGACGCTCTGGACGAGCCAGAACTCAATCGCGCCCTTGGCGTCAAGCAGAACTCACGCATATCGGTTTGGCGAAAGAAGCCGCCTGCCCGCTGACATCGGCGATTTCATCCCAAGAAACGAAGCAGCACACCACGGTGTACGAGCCGCTGGGTAATAACATCGCCTAACGGACGGTTGCAGTTCAGCGGGGACATCGTTCCGCCGGTCGGCGGAAGCAGGGCCTAACCAAACGACAATGAGGAGGATCGACCTATGACCCACGCCATTCGCATCCACAAGACCGGGGGCCCTGAGGTGTTGAGTTGGGAGGAAGTCCAGCTCGGCAAGCCCGGCCCCGGCGAGGCACGCATCCGCCACACCGCGGTGGGATTGAATTTCGTCGACGTGTATAATCGCATGGGGCTTTATCCCCAGCCGCTGCCGAGCGGATTAGGCGGCGAGGGCGCGGGTGTCGTCGAGGATATTGGCACGGGCGTCACGGAGGTGAAACCCGGCGACCGCGTCGCGTATACCGGCGGGCCGCTCGGCGCATATTCCGAGGCGCGCCTCATTCCTGCGGAACGGCTTGTGGTGCTGCCCAAGGACATTTCCGACCATCAGGCCGCTGCGATGATGCTCAAAGGCCTCACCGCTCAGTACCTCATCCGCCAGACCTATCGTGTCAAGGCTGGCGATACTATCCTGTTCCATGCCGCGGCCGGTGGCGTCGGCCTCATCGCCTGCCAATGGGCGAAGCATCTGGGCGCCACCGTTATCGGCACCGTCGGCAAGGACACCTTCTTGAAGTCGCTGGACTGCCTGGCGCCCCTCGGGCTCCTCGCATTTTTTGGGCAGTCCTCGGGCCCAGTCGAGCCCTTCAATCTTGCGCTACTGGCGCAGAAGGGATCACTCTTCATCACACGGCCGACGCTTCAGACCTATGGCGCCAAGCGCGAGGCGATGGTCGCTATGGCAAAGGAGCTTTTCGACGTCGTTCAGTCGGGCGTGGTGAAGATCAATATCAACCAGACCTCTCCGTTGAAGGACGTGTCCAAGGCGCATCGCGACCTCGAAGCGCGCAAGACCACCGGCTCAACGGTGCTCACGATCTAGGGGATTGCCGATACGGGGCGGCACCTCGATGAGGGGCCGGCGATCAACCAGTCCCAAATCGCCTCGTAGTGGTCCTGGTACTTCACGCCCTTGCCGGTAGGGAGCGAGCGTCATGATCACCGAGACCGGGGCGTCGGTCTTCGGCCGATAGACGTCGGCGCGCCGGACGAGCCCATCGTCAATCGTGATCTGCAGGTCTCGTTCAATCACCCTGTTGGCGCGGCTTGACCTCGCCCCCCTGCGCACCGGCGCAGGACCACCCGGCCCCCTGACCCCTGGTGCTGAGGCGGTGCGGGCTGTGCACACAAGCCGCCGGTTCCGGGGCCTCCCGTCATCATGCATTGCTCGAGTGAGGTGAAAGCGCAGCTCGTGGCGTCGCCCATCAGGGACGATAGGTTTTGGCCAAGCTTGGCCGCGCATCGATGGCAGTCAGCAAGCAAAGGGCGAGCATGGCGCTCGCGGCCGGCATGTCCGTGCGCCAGATCAGTGGCCGCTGCCCCGTGAGTAAGCGATGGGTTCATGGCAAGCTACACGTTCCCCTACCGCGAAGCGGTTTAATGCAATATCTGTTGACCCTGTGGAAAGTAATAGCCTGTCCCAACACGAGCTGCAGCAGGACTCCGTCAATTTAAATACGGGAATCCAATCATGGAAAGCGCAACATTTCGAAAGTGGCTAGCCGACCGCGGATGCCGCTTCGACCACGGGCATGAGAAGCGACGGGAGGGCCCAGTCATGGTGATAGTCCATCACGAAGGACGGAAGGCGGAAGTTCCTCTCGGCGGATCTCGCCAGATCCTTGACCCTCGCGTTGTACGCCGCGTCTACGAGGAACTTGGCCTTGACTGGTCCGAGTTGCCCGGGCCGAAAAGCCGCGTGTGAAGAGGGTGCTCCAGCTCTGACCAGACGGGTCGCCTTCTTGGCCATGTCCTTGGCGCTGGTCGACTGAGCCACCGCAAAGCCGAGCTTGAGCAACTCGCCATGAATGTCCCCAAAGCCGATTGTCAACGCTCATCCGCCGGATCAAACGCCCGCAATTCCGCATGGATTTGCGGCCGGCCTCCCACCTTACGTTGCAGCACAATCAGCTGATGTCGGAGCGCGGGGCGCGGCTACGCGCCAAGGGAGAGCGACTACCAGCGGGGCGGATAGGGTGGTTTTAGCGCAACCGTGCTGTTCGCGATGTGTGTCCCCTTTGGTAGGGCGGGTCGCCGCGAACCATTGACGACGCGGCTCATCGTTGCCATCCAGTTACATTGGAGGACAATCCGCTTTCGACCGCTTGACAGCATGAGCGGCCCTATCATTCGATGTGCGCACGCGTGTCTGGGGGCGACCTTGATGCAGTGCTTGGGCTGTGGCGCGAAGATGCTTTTGATGGAGGTGGTCCGGGACAACACCACGAAGGTGTCGGCATTTGAGCGCCACATCTTCAAGTGTTCGGCCTGCCCCCAGATTGCGCGGCGATTTGTGTTCAGCCGCGTCAAAATGCCGGTCAGTCACTTGCCGGTTATAACAACGCCAACCCGCAATCTTTGGAAGGGGTGCGTTGCGGCCCCAAGCGCCTGGGGGAAAGCTGTCGAGACGCTCCGCAGTAGACAGACTGATCTCAAAGAGAGAACAGCAGCAGCGAAGACGGCTACCTGGACGAAGGCAGTCGAGAAGCTCCGCAGCAAACAGACGGCTCTTGCGGGAACAGGCAGCAGTCGGAAGCCGCCCAAAGCTTGCCGAACCCGTGCCGGCACCTGCAGCATCTTCAGCACCCTCAGCGTCGCCTACAACTCCCAGCGAGCCCATTGCGCCTCCGAGCACCTGGGAGCGCGCGGTTGCGAAGGTTCGAGCGAGGCAGGATATTTGTGAGGGCTGAGGGTTCGGAAGAGGAGGGAGCCCACGCCGCGCGACGCTCTCTGCCGCGATTTTACCGCCCGCGCAGCCGCGCGACAGTGGCCCGCGCCTTAGGGAGTTGCCGTTCATAATACGCCGCACTTGGCGCATTGCCACCATCGCGCATCGTTTCGAAAGCAGCATTGATCTGGCTGAGCGCGGTCTCGGCCATGGCGGGATCCCCGCGCCGCTCGGCGAGAAGCATCAGCGCGACGCCTTGATTGCCAAAACTCCTGGCCCAATCGAGCGGCACGCTCTCGCGGGTCCGTTCTTTCAGTGCTTCGCGATAAGCGGCGGTGGCCTCTTCGAGCTTTGCCGTCCCGCTCTCGCGCTCTCCCAGGGTTCGCTGCGCATTGCCCAGATTGTTCTGCGTCGTTGCCCAGTCGAGCGGCACGCGCTCGCGTGTCCTTTCCTTCAGTGCCTCGCGATAGGCCGCGACGGCCTTTTCGAGCCTCGCCGTCCCGCGTTCCCGTAGCGCGAGGGCCTGCAGCGCGTTGCCCAGATTGTGCTGGCTGTGGGCCCATTCGAGCGGCAGACGCTCGCGCGTCCTTTCCTTTAGCGCCTCGCGAAGTGTGGCGACCGCCTGTTCGAGCTTCGCCGTCCCGCTCTCGCGCTCTCCGAGAACCTTCAATGCAATGCCTAAATCGTTTTGTGTCTGGCCCCAACCGAGCGGTGCGTGCTCGCGCGTCCTTTCCTTCAGCACCTCGCGATAGGCAGCCACGGCCTCTTCGAGCCTCGCCGTCCCGCTCTCGCGCTCCCCAAGCCGGAACAGCGCAAAGCCCAGATTACTCTGGGTCGTCGCCCAATCGAGCGGCACGCTCTCGCGGGTCCTTTCCTTCAGCGCCTCGCGAAAGGTGATGACGGCCTCTTCGAGCTTCGCCGTCCCGTTCTCGCGCTCGCCAAGGCGGAATAGCACAGCGCCCAGATTGTTCTGGGTCTGGGCCCATTGCAGCGGCACGCGCTCGCGCATCCTTTCCTTTAGCGCCTCACGATAAGCGACGATGGCCTCTTCGAGCTTTGCCGTCCCGCTCTCCCGCTCTCCGAGACCCCTCAGTGCAACGCCCAGGCTGTTCTGGGCCATGGCCCAGTCGAGCGGCACCCGCTCGCGGGGCGTTAGTTCGACTAGCCGCTTAAACTGCTCAACGGCCGCAAGCAGAGCACGGTTGTCGCCGAGTTCGTATCCTTGCTGGTAGAGGGCGCTTGCCTCTCGTCGCAGGTAGCCGATCCGCTTGTTCTCGTGAGCGCTGTTCGGAGGGAAGACCGCGGCCGCGTTGGCGAAATGCTTGGCGGCTTCGGGGTAGCGCAATCGGGTGAGGGCGATTTCGGCGCGTCGGGCTGAAGTCTCTGCCGCATTGACAGCGAGACTGTCCAGACCTCGCCTCTGCTCCGTCTCGACATCAGCAAGCAGTGCGTCTGCCTTCGCCAGTTCGCCTACTCCGATGGCCTTCTGCGCTTCAGCCTTCAGCGAGACTATTGCGGGACTGTCGCCTGGCTGTGCCGACGCCGTGGCTTGAAGGTCCTTGAAGCGCTCCGCGATTTCGACAAGCTTGGCACCCAGGCGATCCGAGAAAATGTTGTTCTCGCCAACAATATTCAGCGCAGTGCGCACCTGGCCCAAATTGAGGTCCAACTTTTCCTTGAGTAGAGCGATGTTCTCTCGCTGTTGAGCGGTCAGTTCCTCCAGCGGGCGTTTCCCTTCACGAACAAGCTCGTCAACCTTTTCATGGGAGATACCGATATTAATTGTGGAGCCGGTGACACTGCCGCCAATGGCGACCCCACCTGTGTCCGCTTTTACTTGCTGAGCATAGGCATTCGCAATCGAGGCGGAGACGCACATGCCCAATGCTGCAACGAACGACAGATGCCGCTTCATGGCGAGGCGTCTCATTTCGGTTTCGATCCGCAATCCGAGCTGGTTGTAGTTCCCCCCGTGATGGTCGCGCCAGTCACGTTGCCGCCAATGGCCACGCCACCACAGTCTGCCTGGACGCTGGGAGGCATCGGCTCGGGAGATTTCGCCTCTGGAGATTTGCCAGGAGGGAAGAAATAGACAAAGGCCACCCAAAGTCCCGTCAGGGCAACAACAAGCCCACCTCCAAGCCACCCCAGAACCTGCTGATTGTGCTTGTCACGCAAGAACCGCCAGAACGCGTTCATGACAGTTGTCCAGCAAATAATAGGCACCAAAAATATCAAAGAATGGTCGGCCACGCGAGGGTGATAAAAGTGGACCGCAAAGACATTCGGCCTCAACTTCCGGATCGCGCTGTCCGCTCCCAACGACGAGTGATCGTCGGCCTTCGCCACCCTACCCTACCGCCACTGAAGCACTGTCAGGTTCATGGCGTCCGTGGCACGGAACGCATGACCGCTCCTCCGCACTTCTCGCAGCGGTAGGATACGCCGTCGATCTTGCAGCCGGGGATGAGGATGCGCACTTTCATGAGCGCTTTGCATCGGGCGCACTGAGGCGCATGGGCCACAAGCTCTCGGCCCGCTTGCGGCTATCGTCAGCGTTCTTTCAGAACTCTTCCGCCTTTGATGTCATGGTCACTCCACGATTGGAATGGTGATGGTGGACGATGGCGCGCAGGCGTCAATTCCAAGACGGGCAGCACTGCGCGGCATTTAGCCTCGCTGTGAACTCAACGTCCGTGCGGTAGCCGACAAAGGCGCTTGCGGACGGGAATCGGACCACTAACGAAACGCGGGCGGAGGGCGTGGCCCGCCTCCGCCGATCGCGAATCACCTGCGACAAGGGAATCAGTCCGCCTGAACTTTTTCAACGACCCCACACGGCACAAGCTTCACCCGCAAAAACACCGGAGGCCGGAGAACAGCGCATGCTCCGTGAGGACTTTGCTCGGTTGGCAGATGCCAAGCGCGAGCCTGTGAAGCAGCGCCCGCGGTTCTTTGCGGGAGACTTTTTGAAAGACCGGTTTCCCACCGCCGATGCTCTGGTCCTCGCCGTGTTCTTCACAATTGGGACCTCGCGACCAAAAAGATGCTGCTGAAAAAGGTCCATGAAGCGCTCCCGGCGGGCGGCGCCCTCATCGTCTATGAACGGCTGGTTGACGACGATCGGCGGGTGAATGCACCCGCACTGCTGGCAAGTCTAAATATGCTGATCATGACGGCGGGAGGTTTTGACTTCACGGGCACGGATTGCACGAGTTGGATGCGTGAGGCAGGGTTTCACCACGTCCGTGTAGAGTCACTTAGCCGGAAATTTCGAGGGTCGTGGGATACAAGTGAATTGCAGGCGGCGAGGTCGGGTGAATTGCCTCGTTCTGCGATGTCCGCATTATGTCCGGTTTGCGGGTAACTTCGGAAATGGAGGTTCGCTGTTGATGGCGTCGCGGGTGGCCATGATCAAACTGGAGCCTCGCATCATGCGGTATGAACTCAGCAACAATGAGTGGGCGTCATCAAGCCGATGCTCCTGAACAAACCGCGCTGCATTCCCCTGTGTGGACGCCCGGCGCATTCTCAATGGCATCTTCTGGGTCCTGGGATCGGGCGTGCCCTGGCGCGATCCGCCGGAGAACTACGGACCTCTTACGACTTGGTGCAATCGCTTCGTTCGCTGGCGGTGGGCTGGCGTTGGGACCAGATCATGCAAGGGACCAGGGTTCATTTGAGCGTTCAACATTGCACGGTCGCCACTACCAACACCGTCCAGCGACCTACTTCGGCGGCTGAGGACGGTCACGCGTTGGATGAGCCTTGCACCAGTCAGCGACGGCGACAGCATCAATCTTTTCGTTATTGGGTCCTTGGACGAAATGCACTATGCACTTCCGACGTATCAGGTCGCAGGCTGCGAGTAGAGCATCGTCCTTCGATCCAAAGGCGCGCGTGACAGCATCCCTGTTCAATCGACGATCAAAATAGTGCGCGGTCCAGGTCATGCCGGGTAACCAGGCGGCGGCGAGCCTGCTATTATTTGACCTTCAGATTTACCGCCAACTCCTTGCCCCGGTTGCTCTCAATCTCGTATTGAACGGTCTGTCCTTCGTTGAGTGACGTCAGGCCGGCACGTTCGACGGCACTGATGTGTACGAACACATCTCCGCCGCCGCCCTGCGGCTGAATGAAGCCATAGCCTTTTTGCGAATTGAACCACTTCACCGTGCCTGTAGCCATCATGGCCTCCTTGCACACAATTCATCCTGCACTTCGCGGGGCTAACCGCGGGCGAATTCGAATTCAGCTCTGTCTTGAGAAGACCCCCATTGGGCGTGCAACAAGTGAGGCCAAAGCTTCGAACAGGAAAAATGTATGCTATTTGGTGGCGCGCGCAAGCGGGATAACCTTGTCGGCTGCCGGTACAGACTTCGTGCGGAACTCGCCCCACGCGGCGGCTCTTGGACTTGATGAGCGAGGCGACCAGGTTAAAGAAGAGGCATATCAGCGCGACCATGGCCGACGTTAAGCGATTCTCTCACCAGATCAATACGGAGGAAGTTTTCGACACACACAGCCAATACCACAACCCAAATCAAGCACCCGCTCGTCGCATCGCGCGAGATCAACGGAGATCGAGGTGTCGCGAGGCAGCCTGAAAGATGGGCGGCTCGGCCAGATGCTTGGGCTGCTGGGCTAGCACTGGCTAGCTCCACACACCGAGCCGAGCCGTACAGACTGTCTCACCTTCGGAACCAACGCGCGACTCGTTCCCGGCGGCAGCCTAAACAATGGATTAATGGGAGGGTCAAGTCGGCTATTTATCGAGCGCGAAGGCGACCGGACCCGCTCACGGTTTCCGTGAGCTGCGATGAACTCACGGTGAACGATATCCGAGTGCCTTGTGCGGGTGAACCTCGTTGTAGTGATCAATCCACGCTGATGCTCGTGCATGACGGTCTCGGCATCCGGGCACGGACGACGCGGACGTAGTCACGCTTGATCGTACGGACGAAGGCTTCGGCCATTCCATTGCTCTGTGGACTTTCGATTGGCGTCGTTCTCGGTTCGAGGCCGATGTCGCGAGCGAAGCTGCGTGTCTCGTCGGCGACGTAACAGCTGCCATTGTCGGACAGCCACTCGATGGTGACCGCCGGCGATTGACCTGCCCGAGCGTGTCGTCGGCAGCGACCATCCAATCCGTGTCCTCAGTCGCTACTCGCACGCGTGGTCGATGAAACTCATGGCCTCCGTCACGGCTTCATCGCGAACTGGCGTGTTCGCACCCGCCTCCTTGACGCATCCGGCTTCCAGCGTCTTCTTGCCGAGCAGTCGTTGCAGCTCGCGCACCTGGCTCTGCAAGGCTCGGTAATCCGACGCCGGCCACGACCTCTTCGCCGCTGCCGGCGGCCGTCAGCGCCCCCTGGGCCACCAGCCGGCGCCACGTGAAGAGCTGGTTCGGGGCAACGCCATGTCGGCGAGCCACCAAGCTTACCGTCATGCCCGGCTCGAACGTCTCCTCGACGATCCGAACCTTCTCAGACGCTGTCCAGCGCCGACGGCGCTGAACCGATGTGATGATCTCAACTCGATCCGCAGGATTCGTCATAGACACGGTTGTATGCCTCACACTTGCCAAGTGGGAGACCGTGTCCGGTCGGTTCGGGGGCTATCTCACCGCCAAGCTGCGACGCTCGTTCGTTCCTCATAGCTCAGTGGCTCCTATCAACGGTCGCATCCCTAGCGATGCGTGGTCCTTGGCCCTCTCAAGGGCCTTGCGTCGCCCATCCAATGAAAGCTGTCGGAACTTGTCCCGGACGCTCCCCGCAATCGAATAATTGCCACACGTTGGACAGTTGATCTTCACACCACCGTAACCGGGCGGGCTACGGTCAACAGCAGGACGTCCACATACTTCACAGAGCACGACTGTGGATTCCCGACAAAGTCGCTCGGCGTTCCGGCAAAACGTGATCCGGCATCCGGCGCCCGGTTGGCGGATAATTTTTCATAGTCATCGTTGGCTGACAAGGCTGCCCTGATTTTAACGATTGCATCTGCCTTACACGGACGCCAGTATCTTCGATTGCAACGGCCGTCGATCTTGCCCTTCAAGCAGATCGGCTGCTGCCAGAAATCGTCGAGAATGCCCTGGAGGTTGTGCAGCGCCGTTCTGTTCATGGCCGCGCTCCTCGGATGGCTGCGCCGTTTACGCCTACGAGAGGCATTTCCGCATGTCCGTCTGGGATGACTTTATCCACCGTCTCGAACAAAACTTGGCCGAATGTCGAAGGGACCTTGAACTCCTGGAATCGGGCCAAATGCAGCATCGCGAGCGCAGGGGCGATGACCCATGGATCGACACAACTCAACGGGAAATCGATTGGCATAAAAAAACGATTGGCATGTATGATGGTCTCATACGCAAACTTCGCGCGGAACATGGAGGATAGCCATGCCCCGAGGCCCCCGAGGTGAGAAGCGCCCCGCCGACGTGATGTGATTTCTGGTGTGTGAGAACCGCCGACAAGTGACGAACGCACGGTCCGGGTAGACCGCGGGCAGTCGGTGCCGGGCCACCAGCGTGATGATCACCTCGCGACGATAGTTCGCTGACCCGCCCGTCATGATCAGGCCGCCATTCGAGGAGCGCACGAAACTCGTAATGGTGTGCTCGATCTCACCCGCGTCGCGCACGTTGATCGGCTCACCTCCACTCCGAGCGATCGGGCTCACCTCCCTCCGGCGGTACTGACATTGATCGCATCATTGCCGGCCGCCCGGTCGACCTGGCCGTCATCGCCGATGCCGTTGTCAATTGGCTCTTAGTCAGGTTCTCGCCAGCTCCTTGGCCCGCAATTTCTCTTCGGTTCAAGGTACTTACAGAGTGCAATATCACTGTCGATCATGTCGGCGGCGATCTGGCCGTCCTGAAGGAACGAGAATATCTGCCCAATCGGCGCCAGGAGTTCTATGACGGCGCGATGTTTCTCGCGTTGGGCACCCGTGCGATGCCGACTAAATCGAACTTGATGCTCAGCTTTTTCCGCTTCACATAGGTACCGCAATGAGGCTCTGTGAATGATGTTAACGAGAGAATTCAGGAGGGTATCGAGGTCGCGCATCCGAGTGGGGCTTGCAATTTGTCGCCCTAGAGGCTCACGCAGGACCGTACCCGGCGGGGCTAGTCGCCGCGTCCTGACACGGCTCACTCTACGAGCACTAATCCACAACCGCCGCGCCGCCGAGAAGGCCGCCTTTTCCGACGCCTGTCCAGCGCCGACGGCGCTGAACCGACGCGACGATCTCAACTCGATCCGAAGAATTGGTCATAGACACGGTTGGGGTTGTCGAAACTATTGCCCGCCGATTCCCTCGCCTTGCGATTCGCGATTGATGAGAGGGCGAGATGCTTGGGCGGAAAGAACGCAGCCAATTGGAACTGTTCATCTCAGGGTCGCTGAGGCAACTCATTCCCGATGATCATGTGCTGGTGCGCGTTGAACGTGTTCTCGATCTTTCGTGGCTGCGAGATGAAGTCGCTGACTGCTATCGCCTCGAGGATGGTCGACCGGGCATCGATCCGGAAGCGGCGGTTCGTTTAACGCCGGCCTGGCTCTGCCTGAGCGGGATTGTTCATGACCGCAGGCTGATGCGCGAGGCTCAGGTTAATCTCGCCATTCGCTGGTTCGCTGGGCCTGATGCGCTTCACGAGAAGCTACCTGATCATTCGAGCCTCACGCGCATTCGCCAACGCTGGGCCTGAACGCTTCAAGGCCGTTTTGTCACGAACAGTAAAGGCATGCATAGCGGCTAGGATCGCCACCGGCGAGGTTGTCCATCTCGACGCCACACTAATACGCGCCAATGTGTCCTGGGACGCGATCGTCGAGGCTCATGCTGATGCGGTTTTGACTGAGCTGGACAACGCCTGCGCTATCGCCCGAGATAGCTACGACCAGCAAAGCGCAGCGGATCTGCCAAACGGATCCGGACGCCTCGCTGGGAAAGGGCGGTCGTCTGCCTCGGGTCGAGCCGGCCTACAAACAGCAAACTGCGGTCGATACCAAACAAGGCGTCATTCTCGACGTCGAAGTGACCACAGGGGGTGTTCATGACAGTAACACGCTGTCGGCCCTCGACGGAGGTGCCGCGCGTGACGGGTCGCTCAATCACAATCGCCACGTTGGACGCGGGCTACGGTGTCGCACGTGTCTTCGCCGAGCTGGAAGCGCGCAGGATTGAAGCCATCGTTCCAACACGGCGCGAGCCATCCCCGAAAAAAGGAGTTATTCCCGCCCGTCGGTTCAAACTGGATGCGCGAGACGATCGTCTCCGCTGTCCGCGAGGTCGGCATCTTGTGCCGCACAGCAAACCAAATGCGGAGGGCTTCAAGGTCTATCGCTCAAGCATTCGCGACTGCCGCCCATGTCCACTGCGAGCGGCCTGTTTCAGCCTAAACGCTCAGCGCCGGCAACCTCCGTCGCAAGGATGATCCCGCGCTATTGCGGGCTGGCGTCGGCATCTCGCTTGGACCAAGCGTGAACGGATCCTCTTTGCCTCCCATCGCGCACGTGTCGAGGGCGTTCACGGAGAAGAGAAAGCCTGGCATGGATTAGCCCGGGCGGCACGGCGCGGCCTCGCCAACATGAAAATACAAGCTTATCTAACCGCCGCAGCCGTAAACCTAAAGAGATTGGCGGCCGCAATCGCAGCTCTTACTCATGCTGTCGCCCATTCAAAGGCAGTCTCTATCGTGCACGGCTACCTGATTGCGGGTTTGCAACGACCCCGGTTGTATGCCTCACACTTGCTAAGTGGGAGACCGTGTCCGGTCAGTTCGGGGGCTATTTCACGGTGGAAGCAGAAAAATATGATGCTCCCAGCCAACATCGATCTCACTGGTCACTCAGCGGGTTGGTCTTA
>CAVQIP010000066.1:0-11503 GCA_963712565.1 uncultured Alphaproteobacteria bacterium | reverse complement strand
TGACAGTTTGTCAACGCTCGGCGCGGCGCTTTATTCCGGCGGGCGGGGCAGCTCTTTCACGATCGCGGCGATGACGCGCGCGTCCATCGGCTCGATATCGGTCGGAAAGACCGCGGCGATATGGCCGTCGCGTCCGACCAGGTATTTGTGAAAATTCCAGCGCGGGGTCTCGAGCGGCCGTTCGCCCGCCGCCCATTTGTAGAACGGATGCGGGCTCGCGCCCTTCACTTGCGCCTTGGCGGCGAGGGGAAAGGCGACGCCGTATTCGCCATGCGCGGTCTTGGCGATGTCGACGGCGCCACCCGGCTCCTGGCCGCCGAAATCGTTCGAGGGCACGCCGACGATCATCAGTCCGCGGTCGTGGTAGCGCGTCCATAGCTGCTGCAGGCCGGCATATTGCGGAGTGTAGCCGCACAGCGAAGCGGTGTTGACGACCAGGATCGGCTTGCCGGCGTGGTCGGCGAGCTTGATGTCGGCCCCCTCGAGACCGGCAAAGGAAAAGGCATAGGCGGTGACGCGGGTCATGGCGGGCGTCTGGGCTAGGGCCGGGGTCGCGAACGCGCCGGCGATGAGCGCGAGCGCACGTCTGCGGTCGGTGAGCATGATGCACCTCGGGGCGTCAGCCTAGCAAAGAATGCCGGAAGATGCGATGACCGCCGGGCGCTGCAGGGGCCGGTCTCACGCGCCCGCTCGGGTGGCGGGGCCGGCGCCGCACGGCTAACATGGCGCCCGCCGGTCGACGCCACGAGCGAGGGAGGGATGATGACGCGTGCGGTCGCCCTTGCGCTGCTGATGTCGCTCGCGCTGCTGCAGGCCGCACGCGCCGAGGACAAGATTCGGCTCGGCCACAATGCCAACTCCGCGCGCACCATCGGCTCGCTGCCGCTGCACGTGCTGATGCGCCATGGTCTGCTCGCCCGCGAAGGCCTTGCGGTGGAGTTGGTCGGGCTGCCCGGCACGACCCACATGATCGACGCCCTCGACAACGGCGTTGTCGACATCACCGGGACGGCCACGCCGTACCTGATCCAGGCCGCGCTCAAGGGATCCGACGCGGTCGCCGTCATCGGCGGGCACGCCAACGCGGTCTACAGCCTCATCGCCAAGCCCGAGATCAAGACCGCCGCCGATCTCAAGGGCAAGGTGGTGGCGATGTCGATGCCGGCGGACACGATTTCGCTTTCGACCCGGCTGCTGCTGACCAAACATGGGCTCAAGGATGGCGACTACGCCACCAAGGAATTGATCGGCAGCCAAGCCCGCGGCAACTGCCTGGTCAGCGGGCAATGCGATGCCGTGCCGCTCAGCCAGCCCGACGACCTCATCCTGGTGCACAAGGGCTTCGGCAAGCTCGGCAACTCGCTCGAGGTCTTGCCGGTGCAGCAGTTCAACGTGCTCGCGGCGCGTCGCGCCTGGGCGGCGGTGCGCAAGGGCACGCTCGCGCGGCTCGCCCGCGCTTACGGCGCCGCGTTCAAGTTCATGCGCGACGACGCCAACCGCAACGAGGTCGCGGCGCTGATCGCCGAGACCACCGGTGCGCCGGTGGAGGTCGCGCGCAGGATCCTTGCGCTCTACTACGAGCCCGAGCGCGGCGTCATGCCCAGGCAGGCCGAGATCAACATGGCGGGCATGGCCAAGGTGATCGAATTGCTCGCCGAAACCGGCCAGATCAGCGGGCCGCCGCCGCCGGCGCAGCGGTTCGTCGACTTGCAGTATCTACAAGCGGCGGGCCTGCAGTAGGCGGCGAGGTCAGAGCATTCTTGCAGATCGATGCCCGGCACCGCAGGCAAGGTTACGCAGGCTACAGACGCTTGACTGCGTGCCGGGCAAGACGGAGGGAACTTGGCGCAACAACCCCTCCGAAACCGCTGGAGCACATCCCCGCTGCTCGCATCGCGATGCGCTCTCGCTCCTTTGCTGCCGCACGTTCGATCCGGACAACCGTTTCCGCTGTTCGGGAACGTGCGCTAGTTGGTGGCGAAGCAATAGAACAGGCCGTCGCCGCCGGTGCTCTTCAAGTCGGCCTGGCTGCAGCCGCCGTCGGGACCGCGCGAGGGATGCGACGAGTTCCAGGACTTGGACGGCTCGTCATCGCGCAGCCCCTGCCGGTCGTGATGACCGACCATGGCGGAGCCGGCGCCGCTCTTCGTCCAGTTGCCGCAGGTGCGATCCTCGCCGGCCGCGAACGCCCGGCCGTCGGGCTGCGAGCCGGTGAGCACGTCGTGCCGGTTGGGGGTGTCGCCGCGGCCGTTGATCACCTCGCCCTTCTCGCTGAGCGAGGCCTGCTTGCTGAGCTTGTTGTTGGCGCTGTGCAGGTCGTCGACGTTCTGCGCGACGACTTCGCCCTTGGCGTTGCGCCAGGGCCCCGCTCCGATGCGGTCGCGCGCGTTGACCGCCTGGCCGCCGCCGGCGGCCTGCGTGCTCAGATAGGCGCGCCAGGTCTTGCCGCCGGCGCCCGCCGCCTGCGCCAGCTGCTGGCAGTGCCGGTCGGCGCCCTCGAGGCCGCCCAGGTCGGCGCCTTTGCCGGGTCCCGCGCTGGTGAGGAAAAACGTCATGGTGGTTTGCTGCGCTCCGGCGCCGGCGGCGAGCGCCAGCAGCGCAGCCGAAGCCAGGGTCCCCACGATCACCCGTTTGTTCACGACACGTCCTCCCGTCTCTTGGTTGTGGTCTTGGTTGTGGTCCAGTTCGGCTGGCGAACGACGCCCGCCGGCCCGACCCTTAACAACAACGCTGACGCGCAATTCGTCCCGCCGGGCGGATAAAATCCTGCACCCCCGCGATCACGATCGGGTCTGGCCGGCCGCCCGGCCTACCTCTTTGTTCATCGTTGATTGCTTGGAGGAATTTGGGCGGTGTTCGGCGCGCACAATCCCCGTGGCCGTCGACGGCCGGCGAGCGGCGGCTGGACGCCGGCTTCTTCGCTCGCGGCGAGGAACCGGTTGCTCGCGTCCGGCGTTCTTCGCTCAGCCTCCTTGGCGACCGGTGGAGGGAGATAGATCGATTTGGATCAGCTTCCAGGTGTCGGGCACCTGCCGCTGATCCCCGTCTCCCTGCAAGGTGAGGACATGGCGACATTGCGCACGAGTCGGGACAATGTCCGGCAAACGCTCATAACTGCGGGGGCGTCGCCGAGGAGAACGCCCATCCCGGCTTTTCACGGCAAGAGGAGTCCCTCCGATGTGCGACTATAGTCTGCACCATGTCGCGACCCGCCCCGCCAAGATCGACGACAAGCTGGTGGCGACCAAGTTCACCAATTCCATCACCCGCGGCTTCGCCGCGGTCGGTGAGCCGCACGTGGCGGTCTGCCTGCTGCCCGGCACCGAGATTGCGTTCGACGAGAATGTCGAATGCGAGCCGTCGTTCGGCATCGGTATTTTGCCCAACAAGAAGATCGGGCAGCGGCTGGCGCGCTTCCGGCAAATCAATACCGACAACGCCGTGACCCATCACGACGCGTTGGAGTTTCCGGACGGACAAGTGGTGCTGCTCACGCGTCTGTGCGAGGGCCAGCGCGCGACCGTGCTGCAATTGCCGGCCGGCGTACGTCCCGCGGCGGCCGCCGAGCAGCCGGCTGCGCAGGTTCGCGAGCGGTCGCCTTCGCTCTGATCGCCTGCGTCTGCCGGCGCGCTGCCGTCGGCAACCGGGCGTCATCGCCTGCCGATCTCGGGCCGAGCCGGGATCGGGTCAAACGAAGAGCCACCGGCGCACGCCGATGGCTCTTTCAATTCGGCTTGTGTCGGTTGGCGTACCGACGAGGCGCGGAAATTATGGATCGGGGAACGAGACCATGGTCTCGAATTTGTAACCGCACGCTTCGCATTCCCACAGATGCCGCACGCGGTGCCGGTCCAGATACTCGGACCATTCCGGCAGGAAGATCGCCTCCCCGCACTGGGCACAAAGGTTCAACAATCGCGGCTGGACGTGTTTCCGGGGGCTCGCGGTTCGGAGCTCCATGACGCTTCCTCCGCCAATTTTCTTCCCCCTTTCCCCGATTGGCCGCATCGTAGCGCAATCGGGCGCGCATTGAAGCAGTAGCCCTGACCTAACACCGCGCGCGTGCGACCGGTACCTCGGTGCCTGCGTGCAAAGACGCACCGCGCCGCAGCGTAAACAAATCGGTGCCATCGCGCGCGCGTGCGCCGGCGGAACGGCTTGCCGGTTCGCGGGTTTAAACCTCTCCGAGGCGCGCTGGGGAGGGTTGCAGGAGGAGCCGATGCCCGCGGCGCACAATGTGCATCCGGAGTTTGGGTTGTTGTGTCCGACGCCGCGCTTGCGGCGCAAACTGCGCGTGGCGCTGGCCGGCCTGGTGTGCGCAATGCTCGGCCTCGTCGCCATCTGGGCGGCCCACCGCGGCGAGAGCAGCGCGGTGACGGCGCTGCGGCTCGACGCCAGCGGCGGCGCCGGAGCGAGCACGGGCGCCGTGGCCGCCGGGACGCCGCGGTCGACCGCAGCGGTTGCGACGCCCGCGGAAAATGGTGCCTGCGGGCAAGACATCTGGACCTATCTCGACGCCACGTGTGTGCTGGGCGAGCTGCGCAAGCCGCGGAGCGTGCGGGCGGCCAACGATCGCCCGCGGATCGCGGCAAGTCCGCTCGGCCGCAGCGCCGCCATGGCCGCCGGCGCGCTCGAACCCGCTCTCCGCCACCGCGCGCGTGGCGGATGGCGCCGCGGGCGACCGCTCGCCGTCCCAGTCGGAGCCGGCGCCGGCCGATGCCGCTGCCGCGGCGGTGCCGCAGCCGCGCCCGCGTCCGGTTGCCGCCTCCAAGCAGCCGCAACGCAGCGCGCGCAGCCAGGCGCGCCGGCGCGAGCCCGCCGGAGGCGATGCGCGTGCGTGGCGCGAGGTCCGCTCCGACGATTGGGCCGCGCCCGGCTATTACCCGCGCGCCGGATTCCAGGAAGGCTTTTTCAGCTTCTTCCGGTGACGCGGCCGCCGCGCTGCTCGTCCGCGGCGCGGCGCGGCGGAGTTGCCGAACGCGTCTTTCTATGTTCGTGGCAGTCGCTATAGTATCTCCTGCGGCCCAACAGGGAGACCGATATGCCTGAAGTCTACGTCCATGCCGTCAAGGGACGCTCGCTCGACCAGAAGCGCGCGCTGGTGAAGGACATCACCGACGCGGTGGTGAAGAATTTTTCCGTTCCGGTCGAAGCCGTGACGGTGGAAATCGTGGAATCCGAGCCGACCGCCAAGGCTAAGGGCGGCGTCCTGTTCAGCGAAATGCGCCGGTAAGCCGAAACGGACGCTGCGCTTCGGCGTGGATCGCGCAAGGCCGTGGATTTTTTCGAACAGGCTGCTGCCACCGAACAACTGCCTGCGTTTCGCCCGGTCGATCCCGGGCGAAACTTTTTTGCGCGCCGGCGGATCAATGCCGCCATCCCCGGGCGCGCCTTTAGGCGCAAAGCGCCTTCGCAACCGACTTGATATCTGTCAAACAAGCATCGGATTTCCGTGATGTTTTCTACGCCGGTCTTGAAGCCGGCCGGGGGAGCCGCGATTGGGCGATCTTGACGGCAAGGCTGCGCTGGTGACGGGCGCGGCGTCGGGCATCGGGCTCGCCACGGTCGAGCTGTTCGCCGCCCGCGGCGCCAGGGTCGCGCTCAACCACCTGCCGGACGATGCCCGCGGCCCGGCCGCGGTCGCGCGCCTGCGCGCGCAGGGCTTGGCCGTGATCGGCGCGCCCGGCGACGTGTCGAAGCCGGGCGCGGCCGAACGCATGGTGCAGGACGCCATCGCCGCGCTCGGCCGGCTCGACTTCCTGGTCAACAATGCCGGCACCTCGGCCACCGTCGCGCCGATCGCGCCGAGCGAGCTCGACCGGCTGACCGAGGAATTCTGGGGGACGATCCTGGCCACCAATCTGCTGGGGCCGTTCCGCTGCACGCGCGCGGCGGCGGTGGCGCTCAAGGCCGCGCGCGGGGCGGTCTGCAACACCGCCTCGGTCGCCGGCCGCAACATGCCGGGCTCGAGCATGGCCTACGGCGCCAGCAAGGCCGGCCTCATCAGCCTCACGCAAAATCTCGCCCGCGCGCTCGCGCCGCAGGCGCGCGTGAACGCGGTCGCGCCGGGATTCGTCGATACCGAATGGACGCGGGCGTGGCCGGCCGAGCGCAAGCGGGCCTCGATCGAGCGCACGCTGCTCAAGCGCGCCTGCACGCCGGCCGATATCGCGGCCGCGATCGTGTTCCTGTGCGCCGACGCCAGCATGGTGACGGCGCAGACGCTGGTGGTCGACGGCGGCTATTCGTTGTAGCGCCCGCCGGTCGTCGCTTCGGCTTCGGGGGAAAGCCCTCGCTCATGGCGAGGGCTCTCCCGGCCGACGCAAAGATCGGAAGCGATCAGCGCCTGGCGTTCCTCGCCGCCGCGAGCCGGAGCGCACGGCTTCCAGTAGCCGAAATACGAGCTGCCGCCGCCCCAGGTCTCGACCCAGCACTGGTTGCCCCAGTGCGCGCCGTTCTCGCCGATCGGCACGCCGTATTGGCCAGTACTGGGCGTATTGGCCGGGCTGAGCCGTAATTGTAGTCTTGCGCCGCGGCCTGGTTCGCGAACGTCAAGCCTGAGCAAAACAGCGCGGCCGTGGCGGCTGCGGTCAATGTGAGCTTCTTCATGGGGGTTCTTCCTTTCTTCGCTGATGATTCTTCAGGAGGGTCGCTCCCGACGCGACCATGTGCGCGCGCAAACTCGCGTTCAAAGAAATTTTTCGGCCGTCGGAGAAAATTCTGCATAAACGCCGGCGCAAGAGAAATTCTGCGTAAAATTTCACGCGCGAAAATTTTTCGTAAATTTCGTGCGCTTCAGCGCAGCGACGAAACGGAGAGAGCGGGCGAACGGCGTGCGGCGCCGCCGGCGCCGGCGTGGATCGGCTATTGCAACAGCAACCGCGGCAGCCACAGCGAAAGCTGGGGTACATAGGTGACCAGCGCGAGCACGACCAGCATCGGGATGTAGAAGATCAGAATGCTGCGCGACACCGCCTCCATGCTGACGCGGCCGATCGCGCATCCGACCACCATGGTCGGCCCGACCGGCGGCGTGAGCAGGCCGATCCCGAGATTGAGAATCATGACGATGCCGAAGTGCACGGGGTCGATGCCGAAAGTCTTGATGACCGGCAGAAAGATCGGCGTGCAGATCAGCAGCATCGGCGCGAGATCCATGAACGTACCGAGCAAAAGCAGCAGAATATTCACGTACAGCAGGAACGTGTACTTGTCGCTCGAGATCGCCACGAAGAACTCGGTGGCCTTGGCGGGTATCTGCATGATCGCCATCATGTAGCCGAAGGCGATCGAGAACCCGATCATGATCATGACCATGCCGACCGTGCGGACGACTCGCGCGATCAATTTCGGCAGGTCGCTCCACTTGCAGTCGCGGTACACGAACATCGTGACGAAGAATGCGTAGACGCAGGCCACGGCCGCGGACTCGGTCGGGGTGAACACGCCGGTGAGGATCCCTCCGAGGATGATCACGATCGTGATCAGGCCCCAGACCGCGTCGATTGCGGCCTTGAGCGCCTGTCGGAACGGAACGATCTCGCCTTTCGGGAAGTTTTGCCGATGCGCGATGATGAGGACCAGCACGATCAGCGAAAGGCCGAGCAGCAGCGCCGGTATGACCCCGCCCACGAACAGCTGCGCCACGGAAATGGTTCCGCCGGCCGCCAGCGAATAGATGATCATGTTGTGCGAGGGCGGCAGCAGCAGCGGCTGCAGCGAGCCCGAAATGGTGACGTTGACGGCGAACAGGCGCGGATAGCCGTGCTTGATCATTTGCGGAATCATCACCGAGCCGACCGCCGCCGTGTCGGCGACGGACGAGCCCGAGATGCAGCCGAACATCGTGGAGGCGACGATGTTGACGAGCGCCATCCCGCCGCGAATGAAGCCGACGAAGACCTTGGCGAGGTTGACGAGGCGCTCGGCCATGCCGCCGACCGCCATGATCGCGCCGGCGAGAATGAAGAACGGAATCGCCAGCAGCGAGAAGCCGCTCATCCCGCCGGAGACCTTGAGCATCACCGCTTCGAGCGGAAGGCCGATCCACAACGCGGCCAGAATGGCGGCCAGCCCGAGCGCGTAGGCGACCGGCATGCCCAAGAGACACACGATGGTGAAGCTGCCGACGAGAATGAGGACGTCCATGCCGCAGCTCCGCCGACGCCCTATTCGGTCGAAACCTGGCTGACGGTCTCGGCTCCCGACCTCGTGGAAGAAGTCTCGCGTCAGCAGGCGCTCGATCACGAGCAAGGCGGTGAGCACGCCGCCGATCGGGATCGGCAGATAGGTGATGCCGGCGGTGACGATCGGGAATTCGGCGATGCTCTGGTACCAGGTGGCTTGCACGAGCTTGATGCCCCAGACCACCATGAAGAGATTGGTCGTGAGCATGCAGAGCTCGAGAAACCAGCCCAGCACCGACTTCGCCGGCTCCTTGAGAAAGGCCGGCAGCACGCCGACGCCGATGTGCAGATGCTCGCGGTAGCAGACCACGGCGGACAGGAACGACAGCACGATCATCAGCAGCACGGCCATCGGCTCGGGCCACGACGCCGCGCTGTTGAGCACGTAGCGGGTGAATACGCCGTAGGGGACGATGATGGTGATCGCGACCAGGCAGGCGCCGGCGACGAACAGGCAGGCGCCGTGAACGGCGTCCATCGCCCGGACGTAGTGCTGCTTCATTCCATCTCCCGCCGCGGGCGGTTCAGGCGGTCATGCCGGTCGATCGCTTGCGCCGACCTGCGCATTTGGATCACTTGACGTCCTGAATGCGCTTGATCAGCTCGGCGTGCTGCGTGCCGTATTTGTCCCACACCGGCGCCACCGCCGCCTGGAACGGCTTCTTGTCCGTCGATCTTGATGATCTCGACCCCGGCGGCCTCGATCTGCTGCCGCGACTTTTCCTCCATCGCGTACCAGAGCTTGCGCTCCTCGTGCTGCGCCTCCTTGGCGAAGGCGGCGATCAGCGCCTGATCGGCCGGCGCGAGCGTGTCCCAGGTCTTCTTGGAGAATACGAGGATCTCCGGGATCATCAGGTGCCCGGTCAGCGAATAGTATTTGGCGTAGCGGTAGTGCTGGCCGGTGGCGTAGGTCGGGTAGTTGTTCTCGGCGCCGTCGACCACGCCGGTCTGCATGGCGCTGACGAGCTGGTCCATGCCCATGGCGACGCCGTTGCCGCCGAGTGCGTTCATGGTATCGACGAAGACCGGATTGCCCATCATTCGGATCTTCAGACCCTTGAGGTCGTCGATCGAGCGCACCGGTTTCTTGCTGTTGTAGACGTTGCGCGTGCCGGCGTTCATCCAGCACAGGCCGATCAGGCCCGCGGTCGGATGGCTCGACAGCTTCTTCAACAGCTCATCGCCGATCGGGCCGTCGATCACCTTCTCCATGTGGGCGTCGTCGCGGAACATGAAGGGCAGGTTGAAGACGTTGAGCTCCGGAACCAGCGGGCCCATCGGTCCGACGCTGATGCGCGCGATGGCGAGCGCGCCGACCTGCGCCTGCTCGATCATCTCCTTTTCGCCGCCGAGCTGCATCGACGGATACATTTGGATGCTGAGGCGGCCGGCGGTCGCGGTCTCGAGCTTCTTGCCCATGCCGCACCACCGCCTCGACGGTCGGATAGCCGAGCGGGTGCACGTCGGTGGCCTTGAGCACGAGCTTCTGCTGGGCAAGGCGCCGGCGCGCCAGTCGGTTGCGAGCGCGCCGAGCGCCGTCGCGGCGCCGAGACGGAGCACGGTGCGGCGGTGCATTCAAGTCCTCCCGGAGCGAGTGTGTTGCGCGGACTGCGGTCGAGGGCCTCGCCGGGCGTCTTGATCGTCGGACAGGTTGATCAACCGGCGGGCAGGTGATACGCACTTGTCATATCATATGATGACTGGCCGCCGCAGAGTGTCAAGGCCGATGAGCAGGTCGACGACAAGCCTTTCGGTGAGCCGGCCGCTGCCGGCGCCGCGCTCCTTGAGCGGCGAGCTCGTCGCGCGGCTGACCGACGACATCACCAGCGGCAAGATCCCGCCGGGCTCGCGACTGCCGACCGAGCAGGAGCTGATCGCGGCGACCGGGGTGAGCCGCACGGTGGTGCGCGAAGCCGTCGCCGCCTTGCGCGCCGACGGCCTCGTCGTCACCCGGCAGGGTGTCGGGGCCTTCGTTCCGGAGAACGCGCGCCGGCCGTTGCGCGTTCGATTTCGACCAGTTGTCGTCGATGCGCGACGTGCTCGACGTGATGGAATTGCGCACCGGCATCGAGATCGAGGCCGCCGGCTTGGCCGCCGAGCGCGCCTCGGCGTCGCAGGTTCGCAAGATCGTCGATTGCCTCGAGGCCATCGATCGCCGCGCTCAAGCGCGGCGAGGACGCGATCGATCAGGACTTTGCGCTTCATTGCAGCATCGCCGACGCCACCGGCAACCCGCAATTCCGGCGCTTTCTGGAGCATCTCGGCCGCTTCATCATCCCGCGTCAGACCATTCGCGGCGGGCCCGGGACTGCCCAAGCGCGCCTACAGCGAGACGTTCCAGCAGGAGCATCGCGACATCGTGCAGGCGATCCGCAGCGGCGCGGTCGCGCAGGCGCGCGCTGCAATGCGCCGGCATCTGCTCAACAGCCGCAAGCGCTATCAGCGGTTCGCCGGCGCAAGCTCGGCAATGCGAGTGACACCGCGCAAGGTCGGATGGCTGAGCATGCATGCAAACAGTTCTCGTCACTGGCGCGGCGGGCGGCATCGGCACGCGGCTGCGCAAGCTGCTCAAGGGCATCTATCCGAGCATCCGCCTGAGCGACCTCGCGCCGCCGGCCGACCTCGCGGCGCGACGAGACGCTTCGTCAAGGCCGATCTCGCCTAGCATGACCGAGGTCGAGCGCGCGGTCGCCGGCGTCGCACGGCATCGTGCATCTCGGCGGCTTCTCGGTCGAGGGACCGTGGGAGACGATCCTCCAGGCCAACATCATCGGCTGCTACAACCTGTTCGAGGCGGCGCGCCGCCACGGCGTCGAACGCGTCGTGTTCGCCTCGTCGAACCACGCCGTCGGATTCTATCCGCGCCAGCGCCGCATCGGCACCGACGCAGCCGGTGCGGCCGAATTCGCGCTACGGCGTGAGCAAGGCGTTCGGCGAGGCGCTCGCCGCGCTCTATGCCTACAAGCATGGGCTGCGCGTCACCTCGATCCGCATCGGCAACGTCGGCGACGTGCCTGTCGACGAGCGCCGGCTGTCGATCTGGCTGAAGCCTGAGGATCTCGTGCAGCTCATCCGCATCGGCCTCGAGCATCCCGACATCCGCTGCGAAATCTTCTACGGCGCCTCCGACAATGCGCGCGGCTGGTGGGACAATGCGCCGGCCTTCCGCTTCGGCTATCGGCCGCAGGGCAGGGCCGAGGATCACCGCGCGCAGCGCTCGCCGCCGAAGCGAAGCTGCCGCCCGACCCGATCGGCGACTGGTACCAGGGCGGCCCCTACTGCAGCGACGAATTCGACGGCGGCATCGAACGCGCCCC